>NZ_RBZP01000009.1 GCF_003628505.1 Oceanobacillus halophilus | reverse complement strand
AATAAATTTAATTAAGAATACTGCTTAGTCTTCGCTACGGAAATACACTACGCTTTCCGCGGGGAGCTGGTGAGCCTCCTTCGTGCTGACGCACAAAGCAGTCTCACCGATGCTCTTCTTCCCGCAGGACAAGGAGCGCCTCGGCAGGGTTACATCGCACGCAGAAAAAAAGTGGTCTTCTTTTTTCAAGGAGTCTCCGTGTATTTCCTTCGCTAATTTGGTGCTCTTTATAACTTCCAAGCATTTTATAAAGACTCTATAGATATAGATAAGGCTACCACTATTAAGCAGGTTGATTGGAGCGGAGGGCAGTCGACTCCTCGAAAATAAAGGGCAATTTTCTTCGTGCGATGTAATGCTGCCGTAGCCTTCCTTGTCCTGCGGGAAGATAGGCCTAGATGAGACCCCGCAGTGCGGTAGCACGAGGAGGCTCATCAGCCGCCCGCGGAAAGCGACTGCCCGGAGAGGAAATCAACAAGGCACTACATTTATCTTTAATTAAAGTAATTCACAGTCTATATAAAATATGGAACAAAGTTGTGCGCAAAAAGCACCAATCTTCCTTTAGAAAAAGAACCTCCATAAAGATCAATTACAGGTTTCCTACTGTTTATCAAGAACTTCCTCTTTCTCGTTTACCTCCTCCAAATAAATACACGAATGAAGTGGCGGACAGCCCAGCACCATCCAAATTTTAATAAATAATTCCAAACGAGGCTGTGAAATGTTGTTAAAGATTTTACTTATATTAGGTGGTTGCATCTGTAATTGTTTTGCGATGTCCTTTATGAATATTTTTTTCTGTTTAGCTATTTCTTTGAATCGATTCTTAATTATAGGCTGTTGTTTTTGATCCCTAAAAGGATTAACGTTATCAAAATGCTTAATTTGTTCCAGCTTGTCAATAACACAACCAATAATAAACTCTTCTATCTTATAATCATCACTGCGATTCTTATCACGGTGGCGATTGATTAAATTTTCAAGTTCCGTTATTTCTTTAATCTGCTGATAAGTCTCATCTTTTAGGTGAATATTTAATTCTTTCATGTATAAGTCACCCCAAAATTGGAAATTGTATAGCTGAAAGGATGATAATAATGATATGGAATCATAATGATAAAAATGAAGATGTTATTGAAATAATCCATGAAACATTTGATAAAGGCAGAAATGGATAATTTCTAGGACTTCATCGGTATGATGTCAAGTCCTCTCTTTAATTACATATTCCTTCTACTAATAAATAATACCTAAAAAGTTGGAAAGCGATTCACCCTTAAGTGAACCGCTTTTCATTTTATTTATGACCATCATTTAATCTTCTTGCTTCTTCTGGACTCGACATCTTTGCACGACCTTTAAAGCGAAGTCCCACATCACGATCTGATTCTACACGCCCACTTTGTTTCAGTTTCTTTTCTTGACGGTCTCTTCCCATCTTAACACCTCCCACTCTTAAGATGAGTGTTTCATGGGAATTTATTCGAATATTTCACTTAAAACTACAACCTATTACAACATTAGCAGTTCCTGTATATCCTCTTCAGTTAATGTTTCCAGCTGTTCGTCATGTGAATCAATTACTTCATCCATTAAATCACGTTTCTTATTCTGTAAATCATTTATTTTCTCTTCGATTGTCCCCTTCGCAACAAGCTTAATTACTTGAACTTTACGTTTTTGTCCAATACGGTGTGCTCGGTCTGCTGCTTGTTCTTCCACAGCCGGATTCCACCAGCTATCATAGAAAATAACGGTATCTGCACCTGTCAAGTTTAAACCAGTTCCTCCCGCTTTTAAGGAAATTAGCAAAATATCACGTTCTCCTTGATTATATCTGTTGGAAAGTTCCAACCGCTCTTCAGAAGAAGTTTTTCCATCCAAATAAAAGTATGGAAATCCTTTATACGCTAATTCATTACCAATTAAACTTAACATTTTAGTGAATTGAGAGAAAACCAGAACCCGTCGTCCAGCCAACTGCGATTCCTCAATAATCTGCTTTAACTGTTCAAACTTAGCTGAGGTACCTTTATATCCATCTACAAACAAGGACGGATGACAACAAATTTGTCGTAGACGCGTTATGCCAGCAAGAATCTTAATTCGATTTTTCCGGATCGTATCCTTGTCTAGTCGCTTAAACGTATCATGCTTTAGCTTAGCTAAATAGCTCGCATACAGTTTTTTCTGTTCCGGTAATAATTCATTTGACTCTATCGTTTCCATTTTCTCAGGGAGTTCATGAAGAACATCTTCTTTCACCCTTCGCAGCATAAATGGGCGAATTCTCCGAGCAATTTGCTTTTTTGATAATTCGCTGTACTCCTTTAACCCAAGGAATAACTCTGGAAACACCACATGAAAAATGGACCACAGTTCCTCCAATGCATTTTCCATAGGTGTCCCGGTTAAAGCAAAACGATGAGTAGCTTGCAATTTTTTAACAGAACGTGCTGTTTGCGTCATAGGATTCTTAAAAACCTGTGCTTCATCAAAAAAGATGACGTGAAATTCCTGCTTCTCATGCCAGGTAATATCACTTCTAAGTAATGAATAACTTGTTATTAAGACGTCTATATTTTGTATTTCATTCTGTAATTTTATTCGGTCGGCCTTTTTTCCATCCATGATAATTGCTTCAATCTCTGGGGCGAATTTCATGAGTTCTCCTTGCCAGTTATAAGTTACAGATGAAGGACAAACAATTAAAGCTGGTTTTTCGCTTTCACGTATGGAGGGTAGTTCCGATAAAATAAAAGCAATACTTTGCACGGTCTTTCCTAAACCCATATCATCTGCGAGGACACCACCAAACCCAAAGTTTGCAAGGGACTTCATCCATCTAAAACCCTGTTTTTGATAATTTCGCAATATCCCGTTTACTGCTTGTGGTATCTCAAATGTTAATTGTTCCGGATTACGTATCTCATTTAGAAATTGACGAAATGATGCTTCTAGCGTAAAGGTATCTGTATCTTCAACCACATCCAAAAGCCTGAGTCCTTTTACTATTGGCACTTCTAAACCTTTCTCCAATTCGTCATCCTGGATGGGAACAGCATGTAAAAAGCGCTGAATTTCCTCAAATTCCCTTGTCTCTAAAGAAAGCAGCGCACCATCACGCAAACGATAATATTTCCGTTTTTCCTCGAGTGCTGCTAAAACTTCCTTTATATCACTTTCAGGAATACCGTCCATATCAAAGCTGAATTCTAGCCAATTTGTCCGCTCTTTTTTATGTTTCACCTTAATTTTTGGTATCGTATTTTTTGGAACAATTCGGGTTCTTACAGCTGAAGTAGCATATACATGCACAAGCTTTTGAAGTTTGGGGAGGATGTGATATAAAAACGTATATTCCAGTTCTTCGTTATGAATATAGTAGCCACTCTCTGTTTGGCTAAACTCGCTCTCTTTTATTAGTTGAAGAATCTCTTCCTCCTTCTCCGTATCCCGGATAATCATCGAGCCAATCTGTGGTTCCCTCTTATCGAGTGGATTAATGATGACATTTTCATAATGAAATTCCAAACCAGCCAACAAACGATTTTTAACACGATCTAGAAAGAGCTTAGCCTTAAGCGGCGTTTTCTGTAACTGCTCGGTAATTGCACCAGATAAACGTACCTCCCCCATTTTCCTTAGAGCAGGCATCAATTTTTCCATATAAAATTTGAGTTGATCTTCGGGAATTGGAATACGATTCGATCCTGAGAAATCTAACATTCGCTTCAGTTCTGCTAGACGTGCTGCATCCTCACGATTTAGCCTTATTAGTTTTCCTGAGAAAAGAACAGCATCATAAGCCTTCATAACCATCATTTTATCAAGCCCTTTGATCTTGAGCTGATACCCAGCACTCGTATCTTCCAATTCAAAGGTTAATGGAAGAGGCTCGTCTGACACCTGAAAACCGATATGACTTTTTCCATCATATTGCAAAGTGACTTGCGGAACATTTATTAACAAAGGCAGTAGTCTTTCCCAGGAAGAAGCAGGAATAAGTAATAGCTGTTTTTTACCCTTATGATCAAATTTATTAGGCAAAGCTCGACGATATAATTTTTCATCATCCATGATGCGAATCAATTGCTGAATCACCAAATCCGTTTCTTCTTGAAAACAATGAATGGATGGATCATATGCAAATCCAGCAGAAATCGTATATCTTTTTCCATTTTTCACCTGTTCTAAAAAATCACGAATATCTGGGATGCGATTTGATGCAACTGACATTTCCATAGCAAACATGTTACTCCCTTTATCTATAGTAACGGTTTTACAGAAAAAGGTGGTATCAAGAACTTTTCTATTTTCAAAGTGGTGCAGATGACCACTTGATTGTACTTTTTTTGTTTGAAATAGGTTAAGCAAGCCTTCCGTTAATTCTGGTCTAATTGATTCAGCATCTAGTTGTTTATCATGACTTTGCTGCTCCTGATTATGCAGTGCAATTAGTACAGCAGCAATATGCTGGCAATCTTTTTGAAAAGAAGAAAGCGTAGGACAACTGCAAGTCGCATGTAATTTTCCACTCTCCTGTTCCAGGTGAACATGAAAATCTTCTGTTCCCCTAACAGTTGCTTTGATACAATCTGACATGACATTTTCGATTTGTACTTTACCGCTTCGATAAAAAGCGTCCCCTTTTTTAAAGGAGACTGCCCCACATCGCTCTTTGATGTTCTTTTGATTTAGTTTGAATGGCATGGGCAAAGACTCCTTTTAGGACAGTATTCTATTTCTGTAAATTTATATAGTATAACGTATCACGAACGAAAAAAAGGTGCCAGTGATGTAATTCTATATCGTTTTATTTTGCAAAAAGTCTTAATTTTTAAACGATAAAAAGGTATACTATAACATAGATATCTATTAACGAAAGAGGCGATAAAAATGTCCATATTCAAAGTCATTCGCGTTCCTATACCTACTCCAACCTTGTATCCTCATACGACAACAAACTGCTATCTCATTGGGAACGATCAAGACTGTCTACTAGTCGATGCCGGTTATGATGTGATGGAAACAAGGACACTTTTGGAAGAGGCAATAAAAGAAAATGGGTTAGCCATACCACAGCGAATCATTCTTACCCATCACCATCCAGACCATGCTCCAGGTGTAAAGCAATTAACCGATTGGTCTCCTATTATCTATTGTCATGAAAAGGAAAAAGAAGAGATCATAACAGCCATATCACCTCTAGAAAAAGTGTCTCATTTAAGTGATGGAGAATTAATCCCTGTGGCTGGTGAGAAACTGCAAATCATTCACGGACCAGGACATACAGCAGGACATCTAAGCGTATATCTTCCATCTCCAAAAATCCTGATTGCTGGTGATAATATCGTCGCTGAGGGAACAACATGGATTGGTCCACCTGATGGAGATATGATAGATTATTTGCAGACCCTAAATCGGCTGGAGAATTTAAAACTCTCCAAAATCGGCCCCGGCCATGGAAATTGGGTGTTCCGACCATACGAACATATCGAATTTGTAAGGAACCGCAGATTACATCGTGAAGAACAAATAAAATCCTTACTGCAGGAACATAAGCATTTAACTTCTGCTCAGTTAACTGAATTTATCTATAACGATTCCATTCATCCAAGTATCTTTCAGGTGGCAAAACGCACAACCGAAGCGCATCTAATCAAATTAATGAAAGAAGGGGCAGTTACATTAGAGGATTCTGCCTATTCTATCGTTTCTTAAGGAGTTCTAACAGTTCTATTTCCGAGACGGACATCTTTAGTGGACCACCACTTTGATAATCCATAATCTTTCTGAGTGATACAATCGTTGGTGGTGCGAGCATAATCTCTTTCTTTTGAAATAATCGAAGCGCCTCTTTGGGAGAAATCCAAAACGCCTCAGCGATTTCTGTTGGATCCGGGTCTGGTTTTTGACCTTCAGGAAGCTTGGTTAGAAAAAAACGGGTATCAAATCGTATCGGACTTCGCTCTGGTGTAATTATTTGCCCAAAATATGTTAAACATTGAAGATCGAAATGAATTTTTTCTCGCTCTAATAGATAGTTAAAGGAAATATCGTCGTCCAGAAGCTGGCGGCGATACTTTTTTTCTGCTTCCTTAGGTAATTGAACTGGTAAGCCATCCATTGTTGTCCCTAACAGAATTCCAACCTCCTCAAATAACTCTCTTGCAGCCGCTATATAATGTGCATGACTTAACGACTCATCCTGGCTTTCTGTATGGACGTGTTTACTATTAATCTCATAGTCTTCTTTTTCCATTGCTCCGCCAGGAAAGACATGAAATCCCCCCATAAACTTCATCGTTTTGGGCCTTTTAGTTAAATAAACCCTAAAATGATCATCTATTAACACAACTGTTGAAGCTGGTTTTGGAATGGCAGCCATCTTGTTCCTCCTTGAATTGTTATTCTAATACTATCTCTTCTATATATATTCCACTTTCTTTCCAAAAACCCCTTCTTTTGGAGGACATAATAATGAGGGTGGATCTTTTTGTCCTTTATTGCTTGTCTGAAGTTCCAGTCTACCACATATCAAAAATCGACATAAAAGGGGTGAGTATCCTGGTCCAGACAACACTCTATTCTTTGCCTAAAATTATCCCAAGTGACCATTTCCAATGCTTTTTCAATCGGAAAATATCCAACTTCCAAACTTTCCGGACTTGTTGATGGTTTTCCTCCTATTGGTTTACCCAGAAACAAATGGTTACATATAGAACTGCTTACGTTTTGAAACACTCCACAAAACCTAGTAATTTCAATATCTATTCCTGATTCTTCTTTTGTTTCCCTAATGGCTGCATCTTTCAGAGATTCTCCTACTTCCACTTGTCCACCAGGCATTTCCCATCCTCTTCTTGGCCCTTTTATCAGCAAAACCTCATGATGATCATTTAAAACAATCGTTGCGGCAGAAACAATATGCTTTGGCGTTGTCATTGGAATTATCCTCCTTCTCTAATCATTATTTAGCATTTTATTCCATTCTTCAGCCAAAATCCCATAAACCACATGGTCAACATAATGTTCATTTAGCAACTCAGCTTGTCTAATATTTCCTTCCTTGACAAAATGTAATCTTTCGGGAATACTTCTGCTTTTCTTATTCCCTTCTGCTGCACGAATTTCTACTTTGTGAAGCTTTAAGTCCTGAAAAGCATAATTGGTCAATGCTTTCGCCACTTTAGTCATGATTCCATTTCCTTGATATGCTTCTCCAAGCCAGTAACCAATATAAGCCGTTTTATTGGACCATTTAATTTCATTAAATCCTGCCGTACCAACAATTTCTCCTTTATATAATATGGCAGTAGTAAGACTTCTATTTTCGGCATACCCTTTTAAAGTACCTTTGATAAACTCGCAAGTATCTTCTAATTTAATTGTCATGTCTACCCATGGCAGCCATTCTCTAAGATAGTCTCTTGACTGATTAGTTAGCTCAAAAATCCTCTCTGCATCTCTTAAATCTATTATTTTTAAAGCTAAATCCTCATCAACTCTATGTATAAACATGAAATCCCCTCACTTATTCATTTTTAAAAATTACTTATTTTATATACTAACATAATATTTTAACTATTATATTTAAAAATAAAATAAGCCAAAATCATATAATGATTCTGGCTTTTTAACTAGTTTTTATATTAAACCCTATTTTTAACCTAATGCCTCTGCAACACTGCGTCCAGCCACTCTGCCTGTAAGCAAACATCCTCCCACAAAGGTCCCTTCCAGTGAGCGATATCCGTGAACTCCGCCACCACCAAAACCAGAAACTTCACCAGCTGCATAAAGACCGGAAATCGCATTCCCTGAGGCATTTAACACGCCGCCTGAAAGGTCAGTCTGTAAACCACCTAATGTTTTGCGACTAAGTATATTTAATCTGACAGCGATAAGTGGGCCATTTTTCGAATCGAGAATTTTATGCGGTTTAGCGACACGAATTAATTTATCACCCAAATAGTTACGCGCACCTCTTAGTGCTGTTACTTGCAAATCTTTGGTAAAAGGATTCTCGATTTCCCGATCCCTTGCTCGAATTTGTCTTTCCACATGCTCTATATCAAGTAATTTATTGCCGATTAATTTGTTCATCCCGATAACAAGATTTTCGATGTTCTCTGCAACGACAAAGTCCTCTCCTTTATCCATGAATGCCTGAACCGGATCTGGTGCCCCTGGCAATACTCTGCTTAATAATTTCTTCATGCTTTTTTCCGTTAAATCAGGATTTTGTTCAGAACCGGACAAGGCAAATTCTCGTTCAATGATTTTTTTGGTGAGAATAAACCAGGAATAATCGTAACCGGTCTTTTGGATGGCCTCCAGCGTTCCCAATGTATCAAATCCGGGAAAATTGGGAGCAGAAAAGCGATTCCCCTCTGCATCCAGCCAAATGGAAGATGGTCCTGGTAAAATCCGTATACCATGTTTTGGCCAAACGGGATTCCAGTTTTTAATTCCTTCTGTGTAATGCCACATCCGATCCCGATTCACAATACGTCCGCCAGATTCCTCTGTAATCTCAAGCATCCTGCCATCAACATGTGCCGGTACTCCAGAAATCATTCGTTTTGGCGGAGTTCCAAGACGGCTTGGCCAATTTTTGCGAATCAAATCGAAATTAGCACCAATCCCGCCACTTGAAACAATAACTGCCTGTGCCTTATATTCGAACTCTCCAATTATCTCTCTCGAACTTTCTTCTCCACGTGCTGCCGAGCTAGGAGCTAAAACGGAGCCAGACACACCAACGACTTTTTGATTACTTGTTACTAAATGATCTACACGATGACGCGGTTTGTAGGTTACCAAAGCCCTTTTTATATGTTCCCTGACTCTTCGTTCAAATGGGGCCACAATTCCTGGACCTGTTCCCCAGACGATATGAAATCGGGGTACCGAGTTTCCATGTCCTTCCGCAAGATACCCACCTCGCTCTGCCCAACCAACAACTGGAAAAAAGCGCACTCCCATATTATGTAACCATGCCCTTTTCTCGCCTGCAGCAAAATCAACATAGGCTTCTGCCCATTTTTTTGCCCAAAAATCTTCGTCATCCTCTCGGTCAAATTCAGCTGTTCCCAACCAATCCTGCCATGCCAGTTCTTTTGAATCTTTTACACCCATTCGACGCTGCTCTGGTGAATCAACTAAAAATAAACCACCGAAAGACCACCAAGCCTGTCCACCTAACGAAGTCTCTGGCTCTTGATCCAATAACAATACCTTTTTTCCAGCATCTGCAATTTCTGCTGTTGCTACCAAACCTGCCAGCCCTGCCCCTATTACAATCGCATCATATTCCACTAGACGTCCCCCTTTAAACGCTTATTTCGCTTCCTGTACTAATTCCCCTTCTATCTTTTTAGAAAATGATATATGTTGTGGCAGTGTAATCGAAGCCAAACTAGCAAAAATGGCTAGTACTCCTGCAATACCAAATGAAAAAAGATGTGTATCAAAAACTTCATAACCCCATCCACCTAGAAAGGAACCTAATGCAGCACCTATCTGGTGTCCCATAAAAAATGCCCAACCATTTAAAATCCCTAGTAAACGAACTCCATATAAGTCACTTAATATTGCAGTGGACATGGCGATAGACCCTGCCCAAACAAGGCCGCCTACAATGGCTACGAGAAAAAGCTGCCAAGTAGATATTGATAAAACAAGGCCAAAAAAACCCAACCCACGAACAAAATAAACTAAAGACAAAATATTTTTTCGTGGGAAGCGGTCTGCTAGCTGTCCCAAAAGCAAGGTACTAAATATGGCTACAATTCCTATCATTCCGACTCCAAACGAAGCAATCATTGGCTCATAGTTATGATCTATCAACATGGGAACCCCGTGAGAACCTAATAAATTCATTCCGAAGCCGCATGCAAATAATCCAAAGACAATCTGCCAATATGCTCTTGTAGCAAGTGCATCTTTCCACGTAATATTTTCTAATGCAGCTACTCTTTCCCTATTACCTGCATTAACTCCCCCATCAGCCTCTTCTGGTACATCTTCTTTCATAATAAAGATAGCTGAAGGAAGAACAATAACAATGAATATGCCGGCAAAGATTAGTAGTGTTAGTTGCCAGCCAACAAGTTGAATTAACCAGGTTTCAACGGGGGTCATTATTGCAATCCCTGCCATTCCACCTGTTGTTAAGTAGAACAGTGCTTTTCCTCTTTGTCGAACAAACCATTTACTGACAATAGGAGATAAAGAGATATTGCTGAGAAAGGAAAGTCCAAGTGAAAGAAAAACACCAAATGATAAGAAAAACGAAATAAAGCCTGTAGAATTGACTGTCCACACAATGGATAAACAAACAACTGCAAGTCCTAGTAACATAACAAATCGAGTACTATAACTTTTTAACAATAGACCTGCTACAGGCATGCCCATTCCATATACAATCATACCAAAAGCGATAATAATCGATAGATCAGTGCGAGACATCCCTAAATCAGTCATAACTGGATTGACAAAGGGACCAATCCCCATCCTCATCCCCATCGTAAGTAAGGTAATGATTGAGGCGGAAAAGACAATATACCAACCATAATAAATACGTTTCTTGTTATCCATAGTGCTCACTTCTTTCCTATTTTTGGGGCAAGTAGATAATGGTATCATTTTCTCGCTTAGAATATCCTCTTGCATGCTATAATTTAATAATTTTCACAATAATTAAATTATACATTACCTGTTTTTGTTTTGTAAATGAATTGATATAAGCTTTATGGGATATGTTAGCACCCCGAACCAGTAGCTACTAAAATTATATTGATGGATTCTTTTCAAATATTTTCCTAAAATTTTCTCTATACTTATAGGCCATGTATAAATAAGCGACCACAAGTACTAACGCTAATAAAAGCAATGAATGATCAAGAAACAAATGCAGTAAAAAAATATTGGCAATGATTGGAGATAAAATCGCTAAAGCTAACGGTACATATCGGTTAAATAATAGTAAAATCCCACAGATAACCTCTAGTGCCTTTTCAAAGACCAATAAATAGTGAAATTCAAATAATGCCATTGCCTCAGGGCTTGTTTCGATGAATGGGTCAAAACCAAAGATGACAAAGAAACCATTTATACCAGCCCCAAGAAATATGATTCCTAGTAAGTACCTTGAAATATAGAATAATATTTTATTCACATTCCTTCCCTCCAATATATTTATGGATACTACCCAGTTCCATACTCTATATTTATTATATTCCCACTATTTAAACTACTTGACAATTAAAAAGTACCAGTCACACTTTTTAAAAGTAAGACTGGCACATATAATTAATACCCTATTCGTTCAAAAGCTTTTCCCAATGTTTCACTAGATGTTCCTTTTCTTTAAAATAGTTCCTGTAAACTTTCTAAGTCAAGCTCCTAATCCATTTTCAGGATTTACTGTTCGAGTTTCTCCATTTTTGCTTCATTATTTATAGTTTTATTTTGACACACAAATACCATACTTTTTGTGTCACCACTTCTTCTTATTATTCTAAATTTTTTAAAGACTTAAGGTTTTTCTTTAACAAAGGCTCTTTTTTTAAAGATTGTTGCTTTTAACTTTACTTTACATTTTGTATAGAGTCCTAATATCTTTAATTCAGAATACTGCTCTCTCCGCTACGGAAATACACTCCGCTTTCCGCGGGGAGCTGGTGAGCCTCCTTCGTGCTGTCGCACTACGTAGTCTCACCGATGCTCTTCTTCCCGCAGGAGTCTCCGTGTATTTCCTTCGCTAAATTTCTGCTCTACTTGATTTTAACTAGAATAATTCTATTTTACGAGGAACAATTGCCCCAAACGCGACTTTATAGACTATAGCTTTAAAAATATCTAGAGAGTATATCATAGCGGCGGAGGCAGAATACGGAGACTCCTCGAAAATAAAAACCAATTTTCTTCGTGCGATGTAATGCTAACGAAGCCTTCCTTGTCCTGTGGGAATAGCACGTGTCCAGACCTGAGCAGGAAGTGTTTTTCTTCCGAGGAGGCTGAGGCCGTGCCCACGAACCGCAAGTATTGTGTCGGAGCGAATGCCAGCAGAAAACATTCATAAGTGAAAGAGAGAGCTAATTATTCTGAATTAAATAAATCAGGAATTTCTATCAACTGTAAAACTTCAAGAAGCAACAAAACTATACGAAAAGTTCCTTAAGAAAAACTCGGCTATCCAGAGGTCAGAAGTTGGATTGGAGGAAATCGGCGAAATAGCCGATTTTCTCCAATCCAAAATTCTAACTTGGTAAGTAGAAAATTATATACTTTCTTATCTATTAAAAAAAATGCGACCTTCTCTTTGAAGAATCGCACCCTATATAGTTATTCACTTTACTATTTATATAATACAACTACTAGCCTACCGTTTACTCAATCACTCTACAACAGTAACTTCGACTACCCTTCTGCCCCAGCTGTAGGCTTGATCTTTGGTAGGCAAATGGACATCTATCCTATTCCCATTGATAGCGCCGCCTGTATCACCAGCAACCGCATAACCATAGCCTTCTACATGAACTTTTGAACCAAGTGGAATAACGTTTGGATCGACAGCAATAACTTTGGCATTAGGATCTTCTTTCAAATTTATACCTGTTGCAGTGATCCCTGAACACCCCGTGCAGTATGCTGTATATGCAGTTGCTTCCATAGAAAATGTTTTGCCTTCAGGTTTTGTTTCCTGTTTATCGGGTGCTTCCCCCTCTGTTGATTTACTTTCTACTTTTGAGTTACTTTCCACGTCAGATTTACTTTCTTCCTTCGTTGAGCTTTCTTCTTTCGTGCTAGCAGAAGCAACAACAGTAGTCTTTTCAGATAGCTTCTCGTCTGATTCTACTTTTTGCTCTACACTTTTATATGCTACTGCATTTTCCGGTCCATTTACTACCAACTCCTGCCCAACCATAATTAAATCAGAAGTGAGGTCATTCCAAGCTCTTAAGTTAGGAACAGAAACAGAGTCACCATAGGCTTCACTGATTTTATTTAATGTATCTCCCTGCTCGACAACATAATATTCCACTTCTCTTTCGTCTATCTTCAATACCTGTTTTGGAAAAATTAAAGAAGAGCTCAGCCCATTTATCTCCATCAACGTTTCCACAGTAGTATCATTGTCTTTCGCTATATTCCAAAGGGTGTCTCCCTTTTGCACCTCGTAATCTTCTGCGGATACAGTAGTTGCAAAAATACTTGTCAAGATTATTACTAAAATTGCAGTGAACAATTTTTTCATTATGTAATCTCCCCTTTTTTCTTATTGACAAGCCAATCGTAACACGGGTACCCCCTATCTGTGGTTACAGCCTGTTTAAGAGTTTATGTCGCAAATTACAAATGAAAGATATTTAGATTAATAGGTTCTATTCGCTCTAGCAATTGCATAAAATTTAGACTTTCCCTACTTAAAGAAGACAGAATTTAGCACAAACAGCAGAACTGATATGTCACCTCAGTATTAGAAAAAAGTGTACTTATCATCTTGCTATTCTCATAACAATGAAAAAAGAGACTCCTTGGACAACCATTATTAAGTTTTGTTGCGTCATAGCTGATAGAAAGTGCGACATAGCTTGAAATGGATGATTGGTGCGTTTACCCACTCTGGCTTTCTGCGGGAAAGATGAGATAGAATTGTTTGAACATTAGCACTTTTGGGCAGGTATATCAATCAAAACAGATACGAAATCAAAGAAAACTAGCGGTATATCACGACTAGAGCAGATATAGACAAACCCTGAGGCAAATAAACATACACCCAAACATCACACCAAGTAAGGAGTGACATTCATTGGATTTTATTCAACCTATACTGGAAATACTTCTTATCAATATACTATTGAGTGGGGATAATGCCCTTGTAATCGCGATGGCAAGCAGAAATTTGCCAAAAGATATTCAGTGGAAGGCCATTCAATGGGGCACATTAGGAGCGATTGCACTACGAATACTGTTCGTTATTCTGTTGATTAATCTTTTAGAAATGCCATATATTCAGCTGATTGGCGGAATACTTTTAATCTTTATTTCTTATAAGCTATTAGTGGATAAGCAAGAGACAGATAATATTAAAAGTGGTGAGTCTATACAAGAGGCTATCTCCATTATTATATTTGCTGACGTCATTATGAGTTTAGATAATGTACTAGCCATCGCAGCAGTTGCCAACAGCAATCTGCTTCTAATTATGGCAGGTATCATTCTAAGTATCCCGATTATCCTTACTGCAAGCGAATTAATTCTAAAACTAATGCAAAAATATCCTGTCATTATTTTTATCGGAGCAGGACTGCTTGCATGGACTGGTGGCGAAATGATTTTAAAGGAAGAAAGAGTCCACCCTTTTTTTGAAGCAACTGGAATTTCTAATCTAACATTACTAATATTCGTAACCATGATAACCCTATTGGTTGGCGGACTAAGGCGTGTAAAATAGAGACAGTTCCCTATCTCCCAGTTACACTTAACAGATATTATTCAGGTAATGGATTATTTTCACCTAATATGGCAACATTAAGACTAGAAACTACCAATACATCCAGCACGAATTGAAGGAGGTTTTTAGTAATGGAGGAAATTAAAGTTGGTGAAGTTTTTACTATTGTTGACGAAGCAGAAGAAGAACAAGCGGTAGAAGTGTTAGCAAAAGTTACCATAGAAAACATCGATTATGTCGGGGTAAGTTTTACCGAAGATATACAAGATGATAGCGAAGATGACATTGATATCTTTTTCCTGAAAATTGATGAAGATGGTGACCTATCAGCCATAGAGTCGGACGAAGAATTTGAAAAAGTGTCGGAAGCCTTTGATGCAATTATAGAAGAGGAAGAAGAATAAAATAATTGAGGTGTTCAAGTAATTGTCTGGTACAAAAAGAGAAAATATAAATCCAGGACTCAAAGTAAGAATCGTACAAAAGCAAGACCAGCGATCTGGAAAATTAACAGAAGGTGTCGTATCGAAAATATTAACCAATTCCACCACACACCCCCATGGCATAAAAGTTATGCTAGATAATGGAATTGTTGGTCGGGTGAAAGAAATTATAAACTAGCCAGGATTGAAAGGAAAGGATGAGCAGCATGAGTAATAACAACAATAATGGTTCAAAAAAACGACCAAAAAAGGTGAAATCTTACCAGGAAATAAATGATGAAATTAAGAACAACAAAGAATTAAGTCAAAGACAGCCCACAATAGAACCACAAGACTTTGAAGAAATTGAATATTGACCGGATGGATAAATATTATAAAAGCTAGCAAGCGTTGAATGCATTGCTAGCTTTCCATTCTATACCTGTAATTTCTAAGATTACACCACTATTCTCGAATAAACTCAAAATCAGTGAATGACTGGTTTTCATGAAGAAAGTTATAAAAGAGGTCTGAAACTTCATTCAAATAGATGATACAGCAACCGCCCTCTATTATCAAAAAACTGTTTCATTACAGCATAATGGTCCGTGTCTTCCAATCTTGTCTCTTCCATCCCCTCTTCCGTAAGCTGAATGATCTTCGCAGCGGGATAAGCCATAATAATCGGTGAATGAGTGGAAATAATAAATTGACATCCTTGATTCACCAGTTCGTGAATCCTGCTCAGTAGCGACATTTGCCTAATTGGTGACAAAGCTGCTTCTGGTTCATCCAAAATATATAATCCATTTCCTTCAAACCGATGCATAAAGGCAGCGAAAAATGATTCACCATGTGACTGCTCATGAAGGGATCTTCCTCCAAAGGAATCGACAATTTTTGGTCCTGCCTTAGGAATTCTATCTAAATCTTCAACATAAGAAGCTACATTATAAAAGGTTTCCGCACGAAAGAAGAAGCTATTGTCAGGCTTATACGGTCCTTTGGCTATTCGTAAATACTCATCTAAGTTTGAATGCGAATCATAACTGGAAAAATTATAATTAAGTGTTCCACCTTCTGGGTTAAATCCAAGCCCTATAGCGATTCCTTCAAGCAATGTCGATTTTCCCATACCATTCTCTCCAACGATATAAGTAACATTGGGATGAAGGATTAGTTCTTTAAAATTTTTTATTACAGATAAGTTAAGCGGAAACTTGGCATATGAAGAAATGCGCTCCGTTTTTAAAAGAACCCTTTTCATATATTGTGTATCACAGTTTAATATCAATTTGAAACAAGCTCCTTTCTCCCCTATTCCAATCATATCAAGTAGTATACCTATGTAAAACACGAATCCCCCATCACTGGATAGTAATGGGGGAATAACACTTTATTCTAATTTAGAGTCCAGATGTAAGTGAGTTACCCATTTGATTATACACACAACGTCCTTTTCCATATGGGATACACATAGGAGTTCCAAATAATGGATCACAAGCAACACTGCATTTCATTTCAAAAACTTCATGAACTAATTCACTCGTAATGATATCTTCTGGTTTCCCTTGTGCAAAGATTTTCTTGTCTTTAACAGCTACGATATTTTGCGCATACCTGCTTGCTAAATTCAAATCATGCAGCACCATAACAATTGTACGTCCATCTTTTTCATTTAATTCAAACAATAAATCCAAAACATCTATTTGATGTGTCATATCTAAATAGGTAGTCGGTTCATCTAATAAGATAATCTCTGTTTCCTGTGCCAATGTTAAAGCAATCCAAGCACGCTGTCGCTGACCACCAGATAGTGAATCCACCAATCTATCTTTTAATGGAAGTAAGTTGGTTAATTCAAGTGCTTTATAAACAGCTTCATCATCTTCTTTTGACCACTTCTTAGTAAAACCTCTGTATGGATGTCTTCCTTGATTAACTAATTCATTTACAGTCAAGCCTTCTGGAGTAATTGGACTTTGAGGTAAAATCGCCAGTTTTTTTGCTACTTCTTTCGTTTTCATTTTTGCAATATCTTGCCCATTTAAAACGATGTTTCCTTCTTTTGGTTTCATCAGACGAGCTAAAGATCGTAATAGGGTGGACTTCCCGCAGCCATTAGCACCAATTAACACCGTAATTTCACCATTAGGAATAACTAAATCGACATCATCAATGATTAAATTTTCCCCATACGCTAACGTTAAATCGTTTGCTGATATTGTCTGCATAAGAATCATCCCCCCTAAAGTTAACGTACGTCTATAACAATATATGAACCAATTCTTTCCGACATGTTTAACTTTATTGTATTTGCTTTTTATCTATTAGTCAATGATAACAATTTTCAATTAAAAAAATCATATCCTGCCTTGTACTTCAGCATTTGTAACCGTTTTATCTGAAAGTAAAAAATAATGGATTCAATTCCTATACTTTCATACGAAAAGCCGCCTCGATAATGAGACGGCTTTTCGTAACTGTTGGTAACTCTTGTCGCTTTTTAATCATCGCTGTTGATAAAAACGATATTTATTTAATTAAGAAATACTTAATTAAGGATGGTGCTTTATATCCGCTACGGAAATACACTACGCTTTCCGTAGCGGTGATAAAGCAGTATATTTAATTAAATTTATCAGTAGTCTATACAAGTTCCGACTTACTATTATCCTGTAAAAAACAACAATTCTTTTTATTTAACAAGTGTACTCAAAACATCTTCAATCGTTTGTTCGGAAGCAATAAGTCCTTTATTTGTCCAATGACTTGGACTATGAAGGATATATACGTTTCCATTTTCAGCTGCAGGGATGCCTTGCCATACCGTACTATTTTCTAATGTTTCCAATCCTTGTTCCCCTTCTTCTGCGAGTAAAAACACATGGTCTGCATCTAATTCGGAAAGTTTCTCAATCGAAATGGGATTCCATTGTGCTACAGATTCTCCTAATTCCTCAACAAGCGATGGGTAGTTTAATCCTAACTCAGAATACAGCATTTCTGCACTGTGGCGATTTTTCTCAAATAAAAAGAATTCATTGCCCACTGCCCATATAGCTGCTATAGTTTCGTCCCCTATCGCTTCTTCCAATTGCTCCCTAGCATTCGTGATTTTTTCTTCATAATCACTTAATGCTTGCTCGGCCTCTTCTTCTTTGCCAAGTAGTTTACCAAATACTTCTATTTGCTTACGCCAATCAGCAGTAGTTTCTTCTGTCATTACATAGGTAGGGGCAATTTTGCTATAATCTTCATATGTACCTTCATAGCTGTCCATACTGCTTTCTAGAATAATAAGATCGGGGGCATAGCTAAGAACCTGCTCTAAAGGAAGATTCCATTCAATAGATGGGACATCCTGTAACTCTGACTCTAAGTGGTATTGAACCGTTTCACCTATAGCCCATTTTGCAACCGGTGTGACACCTAATGAAAGCAGGGCATCTTCATGAAAAGAAGCAAGAACTTTTTCAGCACCAGTTGGGATTGTAACCTCCCCCATCGCTGAATCAAGCACAACTTCGGAAGATTCTGCAGTATCTTCTGTTTCTGTTTCAGAGGAGGACTCATTATTATCCTGATTTCCACAAGCGGCAAGAACAAAAAGTAAACTAATAACTAGCATGAGAAAAACTTGTCGAATGATGTAATTTCGATTCATATTATATCTCCTTTATGGTACAATTTACGATAATGATAATCATTTTCATTTATAAAGTCAATCTAAAATACATACATCATTTAAAGAAACAAATAGGGGAAAAATAATGCTATCCATCATTAAACATTCAAATTTACTAAAAACAGTCATCAATATTGGAACATTACTTACACTTATTGTTGCCATTTCTGTGTCTATTTCTTTTGGAACAACAGATATTCCTGTCAAGACAGTATGGCAGGCTATTTTTTCTTATGATGCGGAAGTAACTTCCCATCAAGTCGTCCAACAATTACGCTTGCCCCGGGCCGTCTCAGCAGCTTTAATTGGGGCGTTTCTTTCAGTATCTGGAGCACTTATGCAAGGAATGACCCGAAATCCCCTTGCATCACCTTCTATCATGGGGGTAACAGATGGTGCAGCTTTTGCTTTAGTCATCATGCTTGCTTTTTTTCCAACTGTGTCTAACTTTGGATTAACGATTGCCTCCTTTATTGGCGCTGGTTTGGCCGTAGCACTCATCTTTACTATTGGTTCGTTCTCTGCTGGGGGCCTTACCCCTATTAAACTTGCATTAGCGGGGGTAGCAATTGCTACTATGCTGCGCTCCATATCTTCTATCTTTTCCTTGCACTTTCAATTGGAAAAAGAGATGGGATTTTGGCTTGCTGGTGGACTATCGGGTACAAACTGGAAGTCTGTTCAGATTCTATTGATTTCAGGTATCATTGGACTTACGATTGCCCTATTTCTTGCTAAATCAATAACTGTTCTAAGTTTAGGTGAAGATATGGCTACCAACTTAGGGCAAAACAATTTACTAATAAAAGTTCTAGGTATCATTTCTATTTTGGTTCTAACTGGTGGAGCTGTCTCCGTTGCTGGTGCAATTGGTTTTGTCGGACTTATCGTTCCCCATATTACTCGATTTATTATGGGGACAGACTACAAGTGGATTATTCCATCATCGGCCCTATTTGGTGCACTATTACTCGTACTATCTGATGTTGTTTCCAGATTAATTAATGCACCATTTGAGACACCAGTTGGTGCTATCACTTCGATCATTGGAGTCCCGTTTTTCCTTTACCTAGCACGCACCAGTGGAGGTGGGAATAAATGAATCGTTCAACTGGAATCAAACATAAAAAATTCTTTTGGATTAGCATACTTTTAACTGCTCTTATCATTATTATGTTTTTTATTAGTTTAAGTATGGGTGTTATTCCAATTTCACCAAAAGAAGTTCTGGATACACTCTTATGGAATGGAACAGATCAGCAAAATCTTGTCCTATTTGAATTTCGACTTCCAGGGATTCTTCTGGCTATTTTAATTGGGGCAGCTCTTGCCATATCTGGTGTTATCCTGCAGGGAATTACCCAAAATGAGCTCGCTGACCCTGGAATCATGGGGATCAATACGGGGGCGGGACTCGCTGTAGTCCTATTTATATTCTTTTTCCAAGACAGTTTACCTGCAACCAATACACTTTCTGCATTTATCATGCCTTTTGCTGCATTTACTGGTGCCTTACTAGCAGCTGTTCTTATCTATACATTAGCATGGAAAAAAGGGGTTAGCCCTATTAGACTTGTATTGGTGGGTATTGGTATTAATGCCGGATTCAGTGCATTTATTACCATCTTTCAATTAAAAATGGACCCTCAAGATTACCGGCAAGCTACCATTTGGCTGTCTGGTGATATTTGGAATGCGAATTGGAATGCCGTGTTCGCATTATTACCATGGATTATCTTGCTTGTTCCACTTGCCTTACATAAAGCTGATACCTTAAATGTATTGACATTGGGGGATGACTTAGCTTCAGGTCTAGGGGCAAGTGTAGAAAAAGACAGGCGTACCTTACTGCTTCTTGCTGTCGCACTAGCAGGAGTGGCAGTAGCTGCAGGTGGAGCAATCGCTTTTCTTGGTTTAGTAGTTCCACATATTGCTAGAAAAATAATCGGACCACTGCACCAATATATCATCCCAATATCGACGTTAATTGGTGCCTTGCTCTTATTGGCTGCTGATACGATTGGTAAGAATTTATTATCACCTACTGAAATCCCTGTTGGAATCATTGTCTCGATATTAAGTGCGCCATATTTTGTTTATCTATTGATGAAAGCAAAGTAGTAACCTAGGAGGATTTTCATGTCAAATCACACAGAACTTTTTGATGTCACAATCATTGGTGGCGGCCCAGTTGGATTATTTACGGCTTTTTATAGTGGAATGCGAGAGATGAAAACGAAAATAATTGAGTACTTACCATTCCTCGGTGGAAAAGTTTCCTATTTTTATCCTGAAAAAATAATCCGCGATATTGGTGGACTTACGAAAATATCAGGGAGAGATTTAACGGATAATTTAATCGAACAAGCAATGACATTTGATCCAACCATCGTCTTAAAGGAACAAGTCTTATATGTAGAGAAATTAGCTGATGGTACTTTTATGCTGACCAGCAGTAATGGCAATAAACATCACACGAAGAGCATTATCTTGGCAACAGGATTTGGAACATTAAAATCCGTTAAGTTAGAACTGCCTAACTCCGGAAAATTTGAAGAAAAAAGTCTTCATTATACCATCAAAAAACTTTCCGATTATAAAGGGAAGCATGTCCTGATATCTGGTGGTGGAAACAGTGCCATTGATTGGGCAAATGAACTGGAACCAATTGCTGAAAAAGTAACTTTGATTTACCGTAAACCTCAGTTTACTGGAATTGAAAGTAATGTAACTAAAATGATGAATTCAACAGTACAAGTTCTTAATCCTTATGAACTTACTGAACTAAAAGAAGAGAATGGGAAACTCTCCAGTGCCGTTATTAAACATGTAAATACTCAAGCGTTTCAAGAAATTAAAATAGATAATATCATTGTTAATCATGGCTTCCATATCGATTTAGGTCCTATAACAAACTGGGGAATGATTATGAAGGATGGTACCATTAAAGTGGATGAATCGATGTCTACTTCCATTCCTGGAATTTTTGCAATTGGTGACATCTCCAACTACCCAAACAAACTAGGCTTAATCGCCGGCGGATTCAATGAAGGTCCTATTGCAGTGAATCAAGCCAAACAATACATATCACCAAAGGAACATTTGGGACATATATACTCAACAAATTATGAGCCACTTATAAGAAATGATAAATGAAACTAGAGGTTCATTCAGGACCAAATAATTCAATATTAGAAAACCATCTCATGTATGTAACGTACAAAGAGATGGTTTTTCTAAAAGAGATATTCCCTCTTATTGTAATTTAACTGGGGTACAAACGGCATATAAACTATCCGCTGTGTCAGACATATTAACCTCAATGACTTTAAATCCATTCCCTCCGTCTTTGACTTCACTGTGACTAAGAATCTTTTCGTAATTGCTCATAGTTCTTCTTCCTTCCTTTCAAATTACTCACAGAAACTAATATATGATGGAATTTCTAAAATGTGCAACGTATTTTCCATTTTTTGAGAAAAGGGCCTTTTGGTAAATAATTTTAAACTTATAAAAGGAATTTTTAAGGCAAAAGGAGCTAATAGGTTCAATAGGAGTTTATCGGTGGCTTTGGGATATATTCTCATGTTTAAGCTGCTTCTCACTCATGGTACTAATTCATGTAAATCCGGGTTTTTGCTCTCCCTATCAGCCGACTCGAGCTCTCTATCAACCGACCCTCTCTCTCTATCAACCGACTCTCTCTCCCTATCAACCGACCCTCTCTCTCTATCAACCGACCCTCTCTCTATCAACCGACCCTCTCTCTCTATCAACCGTCCCTCTCTCTCTATCAACCGACTCACTCTCCCTATCAACCGACTCACTCTCCCTATCAACCGACTCACTCTCTCTATCAACCGACTCTCTCTCTCTATCAACCGACCCTCTCTCTCTATCAACCGACCCTCTCTCTCTATCAACCGACCCTCTCTCTCTATCAACCGACCCTCTCTCTCTATCAATGGCGAACCCTTCATTACTCTTTATGGTGAAAAGTCCCCTAGTATTGCCGTATTTCTGGTTAATAGTCTTTAGAGCGATTTACAAAGGTACAATGGATTTCCGTTCTATACAGTTTATTTGGAATACGCCACCTAAAAACAACTAGAAGGTTCCCATTCACTCATTTAAGCAAAAATATAGGGGCGCAATAATCATCTTTAAATTTCTCCTTGACAAGACAAGCAATCATCCTCTACTGTATAGATATAAAAATACATATTTGCGAAAGACTGCAGTGGGAGAGCACGCTCAAGAAGCGTCACCGAAGGGGCAAATCTTTGGAAAAAGGTGAATCTCTCAGGTAAAAAGACCACTGTAGGACGCTTCTCTGGAGAGCGCTATATGCCACCCAAGGAGTAGACCTTCTATCATTAGGTAAAACTCTCAGGTTAAAAGGACAGAGAATGGAGTTTGGTAGTTTCTCTGTTTTTTTACTTAATGATTAGGGGGATTCTTATGGTTTGGGATGTATTAAATGTGATTGGGACTATTGCGTTTGCGATCAGTGGAGCCATCGTTGCAATGGAAGTAAAATATGATATTATCGGGACTTACTTTTTGGGAATGATTACTGCTTTTGGTGGCGGGGCCATTAGAAACCTCTTTACCGGTATTCCCATCATCGAATTGTGGCAGCAAACCACACTTTTCATCATTGCCTTTATAACTATCACTATTGTATTTCTATTACCAAATAAAACAGTTTACCAGTTAACAAAATGGACGGTCTTTGATGCTATTGGTCTCTCTGCATTTGCCGTTCAAGGTGCGATGCATGCACACTCTATTGACCTACCATTACTAGCTATCATGTTTTCTGCAGCCATAACCGGTGCTGGTGGTGGTATTGTGCGAGATGTATTAGCTCAGCAGAAACCCCTTGTTTTCCAAAAAGAAGTATATGTATTATGGGCAATGATTGCGGGATTTGTTATTGGGATGGACTGGACTGTTAAACCCTACCAACTATATACCCTATTTTGCGTTATCTTGACATTACGTATCATCTCATACCGATTCGGTTGGCGCTTACCTGCTAAATCTATGAGTAGATTGCAAGGAAACTAATCAAAAGAGGACTTTTCTGTTTTCTTCTGTCTTTCCCGAAAGTAAAGGGACAGTTTCAACTTCTAGAGAAACAACGGAACTGTCCTTTAGATTACTTATACCTTCACTTGATATTTATCCAAAGCAACCATACCATTCTTACTCACTTCGATACCTTCCATCCTCAAATTCAAGATTTGTTCGTGATATATGGCCTCGTCTTGGATTGCAATCTGTCCTTTTGCATTAATGACCCGATGCCAAGGCAAATGATGTTTTTTGCTCATGGAGTGCAATATACGGGCAACTTGACGTGCCGCTCGTTTGTTTCCAGCTAATTGAGCAATCTGTCCATACGTCATTACTTTTCCTTTAGGAATGTCTTGTATTATATCAATCACTTTTTCTGTAAAAGAATTCATTTCCCTCCACCCGTATGCGAAGGATGACAAAAACAATCTATTGTATGGTCATTTACCATTCCAACTGCTTCCATATATGCATAACAGATTGTGCTCCCAACAAATTTAAATCCGTCCTTCTTTAGCTGTTTGCTCATTGCATCGCTGATTTTTGTTGTAACCGGAACTTCTTTACTTGTATGCCACTCGTTGATGATGTGTTTTCCATCAACAAATGCCCAAATATAGCTTGAAAATGTCCCATACCTTTGTTGTATTTGTAAGAATGCCTTTGCATTTGTTATTACACTTTGAATCTTTAACTTATTTCGTACAATTCCTTTATATTCCAGTAATGATTGAATTTTTTCTTCTGAAAAGTGAATGATTTTTTCTGCATCAAAACCATCAAATGCATTTTGGTAGTTTTCTCTTTTTTGTAGTATTGTCCACCAACTAAGCCCTGCTTGCGCTCCTTCTAAGCACAGCAATTCAAATAATAACTTATCATCATAGACTGGGACTCCCCATTCATTATCATGGTAATCTATATATAAGGGATCTTTCCCCGCAGCCCATTCACAACGCTGAACCATTTATAAACCCATCCTTTTACTAATTATCTTTTTTCTTTTGGTTTAATTAATGATAACATTTCATATCTCCTCCATACAGAATCCTTATGTAAATTGATTATTTTTTAAAGTCGATATATGACACTACATTCGATTAAAATGCAACAATCTTCTAGAAAACGATCATACAAAAATAACATCACAACTATATTAAATAGCCGTGATGTTAATAAAGATTACAATCGAAGTATTAGTTTCTATTCCTATTTTTTCTCGGTCCAATAATTAGTTTAATCGCTGTTCGCTGTTCATCATTGATGAAAATATCTGTAAATGCTGGAACAAAAACTAAATCGATACCACTTGGGGAAACAAATCCTCTTGCAATGGCAATGGCTTTAATTGCTTGATTGATAGCTCCTGCGCCTATTGCTTGTATCTCTACATTTCCCTTTTCTCTTATAACTCCCGCGATAGCTCCTGCTACAGAATTGGGGCTTGATTTTGATGATACCTTTAGTACATTTTCCATTAGTAGTTTTCCCCCTGTTTTAATAATGCTTAGATTAAAGAATGTACGTATCTTTTATCTTATTCTTACATCTAAATAAACAGAACGAATTATAATTAAATGGTAAACAAACACGTACATTCAAAATACAGAAGAGGGAAAAACATCCTACTTATAAGAGCTCAAGCATACGAAGTCCATGCAAAATCCCATCATCTTCTACTGATTTGGTAACATATTTTGCCGCTACTTTTACTTCTTCTTTTCCATTTCCCATTGCTACGCTATTACTAATACTTCTTAACATTTCTATATCATTTAACCCGTCTCCAAATGCATATTGCTTCTCTTTAGGTATCCCTAGTTTCTCTACTATTTTTTCAATACCTTTGGCCTTCGAACCACCCTTTGGCAGTAAATCAACTGATACAGGATGCCATCTTATAAAATCAAAATCCTGATACTTGCTTTCATAATATCTTTCTTCTCCTTCAGGGCAAAACAGAAGGGTTTGATACAAATCACGGTCTTTGTAATAATCCGGATCATGGGTTGGAAATTGCTCAATTTTTAACGTATCAATACTCTCCCTAATATAACTATGTTCCGGTACATTCGCTTTCATATCTTCGTGGTCCATAAATACAATAGGGTGTTTCTTTTGAAGAGCTTCCTCTGTTAATTTTTCAAGAGAAGAAATATTTAGTGGGTTTGTATATATTACTTCCCCATTAAGTACCACAAATTGGCCATTGTAGCTAACGAACGTATTAATTTCTAATTCATTTCTAATATCTTCAAACATAAAAGGTGCACGTCCTGTTGCAATTGCAACTTCATGTCCCTGCTCCTTTAAAGTGAATATAGCCTCCCTTGTTGATGCAGGTAACTTTTTTTCTTCTGTTAGCAAGGTGCCATCTATATCAAAAAAAACAATACTTTTTTCAGCCAAGTTAATCCAACTTTCCATAAGAATTTAATTCTATTGTATATGATGAAAGGCTTTACATGTCAAATTTAACATTAACTCTATACAGCTTTAGATAACAACGTAAGAAAAAAGACAAAGAAATGTTTATATTATCTCATAGCAACTATGCTATGACATTATTTGTTAGTTACCTCGAATTGAATTTTTTCGCAAAACCTGTTAAAATAAGGTGCATTTATAAATTTTGAGGGGGAACTTTTTTTTGTCAATTGAAATTGGTAGCAAAGTAAAAGGTAAAGTAACAGGAATCACTAATTTTGGAGCATTTGTAGAATTGTCTGATGGCAAGACTGGCTTGGTCCATATCAGCGAGGTTGCTGATAGCTATGTAAAAGATGTAAATGATCACCTTACAGTAGGCGACGAAATCGAAGTCAAAGTAATTAGTGAAAAGGATGGCAAAATTGCATTATCAATTAAAAAGGCTATAGACAAACCAGAAGGATATTCTGGACGTCCTCAACGCCAAGGTAGAGATAATCGAAAATCCAAAGACTTTCGTTCCAAAGGAAATTTCAAACCAAAGGAAAGTTTTGAAGATAAACTTGCTAACTTCCTAAAAAATAGTGAGGAAAATCTATCTACCCTCAAGCGCAGTACCGAATCAAAACGCGGCGGTAGAGGCGGAAGACGTGGATAATTAATCCAATCACAATAGATAAAGGCAAACCTGCCAACCAGGTTTGCCTTTTTACTTGTGGGACAGAGGTGGGACAGAGGGACAGGTTCCTCGTCCCAATACAAGTCATTAGCAGATACAGAGCACAAAGCTTATATAACAAGCACTTCATCTTAATTTGTTAAAGCTCTATCTATTACGTTTTCTAGATTTTGAAAGTAAGGCTTTACCACAAAACTTGTTGCCCCATATTTTAAAGCTTTTCTAACATTATACTCAGTACCTAATGCGGAGCACATAACTATTTTTGCATTTGAGTCATACTCCATCATCTTATTAAGTGCTGTTAATCCATCCATTACAGGTAACGTTAAATCGAGTAAAACGATATCTGGATTGTTATTTTTATATTTCTCGATAGCTTCCTCACCGTTTACAGCTTCAATAAAATCCGTATAGCCAAACTGTTGAAGAATTCCTTTTAGCCAATTTCTCATGAATAATGAGTCTTCAGTTATTAATATTTTTGTCATTATAAAAACCTCTTTAATAGTAAATAATATAGATTCCACATTCTTTCATAATTAACATTCACATTACGTTATAACTATGGTATATTCTATTTTCTCTTATACAGAGAATAAAAGGTATCACCATGTCTTCTTATTTATTACACTTTGATATAGGAAGGCAGTACTATTTTACCTAAAACCATAAATTAGAAAAACGACCCAAACATAAAACTTGGATCGTTTCACTAAATAATTATTCTTCAACTGTATCTTCATCGATTACTTCTTGCTCTGTTTCATCATCATTCATAACCTTTTTTTCAGGATAGGAATAATCGTCTCTGTTAACAGGTTCCCACTCTTCATTTGGTGTATAGAAACGAAGTAGATCCCCATTTAGAACCCTATCTGAAAGTTCTAATTCATGGTGTACCGTTTCTTTCATATGCGACATTTCTTCTGTTGGTTCTGTAATCTCTTCTTTTGATTGATTGTCATAGTAAATACCGTTTATATAGCTATATTCTTCCGTTACAAAGTCACCATTTCTAAATGGCACATACCCTTTATGATTTTCAGAGAACATGTCAGTTCCAAATAGAATATAATCCTGTGCATCAATGCCAACAAGATGTAACAGTGTCGGCATGACATCTATAAGCGATGAGAATTCATGATTGATTCCTTGCCCATCTAGTCCAGGAACTCGAATAATAAATGGAACACGCTGCAATTCTGAATTTTTTAGTGGAGTAATTTCCTCTCCCGTAATTTCTTTCATTGCACGATTATGGTTCTCGGAGATTCCGTAATGGTCACCATAAATCATAATAATTGAATCTTCATATAAGCCTGCTTCTTTTAAGTCCTTAAAGAATTGTTCTAACGCCTCATCTAAATAACGCGCTGTCTGGAAATAGCGATCAACAGATGGATCTCCCGTTTCAGCTGGAGCTATAGTGGCGTCCTCTTCATCAATTAAATACGGGTGATGGTGTGTCAATGTCATCATATGCGCATAAAATGGCTGATCCATTTCTTCTAAATATGGAATTGATTCATCGAAGAATGGCTTATCTTTCAAACCATAATTAATGACATTCTCTTCACTCATATCATAATAACTGTCATAGTAAAATTCATTTACACCTAAGCTTTTATACACCTTATCTCGATTCCAGAATGATTTACCATCACCATGGAATACTGCACTCGTGTACCCCTGCTGTTGTTCTAATATTGCTGGTAATGCTTGATAGGTGTTATTTGCCTTTGTTGAAAAGGCCGACCCTTGAGACAAACCATATAAGGATGTATCAGTTGTTAGTTCTGCATCAGCAGTTTTACCCTGACCGGTTTGATGGAAGAAATTATCAAAATACGTAAAGTCCCTATCTTCATCGTGTACCAATGAGTTCAAGAATGGCGTAACTTCTTCGCCATGCAATTCATAGTCAATAAGAAATGATTGAAAGGATTCTAAGTGAATTTTGATAATATTTTTCCCTTCACCTGCACCAAAAAGCTCCTCATTTGGTTCGGCATATTTTGTTTTCGTATAGTTCTGTACTTCAGTAATATCATCGCTGTCAGCTAAAACGCGTTGAGACGAATTTTGGAAATTTTGTACAGCATCATAAATGATAAAATTATAAGCACCCAAGTATTTCACCAAATAATTACGGTCAAAAGTACGTTCCAATAACTGAGGACGATCAGCTTCTGCTAAACCTAGGTTAACTCCGAATACGATGACACCTGTTACTAAAACCGCTAGTGGTTTGCGTATCTTCATGCGTTCATTAGACCAAGTTGATTTCACTTTGTTATAGAAGAAAATCAAAAAGATAATATCCAGTGCATAAAGAACATCATGAGGTGCCATTAGGTTAAGAATACTGCCACCCAGACTCCCAAAATTATCAGTTTGCATTAATGTTGCGATGGTAATAAAGTCACTATTGAATCGATAAAAAACAACATTAGCATATAAAATAAAGCTTAATATAGCATCAATAATGATGATACGTCGCCCAACTTTTTTACCTGCAGCAAATAATGCGAATCCAATAAAGATTAACCCTGAACTAAGTGGATTAAAAAATAAAAGAAACTCCTGCATCGATCCACTAACGCCAAGATCAAATTCTGTTTTATATATTAAATACGTTTTTATCCAAAAGAGAAATACAGTGATTGAGAAGAAACCCATCTTTGTTGACAATATCTTCTTCATTTATTCACACCTCATACTGTAAAATTAAATTAATAGATTCATAAAGACAAATTTTAAACCGATAATGGACAATTGTCAACTGTATCTGCGAAAAAAGGACATGCTCCTATTCCCATCGGATCTGGATCATAGAAACGTTCATTAGTCCCAGTCTCATTTTTTTCTTAACAAACTGAATCAGCTCAAACAAACTCTAACATAAATGATAAAGCTGTACTGAGAGTTCCTATATTTGTAATAAAGTTAGTTCAATTGATGGAGAAAGTTTGATATGATTTAATGGTGGAAGCGTTTTCCAACAGTAATTGTATGTACGATTATAAAAATGGAGGAAAATTGAATGGGACAAACTAATCAATTAGCACATCGTATGGCGACCAAGACAATCAATCTAGTAGATGCATCAGGTAATCCTATTGCCGGGAAAGAAGTAACATTTAAACAAACAAATCACAAGTTCTTGTTTGGTAGCGGTCTATTTAATGCAATTGAAGTGGCTAACAAAAGTGTAGCAGCAGATAGACTTGCTTTTTTGGAAACAAAATTAGATTTATTCCTAGATGTTTTTAACTTTGCCACACTGCCTTTTTATTGGGGAGAGTTTCCAGGTTATTGGGAAGGATTTGAACCTAAAAAAGGACAACCACGGACAAAAGAATTAAAAGCAGCTGCACAATGGTTAAAAAATAGAAACATTACATTGAAAGGACATCCCCTTGTCTGGCATACAGCAACTGCTCCATGGCTTCTCAATATGACCAATGAAGAAATCCTAAAAGCACAATTTGCTAGAATTGAACGCGAAGTATCCGATTTCAATGGATTAATCGATATGTGGGATGTTATTAATGAAGTAGTTATTATGCCTATTTATGATAAATATGATAATGGGATAACCAGAATTGCAAAAGATTTGGGACGGCTTGGGATTATTAAAGAAATGTTTGCAAAAACACGAGAGGCAAATCCTGGTGCCACTCTCTTACTAAATGACTTCAATACGTCAATTAACTACGAGATTTTAATTGACGGATGTCTAAATGCAGGTATACAGATTGATGCGATTGGAATCCAGTCTCATCAGCACCAAGGTTATTGGGGACGCGAAAAATTGGAAGAAGTATTAGATCGATTCTCCCACTTTGGTATACCTATTCATTTTACTGAAAACACATTGTTATCTGGACATCTGATGCCACCTGAAATTGTCGATCTTAATGACTATAAAGTAACAGATTGGCCATCAACACCTGAATTGGAAGAACGCCAGGCAAGAGAAGTAGAAGAAATGTACACCATACTATTTAAACATCCTTTAGTAGAAGCCATATCCTCTTGGGAATTTAGTGATGATGGGGCTTGGATTAATGCACCATCTGGATTTATCCGAAAAGATAATAGTCCAAAACCATCTTATGAAGTATTAAAGAAACTAATAAAAGGCGATTGGTATACAAACGTGACACGTAAGACAGATGACAACGGAATGGTTTTATTTGAAGGATTCCTTGGTGATTATGAACTTATCTACGAAGATAAGAAAATAACCTTTAAACTAGATAAAAATGCAGAAACAGAACGAATAATAATCCAATGATGGGACAGAGGGACAGGTTCCTCGTCCCGCCCTACCATGACTCCGCTAAATAGATTTCTTTCCTAGTCCGTTCTTCTTTATAAACAAAAAACTTGGAGCCAACTCCAAGTTTCTATATAATTACACTTTAATTAACGATTCAAAATCTTTTCTTTTTCCTTTTTAAATTCTTCATCCGTTAAGATTCCTTGCTCTTTTAATTCAGCTAATTCCTTGAGTTCTGTTACTGTACTTTTGATTTCTGTCGGAGCAATGTTATTTGTTTCTTTCTTGCCGGAAGCACTTCTTAAATGAGTAATAAATTCATCGACATCTCCATCATTAATCCATTTCATACTTACTTTATTTCCGCTAGCATAAAAGCTAATCTTATGACCCATTAATCCTTTACTAGCTTCAAAACTGCTTATATTGCTGTATGGGAATGATTCGGAATCATAACCACCTAATTTTTTAGCATAAAAGAAAAGACGTTTGTCTGTAGCTAAAAAAGTCCCATTTCTTACAGAGTCACTTCCTAAAATTTCAGTTTCATAGGCACCCAGTACGCTGTATAGTATTTCCTCGTCACTATCTAAGTGTTCTTTTGCTTGCTCCATTAATTTTAAAAGTTTTTTTGGTTTTTTTGCCATCCTAATCTCTCCTTAAAGCGTTTGTGAGTTATATTATATACAAACCGCTTTTTTTCTAATCGTTTACTGGCATATTCACTCAGAATAAAACGTACCTAATTATTAGATAACCAAAAACAACAAAAACAGCTCTTCTATAATAATAGAGAGCCGTTTTTTCCTACACTATACTAAACTTTCGCCAACATCAATCCTGGCTCACTCAAGTATTTCTTCAGCTCATTTACCGCTTCTTGTGCCAATACTCCATCAATCAATCGATGATCATAGCTTAATGATAGAGCCATCATTGGCTGGATTTCAATGGTCTCATTCACAACAATTGCTTTTTTCTCAATTCTTCCTATTCCCAGTATGCAAGATTGTGGTGCGTTGATGATTGGTGTGAAATATGAGCCATTTGCTGACCCGACATTTGAAATCGTACAAGTAGCATCTGACATTTCATCCACTGAAATTGTTCTATCCCTTGCTTTAACAGCAAGTTCCTGAATTTCCTTGGCGATTTGGAATAAGGATTTTTTATCCGCTTGTTTGATGACTGGAACCAGCAAGCCTTCTTCAGTATCTGCTGCGAAGCCTATGTTATAGTTTTCTTTTACAACGATTTCCTCCTGTTCCTCGTCAAACGAAGCATTTAGGAATGGGAACTTTTGAAGGACTACAGTTAAGGCTTTTACCACATAAGCTAGATATGTGAGTTTTACCCCGTCTTCTTCAAAATATCCTTTAACCCTTTCTCGCTGATCCACTAGATTCGCCACATTTGCTTCATCAAAATGCGTAACATGCGGAATAGTAGATTTCGAATGTACCATTCCCCTGGCAATAGCTTTACGCATGCCAGTAAGTGGAACTCGTTTTTGCCCATCTTTAACTTTTGCTTCCTTCTTCTCTGCTTCAGGCTCTAACGTCAATTGAGTAGAAGCTGCATCACGTTCTGCCAGGAATGCTTCTATATCATTTTTAGAAACTTTGCCATTCGAATTGGATGGCAACACATCTTCTAAGTTCACATTATTCTCTCTGGCAAACTTGCGAACAGATGGGGTAGCAATGATGCTTCGTTTCGGGTGAGTTTCTTCTCCTTTACTTGGAGTAGTTTCCTCTTTTCTGCTATATTCAGCAAATGTACGAACATCGTCTTCTGTGACTTTCCCATTTGTACCGCTAGGCGTCACAAGTTGCCAGTCCACCCCTAGCTCCTTAGCGAGTTTTTTCACTCGAGGCGATGCCTTCTTCTCTACTCCCTCAGTAACAGCTGGCTGAACCGTAGCAGCTCTCTCCAGAACAAGATCATCAACCAACACCTGCTCTTCCTCCATAACTTCTGTCTCCATTATCGCTAGAATTTCCCCTACTGCAACGGTATCTGCTCTTTTTTTCTTAATTTCCTTTACCACACCAGATTGTGGTGCTTCTATTTCGGAAATTGCTTTTTCTGTTTGAACTTCAACAAGTGGATCCCCTTGTTCAACCGCATCACCTTCTGACACATGCCAGAAGGTGATGAGACTTTCATCATTTTTATCCGATTGACGAGGTAATGTTACTTCTAAAACCATTACTGCTCACCTCTTATGAAATATTTACTCATTAACTAGTTTGATTGCTTCTTCTACAATTTTTTCTGCGTTCGGTAAGACAAATTGTTCCATTGGACGGCTATATGGAATTGGAACATCCGGTATGGCTAGTCTTTTTACCGGTGCTTCTAAATCATATAAACCTTCTTCGGCTGCTAGTGCAGCAATTTCTGCCGTAACACCGAATGATTTATAATCTTCATCAACAACAAGCAAACGATGCGTCTTTTTAATCGATTGTAAGATGGTTTCACGATCTAATGGCACGATGGAACGTAAGTCAATCAATTCCGCATTAATACCTTGCTCTTCTAATTTTTTCACCGCTTCCATACCAAAATGTGTCGTCATTTGTAAGCCAACAATCGTAACATCTGTACCTTCTTTAACTACTTTTGCCTTGCCAAGTGGAACAGTATATGCTTCTTCTGGCACATGTCCAATAGAAGTATCCAATTGATCCATCCATCCTAGGCCTTGCAAGGTTTTATGGAACATGAACACAACAGGATTATCATCGCGGATAGCAGATGTCATCATCCCTTTTAAGTCATAAGGTGTAGTTGGTGCTACTACTTTCATGCCAGGTAAATGGCCAAATGTAGAATATAATGTTTGTGAATGCTGTGCAGCGTCATTATAACCGCCACCAACAGCCGTCATTAATACCATCGGCAACTTCACGTTCCCACCAGACATGTACGGGATTTTTGCCATATGATTATAGATTTGGTCCATTGTTACACCAAAGAAATCAACAAACATTAACTCAACGATTGGCCGCATCCCTTCAGAAGCCGCACCAACAGCAGCACCGATAAATGCTGTTTCAGAAATTGGCGTGTCCATTATACGTTCTGGTCCAAATTGTTTAAGTAGTCCTTCTGTTGAACCAAATATGCCACCATATTCTCCAACATCTTCACCTAATACAAAAACATTTTCATCTTTTTCCATTTCTAATCGAATCGCCTCTGAAAGCGCTTTATTACCAGTCAATAAACGTTGCTTTGTTTTTTCCATTTTACCTTTCGCTCCTTTCGTAAAATAAATTTAATCAAACAAATCTTCTAACGCTGCTTCCGGTTTCGGATAGTCACTCTCTCTTGCGAATGCATAAGCATGATCCACATCTTTTATAGCTCGACTTTCCATTGCCGTAATTTCACTTTCTTCTATGTTATAGTCACTAATTAATTTTTCACGTAATAATTTTATTGGATCTTTTTCTCTTAGCTCGGTAACTTCATTTTCATCACGGTACACTTCGGCATCCCCTTGGAAATGTCCAAGATAACGGTATGTTTCGATTTCGATGATGGAAGGTCCTTCCCCGTTTCTAGCACGTTCTACTGCTTCTCCGGAAACCTCGTACATTGCAATCGGGTCATTATCCTTCACGTAATATCCCTTGACACCATATGCGCTTGCTCTAAGATCATTCGATGGTATGGACGTTGAATGCGATTTTGGAACAGAAATTCCGTACTTGTTATTTTCTACTACAATAATAAACGGTAAATTCCATAATGCTGCTAGATTAAGAGATTCATGAAAAGCACCTTGGTTTGCAGCGCCTTCTCCAATAAATGCCACAGCAACGGAATCTTTATTCTTTTTCTTCGCAGCAAGTGCAGCACCAACTGCATGTGGAATACCTGCACCTACAATGCCACCACATGAAAAATGAACTTCCGGATCAAATAAATGCATATGACCGCCTTTACCTTTTCCTAAGCCAGTTTCTTTGCCAAAGATTTCAGCAGTCATTTTATTCAAATTAACCCCTTTAGCTATCGCATGATGGTGTGGACGGTGAGGAGAAGATACGATATCGTCTTTTTTCAGATGTATGCTGATCCCAGCTGCTGCGGGTTCTTGTCCAGTTGCTAAATGCATTTCCCCCGGAACGGTACCCGCACCTATGTTAAATACTGGGTTTTTCCCTTCTGCATAGGCCTCTACCATTTTGTCCTCATAATAGCGAATCTTGTACATCGTTTCGTACATCCAATTAAGTTCTTCATTGGAAATCGTCATTCTTAAATCCTCCTTTTAATCATAGTTAAAGCGCTTACATTTATATGTTATCACTCTCACATTTCGCTGTGCAACTTTTAAGTCTATTTAAAAAGTGACATTTTTGTGTTTTCAACAGAAGTGTGACATATAATGGAACGAATGAGTGTGATTTGTTGTATTTCCTGCAGTGGAAGATGCGATTCAGCTGTGTGAACATCAGCACAAAACGTAGTAATTACAACTGGGAAAGATATCGACGAACTTAACGTAAATATCAATGAAATAACAGAAAGAATAAATCTCTCAGCAAACAAACATATAAAAAAGCAACCATACTCTTCCATCGTCCACGGAAAATGACGGTTACTCTTTCTACCAAAACGATTAATCATCTGTCTTTACTCTATTTCCCTCACTGTCGTTCCAGAATAGCGATCATGCGGGAATATCTCTCCAAGCTGTCCATCAAATGTTTTTGGATCTTTTAGGTAATCGAAAGTACTCAATGTATCTCTATATGCCATTCGTTTGAGGATTTGCCTCGGTGTCAGTTCAGAATCATCGTCATTTTCCAGGGCAAGTCCCATTTTTTTGTATCCAAAGGTTTGCCCACTCTTGCGTAATTGGGCATATTCCAAGGTCCACATGACTAGTGTTGGTGTAACCAACGCATGAAACGCCTCATTTTTAATCTTCTTCCTCAGAAAATATTCCACACCTATTGTTGCAGCAGTAGAGATAGCAATATCTATCAAATATGCTTTTGTACGTTTTTTCGTAACAGTTTTCACCATAACCCCTCCTCGTTCCTATTATTATTTTTTACGGTAATAGTCAATAAATGGTTTCAATTATTATGGTAAATTTATGATATATGTAGTGATTTCTTTAATTTTCCCACTCTTTCCCGCTTTATTGAAAAGATATACATGACAAAACGCAACCTTTCTACTTTCTTCCATATATACACCGTTAAGTGACGCAGTTTTTCCGTGAGTAATAATATTATCAATATGTAACTCAGTTACATGTTCTTTCTTGTTTATCTCTTTTAAAAAATTGTCTTTCCCAACAACCTGATGACTGCCAACTATACTCCAAACCACATCATCCGTAATATAATCTAGCACAAGTTCGGTTTTATTTTGGACAGTTGCTACGTTAAAATCCCTTAGTATCTGTTTTTTCGGTGCATTCCCGCAATCTTCAGGACAGACAACTTTTATATCCTCTTGCTTAGCCAATCCACTTCTCCTCATTTCTATATGAAATTAGAGGTACAAACCGGTTAACGATTAGTACCTCAAAATTTATTATATCAATATTTAATGCGGCTTCCTATCATATAGATAGCTAATCCAGCCTTCTTACTCATCTTCATCCTTATCTTTCATTCCAAAATACGTATCTAATATTCTTCTTCCTATATTATGGTGAGTAGGGTGGCTCATATTTTTATCCGTATATGGAACAATTATAGCAAAGGCAATTTCAGGGTCGTCGTGTGGTGCATAACCAACCAAATTGTGATTGGTTGTATCAGCTAATTTCACACCATTCTCATCCCGATATTCCGTTTCAGCTGTTCCAGTTTTTCCAGCAGGTTTATAGTCAACACCTCTGTAATATCGATAAGCTGTTCCACCAGGCTCTTGAAATACTTGACGAAAACCTTCCTGAACTCGATTTAAATAACTATCATCCATGGTAATTTTATTGAGTACTTCTGTATTTTTCGATTTATATACAGGTCCTAATTCATCTTGTGATGCGATTGGATCATGTATTTGTTTAAGAAAATGTGGTTGTACTCGATATCCACCATTAGCAATTGTTGATACATATTGTGCGAGTTGCATCGCTGTGTACTGATCATATTGGCCAATGGCTTGGTACATCATTAAACCAGGGTTTGGTTTGGTCCCTTTGTACCCAGTTGATTCATGAGGAAAATCAACACCAGTTTCAACACCTAGCCCCAACTGGTTGTAGTAGTTACGAAAATTTTGAAGGTCTTCTGTTTCAAACCCTTTTGGAATTCCTCCATTAGGAAATGGATACCTATATTCTCCCATCATCCTTAACGCAGTATAAAACATATATACGTTGGAAGATCTTTTTAAAGCAGTTATATCATTCATTAGACCCAAATTACTAGAATATGAACGATACACTGGACTGCTTTTCATTTGGAAAGGTTTATCATAAAAGGACGTACCTGGAGAAATAGCCCCGGAATCCAGCCCTGCCAAAATAGTAGCTCCCTTAACTACGGAACCTGGCGTATGGGCATCAGATAGAGCCCTAAACCCAGCATCCTCGTATTTATTTTCTTTCTTGTTATAGTGAGTAGCAGACACCGCTAATAGTTCCCCCGTTTTAGGATTCATGACTACAGCTATGACATCGTTGAAATACGGATTCGCATACTGTCTCTTTGCAGCTTGGAACTCCTCTCTTACAATCTTGTCCACTTCTTTTTGAAAATCCATGTCAATCGTTAACACAAGGTCTTTTCCACGTTGGCCCTCAACAACTGTTTCTGTTCCAACAATCACTCCATTTTTGGTGGTCGTATATTGAATCTGTTCTTTTCGTCCGCGTAGTACAGATTCATATTGTTGCTCTAAACCACTTGTACCAACACGGTCATTTCTACTGTATCCTCTTGTAAGAAAGTAATCTTCACTATCAGCAGGAATTCCTTCCCCTTGTGTTGTTATTTTCCCTAGTATGCTTTTAAGTGATTCACCGTTTGGGTATTTACGATTCCAGTCTGTGGTTGCATTAATACCAGGTAATACACTTAAATGTTCAGAGACTTTTGCATACTCTTCGGCTGTAACACCTTCATTTTTTACAATTTGTGGTGTTAGAGAATAAGCTTTGTCTAACTCTTTTTTAATTGCAATAATTTCTTTTTCCTTTAATGTGAAGTTGTTTATCTCTTCTTCCGTAATTAAATCAAGTGTTGCATTATAAGCTTCTGCATTACTCATCTCTTCCCGTTTTTCTGGAGATAACCTTTCATCAGCTTCATCTTTATTTAAAAGATACCAGTATTCTTTTAAATTTCTCTCTGTCAATTTTTCATCCAAATACGCTTCTGGATCTTCTTCATCTTCTGGGACCATAGTAATAAACTCTGCCAGCTTTTCTGCGACCTCTAAACGGTCCTTTGCCTGTACTCCCTTTTCTGGTGTGTAAGTAATAGAATAAACAGGTTCGTTATCAACAATGAGGTTCATATTACGATCGTATATTTTTCCCCTTGGAACAGGTATTTTTGTCACATCCTGATTCGTACGTTCAATTTCTTTCTGGAAATCTTCTCCATTTAGAATTTGAACAACACCCAATTGAAGAATCAGTACAGAAAACATTAAAAACACTACAAAAAATAGTATATTAATCCGAAATGGAAGCTGTGTCTTCTTTTTATTCCTTCTACTTTTCTTACTCATTTATTTACCTCCAATTCGATAGATAGTCAGTTAAACTTACAATAAGTATTTTACCATATTCATAGATTATTTCGACCATCTTTGACAAAATTTAATCCGACAAATTTCGGGGAGTGACAGGCACCTCAGGAAAAAAATACAAGTTCTCCACTCTATAAAGTGGAGAACTTGTTATAATAATCTATTCGTTATGGTGTTCTTCTGCAGCCATAGCTTCTGCTTGTGTTTGATGAACGGTGCCAAATGGATGTTCAGGTGGTGCATATATTGTGTAGAGTTTAAGTGGTGTATTTCCCGTATTGGTAAGATTGTGCCATTTACCAGCAGGAACCATGATTGCATAATCATCAAAAACTTCCACCTCAAAATCTAAATTATTTTGAGAATCGCCCATTTGAACCATACCCTGACCCTGTTCAATACGTAAAAATTGATCGACATCGGGATGTACTTCTAAGCCGATATCTCCTCCGACGTCAATGCTCATCACAGTTACCTGTAAGTGTTCTCCTGTCCATATTGCTGTTCGAAATGTATTATTATTCTTTGTTGCTTCTTCAATATTCACAACATATGGATTGGTTCCATAATCCATCAGATCATTAGAATTATTGTTATTCGGCACCAATGAACTAAAGCGGGAATCATTCGGCATCATGTCTGGATAAGGCCAGTAACCAGGTTGTATTCCATATCTATACATCGGAACGTTAACGTAATAAGGATGTGGATACATATAAGGATAGTACACTTTGCTCATTCCTTTCAAAGTTTAATCAACACTATCCTATGCAATATATCTTGGGAATGTAACTATCGCTTTATCTATACAGGTTAATATACAAGCAATACTTTTCAAGCTCAATAGCAGCAAGCACATACTATCATTTATTCTGTAAAACTAGCTTCTTTATCTGTTTTTAAAAAAGGGTACGATAAAATTAATCCTAACAAATACAAAATCACTAAGAAGTAAACGGGAAGTAAATGGATAAATGTTGTATATCCAATATATATATGCGTTCCAATTCCTGCGGTAAATGCAGGCAACGCTCCTATACAGATAGTATTCCAAATCCAGCGCTCCCCTTTTCTAAATCCCCATAATGATATGGTTAATACAAGTAACCCGACACTAATAAGGGCGCTACCAAATCCTGCTCTGTCATGTGCGATAACAGGAATAAGATTGTTACTAATGTTATCTAACATTTCAGGTGTCATGCACAAAAAGCTTAAATCAGTTGATACAAAAACGTTGAAAACACCTATAGTAGAAATTACTACACCACCAATTATAATCAGAAAACCAAGTATGATAAACATCAACTGTCCATAGAGCCCGTATTTCCATGCTCTATCATTCTTTCCATGAATAGAAATTGGAGTCCGTACAGCTCTTTTCCCTTCCCTAAAACTCAAAATATATATTGGTAATAGAATAAGCCAAAATAATCCGTGCAACCAATCAAAGTACCCATAACCAATAAAAAGAAAAATGCCTAGAAACCCCACAATGGCAGCACTGTGAAAAGAAATCCTTGTCCAATGCAGTCCATATTTAATCCCATGTCTAGCAAGCTGGATATATAATATACCTCCTGAAATCATCGTTCCGGCTAAAGCCATTCGGTCATGGGACATAAATGAAAGTATGAGTGGATTTATTTGCAAAATTTCTCCCCTTGTAAGTCCGATAAATGTCTCGTCATAAGGGAGTATAATACTCGTAAATGCAAAGTATAGAGCGATAAGACCTCCAATGAGAATGGAGAGCCCAAACAGAAAGGACCAGTGCCAATTTTGTTTTCTAATCGTCTGACTTTCTTCATATAATAAACGTTCATGAATTCTTTTCGGTAATCCTGGTCCAGCTTTTACATAGCCGTCTGTTAACATTAATAAATCTGCACCTGCATAAACCAAAGAGCGAGCGTCCTCTGGAGTCTCCACTCCACCAGAGGTGATGACTACCAGATTAGGAAACAAGTTCTTGACTTGTTGTACTGTGTTCGCTATGTATTCATTGGCATTTTCAATTTCATACCAATAATTATCCACAGTTTGACGAGGGGCGTTGATCACTATTCCACCAAACCCTGGAATTGCTGTTAAATTCTCCAATTCTAATGCTTTAGGTGATACTTCATTAGCATTAATAGAAACATAGAAAGTACGCTCTAAAGTTAAGGTACTATTATCGACAAATGCATGTACTTGTTCTTTTGTTCCAATAAAACCATCAACAAAAGGAGTTAAATGCTGGACAATAATTTCCCATTCATTTCTGTTTACCTGATTATCTATCTGGGCAACTATGGGAATTCGAATATTTAGGCTTGTTAACTTCTTTATTGCTAGTTTGAGAGGAACTTTCTCCTGCTGTTCAGAAAACAGAAAATGATTATTTTTCATCCTTGGTTCTTTCGCTTCTTGAGGTTCATTTAACACGATTGGTCCAATTTCTAAAAACCCAAAACCTAACTCTTGAAAGGCATTCGTACCTGATAACTTTGGATCAATCATACTACTTAATCCAATTGGAGATGAAAATTCCAAATTGTTTATGTCCTTTTTTATTTCATGTGGAGGACTCATATGGCCCAAAAATCCAATAAGACCGCGGCCACCTGGAATGGACGCGATGGAACTCATAGATTTATGTATAAACTCTCGGCTTGCTTTTGGACTCATTCTATTTAGAATTGCTTTTTTTAATGGATGATAAGACCAATCTGGCATAAATATCACCTTCTAAACATTAATTTACTTCTTTCAAAGTATGCGCAAACTAATAGATTAATCTCTATTACTTAATTACAGCACATCATTATCATAACATCTATCCTCCTATTGATAAATTTCTGTTAATTGTTCACGAGAATTTTCTGACCCTTTATAATCCATCCATAGAGGAATTATTTACCAACTCCTTGTATTTGATATTGACATACTATAAATTGTGCCTTATCATATCTAATATAACTACATATAGTTTTACCAATAAATATGGTGTCAATATTTGTAACGACTTAATAGGGAATCTGGTGCAAGACCAGAACTGTACCCGCAACTGTAAGTGCTGACGAATGAAGGAAATCCACTGTCTAGTGATCTAGATGGGAAGGTATTCATGAGGTTAAAGCACAAGTCAGGAGACCTGCCGTATTTATAACGTGTTATCTTCTTCGGGAGTTGGGGAGATAGAACGATGGTAGTTTTATAGGCAGATGTCCGTCGTGACTATGTCTATCATACATATCAGCGTTTTATTATCAACCCATCCTCTTTTAGAGTGATGGTTTTTTTGTTGCCTTTATTTCTCCAATCCCTTATTCCAAAAGAATAGGAGAGAATTTCTATGAATCATTCATTATCATCCAATGTATCTCGCACGATTCAAACAAGATTAGTTTTACCTCCCGATACAAATCATCTCGATACAATATTTGGAGGTACTGTTTTATCTTACATTGATGAAATTGCAGCCATTACAGCTATGAAACATAGTAAAGCAGCAGTTGTTACCGCATCTATTGATACGGTTAACTTTCTATCATCAGCAAGAGTGGGAGATATCGTGATGCTGGAAGCAGCTGTTGTTGCTACCGGTAATACTTCAATGGAAGTCTATGTCAAAGTAGAATGCGAGAATTTAACAACAGGAGAAAGAAAATTGACCACAACGTCCTTACTGACAATGGTAGCAAAGGATACGGATGGAAAACCAACAAGTGTCCCAGGCGTTATTCCTCAAACAGAAGAAGAACAGCAATTGTTTCATGAATCACACGAAAGAAAATTAAGACGCATAAAAATAAAAGATTCAGTAGGAGGAAAATAAGTAATGAGCAATCAGACCCATAATTTTACAGAGTTAGATGCAGTTTTTTCAATTATAGATAAAACTTCACAAAAATATGAAATAGATACAACAAAATTAAAACAACAATTAAATGAATTAAGTGATGCATCCCAGTCAACAAATCAACAGGCTCTTTTATATGCCTTAAATCAAATTGCCATGGACCAGCCAGATTGGACTTTTCTATCTGCCCGATTGTATCTTCAGGAGTTATATGAAAAAGCAGCACAAAATAGAGGTTACGATCATCAACAGAAGTATGGGGATTTCTACCAACTTATTGAAATACTTACTGACATAGGGATTTACTCCCCTTCCCTGCTGCATCAATACTCAAAAGAAGAAATTAAGAATTTAGCTAAAGAAATCACACCAGAAAGAGATAATCTCTTTAATTATATTGGATTATTTTTGCTTGCCGATCGTTATCTGGCAAAGGATTATGATGGAAAAATTTATGAGCTTCCTCAGGAACGATTTATGATTATTGCTATGACACTTATGAGAAATGAAGGAACAGATAAACGACTTGAAACGGTAAAAGAAGCTTACTGGGCATTAAGTAATCTATTTATGACCGTGGCAACACCTACGCTAGCAAATGCTGGTATGAAATTTGGTCAACTATCCTCCTGTTTCATCGATACCGTGGATGATTCGCTTAATGCCATTTACTTAAATAACTGGGATGTAGCAAGACTAAGCAAAGATGGCGGTGGAATTGGCATCTATTATGGAAAAGTCAGGGCACTAGGATCAAATATTAAAAAGTTTAAAGGGAAATCATCTGGTATCGTGCCATGGATTCGACTAATTAATGACACAGCAGTCAGTGTCGATCAACTTGGCCAAAGACAAGGAGCTGTGGCAGTTTATATGGATGTTTTTCATCGAGATATTATGAATGGTTTCCTGGACTTAAAAACAAACAATGGAGATGAACGACGAAAAGCCCACGACATCTTTACAGGTGTATCGATTCCTGATTTATTTATGAAAAAATTAAAAGAAGTCGATGATAATGGACGCAGTGTTGGCAAGTGGCATACATTCTGTCCTCATCAGGTGAAACAGTTTATGGGTTGGAAGGATGATAATGGTCACCCCCTTGGCCTGGAAGACTTTTATGATGAAGACGATGAAAAATATTTCACACAAAAATATATGGAAGCAGTCCATCACCCTTTGCTGCCGAGGAAAACTTATCGTGCCATGGATATTATGGCCCGAATCATGGTTTCCCAACTTGAAACTGGAACACCTTATATGTTTTATCGAGATGAAGTAAATCGACAAAATCCAAACAAGCATGTAAACGGTAAAGGGCGAACTTCTATTTTTTGCAGTAACCTTTGCACCGAAATTGCCCAAAATATGTCTGCGACTGCTCTTGATAACGAATATGTCGATGAAGATGGAAATATTGTTATTGTTCGCAAACCTGGTGATTTTGTTGTTTGTAATTTATCTTCCATCCATTTACCAAATGCAATAAGTAACCAAGTACTTGATCGGTTGATCCGTATTCAAATGCGAATGTTAGACAATGTGATTGATTTGAATACTATTTCTGTAAGTCAAGCAGTGATGACCAATCAAAAATATCGTGCAGTAGGATTAGGGACGTTTGGTTGGCATCATTTACTTGCATTAGAAGGCATTCACTGGGAATCAGATGATGCAGTTCAGTATGCAGACAGACTTTATGAAGAAATTGCCTATTCCACTATTCAATCTTCTATGGAACTAGCAAAAGAAAAAGGCGCTTATTCTATGTTTGAAGGATCGGATTGGCAAACAGGTGACTATTTCAAAAGAAAAGGATATCAGTCAGAAAGATGGCAAAAGCTTCAAGACAACATTTCCCAGTATGGGGTTCGAAACGGCTGGATGATGGCTATTGCTCCTAATTCTTCCACAGCAAAAATTGGTGGTTCAACAGATGGCATCGATCCTATATATTCTATCGAGTACGCGGAGGAAAAGAAAAACTTTAAATTCAAAGTTACACCTCCTGATTTAAATTACACAACGTACCCTTATTACAGAAAGGTAAGACATGAACTCGATCAAAATTGGAGCATAAAGCAAAATGCTGCTCGTCAGCGTCATATCGATCAAGCAATTAGCTTTAATCTCTATGTACGCCATGATATTAAAGCAAAAGAACTGCTTCATCTTCATCTAAGTGCATGGGAAGCAGGTTTGAAAACTACTTATTATGTAAGAAGTACATCCCAAACAGAAATAGAAGCTTGTGAAGCTTGTCATAGCTAAAGGAGGAGATACGATGGAAACATTAACGAAAATAAATTTACTGAACCCAACTTTTCCAAATAAATCCACAGGAATAATCAATGGTCGCTCATCCGGGATTTTAAATTGGAATGATCTTGCCTATCCACAAATGTATCAGTTATATCAAACCTTATTATCTAATTTTTGGAAAGCGCAGGAGATTAATATGCAAGATGACATTAAACAGTGGGATCAATTGTCTACACATGAAAGAGAAGTTTTTTTAAGAATCAATACACAACTTGCTTCATTGGACAGTTTGCAGACTCCAACGATGACACATGTCATGGATTATGTAACCGATCCTAGCTTCAAGGCAATTGTAGCAGTCATATCGCAACAAGAAGCTGTTCATAATGAATCTTATTCCTATATTTTAAGTTCCTTAATTCCTTTAAGTGATCAAAAAGAATATTTTAATCAGGCAAAGGATGATCCGCTTGTACGGAAGCGAAATCAATTTATTATAGATACGTATGAGAAATTCAGAGACCACCCTACCCCACAGCATTTATTTGAGTTAGGAGTACAATCCATTAATTTAGAGGGGATTTTCTTCTATGCTGGATTTGCATTCTTTTATAATTTGGCAAGGCAGCAGAAAATGTTAAAAACCAGTACCATGATCAGCTATATACAAAGAGATGAAATGCAGCATTGTTATTTTATGACGCAATTTGTTCGTATATTACTAACAGAAAATCCTAGTTTAAACACTGAAGAAAATATTCAGTACGTATATGATGCTATTGAACAAGCGGTACATTTAGAGAGTGAGTGGGCAAACTTTATCTTACATGACATAGATGGCATAGACCTGATGGAATTTGAAAAATATTTGGAGTACCTCGCCAATAAGCGGTTTCGTCAATTAGGACTAAGCAATCTATTTGCCGAACAAGAAAATCCGTTGCCTTGGATTCAAGTGTTTAGCGATGAAATGATTAACGAAACCAAATCCGATTTCTTTGAACAAAAGCCTCGAACCTATACGAAAGTTTCCCAAGAAAATGGCTTTGATGAATTATAGGGGCAACATGCGAATAAGGGTTGGTATTGTTTATACGTCGGTTAGTGGGAACACAGAGGCTTTAGGAAAGTTGCTTGCTGAACAGTTTCATAGAAAACATTGTGACGTATCTTTGTATCGGATCGAGAATTTTTCTATCGATTGGATGAATAAAGTCGATATTTTTATTATTGGCACATATACTTGGGGAAACGGAGATCTCCCTGAAAATATGAGCATGCTATATCGTGCATTGGAAAAGGTCCATTCCCCAAATCTCATAACTGGGGTTTTTGGAACCGGTGACAGCTTTTTCCCGCAATTTTGTGGTGCTGTTGATAAATTCAGAGATTTACTGAAACACAAAACAAATCTAGCAGTAACATTAAAAGTGGAGTTATTCCCTCAACAACAAGATGAATGGAAATGCTCTAAATTTGTTGATAAATGTATGAGTGTATGGTGCAATGTAGTATAAAGAGAAAGTGAAACAGCCCTCTAGTTTTCTGGAGGACTGTTTTATATTACAGAGAATCTTAATATAACACTGGCTAATTATCCATGTTACAAGAAAAGGAATCAATACGGAATCCTGATTTTTCAATCTTTGGCAATCCACCATTATCATAACATTGATCCGTTAAACTTCTGACTTCCTGGTGGACAAAATAACTTTGAGAAACAAATGCCAAACAGACGGCTATTAATATAGAAGAAATAATGATTGCTAATGTTTTTGTTGATTTGAAGTTTTTAATATGTCCTTCCTCCCCTAATATATCATGACAAATTTAATCTAGTACGTGCCCTCGTTTTCCATGATCCTTAATCAAAATAAACTGGTTGTTCCGGGTTAAGTAGATGCCTAAAAACATGTCCAGTTGTGACCTCGTATTTAAGATTTTCTTTTACTATTTACTTCTTACATATACACTTTTCGGCTTTCTTGACTTAATCCTCTTTTGTACTTTGTAGAAAATACCTTAAGTATATTTTTTCACAACCTTCTAATTTATTCAATCATAATTTTTAAAATTGTACTTATTATTTTTCATATCACTTTTCACAATATCACTCTTTAAGGAATACGATGAGGTAAAAAGGATGAGAAAAATGCCTATTTCCTTTCCGGTCATCATACAAACACTTATGATCAGTGGTGGGCCGAATAAGAATATTTATTTTCCAAAAGTATTCCTTATGCATAATCGAGCACTACAGCGCGAAATTAACCAGAGCATCGTCATGAAAACGCAGCAATTAATTGACAAGCAAATGAAAGATTCTCCTTCAACACTCGAAGAAATGATTGGATCTTTTGAAATTAAAAATAATCAACGCGATGTACTAAGTTTCACTTTTTCTAATTACGCCTACCACCAACAAGCTGCGCACGGGATGACCTATATAAATTCTCTAACATACGATCTGCAGAAAGAAAAGTCAGTTAAACTAAAAGATTTGTTTAAACTGGATAGTAATTACGTAAATAGAATCTCAACCTTAATTCAAAATCAAATCCAGCAACGTGAAATTCCTCTACTTGAAGACTTCACTAAAATTAAGCCAGATCAAGATTTTTACATCGCTGACCGTTCATTAGTTATTTATTTTCAGCTTTATGAACTTACTCCATATGTATTTGGTTTTCCAATGTTTCCCATCTCTGTTTATGATATTCAGGACATAATTGATGAAGAAGGTCCACTTGGAAGAATGGCAGAAAATAATTAGCATGCTCGGTTGACCTCTCTTGAAAGTTAATTCTAATATTAATAAGAATGCTGAATCTTATATAGCTAGAGGATTCAGCGTTTTTTTTATATTAATTATCCTTAGTAATTCCGAGCGGTCCATGCATTCTTCTCCAGAGACTCTTCCTGAGAGTTCTATCCTCCTCCTGGTGATTTCTATCAACCGATTCGTTGCTGCTATTAACCGCCTCACTGTTCCTATCAACCACCTCGATGTTCCTATCAACCGCCTCGATGATTCTATCAACCGACTCACTGCTCCTATCAACCGACTCGATGCTGCTATCAACCGACTCACTGCTGCTATCAACCGACTCACTGCTGCTATCAACCGACTCCCTGCTGCTATCAACCGACTCCCTGCTGCTATCAACCGACTCACTGCTGCTATCAACCGACTCCCTGCTGCTATCAACCGACTCACTGCTGCTATCAACCGCCTTGCTGCTCCTATCAACCGACTCACTGCTCCTATCAACCGCCACACGACTCTACTTTACTAACAACAAAAAAACAAGAGAGCTTGACTACTCTCTTGTTTTCTCTATTATTCTATAGGAAAAGTCCTACAATCGTAGCTGATAGGATTGATGTTAAAATTGCACCGATAAGAAGTTTCATACCGAACCCGGAAACAGTACTTGCTTTCTTACCGTCAATTCCTTTAACAGTACCTGCAATAATACCAATAGATGAGAAGTTTGCAAAGCTGGTTAAGAATACAGTTACAATACCAATTGTTTTCTCAGACATTACTTCCATTAATGGTTGGAATTCTAGCATAGCAACAAATTCGTTGGTAACAATCTTTGTACCCATGATTGAACCTGCTTGAATTACTTCGCCAGGTGAAATTCCCATTAATAATCCGATTGGTGCAAGGATATATCCTAAGATTTGTTGTAAGGTTACACCTGCAAATACAAGCTGGATTAACCAGTTCACTAATTCTAATGATGCGATAAAAGCAATTAGGTTTGCTGCAACAATTAAGGCAATCTTACCACCATCCAGGGCACCATTTCCCATTGCCTCGAAAACACTTTTATCTTGAGATACATCAGATACATCTACTGTATCTTGTTCTTTTGGTACATTGACAGGAGCTAGAATGGATGAAATCATCAAGGCACTAAACATATTCAAAGGTAAAGCTACTAAAATATATTCTGCAGGTAAAATTTGAATATATGATCCAATAATAGAAGCAGAAACGGAACTCATAGCAGATGCACTAACAATATAAAGTCGATTTGCATTTAAATGATGGAACTGTGATTTAATTGCTAGTAACGCTTCAGACTGCCCGAAGAAAATACTATTAACCCCGTTAAATGATTCTATTTTAGGCAATCCCGTAATTTTAGATATTAAGCCACCAACCCATTTAATGATGGTTGGAAGTATTTTCAAGTAATTTAAAACAGATAGAATCGTAGCAAAGAAGACAATAAGTAATAATACATTAAAGAAGAAAACGCCACCTTCTTGTATTTCAAATCCACCTAAGACAAAACCAATTCCTTCTTGTCCAAATTCTATCAATTTATTAAATACAGCTGAAATGCCATTAATAATGGCTTGTCCTATCTGAGTGGAGAACATAAACCATGTAATCACTAATTGTAGTGCCAACATAATTCCTATGCCTTTAAAATTTATATTTTTCTTATCGTTTGACATAAGATACGATATACCTATAACCACTATAATAGCTAGTAGCCCTAAAATAATCCCCATTTTATTTCCTCCTCTTGAAATCTGTAATGCCTTACAATCACATGTACAGTTTCCAATATTCCTTAATATTTTAAGTAGGTTCGTTCAGTTACCCACACCCTTAAGGTTTGACGTCCAACCTGTGTTCCCCAAAAATTAAGGTCCTCTCCGGAACCATTTTTTACTATATAATTTTATAATTGAATGAATTTTATCAATTGCACTTCAAATGATAGGACGTCCAACGACTATAGCGTGTGTAAACCTTTTCAATCACCTTACAAACCTATTATAAGATTAGACGTCCTACAAGTCAATTCTTTTTTTAAAATTGTTCTTATTTATTTTTTATCGTATCCATTACAAGTACATTAAAATAAGGTTAACATCCGGCAAGTTTTCACAAATTATGCCGGAAGTACCAACATCTCTTAAAAGACTCTCTTTCTCAATACGTTAAACGAAATCTGATCGGATCGGAAGTAATTAATCGAATACAATACAGGGCGATTGGATTGATCGTAATGAATTTGCCGTAAGATTAACAATGGTGTGTCTTTATCGCACCCCATAACTTCTGATATTTCATTATGGTAGCTTATCGTTTTAATTTGTGCTTCTGCATAACTTATTGTAATGCCCATTTCTTCTAAAGAACCTATAATCGATTCTTGATTTAATTTATAACCTTTAGCCAGTAAGTTAGCAGGTATCTTGTCAATACAATACACCAATGGCACCCCATCGGCTGTACGAACGCGCTTCACCAGAAATACTTGTTCATTCTCTTCTAATTTCAACTCTTCAATATCATCACTATGTGGATCGACATAGCCGGTAAAATGAATATCCGTACCAGAGGTTTTGCCTTCTCTTTCTATCATATCCGTAATACTGAATAATTCTTCTATACCACCAGTAAATACTGGTTTATTATTTACAAAGGTACCGATACCATGTTTTCGAACAATAATATTTTCTTCTTCTAAGATGCGCAATGCTTCTCTTAACGTATTCCTTGATACACCAAGTTCCTTGGAAAAAGCTGTTTCTGAAGGCAGGCGTTCTCCTGGTTCTAATTCGCCATTATTTATTTTTTCTTTTATTTGTTCAATAACTATCAAATAACGTGGTGTTTGATAATTGAAATTCATGTGCTACCGTCCCCTCTCTCATTTCATTTTACACGGTAAATAACGCGCTTTCAAGATAATTTCGCAGATACTAGAATGCCAATCATTTTCTGTAAAAAAAAGAGAGGTTTCACTTACTGCTTGTGAAAACCTCTCATTCTATAAATTATATACCTTGCAATAAAAAGTTTATGAAGAATAAACCAGCAATGATATATAATGGTTTTGATACTTGACTAGCCTTGCCTACTGCTAATTTAGCAATGGGATAAGCTATGAAACCAAAGGCAATTCCATCCGCGATACTATATGAAAATGGAATCATAATAATAATTAGAAACGCGGGAAACGCCTCAGACAAATCTTGAAGATTAATATCTCTTATATTTTGCAGCATTAATCCACCAATAATAATTAATATTGGCGAAATGGCACTACCTGGAATTAAACTAATAAAAGGTATAAATAAAAACGATAGTAGAAATAAAAGACCTGTTACAATGGCTGTAATACCTGTTCGTCCTCCTGAAGTAATACCTGCAGAACCTTCTACTGTGGAAACGGTTGGACTTGATCCAAATAATCCGCTAAACATTGCTGAGATAGAAACAGCACGAACAGCTGGAATATATTTTCCTGGTTGTTTTGCCTGATTTACTTGTCCACTAACCAATCCTATATTCTCAAAGACTAGCACCATGGTTAAAGAAAATACAGCAATCCAAAATGTAATCGATGCTATACTGTCAAACGACATTGCTGCAAATACACTGCCATAATCTTCAATGGATAAACTAGAAGCGCCCATTTGACTTGTATCTATTAACCCGAATACCCATGCAATGACAGTACCAAGAAATATGGTAATTAGAAAATTACCAGGGATATTTCTCAAAAATAAACCTATAGCAATCACAAAAGTTAATAAAAATGCTACTACTTCCAAACTGCCTATATCACCTAAAGCAACAAGCGCATGTTCTCCTCTTACAATGATATTGCTTTTTTCTAGTCCAATAAGTGCTAAGAATAATCCTAGTCCTACTGTTATCGCATGTTTTAATGTACCTGGAATAGCAGTGGATAACACATTGGATAACTTGGTAAATGCAATAACGATAAACACTAGTCCAGATATAAATACCACACCAAGTGCTTCTTGCCATGTTAATCCCATGGAATGGACAAAGGTGTAAGCAAACATCGCATTTACACCCATTCCTGGAACAAGGATTAATGGTACATTTGCTCCAAATCCTACGATAAAACAACCAGCAACCGATGTTAAAATAGTTGCCCACACTGCGGCTTGAATTGGTATTCCAGCATCTGCTAAAATGGTTGAGTTTACTACAATAATGTAGACAATCGCAAAGAACGAAATAAAACCGGCTAAGATTTCATTTTTTATTGTCGATCCTTTATCATAAACTCCTGTTAAATTATTTATTCGATTCTTCAAATCTCCTATCTTCCTTTTTTAATAACTCCCTCGCCCACCCAGTCTTTCCAATAGACTCTTTCGTAAATGTTTTGTTGTTTTGTAACGTTTGTCGTTGATAGAAACTCCGAATAAATTTAATTAAGAATACTGCTTAGTCTTCGCTACGGAAATACACTACGCTTTCCGCGGGGAGCTGGTGAGCCTCCTTCGTGCTGACGCACAAAGCAGTCTCACCGATGCTCTTCTTCCCGCAGGACAAGGAGCGCCTCGGCAGGGTTACATCGCACGCAGAAAAAAGTGGTCTTCTTTTTTCAAGGAGTCTCCGTGTATTTCCTTCGCTAATTTGGTGCTCTTTATAACTTCCAAGCATTTTATAAAGACTCTATAGATATAGATAAGGCTACCACTATTAAGCAGGTTGATTGGAGCGGAGGGCAGTCGACTCCTCGAAAATAAAGGGCAATTTTCTTCGTGCGATGTAATGCTGCCGTAGCCTTCCTTGTCCTGCGGGAAGATAGGCCTAGATGAGACCCCGCAGTGCGGTAGCACGAGGAGGCTCATCAGCCGCCCTAAGGTGCGCGACTGCCCGGAGAGGAAATCAACAAGGCACTACATTTATCTTTATTAAAGTAATTCACAGTCTATATATATTACAGCAAAAACAACATTTTTTAGAAAGAGTCTTATCTGTAAGACCGAAATTTTAATCTACTTATTCTTTCACAATTGCTATACTTGAACTTGCGCCAATACGTGATGCTCCTGCATCGATCATTGCTAATGCTGTTTCTCTGTCACGAACTCCGCCTGATGCTTTTACACCGATTTCTGGTCCGACAGTTTCACGCATTAGACGAATGTCTTCTACTGTTGCTCCTCCAGTGGAAAAACCAGTGGATGTTTTTACATAATCGGTTCCTGCTTTCACTGCAAGTTCACATGCCTTCACCTTTTCTTCATCAGTTAGCAAGCATGTTTCGATAATTACTTTTACAAGTGCCTTATCTTTTGCAGCCTCAACTACAGCTGCAATATCTTTCTCCACGGCATGATAATCTCCTGCCTTTAATTTTCCAATATTGATGACCATATCTACTTCTGTTGCACCGTTGTTAATCGCATCTTTTGTTTCTGATGCTTTCATTTCTGATGTGGTTGCTCCTAATGGAAATCCAATTACAGTACATACTTCTACGTCCGAGTCTTTTAATTGTTCAGCAGATTCTTTTACCCATGTTGGATTCACACATACAGAATAAAAGTCATATTCACTCGCTTCTTTACAAAGTTTTTGAATTTGTTCTTTTGTTGCTTCTGGTTTTAGTAAAGTGTGATCAATATATTTAGCCATTTGTTTACTCATAATAGTCACCTCATGTAATTAATTAGTTGTTAAATCTTCTGGTGTAAACGCACCAGGCAATAATTCTTCAGTCGTCGTTTCCTTTTGCAAACCATGTAGATTTGTTAAAATTACTTTCATATCTCTCGGGCATAACTCGGACATTACTTGCCTGCATGCACCACAAGGCGGTACTGGCCGGTCTGTATCGGCGACAACGACAAGGACCTCAAAATCTCTTTCACCTTCCGAATAAGCCTTAAATAATGCGGTTCTCTCCGCGCAATTGCACATTGGATATGCTGAGTTTTCAATATTGCATCCATGATAAATCTTTCCACTTTTTGTTTGTAAGGCTGCTCCTACCTTAAACTTCGAGTAAGGAACATACGCTTTTTCTCTTGCCTTTATTGCCTCATTTACCATGTGTTGATTTTCCATATTTACTCACCCCACTAAGTTTGATTACTTATTCAGCCAAGCTTTTAATTATTTCTTTAACTAGATTCAAGAAATCATCTCTAACTTTCTCAGTCGTTTCAATTACTTCCTCATGAGATAGAGGTTGGTTTAAGATACCAGCTGCCATATTAGTAATACAGGATAATCCGATTACCTTCATTCCACTATGGCGGGCCACAATTACTTCTGGAACAGTAGACATACCAACAGCATCACCGCCCAGTTTTTGCAGCATACGTACCTCTGCAGGTGTTTCATAACTTGGACCACTATTCCACACGTAGACTCCTTCTTTTAAGGATATATCTAAACGCTTAGCTGCATTTCGAACAACATCCTGTAGTGCTGAATCATACGCCGTAGACATATCTGGAAAACGAACACCAAGTTCTGCATCATTCGGCCCAATTAATGGATTGGCACCTGCATTGTTAATGTGATCTGTAATTACCATTAAATCTCCGGCTTCAAAGGAAGAATTTACCCCTCCAGCTGCATTTGTTACCATGATGGTTTCTATATTTAATTCTTTCATAACACGCACAGGAAAAGTGACCTCATCTAATCTATATCCTTCATAGTAATGAAAGCGTCCTTGCATCGCTAAAACAGTAATTCCTTGTAAATCACCAATTACTAACTGACCTGCATGTCCTTCAACAGTTGAAACAGGAAAGCCAGGAATGTCTTCATATTTCAGTTTTATAGGGTTTTCTATTTCATCTGCTAATACCCCTAAGCCTGAACCAAGAATGAGACCTATCTTAGGAGACTTGGCTATATTTTTTTGAATAACATTTGCTGCTTTTTTTATTGCATCACGATTCATAAATCTATCCCTCACTTTATTTCATTTAAAAAACTTTTTCCATGTCTAGGACTTTTCACTTGGAAATTATCTGCAATCGTTTCTCCAAGATCTGCGAATGTTTCTCTTAATGGAATGTTTGCTCCCTCTGTCATTCCTTTATGATGAACAAGCAAAGGTACATATTCTCTCGTATGGTCTGTACCATGGTGGATTGGGTCATTTCCATGATCGGCTGTGATAATTAATAAATCATCTTCTTTTAGTTTTTCCAATACTTCAGGCAACCTAGCATCGTACTCTTCTAATGCTTCCCCATATCCTTGAGGGTCACGACGATGACCGAATTTTGCATCAAAGTCCACTAAGTTTAAAAAGCTTAGTCCGGTAAAGTCCATATTTAACGTCTCTACTAATTTGTCCATTCCATCCATGTTAGATACGGTGCGAAGTGATTTTGTAACCCCTTCTCCATCATAGATATCTGATATTTTGCCAATGGCAATTACGTCATAGCCATCATCTTTTAATTCATTCATTACCGTTCTGCCGAATGGTTTCAAGGCATAATCATGACGGTTTGGAGTACGTTCAAATGCACCAGGCTCTCCAACAAATGGACGAGCAATAACCCGACCAACCATATATTCTGGAGCATTCATTAATTCACGTGCGAATTCACAAATTTGATATAGTTCTTCTAGTGGTACTACTTCTTCATGTGCTGCGATTTGCAATACAGAGTCAGCTGAAGTATACACAATTAAACTTCCCGTTTTCATGTGTTCTTCACCAAGTTCATCTAGGATTGCCGTTCCAGATGCTGGTTTATTACCTATAACTTTTCTGCCTGTTTTTTCTTCCAGTTTCTTAATTACTTCGTCAGGGAACCCATCAGGGAATGTTCGAAATGGAGTATCAATATGAAGCCCCATAATTTCCCAGTGACCTGTCATCGTATCTTTTCCAGCTGACGCTTCTTGCATCTTTGTATAGTGTGCTATTGGCTTTTCCGCTGGAGTAATTCCTTGAACTTCTCTGATATTACTTAAACCAAGCTTGCCCATATTTGGCATGTTAAGACCGTTCATATGTGCTGCAATGTGACCTAATGTATCTGCACCCTTATCATCATAAGCCTCTGCATCAGGTGACTCCCCAATACCAACCGAATCCATGACAATTAAAAACACTCGTTTAAATCTTTGACTCATTGTTCATTCCTCCTTATATTATCATACAACATTTCCGTAAGACGTCCAACCTCTATTTCAGGAAATAGAGGGCCCCACTACGGACCCTTACTCATAAATGACATCATATACTAAAGCATGTGGTTCCACTTTCTTAGCTGAAATGGAATAAGATTGATAAATTTTCTCCACTACATCCTTCACGTCTTCACGGTTGCTATGGATAGTGACAAGTGAATCTCCTTTTCGTACTTGATCACCAATCTTTTTATTAAGGACCAGTCCTACTGCCAAGTCTATTTCAGAATCTTTCGTTAAACGCCCTGCACCTAATAGACTTGCTGCGATTCCAATTTCATCTGCAACAATTTCTGAGACCATACCATCTTCTTTTGCTACAACTTCAAATGTATAAGATGCTGTTGGCAGTTTTGATGGTTCATCCACTACAGAAGCATCTCCACCTTGTGCAGAAAGGAAAGTCTTAAATTTCTCAATGGCTTTTCCTGATTTTATTGCTTCTATTAATTTTTCTCTAGCTTCTTCTATAGATTCCGCTTGTTTTCCTAAATAAACCATCTGGCTTCCTAATGTTAAACAAAGCTCTTCCAGATCAGCAGGTCCTTCTCCTCTAAGAGTATCAATTGCTTCTTTCACTTCTAGTGCATTTCCAACAGCAAAACCTAATGGCTGGTTCATATCAGAAATAACCGCAATCGTTTCACGACCTGCACCATTTCCGATTTGTACCATTGCATGGGCTAATTCTTTTGCACCTTCTAAATCTTTCATAAATGCGCCAGAGCCAGTTTTCACATCCAATACAATGGCATCCGCACCAGATGCGATTTTTTTACTCATAATGGAACTCGCAATAAGAGGGATAGAATCCACTGTTGCTGTTACATCTCGTAATCCGTATAACTTCTTATCTGCAGGGGTTAAGTTTCCACTTTGACCTACGACTGCGATTTTATTCTTGTTTACTAATTCATTAAATGTTTCTCCATCTAACTCTACATGAAATCCTTTAATGGATTCTAGCTTATCAACCGTACCGCCAGTATGCCCAAGACCACGACCAGACATCTTGGCAACTGGTACACCTACTGATGCCACAAGTGGAGCTAATATTAATGTTGTCGTATCGCCGACTCCACCCGTGCTGTGCTTGTCAACTTTGATCCCAGCTATATCAGATAAATCGACTTGATCCCCTGATTCCACCATGGCTTTGGTTAAGTGGACTCTCTCTTCTGTTGTCATATCTTGGAAAAATATCGCCATCGCGAATGCAGACATTTGATAATCTGGTACGTCTCCTTTTGTATAACCTTCAATTGCAAAATTAATTTCTTCTTTTGTTAATTCATATCCATCTCGTTTTTTCTCGATAATATCTATCATTCTCATCGTATATCATCCCTTTTTTATATTATAAGTATGTAATTTTTTAACTTTCAATCATAGGACGTCCAACAACCTAATTGTCTGGAAACCCTTCCACTTTATTTATAATTCTATTATAAGATTAGACGTCCAACAAGTCAATGGATTTCTTATCTATTCACTAATTGTTACCATCTTCTAGAATTTATTAGAAGCAAAAAGGCTTATGTTTAACAGAATGTTGCTTTTTAACAAGACTTTCTTTTCATTTTGTATAGAATGTTGATATCTGTAATTCAGAATACTGCTCTGTCTTCGCTACGGAAATACACTACGCTTTCCGCGGGGAGCTGGTGAGCCTCCTCCGTGCTGAAAAGCGTGTGCGCCTGCGTCTTCCAGTAGTGCTTCGAAGCGGGCTTTCTCGGCGCAAGGGAACGAGGAAGATGATTCAAGTAGTTCCCTCACTACGAAGTCTCACCGATGCTCTTCTTCCCGCAGGACAAGGAAAGCTTCGGCAGTGAAACATCGCACGCAGAAAAAGTGCTCTTCTTTTTCAAGGAAGTGGGTTTCTTCCGAGGAGGCTGAGGCCGTGCCCGCGGAAAGCGAAGTATTCTGCCGGAGCGAATCCTAGCACAAAACTTTCATCAGTGTAAGCGAGAGCAAACTATTCTTAATTAAATAGAACAGGAGTTTCTATCAACTATACGAAAAGAGCCAAATAAAAAAATGGACGTCTCTTACTATTTTTGTAAAGACGCCAATTTTTTATTCATTTATTTTTTTCCACTGTAATTTTTCCATTATCTGTTGTTAATTTGATTCGATTATCTCCATTTCCTATTATCGTATCATAAATTGATTCCCCAAAAATGTTAACGAATCCATTATCTACTTTAATATCAAATGTGGCATTAGAAGGTTTCCTTTTTGTTAAAATATTTATTGCACCATTGTCAGTTTTCATTTCAATTGGTCGATCTAATGAGTCAGTGATAAGCGTCATTTTTCCGTTATCAGTTTTACTGATAAGCTCTCCTTCTACATTTTCCAAAACGATTTCTCCATTGTCTGCTTTCGCTTCTATAAAAGTACTTCTTATCTCATTTAATACAATTTTTCCATTGTCAGTTTCTACATATATATCTTCTGCTTCCAGCTCACTTGCATCAATCATTCCATTATTTGTCGAAATTTCTACGTTATTATATTGCTTCTGAGGTAAATACACACTTAAAGTTGGTTGTTTGGAAATGGAAAAGAGGTCAACAGAAATCCACTCAAACCATCTATCATCAACGTCAACTTCTAAGCTACCTCCTTTTACTCTGGCATCTAATTTATATTTATTATTCTTGTTGCCAGACAGTTCTAATCGAGCTGTATCAGCATTTACTGGTACTACAATTACTTTTGCATTCTCGGTTTCAACTGCCAGCTTGTCAAAATCTTGTTTTATCTCCATTTCGTTCGTTCCGTTTGACCCAAATGGAAAATCTATCAACATACTCACAACAATGACAACAATCAGCGCGATAATAATGATGAAAAGTTTTTTCATTTTTTAACAATCCTTCCGTTTAATTTCTTCTATATTAATAATACATCAGTAATTCAATAAAATAATGACCCTTGAATGTAATTTACAATAAGACTTAAGTTCTAGTCTGGAATAAGTCTACTTCTTAAGCATTGACTCGCCCAAAAGGTTTTTTAACATATTATATAGAATACTATACAACAGACAAATCATTTATAAAGGAGTTAGTTATGTTGAAACACGTATTAGTAATTGGAGGAACTGGCATGCTTTCAGATGTATGCCTATGGTTAGTAAATCAGAACTACCAAGTATCTGTAATTGGAAGAAACCCAGAGAAAATGCAACGTTTAGTAAATTCGACCACAGTTAGCTCTCAGCTCACTCCTGTTTTAGTGGATTATACCAATTATGAAGCCCTTAAACAGAATCTTCTTCAGATCCAAGAACAAAATGGACCATTCGATATGGTTGTTGCCTGGATTCATGGAACAGACCTATCTATATGGCAAACTCTTTTCCATTCCATACCTATGTCTAAAAACTCCATTCTTTATCATGTAAATGGGAGCAGAACAAATTTAGAAAAAGTTAAAAGAAAACTAAACGTACCTAAAAACATTAGCTATCATCAAATTAAACTTGGCTTTATAGTAGAGAACGCCCAGTCTAGATGGTTGACTCACGAGGAAATATCCAATGGTATTATTCAAGCTATAGAGGGAAATAACCACAAGAAAATTATTGGTGTCCTTGAACCTTGGGATAAACGACCATAGTCAAGACAACTATGATACAAAGAGAGTTTTTGAATAAACCATCCTTATTACTACATAATAAAGTTAAGGATGTGATGTTATGAAAAATGAAACAGTGATTGAAGAATTAAATACAATTTTAAGAGGTACATATATGGGAATACGTTCCATCGAACACTATATTCAGAACGTGGATAATTTAGAGTTAAAAGAATACTTTCAATCCATGCAGAAAGAAATTAAAGACAATGCAACAAAAGTGGCAGAACGCATCCAGAACCTTAATGGAATTCCTGCTGATAGCGAAGGTGTTTCAGGATCGATGCATAGCTTCATGCATAAAATGATGACTCCTAATGACGAAACCAAAATAATGGAAGATGCGATTAAAGGCTTAGACAATTATGGCGTAGAGTATTCAGAAGAACTTGTTAAAGGGGATTTGGATCCAGAAAGCAAACAACTTGTGGAAGAAGTTATTAATACGAATCGCAAGTATGTGGAGCAATTAAGAGATATTCTACAATAAAAATGCCAACCTCCGTTTTAACGGGGATCGGCATTTTTAATTTGATGGAATTAACTTAACTGGGTAAGGAAAAACAGTACTCTCCTTATTCAATTATGACATCCAAAATATCTGTTAGGCAGATTCGTTCTTTTCCTTGTAATACAATTTGTTTATTATTTATATCAATACTTTTTAACTTTCCAGCCATCGTGTGAAAATCATGATTTTTATAATATTTAATACGTACTGTAAGATTGTTATGGATTGCCAGTTGCAACTTAGTATTCATCTCACTCAATTGTTGTGCATCAATAATAGGCTTTGTCTTATATTCTTTTTCATTCCACATTTGATTCAACATGTTTATATGTTCAGGCATCATCATCGATGTCCATTTTATCGTTCCTCGATCATTTACCATAACTAAATCTCCTTCCGAAAGAACGTTTGTTCTCATTTTATCACAGAAAGAGTTATTTAGCTATGGAATTTCCTGTTAATCCATGGAGATGTTTCCATAATATAAAAAACATCTCTCTTAAATTGAGAAATGCTACTTACGTCTTATATCTTTCCTTTAAATTTTACTCATTTAAATGTCTTGCGTATCGTAAGGAAAACTGTTTTTCATTTGTTTCAGTAATGGTTATTTTTTTCTTTTGGAACGAAAATCCCCTAGCCTCATAAAAAGGTATGCCTAGCTGATTTCCTTCCTGTACAGACACCCACTGTTCGGTTGCACCACTCGCGATTTGCTGCTTCGTTAATGCTTCTAGCAGACGTGTTCCTATCCCTTTATATCGAAAGTTTTCATCCATATAAAGAACAAAAATTTCTCCTTTATTTTCTTCCGTCATTGCACCACCAATCACTCCAACTACGTCCGAATGAACTAGTGCTACATAAGAATACACTTTAGACTTTATATCACGTAAAACCCTGTCGTGGTTATACCATAGGTCAATATTCTGCTTTTGGTATTTTTCACTTAATATCCCTTCCACGGTTTGTCTCCATCCATTAGCACAGATGGTTGCAATTGATTCTGTATGTTTAGGTTTAGGCTCAACAATAGATATTTTCAATTACCACACCTACATTCCTATATGTACTATTTAGTTCATTTCATACACCACAGCATTATTATTTAATGCTGCTTGCAGTTTTGATAACTCATCGAAAGCATTGTCATTTGTATCATATAATCCTAACACAATGTCTTTTCTTCCCCATATTCCATTAGAAATGGAACCAATGACTGCACTCTTCTTCTTCCCACCGATATTTCTAGTTATCGAAAAGGAAGCACAATTGATTAACTCTTTTTTATTTTGACTTCTTACCCACATGTATCTCTCGCCCCTTTAAATTCGTATTTTCATTTTTTTCTTGTGTTTTTGTATAATTCGGAACTCCCTATTACGTCATACCCTATGTGATATACAATACTTAACATTCTAGCAGAAAAGAATAAAATAGAGGTACATATTCACTGTGATTATATACCTCTATTTTAACTTAATTTGTTTATTTTTCTCCTTCTTTTTTTCTTACATTGTAAATCCAGGCCCTGTCTTCGTCCATCATTTTCTTAACCGCATAAATAGTTAAAAATTGAATAAAAATAATTGGTATTCCCATTAAACCGGAAAGCACTTCAAGTGGTGCCAATCCACCAATCCGCATCAAAATCAGAGCTAGAACGGTAATTACCGCAGCAACAATAATACGAAGATTTTTAGATGGTTCTGCTTTACTCATATTTTGTGTACCTGTGTAAGATGCAATCGTATACGTTGTTGAATCCAGTGTTGTAACCAAGAATATCATGGCAATAACAACAAAGAAAACAAGCGCAATGGTTGATAATGGCAAGGTATTCAAAATCGCCGGTATGGCTGCCATTGCATCTTCTTGTATGATATCCAGTACAGGTACTTCCCCTGTTAGATATCTGTGTACTCCTAAACCTCCAAGAACTCCAGTTGCCAACCACGATAAGAGTGTTGGAGCAAGTAAATAGGTTAATATCATTTCTCTTATGGTTCGTCCTCGAGATATTTTTGCTGCAAAAACACTATGTAGCATTGCCCATGTCGCACTATAAGCAAACCAGAAGACTGTATTCCGCTCAACATAAGATGTTTCTTCCATTCCCAGTGAGTTCGTGTTTAAAGACAAATCAATATAATTAGATAATAAAAATCCAATCGTGTCAGTAAAATAATTCAGAATAAAAATCCCTGGCCCTGCTAACATGATAAAAATTGCAAAAGTCGCAGCAAAATACATATTCCAAGTACTTAGTTTTTTAATTCCTCTTTCAATTCCTAAATAAGCACTGAGCGTGAATAAGATTACCCACACAATAATAACGATTAATGTTAATCCGAATGTAATTTCTATATGGAAGATTTCCGACAAACTATAAGTAACAATTGGTGTTCCAAGTCCTAAGGTAACAGCAGCTCCAGAAAGGATACTGACTAAGAAGATAACATCCAGTACTTTCCCACCATAACCATCTGTAAATTTATCACCGAAAATCACCCGACATGCCTCTGAGATTCGCATGAACGGACGCTTCCGAACATGCAAAATGTACCCCATTGCAGGTGCTGCCATTACAAATATCGCAAACACTTGGAAACTCCACATAAACATACTGTATGAATTTCCCCACAATAACGCTTCAACAGACTGAGGTTCCACACCAAATGGAGGGTCTACCGCAACATTGGCCCATTCAATCATACCCGTTCGCATAATAGTGGATCCAAGTCCCATAGCGATGAGAATAGATGCATATTCAAATAAGTTAAATCTAGGTTTCTCTGTAGGATTGCCTAATACGACATCACCATATTTAGAAAAAGCTAAATACAACCCGGCACCAACTAAAATAATTGCGTACCACACATATCCCCACGTAAACATTTCCACAATCTTATCAAATATCACATTTAATAGATCCAAGGATTCATCCTCGTAAAGGGAAAAAGGAATACTGATTGCAATAATAATAAGTATAGATGGAATAAAAATCCTATTATCTATTAACTTCTTCTTATCGTCCTTTCTCAAATTAATAACCTCCAGTAACAAATTATTCTGATAATTACCTTCCTGATGATAGATTGATTGTTACCCTTGTTATTATAGATGTCTTGGAAATTAACGGGTGCAAAAACTATTATAACAAACCTAAAAGTTTTATACATAAAAAAAGACAATTATCCTAATAGTAGGAAAATCATCTTCTTTAACTTATAGTGTAGTATAAAAATAAAAGTTAGGCTGTTTTCTAATAGATTGTGCCTGCGGTTACTCGCCACACGGAAAAGATTTTTATTGCTATTACCGGTTACGTCCAATTTTTATAGACTGTTGATTACTTTAATTCAAAATACTGCTTAACCCCCGCTACGGAAATACACTACGCTTTCCGCGGGGAGCTGGTGAGCCTCCCTCGTGCCTTGAGACATTTACTTATTATTGTTACCAATCTCCATCAACCATTTACGCAATTTTTCCTTTGGGTAATATACTTTCTTGTTTATCTTAATATGAGGTATATCAGGATACTCATCTATTAACGTTTTTGCATCTTCTTTTGATATCCCCATAAAATCATGGACCTCATTTTCCTTAATCAACCCATGTTGCACATCATCAAGTGAATCAAACAAACTTTTTGCTTCAGGGTTATTAAAGTTCTTTAATCCCTCTCCGATAAAAAATCCGGCTACTGCAATTCCTAAACCAATCCAAATAAAATCGAATTCCATGATCTCAATCCCTCCCCTGTTAACTTAATAAAGTGGGTCCTTACTTCCATTATTAACCAAAAAAATAATAGGCACAAATCAAATACGATTTGTACCTATAATACGTTTCATTATTTCTCTTTTTCTATGGTTTTGTAGTTATAGATGTAGAACCATTCTCTTATTTGATTTATCGTCCATAGTAACCTTATGTAAAAATAGACTAGAATTCGGATTTATACTCTGTGAATAAGTTAAAAATATTTGTAGCAACACCATCCACCGTTTGACTTTCTTCCGTAACATTCCAGAACACCAAACCAATTGCCAAGCCAACTACAAAAATTAATACTAGCAAACTAAGATAAGTAGACTTACTCAATCATATCACCTCTAAACCCTTTATTTATATATCTATCTTAGCCAACTTTTAATCTATTTAGACCCACTAGTGCCTGGCACTTCCCGGATTTTGTCGAATTTCATATTAATGGTTGATTTATTCGTCACGAAATAGTCAGATATATGGTCTTGGCCTACTATTCTGCCATTTAATAATTGATTTATAATGATAGTAGGAGGACTGTCATTTTTTATTTTGGGAGGTGCTGGGATGGGGGAGATGGTTATTGTAGTTATTATTATCGGACTGATGTTCTTAGCTTTGATACTAGAGATTGCTCGTCCTGCCTTTATCGTATTCACTACCTTAATGTTTCTGTTGCTGACAGGTACCATTACAACCTCAGAAGCACTGCGCGGATTTTCCAATGAGGGAATGCTGACCATTGCTCTGCTCTTTATCATAGCAGGGGCAATCGGAAAAAATCCTTTATTATATAGCTTTATTTACAGAATGATAGGAAATAGCTCCAGTTATCGGAAGACATTGCTTCGTATCATGGCGCCGATATCTGGACTGTCAGCATTCTTTAATAATACCCCAATCATTGTCATGATAATCCCTATTATTCGCAAATGGTGTAGACAGCATAATATGCCTATATCCAAATTTTTACTTCCATTGTCTTATGCATCTATATTTGGAGGGATGATTACATTAATTGGGACTGCAACCAACTTAGTCGTTCATGGGTTAATGCTAGAAAATGGAATGAGGGGCTTATTCATGTTTCAACTAGCAATCGTCGGTATCCCAGGTGCTATTATTGGTACAATCTATGTTATCTTTATTGGTTCCAAACTATTACCCAAAGACAGAAAAACATTAGAAGAAAGTTTTGTAGAAGAAAATAAAAATTATTTAACGAAGGCTATTATCAATCCATCCTGTGAAATAGTTGGTCAGACTGTAAAAGACGCAGATTTAAAAGGGTTATTTTTAATTGAAATAATTCGTGGTAAGGAACGTATTACCCCTGTTTTACCAAACGAAGTTATTCATGCGGAGGACCATCTGATTTTTTCGGGGACAATAACGACAATCATGGAATTACAGATGATTAGAGGGTTAGTTATTGCTACGAATGCAACTTTTACATTTCAACATCTACATCAAAAAAATTTACGTTTAGTGGAAGCAATGATTTCAAGCAACTCTCCCCTTCTCCATAAGACGATAAAAGAAAGAGATATTAGGAAAAGTATTATGCAACGGTGGTTGCCGTCAGAAAATATCAGCAAAAATCAAATGAAAAGATTGGGGATATTAAATTAAGTGCCGGGGATACGCTATTACTATTAGTTAAGAAAGATTTTATTCAAAAATGGAAAAATCATTTTCATGATGATTTCTTTATCGTTTCTGAAATAGACACACCTATCGAACGAAATAGAATACAACAAGTATTTCCAATTGCAGTATTAATAGGAATGATTGTTCTAGCCTCATTCAATTATATATCCATGTTTAAAGCTGCACTAATTGTGACCTTTTCTTTTATCGTCACGAACATTGTAAAACCAAATAAAATCTTAAAAGACATTGATTTTCAAGTACTCCTGCTGATTGCTTGCTCTTTTGGCATAGGAATAGCGATAGAAAATACTGGACTAGCCCAATTGGTTGCCAATTATCTCGTGAAGTTTGCAGGCGAAATGGGGATTATAGGAATTCTCATAGCCATTTATTTCATCACGAATGTTTTAACAGAACTTATAACCAATAGCGCAGCAGTGGTTATTATGTTTCCCATCGGTATTGCCATTTCAGAACAACTCATGGTTGACCCATTCGTATTCATTATCACACTTACAATTGCAGCTTCCGCAAGTTTTTCTACACCAATTGGATACCAAACCAATTTAATTGTATATAGCCAAGGCAAATACCAATATAAGGATTTTTTAAAAACGGGATTGCCACTAAGTGCTATTTACATGATAATAACTGTCACGATTGTTTACTTGTTTATCTATTCATAATTAAGTTAACCAAAGAAACATTGAGCACTCTAACAAGTTTGTTCCAACTCAACGGTCACCATAAAATGATTGATTTTAGCATCTAGTTTTTGAATTCGGTCAAGAGCTGTTGGATAGTCAATTTGGCGATAATGATGCTTTCCACCAGGTTCTTCATCCGCTTCATCAGCTTTTGCCACAACTCTTTGCAATGGACTAAGCTGAAGTTGACCTTCAGGCAAGTAGGAGTCTGTATGAAGCAAAACAGCCAACGCAATTGCTTTAGCATGTTGCAAATCTTCCCCACATCGAACAAGAAGCTTATGCGCACGAGCCGCTCCCTTAATTGCATGGATATCGTTCTCTTGATACATCTGATAATTCCATTCACCATTTTCGTACCATGTATAATGGCCGATGTCATGTAGCAGACCGGCTTTGGTTGCCAAATCTGGATTAACCCCAGTTTCTGCAGCAATTTCAAATGCATTCTCAGCCACTGAAATTGCATGTGCTACTCCAGATCGTCCAACATATTTTTGTACTATAGGGTGGTTAAACAACTCTTCCAATGTTACCTTTCTCATCATCATACCTCCCTTTTTTCAGCGTACTTTGCGTGATATTCATCAAAGTATATTGTTTAATAAAATACCATCTTTTCGTCCAGTTTTCAACCATTTTCTGATTAATTTTACGTTTTCAAAGTGTTTTAAAAAGAAACACAAATGCAAATGCACGCCTGTATAATGATAGACAGTAAAAAACGATACCTGACCTTTACTCAGGTACCGTTTACAACTTTTGCTTTACATGGTGAAATCAAAACAGTGGCAAGTTATCCAAATTATTTTCCTTTATTCCATCTGGTTCACTTCTAATAATATCCCTTCCATATTTATGGAAAACATCCACATGATTCAGTTTCCCAGCCTTCGCTTCATCCAAGGCTGTAACGTAATCCAATTCGCGGCCTGAAGCTGTTTTGAAGGCGATAATATCCCCATCGTCATTTTTGCGCACTGCAACAATCTCATCCTTATCGGTAGATTCACCTTGTTCCTCATTAACTGGGAGGTCACTTTGCTTTCGATATTCATTATAAATTTGTTCAAAATCCTTATCTGACACGATGGAACAACCTCCTATTAATTTTGGGTCCCTTGCTGGTTCCTATTTCTTACTTTCCCTGCATTCGTATCGCTAAACTTCGATGTATTCACCGTTCCTGCAGTTTTAGCCAGCAATGCTTTCACTTCGTTGTAAGATAATCCTGATTCAGCATTTCTCCTTTTTACTTCCTCAATATCCGTCCCAGCAACAGTAAATCCATCATACGAATCCTTATCATTATTCATCCAAATCACCCCCTTATAATATCTTGCACAAAAAGGTGCCTGTCACTCCCCGGTTTTTGTCAGATTTTGTCGCGCAATACGTAAAAAAAAGCTGACCTATAAAATTGGGTCAGCTGTTTATTCTTCTATTTTATACCTTAAATAATCATAATTAGAGGTTGGAACTTCTTTCACCATATTGCCCTCATTATCGGTATATATTTCATATTCCCGATAGGCCTCCACCTTGTGGCCATCCACAATTTTTGTCCCTTCCATCCGATACTCAATAGAAGTATAAGTATTAGGATTAATTTCATCCCCCAATTCTGCATTTACTTCCTCTGTCACATCCCCTATTTCTTCATCAAAACCCGGAGTAAAACCGTGATAGGTATCTGAAGGTGATTCCAAGAAAGCTATATAAATCAAAACGACCATGATTCCAATCATAGAAAATGCCTTTTTCACGGATTCCATCCTCTCCCCTATCTTAATAAACTTTCGAATGAGCTGATTGTGGTGCACGAAATTTTGTATATCCGACAAACGTTAGTACCAGCATTCCAATTAGAAACGCGATAAAATATGGTGATATTACCTCTCGAATAATACCTGTTATGAACGTACTGAATATCATCCCTGAAGAATACACGGCAGACATTACACCAAAAGCTCTCCCATGTCCTTCTCTTGATATAGCATCAGTAACTGCCGTAGCCATTGCTGGCATCATAATTCCAAAGCAAAAACCAATCAAAAATAACAACAGCATCAGTGAAAATAACGAATTAACAAGGGCAAACAAACTCATACACATACCAAACAATCCAAACATCATACGCTTGATCGGATCAAAGCGGTTAATGAAAAACAAGGATAATGATAAAAACGTTCCAACAGCCATAAAACTAAACAACTGTCCCGTGCTTGCAGTAGAGAGCCCTTTCTCCACAGTCAAATAAGGGACTTCATAAATAATTACTCCATGCATATACATCACAGCAAAACCTGATAAAAATACAATATGTAAATGAGGTATGGCCAATATTTGTGATAGACTTATAGATTTTTTTGGTGATCGATAATCTACAATCACAACTTGTCGATCTCTTACAAATCTTATCGTATAAATAGCGGTCATTACTAAAGCTGCTCCAATAACAAAATATGCATTTGCATATCCAATTAAGACACCTAGTTTCCCACCAATCAGTGGTGCAATAATACTAGCAACTGTACCTAGAATCCCATTCACTGCCATATTTTTCCCCTGTTGCTGACTATTGGCTGCATACCCAGACAATAATGCCAGAGCTGCTGGAATTAGGAATGCCAGAGAAAATCCGTTCATTATGCGCAAAATCAATAGTGTTGCAGAATTGGATGCTAGTCCATGCCCTATAAATAAAGCGCCTGAAACAAACAAAGGAAGCGTTATAAAAACCCTCTTCCCAAACCGATCAACTAACGGTCCAGCAATCAAGTTTCCTGTTAAATTAGCTACCTGTGCCGCACTAAGCATAATGCCAATTAAAACACCGGATGCTCCAAGCATTGCTGCATATGGAGTAAAAATTGGTGCTTGCACACTCATAATCAAACTCATAAAAAACATGACAATAAAGATGTTTAATTTATCCACCGTTGCTTCTCTCATTTTTTCACCTCGAAAACATTGTATGCACGAGCTGGAAAAATAGACGAGCTTTTGTAATTAGAAATTAAAAAAATTGTGTGTAAGCTTTTACTCTTACATACTTACCTAAATCAAGCTAATTTAACGTATTACTATATTAGGATTGACAGTTTCGATAAAAACGATTATATTAATATTACTAATTCATACGATTCCGCAGCTCAGCTGGGAGAGCATTACCTTGACAGGGTAGGGGTCGCTGGTTCGAGTCCAGTCGGAATCATTACTGAAAAAAGCGTTAATCTTGCCTATCAGGATTAACGCTTTTCTTTATTTAAAATGTCTCACATTATACAATAAGTATAATACGGATTCAGTAAGCCTATTAGAAGATTTCTACTTTCATGTATCCTAAATCATATTAGGGGGAAATAACTTGTTTGATAAATTTAGAAAGCAAAAACAAAACATAGAACAATTAAACATAACAGATAAAGAGATGGAAGACATTAAAGATACCGCAGAAAACATGGAAGAAGAAGAAATCCAAAAACATAATCAACATTTCTCCGAAGACAGGTTATGGTATAAAATCCAAAGATTTTCAAAAAGAGCTGGTTCTTCAGTTATTTATGCTGTACTGCTCCTATATTTCACATTGCAAAAACCAGAAGTTCCATTCAAAGCTAAAGCCACTATTGCTGGAGCTTTGGGATATTTCATTCTTCCATTAGACCTGATTCCAGATGTTGCTTTGGGTGCGGGATATGCTGATGATCTAGGGGCACTTACTGCTGCATTATTTCATGTTGCTATGTATATTGACGAAGATATCAAACTGCAAGCGAAAGATAAGCTAAAAATTTGGTTTGGTGACAATTTAAATATAGCCGAAATCGATGAAAAAATTTAACTCAAAAAGGAGCATTCTATGGAAAATCAAGGAAGGACTATAAAAGAAGTTGATCAATTTATTTTTAATTTGCCAGATGATATCCAAGAGCTTACAAATGCTCTAAGAGAAATCATTCTTAACGCTTCCCCAGATCTTGTAGAAGAATATAAATGGTCTATGCCTAACTATTCAAATAATGGGTTAGTTTGTTATCTGCAAACTGCAAAGAAACATGTCAATCTTGGTTTTCAGAAAGGGAATGAACTTGAAAATAAAGACACGCACAATTTATTACAAGGCACTGGAAAAACAATGAGGCACGTTCGAATAAAAAAGATGGAAGATATTCAACCAGAAGCCCTTACCTCTCTTATTCAAACAGCTATTTCTTTAAATAAGTAATAAGCATATGTTAGCTTCTGTAATATGATAGAATTAATAGAAAAATGATTTATTCAAAAGAGGAGAAAATGCAATGATTAAACTAAACGTACCGATTATTGGTCAACAACCTGAGTTGCCTACAGGTTGTGAAATTACCGCAGTAACCATGATGCTGCAATTTAAAGGAATTAATGTAGACAAAATAGCACTGGCGAATGAAATGCCAAGACATGTAGAAGATCCGAATCTCGGGTATGTTGGTGATCCCTTCACACCGGACGGATGGACTATTTATCCTTCTGCATTAATAGACCTCATTGAAAAATATGCAGGAAGTGCTAATAATCTCACTGGTAAAACAAATGATGATTTAGAAAATCAATTATCCAATAATATACCTGTAGTTGTTTTGGTTTCTTCCATGCATGGATTCACCGTTCACGCCATTACATTAACTGGATTTGATGATGAACACTATTATTACAATGATCCGTGGACTGCGGAAAAAGACATAAAAATCACTAAAAAGGAATTCAATGAAATTTGGCAAGGTCAAAAAAATAGAGCGATTTCCTATTAATTAATAAAGTGTCCGGACCCTTGATTATCAAAAGAATTACGAGGTACGGACACTTTTATTTGTAATATTCCCTGTTTAAATCCCTTTGACCATTATAATTGGTTTCACTTTACTATTCACTAAATCCTAGTAAAATGATATTATCCACTATCAGTTTCCGATATAAATAACCCCTTCCCTGCACGGAAGAGGTTACTTTTATATCTTATACTTATTTTGATGGTACAGGCGACTTTACATGAGGCGTTCCATATTTGAAATAAGTATCTGGTAGTGGTGCTCCATAGAAAATGATTGCTTGCTCTACTTCTTCCTCTGTCCATGTAACTGGTTTCCAGTCCGGATCAAAAATAAGGTAGCCAGAATCACCGAATAACTCTATACGATTTCCACCCGGTTCAAAGACGTACATACACATTGCCTGAGATACTCCATGTTTTAATGGCCCGGCTTCAATTTTTATGTTATTTTCTGTTAACAATTCTGATAAATCATGTAAATGTTGTGGAAAACCATACCAGAATGCAATATGATGAAGTTTTCCTAACCCTCTTTCAGGAGTACTTTGGTCGCCCATGAAGGCAAGTTCGTGAACTAATGGACTAACACTTAACCAGGAACCAATTTCAGATCCATCGTTTTTCACAACATGTTCTCTTAGGTTAAATCCAAGTTCATCCATCATAAAGTTTTTATTGGCAGTTACATTACTTGACATCAAGTTAACATGGTCAATACGTCGAACAGGGACCCCTTTATTTGGGCGTTTTTGAGGTCTATTTTTTAAAGAAGTTGTTTCATTTTCTGCCGCTTGGTAATAATCAATATCCCAAAGAATCTCCATACGATGATTGTCTGGTGTTACAAATTGGTAAGCTGCACCATGACCTAGATCCCCATCAATCCAACCTTTCCCAGCACCAGATTTTTCAAGGTCTTTTACACGTCGTTCCAATGAATTTTTAGAACTCGCTCTCCAACTGACATGACCTAACCCAGGTTCATTTCTTTCTGTAACTTTCAGTGAATGATGATAGAAGTCTTCATATGAGCGAAGATAAACTGACTGACCTTCTCTAGCTGTTTCTGACATTCCCAGAATTTCTTTAAAAAACCATAGTGTTCCATCAGGATCCGGAGTAAAAATCTCCACATGAGCTAATTGTGCAACATCAAACCTTTTCAATTCTTTTTCCACAATAATTCCCCCTTGTATTTTATTATTTTTTCCCTTTGATAACGCTTCCACCACTATTCAAAAAAATATGGTTTTCATGAAACGCTCTTTATGGAATTCAAAGCTAAAGTTTAACTAGTAATAATTTCTTATTTCTATTATAAAACAAGTGAATATATTATAAAGACAATCGTTCCTCTATACGCAACATTCTAAAAATTATTTCATTAAATTATGAAATTTTTCCTAGTATCATAGATTCAGGGGATCCCCGTATAAGGATCATCCCGAATCCAACGTACTCATTTTTTATCTGCCCAAATCTTTCGCACTTGTCCCACCAATTGCCCAATGTGTTTTTGGTACTTCAGTAACAATAACACGTACATTTTGTTTCGGAGCATCCAGTGATTCACTAACTGTTTCTGTTACATTTTTCATTAATGCATTAATCTTTTCTTGAGATCTGCCTTCCATGATTTGAATGTTAACTAATGGCAAATTCCTCACTCCTCTATTAACGAAATTTTATTCTTTCACAAAAAAGGAGATATCTCCTAGACCACCATATTTTGCACTGACAAAGTCACCAGGTTTAAGGCGAACCGCTGCTGTGATACCCCCAGTTAGAATCGGCTGTCCAGCTTTCACCTTTTCGCCTTTCTTAGCTAGCATATTAGCAAGTCGAGCAACTGAATTTGCCGGATGGCCTAACACCGCAGCACCTGCCCCCAATGATTTGATTTCTCCATTAATAGATAAAGTAACCCCTACTACATCCAGTTCCAATGATTCAGGTCTTTTTAAAGTCGTTCCGAAAACGGCACCAGCTGCAGAGGTGTTATCCGCAATAACATCTGGTAATGTGAAATTAAAGTTTTCATAGCGACTATCAATAATCTCAATCGCCGGGAAGACATATTCGGTTGCCCGCATCACATCAAGTGGTGTTATATCTGGTCCTTCCAAATCTCTTGATAGAATAAAGCCTATTTCCGGTTCCACTTTGGGATGGATATAATCCTCAACAGAAATGGAATCTCCTTCATTAACAACCATATAGTCGAATACATAACCATAAATGGGATCATCGACATTCATTTGCTTCATTTTCGCTTCGCTAGTAATTCCCATTTTAGGACCAATAATTTTTTTTCCTTCATCTAATTTTTGCTTAATTAATTCTTCTTGTATCAAGTACGACTCTTCAATAGAAAGTTCTGGATATAATTCTGCAGTTATCTTCGTTATTTCTCGTTTTTTTTTTTCCGCATGATGTACATAATTAGCCAACTCTTCAATTAAATTCTTGTCCATGTTCCCACCTCCGACTTTCTTATTAAACTGGTGCTTTGGCTTTAGCAAGTTCTGCTGCAACATCGATAATCATATCTTCCTGTCCGCCTATAATTTCTCTTCTTCCTAACTCTACCAAAATATCACGTGAATCAACATTGAATCTTTTAGCTGCACGGTTTGCATGTAATAGAAAACTAGAATAAACACCAGCGTAACCTAATGTTAAGCTGTCTCTATTAATTTCTTGCGGTTTCGGTAAAATTGGTGCGACAATGTCTTCCGCAATGTCCATCATCTTATAAAGATCCACACCCGTTTTTAGTCCCATTCGTTCTAAGACGGCAACTAATACCTCTGTTTGCGTGTTCCCTGCACCTGCACCTAAACAGCGAATGCTCCCATCAATTCTGGTAGCACCTGCCTCAATTGCTGCTAATGTATTTCCCATGGCAAGGGACAGATTGTTATGAGCATGGAAACCAATATTTACCGTTAACTCTTGCCTTAGTGCTGCAATTCGTTCTTTCACCTCATGCGGAAGAAGTGCACCTGCTGAGTCGACGACATATACAGTGTCCGCGCCATAGTTTTCCATCAGTTTTGCTTGTTCTACTAATTTACTTGCCGGTGCCATATGACTCATCATTAAAAAGCCAACTGTTTCCATGCCTAAATCTTTTGCCGTTTCAATGTGCTGTTTGGATACGTCTGCTTCCGTAACATGTGTAGCAACACGTGCCATTTTCGCCCCAAGACCCGCTGCTTTTTTCAAATCTTCAATCGTACCAATACCTGGTAGTAATAACACCGCAATTTTTGAAAAATCTGTTACAGAAACTGCTGCTTCAATCAATTTCAATTCATCTGTTAGAGACTGCCCATACTGTAAGGATGAACCGCCTAATCCATCTCCATGAGAAACCTCAATATATGGAACATGTGCCTCGTTTAATGCTTTTGCCACTGACGTTACTTGCCCCACTGTATATTGATGACTAACCGCATGACTGCCATCACGTAATGCAACTTCTGTTAATTTTATATCTGATTGATTGGACATGTTCTTCCTCCTCTCATTCATTTAGTTTGCCGCTACATTCACACGGTTTTTCGCAAATTCCTCTGCGACTTTCACTGCTGCAGACGTCATAATGTCCAGATTACCGGCATACTTCGGTAAGTAGTGGCCAGCGCCTTCAATTTCAAGGAAAACCGTTACTTTATTCCCCTCAAAAATCGGTTCTGTCCGTACTTTATATCCAGGAACATAGGACTCTACTTTATTTGCCATCTCTGTAATTGAATTTGTAATTTTCTCTTCGTCCATTGTTCCCTCTTCAACAATCGCATGGACGGTATCACGCATCATGATTGGTGGTTCTGCTGGATTTAGGATAATGATAGCTTTTCCTTTTTTAGCTCCGCCAACCTGTTCAATTCCTTTTGCGGTCGTTTCCGTGAATTCATCAATATTCGCTCTTGTCCCAGGACCGGCACTCTTACTGGAAATCGTCGCAACAATTTCGCCGTATTCGACTGGTGCCACTTCATGGATGGCATGGATAATCGGAATCGTTGCTTGCCCGCCACATGTAATCAAATTGACGTTGTCTGCATCCAAGTGATCCCCTAGATTAACCGTTGGCACAATAAAAGGCCCGATTGCTGCAGGTGTTAAATCCAGCATCTGCTTGCCAAGTTTTTTCGCTACTTCTGCATTATGAATATGTGCACCAGCACTCGTTGCATCAAAAATGATATCAACTAAATCAGGGTTTTCCAATAAACCATCTACACCATTATCAAAAACTTCCAGTCCTATATGCTTTGCATGCTGCATCCCTCTTGACGTTGCATCGATCCCCATCATCGTCGTTAATTCCAAGGTTTCCGATTTGGTTAACTTCACCATTAAGTCTGATCCGATGTTTCCAGATCCGATAATTCCAACTTTTACCTTACTCACCCGTCATCCCTCCTTTGTTTATTCCTCAAACGATACATGTACTTCACCTAGTTCGGCAAATTTCGCGTATAAATGGTCGCCAGGTTCTGCTTCGACAGCTGCAGATAGCGCACCAGATAGGATTACTTCTCCAGCCTTTAACGTAATTCCATAGGTTGCAAGTTTATTAGCTAACCACGCAACACATTTTGCTGGATCACCTAATGCTGCAGCACCAACCCCTGTATTTTGCACTTCATCATTTTTATAAAGAGCCATTCCAATTTGTTTAATATCTACATCAGAAATTTTTTTCGGTCTTCCACCAAGAACGTATAGCCCAGAAGAAGCATTGTCAGCAACCGTATCAGCTAACGTAATCTTCCAATCTTTAATCCGGCTGTCTACGATTTCAAGTGCAGGAACTACGACATCCGTTGCCTGCAAAACATCCAAAGTGGTTACATTTGGTCCAACTAAATCCTCTTTTAAAATAAAGGCAAGTTCTCCTTCCACCTTTGGCTGTAAAACCTGTTTAAACGAAATCGAGCCCCCATTTTCCACTTCCATCTGATCCAATAAATGACCATAATCTGGTTCCCCAACACCTAACATATCTTGCATTGCTTTAGAAGTTAAGCCAATTTTTTTTCCAGTGATTTTTTGCCCGTTTTCTACGTTTTCTTCGATGGTGTGTAATTGTACTTGATAGGCTTCATCAATGGAGAGGTCAGGATCCAGCGTTGTTAGTGGCTGAACCCCTTCCCCGTTACTCCAGGCATTTGCTAAGTGTTTGGCATGACTTGCTGTTTTAGATGTGTTTTCTGTTTTCATATTCATCCTCCTAGAGTTTGACAGTTACATTTGTTAATTCGGAATAAAAGTCAAAGCTATGTGCTCCACCTTCACGGCCAATTCCACTATGTTTCATTCCGCCAAATGGAGTACGTAAATCACGTAAGAACCAAGTATTTACCCAAACCATACCAGCTTCAATTTGTGCAGATAAACGCGTAGCACGTTTGATATCACTCGTCCACAAGCTTGCACTTAATCCGTAGTGTGTACCATTTACTTGTTCCATCACTTCTTCTTCTGTGTCGAAAGGAATCACTGTTACCACTGGCCCAAAAATTTCTTCGCGTACACATCTTGACTCTTTTCCAAGCCCAGTAATAATAGTTGGTTCAACGTAAAATCCTTTTTCAATGTCAGCAGCCTTACCACCTGTTAAGAAGGTTCCTCCTTCTTCCTTGGCAATATCTAGGTAGCTTAGAACTTTGTTATAATGTTCTTCACTTACTAATGCACCAACATTCGTCGTTTCATCAAATGGATCTCCAACTTTTAACTCTTTTGTTTTAGCAACAAAACGATTTAAGAATTCATCATAAATGGAACGTTCCACATAGATTCTTGAACCACAAAGACATACTTCCCCTTGATTGATAAAACTGGATTTCATGGTTGTTTCAATCACATCATCTAAATCTGCATCACCGAAAATGATGTTTGGATTTTTACCGCCAAGTTCAAAAGATAATTTTTTCAAGGTTGGAGCAGCCGACTTCATAATCGCACTACCTGTAATGGTTTCTCCAGTAAAGGCAATTGCGTCTACATCTTCATGAGAAGTGATTGCTGCACCAGTTTCTCCAAAACCATGTACCATGTTTACTACACCATCTGGCACACCCGCTTCTGTACAAATTTCAGCTAAAACCGTAGCTGTCATTGGTGTTACTTCAGATGGTTTCATAACTACTGTATTTCCTGCAGCAAGTGCTGGAGCAAGTTTCCATGTCATAAGTAATAATGGCAGATTCCAAGGATTAATTAGTCCCACGACACCAGTTGGACGACGAACAGCATAGTGAATGGCAATATCATCTTGCTGATAAGATTCGGTTCCAACTGAAATCATATAGTCAGCAAAGAAATGGAAGTTATATGCTGCACGATCAATGTCTACACTTTTGGATAACCATAATGGCTTCCCTGTATCTAATGATTCAAGCGTCGCTAATTCAGATTTTCTTTCTAAAATTAGGTCACCGATTTTACGGACAATCGCAGAACGTTTTCTTAATGGAAGTGTACTCCATTCCCCTTTCAATGCCTTTTTTGCTGATTTAACTGCTTGATCCACTTCTTCTTTTCCACCTTCTGCAACAACACCTAATACCTCTTCTGTTGCTGGGTTTACATTTTCAAATGTCTTTCCATTACTTGAAGGTACATACTTGCCATTAATATAATGCGAACAATTAATTGGTTTTACTACTGTTTCTGTTTCTGTCGTTTGCATGTTAAGTGCCTCCTTATGTTTGTTTCGGAAACGCATACATTGTTCCCGCTTTTAGTAATTAGAAAATAATTAATTATATACGACTAATAATTTTTACTGAAAACAACCCTTGTTTATCAGCATAATTTCATTATAAGTACCTTAGGAAGATTAAGAAAGGTTACAGTTCCTCTATACGGAACAATATTAAAATAAATTAAAAGAATTAATTGATAATTTAATAGAAGGCGTTAACAAAACTATGTACATACTGTATTGTTGTTGTTAGAATAAGAAAATAATATGTTCTTTTATGCAGAACTAGTTCATCAAGGAGGTGAATACATGTCCAAAACAAAGAGCCAGCCACAAATCCTTTCTTCTGTTAGAAATGCACTGCGAATCTTAAAAAGTTTTTCAACATTTGAACCCACTAAAAAAGTTAGTGAGCTTGCCGAATCATTAGGACTCGCTAAAAGTACAGTCAGCCGGATTTTATCAACTCTTGCTAGTGAAGGATTTGTTACGAAAGATGAGAAGACGAACGAGTATCGTTTAGGTTTATCTGTCCTTACTCTTGGTGGAATTGTAACCAATAATCTGGAAATCCATAAAGAGGCTGCTCCGGTTCTATATAAATTAGTAAACAACACTGGGGAAACGGCACACTTAGCCATCATGGACGGACTGGATACCATTTATATTCACAAAGAAGAGTGTAATCATCCTGTTCGAATATTGACCCACCTGGGAAGGAGAAATCCTTCTTATTGTACAAGCTCAGGTAAGGTGCTACTTGCTTTTAATGATGAAAATGTAACCGAAGAGGTGATTGCAAAGGGATTGATTAAACATATGCCTAATAGTATCACAGATCCTTTTGAATTGAGGAATGAATTGGGGACCATCCGCAAACAAGGCTATGCAGTAAGTACAGAAGAATTAACCGAAGGAACTAGATCGGTGGCTGCTCCAATACGAGACTATACCGGCACAGTAGTAAGTGCTATTACAGTCGTAGGGCCGATTCAAAGAATGAAAAACCATAAAATACGAGATATAGCCAAAAAAGTGATGGAAGCGGGTAAAGATGCCTCCGAACGATTAGGTTATGACGAAAGATACTTCAGACGCATGAAAAGTTAATTCATATAAATTTAAATTTAAGGCTTTTCAAGGAAGTTTTGTTGCTCATACAAAGAAAATTGGTTTTTATTTCGAGGAGTCCCTGTATTCTGTCTACGATAATTCCATATTTATTAAGCTATAGTCCTTAATGACACGTTTGGGCAAGTTGTTCATCGTAAATATAATTATACTAGTTAAAATCCAGTAGAGCTGGAACTTAGTGGAGGAAACACATGAAGACTTCTGCGGGAGGAAAGGCATCGGTGAGACCCCGCAGTGCGATAGCACGAGGAGGCTCACCAGCCGCCCGCGAAAAGCGAAGTGTGTTTCCGGAACGATGTGTTTCGCGCAATACTGAATTACAGTAATTCGCAATTCGCAATCTATACAAGATGCGACATAACGTAAAAAAACAGTAAATCTTTTCAGTCCGGCGAGTAACGGCAGTACTAATCTATTAGAAAACAGTCACATTTAAAATGGCAAGCAAATAATAACCTGCTTGCCATTTTTTTAGATTATAAGAGAGCAAAAATTCATGACTGTGCTCTGTATAAATTTTATTAATATACCTTATCTCCATTAAAGATTGAATTTTTCACAACAACATAGTCAACATTACGGATAGCGTGTAGTTCCTTTCCACCAGCATAGGAAATAGAAGACTGTAAATCTTGTTCCATCTCACCAAGTGTCTCTTGTAGAGGGCCTTTGTACTCAACAAACATTTTCTTACCTTCTACATTTTTCTTTTCACCTTTTTGAAATTCTGATGCTGAACCAAAATATTCTTTGTAAAGTTTACCATCTTGTTCTTTTGTTTCTCCAGGAGATTCTTCGTGTCCAGCAAATAGCGAACCAATCATTACCATTGTCGCACCAAAGCGAATTGATTTTGCGATATCGCCATGCGTACGAATTCCTCCATCTGCAATTATTGGCTTACTTGCAGCTCTAGAGCACCAGCGAAGCGCTGCTAATTGCCAACCACCCGTACCAAATCCGGTTTTTATTTTCGTAATACACACTTTTCCTGGTCCAATGCCTACTTTCGTTGCATCTGCTCCAGCATTCTCTAATTCTCTAACCGCTTCTGGCGTACCAACATTTCCGGCAATAACAAAACTATTTGGTAAATGTTTCTTAATATGCTGAATCATATCAATCACAGCATTAGAGTGACCATGCGCTATATCAATGGTAATATAATCTGGTGATAAGTTTTCTTCTACTAATTGCTCAATAAAGCGATATTCTTCTTCTTTCACCCCAACACTGATGGAAGAATATAATCCCCGTTCCATCATGTCCTTCATAAAAGCAATTCGTTTTTCTGGGTTAAAACGATGCATAATATAGAAATAGCCATTTTCAGCTAAATAGGTTGCAATTTTTTCATCTATAATCGTCTGCATATTCGCAGGTACTACCGGTAATCTAAAAGAACGACCACCAAGGGTTACGGTTGTATCGCACTCTGATCTACTGTTTACTACACATTTTGCGGGAATTAATTGTATATCCTCATAATCAAATACGTTTTCCATGCTGCACACTCCTAAAACACGAATATTTTATTTCTATTCATCTAAAAACGTTCGTCCATTAGTTAATGTACATTATTTTAGTTTATATGTCAAAGTATTTTTCAGCTATTTACGTATGTAAAATCACAAAACCACTACTAACATTCGGTTTACGAACACTTCGCAACTAATTAGCACTACTCGAAATAGATATTCACAGTAAAACCTCGAACCATTAGTTAATTGAGTATTGTACAGACTGCTTCTTATAATTTCTAAAGACTCTTTTCTAAAAGATTGTTGCTTTTTATCATGACTTTACCTTGCATTTTGTATAGAGTGTTGATTACTTTAATTCAGAATAGTATTGCTCTCGCTCACACTGATGATTATTTTGTGCAGTCATTCGCTCCGGCAGAATACTTGCGGTTCGCGGGCACGGCCTCAGCCTCCTCGCGGAAAACCACCGCTGTGGGGTCTTCGGACACGTGCTATTCCCGCAGGAGTCTTCGTATTCTGCCTCCGCTAAGATAGATGCATAAGATATTTTTGAGATGAATGTTCTTGAAATCACGTTTAAGACCATTATTATTCTTGAAAATAGCATATTTCTTATTTATACAAGTAGAGCAGACACACAGCGAAGGAAATACACGGAGACTCCTGCGGGAAGAAGAGTATCGGTGAGACTACGTAGTGAGGGAACTGCTTGAATATACTTCCTAGTTCCCTTGCGCCGAGAAAGCCCGCTTCGAAGCATTACTGGAAGACGCAGGCGCACACGCTTTTCAGCACGAAGGAGGCTCACCAGCTCCCCGCGGAAAGCGGAGTGTATTTCCGCAGCGGTGTTAAGCACATTACTATGAATTCAATATATCAGGAGTTTCTATCAACAGTAACGTTTAAAAAGCAATAAAACATGCGAAAAGAGTGATAAATAAAAAGCCCGATGAATTTATCATCGAGGCTTCTTATCATTTATTGTACTTCTACTGTTCCAGTAACTTCACCATCAATTGCCGCAGTTGCTTCTACATCTGCATTTGCAAAGTAAATATTACCATCTACTGTAGCTGTTTCATGAAGTTGGAATCCATTTGCTTCTACGTATACATCACCCTGTAAGGTTCCACCTTGGAAGTTCAGATTTTCACTTTGTACGGTTAGTTTTGGTACGGTAATGGTGAAAGAATCTGTGATATTATGATCATCATCTTGTGTATAGGCTGCAATTTTGCGGTAGATATCATTTGCTGAATCGTCTTTGTCATAAAATTCTCCTGAAACAACAACTTCCTCATCTATCGTAAGATCATTTAGCGCTGCAATGATCCATGTACCATTTTCACTTACTGCATCTGCAAAAGCGTCAGCATTGTCAACAATTGATGCTGTTGTAACTACGTCTGTTGTCTCTTCAGCACTTGCTGAATTATCAGCTGTTTGATCCTCACCATCAGATCCACACGCAGCCAAAAAACCTACTAATAAAATTGATACTAATAATAGCTTGAATTTCATCATGCTACCTCCTAAAAAATATATTTATATGTGATACCTTTCACAAGTATATTAACATAAAAATATTATTAATAGGGCAATGAAATGTGAAATATTTGTGAAATACATAACATACTTTCTCATGGTGAAAATAGTGAAAATAGATTGAACCACCCTACAAATAAAACACTGGACTAATTAAGCCCAGTGTTTTATTTCATTGCTTCTTTTGCGAATGTTTTTAGTTGCGTAATTAGCTCATTTTTATCGTCATCATCCACCTTGAGAAGCAATCCATAATCATAACCTGTTCCAGATTGTTTTTTCCAAACGACATCCCCTGTAAAGTTAAATTCCTTATCATTTAAAACAAACCAAATGGCTAATTGGACTGGTCTGTCAGGAAAGTTTAATGCAGCATTCAACCTAATTCCTTCTAAACTAAGGTCAATAATAGAGGCTTTTCCGTTAGAAGTTTCTGTTAATTGATCATCTACTTTTATAATTTGAAAGACGGCTTCAAGCGGGGTTCCAAATGTATAGCGAAATGGTTCATCTCTATTATATCTTTTCACAACAGCCCTTCTTTCTATTCACTGTAATCTGCCTTCTAAAAAAGATGCTTCTGTAGATAAGTAAATGGATCTTCTTGTACAACTTCCGTACCTGGTATTTCATGATTCATATTTCGAAACGCACTCATTTTATTAATTATAGGGGCTAAGCGATCTTCGTTTCGAATATCCAAATTAAATTCGATACCATAAAAATAAGTGTTTCCTTTCGCTTCCTCTTTCCAGACCAGATTTCCTTCCAGCTCGAAATATTCATTCATTAGAGTAAAAGAGAACCGAAACTTTATCGCAGTATTTACTGGAAGGTTTAAGGAGGATAGTATTTTCATGCCACCTATACTAATATTATTAATTAGAATGGGTGTGACGCCAAGATTTACTTGCCTATTACTTACTTCCGTTATCGTCATTTTCCCTAGTACATTAAATAGAAATTCTAATCGATAAAACCTTCTTCTCTCTTCTTCCCGTTCTTTTAATTGTTTGACTTTCGATGGTTTTAAATAACCGGCCCACATCATTTTCTCAAGCTGATTTACGGGGACTGGTTTAGAAAACAGATAGCCTTGAATGATGTCACATTCTTTCTGTTTAAGAAACTCAAACTGCTCGTATTCTTCCACACCTTCTGCAACTGCCTTAATTCCCATCTCTCTTGCCAGATGAAGTACAGAAGAAACGATAGCACTATTTACATTACTTCCATCATTCACATCTTTAATAAAAGCTTGATCTATTTTTATGGTATCCACTTGAAAGTAACGTAAATACTTTAAAGAAGAATAACCGGTCCCAAAATCATCTATTGCGATTTTCACGCCTAAATTTCTAAGCTTTTCTATATTAGAAATAACCGTTTTTTCTTCTTTCAAGAGAGAGCCTTCCGTAATCTCAAATTCTAAGTATTTAGCAGGTACATCGAATAAATCCAGTTGCCGCTTAACATATGCAACTAAATCAGTTTTCATAAACCTAATAGGAGACAAATTAATAGCTATGGGCCGTATTGTTAAATCTTTATCTTTCCAATCTCTAAGTTGAGCGCATACTTTCCGAATTACCCAGTCCCCTATGCGATTGATAAGATGATTTTCTTCTGCTAAAGGAATAAACTCCCCTGGAGAGACCAGCCCCCACTCCTTATGGTTCCATCTTAGCAGTGCCTCTGCACCATAAATAATTCCCTCTTTATTCACTTGTGGCTGATAGTAAATTTCAAAATCCTCATTTACAATCGCTTTCCGCATATCTTTTTCTAAAATATACTTTTTATAAGATGAAATATCCTGATGAGACGAATATAACCTATAATTATTTTTTCCTTGTCGCTTTGCCCTAAATAATGCAGAGTGGGCATTTTCAATTAAAGATAGTTTATTATCCCCATCCTCAGGATAGAAGCTGATTCCTATGCTCGCTGTAATTTTTAATTCAAAATCATTAATTGTGATTGCTTGGTTTATATGGCGTATCAATTGTTCTGCTAATTGAAATACGTGTGCATTATTAGGATACTTTTCCAAAATAAGAACAAAATCATCGCTGCTCATTCGAGCAATATATCCATTATCTTGGACAACTGCCTGAAGTCGTTTAGCGATATTTATTAATAAATCATCACCTATGTGATAGCCAAGAGAATCATTGATAATATGAAAACGATCTAAATCCAAATATAAAACGGCAAATGGCTGTTCCTTTTTACAAAGAGTATTTAGCTTCTCAAATAAACTTTTTTGATTAGGAAAATTTGTCAGTTCATCAAATTTAGCGAGATAATCAAGCTTTTCACGCATTTCTACTTCTGCACTAATATCAGCAACCATACCAAATAAATACTTTATTTCACTATTATCATCCATCCATGGTATCGTATGCTCATAAAGCCATTTTTCCTTACCATTTCCACTTTTCAGTCGAAATCGATTTTCAATGGATTGTCCTGATTGCAGTAATTGGTAACTATCTTGTAGTTCTTTTCTATCTTCTGGGAGAACCATGTTTTTCCAATAATCAGGTTCATCGTACAACTTTTGTATGGGATATTCTAATATTTCTTCCATCCCTTTTGAGGCAAATACAATTTCCCCTTCCATATATTCACGCATCCATATGCCTACATTTAAGTGATCATAGACATACTTAAGATTATTTATGGTGTTCTGTAATTCATTTTCCAAAAGTTTATACGGTGTATCGTCTTTTACAACTCCTATTAATTGGTAAGGTTTTTCATCTTTCATTACACTCTCAGCTTGGACACTGATATATCGTAGTTCTTTGGTTTTCCCATGAAAAATACGAAATTCCGTTGCATAATCCACCCCCATATTACAAGCATCACTAACTACCTGAAACGTACTGTCATAATCATCTGGGTGTACTACAGAAAATGGCGTGTTCATGGAGAAATCGTCTGTTTTTTCGATACCGAAAATATCATAAAAATTTTCCGAACAGGTAATTTTATCTTCTATTATGTTATACTCCCAGCTACCGATGGAAGCAATCTGCTGTGCATGATTTAAGTGTACTTCACTTTTAGCAAGTGCTTTTTCTGATTGTATATTAGAGGATGAACGATAAGACATAAAACTTCCATGCTTTTGCTTTTCTTCTTTTTTCGATTGTTTATTTCGTCGATTCTTAAATATATCTAGAATATTGGATTTTTTAGTTTTCATCATAATTAACCCCTTGATTTTCCTAATAAAACTACCTACCCTGCAATTTTACCTATTTACTTCCTTTTCCATAGTAAGATAAATCACCTTCCCTTGTATGGATATGTCTTCTAAGTCGAAACACACCTAATAAATTCTACTAAACATCGTGTCTCCTCCACGATCCTTTGCTTCATAGAGGTTTTCATCTGCTTCTTTGAATAGACGATTGAAGTCACGTCCATTCAGTGGATAGAAGGCTATACCAATGCTAGCTGTAATTTCTATTTGATGACCATTTATATGCATGGGTTCTTTTACTTTTTTCAAAATCCGGTTCGCTACTTCCACCGCTACAATTTCGTTCTTCAGTTCTGGTAACACGATAGTAAATTCATCTCCACCCAGTCTAGAAAGCGTGTCTGTTTTGCGTATACATGATTTCACTCTATTAGCAAATTCCTTAATGACCTCATCTCCAACATCATGTCCAAGTGTGTCGTTGATTTCTTTAAATTTGTCACAATCTAAAACAAATAATGCCGTTTGTTTTCCTGTTCGGTCTGTTGTGTACATTGCTTGTTCTAAATGGTCGTTAAATAGTCTTCGATTTGGTAAGCCAGTTAATTGATCGTAGTAAGCCATTTTGGAGAGTTTCTCTTCTTTTCGTTTGTTATCTGTTATGTCTCTGGATATAACGACAATTTTATCTAATTCACCCTTATCATCAACAATTGGAATCAAGTGAGAATGCAACCAAATGGAATACCCTTCTACATGTTTTCTTCGCACTTCAATTTCTAAGTTTTCCTTTGTTTCAAATAAACTTGTGAAGGCTTGGTTAATCCTTTCAACATCATCTGGATGAACAAATTTGCTGAACATCTTTCCAACCATATCTCTGACTGGATAACCTAGAATTGATTCAACAGCTGGTGATGCGAAAGTAATTCTGCCCTCTGGACTGACTATTTTTATAATGTCCATTGAATTCTCTGCAATGATTCGAAATCTTTCTTCCGTTTCTTTTAAATTCTTCTCTGCTCTTTTCCGGGAAGAAATATCTCTCGCCATTACTAGCACAGAATCTTTCCCCTGAAACTTAATTAGGGTATTCAATGCATCTGCATAAAAAGACCCACCTTCAAGGTTTATAAATATTTCTTCTAACGGTTCAGCTGGTAACGAGTCCTTTTCAACTAATTGCATCCGCTCAAGCACTTGATTATGAAATTTCGGATGAACGAACGTTAAGACATCTTGATCAATAACTTGATTTGGATTTTTAGCCTTTAATAGTTCTAACCCTTTTTCATTGATATACTTTACTCTTCCTTCCTGATGGATCATCATCGCTTCTGGAATGGTTTCAACGATTTGTTTATACGTCTCTGCATTTTCTTTTATTTCATTTAATGTTGAAGTAGAATCCGTAACATCTACATAGGATACTACCGCTAATACATTTCCTTTTTGTACAGGATTATAACTAACTTCCACATCAAACTCCTTTCCATCTTTACGGAGTTGTTTAGTCCTTAAATAGATTGGTTTGTTATTTTCCTGCAACCTCTTCAAGAACGACTCGATTTGATTATGGAAATATTCTGGTTGAATATCTGATAACATTGGTTTTTGCAATTCTAGCAAATTCAAATGAAACATCTCTTCAAATGAGGTGTTCGCACGCAATATCTCACCATTGTATCCAATCAAACAAAAAGCGGTCGACGTAAGATTCCACACATGTTCGAGTTCTTCTTTTTCTTTCATCAATTTAGATGCTTTACGTTTTATTTCCGTAATGTCTCTTCCTGAACAAGCTATTCCAATAATATCTCCGGTTTCATCATAGATTGGGGATAATGTTAATGATAAGTCGATTAAACCTCCAGACTTTTTCTGTCTTTGGACCGAAAAAGCCTTACGTTTGTTTCCTTGTAGCACTTCGTCATATAGATCATCCGTTTCCTTTTTTAGCCAATCAGGAACGGCTGGCATTTCCTGACCGATCACTTCTTCTGCTGTATATCCTAAATCAGTCACATAGGCTCTATTGACATATTGTACTTTCTTATCTTTATTAATAATGCAAATTGAATCCGAATTATCTTCTAAAAATGATTGATAAATCATTTTTTCTTGCTGAATTCCATCCATATCCTTCTTTTGTTGTGTCATGTCCATTGCGATTCCATATACCCCTTTTAATTCTCCATTAATAACTAAAGGTACGTTTTCAACACTAACCACAACTTCATGCCCATCTTTATGGTAAATGGTTGTCTCATATTCCACTGTTTTCCCTTGTAGAGCTAACCGAAATTTTTCTTCGACTTTTTTCTGTTCATGTGGATGAACGATTTTTGAGAAATGTTTCCCTACAAGATGGGTGTCAGAATAACCCGTTACTGCCTCTGTCGCTTCATTCAATTCTAAAAAATATCCACCTTTATTAAACATAAAAAATGGTTTATTGCTATTCTTTGGAAGAGAATTAAATAACTGTTCTTTTTCATCTAATCTTCTATTTAATTGTGTTATTTCCTCAAGTTCCTTAGCTTTATCTGTTACATCTTGCACAAGAGCAAAAATGTACCTATTTCCTTGCTCTGAAAACGAAGTCAAAAACGTCTCATGCTTCATTTTGTGCCCATTTTGGAGTTGAACTTCATTTTCGAAACTCGTAAATGACTTGGATGAGGCGGCTTTTTCATACTGGGAGGTAAGATATTCCGCGCTTTCTTGTGATAAAACCTCTTCGAATTTCTTTCCTTCTAATGAATCTACCTCTTCCATTTGTAAGAACTCTAGTCCCATTTGATTGGCAAATACATAATAAAATTGGCCGTTTTTCACTTCCATAACATAGATCATCATCTTTAATGCCTCTATGCCTGTTAACATCATTTGCAAAACTTTGCTATCCTCAGAGTTTCCCTTTATATTCATTCGCTGTTTAATTTGTTCAACTAAATCATTTTGCTTCCATTTATTCAACATATCTTCCATTGACATATGTAGGTCACCATCCAACTTTTCTATTGCATAAAATATCTATTTAGGAATACTGTTATCTTTGATATATTATTCACTATTAATCCTAATTTAACTATCACCCGGTCTTCTTATTTTAAGAGAATTTATATAGGAATGCAGTACTATATTCTTGGAAAGGATTGAGAAAATATGATACATTTCGAAACTCGAAATACAATACTGGATAAATAACTACATTGCTATTATAATAGTAAGAAAATTTATTTTTATTTAACATGGGAGGTTCCTCGTGAGACATGTCTTATCTTTTTTGAAACCATATAAAATCTCCGCTACTCTCGCATTAAGTTTGATGCTCATTGAATTATCTGTTGAACTGCTTCTTCCCTTTTTTCTCGGATTGATGATTAATCAAGGCGTGATGAATCAGGATTTAAGTAATATTGCCATGTGGGGAAGTATTATGATTGGGCTTGCTTTCGTCTCTTTTTTTGCAGGTATTCTTAATTCCTTCTATTCCTCGCATGTCAGCTTTTCTTATGGATATGATTTGCGAAAGAAGTTATTTGAGAAAATTCAGGAATTTTCATTTAAAAATTTAAACCAATACCCTACATCAGCATTGGTTACACGCTTCACCAATGATGTTCGCCAAATACAAAACACCGTTTTTATGGGACTGAGAATTATGTCTAAAGCACCACTTACCGTGCTAGGTGGTGTTATTATGGCTTTTATGGTAAATGTAAAGCTTGCTCTAATCTTCCTAATTACGGTACCACTGCTTATCCTGTTCTTACTTATCGTTCTCAGATTTGCCGGTAAGATGTTTAAACATGTACAAAGCAATGTGGACAGTGTGAATCGGGTCATGCAGGAAAACCTTGTTGGTATGCGTTTAATCAAAGCGTTTATGCGCAGATCCTATGAAGAAAATCGATTCGAAAAGGCAAACGATAATTTAGCCAATTCAACTCGGAGAACATTTCGTTTTGTAGAAGCTTCAACGCCAGTATTATTTTTTGTTATGAATGTAAGCTTAGTATTTATTATTTGGTTTGGGAACACGCAAATCATATCTGGAGATACAAATGTCGGAGAAGTCGTAACCATTGTTAATTATGCCTTACGAGTATCCATGTCCATTTCTATGTTCTCCTTCATTATTATGGCCCTATCCCGAACAAAGGCCTCGGCAGACCGTATTAGTGAGGTTCTAAATGTGGATATAGATATAACGAATACGACTAACAGCCATTCCCAACAAACGATATCAAATGGGAAAGTCGAGTACAAACATGTCTCCTTTCATTATCCAAATAGCAACAAAACGGTTTTAGACAACCTTTCATTTACACTACAAGCAGGTGAAAAGTTAGCTATTATTGGTGCCACTGGATCTGGTAAAACGTCCTTATTTCAGCTAATGCCACGTCTTTATGATTCAACGAATGGTGAAATATACATGGACGATAAGCCAATTAGTTCCTATCGTTTGGATGAATTACGTGGGAATATTGGTTTCGTACCACAGACTCCATTATTGTTTTCCGGTTCAATCTTTGACAATATTGCTTGGGGAAAAAAAGGGGCAACAAAGAAGGAGGTTATTCAAGCAGCTAAAGATTCGCAAATTCATGATACTATCATGGAATTACCAAACCAGTATGAAACCAGAGTCGGACAAAAAGGGGTAAATTTATCAGGAGGTCAAAAGCAGCGAATTTCTATTGCACGAGCTTTGGTTCGAAAACCACAAATTTTGATGTTGGATGACAGTACAAGTGCCCTGGACCTAGCAACCGAATCACGATTACTTCGAGCAATACAAGATTATCAATGTACCCTTTTCATCATTACACAAAAAATTTCTACTGCAAGAACAACAGATCAGATTCTATTATTAGATGAAGGAAAAATACTAGCCATGGGGACACATGAGGAATTGCTCTTACAATCTGACTTATACCAGAAGATTGTGGAATCACAGTTTGGAAAGGAGTCTACCTATGTTAATTAATGAAATAAAAGCACCTTTTCAGCATAACAAGATTCCCTTTGAGCAAGTAGATATCGAGAATAAAAAACGTGCCAAAAATTTCAGTGGGACTTTACGCCGCATTTGGTCTTATTTAACGAGAGAAAAAGGAAAATTATTCCTTGTGTTTTTTGCCGTTGCCACCACATCTGGCCTTAGCTTACTCGGTCCCTACATGGTTGGAATGGCGATTGATGATTTTATCGTAACACGAGAAGTTGATGGACTTGTATACTTACTCATTGGCTTGATTGCTGTATTTTTCTTCCATTCCTTATCCATGTTTTTGCAAAACTTTTGGATGATAGGTTTAGCACAAAACACGGTTAAAGATATGCGAGAAAATCTTTTCAATCAATTCCATCGACTGCCAATCTCCTACTTCGATAAGCGGCAGCATGGTGAATTAATGAGTCGTCTTACCAATGATATTGATAATGTCAATGTTGTTTTAAACACTTCTGTTATCCAAATTCTTTCCAGTGTACTAACACTAGTGGGAACTCTCATAGTCATGATCTCACTTAGTCCGATTTTAACTCTTGTAACCATGATAATCATCCCAATGATGTTTCTTGCCATGCGTTGGATCACGAAGCGTACCGGTCGCTTATATAAAATGCAGCAACGAGCGATAGGCGAAGTAAATGGATATGTAGAAGAAATTGTCTCTGGTCAGCACGTCGTCAAAACATACTCTCAAGAAGATCGTGTTATTCACGAATTTGACGAACGAAATACCACTTTAAAGGAAACAGGATTTTGGGCACAAACTATTGCAGGATTCACGCCAAAGGTGATGAATACCCTTAATTTCTTGAGTTTTGGTATTATAGCCTTTGTCGGTGGCTTATTAACTATAAATACAGAACTAGTTACAGTTGGGGTTATTGTTATTTTTACAGAGTATGCCAGACAATTTACAAGACCACTTAATGAGCTTTCTAATCAATTCAATATGCTCTTGTCTGCTATCGCAGGGGCAGAACGCGTGTTTAATGTTCTTGACCAAACACAGGAAGAAATTGATGAGGAGAATGCCAAAGAATTCTCAACTGTCTGTGGTAATGTGAAATTTGAAAATGTCTCTTTTGCTTATGAAGATACACCTATATTAACCAATATTTCCTTTGAAGCAAATCAAGGTGAAACCGTAGCTTTTGTTGGCCATACTGGAGCAGGTAAAACCACAATTATTAACCTAATATCTCGCTTCTATAACTATGATAGTGGTCGAATAACGCTAGACGGAACAGATATTAAGAATATGAAACGATCGAGTCTTCGCCAGCATATGGCATTTGTTTTACAAGACTCCTTCTTGTTTCAAGGAACCATTCGAGAAAATATACGATATGGTAAGTTAGATGCCAGTGATGAAGATGTGGTTCTTGCAGCAAAAGATGCCAACGCTCATGAACTCATCATGAAACTTTCAGATGGCTATGATACTATTTTAGATCAGGAAGGTTCAGGAATCAGTCAAGGGCAGAAGCAGTTATTAACGATTGCCAGAGCTCTCCTTAAAGAACCAAAAATCTTAATTCTAGATGAAGCTACCAGTAACATAGATACAATTACCGAATTGAAAATTCAAGAAGCATTAAAACATCTAATGCAAGGCAGAACAAGCTTCGTAATTGCCCACCGCTTGAATACAATTCAGGAAGCAGATAAAATTATTATGTTAGAAAACGGAAATATAATAGAACAAGGAAATCATGAACAACTTATTGAGCAACGAGGAAAATATTATCATTTATATAAAGGACAAGTGACGGATACTGCAAATTAGAAAGTCACTTGTTGACATGATAAACTTAAAGTTAGAAGTTCGTAGGTAATGTACAGATTTACTAGTGAATATCCACTGTGATGTGTGGATGTGCTAAAATATGGAACTTTTTGATAACGTCTTAAATCACTTGGGGGGAATGATCATGCGAAGAAAAGGGAAAATGATCAACAAAGAAATTACTAGTACTTATTTAAATGAAACGAAAGCAATTAAAATTTACCAACCGGAAAGCTTTTCACCCCTTCATAAATATAATATTTGTATTATGCAGGATGGAAATGATTTTTTCCAAATGGGAAGAGTAGCAACATTTAGTGATAAATTGCATGGGTCAGAAGAAATAACGAATACTGTTTTTGTTGGTATTCATTATAAGAATAGGAATGATCGCAGAAAAAAATATCATCCAGATGGGGAAGAATATCAAGCATACACTCAATTTATTGTAAAGGAAGTCGTTCCATTATTAGACGATCTAATTCCTACACTCTTTCTCGGGAAATCCCGTGCATTAATGGGAGATTCCTTAGCAGGCACGTTTGCATTGGCCACTGCCATAAAATACCCTAACACTTTCGGCAAGGTTATTATGCATTCCCCTTATATCGATAACACCATGTTACGTCTAGTAGAAGAAACAGATACAGATCTGTCTTCCATTGATATTTATCATACGATTGGCACAAAAGAAGACGAAGCCACATTGTCAGATGGAAAAGTAGAAGACTTACTAACACCAAATCGTGAATTAAATAAACTATTACTTGAAAGAGGGGCTAGTTATATTTATCACGAACTGGACGAAGGAAACCATACATGGAAATACTGGCAAAAAGATATGCCAAGAACATTAAAATCAATGTTCTCTGAGGAATGATATTTTTGTTATAATAAAAAAAGATGCAAGTTATATGACAGGAGGTTTTTTATATGAAATATGGTATCGCAATTTTTCCATCAAAATCGATTCAAGATGAGGCTAATTCATACAGAAAAAGATATGACCCGCATTATTCATTAATCCCACCACACATTACAATGAAAGAAGCCTTTGAAGCAGATGATGACACACTTAATGAAATAGTACCTGAGTTAAAAAGGATTGCTAAAGAAACAAAACCATTTACCATCAATATTCATAAAGTTAGTACTTTTGCTCCTGTTACTAATACAATATATTTTAAAGTGGAGCCATTGCAAGAACTTTATGATTTACATCAAAAATTGCATGAGGGGAAATTCGATAACAATATGACCCACAGCTTTGTTCCTCACATCACCATAGCTCAACAGTTACTTGATGATGAATACTCTGATGTGTTTGGAACCCTTCAAATGAGTAGTTTTGATTTTGAAGATGAAATAGACCGTTATCAACTCCTGTATCAATTAGAAAATGGCTCCTGGACGGTTTATGAAACGTTTGTATTTGGAGAAGGATAGAATCTCAGCATAGAGAATCAACGTGTATGTTGTTTTCTAAGAAAGGAATTTATATGGAAGTAAAAATTGTAGAAACGCATGAGGAACTTGAACAAGCATACCATGTTCGAATGGTTGTATTTGTAGAAGAACAAAATGTACCTGCTGAAGAAGAACTGGATGAATTTGATAAGACAGCTATTCACTTTATTGGCTATGAGAAGAAACAAGCAATAGCAGCGAGCCGCCTCCGATTTACAGAGGAATATGGCAAATTGGAGCGGATATGTGTCATAAAGGAATATCGCGGAAAATCATTTGGTAAAGAACTTATTCTTGCTATGGAAGATGTTATCAAAGAAAAAGGCTATAAAAAAGCCAAATTAAACGCACAAACCCACGCAGAGGAATTTTACAAAAAACTTGGTTACGAAACAATTTCTGGAGAATTTATGGACGCAGGAATCCCACATGTTACGATGATTAAAGAATTATAAGTTAAACCTCTAAATTAAAATAACAACCATTTCAAGGTACGAAGTCACATAAGCTTCGTACTTTTTTTATGAAATCTCAAAGTTTTTTTGTCACAGACGTTCTGACAAAAAAAATGATAGCCCAGAAAGAAAATTTTATGAAGCACCTTTCTAGAGGTAGAGGCTTTAATTTTTGGATTAAAATTAAATTCCCATTCCTGCATGACTTTCACTTCCATGGGAACAATAAAAATTGATTGACTAAAAGTATTATAATACAAAGTAACAGTAACATCGATGTTTATAGGTAAGGGGATACTTATATGAGTAGTTATTTAGCTATGTTCATTGAAACTATATTCGGATTTTTCGCCCTATTCATGATTACAAAGATATTAGGGAAAACTCAGATTTCCCAAATTACCCCATTCGACTTTATTTCTGCTCTATTATTAGGTGAGCTCGTAGGGAATGCCCTATTTGATAAAAATGCCGGAGTACCAGAAATCGCATTTGTTGTAACATTGTATGGTATATTAATGTATATTTCTGAAATTGTTACACAAAAATTCAAACGAACACGTGCGTTACTTGAAGGATATCCATCCATCGTAGTTTATAATGGGAAACTTGTACGTGATGTCATGAAAAAGAATAAGCTTGATATCAACCAGCTGCAGCACTTACTCCGTAACAAAGACGTATTTTCTTTACAGGAAGTAGAGTTTGCCATTTTAGAAGCCAACGGTACTTTATCTGTTATGAAAAAATCTGATTACCAGCCACCGACCAGAAAAGACATGAAATTATCTGCGCAGGAAGTTAACTTGCCTGTTACACTGGTGAATGATGGCGAAATTATTTACGACAACCTAATAGAAAAGAACTTAAATGAAGGATGGTTGTTTCAGAAGTTGGAGGAACAAGGGTATTCCAGTGTAGAAGATGTTTTTTATGTAGAATATAACAAGGGCCAGGATTTACTCATAATACCGTATGTTGATCGCAACCATCAAAAATGGGATGTCTAATTAGCATCCCATTTTTTAAATGGTGGCGTTAAAATGACTTCCTGTTTCTGATTTATTGGTATTCTTAGTTTGATTATTTTTTTGATTGAATTGATCATATTGGCTTCTCATATCCTGATGCTGCTTTTCTAACACAACTTTATATGGCTTTTCAATGGTCTGCTTCACTCTTCTAGAATTTATCTGTTTTTGGAAGTGATTTTTATAATGATTAATTGGTAAAATATAACCCACCTTAAATCCCCCTTTTTCCTTGTAATAGTTGAAAAAGTTTGATTTACTCCTGGTGATATCTCCTCTAATTCCATTATAAGAAAATAATTATTAATTTTCCATCCTTTTCTCTAAATATTTCATACTTTCTTCTAAATCAGAAATTTTCTTGTTAAAATCCCTGTTCCAGTTAGCTGCGTTTTTTTCAAAAGTTTTTATTTTTTCTTCTGGACGCTGTAACCACTTCTCGTTCTTCTCTAAATGTTTTTCTAGAATTCTTAAGTTATCTATCCATTGCTTTTCTCTGTCTTTCATCTTTAGCTCCTTTCCGAAAGGCTTTTCTTCATCCTATGTCTATATGTAAAAAAAGGGCTGGGTATATTGCTGTACCTAACAAATATACAAAAATGAATCACCGTAAAAAAGGGATTTTCGCTTAAATATTGATATCTGCCCACACCAACAACGTAGTCCCACATATTCTAATAGGGAAAGTTAACCTAATAATGAAAGGAGATATAAATCATGGGTTGTGGAAAAAAAATGGACACAGGTAATTGTGTTGCAGATATTTTAAGAGATATTGTAGATGCACAAGATGATATTGTAGAAAATTGCTGCGACACTGGCTGTGAACAATCAATTGCTGATTTATTAGGAGATACTGATACAGGAAATGGTTTGGATACAGTACCGATAATTCTTTATTGTGCAGGTGATTGCAAACCATTTAAAGGATTCGGTGCAGAAAGAAAAGTTAAAAATGGCGAATTCGGTATGCACCCTCTTGTAGCTAGCTTTATTTTCCGTGTTAAATCTGTAGACGATGACAATTGTGCTGTACTTGAATTATTATTAAAAGACGGTGAAACTTGCGGTTGTGACGACCTAAAAGATCCATGTGATCAATCTACACACGACTTAGAAGCTACTGGTATCTGCATTACTGTTGATCTTGATTGCTTCTGCCATGTTACTTGCTTACCAGCAATCAGTGTATTTAATAACGACTAATAAAAACTGTAAAAACACCATCGAAAAGTGGAAGCCCACTTTCATGGTGTTTTTTACTTTTATTAAAAACCAAGCATTCGAACCTGTTTGATTTCCTCAAATGGAATCTTGACTGCCCTTCTCCCCACTTGCATTTCAACTATTTCATCTTTAAAGTTTAAAATTACCCCACGATGTGACTTATTATCAGTCTTTATTTCACACTTCAATTTAGGCGCATATTCAGACGTGTTTGTGAAATAAAGAATACGTTCTCTTGTGGTCATATCCTTAAACTGTTTTCGTTTACTGGTTGTCTCATCTTGTTTGGGTTCTTCCTCTTCTATTTCCTTTTCTACAGCAGTCTCATCTTTCATGCTTTTCCTAGCAGAATACCTTCTTTTCGGTATCTCCTTAACTGGTTCAGTATTACTGGATGGTTCTACAGGTTTTTTTTTCGATCTCTTTGGCGATACATAACTATTCTGCATCGGAGCTTTCGGCGCACTCACTTGTGGCTGATGTATGAAAAGCATAGGATCATTTGCATATCTTTTCTCACCCATTAGAATCTCTCCTTTATATAGCAATTCACTAAACCATTATATGTATACTGGAATCAAAGTGTGTAATCTGCCTAATACTTGTGTGTGCGTAGATATTGCTGGTTGTCTCGTTGATATCAGGCTTGTGTTCGTTGATTTCTGCTCCGAACGTAGATATAATGCTGGTTCTCGTTGATATCTTAGCTGTGTGCGTTGATATCGCTGGTTGTCTCGTCGATATCTGCCTTGAGTTCGTTGATTTCTGCTCCGAACGTAGATATAATGCTGCTTCTCGTTGATATCTTAGCTGTGTGCGTTGATATCGCTGGTTGTCTCGTCGATATCTGCCTTGAGTTCGTCGATTTCTGCTCCGAAGTAGATATAATACGATCTCTCGTGGATATCCTGGTTGTGTGCGTTGATATCGCTGGTGCTCTTGTTGATATCTGGCATGAGTCCGTTGATATCTTCTAGGTTCGCAATTATACCGCTATCTCACGTTAGTTGATTTTAATAAAATATAAATTCATTTATAAAGAGGTTTTTATCGATTTATGTAGAATTAATATATAACACTAAAATAAGGAGAGATGATAATGAATGAAAATTATCGCGTAAAACCGTATCAATTGCTTGCGCATGAAGCATTATTACGGAATTTAAAACAAAAATACAGGCAGAACGATACAATCTTAGGTAACTATAAGAAGTTTTTAGCTGGCTATAAAGGTGAAATAAATGTTGACTACAAACTTTCCCTCTATCCTCATCAAGATCATATCATCATAAAAGACCTCCGTTTAAAAAATTTTTCAAAAAATTTCCAGATTGATACGCTTCTTTTAACTAAATATTTTTTGCTTATTATCGAAACAAAAAACATCAAGGGCGAATTGAGATATGATTCTAAACAGCATCAATTTATCCAAATATATAATGGAGTAGAAAAAGCCTACCAAGATCCAATACTACAAGCAGATATGCAAAGGCAAAATCTAGAATACTGGCTGCAGACTTACAATATTAAAATCCCCATCGAAACTTTAATTGTCTCCAGTAACCCTCAAACAATAATTACTAACATCTATCACGATCCTGATATTTACAATAAACTAATTCGTGCTGAGAGCCTTCACATATACCTTTCTAAAATAAAAAATACATATAAAAAAATATATTTAAATCAAAAACGCATCGACGAACTGCACCAATTAATGTTGAGTAAAAATGAGCCATACAAACCTAACCTGATTGATACTTATCAACTAACTGATCAATATTTAATTAAAGGAGTTCCTTGTACTGAATGCTACAAACCCATGACTAAAGTATATAGAAATTGGATGTGTCATTATTGTACACTTTCTGATACAGAAGCTTATAAACAAAAAATATTTGATTATTTCTTATTGGGTAATGACACAATCACCAATAAAGAATGCAGACAACTTTTGCAAATAGATTCTCCGAGGATAGCTAATTATATATTAAATGCAATGAAATTATCTCACCAAGGAAATAACAAAGGAAGAGTATACTTAGCGCCTGTTCTAAAGGAATACCCTCAAGATTCTATGGTCCCCATTAAAAGTCACGCAATTATTAATAACTAGGTACTTTCCCCCTAATATTCAAGAGGGGGTATTTTATTCTCATGGTTGATATACTGCTAGTTCCCGTCGATAACACTTCCAGTCGTTGATATATCATTACTTCTCGCCGATTTCTCTCCAAACCAAAAAACATCCCCCAAATCGGAGATGTTCTTTAAACTTATGTTAAATAACTCATAAATGATGTGGCCATTCCAAAATAAATCAATATAGAAATAATATCATTAATGGTTGTAATAAATGGTCCGGATGCGACAGCTGGATCGATTTTTAAGCGGTCCATTAAGATTGGCACCAAGGAACCTGCTAAGGTTGCCACTATTAAGGATGCCATGATAGAAACACCGACGATAAATCCTAAAAACAGATCATCCTTCCAGAAGAATATAACCACGGAAATTACTGCGCCACAAACTGTTCCGGTTATTAGTCCTGTTGTTGCTTCCCTTAGAACGAGTCGGAGTTTTCCTTGATTCTCATAATCTCCATTAGAAAGACCACGAACTGCTACAGCAAGGGCTTGAGTGCCAGTATTTCCAGCCATTCCCGCGATCAATGGAATAAAGATGGCTAATACTGCAACCTGATCCAATGTTTCTTCAAATTGTCCAATTAAACTGGCAGTGAAAATCCCTAAAAATAAGAGAATGATTAACCATGGTAACCTTTTCTTCGCTGCAGCCAAAGCTGTGTCATTGGGTCTGTCCGTTTCTGAGATACCTGCTAATTTAGAGAAATCCTCGCTTGCCTCTTCTTCCATAACATCCAAAATATCATCGACAGTGATAATTCCAAGTAAATGATTTTGAAAGTCAACAACTGGCAATGCAAGGAAATCGTAATCCCGAAACATCTGAGCAATTTCTTCCTGGTCTTTTGCGACAGAAACTGCAACAATTTTTTCACTCATCACTTCTTCTAGTTTTGTCTTTTCATCCGCGACAATCAAGTCCCTTAAAGAAAGCACTCCAACTAATCGCTTATCTTCATCAAGTACGTACAAATAATAAATGGTTTCCGCGTCTGGTGCATCTTCTTTTAATTGCTGCATAGCCTGTTCAGTCGTTTGAGACTTATAAACTGCCACAAACTCAGTAGTCATAATACTACCAGCAGTTTTCTCTTCATAATGCAATAAATGCTTAATTTCTTCTGCCGCTTCTTTATCCATAATCGTTAAGAAACTGACAACTTCCTCTTTATCCATTTCATTAAAAATGTCAACCGCATCATCAGCTGGCATTTCTGATAAGACCATTGCACCGAGACGGGGATTCATTTCCTTGAAATATGCCGGTGTATTATCCAATTCAATATTAATCATAATTTCGGCCAGTTCATCTGGAGATAAATATGCATAAATCCGCATCCGATTCTCTTTCGATTGCTCGATGAAAAACAAAGACTGATCATATGGATGCATATCCAAGAACTCTTCGCGGAAATTATCAGTTAATTCATTGCTTAAATCCTCATAAACTTTATCCCAATGCGCTTTATACTTTTCTTCGTATTGCTCTTCGTATTTCAAATGTTTCTCTTCCATGGAGATACTTCCTCACTTTCCATTCAAACAACAGTACGTGTTATTTTCCCGTCATCTGCTTTTTCAAAACAATACTCTTTCTACACGTATTATCCGTAAAAATAAACATAGGATAAAATCAATCCTATCGTATACAATTATTATAGATGAAAAACATCATTTGGTGTTTAGTATGTACAAAAATATAGCATAATCCAATTTTCTTTACATAGCAAATAGAATATAAAAGGTGGTTATAGAATCATGAAAATTGACGTCATTGGGGACATTCATGGATGTATAGCGGAATTGCACGATTTATTTAGAAAACTAGGTTATGAGAGAACAGACGATATTTATGTTCATCCTGATGGAAGAATACCGATATTCGTTGGAGATCTCACGGACCGTGGACCTGATTCGTTAGCTGTCATTCGACTCGTTTATAAAATGGCGGTGGAACAGGATAAAGCGAAATATGTTCCTGGTAATCATTGCAATAAACTGTACCGTTTTTTCTTAGGGAATAACGTTCAGCAGAAACACGGGCTTGAGACAACTGTTTCCGAATATGAAGCCTTATCGACTAGAGAGCAAAAAATAATTCAGAAACAATTTATGACTCTGTATGAGAAAGCGCCACTTTATTTGGAAATACCTGAGGTTTCAGCAGTTATTGCTCACGCTGGAATAAAAGAAGAGCTGATTGGTCGTGACGATAAAAAAGTAAAGTCTTTTGTTTTATATGGGGATGTTTCTGGAGAATTCCATCCTGATGGACGCCCGATACGCAAAGACTGGGCATTACAATACCAGGGTGACCAATGGATTGTCTATGGTCATACACCGGTTAAAGAACCAAGGATTAAAAATAAAACCATTAACATTGATACTGGCTGTGTATTCGGAAATAAACTTACTGCTTTTCGATTACCGGAGGAAAAAACAGTGTCTGTTCCATCCAAACAGCCACTGTTAGAAGAAAAATTTAATTCATTTGATTAAGTAACCTATTCATGTCTTCTGGCAAAGAAGACTCAAGTAGTATTCTTTCTTTTGTAAACGGATGTTCGAACGAAAGTTGAAAGCAATGTAAAGCGTGCCGGTCAATTAAATCCGTGTTTCCACCATATAAATCATCACCGGCTAATGGATGATTTTTATAAGAAAAGTGAACACGGATTTGATGTGTTCTTCCAGTCTCTAGCTGAACGTTCAAAAGAGAATGAGTAGTAGATAGGATCTTTTCTGTATGAAAATGGGTAACTGCACGTTTGCCCGTTTTTTTAACCATTCTTTCAATTATAGATCCATCTTTCCTATCAATAGGTGCATCAATCACACCTTTTTCTACAGACATATTCCCTTCCACAATTGCCTTATATCCTCGCTCTACTTTTCCAGTTTGTTGCGCATTGGATAAAATGGAGTGGCTGTAGCGATGTTTGGCAATCAACAGTAATCCTGAAGTATCCCTATCCAATCGTGTAACAACATGAACGGTAAAGGGTAACTTATTTTTCAAATAATACGATAAGATTCCATTAGCAACTGTCCCAGAAGGATGATGCACCGAAGGAATAGTTGCCATTCCTGCTGGTTTGTCAACTACTAGTACCGCATCATCTTCATAGACAATCGATAGATTCATTTCTTCTGGTTTTAAAAAAGGGCCTGTCGACTCTTTTGGGAAGCAAATTTCCAATAAATCCCCTACCTTTAATATATAACGAACCGTTTGAGGTTGCCCGTTCACAAGAATACCGCCTTCTTGCTTTACGGCAATTAATGTGCGTCTGGAAAATTCATGAATTTCGCGCAAATAATCACGGATGGTAATAGAAGCATGGAGGTTACTAATAATCCATTTCATATGAACTCAGCCTTTCTATAGCTACTGATTTCCTTCCGCAACAAAAGAATCCCTCACTCTATTCCAAAATGGAAATTGTCTAAATCTCGCAAATCGCACTCTCTCTTTGGCAACACGACATTGAATAGATTTTACGTTGTTATACGTTCGATTAAAATGATCAACTGCAAGTAAAAAACTCTTATCTTTCATTGGTTCTAATAAACAAGTATGATGTTTTGGTAAGATAAGTGGTGATCCAATCGTTCGAAATACGCGATTATTTATAGATGCCATTTCAGTTAACTGAATCGCCTCAATAGAAGGATGGATAATTGCACCACCAAGTGCTTTGTTATAAGCTGTACTTCCTGATGGTGTAGATATACAAATGCCATCTCCACGAAACGTTTCGAAATGCTCTCCTTTGATTTTTACATCAAAAACAACCGATCCTTCTGACGTTTTAATCATTGCTTCATTGAGTGCAAGTAATCGGTCTTCTTTTTCACCAGTATTCCCACGTATGATTACTTCAAGCAAAGGATATTCAACGACTTGAAAAGGAGTTTTGGCAATTTCGATGATCAGCTTCTCCAACTCGTCGGGTGTATAATCTGCATAAAAACCTAAGTGCCCTGTGTGAACACCGATAAATGCCGTTTTATCTAAACGTTCCTGATAACGATGAAATGCTTCTAAAAATGTACCATCTCCACCAACTGAAATAACCAAGTCTGGCTCTTCCCTGTCATACTGTAATTCGAAATCCATTAAGTATTGCTTCATCGTTGATTTAATCTTATTTGACCGCTTATCACCTTTAGAAATTATTTTAAATTTCATGTAAATTGCCTCCCTTTCTCTCTGCAGTTTCTTCTTTTCTATTTACGATGAAATATTCGCTGTGCTTCCTGAATCTCATGTTTAATTTTTGACATCTCTTCATCCAGTTTAAAAGCCGCTTCTGCAGCTCTTTGCAATCTCGCTTTCACTTCCTTAGGAATGCTTCCCTTATATTTATAATTTAATGAATGTTCATTAGTTGCCCAGAAATTCATGGCCAATGTTCGAATTTGGATTTCGGTCAAAATTAGCTTTCTGCCTTGTACCATTTCCACTGGATATTCAATAATCATATGATAAGAACGGTATCCACTTTCCTTTTTTTTTGTTATGTAATCTTTCTCTTCCAAAATGGTAAAGTCATCTCGTTTCCGGAGCATATTGACAATGGTATAGATGTCATCAACAAACTGACAAACGACACGTACTCCAGCTATATCATAAATTTCTTTCTCTATATTATCTAATGGAATATCCCTATCTTTCGCCTTTTCCAGAATACTTGGGATTGGTTTAACCCTTCCTGTTACAAACTCTATGGGAGAATGACTCGATTGGTATTCAAATTGCGAGCGAGTCCCTCTTAATTTTACTTTTAATTCTTCCACTACCTGTTTATAAGGAGCTAAAAAAGCTTCCCAATTCATTTATAAACACACTCCTACATATCAATCAGTTCAATCAAATTATAGCCTAATTTATTTTAACATACTAGCAAGATTCCTTTTCTTTGCAAATTACATTAATATTGGCGATAATCATTAGTATATTTACTTCATACGGTAAATCATAAATTATTACTGGAGGCCGCATTTTTATGGCACAAGAGATTGAAATTGAATATAAAAATCTACTGACTAAAGAAGAATTTAAAATTTTATTGGATAAATTACCTTTTCCTGAATATAGTGTAAAACAATCAAACTATTATTTTGAAACGAAAGAATTTGCTCTTAAAGAAAAAGGATGTGCACTGCGAATTAGAGAAAAGAATGGAAAATACCGCTTAACTTTAAAAGAGCCTCATGAATTAGGTTTACAGGAAACCCATGATGTGTTAACAGAAGAAGAAGCCAATCAATGGATTAATGGACATATTATTCCCAAACCAGAAGTAATGAAACAAATACACCACCTTGGCGTGAATCCACATGATTTAGTCTATTTTGGAAAACTAATTACTGAACGTCGTGAAGTAAGCTTTCAAAATACGCTGCTTGTGTTAGATTACAGCACATATAATGAAAAAGAAGACTATGAATTTGAATTAGAGGCCCCTGATGAAGATACTGGCATAGAAACATTTCATTCCATATTGACAGAATTTGGAATCAAGAAAAAAACAACACCCAATAAAATTAAGCGTTTTTTCAAATCATTAGAAAAATAAAGAATTTTCTACCTATTCCAATCACATTGGTTGCCCACTTAATCTTTCCTTGATAAAATGTAATCAAATATCCAAAAATTGATTTCTAGTGAATAGGTAGCAAAATTATCTTAAGGAGTACAATAATGAAGGAAATAAAACATCGGAATATTTATGATGCAATCGGAGGCTCTGATGCAATAGACCGAATTGTTACTTTGTTTTATGAGAGAGTTGGCAGACATCCTGATCTTATACCTATATTTCCTGATGATTTAACGGAAACAGCCAGGAAACAGCGATTATTTCTAACACAATTTTTTGGCGGACCGAGACTTTACGAAGAGGACCGCGGTCATCCCATGTTAAGAAGACGTCACTTGCCATTTCCAATCACACCGACCAGGAGAGATGCTTGGCTCCACTGTATGGAAGAAGCACTATTGGAAGCAAATATCCAAGAGCCATACCATACAGTGATTATTGAAAAATTGACCATGACTGCCAATCATATGATGAATACACCAGATTGATAGAAAGGAGAATTCGATGTGAATTGGGATCAAACTGGGCTAAGAAGTGAGAATAGCACAAACACATCGGAAAACTACGACTATCTAAAATTCAATCCTAAACCAATCGAGATGTATGTTTTTATTGACCCATTTTGCCCAGAATGTTGGTATTTTGAGCCATATTTTAAAAAACTTTCCATGGAATATGGGCGATTTTTCACTATCCGGCCAATTGTGAGTAGTTCCCTGAATCGAGAAACGCTTTGTAAACCAATTAAGTCGATGGATTATTGGAAAAAAATAACGAGACAGTTAGATACAGAATTGAACGAGGGTTCAGAAAAGGCCATTTCCAGTCCATGGAGGGTGTCCTTAGCAATTAAAGCAGCAGAGATACAAGGAATGAAAGCAGGAAGAGCCTTCCTACGTAAGATTCAAGAGTATTTATTTTTAAGAAAAGATGACATTTCCAAAGAAGATATATTAATGAATATTGCAAAAGAAGCAAAACTGGATATGGAGGAATTTTCAGAGGATCTATACTCAGCAACAGCAAAAAAAGCAATACAATGCGATCTCCAATTAACGCATGAGATGGAAATTGAGGATACACCTACCATAGTCTTTTTTAATCATTCTACCGATGCTCAGGGCATAAAAATATCTGGACTTTATCCATATGAAGTATATGAATTTATATTACAAGAGACTTTGCAGACTATCCCAATCCCTTCTGAGAAGCCACCACTCGAGGAACTTTTAAAGAAATATGATGTAGTTGGGACGAAAGAAATATCTATTATATATGATTGGCCCATCTCGAAAGCGGAAAAAGAAATGAAAAAGCTGCAATTCAAACAAAAAGTAAATCGAATGAGCTCTAAGCGTGGCACATTTTGGAAATACCTTGATTAGCCTTTATTTTTAAGGCTTTTTTTATTATAGTAAAGTTATTAAACTTATGAAAACTAATAGACATTCTTTACCCAATCACTATGATAAACATAAATAAAAAGGATATGCGGGGCAGCGCATATCCTTTATTCCGTCTTTGTATAAATACAAAGGGGGGATGGGAGAAAGTTTCATGATCAAACAAAAGGGGTATTTGTTTGTGTAATTAACTTACAAATATATAATAACAAGTATAGACAAATCATGCAATAGTTTTGTTCATGTATTCACAAAAAGTTCAATTTGTCCCCTTCTATTTTCTCAGACTCTTCATATATATGTACTATTCATCAGATTAGGGGGAGTAGTGATCTTTATGCAACAGTTTTATCCTATGTTATTTCTTCTCTTGACACTAGTTGCCTTTTTTCTCAATATTTTCGGTCTAATGCAATTAATTCCACCTTATATTACGTTGCCTTTATTATTTATTTCTATTTATTTAACTATTTATTCTTTCACTAATCGAAAGACATATCGACGAAGGATGAGATGAGGATACTCTTTGTTCCCATGTTAAAAGCCTCATTTTTAACTTAGGCTCTTTTCGTATAGTTTGTTGCTTTTTGAAACTGTACAGTTGATAGAAATTGCATATATACAATTAACATTAGTGCTATTACCCGCTACGGAAATACACTACGCTTTCCGCGGGCGCTGCTGAGCCAACTCCGAGCTATCGCTCTACGTAGTCTCACCTAGGCTTTTCATCCCGCAGGACAAGGAACGCTTCGGCAGCGAAACATCGCACGCAGAAAAAAGTGATCTTCTTTTTTCAAGGAGTCTCCGCGTATTTCCTCCGCTGATTTGTGCTGTTCAACTTTCTTATATAATTGGGTATCTTTTAATAAATGAATAAATGATAATTCTTCTGATATTAGCCAAAAATGGTCAGGCTCTAAAAACAGTGTTGATTGGAGCGGAGGGCAGTCGACTCCTCGAAAATAAAGGGCAATTTTCTTCGTGCGATGTAATGCTGCCGTAGCCTTCCTTGTCCTGCGGGAAGAGAGGCCTAGATGAGACCCCGCAGTGCGATAGCACGAGGAGGCTCATCAGCGACCCGCGGAAAGCGACTGCCCAGAGCGGAAATCAACAACGCACTACATTACACATTTATCTTTAATTAAGTTAATCAGGAGTCTATAAAAATGTAAAAAACAACAATCTTTTAGAAAAGAGCCTTAACTTAATAATGGAAATGAAAAAGGATATGCGGGGCAGCGCATATCCTTTATTCCGTCTTTGTATAAATACAAAGGGGGGATGGGAGAAAGTTTCATGATCAAACAAAAGGGGTATTTGTTTGTGTAATTAACTTACAAATACATAATAACAAGTATAGACAAATCATGCAATAGTTTTGTTCATACATTCACAAAAAGTTCAAGATCCGATTTCAACTTCTGAAATATATTCTCTACTTTACTGTTTTCATTATGCTCTTTTCTTATCTATGTATTGCTGTCTAAAAGTCACAGTTGATAGAAATTGTTGATTTATTTAATTAAGAATACTGCTTAGTCTTCGCTACGGAAATACACTACGCTATGTTGTCTGCTCTACTAAATAAGGAATATGAAAATATGCTGTTTTTAAGAAGAATAACGGTCTTAAACGTGATTTCACGAGTTATAAATTAAAAAAGACTTGAGCATCTATCTTAGCGGAGGCAGAATACGGAGACTCCTGCGGGAATAGCACGTGTCCGAAGACCCCGCAGCGAGGGAACTCCTTGATTAAGCTTCTTTGGCCCTTGCGCCGAGGAAGCCTACTTCAAAGCATTACTAGTAGACGCAGGCGCAGTATGGTTTTTCCGCAAGAAGGCTGAGGCCGTGCCCGCGGAAAGCGAAGTATTCTGCCGGAGCGAATGATTGCACTAATCAATCATAAGTGTAAGCGAGAGCTACATTATTCTGAATTAAAGTTATCAACAGTCTATACAAAAATTTTTAAACCTTGATAGACAAACAAATTACAAAATAAAAAGGATATGCGGGGCAGCGCATATCCTTTATTTCCGTCTTTGTATAAATACAAAGGGGGGATGGGAGAAAGTTTCATGATCAAACAAAAGGGGTATTTGTTTGTGTAATTAACTTACAAATATATAATAGCAAGTTTAGACAAATCATGCAATAGATATGTTCATACATTCACAAAAAATTCACTTTTATAGTATAGTGTAGATTAGTAATTATTATTTTACCAGTAGATAAATATTAGGCTTCCCTATTTCCACTTGAAAGGAGCAGATTTAGACTGCTCCTCCCATTTTTATTGATTCAGCAATAGCTTTTCCATTTCGTTCAATTTTTCCTCGAAAACGTCCAATGCATTCAATATAGGCTGTTTCGATGCCATATCTACACCAGCTTTTTTCAGTACTTCTATTGGATAATCACTGCTTCCTGCTTTAAGAAAATCTAAATAACGTTCTACAGCGCTATCTCCTTCTGTTAAAATTTGATTAGCTAGAGAGGTAGCAGCAGAATATCCTGTAGCATATTGATATACATAGTAGTTATAATAGAAATGTGGAATTCTTGCCCATTCTAATCCAATTTCTTCATCTGAAACAATCGAATCCCCATAATATTTTTTATTCAAATCATAGTAAATTTCCGTTAGCTTATCTGCTGTCAGCGCTTCACCATTTTGTGCTCTCACGTGAATGTCATGTTCAAACTCTGCAAACATGGTTTGACGGAAAACTGTACCTCGGAATCCCTCTAAGAAATGATTTAATATATAAAGCTTTTCCTTTTCATCTTCTAGATTGTTTAATAAATAATCATTTAACAATGCTTCATTACATGTTGATGCTACCTCAGCAACGAAAATGGAATAATTTCCATAACGGAATGGCTGATGTTTTCTCGTATAATAACTGTGAACCGAATGACCAAGTTCATGGGCTAATGTGAAGGTGTTGTTAACATTATCCTGCCAGTTTAGTAAGATGTAAGGATTGGTTCCGTAAGCACCAGATGAATATGCTCCACTGCGTTTCCCTTTATTTTCTTCCACATCAATCCAACGATTCTCGAAAGCTTCCTTCAGAACACCTGCATAGTCTTCTCCAAGTGGTTTCAAACCATTTAACACATAATCCTTTGCTTCTTCATAAGAAATCTCCATATCTACGTCCTTCACAAGCGGTGTATAGATATCATACATGTGTAGTTCGTCTAGTTTTAATACTTTTTTCCTTAGCTCCATATAACGGTGCAGCAATGGTAATTTTTCATTAACTGCTTCTACCAAATTATCATACACTTCTTCTGGGATATTGTTATTATCCAACGCAGATTGTCGGGCAGATTCATAATTACGTACTTTTGCAGAGAAATTATGTGTCTTTACCGTTCCACCTAAGGTAGAAGCAAAAGTGTTTTTAAACTTACCATAGGTATCATACATTGCTTTAAAAGCATTTTCTCGCACACTACGATCCTTGGATTCCATAAAGCGACTGTAACGTCCGTGTGTTAAATCTACTTCTTCTCCATTTTCATCCTTTACTGATGGGAATGTCAAATCTGCATTATTAAGCATACTAAAGGTTTGTGATCCCGTTGAAAGCGCTTCGGATGCTTCTGCCAATAACGCCTCCTCTTTTTCACTAAGAACATGTGGTCGTTGCCGAGTAATTTCATCTAGAACCTTTTTATAAGTCTGCAATTCTTCTTTTTCAGTTAAGAATGAAGCTATTTTGCTTTCATCCATTGTAAGAATTTCTGGGACAATATAACTCATAGAACTTGATGCAAGTGTTAAAACATTCTCTGCTTGTGCATTCATGGCTTGATACGTTGAGTTAGTTGTATCCTGATCGTATCGCATATGAGCATATGTATAAAGTTTTCCTAACCTTTCTGAAAGATTATCTTGCAGTTTTAACATCTCATATAATGTATCTGCCGATTCCGCTAATTTTCCTTGATATTTACTTACTTCAGGTATATCCTCCTGCAATTTATTAAATTCCTCTTGCCAAAGTGCATCCGTTGGAAAAATATCTTCTAATTTCCATGTTTTCTCCTCTGAAAGTGCTTCTCGTTTTGGTAATTCTTTCGTGGATTTTGCCATTTTTCTTCCTCCTTTTCCTCTTCTACATAATATAGTTCTAGAAAGTTTTTATAATACCTTTTAGAGTTTGATAAAACATCTCTATTTAAATAGTATAACGAAAGACTTGGAATTCATGCTTGAATTTTGTTTGTTCGTTTATGGATTATTTTATTTAACACCATTTCATCTTGTTTTAAGGCATCATGAATATTGCTATGAAGTTGAATAGATTGTAGTTTTTTATAGGTGAATTCTGTTGTCGGCTGAATTATTTCTAAATAGGTAAGTAATTGAAAATATTGTTTGATTGGATGATGGGATGATTGAATTAATGGAAATGTTGAAGATGACTGGAGTTGGTTTCTTAAGAGAAAATTTACGGATAGAATCGAAAATTCAGCTCCTACAGGTAATGGGGACAAAAAATCCATACAAATTCTACTCTGCCAGTTCCATAGTGGTGTTCGCATTAGATATTGTGAAGGTATCGGTAAATATACAATCGAGGGAAGTAACTCAATATGCATTTTGTTAAGGTATAACCATTGATGCCACGCTAATTCACTGCCATAAATCTTTCTCCTTGGCCACGTTCTGAACCTCTCCTTTTCTTTTTTCCATCGTTTCATTAATTCATGTTTGGAAAAGCGCTTCATTTTAAAAAGATCAGTGAACTGACTTTGGTTAATGTGTTTTATATAAAATTTTCCTAATGCTTGATTACCTCTTGTGAAAAATAAGTCTTGAACAGATATCAACTGATGAGTATGGGGACAAAAATAATAAAGTATTGTAGGTAATTCTGGGGTAAATCGATGAATGAATTGCTGGGTAAACGAATCAAGTTTAATATGATTTCCAGTTTGTCTTTGAAATCGATTGGCACCTAATATCCATATAGGAACAATTCCAGCTTTCAAGTAGCCCTTGTTCCTTTTCTGAACTTGATCTACTTTCAATCGTGCGCATTGGTATTCGATGGCTATCTTTTTATTATTGATTGTTAATAAAATATCTGGGCGTTGTTGTATGCTTGAAATATAAGCTTCTAACTCTACATTTAAGTTCTGACTCTTAAGCCAATTAAATAACAATAGTTTACCCTGTTCATGGTAGGTTCCTTCCCCACCTTCTTGTGATGGACAATTCTCACTTGAGTAATGAGCAAAATGAGGAATCATTTTAGGTCCAGCCTTTATCATAACCGGCTTCATGCAGGTAGGACAGAAAAATGCCTCTTTCTTTTCCTTAAATTCTTGAATCTCGCTTACGGTTAATTTAGCAAGTGTAAGTACATGTCCATTTTTTAATTTTGCTTGCAGCATTACGCATCACCTCGTCTACTAGTTTTCGACAGATGTTCGCCAAATCCTGCAAGAAAACAAAAATAAAATAGGCACCCTTATAATTGAGTACCTATACTTGCGCTGGAAAATAACTTCTAATTTGTTCGAATGCATTATATTCAAACACTTTCTTTCCATATTCTTCTAATACATGAATAGACATATCAGAATCATTTGCAAACTCTAATACTTGACTAATTAAATCTTCCTGTAAGTGATCATCAAGTAAGTCAGGAGAGAACTCCATGAATAAATAGTATTTACTATTATAGAAATAAAGTGTTTCTTCCACACTATCCGTATCGTCCTGGAAATAATGACTTAATTGAATCGCATCTTCAAAGTTATTAAATTCAGCAATTATCCACATCGCATCATCAACCATATCTTCCTCTTCTTCTTGTGCAACATGTTTACCAAATTTATCTTCTAAGAAATTCTCTATCTTATCCTCAAAATGTTCATCAATTAATCCATCATGCGTATGAAGCTCGCCATTTTTTGTTATTTTCGCTTTCGTTACAATAATTTCCAAACCTTTTTCCAGTGCTTGAACTTGAATCCACAGTGGACCATCAACATTAAAATCCTCTTTATAGTTTACTTCGTCCATCATTTGCCAAAAAAGCTGTTCGCTTCGTTCACGGTCGTACCAGATTTCCTCTCTTTCAAATCCAAGATCCTCGATGTCAAGATAAGAAATATAAAACTTAACTGTGTTTTCATTAATTCTCTCTATATCCATTACTCTTTCTCTCCCTTCTTATTAGAAAAACGTTTACCTTCGCCTTCTAAACATAAAAGTATAAACAGTTAGGTGGAAGAGACGACTTCACCATTATCTATATAATTGAATATTGTCAGTCTTATATGCGAGAAACTGCTTTTCATTCTAATTATTCATTCATCTATTCCTATTACTATTGTATGATAGTGTACGGTATATTGGAAATTAATATGCCCATATAATGTAAAATAATTTCTAATGCTACTTCTCCAAATCCATGTACAGTAATACATAATTATTCAATGAATATAAGAATAGTTAGTTTAATATTCTATACCATATTGCTGAGTTTGTCACGGCATAAAAACTGGAAATCATTATTAGATTAGAATAAAAACGCAGAACAATTACTATTCTGCGTTTTTATTATTACCATATTATATGCAATTCCACCAAGATTAATTAACCATTCTTTGTGCTTCACGTAACTGAAACGTTCGAACTGTTCTAGGAAGAAATCTCCGAATCTCGTCTTCATTATAACCAACTTGCAGACGCTTTTCATCAAGAATAATCGGTCTCCTTAAAAGACCAGGGTTTTTCTGAATTAAATGGAATAATTCTTTCATAGGTAGTTGTTCAATATTAACATCTAATTTTTGAAAAACTTTAGAACGTGTTGAAATAATCTCATCAGTTCCATCTTCAGTCATACGTAATATTTCTTTAATCTCATCCAGAGTTAACGGATCAGAAAAAATATTGCGCTCTTTATATGGTATATTATGCTTTTCTAACCATGCTTTTGCTTTTCTGCAAGATGTACAACTTGGTGAGGTATAAAGTGTGACCATGTTACTTCACTCCTCATTCTAATAAGTATATATATTCTTTTAGTACTGGATGTTCAAAAAGTCCTGTCCTCCTTTTTGAGCACGCACATGTAAACATTTTAAATCTTATTCCATTCTTAAATTAAAATAAGTTTAAATAACCTTCTATGTATAGTATACTACATTTGTCAAGCAAAAGGTAGAGCCTTTTTTAGAAATATAAGGTAATTTTCTAATGTTCACAGAATGTTTTTATTTACTATATAAGATACCCTTATCTGTTTTCAGTTAAACCTAGCTAATTGAAAAAAGTTAATAATTGACAAAATAAATAAGTTCTTATTTTAGAGTCTTTTCGTATAGGTTGTTGTTTTTAGAAGTTGTACAGTTGCTATCAACCATAAAGTCATAAAAGTAAAATGAGAAAAGCAATTTCAGAAAAAACGACATTCGACTTTCTTTCAGCGAATGCCATTTTTTCTTAGGTTACTTTTTAGCTTTTAAACTCCCAAGAATATCACGTGAATCTCTATCCTCATCATAACTTAATACTTCTTCCGCTGGCTGATATGCTTTCCCGTATATTTCTTCATCTTTATACGTATGAATATCTTCATACATTTTCTTCATTTGATTATAGATTACTTCTTCGGTGTCATCAGTTGGAGACCAATATAATATCTCCATCGGTGTTTCTTCATTGGTGGCTAGCGACCTGCGATTATATCCAATTGATTTCGCGTGAGTGAAACCTTCTCTACGATAAAAATGCAATCGCTTCTCTGAATCCGTATCTTCATAATCAACTGGTTCAACCTCAAGGATAATTGGCTTACTCTTCGCTTTTAATTTCTCTATTAATTGATGTCCTATACCCTGCCCTCGTGTTTTTCCGGATACCCAAATATAATCAATAAAAATAAATGTATCAAATTCTGCATACATTAATACATGCGTTGAGCTTTCATCTTTATGATAAACATCACTTTTCTCTTTTAGCAATAGCTCCATATGCTCTCTTGATTTCATTTCTTCTATTGGAAAATATTCTTTTAATTTATCATACCAGTTCATTGATCTACCCCTTCATGTTTATCCCTAAGTATCGGCACCTTATTAAAACGCTACCATCATACAGTATAACCAATAAATCGCCATTTGAAAAACGGTACTTCCCATGATATAGGGAGGTTTTGTCTCAAATTCAGCGATAAGGATAAATCACAGAAGCAGACCTCTCTATTACAAGAGATCTGCCTCATTTTATCCATATCTCTTAATTATTAACTTTGTCCAACTAAATAATCCACGTTTTCCGTATATTTATTTCCTGCGTTCCAAAGTAAGAATTCATTAATTCCATTTTCATGAAGTGCTTTAATTTGTGCTTCCACTTCTTCCTTATCGTATTGTTTTGTTTTTCCACTGTACAACCATGGAGCTTCAAAATCTTGAATCCACGGTCTGGAAGTTGGTGGATTCTTCAATGAGCCTAAAACTTTATTTTCGACTTTTGCGTATTCATTAACTAATCGATATGGTTCGGTATCAGGAATTTGTATTCCAAAGTAATTATTGGACCAGTGACTTGGATAAATCATGGAGGAAATAATATCTACATTTTCCGATATCCTTGAAAAATTTTGTCCTATTCCAGGTGTTTCTTCCAGTGTAGCAGCATAACCAAAAATATCGACTGATACATCCACATCATAGGCTTTTAGTTCATCTTTTGCATAGCCCACAAATTCTGTAACCGCCTCTACACGTTTCTTCACATTATTCATTTCAACATTTTTATAATCTCCCATAGAATATTCTAGAGCCTCATCCATTTTCTCAAATCCTTCTGGGAAACGAACATAGTCAAATTGTATTTCTTGAAAACCCATTTCAGCTGCTTTTTTGGCAATTTCTAAATTATATTCCCAAACTTCTTTTTGAAAAGGATTAACAAAAGCTTCACCTCTTGAGTTTTTCCATACCTTTCCATTTTCAACAAAAGATAAATCCGGGCGTTTCTTAGCCAGTTCGGAATCCTTAAACACAACAATACGAGCGATTGGATAAATACCTTTTTCTTCCAATATATCCATCATGGCTTTTGGATTAGAGATGTAATTCGCTGCTATATCCTCAAATGGTGACCCTTTTTCGACATTTAAAGTCAATTTGCCAAAATCATCCTTTATATCAATCACCATTGCATTCAACTCTGTAGAATCCACTAAATCAATCAATGAATTAAATCTGGTTGAACCAGCAGAATTTCCGGTTACATAAATCCCTCTTACAGCATCCGGATATTCAAACTCATATCCCGAATGAAATGTGAAGCGTTTGATTTCTTGTTGCGCATCCATCAGTTTTATTCCTGTTTCTCTTTTTGAATGAGCACTAATACCATCTAATTGTTCTGCGTAGGTATTATAAGGTAATCCAACACTGAAAAGGAAAGTCGTGATGATAATGCTCAAAATCTTAAGTTGTTTCTTCCCCATAATAATATCTCTCCTAACATTTCCTAAAATTAGTATATAGCAAAAATTGACGATTTTGTATAAGAAATTTGACATTTGGACAAACTATGTCATGTTTTCCATTAATTACTTGATTTATTGATTCTGTTTCGTATATAATGAAAAAAACTTATATCGGCGATGACAAAGATAGAGTACAATTACCCTCTGGTCCTTAGAGAGCTTGTGGTTGGTGAAAACAAGTGCCATGGTATATTGGAATTGGACTTTGGAGCTTTAGAGTAATGAGAGATCTTACAACTTTTGTAAGATAATAAGGGTGGCACCGCGGTTCATTCGTCCCTTTTAGTTTGGGATAAATGGGCTTTTTTTAATGGGGACATTTATTGGTTAAAATGGAAAATGGAGTGAGTAAAATGGAAAAAATATTCTCTGGTATTCAGCCAAGTGGAACCTTAACACTTGGAAATTATTTAGGTGCAATTAAACAATTCGTTGAACTACAAAATGATTATGAATGTTATTTTTGTATTGTGGACGAACATGCAATTACTGTACCACAGGATCGTTTAAAACTTAGAAATAACATCCGCTCTTTAGCTGCTTTATACCTTGCTTCAGGTATTAATCCAGAAAAAGCAACCTTATTTATTCAGTCAGAAGTGCCAGCACACACTCAGTTGGGGTGGATGCTTCAATCCATTGGTTATGTAGGTGAACTGGAGAGGATGACTCAATATAAAGATAAATCTAGCGGGAAAGAAGCTGTTTCTTCTGCACTATTAACGTATCCTGCATTAATGGCTGCTGACATTTTGTTATATCAAAGCAATATTGTTCCTGTTGGAGATGATCAGAAACAGCATCTTGAACTAACAAGAGATTTAGCACAACGTTTTAACAATCGTTATAATGACATTTTCACTATCCCTGAAATTCGTATTCCTAAGGTTGGAGCTCGTATTATGTCCTTACAAGACCCAACGAAGAAAATGAGTAAATCTGATGAAAATGAAAAAGGGTTTATTTCCATGTTAGACGAACCCAAACGTATTGAAAAGAAAATGAAAAGTGCTGTCACTGACTCAGAGGGCATTGTGAAATATGATAAAGAGAATAAACCTGGTATCTCTAATTTACTGACGATTTATTCCAGCTGTACTGGGGAATCAATTACAAACTTGGAAGCTAAATATGAAGGAAAAGGGTATGGTGAATTCAAGCAAGATGTTGCAAATGCCGTTATTGCACTTCTAGCACCAATTCAGGAAAAGTATCAAGAGTTAATTGAATCGGACGTTTTAGATGATATTTTAGATCAAGGTGCTGAAAAAGCATCCTTCCCTGCCAATAAAACACTAAATAAGGCAAAAAAAGCAATGGGCCTAGGCAGAGTGAAGAAAAAGCATAAATAAACACAAAGAAACACCTCTTGAATCATACGAGGTGTTTCTTTGTGTTTATTAAACATTGAATTGTATACCAACTTTTCTCCTTTAAACTAGGAGTTTTGGCAATTATTCATTATTTTTGACTCGATGTATTTTGCGCTTGACCATTTTCCACTTCCCACATTTTTTCAAGAAATGGCTGACCTTTAATTAGTTTTCCGCATAAATCTTCATGAGCTCTGCTCCATCCATCTTTGACTCCATTATAGAGTGTATCCCATACTTTTTCTTCATCCATATAACGGATATACGGATATTGTTTAGGATCCCATTCCGTCAACCAATAACGTAATTCCTCCAAATTGTTGGACGTACGCAGTTGATCTAATGCAATCATTAATAATTGTTTTAGTTGACGTTCTTTTCTTGTTAGGCCAAAAACAAATTCAGGTGCCATAGATAACAGATGATAATCTTTTTGATAGTTTTCTACTTCAAATCCAAATGACTGAGGTTTTGTTTTTTTAATCATGTCATACACTAATTGTTCTTGCCTAGGGATTAATCTGCTTTTGCGAATTGGTATTTGATACCCAATCGTATCAATAGCAATAATATCTTCACCATTTGTCACCACACATGCATACTCCATAACAGATCTTTCATGTCCTTTTCGCATATAAGCACGTTTATAAATGGTATCAAGAAGCTCCTTTGGTAAATCATGCATGTCATTTTCAATATAATTGTATAAACCTGATGTTATGTATAGGAGCGGTACTTGATCTAGTAACTCAATCCCATCATCTTTTCTCCATTCATGAAAATAACAAACATTATAGCCGTTTTCTTCTCCTTCAAACCAATTCACCCAAACGTCATGTAAATACAACATAAACAACCCTCGCTTTAAATAAAACTAAAATAAAAATCTGTACGTCTTGGTGGATGAGATTATTTCTTGGTTCAGCTGAACAAATCATAACTTACAATACATTATGGCCATCATTTAGAAAAATATTCTTTTCCTGAGCGATTATGGGTTGTTTGGAAAACGATAAATAACAATTGCCATTAGTATAATTCCTAAAGGCAAAAAGTAACACTCTATACGTCCGGTAATGAAAATAAAATAATCAGACCATGATAATCCAGCTGGTAAGAAATTCAAATACGCAATTAGTGTGACTCCTCCAGTTACAGCTAGTCCAAATCCAATTAAAAAGACAAAAATATATCCCATTTTTCCACCTACGCTTGTCCTATTTTAATACATGTTTATGCTTGTCCATGACTGTAAATGCGTAGATGTTTTGAGATACGTTACGAGATTTAGGTTGATTGGCCTTTAAATTGATTGGTATGGGTGCTGGTGCTGGTGCGTTGATATTTCTATCGTTCGTTGATTTCAATCCCCAGTCCGTTTCCTCCAAAACAAAAAAGACCAACCAGCCCATTAGCTGATCAGTCTTCATAAAAATTATTCACTATATTTTTTAAAAATCAAACTGACATTATGACCGCCAAACCCTAAGGAATTACTCATGACAACATTTACTTCCTGCTCACGAGCTTTGTTTGGTACATAATCTAAATCACAGTCTTCGTCAGGGGTTTCATAATTTATAGTAGGTGGCAAGATATTCTTGTTAATTGCTAATAAAGAAATAACAGCTTCAATCCCACCAGCTGCACCTAACAAGTGACCTGTCATAGATTTTGTTGAAGAAACTGCTAACTTCCGTGCATATTCATCAAACACAGCTTTAATTGCTTGTGTTTCATATTTATCATTTAACGCCGTACTGGTACCATGAGCATTTACATAATCTACTGTTTCAGCTTCTAATCCTGCATCTGACAACGCATGCTGCATTGCTCGGGTAGCTCCTTCCCCATTTTCTGCAGGTGCTGTAATGTGGTATGCATCACCAGTAGCGCCATATCCAACAATCTCTCCATAAATATGGGCACCACGTTCTAGTGCCTTATCCAAAGATTCCATTACAAGAATCCCAGCACCTTCACCCATGACAAAACCATCACGGTTTTTATCGAATGGACGGCTTGCTTTTTTTGGATCCTGATTGGTTGATAAAGCTTTTGATGATGAGAACCCGGCAAAAGCCATGTCGGAAATTGGGGCTTCTGTTCCACCAGTTATAATATAATCTACGTCTCCACGTTGCACCGCCTTATACGCATCACCAATTGAGTTGGCACCTGATGCACAGGCGGTTACAGTACAAGAATTAATCCCTCTAGCTCCTAATTGAATGGATACTTGTCCCGCTGCCATGTCAGGAATCATCATTGGTACAAAAAATGGACTAACTCGTCTTGGACCCTTATTCATCAGAATGGTGTGCTGGTCTTCCCAGGTTTTCATTCCACCAATACCTGAACCAATCCACACACCAACACGATCCCGATTGTCATCATTAATATCGAGATTAGCATCTTCTACAGCCATTTTAGCAGCAGCAACAGCGTACTGTGTAAATGGGTCCATTTTTCTTGCGTCTTTTTTATCCATAAAATTAGTTGGATCAAAATTCTTTACTTCAGCTGCTACTTTAGCTGGATAATTCTCACTATCAATTTTCGTTACAAAATCAATGCCTGATTTACCAGATATGATGCTTTCCCACATAGTATGAACATCATTACCAACAGGTGTCACTGCACCCAGACCTGTAATTACTACTCTTTTTTGTTCCACAAAAAGTCCTCCTTTCAACCATTATTCAATTATTTACCCCAGCGAATCGCGATAGAACCCCACGTTAAACCGCCGCCAAAACCAACTAATACAACCAAATCATTTTCTTTGATATTTCCATCTCTTACTGATTCAGATAAGGCAATTGGAATAGAGGCTGCTGATGTATTTCCGTATTTCTTAATAGATTGATTCATCCTATCCTCTGAGATACCAAGTCGCTGTCTTGCAGCTTCCATTATTCGGATATTTGCTTGGTGAGGAATTAGATAATCGACTTCCTCTTTACTTAAACCTGCTTTTTCTATTACCCGAACAGAAGCCTCAGGCATTTTTCTTACGGCAAATTTAAATACTTCTCGACCGTTCATCACTAAATAATCATTAGGATTTTGGTACAAATGTTTACCTCCTGTACCATCAGAACCTAATTCGTAAGACAATATTCCTTTACCTTCTGAAACTTCCCCAATAACAGCAGAACCTGCTCCATCTCCAAATAATACACATGTACTGCGATCAGACCAATCCGTAATTTTTGATAATTTTTCTACACCTATCACAAGTACATGTTTGTATGTTTTTGATTCTACAAACTGCTTAGCTGTTGCTACAGCATACATAAATCCTGAGCATGCCGCACTAACATCCATTGCAGCCGCTTGGGTTGCTCCTAATTTTTCCTGAAGCATACAGGAAACAGACGGAAATGGCTTATCAGGTGTTACAGTTGCTACTAAAATCAAATCAATATCTTCTGCCTTCAGTTTAGCATCCTCTAAAGCATGTAGAGCAGCTAAATAAGCCATATCGGATGTATTCATATCATCCTCAGCTATTCTTCTTTCTTCAATTCCGGTTCGCGTGCGAATCCATTCATCATTTGTATCTACTATTTTTTCTAGATCTTTATTGGTCACAACTTTCGGCGGAACGTAATGACCTATTCCTAAAAAACCAACACTCATTTTGACCGCTCCTTATATGAAATTAACAAACTGGGATAAAATACTACATATACATGGCCCTTTATAACCTAATATATTACACAACAAATTAAAATCAATTCTTATGACTTGGTACTAATTTTAATATATAAGGATACAAATGGCAAGAAAAATAAAATTTTACTGCTCATTTGGCAACAGATTAGAATCCATATAATATTCTACTGTTTCGTTAATATACTCTTGAAATTCTTCGGGCACATTTTTATTAAATGCTCCTATTGAAATTACTTCATCCTGAAAATCAAATGTTAGTATATCCCCTTCTAATTTGCCTTTATCAAATTTCTCAGCAGTTAATTCATAAAGCTTGTCCAGTTGTTGAATAGTACTAGTTAAAACAGTATCAGGCGCAAGTTTCAGTTGATCCTCAACATATCCTACAGCATACAAACTGTCTTCTTTTGCCTTCTTTATTATCTCTTCACTATATGCATCACCAATTGGATAAAAAACGTCTACTCCTTTGTTTTCCATTTCTTCATATATTCTAACAGCCATCTCCGTATCATCCCAGCTCTTGATATAATCTATTTCTACAACTGCACTAGGATTTTGATACTTGACTCCCTCATAGAAACCTTCTATTTCCGGTTGCCATAAATAAGCGGCAATAACACCAACCTTATTAGTTTTTGTCATTTCTGCTGCCACCATGCCTCCAATAAAGCCCATTGCATGTGAATTAAAGTTAAGACTAGTTACATTGTCATTATAAATTCCACCATTAAAATATACGAAATGGACATCTGGATAATACCGTGCCAGTTCAGAAAAATGATTACCATAGATACTGCTGTGACCAAAGATAAGATTCACACCATCGTGTACTAGTTCATCTACAGCATCCCTTATTTTCCTCTCTGTATCTATGTTCTCTTTATAATATACATCAGTATCGAATTTTTTCTCGATTCGGAGTAAGCCTTCATAACCACTTTCATTCCAAGCATTTCCTTCGATTTTACTATCAAGCAGCATTCCGACATTTTGAACATTTCCAGTTTCGAAATAACCACATCCACTTAATGTTACGGACGAAACGATAAATAATAGTATTATTTTATGATAAAGTTTCATAATAAGGCACCCCCAATCTAAATACTCATTTCTACCTATTGTATAGTTACAGACGTATCTATTTCAATTTAGATGGACTTTAATAGGAAAATTTTACTGAACATAAAAAGTTGGTTTTCACACTTGAAATTAAAAAGGCACAAATACTAATAAAACCTTTTATATAGTTCATAGTGTTTTTGCACTACTCTAACATATTTAGAGATAGGTCTATTCTCCCGAATATAGACCGAATTCTCAAGTATCTTTTCTTTTCGATCATGATTAGGATTGACTACTATACACTTAGGAATATTTTCTGATCTTATCCACTGTAGAAGCGCGGACATAAATATATTAATATAAACAGCTTCATTATTAAATTCTTTCGATTCGAAGGCTACAAATTTATCTTTATAAAAAATCCCATCTTTATTCATTGGCATCCATTCTCCAAACAACATAGGTGCTTGGATTTTGATAACATCTCCTCTATCCACCCCATTATTAGGATTAATAACAAATTTACGCTTAGCCCGAATTTTTTCTGCATTTTTATAATCCCCAATCATAATGCATACTTCATACTCCTTTTTATTCCCTTCTTCAACAAAAGAAAACGAGCTATTTCTTGCAAAGAACATAGCCAAATCATCCGATGTATTTTTATCGATAATTCCTTCAACTATATAATCAGTATCAAGCATTTTATTAACAATATGGAATCCAATCCAATGATTGCAATTGATTATTAAAATAGACACATTCCTTCCTCCTTATTATCTAGTCTTTTTTATCAAAGCTCTTTTGTAAAAGATTGTTGCTTTTTCACATGACATTACCTTACATTTTGTATAGAATGTTGATATCTGTAATTCAGAATACTGCTCTGTCTTCGCTACGGAAATACACTACGCTTTCCGCGGGGAGCTGGTGAGCCTCCTCCGTGCTGAAAAGCGTGTGCGCCTGCGTCTTCCAGTAGTGCTTCGAAGCGGGCTTTCTCGGCGCAAGGGAACGAGGAAGATGATTCAAGTAGTTCCCTCACTACGAAGTCTCACCGATGCTCTTCTTCCCGCAGGACAAGGAACGCTTCGGCAGGGTTACATCGCACGCAGAAAAAAGTGGTTTTCTTTTTTCAAGGAGTCTCCGTGTATTTCCTCCGCTTAGTTCCTGCTCTACTTAATTTTTACTAGAAAAATTCTGTATTCTAGAAGGACCAACTACCCTAAACGTAAAATTATGAAGTTTAGCTTTAAAAATATCTAGTGCATGTAAAATAGCGGAGGCAGAATACAGAGACTCCTGCAGGAAAAGCACGTGTCCGAAGACCCCGCAGGAAGTGGGTTTCTTCCGAGGAGGCTGAGGCCGTGCCCGCGGAAAGCGAAGTATTCTGCCGGAGCGAATCCTAGCACAAAACTTTCATCAGTGTAAGCGAGAGCAAACTATTCTTAATTAAATAGAACAGGAGTTTCTAACAACTGTAAAAGTTCAAAAAGCAACTTATGATACGAAGAGCCTTAACTAAACAATGGTCACATGCCCCACCAAAAAATCTATTGTTTTTATAGTTTATGTCCCTTCTTGCATAATGTACGTAGCAACTAGTGAAAAGTTAAGTCCTGTCACTCGCTATGGGAATAGAAGCAACAACTAATAAAAAGAACGATTCTCCAAACAAAAAAATACTTTTCCTTTACTCTTTATTTTGATAAACTATAATTATCGTTGTAAATAAATTTATTTAAGGCATTCTAAAGTAAACAGCTAAAAATGTGAGGTGTAAGCGATGCGATACATATTAGCAATCTTTTGGGCAGTACTTATTAGTGGGGCTATTTCTTATGTATTAACCAGTATGGGTGGAGAGCCATTTGTATTAATGGATAGCCTAATACTAGCAGGTATTTTTTCAGTAGCTGTCTTTTTACTAGGCGATGGCGTTTTAACTGATAAAAACTAATAAAATGTTCAAATGGAAATAACCAAAATTTTGAACAATATCTTACAGATGAAACCCTTGCCGTCAAGGACGATATGGCAAGGGTTTCGTGTTAGTACCATGGTAATGTACTTAGTGCAACTAAAGCTGCTAATGGTAATACAAGTCTTCTAAATCTTCTAGGTCGACCATAACCGTAACCATACCCATATCCAGGATAACCGAAGCCATAGCCTGGAAAGCCATATCTGTATTGGCCATCCATATGAGGCATTTGACCATACATTCCTGGGGATTGTGGATCCATATCATGTTGAGTGGTCGGATCTATTGGTACTGCAAAATAGACATATTCTTCATCCAATCCAGTGATGATTCCATCAAATTTTGTGCCGTCTGTCGTTTCTGCAAGAACATAAGAATGCATATGCTGTTTACACAAGTCATACATATGATGTTGATTTTTCATTCTTCAACCTCCTCACCATCTAGACTATTCATTAGCCTACTGGATGGTGAATTGTTTTGTCTGGAAGAATGAAAGGAATAAAGATAGATTAAGGAGAGAAAGATATGGACTTTTTAGATAGAGTTTGGACGTTATTAGAATACTTGATTTTAGGATTGGTACAAGGTATTACCGAACCAATTCCTATTTCTTCCAGTGGACATCTCGTTATATTCCGTGAGCTTTTCGGAATAGAGACAACAGGATTATCATTTGAAATTTTTGTTAACTTTGCATCTTTGCTTGCTATATTAGTCATCTATCGCAAAGACATTATCCGTCTTATCAAGAATGGTGTTCTTTATACACTAAAAAAAGAAGAAGAGGCTAAAAGTGATTTTCGATTTATTGTCTATTTAGTAATAGCGACCATCCCGGTAGGTGTAACCGGAGTTTTATTTGGAGATGCTATTGGAGACCTTCTAAGCAAGCCAGTTGTTGTCGGATATACCTTATTAATTACAGCAGCTGCATTATGGATAATCCGAAACTTGCGAGGAAGAAAAAATGATGGGGATTTAACAACAAAAGATGCAATTATTGTTGGTCTAGCTCAAACTGTAGCACTCACACCTGGGATTAGTCGCTCAGGCTCAACGATTGTGGCGTCGATGCTCGTTGGAATGAAACAAGAAACAGCATTGCGTTTCTCATTTCTTTTATACATTCCCGTCAGCCTTGGAACTGCGATTCTTGATTTACCGGATATGTTTGCGAGTGATGAATTCCAGGCAATGCTAGTACCGAATTTAATTGCCTTTATTACTGCATTCCTTGCTTCTTACTTTGCATTAAGATGGTTTATGGATATTATGGCAAAAGGAAACTTAAAGTACTTTTCTTATTACTGTGTTGTAGTAGGTATATTGGTAATCATTTTCCTCTAGTTTATCCTGTGAGCAAAACAAATAGGAATTTTCCATTAAATCACACTTTTTAACCACGAAAAATATAAAAAAGCAATAGAGTGTATTTTCTATAATAAGAAAGCCCTTCTCCGCCGAGAAGGGCTTTCTTCATTCATTTATTTATGATTTAACAACATTAGACGCTTGAGGGCCGCGATCTCCTTCTTCAATATCAAAGGTTACTTCTTGACCTTCTTCCAGTGTTTTAAATCCTTCTCCTTGGATGGCTGAGAAATGTACGAATACATCATCTCCACCTTCCACTTCAATAAAACCAAAACCTTTTTCCGGATTAAACCATTTTACAGTGCCTTTGTTCATCTAAAAATTCCTCCGTATAGTAATTGCTTATTCTTCCTTTGTGTTCAAAGAAGTACAAAAGAAGTACCAATTGTGTTGGTTAACTTCTTTTACTATTAGAATCCCTGAATTTGTTTAAATTATACATAAAAAAACACTCGAAATTAAATTTCAAGTGTTTAAGTACTTCTGTTTCTATATGTTAATCAATCCGGAATTCCTAAAGCGATTTTGGCGTAGCGAGACATCTTCTCTTTACTCCATGGAGGATTCCAAACAATATTAACTTCTACATCTTTAACCTCAGGAATATCTGCCAGAACGAATTTGACATCACGTTCAATGTGTGCAGAAAGAGGGCATCCCATTGCCGTTAATGTCATGGTAACGGTACATAACCCTTCATCATTTAATTCTGCGTCGTATACTAAGCCCAGGTTAACAATATCTATGCCTAACTCAGGGTCAATGACATTCTCCAATGCACCCATTAAATTTTCCTTCAATGCTTCATCCATTAAATCAACCTCCCTAAAACCTTTCTATTCTTATTTAAACATATTTTCAACAGTTTTCAAATGATATAAATCACACCTAGTAAGAAAAACTCGCTTTCGCCCAGGAAGCCTACTTCAAATCGTTACTAGTAGAAGGAGCCGCAGTTATGGTTTCTCCGTGAGAAGGCAGGCCATGCGGCTGAAAGCGTAGTATTCTACAAAAGCGAATCCAAGCACTTGACCATAAATAGGACGAACGAGAGCGCAAATAGAAACGGTGTGGTAGGGAATAATTTTATAATATTTTAATAAAAAAAATTATAAGTGTTTCTCAAACCACTTCACTGTTTCTAATTTTGCTGGTCGACTTACCTTATGATCTCGTTTTGGTTCTCTTATATATTGAATATTATTTTTATCTTTATAAAGCTTTTTAGCTTCTTCATAAAAACTATAAGAATGATCGAATGGAACGACAGTATCATTTTCCCCATGCCAAAACAATAATGGGCGATCATTTAATTTTTCTATCTGGGATGACAAATCAAGTGATTTTAACTGGTCATACAATTGTTCCAACATATCATCCGAAATAGGCAGGTCAATCATTTTGCGGTAATTATCAACTAGTGCCTTAGCAAAACTCGATATCTTAGGGGACCCCATAAGTATCGCTGATGTCTTTATCCAAGGATATTGTGTTAAAGCTGCAGATGTTGTAATACCACCCATGCTTGTACCAGCAACACCTATTCGATTGTCTAATAATAACTCTTTTTCCACTAGGAAATCTTTAATCAATTGAATATCTTTTATATTTTCTATGACAATTTCCCAAAAAGCTAAGGAACGCTTGACTGGTGTAAGTCCTGTATCTCTCTCACCATGGTGCAAACTATCAGGAAGGATTACACGAAACCCTTTTTCTGCAAGTAAATAAGCTAAATCCAGATTATGTTCTTTAGCACTCGTAAAACCATGCATATAGCAAACGGCTGGTAACTTCTCATTTACTTTAGATGTATCAACAATCATTAAGCTCGGTATTTGTCCAATAATTTCTTTTGTTACGCCTATCATAAAGTGTCTCTCCTCAATCATATAATAATTCTATTTTAAGGTTTAATGGACAAATCTTGCAAATTTATTTACCTAAAAATTACTTTACATATTATCCTATCCACTATAAACTAAATGCATATGAGGTGAATGCGATGAAAAAAAGACACTTAATAGCGTTAGATTTGGATGGAACTCTCTTAACAGATGAAAAAGAAATCAGTGAGTTTACAAAACAATCTGTGTTAGCAGCAATGGAAGAAGGACACATCGTGGTTATTGCAACTGGTCGACCACACCGAGCCAGTATTAATTATTATCATGAGCTTGGGTTGAGGACTCCAATGGTTAATTTTAACGGTGCATTAATCCATCATCCAACAGATAAAAAATGGGACGTGCTGCATAACCCAATGCCAATAAGAACAGCAAAACAAGTAATTGAAGCCAGTTATGATTTAGACGTTCATAATATCCTTGCAGAAGTAAAGGATGATGTGTATCTTGACCAATACGATGAAAGAGTCATTCAAATTTTCCAGCAAACCAAAGAAGATCCACCATTTACAATTGGAAGTTTAAAAAACAAACTAAAAGAAGATCCGACCTCTTTGTTAATTTATCCAAAAGAGCAGGATATTTTGCAGTTGCGGAATCATCTAACTGAATATCACGCCGAGTTAATCGAACACCGTAAATGGGGTGCCCCATATAATGTGATTGAAATTGTAAAAAAAGGAATGAACAAAGCTGTTGGCTTACAGAAGATTGCTCATTACTTCAACATTTCAAAAGAAAACATTATAGCATTTGGTGACGAAGACAATGATTTGGAAATGATTGATTATGCTGGTGTTGGTGTTGCGATGGGAAATGCCATTGACGAACTAAAAAATGTTGCTAAACATGTAACGCATACAAATGAAGCAGATGGTATCGGATTATTTTTAAATGAATATTTAAATTTAGAAAAAAAAGTCGGTGCAGTTCCCGAAAATTTCCAAGCTTATAATTCCAAAGATGAACCATACTATAAGTGAACGCCAAAGAAGCGTTCACTTTTTGTTTTACTTCTTGAGCATGAATCTGGAGTTAGTCTTACTAACTCCAGATGGAGATTTTCCAAGTAATCCTTGAGGAGGAATTAGTTTGGGAAAACGAAGTAAATCAAAGCGATTTACACAACAAGGCGCTGACTCCATTAAAAAGCATGCCGAACGATTCCCCTATCGTTCTACCTTGGCAGAGCGAAACAGACAGCAGGATGATCAAGATACACTAGGAGGGTTTTAATTGCAAAATAATTTATTTCAGCAAGCAAAAAATGCCGTTAATAACATTATGAACATGAATGGAAATGCTGATGAGAACGAAAAACAAGCTGCGCAAAATGCCATTCAATCTGCATACAATGAAGCTTCACCTGAAGAAAAGCAGCAATTACAGCAGCTTGAACAACAATTAAGACAGCATAATCAATTAAAATAACCTCTGCAGCTTACGTAATCGGTTTATTTATGCGTGAGTAAACAAGAAATCCCCTCTTCTAATATGGAGAGGGGATGTTACTTTAATCCTTATAAAGAATCTGATACTATAGAAATAAGTTTGTATGATAAGGAGGAATAAGAATATGGGTGTACGAGTAGAAGCAACACCAAATCCAAATGCATTAAAATTTACTACGGATAGCATTATTTTTGAAGGAACGAATAGTATTTCCGTTATGCCTGGAGACACTAGTGAACACGATATATTAAATGATCTAATGAAACTGGAAGGTGTTGATAACGTTTTTGGTTATCAAAACTTCATTACAGTCAATAAACAATTCAACGCAGAATGGGACGAGCTCACCCCACGTGTTACGGAAATCATCAAGGGATACGGATATTAGATTATTTACATATAAAAAAGAGGTCTGATAGCTTGGAAGGCTATATCAGACCTCTTTTTATTCCATTCCTATATCAATAGGTATGTAGTTTGGATTCACAGTTTGCCCATTATTATCTTTTCCGTATATCACTATAATTGGAGGATCTTCTTTATCTAAAGATTCATCAGGCAATTTTTCTTCTATCTCTATCTTGGCCCATTCAGCTGATTCTAAATCAATCTGTTGCTCTTTAAGTAAGTCTGACTCCCCTTGTTCAATTCGATAGAAAATTTTTTTAGCCGATGCTTTTACTTCTGCCGTTAGTGCGGTTCGGTCGTTATCTACGAGCACATCCACATTTCGAATTTCTAAGGAGACACCATTATCAGGTTGATTTGCTTGCTCACTATTGCATCCTGCTAGTAAAACAGATACCAACAGTACTACTAGTAATTTTTTCACTTTTATCCTCCCTTCTAGTCTCTCCTAAAGAACCCATAAATCCCTGCTGTATCTACAATATTTGTAAAGGCATTTGGATCCACTTCATGAATAATATTTTCTAAATCATACAATTCATAACGAGTAACAACTAAATACAACATACTTTTGTCTGATTTTGTGTAAGCTCCTTTTGCAGGTAAAATAGTAATCCCACGTACGAGCTTATTATGAATAGCTTTTTGTAATTCATCTGTTTTATGCGTAATAATCATTGCTGTTACTTTTTCATGACGAGTATGTAACGTATCAATAACTCGGGTGGATACATACAGAGTCACCATCGTGTATAAAGCATTTTCAGGTTCGTATAGTAGACCGGCCAATGCAATAATAATACCATTCATGATTAAAAAATAATTTCCAATAGGCTTATCCTTCATTCTTGATAATACCATGGCAATGATATCCATACCACCTGTTGATGCACCATGCTTTAATGTTAAACCAATTCCGACTCCGGCTATTACCCCACCAAAGACCGCATTTAAAATGATATCATCTGATAAATCCAGCACTGGTATTAATTCCAAGAAAATTGTTGAAAAAGCAACGGATATTATACTGTATATGGTAAATCCTTTTCCTACTTTATACCAACCTAAGATTAACACCGGAATATTTAGTAAGAACAACAGAATACCTGTACTAAGACCTATTCCAAGAAAATCATTGAATATACTTGCTATCAACTGAGCGGCTCCAGTAAATCCACTTGCATAAACATTCGCTTCAATCAGGAATAAATTTAGCGACACGGCGTTTAATAGCCCACCTAGTATAACAATAATTATACGCTTCGCTTCGACCATAAACATAAGCAAACTCTCCTTATTTCATTTTCGTTGTGGCAGATAATCTAGACAAAAAATGAATTGTACACTAATTCATATATCTACGCAACAATATAACACATGAAAACTTTGACTAATTTTCTATATCACTATACACTTAAAATTAAAGAATTAAACTATTGATTGTAGGTGAGAATATGACGATTAAAATACTTACAGACTCTGCAAGTGACTTAACAGAAGAAATTTGTAATGAATACGACATTGAAATGGTATCATTAACTGTTCATTTAGATGATAAAGAATATGAAGATGGAAAAACGATTGAACCTAGAAAAGTATATGATGCTATGAGACAAGGAAAAGCACCAAAAACCTCTCAGGTTTCTCCACAAACGTTTAAGAAGGTCTTTACAACCTATGCTGAAGCAAATCAGCCATTAGTATACATTGCCTTTTCATCACAATTATCTGGTACATATCAAACAGCTAAAATGATAGAACAGGAAGTAAAAGAAAAATATCCGGATGCTCCGATTCACATTATTGATACAAAAGGAGCTTCTATTGGACAGGGTTTAGTTGTCTTACATGCAGCCAAACTAGCAAAGCAAGGTGCTTCTCTAGAAGAAGTCATTGAAGATGTTAAATACCAGGCAGAACATATGGAACATATCTTTACTGTTGATGACTTAGAATATTTACGCCGTGGGGGCCGTGTCAGTAAAACTGCTGCATTTGTGGGTACGATGTTAAAAATCAAGCCACTCCTTCACATGGAAGATGGGAAGCTAATTCCGCTTGAAAAAATACGTGGTGCGAAGAAAGTTTTTGGACGTATGCTAGAATTGATGGAGCAGCGTGGCACAGATTTCACTAACCAACAAATTGGTATCAGTCATGGAGATGATATTGAACGTGCAGAACAACTGGCTGAAATGATTAACGAAAGATTTGGTGTTAGTAAGGAAAATATCCTTATCGAGATGGTAGGTGCAGCAATTGGAGCACACGCTGGACCTGGAACCATTGCCCTGTTCTTTTCCAATAAACCGAATAAATAATTGACATAAAGCCTGCTTTAAACTGGATACGTAAGTTTAAAGTGGAGCTTTTTTTTGACTTCACTATCTTAGTCAGATTATATATCTTAAAAATTATTACAAGTCTGTAACAAAACCAGTGTTTAAGCGTCTAACCATATAAGATGCATTCTACTTTCTAAAAATGAGGTGAAATAATGGCAAGATATCGTTGGATAATAGTGCTTGGTATAATTGGTGTTCTCGCAACGTCCGTCTTTTTTATGTTTTTTTCTCAAAATATAACTGCAGAAATTCCTGCACCATCTAAGTATGCGCTCACAACCAAAGACTGGAGTATTCAATTCTCAGAAAGTATGAATCCTGATTCGTTTACACAAGGAACCGTAACCATTGTAAATGAAAATGACCAACCTGCTGATATTTCATATGAATGGAACGATTTAAAGACTGTACTTACATTGAGAGCACCTTCTAATGGATATAGAGAAAAAGAAAGTTATACTATCAAAATTTCTGATGAGGTACAAACAGAAAGTGGCAAACCCTTATCTAAGTCACTCGTTCATTCTTTTATTGCTTTAGCTGAATTACCTAACATTGAAGATAACGAGCAGCTTGTCGATCTACTGAAAGAAAGAACCGAAGAGAAAAAACGTCTTTTTGAAGCCTTCGAAATGGAGGAAAGTACTACAGTTAGTGATAATACTAGTTCTTCCGCGGATAATGCACCTGTTTCAGAAACCAATATCCAAGTAGCAGAAGTAGATGAAGGTGATGTTATTAAAACAAACGGGAAACACATCTATTTTGTACGTGACAATGATATAGTTATATCTTCTGCCAAAAACGAACATAGTGAAGTTATCTCTACGATTTCCACGAAGAACTTTCAACCTAGAGAGATCTACCTAAATGATCAACTCTTGATCGCCATTGGTCTCAGTTTTGTGCCAATTCATGAAAAACCTACAGAGAATGATTCCGATGAAAGTGCAGATATAGCAATTCATCCTACTCCAACCGAACAAACAACTGTCCAGATTTATGATATTTCAAACGTTAACAAACCAGAAAAAAATAGAGAAATAGTAATAGAAGGATATCTCAATTCTTCTAGACTAATGGACGGATACCTATATTTAATTGCCAATCAATACCCAAAATATCGAATTCTCGAAGAACGTGGTGATCATATGGACATGAGACCTATGGTGAAGGATTCTGCTGTAAGCGATGAAGCAATACCTATTCCATTTGAAGATATGTATTACTTTCCAGAAAGTCAAGAAGCAAATTATTTATCACTTGCCTCCATTGATTTAAATAATTTGGAGGAACAAGTGAACATACAAAGTTACCTAGGTGCGTCCAACGAGATGTATATGTCTAAAAACCATATCTATTTAGCACAAAGAAAATATGAAACAATAAAATCTTACGACTCAAAAGAAACAATGATTGCAAGACTGGATCAAGCAAATACGGAAATCTTCCAATTTCAAGTGGACAGTGGGGATATTACCTATAAAACTTCTACAGACGTACAGGGAACACTAATCAATCAATTTGCTATGGATGAACGTAACAATACATTTCGAGTAGCTACAACTAAAGGTACTAGTTGGCAAGATGATCAAGCCTCAACTAATAATTTATATACATTTGATATAGACTTGAATCCGTTAGGCTCTGTGGAGGACCTTGCAAAAGGCGAGCAAATTTTCAGTGTGCGTTTTATGGAAGATATTGCTTATATGGTAACTTTTAAACAAGTCGATCCACTTTTTGTCATCGATTTAAAAAATCCAAAAAAACCAGAAGTATTAGGTGAACTAAAAATCCCAGGCTTCAGTAATTATCTTCACCCATTAGATGAGGACCATGTAATCGGAATTGGGCAAAATACAAAATTAGAAGAAAACGAACATAGCAAGGAACCTCAAGTTCGGATAGATGGATTAAAAGTATCATTATTTGATGTAAGTGATCCAACAAAACCAATAGAAAAAGACAATGAAATTCTTGGAAGCGGAAGTTCACACAGTGAAGTAACTTATAATCATCATGTACTTTATAAACATCCTGAACAAAATCTCTTTGGCTTCCCGGCTGTTCTCTATGAAACGAAAATGGTTCAACAAGGGGAAGCAGCCTATGAAACAGATTCTTTTGTCTATGAAGGTGCTTTCCTGTTTACCATTACACCAGAGGAGGGCATTAAACTCTCAAACAGCCTTACCCATCAAGACCCAAACCAACAGCTAGATTATCCAGAGAACCAATCACAGATAAAACGAATGGTATCATCAGGCAATAATCTATATACATTTTCACATGACAAATTCAAAGTTTACGACATGCAGCAACAGAAAGTCATCCATACAGTGGAATTACCAGAGCAGACAAATTATCCTATGAATTAAGAAGGATAAATGGCAAGATATGAGTATACCCTTTTTCTTAGGAAACGAAACTTTTTTCAGTAAAAAAAGCATGATAGGTGAAATTTCAACATATATATTCAATTGAATACAGAAAAAATATTTAAGTTTCCTAAGGGGGAATGACATGCTCATTCATGATTTGGTAGACAAATATATGACTGAACGAAATTACACACCCGAAACAGTTAATGATTTGCTCGATTATTATCAATTCCTGTATGTCTCTGGACAAATCGACATCAAACGTTACCATCGTATATTTGCTTGCTTACATAAGCAAGGAGCTACTTCAGCATTCGAATATGAACCAAAGCGTCCGATAACCAACGCTTGTTATACCTATAGTCCTATTTAAAATAGGGCTATTTCTTTTCGTTTTAAAATACTGTAAAAACTCGCCTTCAATTAATAAGCTCTCTTTTTTGTATACTTTATTGTTTTTAATCGTTAGGTTGATAGAGATTGTTGATTTATTTAATTCAGAATAGTGCTCTGCTTTACAGCCGCTACGGAAATACACTACGCTTTCCGCGGGGAGCTGGTGAGCCTCCTTCGTGCTGAAAAGCGTGTGCGCCTGCGTCTTCCAGTAGTGCTTCGAAGCGGGCTTTCTCGGCGCAAGGGAGCAGGGATGAATATTCAAGTAGTTCCCTCACTACGTAGTCTCACCGATGCTCTTCTTCCCGCAGGACAAGGAACGCTTCGGCAGGGTTACATGTAGAGTAGAGAACAGGAAGTAGATAGCGCCTTCTTGCCTTCGGGTTTCAGGGTTTTCCACCTTACTAAGCCAGACTTGAATGCAATCCC
>NZ_RBZP01000008.1 GCF_003628505.1 Oceanobacillus halophilus | reverse complement strand
CGAAGGAGATCAGTTAGCTTCCCGCGCTCGACTTGCATGTATTAGGCACGCCGCCAGCGTTCGTCCTGAGCCAAGATCAAACTCTCCAAAAAAGTTTGTTTTGTGATTAACACCAATCAATCACAAAGAGAATTCTTAGCTTCCAGAAGTGTTACCTTCTGTATTTTATAAAGAAAAACGAGTTTCCTTTATGTCTTAACATACTGGTTGTTTTGTTCAGTTTTCAAAGAGCAAATGTTTGTGCTGTTTTTGTAACAGCGACTTTATTAATATACCATAACGAGTTTTTAGTGTCAACTCTATTTTGATATTTTTTTATGTCTTCTTTTTTGTTACTTCCTGTCGAAGCAACGATATATAATTTATCATGTTTGCTATCAAAAATCAAGTACATTCGATTGGAAATTTATGTTTTTTTATTGGATATATAATTATGCTACTGATATTAATATTACACACTTTCTTTATTTTAAAACCAAGAACTTTAACAATACCAAAATTAAAACCTAACCAAGAGCAATAATCTTGATTAGGTTGGGTTTTTCATCTACTCTATTTAGTTCTCATTTGCGGGAATAATAATACGTCTCTAATAGATGGTGAATTAGTTAACAGCATAACTAGGCGATCAATCCCAATACCAAGTCCCCCTGTTGGCGGCATGCCGTATTCAAGAGCCTCTAGAAAATCATCATCCATAAGGTGAGCTTCGTCATTTCCTTCCTCACGTTCTTTTACTTGAGCCTCAAATCTTTCACGTTGATCAATTGGATCATTAAGCTCACTAAATGCATTCGCATGCTCACGACCTACTATAAATAATTCGAAACGATCAGTAAATCTTTCATCATCCTTATTCTTTTTAGCAAGAGGAGAAATTTCTACAGGATGTCCATAGATAAATGTTGGTTGAATAAGAGTTTCTTCAACCTTTTGTTCAAAGAATTCATTTAAAACATGACCAAACGTCATGCTCTCTTTAACATCCACACCATGCTCTTTTGCCAATGCTCTCGCTTGTTCGTCTGTCATCTTTTCCCAAAAGTCTACTCCTGTTTTCTCCTTAACGGCATCAACCATATGAAGTCTTCTCCACTTTGGTTCTAAATCAACTTCATATTCTCCATAGGTAACCTTTGTTGTACCTAGAACATCTTTCGCAATATGGGCTATTAGATTTTCCGTTAGCTCCATAATATCATCATAGTCAGCATAAGCTTCATATAATTCAATCATTGTAAACTCTGGATTATGGCGTGTTGATACCCCTTCATTTCGGAATACACGACCTATTTCATATACTTTCTCTAATCCGCCCACAATTAATCGTTTTAAATGCAGCTCAATAGCGATACGCATATATAGTGGAATATCAAGCGCGTTATGGTGTGTCACAAATGGACGTGCTGCCGCTCCACCAGGTATGCTGTGCATCATTGGTGTTTCAACTTCTAAATATTCATGGTTGTTTAAGTATTCCCTCATGGATTGAATGATTTTACTACGGAGAATAAAAGTTTGTTTACTATCCATATTAGTAATTAAATCCAAATAGCGCTGACGATAACGCTGTTCAACATCTTTAAGGCCATGATATTTCTCTGGTAGTGGGCGTAATGATTTAGACAACAATTGGAACTGTTTTGCTTTTATGGACAATTCCCCTGTATTCGTACGGAATATGTCGCCAGTTATTCCTACAATATCTCCCAAGTCTAACGTCTTAAAAACTTCATATGCGCTCTCGCCTATCGCATCTTTTCTAACATAGATTTGAATTTGACCGGTTAAATCTTGAATGTGTGCAAAACCAGCTTTTCCTTTGCCGCGTTTTGTCATGATTCTTCCTGCTACAGTAGCTTGATCTGCTTTTTCCTCTAAGTCTTCTTTAGAGAAAGGTTCATATTCTTTAACTATTTCGTCAGCTAAATGAGTACGTTCAAACTTTTCTCCAAAAGGATCCATCCCTTTTTCGCGATAATCATTTAACTTATTACGTCTTACGAGCATTTGCTCATTTAATTCTTCTGACACAATAAAGCCCTCCAGTTCATTATATAAAAATTAGTATATAAGAAAATATCATATATTTCACGTATGTAGTACTTATAACCATGATCCTATTCGTGCAAGGAGCCATTTCTTTCGTATATACTTTAGTGCATTATAACCTATCAGCTAGTCTTAAATACTAATGAATACTCTATCAATTAATATTTCACGTGTAAAGAGCATTACAGAAAGAAGAAAACCTGCCAGTAAGACTACTGACAGATTTCTGTTGAAGGTCAAGTGATAAAACATTACTTTCCGTTTCTTACATACCGTTTAAATAGTTACTACTTTCCGCCTTCTATCTTGGGCCAAACATTAGTTTCTCTTTCCATCTGTAGATTCATGTAATACTATTTCTTCCTTTGGTATATTAAGAACAGAAGAAATTTGCGATAGTAACTCATCTGTTACTTCCTTAGTTCCACGTTCAACATTTCCAATGGTTGATATAGAAACATCCAATTCTCTTGCAAAATCTATTTGTGTATACCCTTTTAACTTCCGAAAAGCCTTTACACGTTTGCCTAGCCGTTTTGAGTCCATTTCCTTACGCCCTTTATGTCTGATTCTTGAAGTAATTGTAATAATTCCCTTGCGCGTTTATTCCATAATGGAATCTTAAAATCTGGAGCAATTTCATGTAATGGAATGAGAACAAATGCACGCTCATTCATCCTCGGATGCGGAATTAGCAATTTCTCTACTGTACTATTCTCTAAATTGTATGTCAAAATGTCAAGGTCTATTGTTCTCGGACCAAAGCGAATGTTTCTTTTCCGACCAAGCCGATTTTCAATCTGCTGGCAATAATCCAGGAGGGCAAATGGCTGTAAAGAAGTCTCTATACCAACAACCATGTTCAAGAAATCAGCTTGATTAGCATAACCTACAGGTACTGTCTCATAAATTGACGACTTCCGATTAACAGTAATATCTCGGTGATCTTCCAATAATTCTATCGCTTCATCTAGGTAATCAAGTCTTGGTTCTATGTTTGTACCTAAAGATAAAAAGGCTTGGTTCATAACTTCCTCTCCCTATATATCTCTACTGCAACTGAATCATAATGTCCAACAATAGGGGGATCGGGTTTTATAATTTTTACAGTACAAGCGTTTAGTAGGTTAAATGTTTGGAACAAGTTTTCAGCAACTTGTTCAGCAACAGCCTCAATTAGATTCTTTGCTTCTCCTTCTACAATTTCCTTAATTACCTGGTAAACTTCTCCATAATGGATTGAATGATGCATATTGTCTGTTTGTCCTGCCTTTTTTAAATCTGCATATAGCTCTACATCAACACGGAAACGTTGTCCTAATCGATTCTCTTCAGGCATCAAACCATGAAAACCATAAAACTGGAGATTATTTAGTAAGATTTTATCCATTATCCGTTTCCCCCTTTCGAAGCATGGCATCCATCATTCTTGCAAGTTCAACATTCACCTTTACATTATGGACACGCACGATATGGGCACCCTTAACAATACCGAGACATGTTGTTGCACCAGTCCCTATATCGCGTTTACTTGGTTCTTTGATTTCGAGTGTACTGCCGATAAATCGTTTCCGAGATGTGGCTAATAAAAAGGGGTACCCCATCTGAACTAACTCATCTAAACGATTCATCACCATTAAGTTATCATCTGCAGCTGATTTAGCAAACCCCACACCCGGATCCAATATGATGTTATCTTTTGGTACTCCGGCGTTAACAGCTATATCAATACTTCCCTGAAGATCCATCTTCATATCGTCCATTAAGGAACGATAATTTTCATCTTCACGATTGTGCATCAAAATGATAGGTACATTTAAGTCAGCAGCAACTTTAGCAATCTCTGGGTCTTTTTTCGCTCCCCAAACATCATTGATAATGTCTGCTCCTGCCTCTACAGCATGTCGGGCAGTATCCGACTTAAACGTATCAACGGAAACCGGAATGTTGACATGTTCTTTCACTGCCTTTATTACTGGCACAACACGTTCAATCTCCTCTTTACTGTTGACAGGAACATGGCCCGGGCGTGTCGATTCACCACCTATATCAATCATATCCGCGCCCTCTTCTTCCATCTTTATCGCCTGTTCTACCGCCCTATCTACTGTTGTATACTTTCCACCATCCGAAAAGGAATCTGGAGTAACATTTAGAATTCCCATAATATGTGTTCGTTCATTTAGATGTAATGTCTTTGTTTTTGTTATAAGTTTCATACCATATCGAACCTCTTCCAACATAGCTTTATCTTTCTTATCCTATCATAAATCGCAAACAATTAACTAGCACACAACAAACTAAATATAAAACTTTGACATTTTCTAAAAAGAATAAGGTGCTTTATTGATTACAATCTATCAGTTAAGACACAAAAAGGATTGGCTCCAATATGGCACCAATCCTCTTGTTTATTTATTATTTGCTTTCATCTTCAAATTGATACAAAGGTGTTGATAAGTAACGTTCACCATTATCAGGGAATATCGCTAAAACTTTTTTCCCTTTACCTAATTCTTTAGCTACTTTTTTAGCTGCAGCTACAGCAGCACCTGCAGAGATACCACCTAAGATACCGTTTGTTTTTGCAACTTCACGTGAAGTATCAAAAGCCACTTCATTTTCAATCTTGATTACATCATCATAAACGTCGGTGTTTAGAATTTTTGGTACAAATCCTGCACCAAGCCCCTGTATTTTATGTGGCCCTGGATTACCTCCTGATAAAACCGCTGAAGCAGCAGGTTCAACCGCATATATTTTAATTCCATCAAAATTTTCTTTTAGGACCTTACCAGCACCAGTAATAGTACCACCTGTACCAATACCAGATACAAAGGCATCTAGCCCCTCGGACATTTGACTAACAATTTCTTTTCCAGTTGTTCGTTCATGTACTGCTGAGTTTGCCTCATTATTAAATTGCTGTGGCATGAAATAGCCATTTTCCTTTTGTAATTGTTCTGCTTTTGCTATTGCACCATTCATTCCATCTGGACCAGGCGTTAAAATAAGTTCGGCACCATATGCACGTAATAAATTACGTCTCTCCATACTCATAGTCTCTGGCATAACTAAGATTGCCTTATAACCCTTAGCTGCAGCAACCATCGCAAGACCAATACCAGTATTCCCACTCGTTGGTTCAATAATAGTGTCTCCCGCTTTTAATACTCCTTCTTCTTCTGCGGCCTCAATCATTGCCATTGCAATACGATCTTTAACCGAACTTCCAGGATTAAAAAATTCTAGCTTCACATAGATATCTGCGCTATTTTCATCTGTCATGTTGTTTAATTTAACAATTGGCGTTTCCCCAATTAAACCGATAATCGAATCTGCTACTCTCACACTGGTATCCTCCTTATAATTCCTACTATTCTTATATGTTTAATCTAGTCCTTTTGTTCCAATATGTCAAGAAAAAGCATGATGAATTATCAGTTTTTTTCAAATCATTCTCTGTTTTAGTCACCGTAGATCCAGTTAATATCTATCTCTTTCCATAATGGCGCTGCGGATAGGGACTGGTTTACCTCTTGCATAGCCAACTCACTTTCAATATAAGGGCTGATTTCATCATAGCTAAACTCAATAGAAGGGAGTTTACGGTGTACATAAATAAGCGCCACCTTATCAGTAGCAGAGAAAGGTTCACTATACGTATGCTCATCCAACTCTTCCGCTACCTCTTTATACCCAGTAGGGAAAAACTGACTATTCGTATGAATGAATCCAAGATAACCACCATCATCTTTCGTTTCCTCATCTAACGAATATTCCTTTGCAAGCAAAGGAAAGGAGGCGCCGTCATCAAGTTCTTGTTTTATCTTCTCAGCTGTTTTAAAATCATCCACTAAAATATGAGACAATTGCATTGATTCTGTAAAGTTATATTGATCTCCATAAGTATTATAGAATTGTCTTACTTCAGATTGCGGGACTGTAATATCCTTGGTTAATAATTTTTCTAACTGATATCGATATTGAATATCGTTGACCCATCCTTCTTCCAACTCATTAAATTCTTTCTCGGTCATCACACCTTGCATCGAAGCAAGGAAGGAAATTTCCCTTTCAATCACTTTCTTATCAATTTCAATCTCATGTACATCAGCTAACTGACGTACAACTTCCTTATCTATCATTGTCTGAAGTTTCTTTTTGCCATAGCTGTCCATAAGAGCATTTACCCAAGCTCCATATTCAATCTCTTTTCCACTGACTGTCGCAACCGCATCATTTGAGGAAACTTCTATATCGCCATTTTGAAGAACGACTTTATCATCTCTGCTAAATATAAGCAAAGTAGCAATATTAGTTATTAAAAGTACGACAACAACACTTAACAGGAACCTTTTGGACACACTGAGTACTTCCTTTCCTTACTGTTTCAGTTCTTCTAGTTCATCCTCGGTAAAATGATAAGTTTCATTACAAAAATGGCAATTCGCTTCTGCACCATGATCTTCATCAATCATGCTTTGAATTTCTTCATTACCTAATCCAGTGATGGCGTTGGCAATCCGTTCTTTTGAACATTTACAGTGGAATACTAGTGGCATTGTTTCATGAAATTTGATTTCACTGTCATCAAATAATCGCTCCAATATTTGTTCAGGTGCATTACCCTCACGAACCAGTTCAGAAATAGCAGGGAAGTTGCTGATTTGTTTTTCTAATCTGCTAATAACTCCATCATCAGCCCCAGGCATTATTTGAACAATAAATCCACCCGCAGCCAGAATGGTATGATCTGGGTTAACTAGAACACCCGCACCTACCGCAGAAGGGATTTGTTCCGAAGAAGCAAAATAATAAGTGAAGTCTTCACTTATTTCCCCTGAAATAATAGGTACTTCCCCAGTAAAGTAATCCTTGAGCCCCAAATCTTTAATTACACTAACACTTCCTTGTCTTCCAACTGCACTCGCAACATCTAGCTTACCATTTTGATTTAAATCAAAATCAACATGAGGATTAACTACATACCCACGTACTTGCCCTTTCGCATTACCATCTGTCACAATAGCACCTATTGGGCCATCACCATTCACTTTAACCGTTACAGAGTCCTTTCCCTTTAACATTGCACCCATAAGGGCGGTTATTGTTAAAGTTCTACCTAACGCCGCAGAAGCTGTTGCCCATGTATCTTGTCGCCTACGTGCTTCCTCTACCAAGTCAGAGGTGGTAGCCGCATACGCACGTACCATTCCATCATATGTCGTTGCTTTTACTAGATAATCTTTCATTTATAAATCTCCTTTATATGTCTTGTAAAAATTATTTCTCATTATAAGTCATTAACCATTTTATAGATAATATATAAACCTTTTAAGGTTAAGTGTGGATTAACAACATCAATTGTTACTGAGTCTTTTGCTACTAATTTAGATAGACCGCCAGTAGCTATAACCTTGGGCATACCATCAACTTCTTCTTTCATCCGATTAACTAATCCATCGATCATCCCTATTGTTCCATAATAAATACCGGATTGCATTGCTTCTACAGTAGAAGTTCCTACGACATTCTCCGGTGCTTCTATCTCAACTTTAGGTAGTTTTGATGCATTGCTATATAAAGCCTCCATGGAAACATTTATACCAGGCGTTATGACACCACCACAATATTCTCCTTTTTCATTAATATAACAGTAAGTAGTTGCTGTTCCAAAGTCAATAATGATTAACGGCTGAGTACCATATTCTTCTATTGCCGCCACCGCATTAACGACCCGATCAGCACCTATCTCATTCGGAGTTGGATAGTTCATTTTTAATATGGAGCTGAAATCATCCTTACCTATCACATAAGCTTCCAGTCCAAAATAATCACGGCTCATCTGTTCTAAAGCGTACATAATTGGAGGGACAACGGAAGATATTACCACTCCATCTATATCATCAAAGCTTATTCCTTTGTGCTTAAAAAATGACATTACTAACATGCCATATTCATCTTCCGTCTTATAACGGTCGGTCTTTATCCTCCACTCATATTTCAAAACATCTTGTTCAAATACACCAAGGACCATATTAGTATTACCAACATCAATCACAAATAGCATAACCCAACCACCATCCTTTATTGCAAAATATAACTGTTTATGTATGTCATACTTTCTCTGTTTTTTCGTTACTTAACGTGTAAAATATACCATACTTTACTTTTAAAACAAAAAATGATGAACAACTGTAAATTGTGAGTATATCAAAGTAAAAGGCTCTTATTGTATAGTTTGTTGCTTTTTGAAGTTTTACCGTTAATAGAAACTCCTGATATATTTAATTCAAAATAGTAGCTCTCACTTTCACTTATGAATGTTTTCTGCTGACAATCGCTCCGGCAGAATACTTGCGGTTCGCGGGCACGGCCTCAGCCTTCTCGCGGAAAGACCATAACTGCACCTGCGTCTCCTAGTAACGCTTCGAAGTAGTCTTCCTCGGAGCAAGTGCCAAAGGAATTTAGTCAGGTTGTACCTTCGCCGTGGGGTCTTCGGACACGTGCTTTTCCCTCAGGACAAGGAAGCGGAGTGTATTTCCGTAGCGGGGGCTAAGCATTATTCTGAATTAAAGATGTTCACAGTCTATGCAAAACGCAAAGTATAGTCATAGTAAAAAGCATTAAAAAATAGCCAAGTAAAAAAACAGCCACTTAGTAAAGTGACTGTTTTTGATAGCTAGTTATTTATTTTCTTCAGAAGGTTTATTTTCTTCATCATCAGATGATTCTTGAGTATTCTCCTCATCTTCCACTTTTGCTTTCGCTTCTTCATAGGAAGATCCTACTGCATCTTCATCTTCTTTAGATTGAATATTTACCTTCACATCTTCATCAGAGTCTGTAACAACAGGTTCTGGTAGCTTGCCTTCTTCAAATAACGACTTGATTTGCTTGGCATCCAATGTTTCCACTTCAAGCAAGGTTTTAGCAATAATTTCAAGTTTATCTTTGTTTTCGGTAAGAATCTTCTTCGCACGCTCATAACAGTAATTAATAAAATTTTGCATTTCTTTATCAATTTCATAAGCAATGGTATCACTATATGTTTGTTCATTTTGCAGATCGCGTCCTAAGAATACATTACCGCCGCCACCACTAGAGAACTGAAGTGGCCCAATCTTATCACTCATACCATATTCTGTAATCATCTTATGAGCAATATTAGTAGCACGTTGGAAGTCATTATGTGCCCCTGTACTTACTTCACCAAAGATAATTTCCTCCGCAACACGTCCACCTAGCAATCCAGTAATTTTGTCAAACAGTTCTGGTTTTGTCATGAAGTAGCGGTCTTCTTTAGGTAGCATAACAGCATAACCACCAGCTTGACCTCTAGGCACAATTGTAACCTTATGTACCATATCTGCTTCATCTAAAACCATTCCTATAACTGTATGCCCACTTTCATGATAGGCAACAATATTTCTTTCTTTCTTGGAAATAACTCTACTCTTCTTAGCTGGACCGGCAATAACCCGATCTGAAGCTTCATCAAGGTCATCTTTATTAATCGCCTTACGATTATCCCTTGCAGCAACCAACGCTGCCTCATTTAATAAGTTCTCTAAGTCTGCACCAGAGAAACCTGGTGTTCTCATTGCAATAGTCTTTAAATCAACCGACTCATCTAGCGGTTTATTTCTTGCATGTACTTTCAGCACAGCCTCACGACCGTTCACGTCTGGTCGATCTACTGTAATTTGACGGTCGAATCGCCCAGGACGAAGCAATGCTGGATCCAGGATATCGGCACGGTTTGTAGCAGCAATAATGATAATACCTTCATTTGCATCAAACCCATCCATTTCAACAAGTAATTGGTTTAAGGTTTGCTCACGTTCATCATGTCCGCCACCTAGTCCAGCACCACGCTGCCGACCAACTGCATCGATCTCGTCAATAAATATGATACACGGAGCGTTTTTCTTCGCATTTTCGAATAAATCACGTACACGAGAGGCACCTACCCCTACAAACATCTCCACAAAGTCAGAACCACTTATAGAGAAGAATGGAGTACCAGCTTCTCCAGCAACTGCACGAGCAAGTAAGGTTTTACCTGTACCAGGAGGTCCTACTAGAAGAACACCTTTAGGTATACGCGCACCTACAGCAGAGAACTTGCGGGGATCTTTTAGAAAGTCCACAACTTCTACCAGTTCTTGCTTTTCTTCATCCGCACCAGCAACATCTTTAAAGCGAACCTTTTTCTTCTCCTCGGTATACATTTTTGCTTTACTTTTACCAAAATTCATTACACGGCCGCCACCGCCGCCACCTTGAGCTTGGCTAAAAATAAATAATATAAATAGACCGATTAGTAAGAATGGGAGTATACCTGTTAAAAAGGTTAACCAAGGGCTAGGCTGTTCCTCTTCAATAACATTAAGAACACCCTGATCTGTAGCTGTCTGTGTAACTTGAGCAACAACATCTGTATTATCAGGTATCTGTGCTATAAAAGGAGTACCATCTTTTAATTCACCAGTTACACGATAAATACCGTTCGCTGGCTGTAATGTCATATCCTCAACATCACCTGTATTTAAAACATCCATAAAATCTCTTACATCTAGCTGTTCTCTTTCTTCACCTTGTCCATTGAATACTCCGATTACACCAATTACAACGAAGAAAATGAGCATCCAAAAGAACACATTCCGAAAAATCTGATTCATTACGTACCTCCTCCCTGACGGGGAAAAACTATAGTTCATCGTACCATATGAAAAACTTTAAATACAACTAATTTAGCTTGAATATTTTAGAAAAGTTTGGCTATTATTAAACCTATTCTTCTCCACCATAAATTTTAGGTTTTAGAACACCAATATATGGCAAATTTCGATATTTTTCTGCATAATCGAGCCCATAACCAACTACAAACTCGTTAGGAACATGAAACCCAACCATATCAGCTGTTATATTCGCAGTTCTTCCTTCTGGCTTATCCAACAAAGTAACGATTTTAATTGACTTTGCTTTACGGTATTTAAATAAGTCAACTAAGTAACTTAATGTTAACCCACTATCAATAATATCCTCAATAATGAGTAAATCTCGTCCTTCTACTTTCGTGTTTAAGTCCTTAACGATTTTTACTTCACCTGAGGAACGTGTCTCATTTCCATAACTAGAAACATCCATAAAGTCCATCTCCACGTGACAGTCTGTATAACGTAAAATATCAGACATAAAAGGCATGGCACCTTTTAATACACCGACTGCCAAAGGAAACTTTCCATCATATTCTTCTGCAAGTTGTTTGCCCAGTTCTTTACACTTATTTCTTATTTCTTCTTCTGTAATTAACACTTTTTCTATGTCGTTGTGTATATAATCCTTAAGCATGAATATCCTCCTACTTATTGCCTATAACATATTTTATCCTAACCCTAATTCCTTTTTCCTGATATGCTTTTGTTTTTCCCTTTTTTAATCCAATTAACCACAAAATCTCTCCGTTATTATCTACAATGATGGGCCAACTATTCCGCTCATCAATGGGAATTTTCTCATCAATAAAGATATCCTTTAGTTTACGGCTTCCGTTTAGCCCTTTCCAGCTCATTCTATCGCCGGGCTTTCTGGTTCTGATATGTAATGGGAGTTGTTTCTCATCTAATAAAAAATCATGAGATAATGGATCCTGATCACAACTCTCTTTTGGATACTCGGCTGTTATAACCGAGCCATTGAATAAAGTAACTTTTCCCGGAATATGTAACAGGTAATGATAGGATAAATCTTCTGAAAGAATGCTTCCTTTAAAGTGAAATTGTATTTTCCCGTAGGATTTCTCCACCTTCAACTGGGAAGGAAAATCTAAATGGCTATTGCCACCTTTGTCATTTAATAATGAGAAAAATTGCTCTTCATGCATATAGGATAAACCTTTAGGTATTTGCTTGTATAGATAGTTTAATATTAGATGAAGTGCACGTCTTTGTAAAGCTTGGGCATAATTTTTAAAAAGATCGATTTCAATAACCGCAGTATTATTTTTCTTATCAAAAACGACAAGTTCATTAACCATCTCTTTCGCTTTCACTTGTAAGAATTTCTCATCCTCATGAAGCGTTTCAGTTAAATGCTGTATGGTAGTATGTATATTATTATTTTTCTCTTTTATTAATGGAAGTATATGCTTTCTAAAGAAATTCCTTGTATAAGATGTATCAAAGTTTGTCTGGTCAATTCGTGGTTCTATCTCTGTATCTTTGCAGTAATCTAAAATACTAGCTTTCGTAATACATAAGAATGGGCGTATAATCCATCCCGACTCAAATTCCCGCTTTACTGGGATTCCGGAAAAGGCATTTGAAGTAGCAGATCTTGTCAAGCTCATTAACATGGTTTCAATTTGATCATCACCATGATGACCCAATGCAAGAAAGTCAGCTTTTACCACATTCATTTGTTTGGCAAAACATTGGTATCTCAGATCACGCGCAGCCACTTCTGTACTTAAATGTTTCTTTTTCATATAATTGGCCACATTCACAGACTCCCAGACAAAGGGAATATCCCAATTTTTACAAACCTTTTCTACATATTCTATATCTGATCGAGACTCTTCTCCTCTTAATTGATGGTCAATTGAAATAGCAATTACTTTCAAATTCCACTTTTCTCTAATACTATGAAAAAAATGTAATAAAGCCATAGAATCTGCACCACCAGATACACCAACTAGAACTGTAGCCCCATTGGTAAGCAACTGATGCTTTTTTATAAATTTAAGTACGGGTTGATTCAACATTACGCCATCTCCACTTAACCAACAATGATTTTTTAGTATTTCCATTATATATATTTTTTACTAGGAATCTCAACCAAATGATACTTATTTTTCTTTAGTCTCTTTTCTAAAACATTGTTGTTTTTGTGCGAAACATGTCGTTCCGGAAACACACTTCGCTTTTCGCGGGTCACTGGTGAGCCACCTTGTGCTATCGCAATAAAATATCTAGGTCAGGTGAAATAGCGAAGAATGGTGGCACCAAAACATTCATAACTGTCAGCGAGAGCTACTATTCTGAATAAGATTAGTTAATAGTTTCTATCAACTATCAACTGTAAAACTTTAAAAACAACAAAATATACGATAAAAAACCCTTTCTTTATTATATAAGTAAAGAAATGAGATAGTACCCTAGTGCGACAAATGAAATTCCTCCTATTTCTAAATAAAAGGGGATATTGGAATTTTGTTGCTTTGATCTTTTCTTCAACCTGCTTTTATTTTGTGCTTGGTAGAGGAGTTTAGTTACATCGCTTTTCATTTCATCACTAGTTTGATATTTCCCTGCAATTGCTTTCTTTAAAGGCTGTCTGTATGGTTCTAAAGCTTTGACATTATCTAATTTCTTAAACAAGAGTTTCTCAGATTGAGCAACTCTTTCAAATCTCTTTGGATAATAGATATTTAGGAAAACCATCGCTAATGCAAAAAGATCATAACTTGGTTCTGCCTTTCTGGTTCCAAGTCCCCAATAACCTCGATCATAAAACTCTGTATACTCTTTGATTGCCCTTCCTTGTTGAGTTGTACCTCCTACGTCCACCCATCTAACACGTTTTGGCGACGATAAAACCATTAAATTATCTAACTTTAAGTCTCCAAAAACCCAACCAGAACGATGAAGCTCTTCTAAATCCTCAAGCAGTTGCAGTAAGAAGACCCCAATCCAAACACTTCCATGTTTTTTTATAAAATGTGACATAGGCTCCCCTTTTAAATACTCCATAACGTAAAAGGAAAAGGAAGTCCCATATGGAGATTTCCAATCATCTACATCCAACAAATAAGGTCCAAGTCTTCTTCCTTGGACCTGTTGCAATGACTTTAACACATTTACTTCTACTGTCATGGATGTGCCTTTCTCACTTATCTTAAGGGCAGCTAATTTTCCTTCCGTCTCACACAAGTAGACAGTCCCAATTGCACCTTCACCTAATTTTTGTTTGATTAAGTATTGTTTATTGTGCCACTTACCAGTAATTAAGGTCCCTGGCTTAAAGTCAATATCCTGTTTCTTCCACGTCTGATTCATCTTCATTTCTTAAGCTCCTTAGTAAGCTTTTCTTGCCAAATTGATACATCGCTTCCCGTAACGCTGGACCTGTTGGGGTGATACCACCACTTGTTAGTTTTGGGAAGACCTCTGAAATAGAGTTAAGTTGTGGGGACCAATCTAAGATTTTCTGTATATCTTTTCGTTTTCCAGGAAAGCTAAAAATACAAAATCGATTCTTGCCAATACGAGAATTCAGACTAATAGATAAATCAATCAATGATTCTTTTACTGTTGGGAGTTTTTCATGCATACTAGCACTAGTATCTACTAATACAACCACTTCTAAATCACTCGTTTCACCTAAATCCTCCACGACTTCCATAATTTCACCGCGTTTTTCTGGTTCAACGTCTTCTAATGATTGGCTAGATCCCAATATCTGCTTTAGTTCTTTATTTACAAATCCTTGAATTGTCTGTGTCATCGCCTGCTTTGTTACCATTTGTACTGTCTGTGATAATGATTCCCGATAAACTATCTGGCTCACACCACCACCAGAAAGAGCTATATCCTCAACTTCTTGTAGACCGTCTACATCTTCAACTTGCTTGTCATCCAAAACACCTATAACGTTCACCGTGATTCCTTGCTGATTAGCAATCGCAGCAACAGCGGCAGGATCCTCACCTTTATTCGAACAACCGTCTGTAATCAATAGAATTTGTTTCAATGTCCCTTTTTTCAAAGCCCAAAACCTCCCTTATATTCCACTAGCATCATCCCCAAAATATGGGAAAAGTATACATAAGATAGCCGAAGGGAGGGTTTGATTAAAAGCTTTATATGTAGCCTCTTTTCGTATAATTTATTACTTTTACAACTTTTATTTTTATAGTTGATAGAAACTCTTGATAATCTGAATTCAGAGTAAAGTGCTTAACTTTCGCTACGGAAATACACTACGCTTTCCGCGGGGAGGCTGAGACCGTACCCGCGAACCGCAAGTATTCTGCCGGAGCGAATGATTGCACATTTCAAACATAAGTGTGAGCGAGAGCTATATTATTCTGAATTAAATATATTCGCTCTTTATATAAAGTGGGAAGAAATAACAAGCAACAACCTTTCAAAAAAGATCCTATATGTATGGAGGACGCAGTCATTGTGGTTTTAATAGATACATCCACTTAGATTAAATTTATAGATGCACAACTGATAACTTATAGCCGAAGGACTCCCTCTTACGGTAATACTGGTAAGCATGCATTCATGTTTTACAATAGATGTTGTCCTCCCTGTCCGAGTCTCATCTATAGCCGTTCGCTCTCTTTCTTCTTCGTGAAAGATAAGTCTTCGCTCTTTTCCAACGGTCCATATACGCTCCATATTAAAATGGAAAATAGCCTCTTCTTGCTTACGATTAACATAATACACAAATACTAAAATAAAGCGCTTCATTAATGATTGAATCATAACTATTCATCTCCTTTATAATGCTCTATCACTGTATACAGGTACTGCTGCCCATTTAGGTTGATTTTTTTGTATCTTAGCAACCAGTACAGTCATATCATCATCAATTTCTCCTGACTTCGATCGAATCACTTCTTCCAGTAAAAGATCTGCAATTTCCTGAGGGTCATCTGTCGCCATTTCCCTAAGTTTCCGCTTCATCCAAAGATCTGTGTTTTCAACATGGGTCGGTCCATCAAAGATGCCATCACTCATCATAATTAACAAATCCTCAGAAAGTAATTGTTCACTGACAATATCTACATCAAATTCTTGAATGATTCCAATAGGAAGATTACTAGCTTCAATCTTTATTACATTATCACCCCTTTTAATAAAGCTTGGTGTTGATCCTATCTTTAAAAACTGTACAAAAGCATCGTGTAAATCAATAACCGCAAGATCTAACGTTGCAAACATTTCATCTGTCGTTCGCAGTGATAAGATGGAATTAATAGATTTAATTGCCACTTTTTCCGGTATTCCTGTTTGTAGAATTTGCTGCAATAATCGAAGGGTCTCCACACTTTCTTCTCTAGCACGCTTACCATTTCCCATTCCGTCACTTATGGCCATGGCATATTTACCAGCTCCTAACTCTATTGTTGTAAAACTATCACCTGATACAACTCCACCACCTTTCGCCGCATTTGCAGCACCTGTTGAGACAACAAATTCTCTTGCTGAACCAAATGCAAAGTAACTTGTCCCATTTGGGAACGGAGAAATTTCCTCCTGTTTAACCACAATCATTTCATCAAGGATATCTGATAATATAGGTGCAATTAATTTCGCACCTTCTCCGTGATAATTATAAAATGAAGCAGTCAATTCAATGTCAACACTTCCTTTCTCTAGGGAAAAAATATCTAATTTTTCTGGTTCGATACCAATATGCTCTAATCCATGAATAATTTGCCTTTCCTGAATTTCATGATTCTGTCGTTCTTTTAAAATTTCTTTAGCGAAGTCGCCCATAACTTCTGAAACACCTTGCAGCTGATCTGCAACTAACCGTTTACTTTCTAGTACCTGCTGTTTTAATTTACGATTGGCTTCGAAAAAGGTAATCTCTTCCTTCATGATGCCTATTACCTTTTTCGATTTAACACAATGATTCTCAAATTCCCTCATTACCTTATGATTTGGACTTAATCCATCAGCTATATCCTCCTTTATATCCTCCATAAGTGTATACGTTGTATCAAATTCCTTTTGCCAGCATCGATCCTTCATGAAACACGTCTGACAAGTTCTCTCGGTTACTTGCGAGAGGAAATAATCTGTTTCCTTTTTCTTTTCATCATCATCTATTGTGTACACATCAGTTGTTTCAAAACTTTTTGCGAGGGCATCGAACACACCGGAAAATTGCTCTACCCGCTTCGCTGTAACATTCCTTACCTTTTGCAAATATCTTTCCTGTTCATTGGTATACTCCTCTGTACCTGGTATATATCTTGCTATTTTGTTAAACCATGATGCTGGAGTAATCAGAAACAATACAATAGCTATCCCAGATTCAATTACAGATGGAATCAAATCTACCGTATTGCCATAAATACCTATTAAAAAGGTACCTACTAGTAATCCAATTCCTACCCCTATCTTCCTCCCTTCCTTTAGTAATCCTCCTAGCAACCCTGAGAAGGCTAAGAGACTCATTTGATACAAGTTGGCTACGTTGGCTAAGGATAAGATTAACCCCGCCACTACACCAACAGTAGACCCAATCGCAGCACCTCCTACAAAAGCAAAAATTAGCACAAAGTATCGTGAGAAGATTTGTTCTAATGATGCACCATAATAAATCTCCCAACCTATCATTCCTGTTAATATAGAGGCAATGAGAATTATCATACAGACAATTTCCTCATTTTTTAGTGTGGGTTTATACCTTTTTGGTGATAATAATGGAATGCTTTGCATAAAGATTAATACTAGGACAGTACCTAATACTCCTTCAACAGCCAAAAGCATCCATTCGTATGAAGTTAGCTGACTATTAATTGAATATAAAAAAATGCGAGATAAAGCAGTTGATAGAAACACAAATAATGGCACTAGTATTTGTTGACTCTTCCTATTTTTAAATAAAGCAGCTAAGAAAATAAATACAATCATCGACAATGCAATAAATACACTATGAATAACAGAAAAACTTAGTGCACCTATTAAAACGGCAATCATCGTATGGAAGGTTTTTTTCCGATCTACAAACCAGATAGTTGCAATAAATGCCACCGCAAATGGTGAAACATTTGATAAAATGACTGCTCGTCCCAATAAGAAGCCAACAATAAAAAACAACCATCCTTTTTCCAACAAGATTGAACTCATTTTTATGGAGAATCGATTCCTTATTTTCTCTACCTGTTTGTTTTTTTGCACACCAAAGCCTTTTGTTTCCATCTTTGGAACAGAACTCATCATAATACCCACTCCTATCTTTTCAACTAGTAAATCACACTATGACTCTTTTTTTTGTCAAAACATCAGTGCTAATCCAAAAAATCGTTCGACGGCTTTCTATGCAATATGCAAATTTCAACAAATAAGTGTTGGGTATGTATGCGCGCGATATCTCTTTAGAAATTTATTGGCATATTTGCTATCTTAATGCCTGACAGAGTCGCATCCTAAATTTGATAAAGAAACATAGCTAGGCAACATAGTGGCGTTGGAATAAAAGATAAGGTAAGCATAGATGTTAAAAAAGTGGGGGCTTAGACCTAAAGAAAATAGTTTAAAGGCATCTTATTTAAGCGGAGTCTTTGCCGAATTGCATAGTGATATGGCGAATTTCGTAAACCATTCTCGTCAATTTATGGTTTTTATACATTTTCTTCTAATAATTATTTGCGTAATTTTCTAACATACAAAAATCTATTGACAGTCGACATTTCATCCTGTATTATATTTCTTGTTGCTGATTCGGAATTTGCGATTCCCAAAGTAATGCACTAATTATCATGGCGGCGTAGCTCAGCTGGCGAGAGCGTACGGTTCATACCCGTGAGGTCGTGGGTTCGATCCCCTCCGCCGCTATCAATATAAGGATTAAAAAAAGCAGATGCCTATAAACAGGCATCTGCTTTTTCTCATATATTAGAGCATTAACTATAATAGACAGCAACTGCTAGCCCCTTTTAGCACCCCGACCTCCACGTTTGGATTCCGTGTGCTTCTTCAAAGAGGCCAAACGGTCTTCGGAATCTTTGAGAAAGCGACTCATTTTAGCTTCGAAATTTTCCTGACGCTCCTTTTTGACTTTAGGACGAACTGGACGGTCTTTGGCCTTTTTAATGGACAATCCAATTTTGCCATCCTTCTCGACATTAATGACTTTAACTTCAACTTCATCTCCGACTTTCAAATGGTCGTTAATGTCCTTAACATAGTTGTCGGCAACTTCACTAATATGAACAAGACCCGTTTTTCCTTTTTCGAGTTCAACAAATGCTCCAAAATTAGTGATTCCTGTTACCTTCCCTTGCAGCTTGCTGCCTACTTCGATTGACATAAAAAAAATGCTCCTCCTTAAAAGATTAGATAAAGTAAAACTTCTATAAGTTTAGGATTTCCCCAAACCATAAATTAAATGGAACGTATCGCGCTTATGTGGGCAAATTATCCACGAACTATACTTGGGTTGTTCTTTTTTTATGAGCTCAGCGATAATTCCGCCCAGTAACCTGCAATAACTGCGATAAGTTCAATTATAGTATATTAATCTTACGAAAAAGTGTCAATAAGACGGTTCTTCATCAGGTATGGTAAATATAAGTTCCCCTTCTTTAGATAAGAAATAATTAGTTCTAGCTATATCTAAAACATAATCCTCATTATTTAATAAATTGATTTCTTCCTTCAAATTTTCTTCTTCTTGTTTTAACTCAGCTAATTCTTTTTCAAGCTGTTCATACTGTTCTTGTTTTTCCGCATGAAGTACACGTTGTTTTACATGGTATCCAGCCATGCTTCCGATTATAACCAGTGTAACCAAAGAAAATAGAACCAAACGACGAATCAGTCGTTGCTTTTTCCTTTTTTGCCTTTCTATGTATACATCATACTGCTCCATATAGTTTGAATCTATTTTAGTAACGGTTTTCTTCTGAGAAGACAAAGCTTCTACCTCCTCTTTGACTTTATAAGTCTAGTTTCAGCTTCCGTGCTTTAAGCGTTAATTTAACGGTCGCTTCCACCTTTTATATACTTCATCCATTTAATTACTATATTCTTTATTTTACTATAAAATCCTGCTTGTTGGTGCAAAAATCTTTGAAAACTTTTTGGAAGTATACGATAGATGCCAGTTACAATCCATCTTATAGGAGCAAATAGAAGCTTTGCAATAAATTGAATGATTGTCCATAAAATAGTTAATATCCACAATACAATGGCGAATATTGTAGTTATTATCCATGTAATAGGTTTTATTATTAAGGCTTGTACAACTCTTCTGCAAAAACGATAAACAGAAGCAATCATTCGTATAATGTATTCTAATAACCGTTTATAACTACTAGCAGCAAATACTTGATACATAGCAAAGCCAAGCAGGCATGCTGCAAAGATATAAAACCTTATCTCACCTGCATTCACCTGGAATAAAATATAGAATAAAATAATTGTTTGCGTAAGCCAAAAACATATCTCCATTACGTATGTTAGAGGGATGTTATTCTTCCAATATGGAGTGAAACGGCGAAAGGTATCAAGTATCATTCCTAAATAAAACCCGCCACCTATCATCGTTATCATCGTTAAAAATTGAACGCTGAGCGTCATCTAAATAACTTGCTAAAGAATCCTTTAGCTTTCTCCTGCCCCTGATCATCTACATACGAAAGCTCATAGATTTTTCCCTTAATTGTCACAACTCCCTCACCTACGTCCAGGTTTTTTAATTGCAGGTTCTGGCCACGAACGATTAAATAGCCCATTACTGTTTCTAGTAGAAATTCTTCATTATCGAAGCTATCAACTTCCTTAACTCCTGTGATTTCCAGATTCCTACGATTATTTAATTTCAAGAAATGATCCGTTTGCACCCGTGTCACATTTTCTTTATTATCATAATAATTCATAATAAAATGCCCTCCTTATCATTAACAATTTATGATAAGGGGGACAAGTATAGAACAGGAAACTAGATAAATCTTAATCAACCTTTTCTTCTTTTACTATCGTATAGAGTGTCTCTGCTTCATCCTTTTTTACAATTTCCCGTAGATCATTTACCTTAAACGTAACAATCTTCTGTCCAAAGCGAATTTTGAGTTCATCCCCTTGTGAAAGGGTAGAGGATGCCTTTGCTTTATTACCATTAATAGTAATCCTGCCTTGTTCTGCTACTTCCTTTGCTAATGTTCGTCGCTTAATGATCCTTGAAATCTTTAAAAATTTATCCAATCTCATAATAATCACTCTCTTTCTTTCTTCTTGTTCCATAAGGCATCCATCTCAGCTAAGGAGGAGTGGTGGATATCCTTTCCTTGTTTACTGAGCTGTTCCTCAATATAGGTAAAACGAGATATAAATTTTTGATTTGTTTGTTCTAAGGCTATTTCTGGGTTGATATTATAATATCTTGTTAAATTTGCTAGGACAAACAAAACATCGCCAAATTCCTTTTCTACTTCTAGCTTATCTTTTATTTCAATAGCCTCTTTAACTTCTCCTACTTCTTCGTCTAACTTATTCCAAATGTCTGAGACTTCATCCCAATCAAAACCTACCTTCGCCGCCTTCCTCTGTAATTGGTAAGCTTTTGCTAGAGAAGGCATAGGTTTGGGAACACCGTCTAAAACAGACTTCCGCTTGTTACCTTTTTCTTTTTTCTTAAGTTCTTCCCAATTCCTTGTAACATCATCAGCTGTTTCAAGCTTTGCATCTCCAAAAACATGTGGATGGCGATATATCATCTTATTGGTAATACCACGAATTACATCATCTACCGTAAAGTACCCATTGTCTTCACCGATTTGGCTATGCAGCATAACGTGCATAAGTATATCACCAAGTTCTTCTATTATCCCTTCATCATCTTGATTATCAATTGCTTCGATTAGTTCGTAAATTTCTTCAATAGAATGTTCTCTTAGGGATTCATGTGTCTGTTTCCGATCCCATGGACAACCATTAGGTCCACGCAAAGTTCTCATAACTGCTCTTAAATTTTCAAAGCGATGATTTAATAATTCTGTTGGCACAGGTGGAACATAAACGCTTGTTAAATTACTGATTTCAACTTGATGGTCCAATTCTTCTAATGGGACAGTTCTTATTACCTCATCACTACTTCCCACCGCTTCTAGTAACGTTACTTCGTAATTAGGTGGTAAATCCTCTAATAAAGCTAACTTAACATCGGATGCGATAAATTGGTCATACACCTGGCAAAAGATAAGATGCCCACGATATTGAAGTTGGCTCCGTTCAAAGGAAGTCCCATCAATAAATTGAAAACCTTCAATTGGATCAATCTGTAGCGCCGTAAACATATCATCCAAATAGCTTTGGCCACCAGTAATCTCCACTTCAACTTCTGTTTGTTCCAATAATAATTGGACGGTTTTTTCAGCAAGCATGGGATGTCCTGGTACTGTATAAATTATCCCCTCTGAATTTTTAGCTTTCTCTATTAATGTTGCAACGATTTGATTATATACCAATTCGAATCCTTTTTCAGACTCATAAATATAATCAAAACCAAAAAAATTGATACCCTCCAGTTTTAATGCATCAATTACTGGATGGTCTAATGTACGAGTATATATTTCTGATTTCTGAGCTGTTAGTTTTTTGTAAATCCCTAATGATAATTGATTAACATCTCCTGCGCCTAAACCAATAATCTCGATTCTACTCATTTTTTTCCCTCTCTCTATAAATTCTTATAAACAAAGAGGCATAAGGTAATAACAATAATTCCCTTTCTGAAAACACCTTACCTCTTAATAAGCTAAATAAAAATATAGCAGCTCCTGTTGTAACCAAGAATAGGACATATAGTAGTAACTGTACACGTGACAGTAACAAACTTTCCGGGAAAACGAAATCTACAAATAACAAATATACAAGCATTAGCATAGAAGCCTTCAAAAGGGAAATCCACTGTATCTGATTTAATAATTGCAATCCAGGCAACTTCCGCCTTAAGTCGAATAATACAACTATAAGTAATCCAAGCAAACTGAAAACAGTTGCCAATGCTCCTCCAGTTATACCCATAATTGAAACAAGGAATTGATTTAATATCCATTTTGCAAATAATGCTAGTAAAATAAAAGCTGCTGTACGTTTTATATAACCTAATCCTTGAAGTATAGAAGATGCTGTTATGGCTACCGAAGAAAGAAAAATGGAAAGTACTAATATTTGTAAATTTACAGTCCCTTTATCATCTTGATATAGCAACGTGTTTGTTTCTGGGAAGATTGCAATTAACCCTATGGTTGCACCAACAGCTAAATAAAAACTAAAGAGTAAGGCACTACGTATGTAAAAATTAAATTCCCCTTCATTCTCTTCCAGTTTATGTTTTGATAGAGATGGAATTAATGCAAGGGCAAAAGAAGAACCGAGTACCGTTCCTAGCTGAATTAACGGTTGACCTCTATCAAAGATACCTTTAGTTTCCATAGCTTCTGCTTTTGATAAACCATAATCCATTAAACTCGGTATTAAGGTGAAGGCATCTGCAAATTGAATAACCAATAGCAACATATGATTTAATGCTGCAATCACTCCTAGAAACAAGAGTGTCTTGACATAATAATTCCATGGAATAACATGCTTTTCCATGGAAACTGGCTTATATTTCACAAAAAATAGTAGCAGTACAAGTATAGCGGCAAACGCTCCACTAAGAGAGGCAATTGCTGCTGATTGACCTATCTTATAAAAATCCAACGAATGATTAGCCACAAGTACTGCTGCTCCTATTATTATCGCCACACGAGTGAGTTGTTCAAATACTTGTGAATATGCTGTTGGTTTCATATAAAGATTACCTTGAAAAACCCCACGCAATAACGCGGTAAAGGGGACAAATAAAAATACAAATGCTGCAAACTGATATGTATTCGTTAACTTACTGTCTCCAATCCAAACAGCTAACTTATCTGCATTAAATAACATGAAAAGGAATAATACTCCATTGATAACTAATAAGATGAAGAAGAGTGGCAAATAAAAATTACGGAAGGATGGTCTTTTGCCACTTAGTCTCATTTCTGCCATCATTTTGGAAATTGCCTGCGGAAAACCATATAATGAAAGCATCATTGCTATCCCTAAGATAGGATACACCTGCTGATATATATAAAACCCCACATCGCCTGTTAAATTTTGGAGTGGAACTCGATATCCCGCACTTAGAACTTTACTAATTAAACCCGCCAAGCTTAATAATAATGCCCCTTTTACGAGCCGGTTTGTTTCATTTTCTTCCATCACTAACGTCCTTTTTGTTCATTTCTACATCATTATAGCATAAATGGAAAGGAGCTATTGTGTACCCTATTAATTTTGGGTTAAAAATAAGCAAAAACCAGACATTGCTGATTTTTGCTTGTAACATACTACTCCATCTGCCTGGCTAGAAAACCAGAAGCAGTTTCTGCTGATTTTTGTTCGACATTACTAAGTTTATTTCCATCTTTCGAAAACATAAGCACACACCCGATTGGGTCTCCGTTAGCAATTATGGGACTAATACAGTAAGAATCAACTTCTTGCTCTTTTCCATCAAGAATTTCTAATGTATTTGTTTCTGATTCAAAAAGGGTTGTGCGATTTTCAATTGTTTTAGTTATTTGTGAACCAATCACTTTATTTAAGTAATCTTTCTTTGATTCACCGGCCACTGCTATTACTTCATCTCGATCACAAATTAAAACAGGGAACTGAAGTGAATCAAACAATGCTTCTGCATATTCCTTTGCAAAGTGCCCTAGTTCATTAATAGGTGAGTATTTTTTCAAAATAACTTCGCCTTCTCTATCGACGAAAATTTCCAGTGGATCTCCTTCACGTATACGTAGAGTTCTTCTGATTTCTTTAGGAATTACAACTCTCCCTAAATCATCAATTCGACGTACAATACCTGTAGCCTTCATTTGAGTATCCTCACTTTCTATGATGATTATACTTGCTTCCGTTTTTTCCACAGATTAGAAAGTATAAGCTTTCTTCTGGATAAGTGTAACGACGGCTCATAAATAAGTGTTTACCGAGCCAAAGCCACTAATAAAAACTCTCGGGATGTTTCATAATCACCAGGTGTGCTTTTAGTATAAGACAACTCAAGAAGAACTATACATAACCTACCAATTTTTTAGCCATTTCTATCCACTGTAGCTAATTTTTTTATAAAATCCTCAACAATTTCAAAACGATTTGGTGATGGTACCGAATACTTAAATACAATCTTCAATTTATTATTCTCGGTACCTAACTGCACATTTCTGCCAAACTCATTCGCTAATTCAAATAGCTTAGAGCCATCAATTTTTTGACTTCTCTCTTCTTCTACCAGAAGTGTAATCTTTTTATTCTTTTCTACTATTGATTCTACTCGTTCTTTCTTTGCATACATTTTCAGAGTCGATACAATAAATAAGTTTCCAACCTCAACCGGATAATCACTGAACCGATCTATTAACTCGTCTTTTAAATCACTCACTTGCTGAGCTGTTTCCAGTGAACGAAAATGTTTATAAACTTCTATCTTTTGCTTCTCATCTTTAATGTAATCATCTGGAATATAGGCATCTAATTTAAGCGTTAATTCTGGCTCAAATGGAGCAATCCCTTCAATCTCTTTTCCTTCTTTTCGTGCGTCAATAGCCTCTTTCAGCATTTGCGAGTACATATCAAATCCTACTGAATCTATAAATCCATGCTGCTGAGAGCCTAATAAATTTCCTGCCCCACGAATAGACAAATCACGCATCGCAATTTTAAAACCGGATCCTAATTCTGTGAATTCCTTTATTGCTTGCAATCTCTTTTCAGCAACTTCCGTTAACACCTTATCTTTTTGATATGTGAAATAAGCATAGGCTACTCGATTCGAACGTCCAACACGACCACGTAATTGATACAATTGACTTAGACCCATATGATCGGCATTGCTTACTATTAACGTATTTACATTCGGGATATCAACACCCGTCTCAATGATTGTCGTACTAACGAGGACATCAAATTCCCCTTCTAAAAAGCTTACAATAACATTTTCTAATTCTGTTTCTGTCATTCTTCCATGAGCAACAGCTACTCTTGCCTCTGGAACAAGCATACCAACATCACGTGCTACCTTATCAATATTTTCTACACGATTATATAAGAAGAAAATCTGGCCGCCACGCGCCATTTCTCGTTCAATCGCTTCTCTCACCAGTATAGGATTATATTCCATTACATACGTTTGAATAGGGAAACGATTTTCTGGAGGGGTTTCAATAACAGAAAGGTCGCGAACACCTAGCATTGACATATGCAATGTTCTTGGTATTGGTGTTGCAGTTAGAGTAAGAACATCCACATTAGATTTCATTTGTTTAATTTTCTCTTTATGTTTCACTCCAAAACGCTGCTCTTCATCTACTATTAGTAGACCTAAATCACGGAACTGAATGTCTTTTGACAATACACGATGCGTTCCAATAACCACATCCATCGTTCCTTTGTTGATGCCATTGATTGTTTCCGTTTGTTGTTTTTTAGTACGAAACCTGCTAAGTAGCCCGATATTAATAGGATAATCCTGAAATCTTTCTCGAATCGTTTCATAATGCTGTTGGGCAAGAATGGTTGTTGGCACCAATAATGCAACTTGCTTTCCATCCATCACTGCCTTAAAAGCAGCACGAATCGCTACCTCTGTTTTCCCATAACCAACATCACCACATAACAAACGATCCATTGGCTGTTCTTTTTCCATATCAGCTTTGATTTCTTCAATACAACGTAATTGATCTTCCGTCTCCTGATATGGGAAAGATGCTTCAAATTCTCGTTGCATCTCTGTATCCTTAGAAAATGCATATCCTTTTCTAGCTTCTCTTTCGGCATAAAGCTTGATTAAATCATCCGCAATATCTTCTACACTTGATTGGACTTTTCTTTTAACTTTCGTCCATTCTGTTCCACCTAATTTATATAGTTTTGGTTCTTTTCCTTCTGCTGCAACGTATTTTTGAACTAAATCAATTTGATCAATAGGAACATATAATTTGTCGTCACCAGAATAACGAATAAGCATAAAGTCCTTATGCAAATCGTTTAATTTTAATGTTTCTATTCCTAAGTATTTACCGACCCCATGATTAGCATGAACAACATAATCGCCGACCTTTAACTCTTGGTAACTCTTTATACGTTCTGCATTGGAGATCTTTTGCTGTTTTCTTGCTCGTTTCATTCGCTTTTTAAATAATTCATTTTCGGTAATTATTACAAGCTTATGCATTGGAAGTTCTATTCCGCTATTGATATTTCCTATAGCTATCGTAGGTTTATTAACTGGTAACGTTAATTGCTTAGAAATAGCGGCTTCCACATCATAATCCATGAGAATAGAATGAATCTTTTCCGCCCGCTTTTCATTTGGGGCTAAAATAACGACAGAAAAATCCCCTTTCTTCCAGCGGATTAGTTCATTTTTAAATAAATGCATTTGACCATGAAATTCCTGCATAGCTCGGGAAGAAAGATTGATAATATTCTGCGGGTTTGTATTTGGTATATGTCGTAAAAAAACAGACATATACATCCGCTGTTGGGTCATATTATCCAATACAGTTTGCCAATCATAGGAAAATCTGCTGTTTCGAACCATCTTTCCTGCCTCAAGCAAACTACTATACCATTCTGCTTCTTCTGTGTCCAAACTATTAGCCGTTTCCTGAATTCTGCTCATCTCATCTAGCACTACAAGCCCATCTTGCGTTAGATAATCTAACAAACTAGCAGGCTTTTCATATAGAAATCCGATATATTTATACATTTCTTGAAATCTCTCTAGATTTTTTAACCGACCAATATCTGCTTCGATGACTTCAATCAAATTCTCTTTTGTCTCTGATTTTTTCATCTTTTTCAACGATTCTGCTAGTGCTGTTTCTAACCGCTCTGCTGAGGAATGGATATCTTCATCAGTCAATAACAACTCAGATGCTGGTCCAACAATAATTTCATTTCGTTTCTCTAGTGAACGTTGAGTTTCAGCATCAAAATAGCGTATAGAGTCAATTTCTTCATCGAACAACTCTACTCGAACCGGATTTTCCTCGGTTATTGGATATATATCAATAATCCCACCTCGCTTGCTAAATTCCCCAGGGGTGGACACCATCGATGCACGTTCATACCCCATATCTACAAGAGATGCGAGATATTTATCAATATCAATTTCCTCACCAAGAGTAAACTTTAATTGATATCTACTCCAATAACTTGGCGGGGGTAGAATACGCTTTAATGCTGCTACAGGAGCAATTAAAATTCCCGATTTATTCTGTGACCATGATGTTAATGCCTCAATTCGCTGACTTCTCAATTCTGGACTTGAAAATGCTATTTCAGAAGCGATTAACTCATTTACAGGATATAAATGTACATTTTCTTCCCCTACAAAGTCCACCAAATCATCGTGCAGTTGCTGAGCATGTACCAGTTGATGTGTTACTAATAATACTGGTTTAGTAATAGATTCGTTAACAACAGAAACTAGCATACTTCTAGCAGAACCAGATAGACCAGCAACTAGCTGCTCATTCATACCACTAGTTATACCATTAATAATAGACTGTATATCTTCCTGTGATTGTAAATAATGATTAATTCCTTTCATCGTTAAACCCCCGCTTATTGCACTTTCATACTAAGCGCAAAAATGCTTTGGTCTAATACCAAAGCTTTTCTTGCTTATACTATTGTATAAAGAAATCCAATTCATGATAATGTGGATGCTGTCCTAGTGTTTCTTCGCAGCTTTCACAAATTGTTTTTACATGGATATCACCATTTGATTGATATTGGATCATTTCCTTTTTTTCCTCCATGGATAGATGATCAAATCCTAACATGGATGTATCGATTATCTGGTTTTCCAATTTTCCTATTTCATTTCCACAGTGTCTGCAATTATAAACAATGGACACCTATATTCCTCCTCGGATAACGTGAATCAAAACTTTATTAAAAGTTTATCCGAATAGAGATATATTATACATACAACCAAACAGTATATATTGCAAAGCTTCAGTAAGTGAACCATTACTTTATAGATTGAAGGGAAAAGTGTTAGGTTAAGCTTTCGTGCTAGTCATCATTGATATTATTAACTATTATTATAATCATTCATTACTTCTAAATAAGGTTTTCCTTTTAACCAGGATTCGCAAGCGTCTGCTGATTTACTAATACTTGTTTGCATATTTTCCTGATCACTTTTTGGAAAAGTCCCCAAAACATAATCAATTACTGGCATATTAGTAGACGGTCTTCCTATGCCTACACGAATACGCTTAAAATCCTTGGTACCTAGATGGTCAATTGTATTTCTAACCCCATTATGGCCGCCATGACCGCCTTTTTGACGTAAACGTATTTTTCCTGGTGGTAAATCTAAGTCATCATATATTACGACAATATCGTCAATTTCAATATTATAAAAATCAATAAGTGCACGTATCGATTCACCGGAAAGATTCATATATGTCTGAGGTTTAAGTAGGATAACTTTTTCTCCTCCAAATTGCTCCATGACAAAAGTACCTTTAAATTTGGATTTATTTATTTGCCATCCGTTTCTTCTAGCTAATTCATCAACTACCATAAATCCTACATTATGTCTCGTATTCTCATATTTCTTACCTGGGTTTCCTAATCCTACAATACATTTCATTTTTTGCTGGCTTCCTTTATTAGATTTTGATCTTTTTATATTAAATATATTAAAAACCATCTTTAACTACCTCATTATTTATTATCCACTCTTAATTAAGATTAGAAAACGTCATGTAATGTTGCTAAAGCGAGAGCATCACCATAATCATTCTATACTAGTTTGCACACTATAATAAAAAAGTCGATATAAAGAATTAACTTTTTTCTTGGAGAAGGTTTATTACAAATACAACAATCCCTCCCACTAAGAAAATAGGTACTTTTTCTTAAAGGAAGGGGATTATTGAATTTATTTACACACTTGGGAAGTAATAGGGTTGATCATACTCTATTCTTCTCCTGATTCTTCTTCGCCCGCCTCTGCTTCTTCTACTTCTTCGGCATGCTCTTCTGCAACGTTTGTATCCGGAGCAAGGACTGTAGCAACTGTTGATTCTGGGTCATCAATAAATTCATATTTATTGTTTGCCGGCAAATCAGCAATTGTAATAACATCTCCTATTTCAAGACTAGATATATCTACTGTGACTTCTTCAGGTATATCATTTGGTTTTGCACGAACTTGAACTTCAAATAAAGGTTGTTGGAGAACCCCTTGTCCATTTGGCTCGCCTTCTAATCTTATTGGAACAGACACATCTCTTGCTTCAGACATATCGGCCATATAAAAGTCAACATGTACTAAGTTATCTTTTAGAGGGTCTACTTGATAATCATAAAACATGACATCAACGGTGTTATCTGTATCTAAAGCAAGTGAAAGTACAGCGTTTTTCCCATTATCACGAATTACTTTTACTAACTCAATACTGTCCACTGCAATAGCTTGTGGCTCTTTTTGTTTTCCATAAACCACAGCAGGAACTTGTCCATTTTCTCTTAAAGTTTTTGTATTGGATCGCGTAAGATCATTTCGTTTTATTGCTTTTAATGTAACTGACATAGTTATCATCCTCCAGATATTTTAATACTAAAACATTGAAATTCCATACATTGTTTTAATAATTCTCATTTTCTTCATGGAGCTATTTTTAAGTCAATACATTTATTCCCTATACTAAGGCAATCTAAACATTACAATTAATCGAAAAGAATACTTACAGATTGTAATTCATGGACACGAATTATCGCTTCCCCTATTAGAGGCGCAACAGATAGTGTCGTAATTTTTTCAATATTTTTTTCTGCCGGTAATGGAATGCTATTAGTAACCACTAATTCCTTAATCTTAGAGTTCTCAATCCTCTCGATAGCCGGTCCTGATAGTACTGGGTGTGTGCAGCATGCATACACTTCTTTTGCACCATTTTCAATTAATGCATTTGCAGCTAAAGTAATCGTTCCAGCTGTATCAATAATATCATCAACTAGTATCGCTGTTTTTCCTTCTATATTACCAATTATATTCATTACTTCAGCAACGTTCGGACGAGGACGTCGCTTATCAATAATACCGATTGGAGCTTTTAACCGATCTGCCATTTTCCGAGCACGTGTTACCCCACCATGGTCAGGTGAAACTATAATAGGGTCTTCTAGTCCTTTTGATTCAATATAATTCGATAAAATGGGAACACCTTGTAAGTGGTCAATCGGAATATCAAAGAATCCTTGTATTTGTGGAGCATGTAAATCAAGCGTAATTACGCGATTAGCTCCTGCCGTTGTAATTAAATCTGCCACTAATTTAGCTGCAATAGGTTCTCTAGAACGAGCTTTCCGATCTTGTCTAGCATAGCCGTAGTATGGCATAACAATATTAATCGATTTGGCCGATGCTCGTTTTAAGGCATCAATCATGATTAGTAATTCCATTATATGTTGATTAACCGGAGCACATGTTGATTGAATAACATAAACATCACAGCCTCGGATACTTTCCTCGATATTAATTTGTACTTCACCATCACTAAATCTGGATATTGTACACTTTCCTAATTGAACACCAATGTGATCTGCAATATCCCTTGCTAATTTTGGATTTGAATTAAGTGATAACACCTTCAACGATGAGTCGCTGTAACTTGATGACATGGATTTTAACCCTCCGTTAATCTCATTTTCTATTTTTTAATTTTGTTACATATCCTTCTTTATTTGTTTGTCTTGCTCTGGCAACAGACAATGCCTCTGTTGGTACATCTTTTGTAATGGTAGATCCAGCAGCAACATATGACCCTTTTCCAATAGTAACTGGTGCAATTAAATTGGAGTTACAACCGATAAACGCGTCGTCTTCTATCGTTGTTAGGTATTTATTAGTTCCATCATAGTTCACTGTTATTGTACCACATCCAATGTTCACATTGCTCCCAACATCTGCATCTCCTAGGTAACTTAAGTGAGATGCCTTGCTACCTTCGCCCATTTTTGTCTTTTTGATTTCCACGAAGTTTCCAACTTTCGCTCCATTGCCTACAACTGATTCTGGACGTATATGTGCGAACGGTCCAATATTAACATGTTGCCCAATATTACTATCCGAAGCCACACTATGTTTAATGACAGTACCTTCTCCAACTTGACAATTGGTAATTTCCGTATTAGGGCCTATTTCTGCATCTTCTTTAATGATTGTTGATCCTTTAAGCACAGATCCAGGATGAATGACAACATCTGATTCAATGGTAACATTCGACTGAATATATGTATTATCTGGATCAATAATAGAAACACCATTTCTCATATGCTTCTCATTAATTCGCTTTTTCATGATTTTTTCAGCCTTTGCTAAAGCAACACGATCATTAACTCCGAGCGTCTCTTCAAAATGTTCGGTCATAAATGCACTAACTTTTTCTTCTTTGCCCCTAAGTATTTCAATGACATCTGGCAAATAATATTCACCCTGAGCATTATCATTAGATACTTCTTTTAATGCAGCAAAGAGTGCCTGGTTATCAAAACAATATGTACCTGTGTTTATTTCCGATACTTGGAGCTCTGCATCATTTGCGTCCTTATGTTCAACGATTCGTTCTACTTCATTTTCAGCATTTCGTATTACTCTCCCATATCCAGCAGGATCATCAGCTTTGGCAGTTAAGATAGTTGCACTTGCACCTTCCTTCTCATGATGTTCAAAAAGCGCCTCGAAAGTGGTATTTGTTATTAATGGTGTATCACCACAAACCACGATTGTTGTCCCATCTTTATCGCTCAATAATGATTCTGCTTGCATCACAGCATGGCCAGTTCCAAGTTGTTCCTCTTGTATAACATAATTACTTTGATTACCAATTACTTCTTTTACCTTTTCTGCACCAAATCCCACAATGGTTACTGTCTCATCTAAGTTAAGAGGGGTTAATTGATCTATAACATGTTGAACCATCGGGCGGCCCATCACAGGGTGTAGTACTTTATAAAGCTTTGATTTCATCCTTGTTCCTTGTCCCGCTGCCAAGATGACAGCATAACGATTCGTCATAAGGAAACCTCCAATTATTACTTTTATCCATTATAAAATATATCTTAAACAAGGTTTGATTTCAACACATTGATTATCTAATAGCATGGGTACTTTTTCCATTGTGTATAAAGTTTGGAAGGAGATTTTACATAAGGAGTTCTTAATTACTTGATGATAGTAGACAGGAGGTGGACAATTTTTTTACTCTCACTTTGCGTTTGCAAGACTTTTAAAAGTTACAGTTGATAAAACAAGACTTTACTTCACTTTTTATATAGACTGCAGATATCTTTAATTCAGAATAGTGTAGCTAAAGGCAAAAAAACATTCGAAAAGAGGTGAATACAAAAAAGAAGGTCAATCTTTGATAGATTTGACCCCTTTCGTTAATCATGTTTTAGGAAGCACCTGCTTCTTCATATTCAACCTCTGCTTCACCAGCACGGTGGTATTCCTCTAATACTGCGTCTTGGATTTTTGCACGTGTTCCAGAATTAATTGGATGTGCAATATCCCGGAATTCACCGTCAGGAGTTCGTTTGGAAGGCATTGCCACAAATAATCCGTTGTTACCGTCTATAACCCGAATATCGTGTACAACAAATTCCTGATCCAATGTAATTGATGCAATTGCGCGCATTCTGCCCTCTGTATTCACGCGGCGTAATCTTACGTCGGTTACTTCCATGATGTCTCACCACCTTTTCCCTTAGAACTTATTAACTAATTCAACAAATTTATTAAAATTCCTGCATAAAATAGAAAAAAAATTATATATTTTTCAAAAAGACTTTTTTTACTCTATTAAAATAAGGCAAAAAAGCCTATATTCTCAGCCTTTTTTGCCTTTTTAATCTATTTTATTTATAATACATCTTCTAAAAAGTTACCTGCTAGTACTTCAATTTTTTTATGTATCAAATCTAAATCTGTAATTTTAATTAACGAAGTATAGTTGGTTACAATTCGTTCTTCCTCTTCATCATCTGCCTCAGCTAATACACCAATAGCTTTTACATGTGCATTAAATTCGCTTAATAAACTGATCATACCATTAATCGTACCACCAGCTTTCATGAAATCATCAATAATACAAACGTTACTACCTTCCTTCAAACTTCTCTTAGGTAATACCATCGTTTGTATTTTCCTCGATGAGCCGGACACATAATTTATACTAACTGATGATCCTTCTGTCACTTTCGGGTCTCTTCTTACAATTACAACAGGCACTTCCAAGAAAGATGCCACAGCATAGGCCAAGGGAATCCCTTTGGTTGCCACGGTTACTACTACATCAATGTCTAACTTAGAAAAGCGAGAAGCAAAAATACGTCCAATTTCTCTAACTAACTTCGGATTACCCAATATATCACTCATATACAGATATCCACCAGGCAAAATACGACTAGCATCTTGCAATTCTTTACGCAATTCCTCAATAAACTGGGAGCTTTTTTCCAAGGAGATTTCAGGAATATATTTAACCCCACCTCCAGCACCGGTTGTTCTTTCTAAATAGCCTAACCCTTGGGTTTTAAAAACATTATCGATAATATCTAAGTCTTCACTAATGGATGACTTAGTAGTTTCACAAAGATCTACAAAAAATGGTAATTGTATGTGTTTTCGTGGATTTTCCATAAAAAACTCAGTTAATATTACTAATCGGTTACTCCTTTTCATTACCACACCTCAAAACCGTATATTTAAATACTAATATACCACTATTATACGTTTTTAGGCAAATGCTTATCCAATTATTCGAACTAAATATACTTCTTCACAAAAGCCTCGCATTCCGTTATATATTCTCCTTGCTTTATTTTCATGTTCTACCAATCCATAAACGGTAGGTCCGCTTCCACTCATTAAGACTCCATCAGCTCCAATGTTTAACATCGCTTGCTTAATATGCATGACTTCAGGATGTTGTACACTGGTAATAGGTTCAAGTGAATTACCTATACTATTACAAAGCTTATGAAAGTCCTTTTCATATAACGCTTCAATCACTTTACTTGTATTAGGATGGTACAAATCAGTCACACTAATTTGCTCAAATATTTTTCTAGTCGTCACACCGATGTTTGGTTTTGCCAATATAACCCAACATGGAGGAGGAGATGCTAGCATTTCAATCTTCTCGCCATATCCCCTTACAACGGCAGTATTTCCGTATATACAAAATCCTACATCTTCATCTATACTTGCTCCTAATAAAACTAACTCCTCTTTTGGTATATTTAAACGCCAAAGACGATTTAATCCTCTGAGAACTGCTGCAGCATTCGAACTACCGCCACCAAGGCCAGCAGATACGGGGATATTTTTTTCTATACAAATACGGACACCTGTTTTAATGTTATATTTATTTTTAAAGGCCACTGCTGCCTTATATGCTAAATTCCGTTCATCACTTGGTACATATCTGCTCTCTATAGAAACTTCAATTTTATCCTGTTTTAAAGGAAATAGTTCAATACGATCAGACAAATCAATGGTTGTCATTACCATTTCTAAATCATGAAATCCATCCTCACGCTTCCTCAAAACGTCTAGTGATAAGTTTATTTTTGCGGGCGCCCTTTCTATCAGTGCCATACACTCACCTACTCTGTACCCATTAAAAAGATAAACAAATTGTAACATATAAGAAAACCAGTGGCGACTTTTTAGTAAATATTTAATCACGTGTATTATTTAAACCACCACTCACATTATTCAACTCGCATCGATGTTACGCTGCCGAAGCGCAAATCCTGCATGCATCATAATTAACACGAACGAGAGCAGAGCACAGCTAGCAACGCTGTGGTAGTGGAAAATTTAATATTTTTATCATTTAAAAAGGGCAACCCTAAATAAAACTAGGAATTGCCCTTTTCATTCATACTTTGTTGTGCAATTTCTACTGCACGCTTCACCATGTTACCGGCATCTCTGGATTTAATGCCACCCCAACCTTCTTTCTGCACTGTGTCGTAAAATCCTAACTCTTTGGCAATTTCTTCTTTAAGATAATCGGACATAATCCCTTTTCGTCTGGCCAAAAAGCACAACCCCTTTCAGGTAATGTTTACGACAGTTATAGGTTGTACTAATACTGGAAATAAAATCGAGTCAGATATATGTAAAAACGGTAAATTTTAAAATTCCATATAATCCGAGTAGACACCGTTTCTTTCGTAAAGGATAGAAAGTACTGACAGAAAAAAACAGTAGACTTGGGATTGTCCACTGTTTTCAAATTAAATTAATGATTTATTTCGGTCTTCCAAGAAATTAATTTCTACAGTTTCAGTTAAAACGTCTGCATAGCTGTAAGAAACACGTTCGAATGCATTTTCGTCTTGATCTAACTCAACAATAAAGACAGAAGGATATGTTTCTGCTAGAGTTCCTTGTCGTTCAATGGTTTTCCTTCTACCCCCGTTGGCTTTTAATTTCAACTTTCTTCCAACTTGACACTCAAGACCTTGCTTAATTTCGATTAATGTTTTAGCCAATACACTCCACCTCACTATATTTTATTATACCACACCGTTGCATAATAGTCAAAAACATATTATTATAACAAGATGTGTTTTTTCATGTCAACAAAGACTTTTGTCTACTTTTCGTATTATTTGTAAATGTTAACAATTTATGTATAGATTTTTCATTTTAATTCATCTTTTTGCCTGTTATTGCAACATTTGATAAACTTCTCTAAATAAGCAACATAGAAAAAATAGGAAATCATATCTCCATTAGATATGATTTCCTATTTAGTCCATATTATCTTCTTCTAAATAAGGCATTCCGGTTCTTAATAATCCTCTGGTTTCTACTCCGCCCATTCCTTTTTCTCCAGTCATTGTATTTCTTAGAGCATCCCAGACATTCACACTATCCATAAAAGATGTATAAGCTATCTTTGCTGCTATATATACTGGATCTAATGCATGAATGTTGATACGTAATGGAGAGCTGGCAAAATTTGCTCCTGCTCTGATTAGAGATTCAAAATGTGATTGACATGCCCCTGCAAAAATCACTAACTGATCAAGGTGTGGGTTAGTTCGTCTTGCTTCTCTAACAGTCTCCGCGAAATATTTGGAGTGTCTATAAGCACGAAGGTCATTTTTTGTCCCTTTATTTTTGGAATAAGAATCATGCCCAGTGATTACAATTATATCTGGCTGTATTCTTTCTATTAATTCTCCTATTTTATTTGGCATTTCTTTTTCTTGTATATGAATCCCATGAACTTGTAAACCTAATCGCTGATAAAGTTCTATGCACTTTCTTAGATACATTTGGTCACCATCTAAATGAAGGACCTTTGCTGGTAATTGAAAATACTTTGCATAATTTTGGTATCCTTCCGATGATTGGTAATCTCTTTTTTCCTTCATCAGCTGATAATCTTGCCGGAATAAGCGATAGGAGAACTCTTCTTTTTCTTTTTCCTTTTTTCTTCTCTGTTCTAATTCGCGAATCTCTATCGCCTTTAAATCTTCTATCGGAGCATCCGCTTCTAAGCGGAAGTCTTCTCCATAAAGATTCGCCATACCATTTTTTATATTAGCAATACGAAATAATAAATCATGTTTATACGATTTACGAGTAACTAAGCTACCATTTGAAAAGCTCATACTCACCTCACGCCTCCATTCAGACGAAACCATTCCTCCTATAAGTTATGAATAAAAACACTCTTTTGTGTACGGTTTACCAGGGTCTTTTCTGTAAGAAGTTTGTTAGGCTCCTTTTTTTGTTGCCTTTTATACTGCTTTATACCTGCTGAGGGAACAGGACGTGTTTGAAGCCACTGAAACGAGGGATAATATCCTTTGGCCTTATATGCCTAAACAAAAGCTACTGCATTATTCTGCAGTAGCTTTTCTCTCCCGTTTTATAAATGTATTAGCTAGTTGAGCAAATTCACTCATATCTAATGACTCGCCTCGTCTTTGTCCATCAATACCAGACTTTTCAAGTATGACATTAATGGTTTCTTTGTCATAACGATCTTTAAAGTAACTTTTTAAGTTGTTTTGTAAGGTTTTTCTTCGTTGAGCAAAGCTTGCTTTAACCATGTTAAAAAAGAAATCTTCATCTTCTACATACACTGGAGGTTTTTCTCTTAGTTTCAATCTTAGGATAGCTGAGTCTACATTTGGTTGTGGCATAAACACACTTTTAGGAACGGTCATAACTACTTCTGCTTCTGTATAATATTGAAGTGCGATAGTTAATGAACCATAGCTTTTCGTATTTGGCTTCGCTGCCATTCGTTCAGCTACTTCTTTTTGAATCATTACCGTAATACTAGATACGGGCAGCTTATCACGAACAAGTTTCATTAAAATTGGCGTGGTAATGTAATATGGCAAATTTGCTACTACATGTATATCATGATTTGATGGGAAATTTTCCTTAATTATTTCTACAACATTTGCTTTTAAAATATCTTTATGAACAATCTCAATATTGGAATAGTCATGAAGTGTGTCTTTTAAAATAGGCAATAAACGCTGGTCTATTTCAAAAGCAACCACTTTACTAGCATGTATAGCCAATTGTTCTGTTAATGCACCAATTCCAGGGCCTATTTCAATAGCTCCTGTTTGCTTATCTATTCCAGCATGCTTTATTATGTTCTGGAGTATATTTACGTCTATTAAAAAGTTCTGCCCCAAACTTTTCTTAAACGCAAAGTTATACTTATTTAATATAGCTTTCGTTCGGGTTGGTGTAGCGATATAATTGGTCATCTTCTTCCTCCTGGTTTATCGTTGACACTGCTTTCTCAAATTGTTCCTTCGTAATTTGAAAGATTGTTAACCTTTTTAATAACTGCTTTCCGTTGGTATGTCCAATCTGAAGAAGTTTTCCTAACTTTTCTCTTCTCTTACTTGCCTCTGGAGTACCTATCAATCCATAATTGACTAAATCCTCTTGAGTTATTTCAATCTCCGTTGGTTCGACTAACTCATAAACATCTTTTAGTGCCTGTCTTATTGCTCCTATTGTAGCATGTTCAATGCCAAGACTTTTATTATTCGGATTATTCGCTCGTGCTGCATCTTTCGTTAAAAATGCATGCTTGCATCCAGGAATTGCTTGATCGATAATATGGCGAATCCGTTCTCCTGGGTAATCTGGGTCTGTAAATATAATAACCCCACGCTTCTCTTTTGCGTGCTTTATTCTAGTTAAAATTTCTTTATTAATTGCAGATCCATTTGTCTCAATGGTATCCGCCTCAACGGCTAATTTGATTTTTGCCGTATCATCTCTTCCTTCCACAACAATAACTTCTTTAATCTTCAACTTGTTTCCTCCACTATTAATCATATGCCATATTCATAAAAACTTTTATACCTAATTAAAAATCCAAAAATAAAACAATGCTCTTACCAATAGCATGGTAAGAGCATATAACTTACATACATCTTAATCAAGAATTTTCACTTTAACTTTACGAACTCCCCATTGATATGCCTCTGATTTATTTGGCACATGAACATCAATACGGCTTCCTTTGATATTGCCACCTGTATCACCAGCAACCGCTTCTCCATAACCTTCCACCCAAACTCTTGTCCCAAGCGAAATAACACTTGGATCAACTGCAATTACTTTCTTACTTGGGTTATCTTTTAGATTAATTCCTGTTGCTGTGTATCCTGAGCAACCACTACAGCTGGATGTAAAAGCACTTGCTGTCATCGTAAGTGTCTTACTATCTGAACTGCTAGTCGTATTGGAGTTAGAACTAGATAGTGTAGTAAGTTTAGCTTCCGGTTCTTTGGTTCCAACTGCTACTACTTTATTAACACTTTCTGTTTGCACTTTTTCATCAACTAGTTTTCGCTCAATTTCTTCTCCGTTTTCTAACGTTACTTCGTAAGTTTTGAGGACTTTTCCGTCTTTTCCGTCTTTAATAGTTTTTTGCTTTCCTTTTAACAAAGAGCTATCCTGCTTTGTTTCTGTTTTAAAAGCAACTTTTTCTTCCAATGCTTCTTCTTTGACGTCAACCCGAACAATGTTGATAGAGGTATCTTTTGTTACCTGTTCATCTAATGCTGGTTTTATTTTATCATCGTCATCAATTTCTATTTGATATTGATTGAGTAAATCCTCCACTGTACCGCCAGTAAAGTTCTTTACTTTATCTTTTCCACCATCATTAATGGCAACTTCAAACGCTTTTTTAACTTCTATTTGTAAACCATCTTTTATTTTGTCAGAACCCTTTAGGGAGATATCATCATGTTTGGAGAAAGAAAGATTTTGTTCCTTAAAGAATTCTTCCACCGTATCTTTAGTTGAATAGTATGTATTTTCATTACCATCAATAGCTAAAGTAATTTGATTTGCAGTGTCATAATTTATCTCCATGCCACTCTCAATTTCAGCATTTAAATCATGTGATAAACTATCATGCTCTGAAACAGTAATATCTACTTCTTCTAGTAGTTCTTCAACTGTATTTTTGTGTGTAGTTACTGTTCGTTCTTTCCCATTGTCAGTTATCACTACTTCTGCTTTCGTAGTTTCAAATAACACAATACTGGTAAAAGCAACTAGTGATAGTATACCTATAGTAGAAAGAACCAGCTTCCATTTCGACGCCGGCAATAGCTTTTGAATAAATCGCATGCATCTTGCCCCCTTTGTATGATTGATTATAGTAAACAGACGTATATAAAGTAAATGCTTTTCCTTTTACGATTGGTTTACATTTCTATTACACACACTTATCTACTTATTTTGACTATTTTTAGAAACTAGTTCTATCTACTGACACCAGTGGGTTTTTGTTGTTTTATAAATAAAAAAAACAGGGGACATCCTTATCATCTGTCCCCTGTTTTTTATTCAATATCTACCAAATAACTACCAATTTTAACTGAATTTGTTACTTTTTTACTAATTTATTACAATTCCATTTCAATTGATACCAAAGAACCGCTTGGCATTTTTTGTTGTCATATCACTAATTTCCTCGAATGGTATATCTCTTAGTTCGGCAATTTTCTCTGCTACTAATTTTACATATGCTGGTTCATTGCGTTTTCCGCGGTTTGGATGTGGTGCAAGATATGGTGCATCCGTTTCAATTAAAAGTCTATCTAATGGAACCTGTTTAGCTACTTCTTTTGGCAAGGGAGCATTCTTAAAAGTAACGGGACCACCTAAAGATATATAGAAGTTCATGTCTAAACAAGCTTGCACATAGTCTACGGAATCGTTATAGCAGTGCATGATACCACCAATTTCTTTGGCATTTTCCTCTTGTAAAATTTGAATAATATCTTCTGTTGCTTCTCTATTATGGATTATAATTGGCATATGAACAGTCTTAGCTAGTTGAATTTGTTTACGAAAGGCTTCCTTCTGTATATCTTTTGGTGACTTATCCCAATGATAATCAAGACCCATTTCCCCTAAAGCAACCACTTTGGGATGGCTGGAAAGTTCCTTTATCCATGCCAGTTCCTTATCAGTCATATCAATTGCATCAACTGGATGCCAACCTACTGCTGCATAGATCGTCTCATTCTGTTCTGCAATTTCTATCGCTAATGGTATAGTTTCTCTATCAAACCCAACTACAGTCATATATTTCACACCTGCATCAAATGCACGCTGAATAGTTTCTTCACGATCTTCAGCAAACTGTCTCGCGTTTAAATGAACATGTGTATCAAATAACATGAGGTACCTCCTATAAAGAGGCTGGGACAAAGGTATTTTCTCAAGGGAAAACTCGAACATGATTGGTGCGTAAATACTGCTCCGGAAATATACTTCGCTAAGTAGCACATTGTTCGTTTCCTGAGTTAAACACTTTAGTTATTTCCCAGCCTCTTTTTTATCAATTTGTGATTTATTTATTGTCCCAGAGTATGAAATATCAAGGAATTACTTTACGATCGACCCATTTGGTAGTGAAGACTCTACAGTTGCTAAAGAAAGATTTCCTTCTTCATCTTCACCAGATAGAATCATGCCTTGTGACATTTCTCCACGTAATTTGACAGGTTTCAAGTTTGTTACGCAAATCACCTTTTTCCCAACTAACTCCTCTGGCGTATAGTATTTAGCAATTCCTGAAACAATTTGTCTTTTTTCTGATCCTAGGTCTAGTTGAATTTTTAATAACTTATCAGCCTTTTTCACTTTTTGCGCTTCCATTACTTCTCCAACACGCATATCAAGTTTCATGAAATCATCATATACAATCTCTTCTTTAACTTCTGGAGATGATTGCTTTTTGCTCTGTGTTTCTTCTACAGGCTTCGTCATCATTGCTTTTATCGCTTCGATTTCCTTATCCACATCAAGTCTAGGGAAAATTGGATTTCCTTTTTGAACAATGGTTCCTTCTGGTATTTGTCCATCTGTATAAATACTATCCCAAATTTTTAGGGATTCATCTGTAATATTTAGCTGACGGAAAATTTCTGTAGGTGCTTCTGTTAAGAAAGGTTGAAGCATAACAGCTGTTTTGCGTAGAGATTCCACTAAATGTGCCATTACATTTCCTAATCTTTCTTTATTTCCTTCATCTTTGGCAAGAACCCAAGGCGTTGTTTCATCAATATATTTATTCGTACGGCTGATTAATTGCCATAAGGTTGATAAAGCAACAGAAAATTGCATTTCTTCCATTGCATCTTCCATTTTTTTAATAGCATCCTGTGTGAACTGTTCAAGTGAAGTATCTACTTCTGTTTCTGATGCTCTATACGCAGGAATTGCACCATCGAAATACTTTTGAATCATAGCAACGGTACGATTTAATAAGTTTCCTAAGTCATTTGCTAAGTCATAATTCGTACGTTCGACAAATCCCTCAGGGGTGAAGACACCATCCGAACCAAATGGTACTTCACGCAATAAATAATATCGAAGTGCATCTAGTCCATATCGGTTGATTAAGCTAACCGGATCAACGACATTTCCTTTTGATTTCGACATTTTTCCATCTTTCATCAATATCCAACCATGAGCAAAAATCTTTTTAGGCAAAGGCAAATCCAATGCCATTAATATAATTGGCCAATATATTGTATGAAAACGTACAATTTCCTTACTCATTAAATGCACATCAGCAGGCCAGTACTTTTTGAATTTTTCTTCATTATTAGACCCATAGCCAAGAGCAGTAATATAATTGGTTAGTGCGTCTACCCAAACATATATAACATGCTTTGGATTCCCAGGTACTTTTATTCCCCAGTCAAAGGATGTTCTCGATACAGCTAAATCTTCTAATCCTGGTTTAATGAAGTTATTTAGCATTTCATTTTTACGACTTTCAGGCTGAATAAACTCTGGGTTTTCTTCATAATATTTTACTAGACGATCAACATATTTACTCATTTTAAAGAAATAGGATTCTTCTTTTACTTTATCAACTTGACCACCACAATCTGGACAATTTCCATCATTTAATTGGCGTTCTGTAAAAAATGATTCACAGGAGGTGCAATACGACCCTTCGTATTGATCAAGGTAAATATCTCCTTGTTTAACTAGTTGATCAAAGATTTTTTCAACCACTTGTTTATGTCGGTCTTGTGTTGTCCTTATAAAGTCATCATTCGATATTTTAAGTTGTTTCCATAAATCCTGAATTCCGCTAACAATTTCATCAACGTACTCCTGAGGTGTGACTCCTTTTTCTTCCGCTTTCTTTTGTATTTTTTGTCCATGTTCATCCGTTCCCGTTAAATACATGACATCATAACCACGCATGCGCTTATATCTAGCAATTGCATCACCAGCAACTGTCGAATATGCATGACCAATATGTAAGTTACCGCTTGGATAATAAATTGGTGTAGTTATATAAAATGTTTTTTTATTCTCTTGCATTATGCTACCTCCTAAAAAAATCCACAGACATCTTAAAATTGTAAACTATTACTATTGTAGCTATTATAGCTTAATTTGCCAAATACTGTGCAATATTATTATTAACAAATAATAGCCATCGTAAGCTTAAAATGTGTATATTATTTGCTAGTTTTGGGATTTATGTAAAGATTCTAAATTATTATATTGACATTATCTGAAAATGTTGCTATTCTAAACCAAAGAAAATTGTCGAAAAATCTTTACTATTAGGAAAAATAAATACAATTAATATATATAACTTATAAGTTGAGGGGGGGAAGTAGATGAAGTCAACAGGTATAAAACGTAAAGTAGATGAGCTTGGACGAGTAGTGCTTCCAGTTGAACTAAGGAATACTTTAGATATACATCCAAAAGACCAAATGGAAATATTTATGGAGAATGAGAAGATTATACTAAAGAAGTACCAGGATAACTTTGCGTGTCAGGTAACTGGAAAGATATCTGAGAAGAACTTTGTTCTAGCAGATGGAAAAATCGTCTTGAGTCCTGAAAGTGCAGAAGAGTTAGTAAAAGAAATTAGTTTATCATTACAAAAAGAGAAGTAATTGTAACTTTGTAAATATAAAATTAAATTTTTTCAACTTTCTATTTACAGTAACTAAATTTATCTGTTAGAATAAAGTAACTATTAAAAGTCATAAAGAGAGTCGACGCTTGCTAAGCACGTCGACTCTCTTTTCATTTGAATCTTTTCATATAAATTTTGTTTAATATTAGCTATGTAGGAATTGATAAACCACGCTATCATAAATTACTGCTTGTTTTCTATATGATATGATTGATACACTTCACGCTTAGGTATCTTTCGGTCGATAGATACTTGTTTTATTGCTTCTTTATTTGTTAGTGATTTTTCTATTGTATAGTATTCAACATGTTCTACAATAGATAATTCATTCCACCAGAAAGACAAGTCTTGTTCTGTCTCTGCCTTGTCATTTCCTTCAATAACGAGACAAAACTCTCCCTTTAGTTCACGATTATCAATCCACTCAATAAGCTCTTCTAATGTCCCACGAACAAATTCCTCAAATCGCTTGGTTAATTCCCGAGCAGCAACTACTTTTCTGTTTCCTAATATTTTATATAATATATTCAACGTATCTTTTACTCTATAAGGGGACTCATAAAATAACAATGTTGCCTGTATATGTTTCAGTCGCTGTAATTCAGCTTCTTTTTCTTTTTTCTTTCGTGGTAAAAATCCATAAAAATAGAATTCATCTGCTGGTAAACCAGAGCCAACTAAAGCACATAAAGCTGCATTGGCACCGGGCAATACTACCACTTTAATATCGTGTTCAATAGCCGCTTTAACCAATTCATAGCCTGGGTCTGAAATAGCAGGCATACCGGCATCGCTTACAATGGCAATAGAATCACCAGACTGCACTCGTTCGATTAATTGATTTTCTCTCGCTTGCTTATTATGTTCATGATAGCTTACAAGAGGTACCGAAATCTCAAAGTAATGGAGGAGCTTCTTTGTATTTCTAGTGTCCTCTGCAGCTATAACCGACACGTTTTTTAATGTATTTAGCGCCCTAAAGGTGATATCTTCCAAGTTACCAATTGGCGTCGGAACTACATATATTATACCTGAATCAGAAACTTTATCACTAAAGCTATTTTGAACTTTCATTTTTCATCACTTCTTTCAGCCAATTCCTTATTAGTAGCATTTTCTCTTTACGATCTAATTGTTTAATCTGATATTCTCTCTTCATTGCTTCCTCTTTCATAGAGAATTTTTCAATGTATACTACTTGAAAAGGTCCCCTGCCTCTAGTATATTTTGCTCCTTTGCCTTCCCTATGCATTTTTAAACGATTTTCTAAGTTGTTGGTATAACCCGTATACAGCGAATTATCCTTACATTTCAAAATATAAACCGTATGCTCGTTATTATCCATAAATAATTTCCTCAGCTTCCTTTGTGTACGTACCATCTTCCTTATAAATATAAAGGGGTGGCAATATTTTTAAGTCTGCCTTGCCATCCCGAATTCCTTCAATAAGTAGCATATTAGCTTGTTTCCCCGCTTTTGGATAAACCAGTTGAAGTCGCTTTGGTTCTAAATTATATTTTCTAAATAAGGTTATAATATCAACTAGCCTTCCCGGACGATGTACCATGGCTACTTTCCCTCCAGGCTTCACATGCAGTTTACAAGCTTTCACAACATCCTCCAATGTACAAAATATCTCATGTCTTGCAATCGTTAGGTATTCATTTTGATTTTGTTCCCGATTAGATGGTGTTTTAAAGTAAGGAGGGTTGCATGTAACCACTTGAAAAGAACTATGCCCCAAAACCGGTTTCATCTCTCTTAAATCTCCATGAATTACGTTTAACTGGTCTTCTAAATCATTTAATTGGATATTACGTTCTGCCATACTATAAATTCTGTCCTGTATTTCTACTCCAGTTATCTTCGCCTCGGTTTTCCTCGATAATAACAATGGAACAACACCATTTCCCGTACAAAGATCTAAGATGGTCCCCTTCTTTTTAGGTGTAGATGCAAAATTCGCAAGCATCACTGCATCTAGTGAAAATGCAAATGCAGTGGGACTCTGAATAATCCTCATACTTTCATCTGCTAATAGAAAATCAATACGTTCATCATCAAATAACTGTACCATTATTCTCTCCTGTTCCAACAATTTATAGACTTGAATATAATTATAGCAAGTAATAGCGGTACTTAAAGCATGAATAGCCTTCAGTTTAAGTCTACGTAATGATGATTTCTGCGTTTACCCGCTACGGAAAGCGTATTTCCTAAACAAAGTAAAGAAAGCTGTCTCATGATGAGACAGCTGGATTTCTTCATGCTTGTTATAGCTTTTGCAAGAATGAAAGTAACATTCACACTCAAATAGTAGCTAGTAATTACCTTGTTTTATCAAAAAACTCCAGACAAAACATGCAATCCTCGTTTCTTCTAGGACTTCCAAATTCTAAATTACAAATATGAAAACCCTCATCATATAACCTGGCTAAGTTATCGTATCCTTCGCTAGGCAACTTTCTTTTTTTAGGTTCCTTTTCATTTTCCATTTCTTTTCTATCTTCTTCAATCGTATCCAAATGATTTCTGAGATTATGATTTTCCATGGAAAGTCGGTGGTTTTCCTCCAGCAATTCACTTAATCGCTGTTTTAAGTCACCTAATTGCTCATATAATTCGCCGATTTGTTTTTCCATATCAGACACTTGATCAAAGATTTGACGGCTACTCACGCCCACTCACCTCGTTATTTTTGGCCCTGAGCTAAAATTCCTTCTTCAATAAGTTCATCTAATGTATATTCAATGACACGTTCATTTTCAGGAATTTCAATTTGAATTAGTCTTTCAAGTATATTTAATCCAACCACTTTTCCTTTACCATATGGTGTGTTAATAGCTTCCCCAATATCCGGTAATTCACGCTTTGCTGTTTCATAATCATCATTTTCATATTTTAAGCAGCACATTAAACGACCACATAATCCGGAGATTTTTGCAGGATTTAGAGAAAGGTTTTGGTCTTTTGCCATTTTAATAGAAACAGGTTCAAAATCTCCCAAAAATGTAGAGCAGCAAAGCATTCGGCCACAAGGACCAATCCCACCTAACATTTTGGCCTCATCTCTTACTCCTATTTGTCTTAGCTCAATCCGCGTCTTAAACATAGCAGCTAAGTCTTTAACTAACTCTCTGAAATCGACACGGCCATCAGCTGTAAAATAAAAAATGATTTTATTTCTGTCAAATGTATATTCTACTTCCACTAGATTCATATCTAGTTGATGTTCCCTTACTTTCGACGTACATATATCAAAAGCTTTCTTAGCTTCTTCTTGATTTTCAATGACCGTTAACTTGTCCTTCTCATCTGCAGCTCTAATTACTTTTTTTAGAGGGAGGACTACATCTTCTTCTTCTACCTGTTTATTGGTAAGAACAACTTTACCAAACTCAATGCCACGTACTGTCTCTACTATAACATAGCTATTGAGAGAAATATTTTCCTCACCTGGATCAAAATAATATATTTTACCCGCTTTTTTAAAGCGAACTCCAATTACTTCTATCATTTGTTTCACCTCTGCATTTGAAGTGTAAGCTGTTCAAACACTAGTGTTGGTTGAACATTTTGCTTCAATTTCCTTTTAGCCTGTAAAATGGCATTTAATATATCTATTAATTGCTCCCCAGAATAAGTCATTGCAGCCTTTTCCAGCAAGGCGTTTGTTGGATCAAAGAATACAAATTTCTTTTCGTTTCCAATTTGATAATAAAGAATATCTTTAAATGCCAATAATAATAAATCTAAGCCTTTTTCCTGATCATTTCTATCTTTTAAATGAGGTATCAAATGACTATGAATGAATAAATAACCATCGATAGGACTTGTTGTAAGTATTTCAATCAATTGTACCATTAGTTTTCTAGCTTCTGCAAACCACTCCTCTTGACTCCAATCCATTGCCTCCTGCAGATTATTTGTAAGGGTGCTCAATAAAACTGCTAGTTGGGCTTCTATTCCATTATCCACTAATTGTTTCTTGAAGAAGAGTGGATTCAATGGTTTTAAGTCAATTACCTGACAGCGAGACCTAATGGTTGGAATAATGGACTGACTATTTTCTGTCAGCATAATGGCAGTGGTTTGTCTGCTAGGCTCTTCCAAGAATTTTAAAATTCGATTGGAGGCATTTACAGTTAATGTATCTGCATCTTTAATAATGTATACTTTTCTATTAGATTCTAACCCAGAATAAGTGAACTCTTTCTGAAGTTTTTCCACCTGTTCTTTTTTAATAGACTTTCCATCTGGCTCTATCCAATGAACATCTGGATGATTATGGGAGTCAATTCGTTTACAATTACTGCATTCCTGGCAAGGATCTATCCCATTTAACTTTTCACAAAAAAGAACCTTGGCAATTAAAATAGCCATTTCTTCCTTACCAGTACCTCGATCACCTTGAAGCAAATACGCATGAGAAATACGGTCTTTTTTTATACTGTTTGTAATAATTCTACTTGCTAACGGCTGTACTTCTACTATTTCAGACCATGTTTTCATATGTATCCGTCCCTCAATAACTTTATGTTTACGTATATAAATTAATTAATAATCCTTTGATTTCTCCAATTAAACCTAAAATATTTATCGTCTTCTTTTCTTGATTCATGACTTGTTCCGTTAATTCAATTAGCTTTTCATCAACTTGTTTTACTAAAGCCAAGTTTTGATTTCCATTCATACCAAAGCTCTGCTTTTTCTGCAAACTCAGACCTTTTGAAAGTGTCTCATCAAGAAAGGTTTTTACTAGTTTTTTAAATTTAGCAAGATCACGAAAAGTGCGAGAACGTGAAAGTTTGTTTCCTTGCAGAGTGATATCTTTCATCAGATTATCTAATTGCTGTTGATTATAAAAAACTTGTTGGGAACGAAGCATTTTATTAAAGGATGCCCTGTCTGTATCTGACTGTCGTTTATAGATTGAATCGGTTTGTCTTCCTATTTCATTTGAAATTTTCAACTGCTTCGCCCCTCCTTTCACAAATCCTTAAAATTGAAAAAACGATTCGATTGGTAATACAAAAACAGTTGCTCCACCAACTTCTACTTTTACAGGATTTGGGATATACGAATCGGCATTTCCGCCCATAGGTGAAATCGGTGCCACCATTTGTTCACGATTAGAACAATTTTCTTTAATGATATCTAAAACCCTGTCTACATTCTCATCCTTGCACCCAATCATTAGAGTCGTATTTCCTTCTTTTAAGAATCCACCTGTTGAAGCAAGCTTTGTTGATTGAAAGTTCCCTTCCCCTAATGCAGAAGTTAGACGATTGGTATCTTTATCTTGGACAACTGCTAATACTAGCTTCATGTCTTGGCCTCCCTATTTTTTTATTATAAAGACAAGTTGGATTTAATACAGCAGTAATTACTATTAAGAGGTTGTTCAAAAAGTCTGGTATAAATAACTCCTATAACTTCTTGGTCCTCCTTTTGAACACACACTATAAAGTATGTTTCTTCTATAAAATAGGTGACTAGCCTACCATTGTATTATTCACCTAATTTTGTAGATGTTTTAAGATACTGATCAATGCTTCTTTTTCAACACGTTCTAATGATTGGTCAGCATTGATGGGACGAATACGGTCTGGGAATTTTTCAGTAAGGATTTGATACCCCTTATAAACCTTTTCATGAAAAACAAGTGTTTCCAAATCTAAACGATTCTTCTCTCTACTTTTATTCGATGCAATACGCGCTAAACCCTTTTTTGGCTCGATATCGAAGAAAAGTGTTAAATCTGGCATCTTATCCTTAATAGCAAATTGGTTTACCGTCAATACTTCATCCATTCCAAGCCCTCTTGCATAACCCTGATAGGCCAAACTGCTATCTATAAAGCGATCACACAAAATAACTTTTCCCTCTTCTAGAGCTGGAATTACCTTCTCAACTAAATGCTGTCTACGAGCAGCCGCATATAATAATGCTTCTGTACGTTCTTCCATTTTAGTATTTGATGTATCAAGAATGATTTGTCTTATCTGTTCGGCAATATCTATTCCACCTGGTTCTCTTGTAGATAGAACATTATAACCTAATGATTCCAACTTAAGATGGATGTTATGCAGGATCGTTGTTTTACCCGCACCTTCTCCACCTTCAAATGTAATAAAATGTCCGTTCACTTAGAATGTGCTCCTTTGTTCATTGGTGTATATCTTTATATTTTGAATTCGTTGCTGTATTCGTACACCTTGTTTTAGCAGATGTTTCAATATCCTTACGTTTTTCTCTGTAATCCTTTCTCCTTTAAGGATTAGAGGAATACCTGGTGGATATGGAATGATTGCCTCTGCTGCTATATTTCCAATGCCTTTTTCAATTGGTGCTTCTATATATGTTAGTTGATTCATAACTTGATAAGATAAAGCTAATTCCTGAATTTTTTCAGTAAATAGCTTTGTTATATCTATTGTAGCATGGTTTCTATCATTTTTTAATTGTTCGTTGATCCTTTTTATTGCTTTTTCAAGACGTTCAGTGCTGTTGAATGGCGCTAATCCGTGTATAAGGAGGATTTGATTATTCGTATGAAGTTCCGGAAATATATTTTCTGTTTCTAATAAATTTACCACTTTCTGAATTGAATATCTTTGTTTCACGTGTAACGTTATTTTTAAAAAGTCATCATATTCTGTCAATGGCAATACATCCCATAAGTCACTCTTATTAAGCATTCCCCTCACGCACTCCACACTTTGCTTTATCTTCCTCATATCACGCGGAGTAATTGCTGCTAAAAATGCTCTTGCTAAGTCTAAAGAAGCCATTAATGGATAAGATGGACTGCTAGACTGTAACATCTGTAAATAATGGGCAACTCTTTCCTTCAGAATAAACCTTGACTTAATATGTAAATAAGAACCTTGAGTCATGGCAGGCGCCATTTTATGAGCTGATTGAACGACAACATCCGCTCCAAGTTGAAGTGCTGAGGTTGGAAACCCATTATCTAAAGAAAAGTGTACCCCATGTGCCTCATCAACTAGAACTGGTATGCCATATTCATGTGTTAATTCTATCATTCTTTTTATTTCATAAGTCCTTCCAAAATAATCAGGATAGGTAAGTACAACCGCTTTAGCATCTGGATATCTTTCCAGTGAATGAGTCAATGTTGTAAAACCGATGCTTGTATATCTATCAACATTAGAATCATATTCAGGTGCAATAAAAATTGGATGTGCTCCACTTAATTCTAAAGCATTCATAATAGATTTATGACAATTACGCTGTACAATAACCTTATCTCCACTATGACAAGTTGCTAAGACCATCGCCAAATTACCAACTGTACTCCCACCTACCAAAAAAAATGTTTTCTCTGCTTTGAAAAATTCAGCTGCCAGTTGTTCCGCTTCTTGTATTACTCCAGACGGTGCATGCAAGTCATCTAATCCCGAAAGTTCCGTTAGATCTAATCTCAACATTTGCTTATAAAAATCTACGCCTTCTTCTGAAAATACTTGTCCATTCTTATGTCCTGGAACATGAAATGACACGGGGTCTTTCATAGTAAACTGTTGTAACTTAGAAAATAGTGGGGTATTCGTTTGATTCATACTATATCTCCATTCCTACTTCTTCTGACTCTATGATGGTTATACTAAGCAAGAAAAAAAGCCTTTGCAAGCAAAGACTTAGATTAAGAATATAATTTCGGTTTATTAACATTTTTAAGTTTTTGAAGATAGTAATTATACTTTTCTTCTCTTGGCTCCGTATGAATAATATTATGTTCACACTCAGAGCAAATAAACATATTGTATAAATGAATGCCTGTTTCCTTCTCTTCGTCACAAATACCACACTGTTCCTTAAATTTTGCTTGTTCCATCTTCCCACCTCCCGTTAGAAAATAGTATCTCCTAATCTAACGGAAAGTATACAAGGAAACTTTGAAACTTTAATTCCATCATAGAAACTATAGAGGAATAGCCATACAGTTATAAAATCCATGCTTTTTATTTCCTGCAACATGATGTATGTCGAATGTTAAAGATGGAACGCAGGAGTTTAGAGTTGTTGATATCTGCCCATTCGTACCCTAAAGAATAAACAAATGAATAGCTGTTAGTGATGCAACACCGAATAATCCTAAGAATCCTGCGATTACTGCTGTAAAGAGATTAATAGGAATATGCAACCCGAATGCTCCACCAAAAACATTTAAAAAGAATAAAAATAGAATTCCAATCCCTAACTTAATGGTCGCTTGTCCAATAAAACGCATTGGTTTTATTGGGGCACCTACAAGTAAAAGAATGATAATTAATGAAACCATAATCGTAATGATAAGTGTTGAACTCAAAGAAACCAACCCCTCTTTTTATCCTCTCCCTATTATTTATGTAGTTAAAATAAAAAAAAGAACAAAAAAAAGACAGGAATTTTACTTCCTATCAACAGCTAACTCTTGTATTCTATCAATCTACTATTTTATTTAAGCGCACTAAGATTACGATACCTAGCTTCTCTTAATAAAAAGATATATTTTGCTTGAGCAAGTGACTCCTGAAGTCTTCCGCTTGGAGTAGGGTCTATACTGTGTTCCATAATAGACCGGATTTGTCTCCATTCACCTTCCAGCTTATATATAGTTTCAAGTAACTCGTTATCGACTTCTTTCTTATTCCTTTTCTTGCCCATGAAATTCACCTAATTTCTAGAAATATGCTATAAATCTCTTCTACCTTCCAATGCTTTTGATAAAGTTACTTCATCTGCATATTCCAGGTCGCCACCAACAGGTAAACCATGCGCAATACGGGTAGTACGAATACCTGAGGGCTTTACCAAACGAGAAATATACATCGCTGTTGCTTCACCTTCTATATTAGGGTTAGTTGCAAGAATAAGTTCTTCCACTTCTTCATCTTTCAAGCGTTTGATAAGATCAGGAACATTGATGTCTTCCGGGCCAATGCCGTCCATAGGGGAGATTGCACCATGAAGAACATGATATTTCCCACGAAATTCCTTCATTTTTTCCATTGCAATGACATCTTTTGGATCTTGCACGACACAGATAATTGAATTATCGCGAGATGTATCCGAACAAATGGCACAAGGGTCCCGGTCTGTAATATGGCCACATACAGTACAGTGTGTTAATTCACGTTTAGCACTTACCAGCGAATTTGCAAAATCCATAACGTCATCATCTTGCATATTTATGACAAAAAAAGCCAGGCGGACTGCTGTCTTCGGCCCTATACCTGGCAATTTAGTAAAACTGTCGATCAGTTTTGTAATTGGTTCAGGATAATACATGATGTGCCTCCTAGATTAGAACATTCCAGGCATATTTAGGCCTTTCGTGAATTGTCCCATCGTTGAATTTGTTTTGTCATCGATTTGTTTAAGTACATCGTTTGTAGCAGCAAGAATTAAATCCTGTAGCATATCAATATCATCTGGATCTACTACCTCTTCTTTAATTTGCACATCCGTAATTTCCTTTTTGCCATTTGCCGTAATAGTAACCATTCCACCACCAGCAGATGCTTCAAAGGTCATTTCATGCAGTTCATCCTGCGCCTTCATCATTTTCTTTTGCATCTTCTGCATCTGCTTCATCATATTGTTCATATTTCCCTTCATGGAAATACCTCCTTCTTAATCTCAGTTAAATGTTTGTTTTTCATTCGAGGAAAATTCTGTACATATCTTTTCAAAATATATACTTTATTTTACTCATGTATTTCAATTAAGTCATCACCAAAAAGCTTTTTAGCTTCATCTACGACAGGGTCTGGCTGATTTATTGATTTATCGGGACTTGTTTTCTCCTGTTTTTGAATGAATTCTTCTCGTAATTCTTTCCATTCATTTTCTGGAATTGGGATAATTGTCAATTGTTTACCCAATACACTAGTCAAAACAGACTCTACTGTATCCTTATGGTCCATAAATAAAGAGCAATGAATTTCATACTTAAAGGCAACTACAAGTGCTTGTTCAGAAGCCGCTGCTGGTTTACTGTCCTGTATTGTCGCATGTGCTGGGGCATTCATTGTCTTTAGCTTACTTAAGAAATTCGCCCATCCTGATTGAACTTGTTTCAATGCAGACTTTTCTGCTTCTTTAAGAACTTCACGAATTCGCTCATAAGGAATTTTATAACTATTTTTTCCTGATCTTGCAGGACGTCTTTTTTCTTTAGCGACTGATTGATTTACTGTTGGACTTACTGAACTTTGCTGTACAGTCGCAATTTGTTTTTCTAAATTTGCTATCTTTTGATTTAATTGGATGACAGCATCTTGGTCTACCGATGTCGTAGTTGGTTGTTCTTTATCATTATAGCGATTTGTTATAGTTAAGAGTGTTATCTCTATAAAAACTTTTGGACTGTTTGTCCATTTAATTTCCTGTTGACATTGATTTAACTGCATGATTGCTTCCTGAATCCAATCATTGGAAACCTTTTTTGCAATCGATTGAAATTCATCGTCTGCTCTAGCTCTTTCTAACAGTCCTTCTAGTGAAGGGGCACTTTTGTATAGTAATAAATCACGCATAAAATAAATTAAATCATAAACAAAGCGTCCTGGATCTTTTCCATTATGGATAATTTTATCCAGTAGTTGTAAGGATTCCTGCACGTCCTTATTGTACATTGCTGTTACTATCTCTGTAAGAACATTCTGAGCGACTCCACCTGTTACGGCTAATACATCCTCAAGTTCCACGATATCTTCACTGTACGAAATAGCTTGATCTAATATACTTAGGGCGTCACGCATTCCACCTTCAGCTGCCAATGCTACCGTTTCTAAAGCCTCTTCAGAAACCGACACATTTTCTGCTTCTATAATCGTTTTCATACGATCGACAATCGCTTGGTTTGATATTGGTTTGAAATCAAACCGTTGGCACCTGGAAAGAATGGTCAATGGAATTTTATGTGGCTCTGTTGTAGCCAATATAAAGACAACATGTTTTGGTGGTTCTTCTAATGTTTTTAATAATGCATTAAATGCATTATTGGAAATCATATGCACTTCATCAATAATATATACTTTATAAGGAACAGAACTCGATGCATACTTCACATTTTCCCGTATTTCACGAATGTCATCGACACTTGTATTGGATGCAGCATCTATTTCAATAACATCAGAAATTGAACCATCTTGAATGCCTCTGCATGCTGCACATTCATTACATGGTTCCTTTACAGGTGAGTGTTCACAATTGATTGCTTTTGCAAAAATCTTTGCAGCACTTGTCTTCCCGGTACCTCTAGGTCCAGAAAATATATAGGCATGTGAAAACTTCTGCCCAACAATAGCATTTTGCAAAGTACGTGTAATATGAGATTGTCCTGCTACATCTTTGAAATTTTTTGGTCGCCAAACGCGGTATAATGCTTGGTAGGTCATAGTATAAAATTCCCCTCTACATTCTAATTTTTATTATACCCGATTTGAGGGGTGATTGTGAACTGTTAAGGAAAAACTTAAATCTTGCCGACTTGACTAGTGAATTCATCGTTACGCTTATAAATTGAAATGCTTTTCCCTAAGAAAAAATGCATATAATTATATTAAAAAAAGTTAGAGATAACATCTCTAACTTTTAACTGTAATATGTATACCGTGCACCCATCGTTGATGGAACGGCTATACGCGTTACTTAAGTTCATGGCTCAGCCTAGGCTTCCCTGCGGCACACAGAAATGACCACTTACTGCTGCTTCCTTCCGGACCTGACAGGATTCATGGGTTTCTGTTGCGCAGGACCCAAGCGTCAACACCAATCCCTTAAGGCAGACCGTACAGTCGACCACCTCGGATGGGGATTCGGCCTCGCTATAGCGGATTGCGAGTACAGGGCACCGCTACCTCCCCGCTTAGCACGGTAGTTCTTATTATAGCGACTTTTATCGAATATTGCAATGGTAAATACAGTAAATCATCTTATGTCTATTCTATCTTTCATTTTACTTGCTTTTTCTTTTGTCTAAGCTCTCGGAAAAAGTCAGTTAGCAGTGAGGCACATTCTTGTTCAAGAATACCATCAGTTACCTCTGCTTGGTGATTGAATCTTGGTTCATCGAGCAAATTCATCAATGTCCCTGCACAACCTGCTTTTGGATCTGGTGCACCATATACCACTCGTTGGATTCGAGATTGTACAATCGCACCAGCACACATAGGACATGGCTCTAAAGTGACATATAGTGTGCAATCTTCCAGTCTCCAACTACCAATTTTTTTATTTGCCGCTTCAATAGCTATTAATTCTGCGTGTGTTAATGCCTCTTGTGAAGTCTCACGGAGATTATGACCCGAAGCAATTATTTTACCTTGATAGACAATAACCGCACCAATAGGTACTTCATTAAGTTGAAGAGCCTTTTTTGCTTCCGTAATTGCTGCTGTCATAAATTTTTCATCTTCCATTCAATCACACCATTTCCTTATTGAGGATTAACTCTTCTTAATTAATTTGATTGGTTCGTTCTGTGTTTCGTAATAATAACTGATTATACTCTAGAATGCATATCCTTTTAAACCTTTTCATACATTTTAGTATTACACAATATTAAAGGAGGAAGTTTATTGCAAATTCATGTTGTTCAACAAGGTGATTCTTTGTTTTCGATTGCCAGTACATATAATTCATCCGCTAATGCTATTATTGATGCTAATGAATTAGACGCTCCGGATAATCTTGTGGTAGGCCAGGCTTTAGTCATTCCCATTGTAGGTCAATTCTACTTTGTACAACCGGGAGATAGCCTATACTCCATTGCCGGTCAGTTTGGTATATCGTATCAAGAATTAGCCCAAATCAACAACTTCCCAGTAAGCAACATGTTGCCAGTAGGCTTACGGCTGTATGTGCCTCCACCTACTAAACGTCCAATCACATCGATTGGCTACATTGAACCACTTGGAAATACGGTCTCAGATACATTAGAAAATGCAGCTAGAAAAACAACCCCCTACTTAACTTACTTAGCCCATTTTAGTTTTAGAGTAAACCGTGATGGGACATTATCCGCACCACCATCAGGTAATTTAAGACAAATAGCCGAATCAAACGAAGCTTCATTGACTCTGGTAGTTACAAATTTGGAAGAAGGCGAGTTCAGTTCTGATTTAGCTCATATTATATTAACGGTGCAAGCAGTCCAGAATACCTTATTAGATTCCATTGTAAATACTGCCACTTCTGGTGGCTACCGAGATGTCCATTTTGATTTTGAATTTATTTTACCAGAAGATAGAGAAGCTTATAACTCCTTTCTAAGAAAGGCAAAAGAACGTTTATCACAAGCAAACTTAATTATGTCCACAGCACTTGCTCCCAAAACAAGCGCAACTCAGGAAGGCGTTGTATATGAAGGGCATGACTATCGTGCACATGGGGAGATTTCTGATTTCGTTGTACTAATGACATATGAATGGGGTTATAGTTATGGTCCTGCAATGGCTGTGTCCCCTGTCGATCAGGTACGAGTTGTTGCCGAATATGCTTTAACGGAGATTCCAGCAAACAAGATCATTCTAGGTCAAAATTTATATGGTTATGACTGGACATTGCCTTTTGTTGAAGGAGGAGAAGCAGCTAAAGCACTTAGTCCCCAGCAAGCGATAGCTTTAGCTAGGGAAAATAACGTCCCTATACAGTTTGACACCACAGCACAAGCTCCTTTTTTCTACTACACAGATACAGAAGGAAATAGACATGAAGTATGGTTTGAAGATGCAAGGTCGATTCAAGCCAAATTTGACTTAATTAAAGAACTTGGCTTACGTGGAATCGGATATTGGAAATTAGGTTTGGCATTTCCGCAAAATTGGCTATTATTAGATGACCAATTTAATGTTACTAAATTAGAATAACCGTATCCTGAGAATGGAACATAAACAAAGCACTTTTCGTATATTTTGTTGCTTTTTAAACACGTAGTTATAAATGAATCGATAGTCTATATTTAGTAAAAGGAAAATCCAAGCTACAATTTAGTTTGGATTTTCCTTTGTTGAAAGAGAAACAACAAAAATGCAAAAAAGGCCTTATTTTTCCATCCCCATTAATTCAAGCAATTCCTCTTCATTTCGAATTAAATCTTTTAATGTATATTCCTCCAGTACTTTAAAGAAGGCGTTTAATGCTTTATTTAGCACATGCTTTAATGTACAAGCTGGTGATATAACACAATGATCCGTTCCTTTGTCAAAACACTCGAGCAGATGGAAGTCATTCTCTAAGACTCGGACAACTAATCCTACATTTATTTCATTTGCAGGTTTAGCAAGACGAATACCGCCATTTCTTCCTCTTATCGTCTCCAATAATTCCAGTTTATTTAACTGGTATACTATTTTTCCTAAATGGTGTTGCGAAATATGATAGGTTTCAGAGATTTCTTTAATACTAGCTAATTCTCCATCTTTTTTCATTCCAGTGAAAATCAGGACTCTAAGCGCATAATCTGTATATTTCTTTAATTGCATATTATCTCACCTCAGCTTTTCCTTCACAATATTGTAACACACAAATTGTTTTTCCTATTGATATAGTGTTAATACTTATATAAAATAAAGATGTATACAGAATACATGTTTAAAAATCTGTACGAAATGGAGTGTTTTATTGATGTCCAATGCAACAGTTGAATTAGACAAAAATACAATTGACACGGTAAAATCTACCGTACCTGTTTTACAAGAATATGGAACCGTAATCACGAAACGATTCTATCAAATGATGTTTGAAAATCACCCAGAACTTAAAAATATCTTTAATCAAACGAATCAGCGTAAAGGGGAACAACCAAAGGCTCTTGCAAATACAGTACTAGCTGCAGCATTACATATTGATAACTTAGAAGCTATTTTACCTGTAGTAAAACAAATTGCACATAAACACAGAAGTTTAAATATTAAACCAGAACATTATCCAATCGTTGGAGAAAATTTATTAGCAGCTATTAAAGATGTACTAGGTGATGCGGCAACCGATGAGATTATTTCTGCATGGGCAGATGCATACGGTGTAATTGCTGATGTATTTATTTCAGTGGAAAAAGAAATGTATGAAGAAGTACAGAATAAGTCCGGTGGTTGGATAGACTATCGTGATTTTAAAGTGGTGAAAAAGGTAAAGGAAAGCGATGTCATTACATCCTTTTATTTAAAACCTGCAGATAGTGGGGAATTCCCAAATTTTGAACCTGGTCAATATATTACTGTCAAAGCTGAAATGGATGATGAAACGTACAACCACTTACGTCAGTATAGTTTATCTTGTGCTCCAGGCGAAGAGTACTATCGTATTAGTGTAAAAAGGGAAGATGCAATAGGGGAAAGTCCCGCAGGTATCGTCTCTACTTATTTACACAATCATGTTAATGAAGGAGATATCCTTCCAATAAGCGCTCCAGGTGGAGAGTTTGTACTTGATTCTAACGACTCGCGTCCATTGGTATTAATAAGTGGAGGCGTTGGCTTAACTCCTATGATGAGTATGTTAGAAACGACAATAAAGGAAAATCCAGAACGTAAGATTTATTACATTCATGCAGCAAGATCCGGTAAATACCACGCTATGAAACAACGTGTGAATGAGATTACAAGTGAACATCCTCAAGTTACAAGCTTAACCGTTTATGACAGTCCTGTTGAAGGAGAATCTTGTGATAAGGAAGGTTATATAGATTATGATTTATTAAAATCAGAACTTCCAACAAAGGATGCAGCATTTTATTTCTGTGGACCAAAAGGTTTCATGAGAGCCATGTATCAAAATCTAACCAAGTTTGGTGTCAAAGAAGAAGATATCCATTATGAAATATTTGGTCCAGCATCAGATGACATAACGAAATAAAAATTCATTTATGGGCTGAATATAATGTCTCATTCAAAGTAAAAATCCGAACTTCAGTACAAATGAAAAGTTCGGATTTTTTGTTTGTGTAATTATATATATGCTCTTTTCAAAAAGATTGTTGCTTTTTAACATGACTTTACTTTACATTTTACATAGACTGTGGATATCCTTAATTTAGAATACTGTTTAGCACCCGCTACGGAAATACACTACGCTTTCCGCGAGGAGCTGGTGAGCCTCCTTCGTGCTGAAAAGCGTGTGCGCCTGCGTCTTCCAGTAATGCTTCGAGGCGGGCTTTCTCGGCGCAAGGGAACAAGGAAGATTATTCAAGTAGTTCCCTCACTACGTAGTCTCACCGATGCTCTTCTTCCCGCAGGACAAGGAACGCTTCGGCAGGGTTACATCGCACGCAGAAAAAAGTGGTTTTCCTTTTTCAAGGAGTCTTCGTGTATTTCCTACGCTATGTTGTCTGCTCTACTTGTATAAACAAAAGATATGTTGTTTACAAGAATAAAATAACGGTCTTAAACGTGTTTCGATGAGTTATGATCTCAAAAATATTTTTGCATCTATCTTAGCGGAGGCAGAATACGGAGACTCCTGCGGGAAAAGCACGAGTCTGAAGACCCCGCAGCGGCGCTTTTTCCGCGAGGAGGCTGAAGCCGTGCCCGCGGAAAGCGAAGTATTCTGCCGTAGCGAATCCTAGCACAAAACTTTCATCAGTGTAAGCGAGAAGCAACAAACTATACGAAAAGAGCCTATATATAAAACTTTAACAAACCAATTTGTTTAGACTTTCATAATTATGATCCAACAGTATTCTTATGAAAACACCCTATTTTATGGAAATACTTATGAATTCGAAATGGTGTTATGTACCGCCTAGAATTATTAAGTAACCCTCTCTGGGAAATGTCTATATTACCTTGATTACCATAATAAAATGCTTGCCAAATAAATTTAGAACAATAATTACGTTCAATATTATTTACATGGAGATTAAAAGAATAATGCTTTACTTTGCTAATATTTTTCTTCGCCCATATCGCTGCATGTCTAGCTGTTTCTGCATCATTTACCCTCAAAATAGTTAATCTTTCCCCTTCTTTGTGCCTGCTTAAGTATGTTGCCAGCGTATCGCTTTGTCCTTTCATCCCCCACCAATTAACATGATAAACGTTATAATCCTCTCCAACTATTCCTGTATGCCCTACAATTAACGAAGACTTAGCAGTTTTGTGAGAGTACAGTACATCCCCTGGTTTCATAAAAATAGCTGTATCTGGATATATGTATTTATTTGTCATAACTACTAGTTTTCTCCCATTCAATAGCTAATTTTTATTTTCACTAGTATAAAGAAGAAAAACTTTGGCAAATGCTATCTTTAGCATGAACCAAAGTTTTCCTTCTATGATAACCTATTTGACTTATTTTTCTAAAGTGGATGTATCTCCTGTAGGTAAACCCAGTTCCCATGATTTTAATAAGCGACGCATAATTTTACCACTGCGAGTTTTTGGAATACTATCCTTCACTTCGATTTCACGTGGTGCTGCATGCGCACTTAAGCCTGTTTTTACAAATGTACGGATATCTTCTAAAAGTTCTGGAGTTTCCTCATAGCCTTCATTCAATGTAATAAATGCTTTAATAATTTCACCCCGCTCAGGATGCGGTTTACCAATTACCCCTGCTTCAGCAACTGCTTTATGCTCAATTAATTTACTTTCCACTTCAAATGGGCCAACACGTTCTCCAGAGGTATTTATTACATCATCCAGTCGTCCTTGGAACCAGAAATAGCCATCTTCATCTTTATATGCACTATCCCCCGACACGTACCATCCATTCATAAAATAGCTTTCATACTTACTAGGATTATTCCATATTTTACGCATCATAGCAGGCCAACCTTCTTTGATTGCTAAATTCCCCATTTGATTAGGTGGCAGTTCATTACCCTCATTATCAATAATTGTAGCTTCTATTCCTGGGATCGGTTTCCCCATCGAGCCTGGGCGAATTTCAAGTGAAGGTAAATTAACAATAAGTTGAGCACCGGTTTCTGTCATCCACCAAGTATCATGAATTCGTAAATTAAAGGCCTTTAATCCCCATGTAACAACTTCTGGATTTAACGGTTCTCCAACACTCATAATATGACGTAAAGAAGATAAGTTATAATTGCTTACCTTTTCCTCTCCATGACTAACGAGCAAACGCAATGCTGTCGGAGCTGTATACCAAACAGATACTTCATATTTTTCTAGTGTGTTGTACCAATCTTCCGGGGTGAACCGTCCACCACGAACGACATTGGTAACCCCATGTAACCACGGAGCAAATATACCATAGCTTGTCCCTGTTACCCATCCTGGGTCTGCTGTACACCAATAAGTATCATCTTCTTTTAAGTCTAGTACCCATTCACCCGTAGCATAATGCTGAATCATCGCATGATGAACATGATAAACGCCTTTTGGTTTACCTGTTGAACCAGAAGTATAGTGTAAGAGCATTCCATCTTCTAAATCAACCCACTCTATATCAAATTCATCTGATGCTTCTTCCATCTCTTTGTAATAATCTATATACTTGTCAGAATCATCAATATGGTCCCCCACAATTACTATCTTCTCTAGATTTGGCAAATTTTCTTGTGGGACTCTCTTCAAAAGCTCTGGAGTAGTAATAAGTATTTTTGCTTCACTGTCTTGCAGTCGGTCACGAACCGCTTGCTCCATAAATGCCTCAAAAAGTGGTCCAGCGACAGCTGCAACTTTTAAGATTCCAAAAAAAGCTGTGTAAAATTCAGGACTTCTTGGCATAAATAGAAATACACGGTCCCCTTTTTCCACTCCATAATCTTTAAGTATATTTGCAAATCGATTACTTGCCTTACTTAAGTCTTTAAAGGTTACTTTTTCCTCCCTGTACGGGTCAGAATATATTAAAGCGATTTTATTTTTCTTTTCCGAATCCTCCGCATGACGATCTAGTGCTTCATAAGCCATATTTACTTTTCCTGTTGTATCCCATGAGAAATATTTTTTCATATCATCCCATGAAAAGTTCTCTCGGAGTTTTTCATAATCCTTTAAATTATAATTTCCTTCTCTTACAGGTACAACTTTCATATCCATCCTTTTCACCTCACCCTAGTTATTTGAAATCGATTACATTACTAATTAGATAAAATAATTAAAATATTAAGTAACTTATGTCTATTTTAGAACATTATGTGACAATTTTAAAGTAGGAAGTTTGAAAAAAATAAAAAACACACTAAGTTTTTAATTTAGTGTGTTTTCTTTCATCTTATTAAAGCGGCCCCGGCAGGATTCGAACCTGCGGCACTTGGTTTAGGAAACCAATGCTCTATCCCCTGAGCTACGAGGCCATATTTTAAACCCAAGTAGATATAATTATACAACAGGATGATAGAAAAAGAAAAGTATAAAATAAACAAGATATATGTTAGAATAATTATTTGTGAAATAGAAGGTTTTAAAAGAAAGGTTAATAAAACCTATCTACAGGTCTTCTAAGAACAAGCCAAATGGATTGGAGGACTAGCTATGGCCAATGTTCCTTTTATTGCTATAGAAGGACCCATAGGGATTGGAAAGACATCTCTTGCTAAGAAACTTTCCAGCCATTATAATTTTCATTTATTGCAAGAAATTGTGGAAGAAAACCCCTTTCTAGGGAAATTCTATGATGACATAGAAGCGTGGAGTTTCCAAACAGAAATGTTCTTCTTATGCAATCGATTTAAACAATTAGAAGACATCGAGCAAAAGTATTTAAATCAGCATAAACCGGTGATTGCCGATTACCATATATCAAAGAATATGATTTTTGCCAAACGTACGTTAGAAAAGGATAAGCTTGAAAAGTATGAAAAAATCTATCATATCTTAACAGCTGATATGCCTGTTCCCAATATGATGATTTATTTAAATGCGAGCCTTGATACTATTTTAAATCGCATTCGTTTGCGTGGAAGAGATATAGAAAAAAATATTAAACATTCCTATCTAGAACAACTATCCTATGACTACGAAAATTATATGAATGAATTTGAAAGTCTGCATCCAGAAATACCGATCATTCGAATTGACGGTGATTCAACGGACTTTATCCAATTTCAAAGTGACCTGGATACAATCATAAATAATGTAAATAAACATCTTAAAGATTTGGCAACGACGAAATAATAAAGGGGAATAATAATGAATCTCAGAGAAAAATACCAAATTCCTAATGATAGTGTGATAACTATCGCTGGTACTGTTGGAGTTGGTAAATCTACCATGACAAAGGCATTAGCTAATGCACTTAATTTCAAAACCTCTTTTGAAAAAGTAGATACCAATCCATATTTAGAAGACTTTTACCGTGACTTTGAAAGATGGAGTTTCCATTTACAAATATATTTTCTTGCGGAGCGCTTTAAAGAGCAAAAGAAAATTTTTGAATATGGCGGAGGATTCATACAAGATCGCTCTATTTATGAAGATACGGGTATATTCGCTAAAATGCATTATGAAAATGGCAATATGTCCAAGACAGATTATGAAACCTATTCCAATCTTTTTGAATCTATGGTCATGACTCCATATTTTCCACACCCAGACTTGCTCATCTATTTAGAGGGATCACTAGATGCCATTTTAAACCGAATAGAAGAGCGCGGTCGATCCATGGAGAAGAGCACACCAATCAGTTATTGGGAAGAAATGTATCGCCGCTATGAGGAATGGATTAATAATTTCAATGCATGCCCGATATTACGAATAGATATTTCTGATTATGACTTAATGAGGAAAGAAAACACAATCGAGCCAATCTTAGAGAAAGTGGGCCATTTTATACAACAGTCTAGAAAACCTGCATCAAGGTTCATAAATAAATAAAAGTAACGAACTGGAGGGTCGAAGTAATCATGTCCATCCAGTTTTTCTTTTTACTATCCTTTTCCTAATTCTTCAGAACGCTGCTGCGCATTTTTTACACAATCCATCATTATTTTTTGAAAATGGTTCTTCTCTAACACACTGATTCCTGCTTCTGTTGTTCCATGAGGACTAGTGATTTTCTTTCTTAAAATATCAGCTCTTTCTCCAGTTTTCTGTAGCATTTCCCCAGCACCAATAACTGTATGTGTAATTAACTCTTTTGCAACTTTCTGATCCAGTCCCGCTTCTATAGCAGCGCTTTCCATTGCTTCAACCATATAGTAAATATAAGCAGGGCCACTGCCAGATATAGCGGTCACGATATGCATATCGTTTTCATCAACGATTGTAGTTGTTCCAATGGTATCAAATAACTCCTCTGCTAACTCCATATGTTCTCTATCAGCATGTCTGCCTTTGGTTAAAGCTGTTGCAGAGTAACCTACCATCGCAGACGTATTAGGCATTGCACGTATAACTGGTAAAGATACATTCAATTCACGGATAATCGTTTCCGTTGATACCCCAGCCAAAATAGAAATAAGTAATTGCTGTTTATTTATATAAGACTTAATTTCACTTAGAGACTCTTGAAGGTCATAGGGTTTCATTGCCAAAATGATGATATCTGCTTCTCGAACTGCCTTTTCTTTATTCTCGCAACAAGTAATCTGATACTGTTCTTCTAGATATTCCCTCCTTTTTATATTATTCCTATTTGTCATACGGATACGATTTCTTTCCACAATTCCTGCTTTAATAATCCCTGAAAGAATGGCTTCTGCCGCAGACCCTGCCCCTAAAAAAGTTATATTTTTATTCATACCAATACCTCCTTGTATAATAAAAAACCCATTCCCCCCTATATATATAGGACGAAATGAGTTCCGCGATACCACCTAATTTGGTAATTATACTACCCAGCTTTAATTTGATAACACAGTAATCTGTGGTTAGTTTCATTTGCTAACGACTCCTAGGTAGGTTCATACAAGCATTTTCCGAGGAATCTTCCAGCCTTTGGATTCCACTCTCTTTCGAATATGCTTTGCATTACTGGCCTAATCAACATCTTTATTATTCATCTATCATTTATTTGTTTTTTTGTAATATATGCTCTTTCCAGCAATTTGTCAAGTGGACATTTTTAATGAGATAAATACATGGATATTGGTATAATATATGTGTAAATTCAGAAGGAAAGGACATTTTTATGGAAAACAATATAGAAAAGTTACGAAAAATAAAAAATGAATTAACGCGATTTATGATGACATATAAGTTTGGCTTAGATGAAATGAATACTAAGTTAACGATTTTGAAGGAAGAATTTCAACATATTCATGAATATAATCCTATTGAACATATTAAATCACGGATTAAATCGCCAGAGAGTATCATGAAAAAGATGTATCGAAAGGATATTCCGATAACAACAGATAATATTAAGGAAAATATACGAGATATAGTAGGAATACGTGTGGTTTGCTCCTTTATTTCTGATATTGGTCGAATCAGCAACATGATTGAAAATCAAAAGGATGTCACATTAATTACCAAGAAAGATTACATCCAAAATCCAAAACCAAATGGATATAAAAGTTTACATCTTATTGTATCTATACCTGTCTTTATGTCAGATCGAGTGGAAGATGTTTTCGTAGAGATACAGATTCGCACAGTTGCCATGGACTTCTGGGCAAGTCTCGAACATAAAATCTTTTATAAGTATAATAATACGATTCCAGAAAGATTAACAAAGGAATTAACCGATGCAGCAAAAGCAGCGAATGAATTAGATGAAAGAATGGAGCGATTACATAAAGAAGTCAATCACATCAAGGACCGACATACAGATCAAAATATCAATTATTTAGAAATAAATGAGGATAAGTTATACCTGCCAACTAACTTTATAAATTCATTGATGAAACAAAAGTAGGTATCATAATAAACACCATTACAGTTGTAATGGTGTTTTTATAGTAGTGTATTGTATGTATAATTAAATGGAGGAGGTAGAGGGATTCGAACCCCCGCGCGGTTTGACCCGCCTGTCGGTTTTCAAGACCGATCCCTTCAGCCAGACTTGGGTATACCTCCATGACGACAAGAATTAATATACCATACTGAAAAATCTGTGTCAACATTATTCGACTTTTTTCTACCATTTTTTTACCAGGACTGTTTAATTCTAAAATTTAAAATAAGGCTGGGATAAAAGTATTTTCTCAAAGGAAAACCCGAACATGATTGGTGCATAATTACCGCTCCGGAAATATACTCCGCTAAGTAGCACATTGTTCGTTTTTTGCGTTAAACACTTTAGTTATGTCCCAGCCTCATTTTTTAGCCTTATTTGATGTACTCTACTCCGCCCATATAAGGTTGCAATACGTTAGGTACTTTAACCGTTCCATCTTCCTGTTGATAATTTTCTAAGATGGCTGCAACGGTTCTACCTACTGCTAATCCTGATCCATTCAATGTGTGAACGAATTCTGGCTTACCATTTGCTTCTCTGCGGAAACGAATGCCCGCACGTCTCGCTTGGAAATCTTCAAAATTTGAACAAGAAGAGATTTCACGATACGTATTTTGGTTTGGAATCCATACTTCAATATCGTATTTTTTCGCAGCAGTAAACCCTAAATCACCTGTGCACATACTCATCACTCGATACGGAAGCTCTAATAACTGTAATACTTTTTCTGCATGTCCTGTTAGTGTTTCTAATGTATTATAAGAGTCTTCTGGTTTAGCAAAATGAACTAATTCTACTTTATTAAATTGGTGCTGTCGAATTAGCCCTCTAGTATCACGACCTGCAGAACCGGCTTCAGAACGGAAACTTCCACTAAATGCTACATATTTTTTTGGTAATTCATCGGCATTTAATATTTCATCTCGATGGTAATTTGTAACTGGTACTTCCGCAGTTGGTACCATGAAGTAGTCCCATCCTTCTAATTTAAAGGCATCCTCTTCAAATTTTGGCAACTGGCCTGTCCCAGTCATACTTGTGCGGTTTACAATATATGGTGGAAGCATTTCAACATATCCATGCTCATCTGCGTGTAAATCCATCATAAAGCTTATTAAAGCGCGTTCTAACCTAGCCCCCATGCCTTTGTAAAAAACAAATCGGCTTCCTGTTACTTTACCAGCTCGCTCAAAATCTAAAATATCAAGATTTGTTGCAATATCCCAATGTGGCTTTTCTTCAAATGGAAAGGAAGGAATTGCCCCCCACTTACGTACCTCCACATTGTCATCCTCATCTTCGCCAATAGGTACACTTTCATGAGGGATATTCGGAATAGAAAGCATAATCAATTGTAACTTTTCTTCAATTTCTTTTAATTCCTTATCCAGTGCAGATATTTGATTTCCTACTTCCCGCATTTCTTTAATGGCAGGTTCTGCATCTTTTCCATCCCTTTTTAATTCGGAAATTTTCTTTGTTGCTTCATTACGTTTAGCCTTTAAGGTTTCTGATTCAGCTATTAATTCTCGGCGTTTTCCATCCAATTCACCAAAGTGGTTTAGTTCAGACAAATCTTCGCCTCGATGGTTTAATTTTGCCTTCACTTCCTCAAAATTATTACGTAAATACTTCATGTCTAGCATGATAATTCCTCCTTTTTTTTAGTGTGTAAAATAGGATTTTTTTATATTGCTTTACTAACAACTTAGAAAAACAAATCAATTAGTTAAGATTATAGAATCCGTTATAAAGAAGGTTTCTGCATTTACCCACTACGGAAATACACTTCGCTTTCCGCGGGCGGCTGGTGATCCTCCTCGTACTGTCGTGTCTTTAGGGGTCTCACCGATGCCTATCATCCCGCAGGACAAGGAACGTTTCGGCAGGGTTACATCGCACGCAGAAAAAAGTGGTTTTCTTTTTTCAAGGAGTCTCCGTGTATTTCCTCCGCTGATCTGTACTAATAAAATCTAATTAGAATCGTTAACAGATTTGTTGTATCTCTTCAGATGGAAAAATATTATCAAACGTTACTATATAATTTGAAGCAATACACCAATCAGAAAACTAAAACTAGCGAAGGCAGAGTACAGAGACTCCTTAAAACTAAAGAACTATTTTCTTCCTGAGATGCAACGCTGCCATAGCTTGTCATTCAGGAGCAGCACGTGTGCAGACCTGAGCATCGAGAGAATTCTTTGGCCCTTGCGTCGAGGAAGCCTACTTTAAAGCGTTACTATCTTATCTTAAATAAAAAACTCCCGTCCCTATTATATAGGGACGAGAGTATATTTCCCGCGTTGCCACCCTTGTTGAAGAGTTCATCTCTTCCGGCTTTCCACGTGTTAACGGTCCGTAACCGGGTTTACTTAGTTTGACTATACAAATCAATTCCATAAACCAGTTCAAGGATGGATTCACAGCTTTCTAACATCGATTTACACCAACCATCGACTCTCTTTGGATAGATATACTGTTACTAATTCCTATCATAACTATTTGTGTTACATTTTATTATAAATATAATAATCAATTTTTTACCAAGTTGCAAGTAAATATCTTCATTGTTGATTTCTTAACTAAACAAACCTTTAATCCAATCAACTGCACTTGTAAATATATTAGCAAAGAAATCACCAATAGCACCAAGTGTTAGCATAAACCAGTTAGCTTTCTCTACCCCATCTTCTGTCACCAATGGAACAGAACTGGAATTTTTACTAATAATATACCCATAATCATTTTCGCCTTCAAAAACAAGATTTACCGTTCCTACAACTTCTCCTTTTTCTATCGGAGCAGTTAATTCGCCATCTTCATTTAATTTATCTTGATCAATTACGTATTCAATACTATATTGCTCAGCATCTTCTGATTTTATAGGTACAGAAATAGCATCTCCTAATGATACTTTAACCGTATCTTCCTTCCCTTTTTGTACTGGCAATGTTGATTTTCCATCTAATTGGTACCCTTCCGCAAAAAGCTCTTGTGTCTGGAAGTTTTTAAATCCATAATCCAGTAGTTTCGCGGTTTCTTCAAACCGTTCCTCTTTACTATCTGTCTTCATTACCACAGTAATTAGACGATTTCCATTTCGTATTGCTGTACCTGCAAAGCTATTCCCACCACTTTCCGTATAGCCAGTTTTTAAACCATCTACGCCTTCATAAAAGAATTGTTCTAGGAAAGATGCTTCATGTGGCAACATCCAATTCCAATTTCGTATAGACTGATCAGCAAATTCTGTTTCTGGAATTGATGATGTATCTAAAACCTCAGGAAAGTCATGAACAAGATTATAAGCAAGTAATGCTGTGGATCTAGCCGATAATAAATTTAAATCATCTGAGTCTGTACCTTCTGGATGATTTCCAGCCAAATCAGCATTGTCCAACCCAGTTGAATTTACAAACTCGAATTCTGAAAGGCCCATTTCTTCAGCCTTTTGATTCATTAGTTTTACAAATTCACCTTCAGATCCTGCAATGAGTTCTGCAAGTGCAATTGTTGTTGCATTGTCAGAGTTTATGGCCATTGCTTCATAAAGTTCTTTCACTGTATATGGCTGGTCTTGTTTTAAACCAACACCTGAAAAAGCATCATTCGCTGAAATACTATAGGCATAGTCACTAATTTCTGTTGTGGTATCCCAACTAATCTCTCCATTTTGGATGGCTTCTAACACCAGGTATTCTGTCATCATTTTTGTCATACTTGCTGGTGGAATAGTAGCATCTGGATTTTTAGAATATAAAATTTTTCCTGTATCAAAGTCTACTAATATTGCTGATTCAGCATTTAAATCTAAAGATTCCTGTGCCTTTATCCCACTAGGATTGATAACAATAGTTGCGAACATAATCGCAAAAACAAATAGTATCGTAAAGTTCAATTTTATGTCATATTTCAACGCTCTGTACCTCCAACATTTGGTTTCTATTTATTATATCTTTCTTTTATTTTTGTCTACTATGGATTACGGATTATATTTCTTGTCCTTTTAAACACACACTTTGTTATTTTACCATAGAGCATGAAAAAAAAATAGATGAGGAAAGTCCTCATCTTGAAAATTTTTCTTATTTAAGAAAACATTATATTTTTAGCTCTATTATTGTACGGAATAATTAGGCGCTTCCTTTGTTATTTGAACGTCATGTGGGTGACTTTCACGTAAACCAGCATTTGTGATTCTAATAAACTGTGCATCATTACGCAAAGCCGTAATTGTTGCAGTACCACAGTAACCCATTCCAGAACGTAATCCTCCCATTAGTTGATGAACTGTATCAGATAAAGCGCCTTTATAAGGAACTCGTCCCTCAATTCCCTCTGGAACAAGCTTTTTATTTTCAGCATCCCCTTGGAAATATCGATCTTTAGATCCAGCTTTCATCGCCCCAACTGAGCCCATTCCACGATATACTTTATATTTTCGGCCTTGATATATTTCTGTTTCTCCAGGGCTTTCAGATGTTCCAGCAAACATACTGCCCAACATAACAGCATGCGCACCAGCTGCCAATGCTTTAACTATATCGCCAGAATATTTAATTCCACCATCTGCAATAACTGGAACCCCATATTCCTCTGCCGCAGCAGCACAATCATTAACTGCTGTAATTTGCGGAACTCCTACACCCGCTACAACACGTGTCGTACAAATAGATCCTGGTCCGATACCGACTTTTACAATAGTAGCTCCTGCATCGATTAATGCCTTTGTACCCTCAGCAGTTGCCACATTACCAGCAATAACATTTAAATCTGGATATTCTTTACGTACCTCTCTTATCTGGTCAAGAACACCTTTAGAGTGGCCATGTGCTGTATCAATTACAATGACATCAACACCAGCTTCTACTAATTTATCAATACGCTTCATCGCATCTTTCGTCACACCAACGGCTGCACCAACTAATAATCTCCCTTGCGCATCCTTTGCAGCATTTGGAAATTCAATAACCTTTTCAATATCTTTAATAGTTATTAATCCTTTTAATACATTATGATTATCTACGAGAGGAAGTTTCTCAATTTTATATTGTTGAAGTATTTTCTCCGCTTCTTCTAATGTAGTCCCAACAGGTGCAGTAATTAAATTATTACTAGTCATAACATCTGATATAGCGATGGAATAATCCTGAATAAAACGCAAATCACGATTCGTAATAATACCTACTAATTTCTGTTCTTCTATTGTATTAACTATTGGTACACCAGAAATCCGAAATTTCCCCATTAAATGTTCTGCGTCAAAAACTTGATGTTCTGGTGTGAGGAAAAATGGATTGGTTATAACTCCACTCTCAGAACGTTTTACCCGATCAACTTGTTCCGCTTGCTCTTCAATGGACATATTCTTATGAATGACACCAAATCCACCCTGACGAGCCATCGCAATTGCCATTTCTGCCTCGGTTACCGTATCCATACCAGCACTAATGAAGGGTGATTTTAATTGCAAACTAGGAGACAACTCCGTATGAAGCTTAACCTCATTTGGCAAAACTTCAGATTCAGCTGGTAATAACAACACATCATCAAACGTCAAACCTTCTTTTGCAAACTTATCTTTACGCAAAAGTTACTCCTCCTTTTTACCATGTATTATTTTTTTACAATATGACCAAACTAGTAGGTAATTCTATTTTTATATACCATACGCTAACTATTTAGCTTTTTCAATAACATATTCGTGAAATGTAAAAAGAAAATAGATTCTGAATTTTTGGTAGGAGAATGAAATGAATAATAATTATGATTTTTATACATATTTAACGTCTCAACAAACTGCACAAAACTATTTATTCAGCTGCTACAAAGAGATTAGTGAAGTAGATGCAGCGTCAAAAAGCTACGAGAATTACAGTGCATTTATGTATTATCTTGAACATGGGAAAAGTTTCTATGAAATAGGGGATACCGTAGATTTATTTGCAAAGCCAGTCTTATACTTCTATGGAATGACACACTTATTAAAAGGCTGCCTATTATCAAGAAGGCCAAATTATCCAGAATCTACTACATTATTATCGCACGGAGTGACCTCAAGAAAACGAAAGAAAAAAAATTATTCATTCATGGAAGATGACGTAAAAGTGCAAAAAAAAGGGCTCTTTCCATACTTTTCAAGTCATCTCTTTAACATTAGCAATATGCCTTTTGAGAAAGTGAAAATGGAGGATCTGTTATCTGTCATTCCTGAGATACAATCCTTTTTTAATCTTCAGCAAAGCAGAAGAATGATTGCTGTAGGTTCTATGGATTCTCGCTTTTTAAAATTTCCAACAGAGTTATTAGACAACTACCATCTAACTAATAAGGCATTTATTAAACGTATTGAACCAAACCTTCCTCTAATCGAAGACCTTGATATTGATAAAGAATACATTCAACTAAAGATAGCTCGTAATATAACAAGTTCAAACGGGCCGTTTTTTATCCATATGAAGGATAGAACGATATATTTTCCTTATCAAAGAAATCACTTTTTACCTATTTCCGAGGTGATGATTCATTACTTGCTGTTATATAATCTAAGCATGCTTTGCAGATATGAGGCAGAATGGTGGGGGGATCTATTATCCTCCAAATCAGACTTAGACTATCCTTTTATTCGTAAGTTTTTAAACATTACAGCTGAAAAAATACCACAAATACTACAACATGAATTATTATCGGTAGGAAAATTGTGATATTACACAATTGGTGGTGGGGGAGTGTGAGTCTATCAACCGCTTGGGCTGGGATATCGACCGGTCGGAGGGGGCTATCAACCGAGTTGGTGCTTCTATCAACCGAGTTGGTGCTTCTATCAACCGGCTCGTGCTGTCTATCAACCGACCTGGAGCTTCTATCAACCGGCTCGTGCTGTCTATCAACCGACCTGGGGCTTCTACCAACCGGCTCGTGCCCTCTATCAACCGACCTGGGGCTTCTATCAACCGGCTCGTACCTTCTATCAACCGGCCTGGAGCTTCTATCAACCAGCTCGTGCTGTCTATCAACCGACCTGGAGCTTCTATCAACCGGCTCGTCCCGTCTATCAACCGCCCCGTGCCCTCTATCAACCGACCTGGAGCTTCTATCAACCGGCTCGTACCTTCTATCAACCGACCCAGAAGCTCTATCAACCCTATCTAAAAAGCATACCTTACATAAAAAGCATAAAAGGAATAGAACCGGAGTCTTACCGGAATCTATTCCTTTATATTTTTTGCTCAATATGTAGGTTGGGTGCTGTTTGGAGTGCGATGATATCTCCGTTATGTTCAAGGCGAATAATTGGTCGAGTTGGATTAGCGGGCTCTACAAAAATAACTTCTCCCTGTTGTTTATTATTTAACAGGATTTTCGTGCCCACAGAAAAATTAGCAAGGCTTTTTGCAAACACCTTTACAATTTCTGGATTAAACTTGGTATATTGATTCTTTTGAATTTCCTCGATTACTTTATAAGGTGATTTTTTTTCTTTATATAGTCGCTCACTAGTCATCGCATGATAGGTATCACAAACAGCAACGATTTGCGCATATTTATGTATTTTATCCATAGGGACACCAAGTGGATAACCGCTCCCGTCTAATCGTTCGTGATGCTGCAAGACGGCTAGCTTTACTCCAACTGTTAATGCAGAGATATGTTCAACAAGCCGGTAGGAATATGTAGGATGTTTCTTTATTTCTTCTAGCTCACTCTCTAGTAAAGGAGCATCCTTTAAGATAATATTAGAATTTATCTTTGCCATGCCACTATCACTTAGTAAGCCAGCAATTCCTATTTGAAGCCATTCCCCTTTAGAAAAACCTAATTTTCTTGCTAAGTAGGAGGAGAGTATACCTAAAGCGATACTATGAAAGAATAAATAATCTCTTTTTTCACCGTAGTGATGAAGACGAGTTACATTTTCATCAATTTCGTCGACTCTCTCTAATAATGGAATAATAATTTGCCTTACCTTTAATATATCTAACGGAATCCCACTTTGTATGGTTTTGTAGAGCTTTTTGTAATCCTTAACAGCTTTTTGAAAATGCTGTTTAAAAGTAGAAATACCATTTTGATCCTCTACACTATTCGGAGATATTCTGCCCACTTGCTCATCTACTAATTTGGGTTCAAATACTTTTCCGTTACTGAGATTGGGATCAACTTCTACAGACTCAACAAGGAAGGCTTTTAGAAATTCAATATGCTGTTCTGTTAATATTGTATGTTTATAAATAATAGGACGATTTGATTTCCCGTAAATATCCTTTAACAAAATACAACCTGGAACAAGCTGTGATGGCGTCGATAGCATATGATTGCCCCCTCTATCTAGGTATGTAATCCCGTAGTTTCTTATAGAAAAAGCGTGGGATTTGAAAAAATAAGGTGACTCTTTATCAAGCCACCTTACTCTTTATTCCGTATCATCTGGTGTTTCCACATCAGTTTCTTCAGAAGATTGCTCTTCATTTTCGTTTTCTTCGCTTTCTTCGTTTTCTTCATCTTCTTCATGTTCTATTTTTGCAACTGTAGCAACTTCTTCATCATCAAGTAAACGAATCAAACGAACGCCCATTGTATTTCGACCTGTCTCAGAGATATCTTCAACAGGAATTCGAATTAACACACCAGCAACTGTAATTAACATTAGGTCTTCATCACCAGTTACTGTTTTTACTGCGGAGACATTTCCTGTCTTTTCACCTAACTTGCAAGTGAATACACCCTTACCACCACGATTTGTACGGCGATATTCGGACTCATGGGTTTGTTTACCATACCCTTTATCCGTCACATGTAGAATCTTACAGCCTTCTTCGATAATTTCCATGGAAACAACCTCATCGTCATCTCTTAGAGAAATACCTCTGACACCAGCAGCAGTTCTACCCATCGATCTAATTTGAGTTTCTTCAAATCGGATAAGATAACCATTCTTCGTTGCGATCATAACATCTTTCGTACCATCTGTTTCTTTAACTGATATCAGCTCATCATCCTCTTTAAGACCAAGTGCAATTAGCCCACCTTTACGGATATTGGAATACTTCGAAACAGAAGTACGTTTAGTAATACCATGTTTTGTGGTAAAGAATAGAAACGCATCTTCTTTATATTCACTTACTGAAATTACAGCGTTAACCCATTCTCCATTTTCAACTTGGAGCATATTAATAATCGGGATACCTTTTGCTGTTCTTGAGAACTCAGGTACCTCATACCCCTTTGCTTTGTATACCTTACCTTTATTGGTAAAGAATAATAGTGTGTTGTGGGTTGAGGTAGATACAAGATGTTCTACAAAATCATCTTCATTTGTTCCCATTCCTTGAATACCTCGTCCTCCACGTTTTTGAGTACGATACGTAGAAGATGGAAGACGTTTAATATATCCTTTATGAGTTAAGGTAACGACGATGTTTTCTTCAGGAATTAAGTCTTCATCCTCGAAGAATCCAGCACCACCAGCTACAATTTCCGTACGGCGTTCATCATTGTATTTTTCTTTAATTTCGATAAGCTCTTCACGAATAATTTCTAGGATTTTCTCTTCATCTGCTAAGATTGCTTTTAATTCAGAGATTAATGCTTGTAATTCTGCATATTCTTCCTCAATTTTATCTCGTTCTAAACCAGTTAGACGCTGTAAACGCATATCGAGGATTGCTTGTGCTTGTTTCTCTGAAAGGTTAAAGCGTTCCATTAAACCAGTACGTGCAATTTCTGTTGTTTTTGAATTCCGAATAAGCGATATTACCTCGTCGATATGGTCTAAGGCAATACGCAAACCTTCTAGAATATGTGCACGAGCTTCTGCTTTTCTAAGTTCAAACTCTGTTCTTCGTCTTATAATAATTTTCTGATGGTTTAGATAATGTACTAAACATTCCTTGATATTTAATACTTTTGGCTGTCCGTCAACTAGCGCTAGTGTGTTAATACCAAATGTCGTCTGCATAGCGGTATTTTTATATAAATTATTTAGAACAACATTTGGATTGGCATCACGACGCAATTCAATAACGATACGCATTCCATTACGATCAGATTCATCCCTCAAGTCCGTAATACCTTCTAAACGTTTATCACGGACAAGTTCAGCAATTTTCTCAACCAGTTTTGCTTTATTTACTTGATAGGGGATCTCATTAACAATGATGGTTGATTTGCCATTACTATGTTCCTCAATATTAGCCTTTGCACGTAACGTTATAGATCCCTTACCAGTTTCATAAGCTTTACGAATTCCACTTCTTCCTAAGATTTGTGCTGCTGTAGGGAAGTCTGGCCCATAAATATAATCTTCCATAAGCTCTTCAATTGTAATTTCAGGATTTTTACTTACTGCTAAAACCGCGTCAATAGTTTCTCCCAAGTTGTGCGGAGCTATATTGGTCGCCATACCTACAGCAATACCTGAGGCGCCATTTACTAATAGATTAGGAAATCGTGCTGGGAATACAACCGGTTCGCGTTCAGATCCATCATAGTTATCTTGATAGTCAATCGTGTCTTTATTAATATCACGAAGTAATTCCATTGATATCTTGGACATTCTAGCTTCTGTATATCGCATCGCAGCTGCTGAGTCGCCATCCACCGAACCAAAATTCCCATGGCCATCAACGAGCATATAGCGATAGCTAAAATCCTGTGCCATACGTACCATTGTTTCGTAAACAGCAGAATCACCATGCGGATGATACTTACCAATTACTTCTCCAACAATACGTGCTGACTTTTTGTGAGCTTTATCAGAATGCATACCTAAATCATTCATTGCATAAAGAATCCTTCTGTGTACCGGCTTCATACCATCACGGACATCTGGAAGGGCACGTGACACGATAACACTCATGGCATAATCAAGGAATGATGTACGCATTTCATTACTGATATTTATCTCTTGAACATTTGAGCGCTTTTCTTCCGCCATTACTTATTACCTCCTAATAGAAAAAACACTTCAAGTGCTTTTCTACTGGTTAAACATCATAAAATTGACTTTTAACCTTCAACATACTTTTTAAATATCTAGATTTTTTACATACTGGGCATTTTCTTCGATAAAATTCCGTCTTGGTTCTACTTTATCACCCATTAGCATATCGAATACCTGGTCTGCATCAATCGCATCTTCTAATTCTACTTGGAGTAATGTACGATTATCAGGATTCATCGTTGTATCCCATAACTGTTCTGCATTCATCTCCCCAAGACCTTTGTAACGTTGAATTCCAGGCTTAGGAGTACTTGGGATTTCTGCTAGAATTTTATCAAGCTCTTTTTCATTATAGGCATAATAGGAACTTTTCCCTTGTTTTATCTGATAAAGAGGTGGCTGAGCGATATATATATATCCATGTTCAATTAATGGGCGCATATAACGATAGAAAAATGTTAATAGTAAGGTACGTATATGTGCTCCATCAACATCAGCGTCTGTCATAATAACAACTTTATGATATCTTGCCTTAGATATATCAAAGTCTTCGGAAATTCCAGTTCCCATCGCAGTAATCATGGACCTGACTTCGTTGTTCGATAGGATTCTATCTAAGCGTGCCTTTTCAACGTTTAATATTTTCCCTCGTAATGGAAGAATTGCTTGGAAATGACGATCTCGTCCTGTTTTTGCTGACCCACCAGCAGAATCCCCCTCCACGATATATAGTTCACTTATAGAGGCATCTTTTGATGAACAATCTGCTAGTTTACCCGGCAAATTGGAAATTTCAAGTGCACCTTTTCTACGAGTAAGCTCTCGAGCCTTTTTAGCTGCCATACGTGCTCTTGATGCCATTAAACCTTTATCAACGATGATTTTTGCCACATTAGGATTTTCATAGAGGAATGTAGAAAATCTCTCACTAAAAATAGAATCTGTTACCGTTCTAACTTCACTATTACCAAGTTTCGTTTTTGTTTGTCCTTCAAATTGAGGATTGGGATGTTTTATGGAAACAATGGCAGTAATTCCTTCTCTTACATCATCACCAGAAAGGTTTGACTCGCCTTCTTTTATTAAGTTATTTTTTCTAGCATAGTCATTAATCACACGTGTTAAACCAGTTCTAAAGCCAACTTCATGAGTACCACCTTCGTACGTATGAATATTGTTGGCAAAAGAATAAAGATTAGATGCAAAGCCATCGTTATACTGAATTGCTACTTCCACAGAAATATTCTGATCTTCACCTTCTGCATAAAATGGCTCATGTAATACTTCTTTATTGTTATTTATATATTCAACATACGAGGCTATACCGCCCTCATAATAATAACTTTCCGTTTCTTTATCTGAGCGTTTATCTTCTAAAGAAATTCTCAATCCTTTATTTAAGAAAGACAGTTCACGCAAACGTTGTGATAAGGTATCAAAATTATACTCCAATGTTTCAGTGAAGATTTCTGGATCAGGATTAAAATGAGTTATTGTCCCGGTAATATCGGTTTCGCCGATTACTTTAATATCTTCTTGAGGAACGCCTTTTTTAAATTGCTGATAATGAATTTTATTATCACGGTGAACGTAAACTTCTAGATTAGTTGATAGGGCATTAACAACAGATGCACCTACACCGTGAAGTCCTCCAGAAACTTTGTATCCGCCACCGCCAAATTTACCGCCCGCATGAAGCACTGTCATAATTACTTCTAGTGCAGGACGACCAGTTTTTTTCTGGATATCAACAGGAATTCCTCGACCATTATCCTGAACGGTGATACTATTGTCTTCTTCAATAATAACTTCAATATGATCACAATATCCCGCTAAAGCTTCATCAATACTATTGTCTACAATCTCCCATACAAGATGGTGTAGACCTTTTTCTGCAGTTGAACCAATATACATTCCAGGACGTTTTCGAACAGCTTCCAAACCTTCTAGAACTTGAATCTGATCGGCATCATATGATTGTTCAGTAGTTACTTTTTCTTCCATTGACATCTTTCTCACACTCATTTCTTATGAAAAACTCAATCTATTTTTTAATGATAAAAATCATGTATTTTAGCAGTACGATACTTTTTTCTTGCATAGGTTGATATATGTAATCACCGAAAAGCTTTCGTCTAATCTTTCTGTATACATATTTCTGTAATTGGAAAGTTTAAAAACATTCGCATTCACCTATGGTTCATTATTCAAATTTCAAAAATGTAATTAAAACACTAAGGAATGACCCCTTCAGAATAATCCTCTAAATTACTGATGATTTTACTAACACTCGTACGTTTCTTTAATGTCGGAACAGAAACAGTAGTATAATATATCATATCTTTTGTTACTATTACAGATTTCGAGCTGTTTGCAGGGCCGGCAATTTTCTTTTCTTTTTTCCATGCTTCCATCATTTCTCCCATTATGACCGAGGAAGAAATAATCTGATGATCAATAATCGCTATCACATCTTTTGAACGAATAACGTTTCCATCGCCGATATGAATAAACATTTTGCTTCAGAATCCTTCCTATTTAAATATTTTATTATGATTCTATGTTTCCTCCTGATACCCGGAACAATTCTGCTTTTTTCAACGTTTCATGATTAATTCCTTCTACACTAGTTGTGGATACAAAGGTTTGTACTTTCCCTTGAATGGTATTCAGTAGGTGAGATTGTCTATAATCATCCAATTCACTTAATACATCATCAAGGAGTAATATTGGATACTCGCCAACCTCGTTATTAATTAACTCAATCTCAGCAAGTTTTAAAGATAAGGCAGTTGTGCGCTGCTGTCCTTGGGAACCATAAGTTTGGACATCCTTATCATTAACCTGGAATTTCAGGTCATCTCTATGAGGACCAATTAGTGTTGTACCACGTTCAATTTCCTTTTCTTGTATTTCTTGAAATTTTTTTGTATAGATAGTATCTATTTTCTCCTTATTTTCTGCTTCTGATACTTCAATTGTAGCATTATACTTGATTTCTAGTTTTTCTAGTCCTCTGCTTATTCCATGATGTATCGGACTTGCCCATTTTTTAAGCAATTCCAGAAAGATAAATCTCTTTTCCAGAATGATAGAGGCATGTTCTATGAGTTGTGCAGATAGGACTTCAAGCATCGTTCTATCTGTTTTATCTCTTCGCTGCATCTGCTTCAACAGATTGTTACGCTGTTTTAATATGCGTTGGTACTGTCCTAAGTGGTATATATAAGTAGGTTGTATTTGACCAAGTTCCATATCGATAAATCTTCTTCTAATTTGTGGTGGCCCCTTCACAAGGGTTAAGTCTTCTGGGGCAAACATTACGACATTTATTGCCCCTATATAATCACTAAGTCGCTTTTGTTCTAAATGATTTAGTTTTGCTTTTTTTCCTTTGGATGAGATAACAATTTCAAGTGGAAGAGAGTTATTTCGTTTTTTTACCCTACCCTCTATTTTAGCATATTCTTGGTCCCATTGGATAAGTTCTTTTTCATGTGAGGTACGATGTGATTTGGTAAAGGCCAGTACGTATATTGCTTCCATCAAATTAGTTTTCCCCTGGGCATTTTCACCAATAATGACATTGATTTTATCATCGAAGGAGATACTTAATTTTTCATAGTTTCGGTAGTTCCTTAAGTCTAACCTCTCAATGTGCATATAATTTAAGCCTCTTTTTTAACAATATAAGAACCAAACTCTTCTATCTCTATTATATCTTCTGGATAGAGTTTTCGACCGCGTCGGTGTTCTAGTTCACCATTTACAACAGCACCAACATCCTGAATAAATGCTTTAACCATACCACCTGAATCCAATATGTTTAGGAGTTTAATAAATTGTCCTAATGTAATGTAATCTGTTTGAATTTGAACTTCTTCATGCAATGTCATCACCAAATTTTCTTTATTATTTTAGGCTCTTATCAAACTAATTTTGAAATCTAGTTAAAACCCTATATTCTGCTTATTCCCTTCTAAAACTTATATATACCTATTTTACTAAAGTTTTTGCTTTAAGGGAAGGTGAGACCCTGGAAATTAAAAATAAACGCTCATTTTGGCCTATTTTTGCTTTTTAGAAACAAAAAAGAAACCGGGTTGTGCCGATTTCCTTTTTTTGGTCTAGCATAAATTATAAAAAATAGGATGTGGATAACATGCATGAATGGCCACGTCCAGCGTGAACGCTTTTGTTTCTTCCTTCGAATTAGTAAGTTCTAACTGGAAGAATTAATTGTAAGATAGAATCATCGTTTACAGGTCTAATAATGAATGGTCTCATAGCACCAGTAAAGGCGATAGATACTTCGTCATATTCAATAGCTTTTAAGGCCTCTATCATATATTTGGAACTAAAAGATATTTTTAATTCCTCTCCTTCAATGGATTGAACGGTAATATCTTCCGTTACATTTCCGATTTCCGGTGAATTACTAGTAATTTCTATTAACCCTGTGCCTTGAGTTGTTAAACGAACAACATTGTTTCTCTCTTCTTTAGCTAATAAGGAGGCACGATCAATTGTGCTAAGTAATTCTTTCGTTTTTACCTGAATTAAGGTCTTACTTTGTTCAGGAATTAAACGTGAAGTTTCAGGGTAATTACCATCTAAGAGACGAGATAAGAAATTCAAATGCTTCGTTTTAAAAAGAATTTGGTTATTGGTTACGCTGATTTCTACCGTTTCTTCAGCATCGACTAGTATTTTATTTAACTCATTTAAACTTTTACCAGGAACAACAATATTATTAAATTCAATATTTGTATTTGTAACTGGAATTTCTCTAGATGCTAAACGATGGCTATCCGTCGCAATAAATTTTAAAACATTTTCTTTAAGATTAATATTTACCCCCGTAAGAATAGGTCTAGTTTCCATCGTTGAAACTGCAAATACAGTTTGCTTAATCAAACTTTTCAACAAATCTATAGGTAATTCAAAACTATCATCTGTTTGAATTTTTGGAAGCTGTGGATATTCCTCAGCATCTTGTCCATTTAGGGTGAATTCTGCTTTACCTGAGCGAATAGTTACTTTTAGATCTGAATCAGACTCAATTTCGACCGTTTTTTCAGGCAATTTGCGTACAATATCTGGGAAATACTTTGCTTGTAATACAATACTTCCTTCTTCTATCTGTTCTACATTTACTTTTTCATTTTCTTCTGCTGGAATATAAGATTCGATAGATACATCAGAATCACTACCCGTAAGAGTTACTCCGTGTGATTTTGCTTCAACTTTTATACCAGTCAAGATTGGAATAACGGTTCTAGGTGAGATAGCTTTCATGACATTTTGAACACTAGCTATTAATTGATCACGTTGGATAATAAATTTCATAAAAAAATCCTCCTAGTGGAAGTTCTATATTATATTTATTTTTAATAAAAAAAACAGTAATAAAAGTAATAATGCTTGTGATTATGTGGATAATCGTATTTTTATCAAATGGCTCTAAGTTTTCCACATGTGGATAGAATGTTAGTAACGTGTATCGCTCATTCACACTATTCACATGTGCATAAGACTTTCTAAAAGAAGAAGGAGAGATTATTTAAATGATTTAAGTTGCTCCTTGAGTTCTTCGATGTCTCGATTTAGTTCTGTATCCTTTTCTAGTAATTTAGAAATTTTTTCATGTGCGTGAATAACCGTTGTATGATCGCGGCCACCAAATTCTTCTCCGATTTTAGGTAAAGAGAAGTCTGTTAATTCTCTAGAGAGATACATGGCAATTTGTCTAGGAAAGGCAATGGACTTTGTTCGTTTTTTAGCTGCAAAGTCTTCGAGTTTAACATTGTATCTTTCTCCGACAGCCTCTTGAATTCCTAATATAGTAACCACTTTTGGCTTACTGCTAGGGATAATATCTTTTAATGCATCTGCTGCCAGAGGTGCATCAATATCTTGATTTACTAGAGATGAATAGGCAACTACACGTATTAGTGCTCCTTCTAACTCACGAATGTTTGTATCAATTTGATTAGCTATATAAAGCATTACTTCGTTTGGAATATCTAATCCTTCTGCTTTTGCTTTTTTGTTTAAAATTGCAATTCGTGTTTCTAAATCTGGCGGTGTAATATCCGTTATTAATCCCCATTCAAAACGAGACCGTAATCTGTCTTCTAATGTAGGTATTTCTTTAGGTGGACGATCACTAGAAATGATAATCTGTTTACTTTCCTCATGTAATGTATTAAACGTATGGAAAAATTCTTCCTGAGTTGATTCTTTTCCAGCAATAAATTGAATATCATCTATTAAAAGGACATCTACATTTCTATATTTATTACGAAAATTTGTTGTTTTATTTTCCATAATGGCGTTAATGAATTCATTCGTAAATTTCTCAGATGTAATATAAACTACTTTTGCTTTTGGATTATGCTCTAATACATAATGCCCAATTGCATGCATTAAGTGGGTTTTACCTAAACCAACTCCTCCATAGATAAATAGAGGATTATATGCTTTTGCTGGGGCCTCTGCTACAGCTAGAGAGGCTGCGTGAGCAAATCGATTCCCTGCACCAATAACAAAAGTATCAAATGTATATTTTGAATTTAGCATTGTTTTTGGAAATTCATTTGTATCAGAAGTTTCCTTTGGTTTTGGAACAGGCTTTGTATCTTCTATATCTGGAGTTGTGTCGGGAATTATAAATTTTGTATTTAATCGAGAACCAGTAATTTCGCCAATAATATCAGAAATCAGATCCGTATATTGGTTTTCTAACCAATCACGAGCAAACTCATTTGGAGCTGAAATAACTAACGTATTTTTGTCTAGCGCTTCAGCTTTTGTATTTTTTAACCAAGTGTCAAAGCTAGGTTTGCTTATTTTTTCTTCTATCTTTTCTAATGTAGCAACCCACAGCTCCTCAATATTTTCCAATACGGTTTTCACTCCTTTCAATAAATGACAGAAAAAGCCTCCCTCCATTCGTTGAAAATGATAGAAAGGCATGTTGGATAAGATTATTATTATTATTTTAGAGGAATTATTGTATGTGGATAGATAATATAAGTATAATGAAGGTTAAAGATAGTTATATACGTTATCCACATAGTTGTTGAAAAAGTTATATATATAGGTGTGAACAACTATCCACAGTTTATCCACAATCTGTGCATAAGTCAATTCTTGTTTTGGTTTTCCACAAGTGAAAACATTAATATAATATCAAAAAAAAACTGATAGTGCAATGGTTTTTCGACACTTATCCACAAAGTCTACTGCTTGTACATATTTTTTGTCCACACTACTATATTTTGTGATTTTCCTGTCGATAATGGTTGTGGATAGAAGAATGATGTCGAAATTGTTATTTACAGGTGGTGTGGATAAAGTATTTAGTTTAATTAGAGGTAAGGATGGAAAAAAATTTTTTCATAGGAAAACATTTAAGATTTTATTTTTGTAAGCTGAATTTTGGAAGTGATAACGGTGGATGAAAAGTTTTAAAAGTATCTTTTCGTATAGTTTGTTGCTTTTGACGTTTGTAGTTGATAGAAACTCCAGACTCTAAGGTAAAGTCATAGGTAACAACAATATGTTAGTAAAGCTCCTTTAAAAAAGTAAAAGACAAACATCAAATTTTATTACGAGGTTATTTTCTATCGCATATGATTGTTTTGCAGAAAATGAAGTTGACAAAATGCACATCTATTACGTATAATTACAAAGACTGTCTAATTGATAAGTTTTACAAACAATTTTAGATACTGAAGTTTCCCTTAGGGAGGTGCAAGATAAATGAAAAGAACTTACCAACCAAATAATCGTAAACGTAAAAAAGTACACGGTTTCCGCGCGCGCATGAGTTCAAAAAACGGACGCAAAGTTTTAGCTCGTCGTCGCAATAAAGGAAGAAAAGTATTATCTGCATAGGCCACTGTTAAGTCAGTGGTTTTTTTTACATAAATGATTTGTTAAAATGAGAAACTATCCATAATGATTTACAAATGCAATAAATGGTATAGTGCATGATAGCTACTGTTACTTAACAAGCTTAAGTGTTAGATAGGTGATATAAGATGAAAAAAAGATTTCGAATTAAAAAAAATGAAGATTTTCAATTCGTGTTTCGGAAAGGGAAATCTTTTGCTAACCGTCAGCTTGTTATATATTATTTAGAAAAACCTGGACAAGATCATTTTCGGATTGGTCTGTCTGTTGGGAAAAAAATAGGGAATGCTGTAACAAGAAATCGAATCAAACGTTATTTACGACAAGCTTTTCAAGAGCTAGAAGATAATATTAAATATCCACATGATATTGTTATTATTGCTAGGAATCAAACCAAAAATATGGAATATGAAGCAGTGAAGAAAAGTTTAAATCATCTGTTATATAAGCAAAAACTATTAAAGAATATAAGCTCAAAATAGAAACATATCCATTTATAAGATAAAATAGCTATTGGGTTACATTTAGGCTCTGAATTTAAGGAGGAAATAAATTGCGTAAGAAGTATCTATTACTTCTGGCATTGATTGGCGCAGCCTTACTGCTTTCAGGATGTACAGAAGTAGATCAACCAATCACGTCAGAAAGCGAAGGAGTTTGGAACACTGTTTTTGTTTATCCGCTTTCATGGGTAATCATTAAAATTGCTGAAATTTTTAATAACAGTTATGGACTTTCTATTATAATTGTGACAGTTATTTTACGTTTGATCATTTTACCTTTAAGTATTAAACAGATAAAAAGTTCAAGAGCAATGCAGGAAGTTCAACCGAAATTAAAAGAAATTCAAGAAAAATATAGCTCAAAAGATGCAAATACACAACAAAAGCTTCAACAGGAAACAATGAAAGTAATGCAGGAACACAATGTAAACCCATTAGCAGGGTGTTTGCCGATTTTTGTACAAATGCCAATATTAATTGCAATGTACCATGCTATTGTAAGAACTGGGGAAATTAGTAACTATAGCTTCTTATGGTTTGAATTAGGTTCTCCAGATTATATCTTGCCACTACTAACAGCCGGTTTTACGTTCTTGCAACAAAAACTAATGATGTCAACAAATACATCAGCAAATGCAAACCCGCAAATTGCTATGCAAATGAAGATGATGTTATACATGATGCCTATCATGATCGGGGTTATGGCTTTCTTCTTCCCAGCAGCATTAGCCTTGTATTGGGTAACAGGTAATATCTTTATGGTTGCTCAAACACTTCTCATTAATAAGCCAATGATGAGCAATAACGAAAATGGAGGAGTTAAAAAGTGAGAGAAATAACTGCTAGTGGGCATACAGTTGATGAAGCGGTCCAATCAGCACTAGAGCAGTTAAACACCACGAGAGACCAAGTAGAAATAACCATTATTGATGAAGGAAAAAAAGGTTTACTTGGTTTATTTGGTTCTAAACCAGCAGTTGTGAAAGTATCTATTGTCCAAGATCCTGTTTTAGAAACAGAAAAGTTCATTAAGCAGATTACAACAAATATGAACATGGATGTTGACATATCAACAAATGTCGATGGAAAACATGTTACTTATGAACTGAGCGGCAAAAATATTGCGATATTAATTGGAAAACGTGGACAAACATTAAATGCATTACAATATCTAACCCATTTAGCTATTAACAAAAATAGTGAAACCTATTATACCGTAACATTAGATGCGGAAGGTTACCGTGGTCGAAGAAAAGAAACTTTAGACTCATTAGCATTAAAAATGGCAGATAAAGCAATTCATCTTAACAAACCGGTGGCATTAGAACCAATGCCAGCGTTTGAAAGAAAAATCATCCATAGTGCATTACAGGGTAACCCTAAAATTTCCACTTATTCTGATGGTGAAGAACCACATCGCCATATCGTTATTCAACCATAAGATAAAAAAACCTTGGAGATACTCCAAGGTTTTTTTGTTGCTGAAAGCTGTTTTTAATAAGTTTTATTTATATTTATTTCATTTATTGTATAGACTGTTGATATCTTTAATTCAGAATAGTGCTTAGCACCCGCTACGGAAATACACTTCGCTTTCCGCGGGGAGCTGATGAGCCTCCTTCGTGCTGACGCACTCAGCAGTCTCATCGATGCTCTTCTTCCCGCAGGAGTCTCCGTGTATTTCCTCCGCTAAGTGTCTGCTCTACTTGATTTTATCTGGAAAGATTTTTTATGAGGAACAGCTATCCCAAAACGTGACATTATGGGCTTTGGCTATAAGAATATCCAGCTTATGTAACATAGCGGAGGCAGAATACGAAGACTCCTGCGGGAAAAGCACGAGTCTGAAGACCCCGCAGCGGCGCTTTTTCCGCGAGGAGGCTGAGGCCGTGCCCGCGGAAAGCGAAGTATTCTGCCGGAGCGAGTTTTCGCACAAGTTAATCATAAGTGCGAGCGAGAGCTACACTATTCTTAATTAAATAGATCAATAATTTCCATCTACTGCGGCATAAAAAAAGCATCAAAATACACGCAAAGAGCCTTAAGAAAAGAACTTTGTTTAAAATCCCCTTTTTAGTACAAATTAATAGCAAATTCCTTTCGCCAATAGTGAATGTAATAGGATGGATAATCCATACTAAGCATAATAAATTGGCTATAAGGAGTTTTATGAATGAATCAGTTTACGGGTGGTGTCTTTGCTGGTGAGTTTGACCAGGGAAATGACAACTTTTACCTCACAGAAGTAAAAAGTCTTCAAACGGGATCTGTTTTATCCAAAAAACAGTTATCAGATCTATACCAGTATTTAAATAATCAAAACGATACCTGCATGATAACAGTAAATGATCAAATGCCTATTTTAATACAAAAGGATGAGATTGACCTGTTATTACGAGATATCGGTGATATTATGCAATCTCTAAAAAATTAAAGGTATGAAGGGAGTAATAATGATGCTTAAAAAAAATAGCGGGAAGGCAAAAACAGTAGCGGAAAAAACCTATCAATATTCAGATTATTATAGTGATGACCAACTTTCAAAAGGTATGGCTGTAACACATGAACAAGTATCAGATACGTACATGGAAGGTACAGCCGATAGAGAAGCAGATCATACAAACCAGCGTGATGATAACAGTCAGGAAGAAAATATACCAAGAAAACGATAATTTGAATCAATAATTGATAATAGGGATCAAGGTGAGTTTATGGCAAGGAAAAATAAAATTTTAGTTCCGGAAGCCCGTAATGGTCTGGACCAGTTAAAAGCAAGGATTACTAATACGAATAATCCGGAAGAGACCAAATACGAAATAGCAAATGAACAGGGAATAGATTTTCATAAGGGCTATAATGGAGAAATTAAAGCAAAAGATGCTGGTAAAATTGGTGGAAATATAGGTGGTAGCATGGTGAAGGAACTAGTTCAAATGGCGAAAAACGAACTCAATAAGTAACTTCTAAAAGTCTCGTTACTAAGCGAGACTTTTTGGCATTCATCTAAATATTAATTAAAGTTAATTTTGCTTATGATATTACTAACAATCATAATGAAAGAATCCTGTTGATAAGTTGAACAAGGAACTTTTTTGTAATGGCTAAGGCTTATCCACATGTTGATAATTCCCTTTTTAATCAAATAAAAATAGTTGTGGATAATTTTATTTTTGATTAGAATTATGATATCCTAATATGTTAGTGACTATAATTTTAAGTTCAGATAGATAGAGTCAGGAATAATGTTGGAGGTGAACGGGATGATGGAAACAGATACGATAACCGCCATTTCAACCCCGATTGGTGAAGGGGCTATAGCAATTGTTAGATTGAGCGGTACAAAAGCAATACAGTTAACATCAGAAGTATTCAAGGGGAAAAATTTGCAGGAAGTGGATTCGCACACTATTAATTATGGGAAGATTATTGATCCACAGACTCAGGAAATTGCGGATGAGGTAATGGTTTCTGTCATGCGTGCGCCGAAGACATTTACACGGGAAGATGTAGTTGAAATAAATTGCCATGGTGGAATGGTTGCAGTAAATCGGGTATTAGAAATTTTACTAACCAAAGGTGCTAGACTTGCTGAACCTGGTGAATTTACGAAACGAGCTTTTCTAAATGGTCGTATTGATTTATCACAGGCAGAAGCAGTAATGGATTTAATACGTGCTAAAACGGATAAAGCAATGAATGTTGCTTTAAAACAAATGGATGGTAGACTTTCTGGATTAATCCAACGCTTAAGACAGGATTTATTAGAAACGGTTGCCCATGTGGAAGTAAATATCGATTACCCGGAATATGATGATGTAGAAGAAATGTCGCATGAAGTCATGCGAACGAAAACAAGAGAAGTCCATGGAGAAATTGAGCAACTCCTGCAAGTAGCGAAGCAGGGAAAAATATTACGTGAAGGCATAGGAACCGCAATAATTGGGAGACCTAATGTTGGAAAATCTTCCTTAATGAATACACTTGTACAAGAAAACAAAGCGATTGTAACAGAGATACCTGGAACAACACGAGATATTATAGAAGAGTATGTAAATGTTAGAGGGGTGCCGCTACGATTAGTCGACACAGCCGGAATTCGAGAGACAGAAGATATAGTAGAAAAAATTGGAGTAGAACGATCAAGGCAAGTATTAAAAGAATCAGATTTAATATTATTTGTTTTGAATTATAATGATGAATTAAACAAAGAAGACGTCAAATTATTTGAAGCAGTGAAGGGCCTTGAATACATTGTCATTGTAAATAAAACAGATTTAGAACAAAAATTAGATCTAGACAGAGTGAACGAACTAGCTGAAGACAGACCAATTATTACAACTTCCTTATTACAAGAAGAAGGTGTTGATGAATTAGAGAAGGCAATAGCAAATACCTTCTTTTCTGGAGATATTGATTCAGGCGACTTAACCTATGTGTCGAATGTAAGACATATTCAGCTTCTCAATCAAGCCAAACAAGCATTAGAGGACGCTATGGAAGGTATTGAACTTGGTATGCCGATGGATATAGTACAGATTGATGTAACTAGAACGTGGGAATTTCTAGGGGAAATCATAGGCGATACAGCAAGTGATAGCCTAATTGATCAGTTATTTTCACAATTTTGCTTAGGGAAATAATAAACTGCCTAAGTTAAAATCTTCTATTTCAGGAGCAGTATCTATAGTGTGCGACGGGGAATTAGGATAAGCAGGAACACTTTCTAAGATTGCCACTGTGTCGCACTCTCATTTAATTCCTGCAATAGAATCAAATTAAACAATCTAACCTTTATGATGAAAGGATGAAAAAATATGACATATAACGCCGGACATTATGATGTCATCGTAGTTGGCGCTGGACATGCTGGGGTAGAAGCTGGCGTAGCGGCAGCACGTATGGGAGCAAAAACATTAATGCTCACCTTAAATTTAGATATGATTGCCTTCATGCCATGTAATCCATCCATTGGTGGTCCTGCAAAAGGAATTGTAGTTCGAGAAGTGGATGCACTTGGCGGTGTGATGGGGCAAATAATTGATAAAACATATATTCAAATGAGAATGTTAAATACTGGTAAAGGTCCAGCTGTACAAGCGTTAAGAGCACAAGCAGATAAAGCACTATATAGTAGAGAAATGAAGAAGTTAATTGAAAATGAAGAGAATATTACTATTCGTCAAGGGATGGTAGAGGAACTTATTGTTGAAGATGGTATTTGCAAAGGAGTTGTTACAGAGTCAAAAGCTGCTTATTATGGAGAGGCAATAATTGTAACAACAGGTACTTATATGCGTGGGAAAGTGCTAATGGGTGATTTGGAATATGAAAGTGGACCAAATAATCAGCGTCCATCCGTTAAGCTATCACAAAATCTTGAAAAGCTTGGTCTAGAGCTGGTGAGATTTAAAACAGGTACACCTCCACGCGTGAATAGCCATACGATTGATTATTCAAAAACGGAAATTCAACCAGGGGATGAAAATCCAAGATTATTTTCTTATGAATCTGCTGAGCAGGCGATCGATCAGGTACCATGTTGGTTAACCTATACAAATGAATTTACTCATGAAGTAATTAATGATAATTTGGGGCTCTCCGCTATGTACTCTGGTATGAAGCGAGGAACTGGGCCAAGATATTGTCCATCTATAGAAGATAAGATTGTCCGTTTTAATGATAAGCCGCGTCATCAAATATTTCTTGAGCCAGAAGGTAGAGATACAGAGGAAGTATATGTACAAGGATTATCTACATCACTGCCGGAATCAATTCAACACGAAATGATTAAATCAGTACCAGGTTTAGAAAAAGCTGAAATTATGCGACCTGGTTATGCGATAGAATATGATGCGGTAGTACCAACACAGTTATGGCCGACATTGGAGACTAAAGCAATCTCTGGTTTATTTACTGCAGGCCAAATTAATGGTACTTCTGGTTATGAAGAAGCGGCGGGTCAGGGAATAATGGCTGGAATTAATGCTGTTCGGAAAGTGCAGGGGAAAGAATCAGTAATACTCGATCGTTCTCAAGGTTATATTGGTGTGTTGATTGACGACCTAGTAACGAAAGGAACGAATGAACCATATCGTTTACTCACTTCACGTGCAGAGTATCGTCTGCTATTACGACACGATAATGCTGATTTACGGTTAACCGATATGGGTTACGAAATAGGGTTAATATCTGAAGAACGTTATCAAAAATTCCTTGAGAAAAAACAGTTAATCGAAGAAGAGAAGCAACGTTTAAGTAAAATCATGATTAAATCAAATGAAACTGTAAAACAAATCATGGACGAAGCTGGAGCAACCCCACTAAAAGAAGCAACAAAAGCTTATGACCTGATGAAAAGACCAGAACTAGGCTATGAAGCCATCGAACGTATGATTGAACCTAACGATGCGTTAAATGATGAGATTAAAGAACAAGTAGGTATTCAAATTAAGTATGAGGGATATATTAAAAAGGCTGTCGAACAAGTAAATAGGATGCTTAAAATGGAAGATAAGAAGGTCCCTGAAGACATCGATTATGATGCCATAAGTGGGATAGCTACGGAAGCAAGACAGAAATTGAAAAAAATTCGCCCATTGTCACTTGGCCAAGCATCAAGAATATCTGGGGTAAACCCTGCCGATATTTCTATTTTACTTGTATATATTGAACAAGGTAATATTGCACGATTAGCTAATTAGTGTCATGTAAATCTCCCTTGCAATAACAACCTAATTGTTATGAGAGAAGTTCAAAAAATGATAAGCATCCATTAATCGTTTGACGATTAATGGACGATACATAATGGTTAATATAATAATAAGGAGTTTTTCTACCATGAACCCTGAACAATTCCAAGCCGCTTTAAAAGATAAAGGTATCGAACTATCGGACAGACAGATGGAACAATTTGAAATTTACTATAAAGTGCTTGTTGAATGGAATGAAAAAATAAACCTTACTGCACTTACTGAAAAGCAGGAAGTTTACTTAAAACATTTTTATGATTCTATATCAGCAGCTTTTTACTACGATTTCACTGAAAATATAACCATTTGTGATGTGGGTGCTGGTGCTGGATTTCCTAGTATTCCTTTGAAAATTTGTTTTCCAAATATAAAAGTAACAATAGTTGACTCTTTACAAAAAAGAATAGCATTTTTAAATCAATTAGCCCTTAAGCTAGATTTAACTAATGTTGCATTTTATCATGATCGTGCTGAATCATTTGGCAAAAATAAAGAGTTCAGAGAAACATTCGATATTGTAACAGCTAGAGCTGTGGCGCGTATGTCTGTTTTAAATGAATTATGCCTACCTTTAGTGAAAAAAAGTGGGACATTCATCGCTATGAAAGGTGCTCAAGCGGATGAAGAGTTACATGATGCTAAGGTTGCTATTGAAGTTTTAGGTGGGGAAGTAAAAAGAACAGAAACATTTGCTTTACCTAATGAAGAAAGTGAGCGAAGTATTATCATAATCAGTAAGAATAGAAAAACACCTAATAAATATCCGAGGAAACCAGGTACACCAAATAAAAGTCCTTTATAAGTTTACGCAATACCTTAGTACGGAATAACAGATTGGATGGGATTCTATTATTCATCCAATCTGTTAATTAAGAATCAGGAAGTAGTAAACTAGCTCAAAAGCGAGGCAGGCTCTAATTTTTCTAACGGTGGGTGAAATTTATTAATACTACTATGACACTTTATATGGTAGAATAAATATGAGAAACATATTATGGTATTTTTTTGCACAGTATGCGATACTGTAGCTTTTTTATTATTGGCTATTTTTAACAGATACATAGAAAAATAAATTGTTTCACGTGGAACAATTTCATAAATATATATAATAGTTTAGTTTTATAGAATTTAAAGGTGGTGTCAAATTGTGGTGCATCCTTTTAATCGAATCTTTGGTTTAGGTGATAAAACATCCAATGAAACAAAAGAAACAGAAACTTACCATCCGGATGAAGTAGTACAGATACCTGTAAAAAACATTATTCCAAACCGTTTTCAACCAAGATCTATTTTTAGTGAAGAAAAAATACAAGAACTTGCACAAACAATTCATACTCACGGGATGATTCAACCAATTGTCTTACGGAAGTTAGAAGAAAATAAATACGAAATTATAGCAGGGGAACGGAGATGGCGTGCTGTTCAGTCATTAGGTTCGGATACAATCTCTGCTATTATTCGAGAAATGACAGATACAGAAACTGCTTCTGTTGCATTGATAGAGAATTTGCAACGGGAGGAGTTAACAGTAATAGAAGAAGCTTTTGCCTACGCAAAACTATTAGAAATGCATTCTTTAACGCAAGAGGCATTAGCGCAGAGGCTTGGAAAAAATCAATCAACTATTGCGAATAAACTGCGCTTGTTAAAGCTTCCTGAGGAAGTACAAGAGGCACTGTTAAATAAAGCTATTACAGAACGTCATGCACGAGCGTTGATTAAGTTAAAGGACCCGCAAACGCAAATTGAAGTATTACAAACAATTATTGAAAACGAACTTAATGTGAAACAGACGGAAGAACGAATTGCGAAAATGCAGGAACCTAAAGAAAATAAAAAGAAACGACCAAAATTAAAAGGTATAAATAAAGACATTCGTATTGCTATGAATACGATACGACAATCATTGACAATGGTAACTAAAACAGGTGTTGACGTAGAATCTGATGAAAAAGAATATGATGATTACTATCAAATCACAGTTAAAATTCCTAAAAAGAAATAATCTGTAATAATAATATAATTATACTTCTAGCCCATCTTAACGATAAAATAAGATGGGTATTTATATAGGGAAATCATGATTAAAGTAGTTAGCTATTTACGAGATTTTGTTTCTTTTTAATGTCGCAATTTATATAGACTGTTGATATCTTTAATTCAGAATAGTGCTTAGCACCCGCTACGGAAATACACTTCGCTTTCCGCGGGGAGCTGATGAGCCTCCTTCGTGCTGACGCACTCAGCAGTCTCATCGATGCTCTTCTTCCCGCAGGAGTCTCCGTGTATTTCCTCCGCTAAGTGTCTGCTCTACTTGATTTTATCTGGAAAGATTTTTTATGAGGAACAGCTATCCCAAAACGTGACATTATGGGCTTTAGCTATAAGAATATCCAGCTTATGTAACATAGCGGAGGCAGAATACGAAGACACCTGCGGGAAAAGCACGAGTCTGAAGACCCCGCAGCGGCGCTTTTTCCGCGAGGAGGCTGAGGCCGTGCCCGCGGAAAGCGAAGTATTCTGCCGGAGCGAGTTTTCGCACAAGTTAATCATAAGTGCGAGCGAGAGCTACACTATTCTTAATTAAATAGATCAATAATTTCCATCGACTCCGACATAGTTAATAAGAAAAAAACTAAAGAAAAGAGCCTAAATTTAGTAACAAATACCAGAAAAATTAACACGAATGTACTTGAATGGTGTGTTCTAAATCTTTCCTTCTATTTGAAAAATATTGCATAGCTATAACAGCATGTAGATGGGTATGAATTTATAACATTCTTTTTTTTAGGGATGTACAAATAAGAGTTTTACTAAAAATATGCAAATTAAATAGTCGCTTTCAGGAAAAGAATGATAAAATAGTAAGTATATAGTTTTAGGAAGGTGTCAACATGGGAAAAATAATGTCTATTGCCAATCAAAAAGGTGGCGTAGGAAAAACAACTTCATCCGTAAATTTAAGTGCTTGTCTTGCATCCTTAGGTAATAAAGTGCTTTTAGTCGATACAGATCCACAAGGTAATGCAACGAGTGGGGTAGGGGTTAATAAGGCTGATGTAAGCCATTGTATTTATAATGTACTTGTAGATGATATGGAAGCAGAAAATGTTGTTATATCATCTAATGTAGATAATTTAGATTTAATACCAGCCACCATTCAGCTAGCTGGAGCAGAAATTGAGCTTGTGCCAATTATTTCTAGAGAGATTCGTTTAAAAAAGGCACTGGAAACCATGAAGGAAGAATATGATTACATCATCATTGATTGTCCACCGTCATTAGGTTTGCTCACATTAAATGCATTAACTGCTTCTGACACAGTTATCATCCCAGTACAGTGTGAATACTATGCTCTTGAAGGTCTAAGTCAGTTATTGAATACAATTCGCTTAGTACAAAAACATTTGAATAAGTCGTTAATGATAGAAGGAGTATTATTAACGATGTTAGATGCACGTACAAATTTAGGCATCCAAGTAATTGAAGAAGTGAAAAAGTATTTCCAAGATAAAGTCTATCAATCTATTATTCCTAGAAATGTAAGACTGGGGGAGGCACCTAGTCATGGTCAGCCAATTATTACATATGACCCAAGGTCCAAAGGTGCTGAAGTCTATCTTGAATTAGCGAAGGAAGTGATGGCCAGTGGCGAGAGGGTTGGGTAAAGGTTTTGAAGCGATATTCCCTGAACTTGAAAGTGAAGAATCTATACAAGAAGTTGCTGTCACAGAATGCAGACCGAATCCATATCAGCCTAGAAAGACTTTTCATACAGAAGCAATTGAAGAATTAAAAGAGTCTATTCTTAAACATGGAATCCTACAACCACTGATTGTAAGAAAAAGCAATATTAAAGGTTATGAAATAGTGGTAGGGGAGAGGCGTTTTCGTGCTGCTAAAGAAGCGGGCCTCAAAACAGTTCCTGCAGTAGTAAAAAGTGCAGATGATTTTTCAGAAGAAAAAATGATGGAAATCGCTTTGCTTGAGAATTTACAACGCGAAGATTTAACCCCGATCGAAGAAGCGCAAGCATATGCTAATTTAATGGATAAGTTAGCAGTTACTCAAGAGGTACTAGCGGAAAGGCTAGGTAAAAGCAGGTCACACATTGCAAATATGGTACGCTTGTTATCCTTGCCTGAACATGTTCTTGCATATATTAATAATGGAGAACTGTCAATGGGGCATGGAAGAGCATTAGTAGGTTTAAAAGATAAAGAAAGATTAACTCCGCTTGTAAATAAAATTAGAAGTGAAAAACTTAATGTTAGGCAAGTAGAAAAATTAATTTCCAGTTTAAATGAGAAAACAGTTAAAAAGAAAGAGAAACCAAAGAAGGATATTTTTATTACGGAAAGAGAATCATTATTAAGAAGTCGATTAGGTACAGCAGTTTCCATTCAACGTGGAAAACGAAAAGGGAAAATTGAAATTGAGTTTTATACCGATGATGATCTTGAGCGTATTATTGAACTATTAGAAGACTAATAGTTTAGACTGGTGTATGATACATCAGTCTATTTTTTATTTTAAATAAACTTTGGATATCTTTAATTCAGAATACTGCTTAATCTTCGCTACGCTTTATGCAGTCGGTTGATGAGCCTCCTCGTGCTGTCGCGTCTTTAAGGGTCTCATCGATGCCTCTCATCCCGCAAGGACAAGGAAGGCTTTGGCAGGATTACATCGCACGCAGAAAAAAGTGATTTCCTTTTTTCAAGGAGTCTTCGTGCATTACCTCCTCCTGTTCTTTGAAGTTTGGAAATCCAATCTAATAATTGTTGAAAGCATTGTATACGGTTTTCAAAGATAAACCTTTTTCTTAATCGATTTGGTTACGCCACACTTTCAAATTAACTACGACGTTAAAAAGTAATAAAGGATACGGAAAGAGCTTTTATAAAAAGCTACACAAGAATAAATTGTTTCACGTGGAACAATTTTAACTAAGAATTATTCTTCCTAATTGAATTCTAGTTATTATGGTTGAATTTAAAATAGGGAACTTAGGTATGATTTGTTACATTGTACGATGTTTTTTAGAGAAGTGTACATATCCGTCACCATTAAAACTTATTTTCTGAAAAGTCCGGAATTATAAAAGTCACCAAAATTAACGGGGGAATTCGAAAGTACCGCATGGGTTCTGCAGCAGTTGATGATACACAATTAGCGATTATGCTTTTTTTCACAAATCTATAGTGATAAACGATGCTAGAAAAGGCATATAAAAAAACGGTTTGAAAAGATTCTAAAAAAATGTTCCACGTGGAACGTTTTTTGTTATTCTTATAGAAGTAGAAAAATTAAAAGTTATTGGGGATGTGGAAATGGCTTTATTAGGAACAATCGTAAATGGATTATTAATAATAATAGGAAGTATTATAGGGTTATTTTTTACCAAGATACCAGAGAGATTCAAAGAAACTGTTATGCACGGGATTGGCTTAGCTGTCATATTAATAGGTTTACAGATGGCATTTTCAACAAATCAAATCATCATTGTCTTACTAAGCTTACTTACCGGAGCAATAATAGGCGAACTGATCCGTTTGGAGGAAGGGTTAAACCAAGTGGGTAAATGGCTTGGAAGTAAATTTACTACGAAGAATGATAAATTTAGTGTATCACAAGGGTTTATAACCGCTACATTAATTTTTTGCATTGGTGCTATGGGGATTATTGGTGCGCTAGATAGTGGGATTAGGGGCGATCATGAAGTTCTTATAACAAAAGGAATACTAGATGGATTTACTGGCCTTGTACTAACAACTACATTAGGTTTTGGGGTGATATTCTCTGTTGTTCCAGTTATATTATATCAAGGTTCAATCGCCTTGTTTGCTACACAAATAGATCGTTTAGTTCCAGCGAATATTTTAAATGAACTAATTGTTGAAGTTACAGCTGTAGGTGGTTTACTTATTGTTGCTATTGGCTTAAATATGTTAAAAATTACAAACATACGGATTGGTAATTTATTGCCATCTATTATAACAGTAGTAGTAATCTATTATATTTATCAGCTTTTTTAAAATAAGACCATTTTAATTTCTTACTACTATTGCTAATCCTTCATCTTGTACTAATGATGATATATAGTGGAAAGATAGTGGGGGTTACGAATGCAAAAATATATAAAAATAGCATATGAGATCATTATGATTCTCTTAGTAATGCTTACTATCATTAGTATATGGACAGAGGACAGTGTTAATACAACAATTAACTGGGTGGTATGGGCAGTCTTTACCATAGATTTTTTTAGTAGACTATATATGGCAGAAAGTAAGTGGTCTTTCTTAAAACAGAATCCATTTTTAGTAATTGCAATCATACCATTTGATCATCTATTCCAAGTGGCTAGGATAGTAAGACTTATTTATTTATTCCGAATTAAGACTATTACCAAGTATTATGTGTCTCCCTATATTGATAGACTGTCTTATAGGTCCATGACTGTTGTCATATCTTCCATTATTATAATGTTATTTTTTGAATCCATAGTAATAATGAATATTGAAAGTTCTATTGTTACAATTATGGATGCATTATATGTTACATTTGGTCATTTATTGTTTTTTGGACGTGAGATATTTGTCATCACCCAGTCTTTTTCTATATGGTCTTTGACAGCAACGTCCATTATGGGAGTTATTCTTCAAGGGTTAGCATTGCAATGGGCATTTTCGAAATTAGATAATGTTTATAAGAAAGTAAAAAAGACTGAGGTAGACTCAGAAACAAAATAACAAGCATTAACGAGTCAAAGATTGGCTCGTTTTTTTGTGTTAGATAGAAGAAAAACGACACATTTATACTAAATTGTACGTTTTTCTCCCTCGGTATTATTTTTTAAAACAATTGCAGACATAGAGTAGTTGTATTTTAGACATTGATCTACATCATTTAATATGTATGCTAATTGTTTTGCCATATCCATAACTACAGATAATCTAGTATTCTGTAGCACGGAATACTCCATAAATCCACCAATATTAACGACTGCAGAAATATGCATATCCCCAACCTTAGGAAGTGATTTATTCAAAGCAGCTCCAGGTTTCAATGGTCCTTTTGCTGCAATTAGATGTCCAATTGAACTATTTTTGCCTAAACAGGCGTCAATTGCAATGATATAAGGATTTCTATGGTTTTTCATAATAGTTTTAATTGTTTCTTCTAAATTTGTTGCATGCACAGGATGATGCAGTGTCCCATAAACAGACATATGTTTGAGTTTTAGATCTTCTAAAAATGACCCAGTCAATGGACCTAATGCATCGCCTGTAGATCGGTCCGTACCAATACAAACAATAACATACTCTCGAGGTATTTCTGGCATCCATGAAATAATTTTCTTTAGCATTTTGTCTTTTAGTTCTGGATCATTATATAGCATGCGAAAATTTTCATTTAAATTACCAAATCGACTCTTTAGACTCATAGCTTATCCTCCAAAATCATATTGGTATAGTATACGGATTTTTTTAATGATCTATACATACAATATTGAAATATTGGAGGAAATAAAATGCTGAGAGCTGGTCTGAAATGGATGTTTTTAATCATTGGTACAACAATTGGTGCTGGATATGCATCAGGAAGGGAATTATGGCAATTTTTTGGTCATGAAAGTGGACTGGCTATACTCTTATTTGCCGTATTCTTTTCTATTTGCTGTATGGTAATTATGTATGTGAGTCATAAACATGAATCAACTCATTATTTGCCTGTATTAAGGGATATTGTAGGCAAACGTTTATCCAAGTTTTATGATGTTATGATATTTTTCTACTTGTTTTCAACCACTGTTGTTATGATTGCTGGGAGTGGAGCAACAGGACAAGCATTTAATTTTTCTAAATGGTGGGGGATAGCAATCATTGTCATAGCTTTGGTATTACTTTTCATGAAAAATATTAATGGTTTGTTATCAATGAATCAGCTTATATTGCCTGTTCTTTTAGGTGGCTTAATTTTTATCCTTTTACTTTTTACGATTGATCAGGAACTGGAACTGTTTTCTCATTGGCATGAGCAAAGGAATTGGACTGCAGCCTTTCCATTTACGGCTTTAAATATATTACCATTAATTGCTGTTTTAGGGGCAATAGGAGATAAAGTAAAATCAAAATCAGAAATACTTATTGCCAGCTGGGGAAGCGGTCTTATCTTAGGAGGAATTTCGTTTATATATAATAATAGTTTAATACAAATAGCAGATGAAATACTTCTATATGAAATTCCGTTATTTGCAATTCTAAAACACTACCCATTTGAGATATTAATTTTTATGTCTATAATGTTATGGTTTGCAATATTTACAACAGCAGCAGCAGGCGTATTAGGAATAGTAACACGAATTCAAGAATACTTTAATCAATCTTTTGTATTTTTAGTAGTCATAACTTTATTATTAATGATCCCATTAACTACAATTGGCTTTTCTCAACTAATAAGTCTTATCTATCCTATATACGGAATATTGAATTTATATGTTTTAACGCGACTGCTAATATTTCCTTTATGGAATAAGTTAGAAAAATAATAATGAGCTATTATCCTAAGGCTCATTTCAAAATATTGTTACTATTTTTTACTTTGCAATTTGTATAAAGAGCAAATATATTTAATTCAGAATAGTGTAGCTCTCGCTCACATTTATGTTTGATTTGTGCGATTATTCGCTGCGGCAGAATACTTCGCTTTCCGGGGGAACGGCCTCAGCCTCCCCGCGGAAAAACCAGAACTGCGCCTGCGTCTACTAGTAACGCTCCGAAGTAGGCTTCCTCGGCGCAAGGGCCAAGAAGCTTAAACAAGTAGTTCCCTCGCTGCGGGGTCTTCGGCAGCTCCCCGCGGAAAGCGGAGTGTATTTCCGTAGCGGTGTTAACGAACCACTCCATTAGTTATTTATTATTAATTAAATATATTCAGAGTTTCTAGCAACTGTAAATCTTCAAAAGCAACAAACTATACGAAAAGAGCCTTTTGTAATAAGAGATGAAAGCTCAAAATTGTAATAGCCAAGTTTTCCAATTTTAGATATAATGATGAAAGAAAAAGAGAAAAGAAGTAAAAACTTAGAAAAAGGAGAATGGCCAAATGGTAGATAAACAATTCGAATTAAATGATGTTGTTCAAATGAAAAAACCTCACCCATGTGGAGAAAATCGATGGAAAATTATTCGAATGGGTATGGATATTCGAATTAAATGCTTAGGCTGTAATCATAGTGTCATGCTCCCAAGAAGAGAATTCACTAAGAAAATGAAAAAGGTATTAGAGAAGGCAGAGACAAAATAAGAAAATATTACTTTCATAATAGCGAAAAAAAACCTAAAATGGTAAAATAGCATCAGATAAACATAGAAAAATGAAAAATAATAGGGTAAAAAGGCAAAAATAGGTATGATTATAGTACCTATTTTTGTTTTTTGTTTATTTGTCTTTTTTTCTACTAATAACTATAATTAACATATCGAACGCGTTCTGATGAAAGAATCCTTAAGGAGTGGAATTTTAATGGCTTTAACAGCAGGAATTGTAGGACTACCTAACGTAGGAAAATCTACATTATTTAATGCAATAACACAAGCAGGTGCAGAGGCAGCAAACTATCCTTTTGCTACTATCGATCCTAACGTTGGTATAGTAGAAGTTCCAGATGATCGTTTAAATAAACTAACCGAGTTAGTAAAACCGAAGAAAACAGTACCAACTACATTCGAATTTACAGATATTGCAGGTATTGTAAAAGGAGCCAGCAAAGGGGAAGGGTTAGGTAATCAATTCCTCTCTCATATTCGGCAAGTAGACGCAATCTGTCAGGTGGTACGTTGTTTTGAGGATGAAAATATTACACACGTATCTGGGAAAGTTGATCCAATAGATGATATTGAAGTAATTAATCTAGAGCTAATATTGGCAGATCTAGAGACGGTTAACAAACGTTTTCAACGTGTAGAAAAACTAGCCAGACAAAAAGATAAAGATGCAGTAGCAGAGTATGATGTTCTTTCCAAATTAAAAGCAAACCTGGAGGATGAAAAGCCAGCACGTGCTTTGGAATTTAGTGAGGAGCATTGGAAGATCGTAAAAGGTTTGCATTTATTAACAAGCAAACCAACTTTATATGTAGCTAATGTTAGTGAAGATGAAATCGGTAATGTTGATTCTAATGCAAATATTCAAAAAGTTAGAGACTATGCAGCAAAAGAAAATGCAGAAGTGATTGTTATTTGTGCAAAAATTGAAGAAGAAATATCTGAGTTAGATCAGGATGAAAAAGCTATGTTCTTGGAAGAGTTAGGAATTAAGGAATCAGGACTTGATCAATTGATTAAAGCTTCTTATAGCTTGTTAGGTTTGGCAACATATTTTACTGCTGGGGAACAGGAAGTTCGGGCTTGGACATTCCAAAAAGGGATAAAAGCACCACAAGCAGCAGGTATAATCCACACTGATTTCGAACGAGGTTTTATTCGTGCAGAAACCGTTTCATATGATGACCTTGTGGAAGCTGGTTCAATGGGACATGCACGTGAAAAAGGAAAAGTACGTTTGGAAGGTAAAGAGTATATTGTTAAAGATGGCGATGTTATTCATTTCCGTTTTAATGTTTAAGATAAACTAGGTACTAGGTATTCCAGTGCTAATCAAAGTATGTATATGTATAAAAATTAGGATCTCTCGACTGCTTGTTTTTTTAGAAAAGATTTGGTATAATACATCATTGTGAGTAATTAGATAAAAATTGCTCCTTGCTCTTAAGGGGATTTACAGATTGTTCTCCAAGGGCCGCTAAGACCAAAAGGAGGTGTAACGGATGAGAAAATACGAAATCATGTATATCATCCGCCCAGACATGGAAGAGGAAGCTCAAAAGAGTTTAGTTGAGCGCTTCAATACTATTTTAACTGATAATGGGGCGGAGATTGAAAAAGTTGATGAAAAAGGCAAAAAACGCCTAGCATATGAAATCAATGACTATCGTGATGGATATTATGTTGTTATTAATTTCAGCGGTGACGAAAAAGCAGTTAATGAATTTGATCGCCTAGCTAAATTTAGTGATGATATTATTCGTCATATGGCAGTTCGAGAAGATGATCAATAATAAGGAGTGGTTCTGATGTTAAATCGTGTCGTATTAGTAGGCAGATTAACGAGGGATCCTGATTTGCGCTATACACCATCTGGAGTAGCAGTAGCTAACTTTAACATTGCTGTTAATCGGCCTTTTACGAACCAACAAGGAAATCGAGAAGCTGATTTTATCAATGGTGTCGTATGGCGTAGACAGGCAGAAAACCTAGCAAATTATATGAAAAAAGGTAACTTGATAGGTGTAGATGGCCGTGTGCAAACTCGTTCATATGAAGGACAAGATGGTAAAATGGTTTATGTAACGGAAGTTGTGGCTGAAAGCATACAATTTTTAGAATCAAAAGGTGCTTCTTCTGGAGGAGCAAACACATCAGGATTCCAACAAAACCAAAACCAGAACCAGTTCCAACCTAATCAAAATCAATTTCAACCAAATCAGAACCAAAATCAACAATCAGAGGACCCATTTAAAAATAATGGGGAACCAATTGATATATCAGATGATGATTTACCGTTCTAAAACCGTTTTTTAGAACTAAATAAATGGATGTAAGGAGGGTTTCTAATGGCAGCTCGTCGTGGTCGTGCAAAGCGTCGTAAGGTGTGTTACTTCACTGCAAATGGTATTACACACATCGACTACAAAGATGTTGATCTATTAAGACGTTTCATTTCTGAACGTGGAAAAATTCTTCCTCGTCGTGTAACTGGAACTTCTGCAAAATATCAACGTAAACTAACAAAAGCAATCAAACGTTCTCGTCAAATGGCTTTATTGCCATATGTGTCTGAGTAATAATAAATACGCCTCTAATCAAGTATATAGCTTGATTAGAGGCGTTTTGTTATTTACAGATAGTAAAGATTTTTGAAATGGATTTGATACTAAGAGTGATTTAATGAAAGGCTCTTTTCTAAAAGATTGCTGCTTTTAACATGACTATACTTTACATTTTGTATAGACTGTTGATTACTTTAATTAAGAATAGTGCTATATATCCGCTACGGAAATACACTCCAATTTCCGTAGCGGATGACAACATAAAACAAACTATTGATTCGTGTAAGCGAGAACTACACTATTCTTAAGTGATTCTATAGTCGATACACGCCCCGAACCACAAATTATGAATTCTTTCAAAGGTTAATATTGGTAAGTGCAAAACTAATGAAAACGTTAAAAAGTAGACGGTATCTAATTCTCTATTAATATGCTATGATGATAAAAATGCTGAATTATAGTTATAATCTTCATCAACCTCTAAAACCTCATGACTTACTCCGATTTCTCCTTTTTGGATAAATGGAAATCATTTTGATTAATAACCCGATTGTATAAATAAAAGAAAAGAATAAATAGATATCATTTACAGGTAATACAAATGCAATTACTGTATACAGTAAGAACGGAATGGTTACAGTAAAAGCACTCATTTTCCATAAAATTGAATAATGCAGTTTGCGATTCATCAATCGTGTAATTACTTTGCCTATATAGGCTATAATAGATAGATTTATAAATACAATTATCGCTAATGGGAGATAATAAAATATGAAAAAATATATAAGTGTAAAAAGAATATTCATATCTGCACTAATCCCACTAGCATTTAGCAATCGATCTACTAATGATGGTAGGGAAACAAATAATAGTAATATTAATGTATAAATGAGAGCGATGTCTAAACCATTACGATTCAAATTAAATAGAGCCTTCTTATTAGGTAAACGTATGCTATTTAAAAAGACGTTCCAAAAAATCATTATATTCATCCTTATTATATAAAGTAAATTGCTTTGTCTTTAATTATATTAGAAAACTTAAATAAAATCGCATCATATTTATCGGAACGAATGATATTTCTTCCCCCTTTAGCAAAAAGTAACATTTATCTTTCAGGTGTATTTCAGTTATAATGGTAAATAGTTAAAAAAACATACGGTATAGGTATATTAGGAACTATTTGAGTATACCTTTTATTCGACAACAAATTCTATGAATTTCATGTTATTATGTAATATATTGTATCATTAGTCATACTTATTTATAGAAGATTAGTCGAGGTGTTTTATGAATCAATCCAAGAAATTAACACAAGGCGCGTTAATGATCGCCATTTTTATGGTGTTATTATTTTTAACTGTCTTTATACCAGGAGTATCAATTGTCAGTGTATTCTTATTGCCACTGCCTTTTATTATGTATGCTTCTAAATATAACTGGAAGCCATCACTCCTTCTTTTAGCTGTTTCAGTTGTTGTATCAATGATATTTTTATCTATCTTTTCAATAACCTTTCCTATACTAATGGGGATTGCTGGTATATTAATTGGGAGTTCTATCTATAAAAATCTTTCAGCTTATGAAACTTTAGCCAGAGGGACTTTTGGTTTCGTAATTGGTCTGCTTTTTGTTTTTGTATTTAGTCAGGTTCTATTACAAGTAAACTTAGTTGAGGAATTCCAAACCATGGCAAATGAATCGATTGAACTCAGCACATCAATTGCAGATGAGTTCGGTGTAGCAGGTGAAATCGAGGATTTTGAGGAAACCTTTAAAACCCAAATCAATTATCTGATGAATTTACTTCCTGTTTTTATTATTATAACTGCTTTATTAATGGCATTAGTTAGTCAATGGATTAGTTATAAAGTTATAAATAAGATAGAAAAGGAAGATTTACACTTTCCACCGTTTCGAACATTGCGGATTCCGTCATCCATTATATGGATATATTTAATTGCTTTATTGTTTTCTTTTATGGATTTAGATCCATCGGGTACAGTCTATCTAGTCATACAGAATGTACAAGTTATTATTAGTATCTTGTTGACGATTCAAGGTTTCTCCTTTATATTCTTTTTTGCTCATCATAAAAAGTTATCTAAGGCAATTCCAATTTTTAGTATTGTATTAACTGTGTTGTTCCCACTTCTATTTCTAAATCTCATGCCAATAGTAGGGATTATAGATATTGGTTTTAAACTAAGGGAACGACTCATTCGAAATAAATAAATTGATTGCCATAAAGAGATTGTACAAAATTTTTAATAATGGTTTTGTACACTTGTAATTCAGGAGTCATTAGGAGCTGAAAACTATGTCGGATATTCAGAAAAAACCTACACTCAGCAGGCATTTATGGGTAATATATCTTTTATCCATTATTCTGCTGTTATTCATATGGTATTATGAGTGGGTTTTAGGAATAGGGATGACGGTACTTTTAGTTGCTTCATTTTATTATTCCATTCGTACCGAGAGAATGCTTCAGGATGAAACAGAAGCGTATATTTCTACAATATCTCACAGGATAAAAAAAGTGGGAGAAGAAGCCCTTTTGGAGGTTCCTTTTGGTATCATTTTGTATAACGATGATTATCAAATCGAATGGGCCAATCCATATATGAATCGATTTAGTGAAGAAGATACTATTGTTGGAGAATCATTGAATTTGCTTTCTGAAAAGCTCATCCCAATGATAAAGGAAAATAAAGAGGAAATTTGGATTGATTTAGATGAATTCAAATTCTTAGTTAAAATACGTAAAGAAGAACGGTTGTTATACTTTCTTAATCGTACGTCACAGGTAGAGTTAGAAACACGATATCAAAATGATCAGACGATATTAGCGTTTATTTTCTTAGACAATTATGAAGAAATAACCCAAAACATGGATGATACGGCAAAAAGCCAATTGAACTCTGAAGTAACATCTGTCTTAAACAACTGGGCGAGTGAGTATGGTTTATATTTAAAACGAACTTCACAGGAAAGGTTTCTGGCAGTTGGTACAAAACAAATCCTTCAGAAGCTTGAGAAGGCTAAATTTGATATCTTAGACGAAGTACGTGAATTAATTGGTGAACAGAACAACCCTGTGACACTAAGTATTGGAGTAGGAACAGGCGATTTAGATTTACCTGACTTAGGGGAACTAGCCCAGTCATGTTTAGATCTGGCATTGGGTCGTGGTGGTGATCAGGTTGCCATTAAGGACGATTCAGGAAAGGTTCGTTTTTATGGGGGAAAAACAAACCCAATGGAAAAACGGACACGAGTAAGAGCACGTGTTATATCTCATGCGTTAACGGAGCTTGTTAAAGCAAGTGATAACGTAATTATAATGGGACATAAATCACCTGATATGGATTCTATTGGTGCAGCTATCGGAATATTGAACATTGCTAAAACAAACAATATAGATGGCTATATCGTGTTTGATCCTGATGATGTTGACACAGGTGTATATCGTCTAATCGAAGCATTAAAAGCAGATGAAAAGCTATGGCAACATTTCATTGAACCATTTGAGGCCGAAGAGATAATGACCAGTCGCAGTTTAGTAGTTGTAGTGGACACCCATAAGCCATCGATGGTAGCAGATGCTAGTTTATTAAATAAAACAGATTATAAAGTGATTATTGATCATCACCGTCGTGGAGAAGATTTTATTGAGAATCCGACGTTGGTTTACATGGAACCCTATGCTTCATCGACAGCTGAATTAGTAACCGAATTATTAGAGTATCAGCCAAAAGGAATGAAATTAAAAATGCTAGAGGCTACTGCACTGCTGGCCGGTATTATTGTTGATACGAAGAGTTTTACCTTACGAACAGGTTCCAGGACATTTGATGCAGCATCCTATTTACGTTCAAAAGGTGCAGATACTGTATTAGTTCAGCAATATATGAAGGAAGATATTGATTTATATATTAAACGCAGTAAGTTAATTGAACGTGCAGAAATTTTTAGAGACTCTATCGCTATATCAACAGCTGAATCAGGTGTCAGTTATGGACCTGTGCTTATTGCCCAAGCAGCAGATACTTTACTGACTATGACTGGTGTAAATGCTTCTTTCGTTATTTCAGAGCGTGAAGATGGTAGAATAGGAATAAGTGCTAGATCTCTAGGAGAAGTCAATGTTCAGGTGATAATGGAGAAAATGAACGGTGGCGGTCACTTAACAAATGCTGCTACTCAAATTGAAGATACAACCATAGAGGATGCATGCAACTTACTAAAAGACATAATAGTAGAGTATTTTGAAGGGAGAGAATCAGAATGAGAGTTATATTTATTAAAGACGTAAAAGGAAAAGGTAAAAAAGGTGATGTGAAAAATGTATCAGATGGTTACGCACGTAATTATCTTTTAAAAAATAACCTAGCTGAAGAAGCTACCCCAGGTAATTTAAAAGCATTGGAAGCAAAGAAAAAGAAGGATGCAGCACTGGAACAAAAGGAAAAAGATGATGCACTTGATTTAAAGGAAAAGTTAGCTAATCTCACAGTTGAGCTAAAGGCTAAATCTGGAGATGGGGGACGTTTATTTGGTTCTATTACTAGCAAACAAATTGCTGAAGTACTAAATAAAAATTATGGTCATAAAATTGATAAACGAAAGATTGAATTAGAACAGCCTATTCGTGCATTGGGATATACAAATGTACCAGTAAAACTTCACCCGGAAGTAACTGGCACAATCAAAGTTCATGTAGTAGAACAATAGAAAAGACAGTAGTAAGTTTAACGTTGCTAAATTTGGTGTAACATTAGACAAGCAGTATTGAGTCCGAAAAGAATGGTAACGTTGAACCTTCACTATGTTATTTGCAACAGATTATTTTAGTAGGATGGGATCTGATCCTATCCAGTAATTGATATTGATAAAGAAAAATCGGTGTTATAGCCGATTTTTTCTACTCTTAAACTCATTTCAAAGATTGATATAAACATTTTCCTTCAGGTAATCTTTCTTCTTAACAAATCACTTCTCAGAAATCTAAAGGGGCGAATAAACGAATGAGTGAAACATGGAATGAGCGGATACCACCTCATAATATGGAAGCAGAACAATCGGTAATAGGTGCGATCTTTTTAGAACCAGAAGCATTTTCTGCTGCTTCAGAAATACTACTTGCTGAAGACTTCTACCGTGCTGGACATCAACGTATTTTTGCTGCGATGATGAAACTAGCAGACCGAGGAGAACCTATTGATGTAGTTACTGTAACCTCCTTTTTAAGCGATGCTAAGCAGCTTGATGAAGTTGGCGGAGTAGCATATCTTACGCAACTAGCAGAAAGTGTCCCTACAGCTGCTAATATTGAGTACTATTGCAAAATTGTAGAGGAAAAATCCGTTCTTAGACGTCTTATTCGAACAGCAACTGATATTGTTACTTCTAGTTTTGAAAAAGAAGATGAAGTAGCAGATGTTCTAAATGAAGCCGAGAAAGGTATTTTAGAAGTTTCCGGACGAAAAAATTCAGGGGCATTTAAATCTATTAAAGATGTATTGATAGATGTATATGATAATATTGAACAACTTCATCAACAAAATGGAGATGTAACTGGTATACCTACTGGGTTTCGAGACTTGGATAAAATCACTTCTGGGTTTCAGCGAAATGATTTAATTATTGTAGCTGCACGTCCATCAGTTGGTAAAACAGCATTTGCACTAAATGTCGCACAGAGTGTAGCGGTAAATACAAATGAAAATGTAGCAATATTTAGCTTGGAGATGGGTGCTGATCAGCTTGTACAACGTATGCTTTGTGCAGAAGGTAATATTGATGCTCAGCGTCTTCGTAACGGGCAACTTCAATCCGAAGACTGGGGAAAACTAACGATGGCGATGGGTTCCTTATCTAATGCTGGTATTTATATTGATGATTCACCAGGTATTCGAGTAAGTGAAATCAGGTCTAAGTGCAGACGATTAAAACAAGAACATGGACTAGGTATGATATTAATTGATTACTTACAGTTAATTCAAGGAAGTGCCAATTCCAAAGAGAACCGTCAACAGGAAGTTTCGGAGATATCCCGTTCCCTAAAAGGACTTGCACGAGAATTAAATGTCCCATTAATTGCACTTTCTCAGCTATCACGTGGTGTAGAATCACGTCAGGATAAACGCCCAATGATGTCTGATTTACGTGAATCGGGAAGTATTGAGCAGGATGCTGATATTGTTGGATTCTTATATCGTGATGACTACTATGATCAGGAATCAGAGAAACAAAATATTATCGAAATCATCCTTGCAAAACAACGTAATGGTCCAGTTGGTACAGTGGAATTGGCCTTTGTCAAAGAGTATAACAAGTTCGTAGACTTAGATCACCGCTATGAATCTAGTGATATACCACCAGTGCCAATGCAGTAAAAGAATCAAGTTTAGGCTCATTTCTATACATTTGTTGCTATTTAACTAGGTTGGAATTGATAGAAAGTATAGTGCGTTTGCGTAGCATTAAATAAAATATAACCTTTATTTTAATTTTAAGTTAGTGCAGTCATTAGTAAAACAAGGCATAAAGAAAAGAGCCTTGGTTAAAGTGAAGAGGCTGGGACATAACTAAAGTTTTTAACTCAGGAAACGAACAATGTGCTACTTAGCGAAGTATATTTCCGGAGCGGTATTTACGCACCAAACATGTTCGGTTTTTCCTTTGAGAAAATACTTTTGTCCCAGCCTCTTGTTATATAAAGATAAGTTTTAATTATCAAAATCCGAACTATTGATCATAACCCCTCACCGGAAATAGACTCCACTTATTTTATGCGTTATTCGTCTCCTGTTTTAAACACTGTAGCTATCTCCCATCTTCTTCAATGCAAGCCTTTAGCCATGATTGGATATAAATTTCCGTCTAAAGCGAAGGTAGCTCTTCCTGTTTCCTCTGATACAACAAGTACCAATGCATCTGTAAGCTCTGAAATACCTAGTGCTGCTCGATGTCTCGTACCTAATTTTTTCACATTGCTCTTTCTATCTGAAACAGGCAGAATATTAGCCGCAGAGATAATTTCATGATTACGTATTAAAACAGCACCATCATGTAATGGATTTCCTGAGTAAAAGATAGATTCTAAAAGTGCTGAAGACAAATTTGCATGAATAAGTACACCAGAATGAATAAAAGTGTTTAGTTCATCATTTCGTTCAATGACAATTAATGCACCGTGATTCCTTTCTGACAAATGCTGAATGGCAGTCGATAGAGCGCTGAAATGATTGGTATATGGGGCAAGATATGACCTTAAGTAATAGGATGCTGCATTAATTTGAACTTCGTGAAACAAATGATGTATCTCGTCGAATTCATTTAATATTCCAGATTCTTTAATATCAAAAGACTGGATCATTTGATGAATTTCTTGGGATAACTTTTCTAAGTTACCACGTAAATGATTAAAAATTGGCGCAGATAAACGTGGGTCTGATGTCATTTTTGTCCCCCCGTGAGGAAAAAGATTTGGTACTATTTTAAGCATGTACGCTCTTTTTATACTTCAATAAAAAACGAGCCTGGGAGTATGTTAAATGAGGTTTCTTTATCCCAGCCTCGTTTGTTTTATTTAGAATTGGGAACGTGGAAAACGACTTTACAATGTATGGGCATCTTTTGTTTAGGCACATCTTTCCGCGGGAACGGCCTCAGCCTCCTCGCGGAAAAAGCATACTGCGCCTGCGTCTACTAGTAATGCTTCGAAGTAGGCTTCCTCGGCGCAAGGGCCAAAGAAGCTTAATCAAAGAGTTCCCTCGCTGCTCAGGTCTGGACACGTGCTATTCCCGCAGGACAAGGAAGGCTACGTCAACGAAGCATCGCACGAAGAAAATGTGCTCTTTCATTTTCGAGGAGTCTCCGTATTCTGCCTCCGCTAGATAGATGCTCAGATTATTTGAGTTTATAGCTCATGAAATTACGTATAATACCGTTATTATTCATAAAAACAGCATATTTTTTGTTTATACAAGTAGAGCAGGCAACATAGCGGAGGAAATACACGGAGACTCCTTGAAAAAAGAAGACCACTTTTTACTGCGTGCGATGTTTCGCTGCCGAAGCGTTCCTTGTCCTGCGGGATGAGAGGCATCGGTGAGACCCCTAAAGACACGACAGCACGAGGAGGCTCACCAGCCGCCCGCGGAAAGCGTAGTGTATTTCCGTAGCGAAGACTAAGCAGTATTCTTGATTAAATATATAAACAGTTTCTATCAACGGTAAAACTTCAAAAAGCAACAAACTATACGAAAAGAGCCTTTGTTTAAAGGTCCAAATTTGCCTTTTTAATGCACATGTACAACTCGTGTGTTTGCAACTATATCATGAAGTCCTTGTTTTTCTTTTGTAAATGCAACAATTAAATATAGTAAAAAGGTAAGTGCAAATACCCGGTGGAAGAATCGGCCAATTACTTCTCTAAAAATCAGATCACTCCAAGATAAATCTTTCCCATCACTTCTAACAACTTTTAGTCCAAAAATCATTTTACCTAAAGTTTGGTTAAAGTACTTTGTCATGAAGACGAAGTAAAGGTAAAAAATAAGGGTGTTCAGTATACCTGATAAGGTCCAAAAGCCAATTTCAATGGCAGATCCTTCATTGACAAAATGAAGTGGACTAAGTAATAAACCGCTAATGCTAAATATTACAATTAAATCAGCTAAGTATGCCCAAAATCTCATCCAAAATCCAGCATATCGCTCTGTACTCTGTTCTTCCGTTAAGGACGGATAATTTATTGCATCATCACTCATATTAATTCCTCCTCACTCAGAATATAAATACATGGCACGTGGTGCGTTTGACTGACGCAAAAGGTTGACAATGCCGTCTAACTCAGAGTCAGAAGAGAAAGCATTTTTTAAGTTCAACCCTATGAATTGGTATATTTCCAAACCATTCTTATATTCGATAACCTGTGCACTTTCTAGATTTAACTCTTCCTTTATCATGTCAATTGTATCGTCAAGGGTTCCTAATTCATCAACAAGTCCTAATTCATGTGCTTGTGAACCAGTATAAACGCGTCCGTCACCAAGTTCTCTGACTCTTTGATCAGACATTTCTCTTCCTTCCACAATAACTTGAACAAAATCCCCGTACAGTTCATCAATCATCGTTTGCAGAATATCGCGTTCATCCTCTGTCATTTCACGTGATGCAGACATAATATCTTTAAATTCACCACTTTTTATCGTGTTAAAGTCAATTCCTAATTGTTCGGCTAATTCAGCAAAATTAATACTTTCCATAATTACACCAATAGAACCGGTTAATGTGGCTGGGTGAGCAACTATCTTATCCGCAGGAGCAGAAATATAATAGCCTCCTGAGGCAGCAGTGTTCCCCATCGATACATATACAGGCTTTCCGTATTCCTCTTGAATCTCTTTTATTTTATCGTGGATTTCAGCACTTTCAACAACACCTCCACCAGGTGTATTGACACGTAAGATAATCCCACTGACTGTTGAATTTTCTCCCGCTTCCTCAATCATTTTTAAGAAACGATTATGATTATATACAGTGGTGTTAAATGCGTTAGTAGAAGTATCTTGAATAACCCCATTTAAACGAATGACTGCAATTTTATTCATTGCAGAACCTTCTTCTATAACTTCTTCTGCAAATTGATTCCCATTAAAGTTCATCATTTCATCAAAATCTGTGGAAAGAGCACTAGATATTGCCTGGGAACCAACAGAAATGAAAAGTAATACAATTGCGATTATAAGTGCAATCCATCTATTACGACTCATCTGTTTTACCTCCTTCAAGTATTTGTATAGTGTACCCATATTTTACCATTGTATGACTCAAATCATAACAATAAAGTATACAATTATCTCATTAAATGATATATAGGAGGGTTGAAATGCCAAGAGATGATTCGTTAGAAATGGGTGAGCTTACTGATAGTGCTTTTTATATTTTACTTTCTTTAGTGGAAGCGAAGCACGGTTACTTAATTATGAAGTTTATAGAAGAGATGACCGATCACCGTATATCTATCGGACCTGTCTCTATGTATACGACAATAAAAAATTCATTTCCAGTATAATTAGCGTACAAATAAGACTAATCATGCATTCAACGTTCGTGTTTTGGATTGACCTCATTTTGATTCACTGATAAAATTAACTTAATAAAGAAAAAATACAAACATTTAGTTTGGTGCATTTTTCCTGGAGTTTTCGTTTTCTAAATATAAATTAGTGGAGGTATTGCTATGTCCTCGGTAGTGGTAGTTGGAACACAGTGGGGTGATGAAGGGAAAGGGAAAATTACTGACTTTCTATCACAAAATGCAGAAGTAGTCGCACGATATCAGGGTGGAAATAATGCAGGTCATACAATTAAGTTTGATGAAGTTACGTATAAACTTCACTTAATTCCATCTGGTATTTTTTTAAAAGAAAAGATTTGTGTCTTGGGAAATGGGATGGTTATTGACCCGAAAGCTTTTATTGAAGAAGTTGAATATCTCCACGAATGTAACATTACAACAGAAAATCTCCGTATTAGCAATCGAGCACATGTAATTCTGCCTTATCATCTTCAATTAGATATTTTACAGGAAAAAGCAAAAGGTATAAATCGAATTGGGACAACGAAAAAAGGAATCGGGCCAGCATATATGGATAAAGCAGCTCGGATAGGGATTCGCGTGGCTGATTTATTAGACAAGGATGTATTTCGTGAAAAAGTAGAACAAAACTTGCAAGAAAAAAATCGTTTATTTGAAAAAGTTTATGAAGAAGAAAAGATAGATGTAGATGATATCTTAGAAGAATACTTTGAGTATGGTCAAAGAATGGCACCGTATGTGTGTGATACATCTGTTGTTTTAAATGATGCATTAGATAATGGACGTCGTGTTTTATTTGAAGGTGCACAAGGCGTAATGCTTGATATTGATCAAGGTACTTATCCATTTGTTACTTCTTCTAATCCAATTGCCGGTGGAGTAACGATAGGATCAGGTGTGGGCCCAACAAAAATCAATCATGTCGTAGGTGTTTCCAAAGCTTATACAACACGTGTAGGAGATGGGCCATTTCCGACAGAACTTCATAATGAGATAGGTAACCAGATACGTGAAATTGGACGTGAATATGGAACCACTACAGGCAGACCACGCCGTGTTGGGTGGTTTGATAGTGTAGTAGTAAGACATGCTCGTCGTGTTAGTGGTATAACCGATCTGTCACTAAATTCATTAGATGTCTTAACAGGAATTGAAAATCTGAAAATTTGTATTGCGTATCGTTATAAAGGAAAGATTTTAAAAGAATTCCCTGCAAGTTTAAAAGTTTTGGCTGATTGTGAACCAATTTATGAAGAAATGCCTGGATGGAAAGAAGATATAACTAATGTAAGAACCTTACAAGAACTACCTGTCAATGCCCGTCATTACTTAGAAAGAATTGCTCAACTTACGGAGATTCCACTTTCCATCTTTTCTGTAGGACCAGATCGAACACAAACTAATGTAGTAAGAAGTGTATATAGTTCATAAGAGAAGAGGCTGGATGGGTTTATTGCTTGCTTTTTATACATATAGCGGGGTGTATTTCCATAGCTTATGTAAAGTACTACTCTAAATTAAATATATCATGAATCTCTGTCAACTATGACATTTAGAAAAGCAACAAAACTACAAAAAGATCCTATAAGATAATGTATTTCACGAGTTTTTCATGTAATAAAAGAGAAGTGTCTGTAGTTAATCAGATGCTTCTCTTTTATTTAGGCGGTTTTCGTAGTATATACTCCTATTCATTATAATCTTCATAACCCAAAAGATAAAAAATGTTATCATCTGTAATCTATAATACAGTTTCATTACAAAATTCGACAAAAGGTTTCTAATTCTAAATACCTATGATAGATTAATAGAGGATAAAAATGTAACAATCGATGTTTAAATTTAAAGGAGTAACTCTCGTTATGGTATTGGATAATATAAATGTTAAATATTCAAAGAAAAAAGTAAAGAAATTTAGCCTTCTTCAAAAAATAACATTAACAACATGTTTAGCATTAGGATTTACTGTTACTACTGCACATGCCGCAGATGAAGATTTAGAGACTATATATCATGTATATATAGATGGCGAACATATTGGAAAAGTTAGTGATGAGGCTATTATTAAAGAAGCAGTTAAAGAAAAGATAGAAGAAAGTAACGAAGAATCGGAGAATCTAAAGTTAACCATTGGGGAAGATATTGATTTTATTTCAGAAAAGGTTTTTAATCCGACTTATGAAAATGAAAAAGTAGCTAATAAAATTGAAGAAGAAACTTCTATTATGGCAGAGGCAATAGAATTAAAAATTGGAAATAAAACTGTTGGATTTTTTAACGATCAGGAGACTATTGATAAAGTAATAAAAGCATATAAATTAAAATATGTGGACGAATCCGATCTTGAAAAAATGGAAAAAGAAAAGCAACAATCAAATGATAGAGAAGAGACACCTACAGAAGATGTAAGAGAAGATACCTTGGAATTAGGTGAGACAATTGTAACAGACGTTGTATTCACAGAGGATATTACAGTAACTAAAGCAAAGGCACTTCCAGAAGATTTACTGTCAAAAGATGAGGGGTTAACTTCATTAGAGAAAGGTACACTAGAGAAGAAAATTCATACAGTAGATAATGGAGAGGTTCTTAGTGAGATAGCTGATAATTATAATTTATCAATTGATAAGTTACTACAGATTAACCCTGACCTCAAAGAGGACTCCTTAATTCAGATTGGCCAAGACATCCAAGTGATGGATTATGAACCATTTGTAGATGTTATCGTAAAGGAAGTTAAGTTAGTTGAGGAAACGATCGATTATGAAACAGAAATTATCGAATCAGATGATTTATATAAAGGTGAACAAAAAGTAAAACAAGATGGTAAAGATGGAAAAAAAGAGGTTCAATACTCAATTGAAAAAGTAAATGGATCTGAAAAGACAAAAGAAATAGTGGCTGAATCTGTAAAAGAAAAATCAGTTGAAAAAGTTATTATTAAAGGTACGAAGGTTATTCCTTCACGTGGTACAGGAGAGCTTACCGATCCAACAGTTGGCGGATATGTTTCCAGTAAAGTTGGCGAGCGCTGGGGAAGAACACACAAAGGAATTGATATTGCAGGACCTAGTAATCGCAATATCTTAGCTGCGGATAATGGAGTAGTAGAATCTGCGGGATATAATAATGGTGGTTATGGAAATAAAGTTGTAATTAATCATAATAATGGAATGAAAACAATCTACGCACACTTAGCATCGATCGATGTGAAGGCTGGTCAAACAGTAGAAAAAGGGCATAAAATTGGTGTGATGGGATCTACAGGAAATTCAACTGGAGTTCATTTGCACTTTGAAGTCTACAAGAATGGATCACTAAAAAACCCACTAGATTACGTCTATTAAAAGCAATCATAAGACTGACTCTTGAAGAGTTGGTCTTTCTTTTTGGCTCTTTTCTAAGAGAATTGTTGCTTTTTGTAATATGACTTTTTTTCACATTTTGTATAGAGTCCTAATCTTTTATTCAAAATACTGCTTTGTCTCCGCTACGGAAAACGAAGTATTCTGCCGGAGCGAATGCCTGCAGAAAACATTCATAAGTGAAAGCGAGAGCTAACTACTATTCTGAATTAAATAAATTAGGAGTTTTTATCAACTACTACGACATTAAAAACCAACAAAATTATACGGAAATCGCCTTTTAACTACTAGCCAATTAGAAGGAAGATTGATGCTGTTAGTAGTTATATCAACAAAGGTAGTGGTATATATGGACGAATGAAGCACATATCGACAAACTTCAAGGACATATCAACGAAACAAGCATCCATATCAACAAAGAATGATAAGAAATCAACGAAGATTAGCGGTATATCTACGAACGAAGCAGATATCAACCGAATTTAAAATTACAGAACTTACAGAAAAACTTGGCTAATCCTTAGATTTTTAATATGTTATAATAGAGAGATAGCTTGAAGTATAATAAGTAGAAAGATGATTCGAACCAAGACATATGGTGTAAATTAAGATAAAATAAAAAAAGCAATGGTAAAAGGAAGTGACAAAATTGAGTCAAAAAATACTAGTAGTAGATGACGAACAACCAATTGCAGATATATTGAAATTCAACCTAGAAAAAGAAGGGTATCAGGTGGTATGTGCTCATGATGGGGATGAAGCCATCAAATTAGCGGAAAGTGAAAAACCTGATTTAATTTTATTAGATATTATGTTGCCAAATAAAGATGGAAATGAAGTATTAAGGGAAGTAAGAAAGACACAGACAATGCCAATAATTATGTTGACCGCAAAGGATTCTGAAATAGATAAGGTTTTAGGACTTGAACTCGGAGCGGATGACTATGTGACCAAGCCATTTAGTAATCGGGAATTAATCGCTAGGGTTAAGGCGAACCTCCGTAGGCAACAAGTACCTGATGAGCCTACGAAGGAATCATCCGATATAGAAATAGGAAATTTAACGATTCATCCGGATGCTTATGTTGTTTCCCGCGATGGGGTTCAAATTGAACTTACGCACAGGGAATTTGAGTTATTGCATTATTTATCTCGTCATATTGGACAAGTCATGACAAGGGAACACTTATTAGAAACCGTTTGGGGTTATGACTATTTTGGAGATGTTCGTACGGTAGACGTAACCGTTCGAAGACTTCGTGAGAAAATTGAGGAAAACCCAAGTAACCCAACTTGGATTGTAACCCGTCGAGGTGTGGGTTATTATTTACGAAACCCTGATCAGGAGTAATCATTATGAATAAAGTCGGATTCTTCCGTTCCATACAATTCAAGTTAATTATCATATATATTCTTCTCCTATTACTTGCTATGCAAGTAATAGGTACTTTCTTTATGAAAGAATTACAAGATGACCTTGAAGCAAGTTTTACAAACTCTATTAGTGATCGTATGGAATTACTTAGTTATAATTTGGAACAGGCATTTAATAAGGAGCGTAATGAAGACGGAGAAGAACTGACCTTACAGCAAGAAATTCAACAAATTGTGGACGATATTAATATTGATACTGCTGTTACAAGTATCCAAGTTATTAATAGTCAGGGAAGAATATTAGGAACCAATGACCCTGCCTATCAACGAGACGTTGGAAAAAAATCAAGAATGCCTATCATTGAGAATGCCTTATTCTTCAATACATTTGATGAAGATATAGTAATGGATGAGTCCATGGAAAGAGTTTATGTAAAAGCAGTACCACTTTACGATAGTCAGGATAATGTAGTTGGTATTATTTATGTAAAGGCACTGATTCAAAATGTTTATGATCAAATAAGTGATATTAATGACATTTTTATCCAAGGGTCCATTTTGGCTATTAGTATTTCAGCTTTCTTAGGTATTTTGGTTGCCCGTTCCATAACCAAGCCGATTATGGAAATGCGAAGACAAGCTCAAATCATGGCTAAAGGTGATTTTAGCAAAAAGGTAAATGTCTACGGTAAAGATGAAATTGGACATCTTGCAGGTACTTTCAATGAGCTCAATAGCAGGTTAAAACACTCCTATGCAACCATAGAAGAAGAAAGACGTAAGTTAAGTTCTGTCTTGTCCAATATGTCAGATGGAGTTATATCTATAGACAATTCTGGTATCATTACCCTTTCAAATGATGCAGCTGGTCGGTTAATAGGTCAGAATCCAGATGATATTATTGGGGATTATCTATTGGATGTATTACAGCTAGAAGATCGTATTGTAGATATAACAGACTTACAGGACAGTGGTTCCTTGATTATTGATTTTAGTGAAGATGATGAACCATTTCTAATTCGTGCAAACTTTTCTACGGTTTATGATGATGAGGATGAGATTACTGGTTTTATCGCTGTTCTTAGTGATGTAACAGAACAAGAAAAAGTAGAACAGGAGCGAAGGGAATTTGTCTCTAATGTTTCTCATGAATTACGAACTCCGCTCACTACTATGAAAAGTTATATTGAAGCTCTAACAGATGGCGCTTGGGAAAATAAGGAAATTGCACCTCGTTTCTTAAGTGTTGCTCAAAATGAAACGGATAGAATGATTCGGATGGTAAATGATTTACTGCAATTGTCAAAACTAGATGCAGAGGAGTATCCGATGCATAAAGAGCGTGCAGAGTTTATTAGCTATTTTCATCAAGTCATTGATAGATTAGAAATGAACCTTCCAGAGCAGATAACATTTAAGCGGGAGTTGCCAAAAGGGCGCTATCATGTTTGGATTGATAAAGATAAAATGACGCAAGTATTAGATAATATCATTTCTAATGCTATTAAATATTCACCGGAGGGCGGAGTAATCCGTCTTAAAGTAGAAAATAAACGTCATTACTTACTAATAAGCGTCCAGGATGAAGGAATTGGTATTGCCTATGATAAATTAGAGAAGATTTTTGAACGTTTTTATCGTGCGGACAAAGCACGGACGAGAAAATTAGGTGGAACGGGATTAGGTTTGGCAATTACCAAAGAGCTGGTGGAAGCACACCACGGAAAAATATGGGCGAAAAGCAAAGAAGGTAAGGGGACAACGATTCTCTTTACACTTCCGCTGATGAATCAGAAGCGGAGGGTTAAACAATGAAATTTGAAACTGTAAAAACTGTTATTTTAATTGTTTTAATTGCGACCAGTTTACTCCTTACATTTGGAATGTGGAATTATCAGCCAAATTATAAATCACTAAATAATAGTCCAGCTAATGCTACTAGTTTAAATGGTTCAGAAGAATTTATTTGGACACTTATTGAACCGAATCAAGCGATTTTCCATATTGGTAATCATCACTATGGATTTTCTAACCCACATGATTGCAGTAGTTTTTTCCAAGAGATAAAAGATTGGGGTTTAAATGATTTTACCACAGAAGATACAACAGTCGAAGCGGATAGTCCCAGTGATTATGATATGGAACTGCGATTTCCTACACCATTACCAATGGAAGTGATGGATGGCATTTTTAAACTGAATACTTCAAATGTCGACCTTCCTACTTGGTCATTTGAGGAAGTATACTATAGTCTGAATGAAGATTCGCAAACAGTTAGTGTAGAATTTTTATCCATAGATGGCAGAGCTAAAGCTACTGCTGTAATTGAGGAAAAAAACTTCTATGAATTACTGCAATCCTATATAGATCCAGTTGACTTAATGGAATTAGCTTTATTTAACGAGGGTGCTTCAGATATATATATCCCAAAAGATAAAGTGAGTTTATCACGGCAAACAAAAACAGTTAGTCCTATTGAGCCTAATGATTTAGTAGATGTATTATTCCAAGACCCTTCGATTGTCCGGCAATCAACTTCTTCCAATCGTGGGATAACCTATTTTACAGACAGTAGTCAATTGCGCGTGACACAAGGTGGGGCATTAATGGAATTTGTTAGTCCTGCTGGAGATATTGCTGAGCCATTATTTGCAGAGGATTTACTCAATAAGAGTATTGCACACATAAATAGTTATAGTGGTTGGACGGATGATTATAAACTAATGGATATAAATGTAAACTACAATTATATTAGCTATCAGATGCATTATCTTTCCTATCCAGTCTTTGGGCAATTTAGTACGTTAGAGCAAATATGGGGACAGCGATTAATTGAGTATCAGCGCCCGCTATTTCGTATAGATAATGATAATTTCCTTAATGAAAATACAGTTGAGTTATCTTCAGGAGAAGATATCATTTATTATTTAACTTCTGATTCAAACTATGAATTGGAAAATATTAAAGATATTCAATTAGGATATCAATTAAATTATAAGAGCAGTGAGAGACTTGCAGTTTTCGATCCAAGTTGGTTTATTCTTTACGGTAGTGATTGGATTGCAATCAACCCATACGAGGAAGAAATTAATTTACAAGGAGGGGACTAGAGGATGCAATGGGGGCATATAAAAACACTATTTATCCTCAGTTTCCTAATCCTTAACATCTATTTGCTTGTGCAGTTTATCGATAAGCAAAACAATGATGATTACGGGATGCTAAGTGATCAAGATGCTTCAATTGAGGAACGATTGGCTGCAGAGAACATCACTATTGAACCAAATTTGGATATGGAAATAACAGAGGAAACCTATATTCTAGCTTCACAAAAGAAATTTAATGAGGTTGAAGTCGAAAGGTTGACCAAACGTGAGGATCAGAATATTAACGTATTAAAGAACAATTTTATTATTTCAAGACTCAAAGAACCTGTTCCTATTTCAGAGGATGCTTCATCCGAAGAAGTAAGTAATTTAGTAAAAAGTGAAGTGTCTTTTCCTGAGGAGTTTGTTTATTGGGGTTGGAATAAAGAATTAAATATCTTAGTTTTTTTCCAGCAAATTGATGGAAGACCTGTATATTTTAATGAACATGGACCTGGTTTGTTGATGGTATATTTAAATGACAACAATGAAATGGAATACTATACACAAACCATGTTAGGAGAATCAGAATCCCAAGGGTCTGGTTCAAGACAGTTAAAACAGCCGATTCAAGCAATAGAATTACTGTTTGATCGAAATATTTTGGTACCTAATGAAGAGGTAACGGATATAAATATTGGTTACTACTCCCGTTTCATAGAAGAAGGAGAGCAAGTATTTGCTCCTACCTGGAATATCACTATAAATGGCGAACGGAGTTATTTTGTCAATGCAATTGAAGGTTTTGTCTTTTCCAGTGACATGTCTTTTATCGATTCAATTGCAACAGAGACTATTTCAAGAATTAGGCTATTAGATGATGAGGATGGGGAAATTTTTAAACCACTATTGGATGATTTAACTACTCTCATTCAACAAACGGAAAATCGGAGTGAAGATGAATGACCTTACGTTTTAGTGTACTAGCTTCAGGAAGTACAGGGAATGCGTTTTATATTGAATCAGAACAGGAGAAGGTGTTAGTTGATGCTGGATTAAGTGGTAAAAAGCTTACCAATTTATTTAGTAAAATAAACATTGATCCAGCAGAGCTCTCAGGAATCCTTGTCACTCATGAACATAGCGATCATATAAAGGGACTAGGGATTTTTGCTCGTAAATATAATCTACCAATCTATGCAAACGAAAAAACATGGAAAGCAATGGATAAATCTATTGGAAAAATATCTACTGATCAAAAGTTCCTCTTTAATATGGAAGAAGTAAAGACATTTGGTGATATGGATGTGGAGTCATTTGGTGTTTCGCATGATGCTATAGAGCCAATGTTTTATACTTTCCGTCATGGAGGCAAAAAGGTAGCATTAGTCACTGACCTTGGATATGTATCAGAAAGAATAAAGAAAACAGTAGAAGATGCGGATGCATATATATTCGAAGCTAATCATGATGTAGAAATGCTGCGAATGGGTAGATATCCATGGAGTGTAAAACGACGTATTTTGGGGGACTCTGGGCACGTATCAAATGAAGATAGTGGACTTGCCTTAGCAGATATAATTAGTAATAAAACAAAACGTATTTATCTTGCACACCTGAGTTTGGATAATAATATGAAGGACTTAGCTAGAATGTCGGTTGATAATGTGCTTCGTGAAAGAGGAATTGAAATAGAGCTGCATGATACAGATCCAGAAGAGCCAACACCATTATATGAAGTAGGTTAATACCACCCAATTAGCCTCAACTTCAACATGTCTATGCAATAGCTACACGCTATTAAAAAACTGGCTTATAAAAATAGCCTTATCTTATGAGTAATTTTTCCTTCTTTTAGGTAATACTACAAAATGTAAAATACTTAAAATGAGGGGAAATTAATGGGCTATTATAATAAAGGATACCCACCTAATCCACATCGAAAACAAAAGCGACGGGGACTTCGTTGGCTTATTCCAATGCTAATTGGAGTAGGGATTGGTGTGTTTTTTGTAGCAGAAGTTATTCCGGCGTTTATGCAAAGTGATTATAGCAATAAAAATAACGTCAATAATATAAACAAAGTTAATATGGACAAAAGTCAAAACGGTAGTGGACAAATTATAAACACTTCCGTAAATGTAGATGTATCTACGCAAATTACGGAGGTAGTAGAGGAAGTAACCCCAGCAGTAGTTGGGGTAACGAATTTAATGAAGAGTGCGGATTATTGGGAACAGCAGCAAAATAACACCGAAGCGGGAACTGGTTCTGGTGTTATATATAAAGTAGAAGATGACACAGCCTTCGTTGTTACCAATCATCATGTTATAGAAGGTGCGGATGAAGTAGAAGTTATTCTATATAATGAGAAGGCCATTCCAGCAGATATTATAGGTAGTGATATCTTTACTGACCTAGCAGTTCTCCGTATGGATAGTTCGCATGTGGAAAAAGTAGTTGAGATAGGTTCATCAGGAGATATTAAAGTAGGAGAACCAGCTATTGCAATAGGGAATCCATTAGGCCATATGTTTTCCAGTACAGTTACACAAGGTGTCATTAGTGGAACGGAACGTACAATACCACAAGATTTTGACCAGGACGGACGTGCAGATTGGCAAGCGGAAGTTATTCAAACCGATGCAGCGATTAATCCAGGCAATAGTGGTGGTGCTTTAATTAACATTTACGGACAATTGATTGGTATTAACTCCATGAAAGTGAACCAGGAAGCGGTAGAAGGTATAGGCCTTTCCATTCCTATCGATTTTGCTTTGCCAGTTATTGCTGAATTAGAAGAAAAAGGTGAAATGATTCGTCCCTATCTAGGTGTTGAGATATACTCTTTAGATGAAGTACCGCAAACAGAGTGGGAAAATACCTTAAATCTTCCTAATGATGTTATGGGTGGCGCCTATGTTTGGAGTGTAGAGCCATTTTCTCCAGCTGATCAAGCAGGTATACAGCGGTTAGATGTTATTGTTGAATTGGATGATGAACCAGTTATGAATATGATTGACTTACGTAAAATATTATATCAAGAAAAGGAAATAGGAGATCAAGTAAAGGTTACGTATTATCGAAAAGGCGACTTACAAGAAACAACAATAAAATTAGGATCTCAATAGGTGAGGTAAAGCTATCTTCAAGGGTGAAGATAGCTTTTTTTCTATGCATAGACTTTATGCACAACCTGTGGATAAAGTTGTAGATAATTACAATATATGGTATAGAAAATACGTTCGCTCACAATATAACTACGAACACTTGTGCATATGTTGATAGAATTGTGGATAAAGTTAGGTTTTGTGGAGAAATCTGCCTGTTATTAACTAATTATCAACAGGTATAGGCTTATGATTGTTGAAAAATATTATTTATACTTCCAACTCATTAACAGAAGAATAAGCATAACAAAATCTAACCGTGCTTCAAAGGCAAAAGATAAAAAATCGCCACTTGATAAAATTGGCAGTTTTGTAAGTAAGATTGCCCCAAGCATAATAACAATGAGAGCAGGAATCGCTTGTTTTAAATAAATTCTTGCTGCTATTAAAGTGCCACACGTTATTTCTATAATCGCAACAATAAATAAAATGAGTTCAGGATAAGGAAATCCTAAGTTTGAAAAAATCACCCTGAAATCGCTAATAACCAATTTTGCAATACCTGAGATGATAAAGACATAACCAATCGCAAAACATATCCATTTGTTCGTTTGTAAAATCATAACGGCCCCTCCTATTTTTATAGCTTATATAATACATATGCAGGGCTTTGGACAAGATTGACAAGCAGTTAAAAAAACTTTAACCTTTTTGTAATATATAATTACTACTAATAGTTATGTTATCGTAAGTTTTGTTTCTTTTTACATTAAGTTGGATTTGATAGAATTTGTTTATATATTTAATTAAGAATAATTAGCTCTCGCTTACACTTATGAATGTATTCTGCTGTCATTCGCTACAGCAGAATACTACGCTTTCCACGGGCACGGCCTCAGCCTCCTCGCGGAAAGACCATAACTGCGCCTGCGTCTACTAGTATCGCTCCGAAGTAGGCTTCCTCGGCGCAAGGGCCAAGAAGCTTAATCAAGTAGTTCCCTCGCTGCGGGGTCTTCGGACACGTGCTATTCCCGTAGGAGTCTCCGTATTCTGCCTCCGCTATGTTAGTGCTCTAGATATTTTTAAGTTGTACTTCATAATGATACATTTAGTGCGGTTGTTCCTTAAACAGAACAGCAGGAACTAAGCGTAGTGTATTTCCGCAGCGAGGTTAAGCACATTACTATGAATTCAGAGAACCGTATTTTAAAATTCTACATTTGCCAATTAACAGATTTAGACATATAATTTCCTTTAGGCTAAAACAGGCCTTGTATCGAAAGGAAGGTGATTATGGTGATTCGAAGGTTTTTCTCCTACTACAAGCCGCATAAGCGTCTGTTTATAGTAGATTTCGTTGCAGCGGTTATTGTGGCTATTTTAGAGCTTGCCTTTCCGTTGGCAGTACAGTGGTTTATTGATGACCTGCTTCAAGGGGATGATTGGAATATCATTCTTACAGTAGGTGTATTGCTATTACTTGTATATATTTTAAGTACGTATCTGCAATATGTTGTTACCTATATTGGGCATAAACTGGGAGTCAATATTGAAACAGATATGCGAAAAGAATTATTTTTTCACGTACAAAAGCAATCATTTAAGTTCTTTGATAATACAAAGACAGGACATATCATGAGCCGTATTACCAATGATTTATTTGATTTAGGAGAACTTGCTCATCACGGTCCCGAAGATTTCTTTATTTCTGTTATGACGTTTACAGGGGCATTTATTATTATGTTTATGATAAATCCGGTCTTATCAATGGTCATTCTCATTGCTATTCCAATTCTAATTTTTCTTATAACATTTGGAAATATCCGTATGAATAAATCCTGGAAAAACATGTATGAAGATATAGCTGGTGTGAATGCTCGTGTGGAGGATGCCGTATCGGGAGTGCGTGTCGTTCAATCTTTTACTAATGAGAAATTTGAAATGGAACGATTCACAAAAGACAATAATAGCTTTCGAAAAGCAAAGATAGGCGCTTATAAAACAATGGCAATTGTTCATTCGAATGTGTATCTATTGATGCGTTTAATTACTTTAATCGTATTGGTTTCTGGCGCATGGCTAACATTTAATAATCTAATGACATATGGCGAATTAGTTAGTTTTATACTATTTGTTAATGTATTAACCAATCCTATAAATAAGATTACTGCTTTATTGGAAATGTATCCAAAAGGCATGGCTGGTTTTAAACGATTTACAGAATTACTGGATGTTTCTCCTGACGTGGAGGATCGACAAAATGCGATAGAAATTAAACATCTGCAAGGAGATATTTCTTTTCAAGATGTAACATTTGGCTATGAGAGAGAACAAGGACATGTGTTAACGGGAATTAATTTTGATATTCATGCCGGTGAAACGGTAGCATTTGTAGGGCCATCTGGTGCGGGAAAGACAACTATATCCTCACTAATACCAAGATTTTATGATGTAGATAAAGGGTGTATTTCTATAGACGGTATCGATATACGTGATATGAAAAAAGAAGCACTTCGCAGCCAAATTGGAGTTGTTCAGCAGGATGTGTTTTTATTTACCGGGACATTAAGAGAGAATATCGCCTATGGAAAACTGGAAGCCACAGATGAAGAAATTCAGTTAGCTGCTAAACAAGCACATATGGAAGAATTTATTAATGAACTACCTAATGGGTATGAAACACAAGTGGGAGAACGAGGTCTTAAATTATCAGGTGGTCAGAAACAGCGAATAGCAATTGCAAGGATGTTTTTAAAGAATCCACCTATTTTAATTTTAGATGAAGCCACCTCTGCATTAGATACGGAAACGGAGACAATTATTCAACAAGCTTTAAATGAATTGGCAAAAGATCGTACCACTTTGGTAATCGCTCACCGCTTAGCGACCATAAAGAATGCAGATCGTATCATGGTTGTAACGAAGGATGGAATAGAAGAAGAAGGAAGTCATGAGGAATTGTTAGAGAAAAATGGTTTATTCGCTCATTTACATAGTGTACAAATGAGTTAATATAGGGATTTCTTGTTCAAACTGCTGATTAGTGGGTAACAAGAAATCCTATTTTTTATGGAGGGGGACATTAGTTTTCCACATCTGTTAATAACCTGTTGATATTTCTGAAAATCTAATAAATTCTAAAAAAACAACAAGATAGTGGGGAATATTGTCGATATTCCCCGGGAAATGTAAAAATAATTGAGAAAAACTATAATTCGTTTATTTATTCCAAATGATGATTTTGGTTATAGTCTTTTATCTTCCATTGTTCATTAACATAGTGGATATTACTTAAACACCCATTCATTAGTGGTGTCTTTTTCGTTCCAATTTTTCCTTCCGATAAGGTGGAAAGGATGGCATTAATAACTGCACCATGGCTAATAAGTAAAATACGTTTGTTGGGATAAGCTTGATTAACCTCTTCTAAAGCCTTCATAATTCTTTCTAAAAAAATAGACTGTTCTTCCTGATTAGGAATATGTGTTTCTGGGTATTTATTGCGTCTCTCTTCATAGGTCATACCTTCAGCGTCACCAAATGATCGTTCAATAAAGTTATCCATTACTATAAACGGAAGGTTTAAATGACTATTGATAATATCAGCCGTTTCTTTTGCTCTTTTTAAAGGACTAGTAATAAGAAGATCATATTCGGTATTTTTTAAGAAACTGCCACATAGGTTTGCTTGTTTCCTGCCATTATGATTCAGGGGAATATCTGCTCTCCCTTGTAAACGACCCACAGAATTCCAATCAGTTTCTCCGTGTCGAATAAAACAAATGGTTGTCATTGAACTCATCCTTTCTATATTTCCCTGGATAGTTAGCAAAACCAGTAAAATGAATAGTAACACACTAAATGACAAATTATATATATAGGAGGGTTGTACCGTGAAAAAATTATTATGGTCCATAGTTATTACGCTTTTATTTATATCAAGTTATATGGTTACATCACCAAACCAGATCGTCGCCCAAGAAGAAGGAGTTCCTTCCTATGCAAAATGGGGAAAATTAGCGATGCAAGAAACGAAAAAACGTTATTCGAATGCTGAAATTATTGATTATCTCTATATTGGCAAGGAATCACAAGGTGAAAATTCAGTTGAAAAATTTAAATTATGGTTAAAAAAAGAAGACAGGGAATTCGGTGTTTATATTGATATTACATTTCATTCAGAAACGGAAGAAGTAATCTCAATTGAATTCGAAGAAACGGATCGATGATGAACTAATCATATTTTTCTGTGACAAAATGTACTGTATGCTCTGGTATATGCTTCAGAGCGGAACTTAAAAATGTTGGCATTAATTCGATGTTTTGAATTTCATCTATTGAAACCCATTGGTATAGTAAACGATTCCCTTCTTTGCCAAAAAAGGGTTCTTTGTGGAATTTTTCCCCCACCGCTTTCACGCGGTAATAAAATCCGATTTCATGAAAGTTAGCACTATGGTATGTAAAGAAATTCTCTACAATCCAGTGTAGCTGGCTAACTTGTATGTCCCAGTTTAATTCTTCCTGGAATTCTCTTTTCAAACTTTCTATTGAAACCTCAGAAATTTTAACCCTTCCACCAGGTAATGACCATGAAGTGTCATTCACATCTTTATGGATAAGGATATGATTATTCTCTATATAGACTCCAGCCACCCGAAAATTAAAAGTCCCTTGTTCTGTACGAAATACAACATCCATCTACTTTATATCCTCCTTCCCCCAATAAACTATTATCATCATATCATAATGTAACACAAAATAATTAAAAAATTCTGTCCAGTAATACATAGATATAAGGACAGGGTAAAATGATAAAGCTATTATTTGTATAGAACCATAGATTTAGGTATTCAGGATGATTTTTCATCTGCTTCTTCCTTGTTTCGAAATAATTATATATAATTAAAATATTCAAACAATAGAGGGGTGTGTGATATGATGAATCGAAAAAACTATAGGCGACTATTTCTTCCTTTAGTCGTTATTTTCTTGCTTGTGTCGTTCTATTACACTGGCGGAGAAGAAGAATTATTTGTTATTGCATCCGAAGAAAAAACACCAGAGGTTGATTCTTCTTTACCGTTAAAAGAGCAAATTGATACGATTTTAGAGGATGAGCGGCTTGACGGTGCTATAACCGGAGTCAGTGTTCGAAAGGCAGATACTGGGGAGGAGATTTATTCCAATCATGGTGACATTCGCTTGCACCCTGCTTCCAACATGAAAATACTTACAGCAAGCGCGGCACTGGAAACACTGGGACCTGATTATCAATTTACAACAGAAGTACTTACAGATGGAAAAATGACTGGTAATGTACTGCAAGGAAATCTTTATCTAAAAGGAAAGGGAGATCCAACGCTACTTGAAGCAGATTTAGAAAAATTTGCGAAAACCCTAAAAGATCAGGGGATTACAAAGATAAAAGGGAATTTAATTGGTGATGATTCCTGGTATGATGATATTCGATTATCACAAGATCTAAACTGGTCAGATGAGCCGTTCTATACAGGAGCGCAAGTATCTGCATTAACCCTTTCACCTGATAATGATTATGATGCTGGAACAGTAATTGTTGAATCCCAGCCAGGGGAAGGTGAACAGGCAGAAGTAACCGTAACTCCGAGAACAGATTATGTAACGATTGTTAATAAGACAAAAATGGTGAAGGCTGGGGAAACAAAGCAAATTTCTATCGAAAGAGAACATGGATCGAATCGTATCATTGTAGAAGGGCAAATGCCTGCAGACGGTTCAACTACGAAGAAATGGGTTTCTGTCTGGAAGCCAACAGGTTATGCTCTTGATGTTTTTAAAAAGGCTTTAGAGAATAATGGTGTTACGTTTATCGGCAATGCTAAAATTAATTCTGGACAAGCACCCGAAAATGCAAAAGAACTAACTTCTAAACAATCTATTCCTGTAGCAGAGCTTCTTCTTCCATTTATGAAGCTAAGTAATAATGGACATGGAGAGGTATTAACGAAGGAAATGGGGAAAGTTGTTTTTGATGAAGGCAGTTGGGATAAAGGGCTTGAGGTTATGGAAGATGTAATTACCTCTTTCGGTGTTAGTGAAGACGCTATTCTGCTTCGTGATGGATCAGGCATGTCCCATAAGAATTATATACCAGCAAGTGAGTTAACCAAATTACTGTATAAGATTCAAGAAAAGGATTGGTACAGTGAATTTGAATATGCTCTCCCAGTAGCCGGAATATCAGATCGAATGGTTGGAGGAACCCTAAGAAATAGAATGACAGAGGAACCAACAAAAGGGAATGTGAAAGCAAAAACAGGGTCGTTAACAGGAGTATACACCCTCTCAGGGTATGTTACTTCCGCCGATGGGGAGAAACTAATCTTTTCGATATTGAATAACAATTATATTGATGGGTCCATGGCACCTATTCAAGATGCAATAGCTTCTGTACTTGCTTCGTACGAATTTGAGTAAGGCCCTTTTCTAAAAGATTGTTGCTTACTTTACATTTTGTATAGAATCCTGATTAACTTAATTAAAAATAAATGTGTAATGTAGTGCGTTGTTGATTTCCGCTCCGGGCAGTCGCTTTCCGCGGGCGGCTGATGAGCCTCCTCGTGCTATCGCACTGCGGGGTCTCATCTAGGCCTCTCTTCCCGCAGGAGTCGACTGCCCTCCGCTCCAATCAACACTGTTTTTAGGATCGTGACCATTTTTGGCTAATATCAGAAGAATTATCATTTATTCATTTATTAAAAGATACCCAATTATATAAGAAAGTTGAACAGCACAAATCAGCGGAGGAAATGCACGGAGACTCCTTGAAAAAAGAAGACCACTTTTTTCTACGTGCGATGTAACCCTGCCGAAGCGTTCCTTGTCCTGCGGGAAGAAAAGCCTAGGTGTGGCTACGGAGAGCGATAGCTCGGAGTAGGCTCAGCAGCGCCCGCGGAAAGCGTAGTGTATTTCCGTAGCGGATATAAAGCACTATTCTTAATTAAATAAATCAGGAGTTTCTATCAACTGTACAATTTCAAAAAACGACAGATAATAAGAAAAGTGACTTGAATAAAATACGCATTTTTATAGTCTTTAAAAATATAAAACAATATTATAATTATGTAATAAGGGAATCTCTGATTAATTAGAGATTCCTATCATTTTGTAGAGTAATAATATTATTATTTTTTACCAATGTAGTTTAGAATAGAAATATGTTTATTTTCATAAAGGAAGGTACATATGTCGGAAGAGAATATTACTCGGTTACATCTCAATAATAAGGAAATTATTCTAATTGGAACTGCTCACGTATCTAAGCATAGTGCTGAGCAAGTAAAAGAAATGATTGAAAAAGAGAACCCTGATTCTGTTTGTATAGAGCTTGATGAGCAACGTTATCAGTCTATCCAAGAAGGAAATACTTGGAAGGATATGGACATATTTGAAGTTATAAAAGGGAAACGCGCTACCTTATTGTTAATGAATTTGGCTATTTCCTCTTTTCAAAAACGGATGGCAAAGCAGTTTGGGATTAATGCAGGCCAAGAAATGATACAAGGAATCGAGTCTGCAAAGGAAATTGGAGCAAAGTTAGTTCTTGCCGATCGAAATATTCAAATTACCTTTTCCCGGATATGGGGTAATTTAGGTGTAAAGGGAAAGGCCTTACTAATAACGCAAATTATTGCAAGTATTTTTAGCAAAGAAGAAATTTCGGAAGAGGAATTAGAAAAAATGAAGCAGCAGGATACCATTAATGCGATGCTGCAGGAATTCACTGAGCATTTTCCGAGATTAAAGAAGCCATTAATAGACGAGCGTGACCAATATTTATCTCAAAAAATAAAAACAGCACCAGGTGATAAAGTGGTTGCTGTTTTAGGTGCTGCTCATGTACCTGGTATTACGAAAGAGATAGAGAAGAAACATGATTTAAAACAATTAACAAAACGGCCACCAAAGTCCAAAGTGCCAAAGGTTATTGGATGGTCCATACCAATCCTTATTATCGCCATGATTGCCTATACTTTCTTTACCAATCCTGCTGCAGGGTGGCAGCAAACGTTTAGCTGGGTATTGTGGAATGGTTCGTTCTCAGCATTAGGAACATTAATTGCATTAGGACATCCCATTGCTGTATTAACAGCATTTATTGCAGCACCAATCACCTCTCTAAATCCTTTAATTGCCGCAGGCTGGTTTGCTGGATTTGTACAAGCATACATTAATAAACCGACAGTAAGAGAATTTGAAAATTTATCTGAGGATGTTTTTAGTGTAAAAGGTTTTTGGAAAAACAAGGTAACTCGTGTCTTGTTGGTAGTGGTACTAGCCAATATAGGGAGCTCCTTAGGTACATTTATCGGTGGTCTGGATGTTGTACGGTTATTTATTAATAACCTATGGTGATGAATAATAGTCATCCTTGTTTAATTAAAACATTCTAAAGGAATACTATTCTTAAATTATAGAACTTAAACTTTTGTATCATAGAAACAGCATATAATATAAATTTTTCTAGGTAACACAAGGAGGAAACCATCTCGTGATCATTGCGATCATCTTTTTATTATTTGTTTCACTATTTTTCTCAGGGAGTGAAACAGCACTAACAGCTACCAATAAAATGCGGTTACAGACTAAAGCAAACAGTGGGGACAAAAAGTCTGAGAAGATTCTACACTTAGTATCAAAACCAAGTGAATTTATAACGACGATTCTTATTGGAAATAATATAGCTAATATTTTGCTACCTACATTAGTAACCACTATAGCTATTGAATATGGATTTAATGTGGGACTCGCTTCTGCCATATTGACAATTACCATTATCATATTTGCTGAGGTCATACCTAAAACCGTATCTGCTGCATTTCCTGATCGAATTACATCTGTTGTCTATCCAGCAATACGATTTTTCGTTATTATATTTAAGCCGATTACTCTTGTTTTAAATGGATTAACTGGTTACATTACCAAGTCTCTTTCTAAAGGGCAGCCTAATGATGTTTCCATCTCTAAAGAAGAGTTTCGAACAATGGTTGATATTGCGAATTCAGAAGGAACATTTCGGAGAGACGAATCCTCACGCTTAAAGGGAGTTTTAGACTTTCAGGATTTGAATGTAAAAGATGTCTTAAAAACTCCACGCGTGGATTTAGTAGCCTTACCCAACACGGCAACATATGAAGAGGTAAGAGATGTTGTCATTCAAAATCCCTTTACCAGATATCCTATTTATAAAGATGATATTGATAACATTGTTGGGGTATTTCATTCCAAGTATTTAATTCAGTGGTCAATGGAACCGGATAAATCCTTAAAGGCATTCAGTGATATCGATCCGTTATTAGTTTATGAGTTTCATTCTGTAGAGTGGGTCTTTCTTAAAATGACAAAAGAGAAAAAGCACATGGCCATTGTCTTGGATGAATACGGTGGAACGGAAGGTATTCTTTCTCATGAAGATATTATTGAGTCTATGATTGGCTTAGAAATAGAAGATGAGATGGATTTTGACAATGATACATTAGTCGAAACCTTAACCGAAACAGAAATAGTTTGTGATGGAAAAATAACATTACACCGATTAAATTCCATCTTCCACACAGAAATTCCGGAAGAAGAGGATGTTTTAGCTGCATATTTAATAAAAGAATTCAATTATTTCCCGAAAGATGGAGAAGTTATAGAACGTGATAATTTAACTTTTAAAATCTTGGAGATTGAAGGTAGAACGATAAAAAAAGTGCAGATTATTAAATAGAATTCATGCACGAGCCTCATTTTAAATAAAATGGGGCTTTTAAATTATAAGGAAGGATTGGACGGTATGAATATATCTATCGTGTCAGTAGGTAAACTGAAAGAAAAGTATTTAAAACAAGGGATTCAAGAGTACTTAAAGCGGTTATCTGCTTATGCAAAAGTAGAAATAAAAGAAGTTGCTGATGAAAAAGCGCCAGAAAATATGAGTGAAGCAGAAATGCAGGAAGTGAAACGAAAAGAGGGCGTTCGTATCTTATCTCATATTAGTCAGGATACGTATGTCATTACCCTTGAAATCAATGGAAAGATGCTTAGTTCAGAGCAACTAGCAGCAAAACTTGATGAGCTTGCAACCTACGGGAAAAGTAAAATTGCTTTTGTTATTGGCGGATCTCTTGGCATAAGTGATGAGGTACAGAAGCGCAGCGACATGGCGATATCCTTCTCTAAGATGACGTTTCCACATCAATTAATGAGGCTTATTTTGTTGGAACAGGTTTATCGGGGGTTTAAGATTAATCGGGGGGAACCGTATCATAAGTAATCTAATTTTTGATTGGCGCAGGCACATTTGTTCTTGCGTCTTACTTTTTGCCCTTTTTCAACTTTAAAATATGCTAAAATTAAGGAATAGAAAATTAGAGGAGACATCATAATGACTGTGAGGAAAAATGAAAAACTTATCATACTAGCTGTGGCGTTGGGCACAATCCTTAATCCTTTAAATACAACGATGATTACTGTGGCTTTACCATCCATTCAAAAGGACTTTCAACTGAGTTCAACGGATATTTCATGGCTAATTGCTTCTTATTTTATTATTAGTGCAATCTTTACACCGTTGATTGGTAAATTAAGTGATATATATGGGCGGAAGTTGCTTCTTTTAATTGGTCTTGTCCTTGTTGTGGTATCATCCATTTTAGCACCGCTATCCCCGAATATGCCTGTGTTACTTGCGATGCGTGGAATTCAAGCAGTTGGTACCTCCGCACTCTTTCCTGCAGGCGTTGGGGTTATCCGTAATACCATTCAACACAATCAAAATCGTGTAATTGGGACATTAGCTGTTTTTGCAACAACGTCTGCCGCATTCGGGCCAACTATAGGTGGAATGCTCATTCAGTTCGGAGGATGGCCAGTTATCTTTTATGTAAACTTGCCAATACTAGCAATTGCGATAGGATTAACCATACTATTTATCCCGAAAGATAGGAAAAACACTTGTACATCATATAAGTTAGATATATTAGGAATTATTTTATTTAGTTTATTTATTACAACTTGGATGGTCTTTCTACTTGGACTTGAGAAAGGTGTTCAAATCGGTGTATTGATGATAGCGTTCATACTAACGGTTATATTCTACATATTTGAGAAAAGACAAAGTGAACCATTTATTAATGTCAATTTCTTTCGGAAAAACTTGAATGTTGCCCTTATTTTTGGTCAGTATATTTTATCAACTGTCATATTTTTTGCTGTGCTATTGAGCTTTCCGACATTTATACAAAGTGTGTTAGGTGCAAGCTCTCAAATGGCAGGAATCGTGATGCTGTCGCTCTCCATTTTTGCCATGATTATGACACCACTTGCAACGAGATGGATCGAAAGAAAAGGATATCGAATTCCACTATTAATTAGTGTGTTACTTGGCTTCATGGGGGTTGTTTTGCTATTTACGGTGAAGGATAATGCTGCATTAGTATGGATTGGTCTTGTACTTGCAGTTACAGGGGTTAGTAACGGAATACAGAACATCGGACTACAAAATTTGCTGTATACCTTTATACGTGTGTCGGAAAGCGGGATTGCGTCTGGATTGCTCATGACATCAAGATTTATAGGGAATATCCTTGCTTCAAGTATTTATGGTGTGGCGTTTGCTTCAGGAATGAACGTAGGTAACATGAGTATAATGGCGATTGTATTAGTGGTTGTTGCTGTTGTGATGGTTCCGGGTATGCTCTATGTCACGAAGCATGAGAAGAAGAGTCGTAAAAACATGGTCTAAAAAAACATATCTCAAACGTCATAAATATATATAAAAGCCAAATTTCAAGAGGAATTTGGCTTTTATTTATTTTGTGTACAATTTTGAGATAACCAAACTCGGAGGATATGACAGTATATCCTACTATCTATGAGGATATCTATAGAATCACTTAGTTAATAGGATTAATCTAAAAAAATATACATATATCATCATATACCGACTTTTATCTGATTTTTAAATGTCGAAAAATATCGATATAATTGAAAATGTTGTTTCAGAAATAAATAAATTTTCAGGGGGATTATTTTTAATGAATAAACAGCAAAAGAAAAACACATTCGTTTACAAAATTGTAATGATTGCTCTAGTTGGTATCATTGCAATCACATTAGCAGGATGTGGGACAGATGAAGTAACTAGTGAGTCTTCTGACGGATCAAAAGAGGAAATTAGTGTAGCGGTAGTGCAAGACTATCCACCATTTGAATATAAAGTAGATGAGAAATTAACTGGTTTCGATGTAGAATTAGTTGAAGCGGTTGCAGAGAAAGCAGACATGACCGTTAACTGGGAGATTATGAAGTTTGATGGTATTATCCCAGCACTTCAAGCCAATCAAGTAGATGCAGCTGTGTCTGCTATTGGAATAAGAGACGATCGTTTAGAGGTAGTAGATTTTTCTGATCCATACTTTGAATCTGGTTTATCTTTAGTTACTTTAAAAGATAGCGCTTTTGAAAGCGAAGCTGATTTAGAAGGAAGCACAATCGTTGCCAAACAAGGAACATCTAGTTTAGAACTAGCGAACAAACTTGCTGAAGAATATAACGGTGAAGTTACGAAACTACAAGATGACGCTACGATGTACATGGAATTAGAAAATGGTAATGCAGATGTCGTCATCAACGATTATCCTAGTGTTGCTTATAAAATCAACCAAGATGGAGAGGACTCCGAGCTTCGTATAGTTGGCGATAAGTACCCAAGTGAGGACTACGGTATTGCTATTTCTAAAGGTAGTGAAGGGCTAGTAGAAAAAATGAACACTGGACTTCAGGAGCTAAAAGATAGTGGGGAGTTTGACGAACTTTATAGTCAATATTTTTCCGAAGAATAATTAGCATTTAAATAAAAGGTGTGACATGATTTGTCACACCTTTTCTAAAAAGAAAGAGGGAAGTCAGCATGATAGATACAATGAATATTATTATAGAAGGATTACCCACTCTGTTAAAAGGGATGGGAATGACACTAGAAATAACAGTCATATCTCTTGTACTCGCAATGTTTATAGGACTGATTCTGGGAGTATTTAGTATAACAAAGAGTAAAATTTTACGAGGAATTTCAACTGCCTTTGTTGATATTATTCGTGGAACACCATTGCTCGTTCAAATATTATTTATCTATTTCGGATTACCTAGTGTAATAGATATTAACCTTACAGCGTTTTCTGCGGGTGTCATTGCAATTACAGTGAATGCCGCAGCCTATTTAGTAGAAATCTTCCGTGCAGGAATAAACTCCATTGATAAAGGACAAATGGAAGCCGGAAGAACAATAGGTTTTTCATATAGCCAAACGATGCGTTTAATTATTTTACCTCAAGCCATACGTCGCATGATTCCCGCATTTGTTAACCAATTTATTGTAAGTATTAAAGATACTTCACTCCTTTCCGCAATTGGAGTAGCAGAGCTAACCTTATCAGGACAATCTATTTATGCAGCTAATTTCCGGGCGTTTGAAATATTATTTGCTGTTGGAGCTCTGTATTTTATTATTATTTATTCATTAAGCTTATTCTCACGTTGGCTTGAAAGGAGATTAGATGTAGCATGAAAATGATAGAGATCAATAATCTAAAAAAATCATTTGGTAAATTAGAGGTTCTTAAAGATATAAATATTGATGTTCACTCACAAGAAGTAGTTTGTGTTATTGGTCCTTCTGGTTCAGGGAAAAGTACCCTCTTACGTTGTATGAATCTGTTAGAGGAACCAACTGCTGGAGATATTTATATTGAAGAAGATCATCTTACCGCACCGAAAACAAATATTAATGAATTACGTCAAAGAATGGGAATGGTTTTTCAACAGTTTAATTTATTTCCTCATATGACGGTATTGGAAAATATTACACTTGGGCCCAAGCGTTTAAAAGGTAAATCCACATCTGAAGCCAATCAATTAGGAACACAACTACTGGATAAAGTCGGATTAGCAGACAAGGCAGATGTATATCCGGATAACCTATCTGGTGGGCAAAAGCAACGGGTTGCTATGGCTCGTGCGTTAGCCATGGAACCACGAATAATGTTGTTTGATGAGCCAACTTCCGCTCTCGATCCAGAAATGGTAGGAGAAGTGCTGCAGGTTATGAAAGATTTGGCTGAGGAAGGGATGACTATGGCTATCGTGACTCACGAAATGGGATTCGCCAAAGAAGTCGCTGATCGTGTTATCTTTATGGATGAAGGTTATATCGTAGAAGAAGGTACACCAGATGAACTATTTGAAAATCCGCAAAACGAAAGAACGAAAAGCTTCTTATCAAAAGTGCTTTAATGGGATGAAAGGTATGAGGTGATCGCCAATCGAGGAAAACCTTATTGTATATAGACCAAATAATAAATAAACAAGGAAACTTTTCCTTTTTGTCCTATTTCACGTACTTTAAATAGAAACCGCACCTGAAAAGGTGTGGTTTTTTATCACTTTTAAATTATCTAGTATACGACAAAAAATTTCATCATTCTATATAGATAAAAATGTTATAGTTGTTTTATAAACTGGATGACTTTTTTAAAAGATTAGTCTTACGTACACGGTTTATCGAATAGTGAAAAAATATAAGAATAATAGGAGGATTCAATCATGGTAAGTGATTCGGATTTGAAGCACTTGAGACGATGTGTTGAATTAGCAAAAAATGCTCTGGAAAAAGGGGACGAGCCATTTGGTTCAGTCCTTGTTTCAACCGATGGAGAGGTGCTTTTTGAAGACCATAACCATGTGGCAGGTGGTGATCATACCCAACACCCAGAATTTTCTATAGCACGATGGGCAGCTAACAACATGACACCTGAAGAAAGAAGCCAGGCAACAGTATATACTTCTGGTGAACATTGTCCGATGTGCGCTGCGGCCCATGGTTGGGTTGGTCTAGGTCGGATTGTTTATGCAAGTTCGTCTGAACAGCTGGCACAATGGTTGAGTGAAATGGGGGTTACTCCATCACGCGTTCGGAATCTGCCTATTCAAGATGTGATCCGCGATACTACAATAGATGGACCTGTTCCTGAACTAGCAGAAGAAGTTCGCAAGCTCCATTATCAGTTTCACGTAAATAGCCGTTAAACATACCGCGCTTTTGCTTTTAAGGATATCCAAAAAAAATGAGCATGGAGGAATAGTCATTCCCAATGCTCATTTTTGACTTTGAAATTACCAAAGTAACTATTTGGTATAATTATCAAAATAGCCTTGAATGTAAACGAATGGTGTTCCTTTATCACCACTGCCTGAGGTTAGATCAGATAAAGATCCAATTAAGTCTGTTAGTTTACGGGGAGTTGTACCTTGTGCTTCCATTGCACCAACTAAGTCGTCATTTTTATTTGCGATGTATTCTGAGATTGCCTGGTTTAACTCATCCCCTTGAAGATGAGAGAAGTTGTTATCTGCTAAGTATTTTAATTTTACTTCGTTCGGAGTTCCTTCAAGTCCCTCCGTGTAAGCTGGTGAGACAACTGGATCTGCAAGCTCCCATATTTTTCCTACAGGGTCCTTAAATGCACCATCACCGTAAACCATTACTTCAACGATTTTACCTGTTGCTTCTTTTAGTCTCTCTTGGATACCATCAACGATTGGCTGGCAATTATTTGGGAATAATTTGACGTTTTCTTCTGTCGCTTTATTGGATCCAAGTAGTCCGTAGTCTTTATTAAAACCGCCATTATTGATTGGCTCTGAGAGAATATCATCAAGGCCATATACTTTTTCAGCGCCATTGTTTGTTAAAATACGTTTTGTTCGGAATCGCGAGTGGATATCACAAGTAAGTACACTCTTGGTATAATCTAAGATTGTTTTAGGATTATTTGAGAAGATGACTTCGCACGTTGCCCCTTCTGCCTCGATAATGCTTTTGTAGTATTCGATATAATCGACACCAGTAAACGTATGTTTATTATATCCGAAATGCTCCCTAAATTCGTCTTCTGATAAAACATCTGTCCAAGGATTGACACCCTTTACGTCTAATTCATCAATATTGACAAGATGGTTTCCTACTTCATCAGAAGGATAACTTAACATCAATACAACCTTTTTAAGCCCTCTTGCAATCCCTCGTAGACAAACGGAGAAACGATTACGGCTAAGAATTGGGAATATGACACCAACTGTATCTTCTTCAAATTTGGCTTTTACATCTGTAGCAATGTCATCAACTGTCGCATAGTTGCCTTGTGCACGTGCTACAATGGATTCGGTTATTGTGACGATATCACGATCTCTTATGGTAATATTTTCTATTTCAGCTGCATTTAATACGGTATTTACAACGATTTCTTCTAAGTTATCACCTTGATTAATAATTGGTCCACGAAGACCTCGTACTGTAGTTCCAACTACTCTTTCCAAATGTATCTCTCCTCTAGTAATAAATCAATGGTATATAAGCTATTTAATAACTTTTGTATTCTACATGTTTACTATACCTTTTTATCGTGGTATAAGTAAAGTTAATGTTATTTATACCTCATATAAGGAGGGGTTATATGGTTGGAAAATTAGATTTATATCGGGTTTTTAATGTAGTCAGTCAAAATAAAAGTTTTTCCACAGCAGCAGAAGAGCTATATATGACACAGTCGGCAGTTAGTCAAGCGATTCTGAAGCTTGAGAAGGAATTAGAAGTAAAGCTTTTTCATCGTACTCCAAAGGGCATCGTCATGACGAATGAAGGAAAAGTATTAAATGATCATGTTAACTCAGCACTAGGACTTATTCATGCAGCAGAAGATAAAATTTCAGATTTTAAAATGCTAAAGTATGGGGAACTACGTATCGGAGTTGGAGATACTATATCACGCTATTTTTTATTACCTTATCTGGGTGATTTTCATGCAAAGTACCCTAGAATCAAATTAAAGATACTAAACGGTACCACATCAGAAATTCTCACTTTTATTAAATCCGGAGCGGCAGATGTCGGCATTTGCAACCTGCCTATAGTTGATGAACAACTCCAAGTAACACCATGTAAGGAAATTCATGATGTTTTTGTTTGTGGCGAAAAGTATAAACATATTGCTAGAGATACCATTCGTTTTGAACAGTTGATGGAACTACCTCTTATTTTCTTAGAAAAAAAATCAAATTCACGCTTGTATGTCGAACGTTTCTTGAATGAGAAGGGTTATGAAGTCTCACCGGCTTTTGAGCTTGGATCCTATGATTTAGTATCTGATTTTGCAAGAATGAATTTAGGGATTTCATGTGTTATCCGAGAGTTTTCGGAAGAACATTTGAAAAGTGGCGCTTTGTATGAAGTATTATTAGAAGACGAAATTCCCGGACGAAATATAGGGATTGTCCATTTGAAATCTGTTCCCTTATCACGAGCTGCGGAAGAATTTGTGGGAAGTATTGAGCAAAGAAAATAAGTGTTGATCCTCCTTTATACCTGTCCCGAGTTAAAGGACAAATAAAGAGGATATCCAGTTATATCTGGACATCCTCTACTTAACATCACAGGGGACCCAACCATTCCACCACATCCTTGTAGGGAATATTTAGCAATCAAGCAATATTTTCTACCAATTGATGGGTTTGTGTTTACACTTCTCAAATTAACCTTTCAAGTTTACAGTTCTTATTGACTGTCAGTAGAAGTGTTTTCTGTTTCAGGATGTGTGTCAGCTCCGTGAACAGAACGTTGATTCTTACCATAAGTTTTTCTTATTTTAAGACTCATCTTTAGAATTTATCGGTCCTGAGTTTTGAAAAATACATCTCACTTTCAAAATATCCTGATGTCTTTGAAGTGCATTGAATCTTTACTTAACATTTAAGGTTTCCTTTGTTTTGAATAATTGTTTTCTCCTACGTTTAATTAGATTCGTTACGGCTAGATTCTTATGACCATATAGGTTTAAGGTAGTCTTTCACTATCTAATTCGTTTCGCAAGATTGTTAGCATTTATTCATTTTAATAAGGATCTTAAAGTTTTCATAACTCTTCAACTTACTTCTCCGACAATGGTACTTTTTGATGGATGCACTTCTTATTCAGTTTACTTTGAGTCAATCAGAAAGTTTGTTGGTGGACTCACCTGCTTTCTTCTTGTTCAAATTCCGATTTCTACCTAGTTTATAACGGAACTAACTAGGATGGTTGAGTCTCCTGCAATGTTAATCTGTAAGGATTTTTGTTTATCTCTTCCTTACATCTATAGTATAGCACGCTTCTATAAAAAAGGCTGTGTCAAAATTGTTAACGTTTTCATATCTTGGTGGATCTTACTTTTCTATTAGGCCATTGCTTTTATAAATATTATTTTCGTAGGGAATACTGCTTTTTAACAATTTGGAGTTGATATAAGTTGCGTATAATATGAATTCATAGTATTGTGCATACACCCCGCTACGGAAATACACTCCGCTTTGTCGAGCTGCTCCACTTGTATAAATAAAAAATATGCAGTTTTTAACAAAGATTAACGATCTTTTTAACGTGAGTTTATGATTTATAAACTCAATTTAAGTGAATTTATAGCAATTCTTAATTTGTTATGGAAAAAAACTTACCAAGTTCCTATCAAAAGGAAATGTGGCTGAGCAGGGATTTGCTAAACCACATTTCTTTTAGTCAATCGTATTATTCACGTTTTGATTTCTAAGAGCAAATAAATCCAAAATATACCCGGCAAGGGCACCTATTAATGCAGGGACAATCCAACCTAATCCCTTATCAAAAAATGGCATAACTCCCAACCAAGTTGATAAGAGCTCTGATTGTATGTCGATACTTAGCAATAATTCATAAATTGCGAAAAATGTAGTAAATAATATAGACATACGATACATTGTTTTACTCTCTCCTATCCAAGGTTGGAATAAAGAAAGAACGATTAACACAATTGAAATTGGATATATGAAAACTAATAAGGGTGTTGCGACTTCCAGAATGAGGTCTAATCCTAAATTAGATACAAGCAAACCAATTAGAACAAATACGCCTACATAAGTTTGATAACTATAGTTTGGATATATTTGATGAAAGAACCTCGAGCAAGCATTCGTTAGTCCGATACTAGTTGTCAAACAAGCCAGCATCACAATGGTCCCGAATAACATGCTTCCTCCACCACCAAAAAGCATACTGGAAGCACTCACTAGAATTTGTGCTCCATTAGTAAATGGTATTTCTTTAGGGATGACAACTCCCATCCATCCTAAAGATACATACACAATTATTAAGCTAATACTTGCAAGTACACCTGCTCCGATGGTTCCTTTTATTAAGCTTGTCTTACTTTTTGTTCCTTTATCTTTCAACCCATTTACAATAACAATTCCGAAAGCTAGTGCTGCTATTGCATCCATGGTGTAATAACCTTCTAGGAAACCATTAATAAAAGGAGATGAATTATATTTCTCAATCGGCTGTGAAATAGGATTACTGAACTGGAAAAAGGCTTGAATAAATAGAATTGCCAAAACAGCCAACAAAATAGGAGTTAAAATTTGCCCAACTCGGTCAATAATTTTCTTTGGATTTAAGCTAATCGCATAGGTTACTAAGAAGAAGATAAGCGTAAATAGCAGTAACATAAAATCATTATCAACTTGGAAAATTTGAATAAATCCTAGTTCATACGCCACATTGGAAGCTCTGGGGATACCATAGAAAGCACCTATGGATAGATAAATGACTATTGCGAACAATATTCCGAAAATAGAATGTACTCTATTCCCGATAGAGACTAATCCATTGTCAGAAAGAGAGATCGATATCACAGCCATGAATGGGAGTAGAACCCCTGTAATCAGAAAGCCAATGATAGCAGGAACAAAGTTACTCCCGGATTCCAATCCTAATATAGGAGGGAAAATAAGATTACCTGCTCCAAAAAATAATGAAAAAAGCATAAAGCCAGAGAATACGATATATTTTTTATTCATTGCATATCTCCTTAATTTTTAGCAAACTCTCCGTCTACTTCTACTGTTTCAAAGATATTAATAAAAGCTTTTTCATCATGTTTGCGTACAATTTCTTTTACTTTTATTGTTTCATACCTAGTAACTACCATCGTTAGTATTTGTTTGGACTCTAAAGTGTAGCCGCCAAAGCCATCTGTAATGGTGATTCCTCGATAAATGGAATCCAATAACTCTTTACGTATTGGGTCACCTTGGGTTGTAATAATTTGCATCGTCAATTTAATATGATTGGTGTGAATTGTGTCAATCAGTTTGCCAGTTATAAAGATAGATAAAAGGGTATAAAGGGCTAAATCCCAACTGAAAATAGATCCGGAGAAAAGGACGATGATTCCGTTCATCGCAGTAAGTAGAAGTCCTACACTCATATTACTGGAGCGAGAAACAATGATAGCAATAATGTCTAATCCCCCAGAAGTGCCGGAGAATTTTAAAATCAATCCTATACCTACACCACCAATTACTCCCCCAAATATTGCAGATAATAGAATGCTGTCTGTAACAGTGGTTACAGGCAAAATATATAAAAAGACTGATAACGATAAAACACAAATAAGCGTATTCCATGTGATCTCTCTTCCAAGCTTTATATAGCCTAAAATAAGAACAGGTAAGTTAAGGACAAAGTTTAGCATTCCTATATCAAATGGAGTGATTAAACCTAGTAATATGGCGATTCCACTAAGTCCACTACTGAGGATCTCATAAGGAACCAGAAAGAAATTAAAAGCAAAAGCAATTATTAATGAACCTATTATAACTATCAGATTTTTCATGTTTCCAATCCCCTCTAAGCAATAAAAAACTCCCTAAAATTAGGGATAGTTAACATTTGAGAAATTACTTTCATCAGTAGGAACTGCTTTTATTCCTAAACTTCTTCAAAATAGTGCTTAATGTTTTATCCAGTGTTGGTTATTGTAATTATCATTAATTTTGATAAATGCTATAAAAGCTAACTACATATAGAGCCTAAAGTTTAATCTAGCAAAGGAGAAAAACAGAGTCAATATACTCCCCTAAATTAACATAATTCCAAAAATATACTTAATTTATCTTTGTTTTTTTATGTCAAGAGCTTTTAGAAAGAGTAAGGCATATATATAAACACACGTTTAACTAACAGCATTTATTTCTATTTATTGTTTCCAGGGATATTGGTTTTAAACAGGAAGCATAGGAGGTCTTAAGCGAAAATAAAAACCTCTAATACAACGAATAGAGGTTTTCTTAGAGTTATTAATTTAATGATTCAAGTACAGATGCTACTTTAGATATGGTAACCTCACTATCTATGATTGGGGATTCTTCTGTTTTCTGGTCAGAGTTACTACCTTTGTGTGCCTCTTTAAATATGTCACTATTCTTCCACGCTTCAAAATCCTCAAGACTTTCCCAATACATGTTTACTCTCATTTCATCATGTTCAGGTAGGTTTTGTGTTAGAGTAACCTCCACTTTTTTAAATCCTTTCATCTCTTGCAAAGGCCCTTCTTTAGTGAACCTCGGAGCCATCTTTTCGGCAAATCCCTTTTTTGTTTTAATACAGTTTGTCACTATAAACATGTGGATCCCTCCTCTATTAGCTTCATCATCACCCCTATTTTAACATGAACACTGATAGAAGAGGAGAAGCGGTTGATAGAAGAGTTGGGTCGGTTGATAGAGAGAGTAAGGCGGTTGATAGAGAGAGCGAGGCGGCTGATAGAGGGAGCAAGGCGGTTGATAGAAGGAGCAAGGCGGTTGATAGAAGGAGCAAGGCGGTTGATAGAAGGAGCAAGGCGGTTGATAGAAGGAGCAAGGCGGTTGATAGAAGGAGCAAGGCGGTTGATAGAAGGAGCAAGGCGGTTGATAGAGGGAGTAAGGCGGTTGATAGAGGGAGTAAGGCGGTTGATAGAGGGAGTAAGGCGGTTG
>NZ_RBZP01000007.1 GCF_003628505.1 Oceanobacillus halophilus | reverse complement strand
GAGTAAGATCCCTCAGAGACGATGAGGTTGATAGGTTCGAGGTGGAAGCGTGGTGACACGTGGAGCTGACGAATACTAATCGATCGAGGACTTAACTAAATTCTTTATGATGTCTTAGATTTACTCTTATTTAGTTTTTAGGGTACAAACCTAGAAAGTAAAGGATGTTCGGTTAAAACCGTTCACGTCCTGTGAACAACACCGAACGACCTACATCATGTAGGCCTAGTAGCGATGGCGGAGAGGTCACACCTGTTCCCATGCCGAACACAGAAGTTAAGCTCTCCAGCGCCGATGGTAGTTGGGGATTCCCCCTGCGAGAGTAGGACGCCGCTAGGCAATATAAATACAGGATACGAATAATTCGTATCCTGTATTTTTTGCTTTTAACTATTATTTATATTAGAATCAAATAAATTTATGCTAGTGTGATAATGACCAATTAAATACTGCGGGAACCGTCTAAATGAGAAAATATTATGCAGAGTAGTACTTAAAATAACAGGTGCTATAATTGGACTAGACAATAAAAAGCAACGCTCAGAGAAATTCTGAGCGTTTTTAGTATATTGATATTTACTTATTATTTTGGTTGCTAAATCCATTGTGTATCAACCTTCTAACTTCTCTCTTTTTGCTTCTCTTTTTCAAATAGAGTTAGAAGTCCTGGTAGGAGCACTCCTCTAACTAAGAAAGTATCAATTAGAATGCCAATTGCTACAATAAATCCAAACACAAACAGCATTTGTACAGGTTGTGTCATTAATACGGCGAATGTAGCTGCTAGAATTATTCCAGCAGATGAAATAACGCCACCAGTGTTAGCAACTGCAATTTCCACTGCCTTTTTAACGGAATTGTTCTTCCGTTCTTCTATAAAACGAGAGACAAGCATAATATTGTAATCTATCCCTAAGGCAACGAGGAATACAAACGCATAGACAGGAACTCTGTTAGCTATGGTGTCGATACCAAAGAATAATTCCGTTAAGTATGTCCCTAATCCCAATGCTGCAAAGAAGGAAACCAATATTGTACCCATCATATATAGTGGCATTTTAAAGGATTTGGTTAGAAAAATGAGCATAATAAAGATTAATATGGTTTCAATTACCACGATGACAATTAAATCTCGATTATTATAGGAACGGTCATCAACTGATGTAGCAGTTTCTCCGGAAACATAAATCTCACCTGAAAGATCATTATCTTCCACAATAGCACTTGAATTATCGAGAATATTCTCTAAAGCATCTATTGCCTCTTGTGAATATGGATTTTCTTCAAATGTCAGGTTATAAGAAATAACCTTTTGATTTTCTGTTTTATTATTGATACGTACATTTTCAACGAGTGTCTGGTCCTGGAGAGATTGTAATAAATTAGTTTGCTCTGTTTCATTCACAGGATTATCTGACTCGAAAAGTACTGTTGTTGGTGCTAAATCCCCTGATTCGAAGTTATCGGCAAGTATGTCGTAGCCCACTCTAGAAGGCATATCTTCAGGAAAGGACTTAAGTAAATCGAACTCGTACTTAATATTCAATACATTACTTGCAGATATTACCAAAACGATACTAATAAAGATAACTGATATAACAGGTTTTTTCGTTACAAAACGCCCAACTTTACTCCAAAAGGAATTTGTATTTACTTTAGAATCATTCACACGTGGAATCATTGGCCAAAATGACTTTCTTCCAAAGAGTGTGAATAAGGCCGGTACCAATGTAATAGATGCTAGCATGATGACAAGTAACGTTGTGCCAAAAATGGGTGCAAAATTTTTATAATCTCCTAATTCTGCAAATATCAGAATAATCATTGCAGCAAATACCGTTCCCCCTGAATAGAATACAGGAGTACCAGTGCCTTGCATGGCCATTTTCATTGCTTCATATTTACTATCATAACTCTTTAATTCTTCACGAAAACGAGAAAAGACAAATAGTGAATAGTCAATAACTGCTGCAAAAAGTAAAATCGTCATGATGGAAATAGACTGCATGCTCATTAGAAGTCCTGCTTTTCCAAATATTCCAAGGATCTGTGCAGTAGCTTGGTAAACAAATCCTGCAGCAAGTAATGGAATTAATGCTAATAATGGTGAACGGTAAATTACGATTAAAAGTATTAAGATGATTCCTACTGTAGCTAAAATCAAAACTACATCTGCTCTTTTAAACAGGTCAGTCGTATCAACGGCAATACCAGCAGGTCCCGTTACGTATAAATCAAGATTGGTATTATCGTCAACAATGGTTTGAATTTTATTTAACGATTCTTTTAAATCCGGAGTATCCAAATCTGAATCAAAACTAATTGGAAGAATGGCGACAGAACGATTATCCGAGAAAAAACTGTCTGTTGCCTGAGGAGGTAAAGCTCCCAAAGGAATAACTTCTTCCAATCCATTCACAGATTCATTACTTAGGTTTTCTGTTACAGCAACCAGGTCCTGTAGTTCAATTGCTTCATCCTTGCCATCAAAAACAAGGATAGCAGGGAGACTGTTAGAAGAAGGGAAATATTCCTCAGCTTTCTGACTGGCTATAACAGATTGTGCATCCTCCGGTAAAGTGTCTACACTTGTTACTTGATAATCACTTACACTTGGTGCAAATACCGATAATAAAATGAGTACAGCCACCCAAACGGATAGAGTAGTCCACATTCCTTTCTTTGTGGAGACGTTATCAGTAACAGATTGTAAAATATTCTTCATAAATGTAAATCCTTTCATATAGTGACAAAGTTGTCACTTTGATAATAAAATGACATATCTGTCATTAATTATTGGACAATAAAGGGCTATTGTCAACTTTGGCGATAGATTCCGAACCGAATAATGTCCTTTATAGAAGAAAACCAATCTGATTCAGGAACTTGAAAGTGATTTGGGATCACAATAGATTGGAAAATAAAACCTAATATTAATCCACTGTGCAGATTCTCCCTTATTTTTCCTTCAACTTTTCCTAACTGGATAAAATCTTCTAACTGAGCATACATATCGAGATGGAGTCTTCTTAGCTTTTCTAGATTAACCTTTACTTGGTTCTCTTTACTCTCTGGGATTTGTGACGCTATTCTTATAAGTTGTTGAATGGTACGGTCCCTAAAGATAATACCAAGTAAGTAATCGAATTGTTCATCAAAGCTTTTGTATTGATGAATCAACTTTAAGTCCTCTAGAAAACGATTCATGTCATATAACATATATTCTGTAATCAGTTCATCTTTGTTTACGAAGTATTTGTATATCGTTCCTCTTGAAAGTTCTAACTTCTCCGCTATTATACTGAAAGTAAAACCATTGTAACCTACATGAACAAGTGTATCCTTGGTTGCTTGATATAATTCTTCCAATGTAAATTTCCGTTCTCTTGCCAATTTTTTCACCTCTTTTATCATTATAGACAAGGAATGTACATTAGGAAACTAAATAAGAGGAATAGTGTATAAATTAAACTCATTAACCGATGATAAAAATAAAAAAGTGGAGTGTACTTAAGATGGCATATAGAGAACAAATACCTATTGATAGAGGTTTGGATAATAGTATAGCTATGATGAGCGAGGGTTATTTATACATATCCAATCGATGTAAGCGTTATGGCAGGGACATGTTTGAAACACGCTTATTAGGTGGTCAGAAGGCTATCTGTATGACTGGTGAAGAAGCTGCAAAAGTCTTTTATGATGAATCTAAGTTTATGAGAGAAGGTGCTGCACCAAAAAGGGTTAGACAAACATTGTTTGGTGAGAAAGCTATTCAAACAATGGATGGTGTCAGCCATAAACATCGGAAAGAGCTTTTTATGTCGTTAATGACAGAGAAACGATTACAAGATATTGTAAAGATTTTTAAAGAGGAATGGAGGGTGGCTATCCAACAATGGGAAAGGCAGGAAGAAATCACCTTATATTCTGAAGTTACTAAGTTATTAACTATTTCAGCTTGCAAATGGTCTGGTATTCCATTATCTCAAATGGATGTGAATCAGCGAGCAAATCAATTGGAAGCACTTTTTGATGCTGCAGGAGCATTTGGTCCAAGGCACTGGAAAGGAAGACAAGCTCGCAATGCTTTGGAATCTTGGCTGATGAGTGTAATAGAAGATGTTCGTAATGGAAATTTTGATGTTCCTGAAGAAACAGCATTATACCAAATTGCTTGGTATCATGATACGGACGGAAAAACAATGGATCCTCAAGTAGCGGCTGTAGAACTTCTAAATATATTACGTCCCATTGTAGCCATAGCCGTGTACATATCTTTTGTTGCCTTGGCACTATTGGAATACCCAAAAGTGAAAGGGAGTTTAAAAACAGAAGAGGATTTTGAACTATTTGTACAAGAAGTACGACGTTTTTATCCATTCTTTCCATTTGCTGTGGCCAGAGTACGGGATGACTTTCTTTGGAAAGGACATGACTTTAAAAAAGGAAATCTTGTCTTATTAGATATTTATGGAACCAATCATCATTCCGAAATATGGGAGAACCCAGAACAGTTTAAACCTGAACGTTTTAGAAATAGACAGAAGAATCCCTTCGATTTTATCCCTCAAGGTGGTGGGAATTATACACAGGGTCATCGCTGTCCGGGTGAAGGGTTAACGATAGAGATAATGAAAGCAAGTCTTGAGTTGTTAACAAATCAGATGGATTATCAAGTACCACCACAAAATTTAAGTTATAGTATGGTGCGGATGCCAAGCTTGCCAAAAAGTAGAATTGTTTTGCAGAATGTGAAAAAACGGATGGAATGAATCCAGTGGTAATGTTTTTCAAGGATGTCATAGATTAGTAATCGTTCTCATAAAACATCCCCCAGCTTCTCGCTAGATTTAAAGTCATAGGACAAACGTTTGTTTGAATATTATGATATGTAGCTTTTAATAATGGGGGAGAATATATGCAAATTCATGTTGTGCAAAGTGGTGAGTCATTGTGGCGGATTGCACAGATGCATGCTTCAGATATTAATCAGATTATCGTAGTAAATCAGTTAGATAATCCCAATATTCTTGTCGTTGGGCAGGCGCTTGTCATACCAGAAATAAACGATGAATATGTCATTCAGCCAGGGGATAATTTATGGACGATAGCCCAGTGGTATGGAGTATCGTTACAAGATCTGGCAGATGCTAATCAAATTGTTGATCCATCCTTAATTTATGTAGGCCAATTACTTCAGATGCCCTATTTTACTCATGTGGTGCAAGCGGGGGAGAGTCTTTGGGAAATTGCATCACAATACGGGGTCCCTGTTAATCAGCTTCTTCAGACGAATTATATACCGAATCCGTCTGCTATCAGTATCGGTCAAATAATTAGGATACCAACTGCTAGTAAGCCTGTAAAAGAAGTAAATGCTTATGCTACCAAGTTTGATGAACAGGGAAGGCAAGAGGTGTTAATGTTAGGACGCCATTTTACTTATTTGTCCTCCTTTACCTATGGAGCAAGAGAAGATGGGACGATAACAACATTGCAAGATACACCTGTGCTAAATGCAGCTCGCGCAAATAATGTGGAGCCATTACTAGCTTTAACAAATTTTGCTAACAATACATTTGATTCTGATTTAGCTGCAGCAATTCTTCGGAATCCAAATATACAGGAAACTCTTATTACCAATATTCTTGAAACACTTCGGCAAAAGAATTTCTCTGGGTTAAATATCGATTTGAATATGTTTATCCCGAGGACCGAGACAATTATAACAACTTCCTGAGGAGAGTTGTTGCAAGACTTCACCCGGAGGGATATCACGTCTCAACAGCAGTTGCTCCAAAAATCAGTGCTGATCAGCAAGGACTTCTTTATGTTGCCCATGACTACGCTGCACATGGAGAGATTGTGGATTTTGTAGTGATCATGACTTATGAATGGGGGTGGGCAGGTGGCGAACCCTGGGCTATTGCACCCATAAGCGAGGTTCGTAAAGTATTAGATTATGCAGTAACAGTGATACCACCGGAAAAGATCATGATGGGAGCACCACTTTACGGAAGGGACTGGAAAATACCATGGCAACAAGGGACGTTAGCGCGTACGGTTAGTCCGCAAGAAGCAGTACGGCTTGCCTCCAGATATGGAGTTGCTATCCAATATGATCAAACTTATCAATCTCCTTTCTTTAGGTATCTGGATGAGAATGGTCAGGAGCATGAAGTATGGTTCGAAGATGCACGCAGTATGCAGATGAAATATGACACCGTGAAAGAATATGGATTAAGAGGTGTCAGTTACTGGGTGCTGGGAAGTACATTTCCACAAAACTGGCCAGTATTGCAAAATAGCTTTACCATTAGAAAAAGATGAACTTGGGAAGGATAATTTAATCCTTCCCTTTTCTTATGCATGATTAATTTCCTCTAGAAAAAGCTCTTTAAATTTAAGACGATCTTCTTCAGTGAATGGTCTAGGTCCCTTAGTCCGTTTCCCGCTTTTCCTTGCCATGGCGCTTAAATATCTTGTCTGCAGGAGCTGATCAATGTTGTCATTCGAATATCTAAATCCTTTATGATGAAGGACGCGGCAACCTTTCGCCAAACCTAGAGAAGCTAAGCCATAATCTTGTGTAATAATCATATCTCCTTTTTTTGCAAGCTTCATTATTCGATAATCTGCAGCATCGGCTCCTGTATCCACATAAATAGTTTCCACTCCAGCAGGTTGTTTTTCGTTGGAAAAATGCGAAAAACTGGTAACTAATGTAACAGGTAAATCTGCTTTTTTTGCTTCTGTTATTACAATATCCTTCACGGGACAAGCATCGGCATCTACATAAATTTTCATTTCCATATCTCCTTAAAAAATAGAACTAGCATTTCTTATAATATATTATGCAAATTGTGGATATAAACTAATTTTTGTTGAATTGATTGTGATAATAAGCATTGGAAACACTTTTGTCAACAATTAAGGTTTTTATGATAAAATAATCTTCCTAATATATTATAGTTTTATTTACAATAGTGTGCGTCATATACTATAATGAAATTAGGAGTTGATATGATGAGCGATGCCCAGAAACATATGGAAAAATTAATGCAGGAATTGCGGCGTGGTACGATAACTATCGGAGTATTGAGTCAACTATCAGAACCTCAATATGGTTATTCGCTTGTTACTATGCTTGGAGATAAAGGAATTCAGGTAGAACCAGGAACATTATATCCATTGTTAAGAAGACTGGAAAAACAAGGTCTTCTCGCTAGTCAATGGGATACAAATGATACAAGACCACGCAAATATTACTTATTAAGTGAAACTGGAAAAGAGGTTTATGATCTATTGGTCGTGGAATGGAAAGGGATTGTAGAAAGCTTAAATCATGTGATTAATCCTAAAGGAGGGAATGAAGATGGAACTGATTGACAGGTACATTTACGCTGTGACACAAAAATTGCCAGAGTCACAGCGGGAAGACATTGCAAGTGAGCTTCGAGGTCTTATTGAAGATATGTTGGAAGAACGTGTGAATGGCCGAGAAGTACATGAAGAATATGTGGAAGAAGTCTTGCAGGAGTTAGGAAATCCAAAGAAATTAGCTCAAAAGTATCGTGGAACAAAGAGATATCTAATCGGTCCTGAATACTTTGATACGTTTCTTTATGTCCTAAAAATTGTCTTAATCGCGATGAGCGTTGGTATAGGTATATCATTCGTCATTCAAATTATTATTAATCCGGTATCTATACTTGATCATTTTATTGAAATGATTATTTCTATATTTACTGGATTACCAATGGCAGTTGGATGGACAATAATTGGTTTTGCAATCGCTGAATATTATCAGGAGGATGGGTTACAAGAATTAAAAAAGGAACAGGACTGGAAACCATCTGATTTACCGCCTATTCCTAATCCTAAGGGGAGCATTAAGCGTAGCGAATCAATTGCAGGAATCGTATTTCTTGTCATAATTATGGCGGTCTTTGCTTTTTCTACTGATTATTTCGGTGTATGGTTCTTCCAGGAAAATGGATTTAGAGGAGTTGTTCCATTTTTAAATGAAGGTACTTACGTGCAATGGTTCCTCCTTCTTATTCTAGGATTGGGTATATTAAAAGAAGTGATAAAATTAATTTATGGGAAATGGTCTTATCATCTTGTGATGCTTATCGCTATCATAAATATTGCATCTTTCGTAGGTGTCCTATTTATGATAAACGGACCAGATGTTTGGAATCCTAATTTTATCAACGAATTAATACAACGTGGATTGTTTACAGAAGGCAGTGAAGCATTTCATGTTGTTACACAAATTTGGAACAATGCTACGAATTGGATCCTCGCAATCCTTGCTATTGGATTGATTTGGGATATAGTAGATGGAGTTATTAAAACAGTAAGAAGTAAATAATGCTCTTACAAGGGAACTCTAAGCAGTGGATAGTGGAATCAAGTGGTTTTTCAGGAATTGAGAAGCTTAAGTTCGAATCAAATACATTGGAGCGAATGAATGCACAGACTAATCCTAAGTGTGTACAAAATCCACACTATTTTGAGTTAAAAAGTATAAAGTTTATATAAAATACGACATAAATTATATAAGAAACGTAAGTAGAAAGACTGGTGAGGGAATTGATTGGGACTATATTTATCGATGGGATGAAAGAGTCTGATTGGGAAGAGGTACGGGAAATTTATATCGAAGGAATTAACACTGGAAATGCGACATTTGACACAACTCCTCCAACCAAAGAAGAGTGGAATAAAAAATATGTAGAAGACTGCAGATTAGTTATAAGAGAGGCTGGTAAGGTAATTGGCTGGGCTGCTTTATTACCAATATCAACAAAAGACGCCTTTTATGGTGTAGCGGAGTTAAGCATATACCTTTCATCCAGTAGTGTAGGAAAAGGAATAGGAAAGAAATTATTGGATGCTTTAATTAAAGAAAGTGAAGCAAATGGTTTTTGGACTTTGCAAGCAGGGGTTTTTCCCGAAAATGAAGCAAGTATCAAGTTACACAAAAGTTTAGGTTTTCGGGAAGTTGGAATCCGTGAGTCTCTAGGAAAATTAGATGGTATCTGGCGAGATGTGTTGCTGATGGAGAGACGAAGTAAGGTAGTTGGAATCGATTAGAAAGTATTTGGTTAGGACTTGTTTAAATGCTAAAGTTCACAGGAAAAAGGCTAATGTTCACACAAATTATTTTAAAGTCAACCTTTAAAACACGTTACTAGTAATTACTTTTAAAAAAGATGTCTAAATTTTAGGCATCTTTTTTGTTGCATTTTCATACAAGCAGTAATATACTACATTACAAGGGTAATGCACTAACTTAGATGAGGAGGTGCAAGCTTGATTCATTCGGATGGAACGAAACCGATTTATGTACAGATTGCGGAATGGCTGGAGACTGAAATTTTAAATGGACATTTTAAAGTGGATGAAAAGGTCTATTCGCAATACAAGCTTGCAGAAATGTTTACAATTAACCCGGCAACTGCAGCGAAGGGATTAAATATCTTAGCAGATGAGAAGATCCTTTACACGAGGCGAGGTCTGGGAAAGTTTGTAACCAATGAAGCGAAAGAAATTATTACGGACAAACGAAAAAATCAAAAATTAAAAGGACTCCTAGATGAAGTGGCTCTAGAAGCGGAGCAACTTCATGTTAGGGAAGAGGAACTGTTTAGCATGCTCAAAGAAAGTATGGAAAAACGTAAGGGGGATGCAAAGTGAACGTGATAACTTGTGAGGGTTTGAAGAAGAATCAAAGGAAAGTTAGGGCATTAAGCGATTTATCATTCACGATTAAGGAGAATACAATTACCGGTTTAATTGGAAGGAATGGAGCAGGGAAAACGACTCTACTAAAGATACTTGCTGGCTTTTGGAGAGAATCATCCGGGGAAGTAAAGGTGTTCAATCAACATCCTTTTAATAATCTTTATGTTTCGGCAAATACCATTTACGTTGATGATCAAATGAGTTTTCCAGCTTCGTTAACATTAACAGAGATTTTACAGGAAGCTGAAGTGTTCTATGAAAATTGGAATGGGAAATTAGCCAAGCGATTATTTGACTACTTTTCCTTTCATCCGGAACAGCAGCATGAAAATCTTTCTAAAGGGAAAAAAAGTACTTTTAATATGATTGTTGGATTAGCTTCAAGGTGTGCACTTACGATATATGATGAGCCAACGACTGGAATGGATGCTGCTGTAAGGAAAGACTTTTATCGAGCATTATTGCGAGACTATCTTGAGTACCCTAGAACAATCATTATATCAAGCCATCATTTAGATGAGGTGGAGGATTTGCTGGAGGATGTACTGTTATTACAAGATGGCAGTAAATGTTTGCACTTACCGATAGATGAATTGAAGGATTATGCGGTAGGACTAACTGGCAGAACGGAAATGGTTCGGCAATGGATCGCGAATAAAGAGGTCTTCCATACGAACAATATTGGAGCTGGCACTACCTATGCTGTCGTAAAAAAAGAGGGGATTCCACTGGATAATGCAAGACAACTTGGAATGGAAACAACTTCTGTCACATCCTCCGATATCTGTGTTTACTTAACAGATCAAACAAAAGGGGGCATTGATGATGTCTTTAAATAATGTCCGTTTGCAAAAAGTAGTAAAAAAACAGTCCGTTTATAAGGTGAAAGCAAATCTTAGTATGTACAGTTCGCTCATTGTTATCCAACTGCTTGCTTTATTATTTTCATTAGGTGGAACGGGTACGATGGGAACAAGTTCTGTAGGCTATAATGGTATAACCATTCGACTTTTCTCAGCTGATATTGTCATTGTATTTACCATGATATGGGGATTCATTACAGCAATTATGCTGACAACAAAAGCATATAAAGAGGATGAATTCATCTTCGTTACGAATAGGTTAACTAGTAATTTGTCTAACATCATCTTTTTATTTGTAGCCAGTATATTTAGTGGAATAACGGCAGTATTATCTGGATATTTGCTGAAAGTTATTATGTTCAGTTTCTTTAATTATGAATTCTTACATGCAGGAACGTCTTCTGAATTCGGTATTTTCATAAGTGGATTACTGACAACCATTCTCTATGTATTTATGTTTAGTTCATTTGGCTATTTGATTGGCACGGTTGTTCAATTAAGTAAGATGTTTATTATTATTGTGCCTGTAGTCATTATTGGAGGAGTTTACCTGCTAAGTCGCATAAATCAGGATGTAATTCTTGATATTGGTTCCTTTTATTTCTTGGAATCGAACTTTTTCATCGCCCTAACTAAAATTATTTTGACGGCAGGAATCTGTTTTCTTGCAGCTATTTTCATTTCCAATCGATTGGAGGTTAGAAAATGACTTCGATATCCGTTCTTCCGATTATCTTACTTTTGGTATTCATTGGAGTCCTATTTTTATTTTCCAAATTTATCGAACGTATAAATAACCGCGGGAAAAATGTAAAGAGAATGTTGTTAAGCTACGTCATGATCTTAGTCCTTGCAACTGCCGTGTATTTCTTATTGCCATTGGATAAGAGTATAGTTAGCGATGAATCTATAGATCCCGATACGGCTCCATCTCTCTTTCATCACTTAAATTTGGAAACGCTAGATGAAGTAGATTCATCGCTCATAAGAAAGAGTTGGGAATTTGATATCAATAGTGATAAACTGCAGGTGCATTTCACAGAAAATGACTGGGGAAGCAATGTTCCAATTTATTTAGATCAAGTAGAGGATTTGGATGAAAAGGTGGAAGCAATATTTTACCAAAGTCCTACGTTTGTTGAGGGGGTAAATGTAGCAGATTTCACAGCACTGCCCGATATCGACTTTTCATCGAATACTCTAAGAATAAGGGAACCAGCATATGAGGATTTGGAATTCATAACATTTAAAACCGAATTCCCCGTTAGGCAGTTCACAGGCGAGAAATTAATAGAGGAAGGTTTTTTCCATGGTGATGAACTTATTTACATTCGTGTTCCTGAAGGGATAGACTTAGATATAGATGAAGAAATAAATTTTGTGGATTAAGAAACTATAATTAAGAAAAGGGATGTAATTTCATGAGTACGACAATTATGATAGATGATTATAAGATTAAAGCAGAGGAATTCCATAAAGCAAGAATTCAAAAACAAGGGAAGGAAAAATGGAAAGTTTCTTTTCAATTTAAAGTAAAAAGCGAAGAGTATCATGATATTACCAAGTTGCTGTATAAAAATGACTTTGTAATCCATGTCCCGGACGAAAATTTATCTTTTCGAGCCAAAATAGCTAATTATTCAACATCCATAACGAATCTTTATGAAAAAGATAATGTAGGTGAGTTTGAACTGGAATTAGTAGAGAAAAACTAGAACATCAACATTAGACAGGAAGTGCACGCATGGAAGGGAAAACAGTTGTTGTTGTAAAAGGTATTGTTATATACAAAGGAAAGATACTACTTGTTAAACGGGCTGAGGAAAGCAAAGTTGGCGCTGGTACGTGGGAGATGGCAGGTGGAAAATTGAAATTTGGCGAGGAATTGGAAGACGCGCTTGTAAGAGAAATTAAGGAAGAGACTGGAATATGGATAAGGCCTAGGAAACTCTTATTTGCATCTACCATAAATGATGATCCGAGTCGCCAGTTGGTTTTTTTGAATTATCTATGTGAAGCAGATGATGATGATGTAACTTTATCTGATGAACATACTGATTTTGTTTGGGCCACGAAGATGCAATTAAAAGAATTAATAGCCCCAGAAATCTTTCATCAACTAGAAAATAATCACGTATTAGAGTTGGAAGTTTTACAATAGACTCTATATTTCACCTACCATCTTGGATTTTTTTATTATATAATAGAAAGAATATTAAGGTATGTATAAAAACTTACATATAGGAGAAAGCAGAAGGAAAGGATGTATATTTAATGGCAACAACAAAGGAAATTAAGCCACGTAAAGTGTTAGACAGAATCAAACCATATTCTCCTGGCAAACCCATTTGGGAATTACAGAAAGAGTTAGGCTTAGAGAAGGTTATTAAACTAGCATCAAATGAAAATCCATTAGGCCCCTCACCAAAAGGGGTACAAGCTATTTCTGCAGGACTTGCTGAGTTAAATCGTTATCCAGATGCAGATACAGCTGCATTAAAAGTGGCTATTGCCGAAAAGATAGATATGAAGAAAGAGCAAATTATCGTTACGAACGGAGCAGATGAATTAATTACGTTAATGTCGGAAGCATTCCTTGAAGAAGGCGATGAGATTGTTGTACCGTATCCATCTTTTAGTGAGTATGATTTCGGGGCGGATTTAATGGGAGCAACCGTTGTTCAAGTGCCTTTTGATGAGGGATTTCAGTTTAATGTCGACAAGATGATAAATGCTATTACAGATAAAACGAAGCTGCTTTATATTTGCTCACCGAATAATCCTACTGGTACCTATTTAGCTAAGTCAGATTTTGAAGCCCTGTTAGATGCGGTTCCAGAACGTGTACTGGTTGTCTTTGATGGTGCATACAGTCATTATGCAACAGCTGATGATTATACGAATGGCATGGACTATATTAAAGCAGGAAAGAATGTATTGGTTCTTCAAACATTCTCAAAAGTTTATGGATTAGCTGGGCTTCGGGTAGGATTCGGAGTAGCGCCGGAGTCTATTATTCAAACAATCTTAAAGGTGAAAGAACCGTTTAATGTTAACAGCCTGGCACAGGCAGCTGCCAAAGCAGCAATATCAGATGATGAGCATGTTGAAGCATCTATAGAAAGCAATGAAGCCGGAGCAAAAGAACTTTATCAAGCATTTACGGATTTAGGGCTAGATTATGTTGAAACAACAAGTAACTTTATCCTTCTACAGCTTGGACCGGATGCTGAAAAATTGTATCATGATTTATTATCCAAAGGAGTTATCGTTCGCTACGGAAAAATCTGGGGACTCCCAGAATATGTTCGAGTAACGATTGGAACGAAAGAAGAGAATGAGTTCTTTATTAACGTCTTGAAAGAAGTACTAAATAAATAATTTGAGAAGATCCTGAATAACTTTTTTAGCGAATGTAGAAGTTATTCGGGACTTTTTTACGCTTGGGAAGTATAAAATTGAACAGATTCGCAAAAAAATGACTAAAAAGATTATAATTGGTGTATAGTTATATTTTTGCAACTAGTAGAACAGATAATAACAAAGGAGCAAACATGAAACCAATTCAAATAAAAGTAAAAAACAGTTTTATCAAGAAATATCAAAAAAACTATCCACTAATCAGTAAAGATGAGATTGCTAATCCTCAAGTTTTAAAGGAGGAAGGGGCTATCGTTCATTTGCTGGAACCGAATGGAAATTTTATTGCCAAAGGTTATTACGGAAGACAAAATAAAGGTTTGGGTTGGGTACTAACTTCAAATCTAGGTGAAAAAATAGATGTTATCTTTTTCAAGAAAAAGATCTCTGCTGCCTTTGATAAGCGTAAATCCTTCTTCCAAGATGAACATACTAATGCATTTCGTGTGTTTAATGGAGAAGGCGATGGTATCGGCGGGATTACGATTGACTACTTTGATGGGTATTACCTGATTAACTGGTACAGTGAAGGGGCCTATACCTTCAAGGAAACTGTTATCCGGGTATTGGATGATATGGGTGATTATAAAGCAATTTATGAAAAGAAACGTTTTGACACGAAGGGCAAATACATTAATGATGATGACTTTGTAAAAGGGGAACGAGGCGAATTTCCAATTATCGTTCAGGAAAATGGCATAAATTATGCGATTTATTTAAATGATGGTGCGATGGTGGGTATTTTCCTTGATCAGCGTGATGTGAGAAGAGCCATTCGTGATAAATATGCTAGCGGCAAAAATGTGTTAAATACCTTCTCCTATACTGGTGCTTTTTCCGTTGCTGCAGCACTTGGCGGGGCTGCAAAAACAACCAGTGTAGATTTAGCAAAACGGAGTAAAAGCAAAACGATTGAGCAGTTCAGTGTGAATGGCATTGATTTTGAAACACAAGACATTATTGTAATGGATGTGTTTGATTATTTCCGATATGCGAAGCGGAAAAACTTAACATTTGATATGGTGGTGCTCGATCCACCAAGTTTTGCCCGTTCCAAGAAACGCACCTTTCGTACGGCAAAGGATTACCCAGAATTGATAATGGATGCCATTGAAATATCGGAAAAAGGCGGAATCATTGTTGCTTCAACAAATAATGCTTCTTTTGGAATGAAGAAATTTAAAGGGTTTATTGATAAAGGATTTAAACAATCGAATTCTAAGTACCAGATATTAGAGGAGTTCTCCTTACCGGAAGACTTTCATGTGGATAGAAGTTATCCTCAGGGCAATTATCTGAAGGTTGTAGTATTGAAGAAAATGAATTAAATAGGGTGCTATGTAAGAGTCATATCGGCAGAAATTGCTGATACGACTCTTCTTCACTTACGTTATTCGCTCTTTCCTCCGTCTCTGTTTTCTCCCCATGAAATTCACAATGAATACACTGGATATAGCAATCATACCTCCGATTAGTGAAAGTGTATTTGGCCATTCTCCAAGCCAGAACCATGCGATAATAATAGCGATAGCCGGCTCCATGTAAAGCATACTGGTTACCGTGCTTGGGTTGCCTAAAGAAATCGCAATTGCCCATGTTGCATAACCAAGTGCTGCTGGGAATATACCGACAAAGATTGCTGCAACATGCGCCTCAGTGGTAGCATGTTTCATGTTTTCATATAGTCCAGGAAGAAATATTATTAAAGGTACTGTTCCGGCCCAAGTAAAATATGCTGTTAATTCAATTGGTTTATAACGTGTATATAATGGTTTTTGAAAGACGAAAAAGATTGAGGATGCAATGGTTGCGATTAAAACAAAAATAGTGCCTTTAGAAATAGAGAAGGATGTGCCACCTGATGACCCTAAGGTTATTAAAATAATACCAATAAATCCAATTCCAAGACCAGCCCAACTTGAAGCACTTAGTCGTTCCTTTAAATGAAATACAGCTATTATTGCTGTGAATACAGGTGCAGAACCTACAATCATACTGGCTGTTCCTGCTGGAATGCTTTCTACACCAAATGTTAAGCCAACATGGTAAACCGTGATTCCCATCCAGCCGAGCAACATTATACGCACAATATCCCCTTTGCTAGGAAGCTTAAAGTGCACCCCTGGAAGTAAGCTGTATAAAACGAATACACTTGAAGCAATGAGAAACCGGACAAGAACTAAGTGCCCCGAAGTATATCCTCCTAGTAAACTAGCACGGACACCAGCAAAAGAGGATGCCCAAATGACAACAGTAAACAATGCCATAAAAAACGCCTTCTTGCCCATGCCCATCCCTCCTTGTATATGCGATATCGAACATATTGAAAGTAACATAAGCAGATGGCGTTTGGCAATGGGATTTAGAGTGTTATAACATAGAATTTTTTTATTAGACTTTATAAAACCACTTGTATATTTATTCTTATTAATGCATAATAATTCATAAATACTAATTGAGAAGGTGGAATCCTTATGGTGAAGATAGAAGAACAAATTGCTTTCAATAACCAGAAATTGCAAGGCCGTGATTTTTTAGCACTAGCAGATTATAAAAAAGAAGAGATTGACTATTTACTAAATTTAGCTGGTTATTTAAAAAAACAAAAGATGGACGGGATTTCATATGAACCATTAAAAGGTAAAACATTAGGGATGATTTTTGAAAAATCTTCTACTAGAACACGTGTATCTTTTGAAGCAGGAATCTACCAGCTTGGCGGGATGGGAATTTTCTTAAGTTCCAAGGATATTCAAATCGGAAGAGGGGAAACAATTGCAGATACGGCGCAAGTGTTATCTGGCTATTTGGATGGAATCATGATTCGTACATTTTCTCAGGAAACAGTGGAGGAACTTGCAAAATATGCGACTATACCTGTAATCAACGGTCTTACAGATATGTATCATCCGTGCCAGGTTTTAGCAGATCTTCAAACAGTGAAGGAAGAAAAAGGCCCTTTAGCTGGAGTGAAGCTGGTTTATATAGGAGACGGAAATAATATGGCTCATTCTCTTATGATTGGGGCTGCATTAATGGGAATGGAGTTAATAGTTGTAGCTCCAAAGGGGTATCAGCCAGATACTTTGATAACTGAAAAGGCCAAAAGTCTAGCAGAAAATCACGGTGCCAAGATTAGTGTGATGGAAGATCCAGAACAGGCTGTTGATGGAGCGGATGTCATTTATACAGATGTTTGGGCAAGCATGGGGCAAGAGGAGGAACAAGCGAAGAGAGAAGCGGATTTTAAAGGGTATCAAGTCAATGAAAAATTACTTTCTTTAGCAAAATCAGACGTAACGTTTATGCATTGCTTACCAGCTCACCGTGGAGAAGAAGTTTCTAAAGAAGTGATAGATGGAAACCATTCGGTTGTCTTCCAGCAAGCAGAAAATCGACTTCATGCACAAAAAGCATTGATGACAGCGTTAATGGGATAGGGAAAGGCTTTTAAATGACTACTGATTGTTTATAAATTAGTAGTCATTTAATATTGGCATAAATTTTGATAAGGTGTAATCATTATGCACTAACTATGATAACAATGGAGGGGACATTTTGAAGAAAAAACCTTTGATATTTATTACTGTAATTTTTTTCATTGCTAGTTTCTTTGATCTCAGATATAAAGGATTATTCTATCAGTTATTACCTAAACCTATACAATCTTATATAGATAAAATGATGTAGTGATAGTTCGGAAAACGGAATTAAGGAGTCTTAATGCTGCAAGGGAAGGAAGTTAACGAATGAGAAACCACTCTTTACTTTCATTGGTATGATTATGACCCACAGGTAGAATGGATGAATAGTGAATTGGTGGAAATTGGAAGAGAGAAGCTGTCTATAAAGATACGTACGATTATCGACACGACCTTTATTGCTCTACGTACATTACCTCCTCAAAGGGTATTGCATGAAGAAGAGATTAATAATACGGAAGTACGAGGTTCATTTTAAAAAGAGTATTTAAATAAAAGGGAGAAAAAATGACAAAGGATAAACTAAAAGGGATGATAACCTTAGGTACGTTATTAGGTGTAATGGGACTGATATTTATATTTTTTAGTGTTCGTTTTGGAACCTCCTTAGCAGATGGATGGTTAGCGGCACAAGGTGGTTTTGCTAATAGTTCCATGTACGAATTAAGAGTGGAAGCAAATACGAATAATTTTTCTTAGTAACTGGCAGCATACTTTTTGGTATTGGGCTTACTACCGTTGTTTTTACATATTATAAAATGCTTTTTATGGAGAAGTAGGAGAGCAATAGCAGAAACTATAACATCTATACATAAAGCTCTTCCATTGTTGAGGGAGTGATAAAGTATGGTGGGGAAAACAAATAATATAGTATACGAACGCTTGGATCTAAAAGAATTTCCAAGCGTTTTTACGTGAATATGAGCTCATTGGAGAGGTGTGCTATTTACCCAAGTACTTGCCCGCCATTTACATGCAGAGTTTGACCGGTAACAAATCTGGAATCATCAGAAGCCAGATAAACAAAGGTTGGAGCTACTTCAAATGGCTGACCCTGACGATCCATTGGGTTACCTGCTAGTGGAACTTGGTCTGCAGAGAAGCTAGCTGGAATAAGTGGTGTCCAAATTCGACCTGGAGCTATAGCATTTACACGAATTCCTTCTTTAACTAGATTGTTGGCCAGTGCACGCGTGAATCCGATATTTGCGGCTTTTGTTGCTGTATAATCAATCAGCTGATCATTCCCGTCAAAGGGCACAACCGAAGATGTATTAATGATGGAACTACCCGCTTTTAAGTATTTGAGTGCTGCGCGAGTTGTATAAAAGTGAGAATAAACATTGACTTTAAATGTATCGTCAAACTGTTCATCCGTAATATCCGTTAATTTTAGCTGTTGAAACTGAATACCAACATGGTTACAAAGAATATCAAGTCTCCCGAAAGTTTCAATTGTTTTTTCAACGATGTCTATACACTGCTGTTTCTTTCTTAAATCTCCAGGTAGTTGAAGACAATGCTGTCCAAGTTCTTCAATTCTATTCTTTGTTCGATTGGCATCTTCTTGTTCATCTAAATAAGAAATTGCCACATTTGCTCCCTCTTTAGCAAAAGCAATTGCAGCTGCAGCACCCATACCACTGTCACCGCCAGTAATAAGTGCGACTTTTCCTTTTAATTTTTCACTCCCTTTATAGTTAGGGTTTTCGATGATTGGTCTTGGCATCATTAGTTTTTCAACACCAGGCTGTCGATACTGGCGTTGTTCTGGTACCGTTAATGCAACATCTTCAAACTGTGTGATCTTTCCGTAATTGGGATACATCGGATATTGTTGCTCGTTCTTATTCATCTCAGACATTTGAAAAACCTCCTACATATCCATTATGAAATTACATTATGTAGGGTAGGCAGATGTCGTGACTGACTAGCTGGTGATGAAGTACGGGCTCATATTTTCGTGCAGCGAATAGGCTAATAGGGAATATGGCTAACCGGGAGGGAAGATCAATGAAATATTACTACAATCCTAAAGTAAAGCTTCTATTAATTCCGCATTCGGAGAAAAAGGAAAAGATGCGATATGATGATAATTCTAGGGAAATAGAAGTTCCGATGATCGGACCCAGACCACCATTTTATGATAATCCGAGGTATAAGCAGTATTATCCGGTGATTTAGGGATTTTGTTGGTGGATATGAACAGAGTGGAACGCCTGTAACTTGTGAAGAACGCCTATAAAAATGGAAGAACGCCTATAAAAATCGATGAACGCCTATAAAAGTGAAGGAGCGCCTATAAAAGTGAAGGAGCGCCTATAAAAGTGAAGGAGCGCCTATAAAAGTGAATGAGCGCCTATAAAAATGAATGAGCGCCCATAAACAGAAGGTGCCACCTATAAACCCATGAGAAAACACAAAAAAAATGACGAGATTTCAATGAATCTCGTCACCTTTGCTTTACAGTTTTACAATGGTTCTTCCTTTTGCTTCTCCATTAAGTAATGTGGGAAGAACAGAAGGAAGCTGATCTAGGGTAATTTCCTGTTGTACTAATGCTTCCAAATCTGCGGGTTTATAGTCTGTTGCAAGGTGTTTCCAGATAGAAATTCGGGTTTCCATTGGGCAATATACGGAGTCAATTCCAAGTAAATTTACTCCTCGTAGAATAAATGGAAATACATTAGTAGGAACTTTATTTCCTGCAGTTAGACCGCTGACAGCAACGGACCCACCATATTCTATGTGACTCAATATGGAAGCAAGGACTTCTCCACCAACTGGATCCACTGCAGCTGCCCATTTTTGTTTTGCTAATGGTTTTATCTTTCCAGTATAAACGTCTTCACGAGGAATAATAGATTCAGCACCAAGGTTATGTAAGTAATCATTTGCTGTGTCCTTCCCTGTACTTGCTTCGACTTCATAACCTAATTTTGCTAGAATAGCAACAGCAAAACTACCGACACCACCGGTAGCGCCAGTTACGAGTACTTTACCCTTTTCAGGGGATGCATTATTATCCTGTAGTCGCTTGATAGAAAGTGCAGCTGTAAATCCAGCGGTTCCGATAATCATTGCTTCCTTTAAACTTAGACCATCAGGTAGGGGAACGATCCATTCAGATGGAATACGTGCATACTGACTATATCCTCCAAAATGGGAAACACCAATCTCATAGCTTGTTGCAATGACTTTATCTCCTGCTTTATAACGAGTGTTAGAAGAAGATACTACCTCTCCAGCCAAATCTATTCCCGGGACAAATGGATAGGATTTGACAATATTTCCATTCGGAATGGTTGCAAGACTGTCTTTGTAGTTAACGCTGGAATAGTAAACACGTATAACCACGTCACCTTCAGATAGATCTTCTATTGCTAATTTATTAATTTCTAAGGAAAAATCTTCTTCTTTTTTATTCACGACAAGTGCATTAAACGATTGAGTCATGGATTGGGAAACTCCTTTCCGATTGTGAAATTTTTAACATATATAAACTAATACCATTGTACATGATTTTTGTATGAAACGCATGCGATTCATAAAACGTTTTCAAATAGAAAAAGGAGAATCATGCTAGGATGAATCCTCCTTGAGAACACTAACTGTAGGTAATTTTGAGTCCTTCTGTATCAATATTTAATGCTTGTACTTTGTAATCTGGTAATATAGTCTGCATCTTGTTTGCAATGGTTGCTCCATTTCCTGAAGGTACAAACGACATCATTGTTGGCCCTGCACCGCTAATGATGGATCCATATGCTCCAAATTCTTTCGCTCTTAATCTGATCTTATCATAATTTGGAATTAGTTTTGCTCGATAAGGTTCATGGAATAGATCTCTTTCCATCATTTTTCCTGCTAGAGCATAATCTCCAGATACAAGGGAGGCAACAACAAGATTACTAACCGCACTTGCACTTGCTGCATGTTTTTTGGAATAAGATTCAGGTAGTACTTTTCTTGCTGCCTCCGTTTTTAATTCTACCCCAGGGATACTGACCACAATATCCATCTGGAGATCCTTGAATTCTATTCGTTCAATTTCTTCTTCGATTATGACGGAGATAACTAGTCCACCAAAAAGTGCGGGTGCAATGTTATCTGGATGACCTTCGATTTCTGTGCCATATTGTAATTTTTCTTCATTAGATAAATTTAAATCACATGCTTGGTTGGCGATTTCAATTCCTGCTAGGATGGCAGAGGCACTGCTACCAAGCCCACGAGCTAACGGAATTTCGCTAGTTTCTGTAACTTTACATGCTGGAAGCTTTTTATGATGGCGATCAGCTATTTGCTTAGCAACTTTATAGATAAAATGGTCTTTATAATCACTAGGAGGAGCGGGAGGGGAGTGTTGAATAAACTCCCAGTGTTCTGATTCCTCAACATGTAATGTTAAGTATAAATTTACTGCTAAACCCATAGAATCGAATCCCGGTCCTACGTTAGCTGTACTGGCTGGAACAGAAACGCGAAAGGATCTCATAGACTCATCATTTTTTCAATATATTCTTTTACAGCTGATTCATCATTTGGCAATGATTCTGGGTTTATTTCCATTTGATCGATTGCTGTTTGTGGGTCTTTTAATCCATTTCCGGTTAAAACAGTAACCACTTTGCTTCCCTTCTTAATAGAGCCATTTTCTAACTGCTGAAGAACACCGGCGAGTGATGCACAAGAACCTGGTTCTGCAAAAACACCCTCTGTACGAGCAATTAGTTTAAATGCACGAGTAATCTCTTCATCTGTAACAGAGCTTATCATTCCTTCTGATTCATCTCTGGCGTTAGTTGCAAGGTCCCAGCTTGCTGGATTACCGATTCGAATGGCAGTTGCTATTGTTTCTGGTTGCTCGATTACCTGGTTCTTTACAATAGCGGCAGCACCTTCTGCTTCAAAGCCAAACATCCTTGGTAGTCCAGTTTGCTTCTTCTCATGGTATTCTTTGAATCCTTTCCAATAAGCACTGATATTTCCAGCATTCCCAACAGGAATAGCAAGGATATCTGGTGCAGAGCCGAGAGTGTCACAAATTTCAAAAGCAGCTGTTTTTTGCCCTTCTAATCGAAATGGATTTACAGAATTAACTAATGTTACCGCTGTTTGCTTGCTGATTTCTCGTACCATTTTCAATGCTTCGTCAAAGTTACCGTCAATTTCAACGATTTCTGCACCATACATGACAGCTTGGGCAAGTTTTCCGAGTGCGACTTTTCCTTTAGGAATAACAATGATTGCACGGATTCCTGCTCTTGCTGCATATGCAGCTGCAGAAGCGGAAGTGTTTCCGGTTGATGCGCAAATCACAGATTTGCTGCCTTCTTCAATCGCTTTAGCAACTGCAACTACCATTCCACGGTCTTTAAAGGAACCAGTTGGATTAATTCCCTCTACTTTTCCATAAAGTTCAATTCCTAGCTGATCAGATAGATTCTGAAAATGAATCAACGGAGTATTTCCTTCATGTAATGTGAGTTTTGGTGTATTCTCTGTTACTGGTAAAAAGTCCTTGTACTGATGTAATAATCCTTGCCAACTCATTGATTAGCATCTCCTTCAACTTTGTAGTAGCTTTTTGTTTCGATAACAGCATCTAGATTTTCTAAGCGATTTAATGCAGCATAGAAATTGTCTAAGGATGTTTTATGTGTAACAACAATAATTTCAGCTTTTTCATGCTTAATAATTGGATTTTGTAAAATTCGTTTGAAACTGATATTCAATTCATTAAATAGCGCAGAAATACGTGAAAACACTCCAACTTCATCTTTTACATGTAACCGAACATAATACTGTCCAAATCGTTGTTCTTCTGTTTTCAGCTGCTTGTTAAAGTGAGGATCAAGATATTGAGATCCTGTGACACCGAGCAGCATATTTTTTATGACAGATACGACATCAGAGGTGATAGCTGTAGCTGTAGGTAAACTTCCAGCACCAGGACCGTAAAACATTGTTTCACCAACTGCATCCCCATAAACATAAACAGCATTATATTCATCATTAACACTAGCTAATGGATGGTTTTTAGCAAGCATTGTTGGTTGCACATTGACTTCTAGCTTTCTATCATCGAAATTGGCAAATCCGATTAATTTCATTGTATAGCCAAGCTGGTCTGCATAATTCATATCTTCCAAAGTAATATCTGATATGCCTGTTACCTCTACATCGTCTAAATCTACATTCATGGAAAAAGCTAACCTAGCAAGTATTGCCATCTTTCTTGCTGCATCAAGTCCCTCAACATCAGAAGTGGGATCAGCCTCGGCGAAACCAAGTTCTTGTGCTTGCTTCAGAGCCACATCATAGCTAAGTCCTTCTTTGTCCATTTTTGTAAGGATATAGTTTGTTGTTCCATTCACAATTCCCATTACTTTTCGAATGCGATCTGAGGATAATCCATCGGTTATACCTCTTAAGATAGGAATTCCACCTGCAACGCTTGCTTCATAGTAGAAATCACATTTGTTTTTACGTGCAGCTTCTTGCAACTCTGGTCCATGTAATGCAACCAGGTCTTTATTTGCAGTAACAACATGCTTCTTGTTAGCAAAAGCATTTAAAATATGTTTACGAGCTTCTTCAATTCCGCCCATTACTTCTATAACAATATCAATCTCTGGATCATTTAATACGTCATCCGGATTGGTAGTGAGAAACGTTCGATCTACATCAACATCACGTTGCTTATCGATATTGCGAACTAAAACACTTTTCACTTGAACGTCTGTACCAAGCTGATGAACCAGCTTTTCTTGATGATTCTCAATCAGCTTAATGACTCCAGAACCAACTACCCCTAATCCTAATAGACCAATAGATACTTTGTTTCCCACAAAATCACCTCATGTTTGTTTATAAATTAAGCGTTCATAAAGGATCCCCAGATATTTGAGTTCCCAAAAATAATATAATATTGAATACATTGTAACCGTGAAAGCCCCATCATAGCAATAGAGAATTTTTAAATAATTCATTGATATCCTAAAAATTTCACGAATGAACCAATTCTTAATGGAAGAATAACTTATTATTGCAGGCAATAATGGAGGTGGGGCAATGAATAATGCCATGATTGGTTTTTTGTTTATTTTTTGTTTGCTGGTAGGAGTTGGATTAGGAAGCCTCTTTCAATCGATGGAAGTTGGAGGAGCTATTGGCTTAAGTATTGGTTTATTACTTGTTTTATTGTTTAGAAGAAATAGAAGGAAATATAGATGAGAAGGGTATCGCGTAAAATGGTACCCTCTTTTATTTTATAAAGAAGGAGGAAAAGTTGAATGACATAGCTAGGGTTTAAGTAAAACAAACGTTTGATCAACAACCCCTTTTCGACAAAATCCGGGAAGTGCCAGGCACCGGGAAGCTATAAAAGAATTTTATTGGTATAGCAGTAGCAGTAATGTAAAATGAAGATGTTGAATTTCAATAGATTTGGAGTAGTTCATTAGGAAGATAAATGACTAGTCAGAGTTGTTGATACAATTTTAGGTACAACTTATGAGGTATTAAAAATTGGGGGTAAAAGAGCTTGAGTAAGAAAAAAGTAGAAGAAAGAGTATATAGATGTGCCAATCAGTTAGTAGCAAAGAAAGGTTATGTCAGTCCTGCTGATTTATTGGTTCAAATGGAGCGACTAACTCCAAAGCAATTAGAGGATTGGCGATTCAAGAGGATTCCCTACTTAGAGAAAGTAACTCTTGGGAACCTATCAAAAATGAATCATATCCTTTCAACATTAAAAAAATATGCAGACGAAAATAACTTGAAACCATCAATTACGGTGTACAAATCATGGGGAAAAGGTGCAAAAAGGACTTTACAATTCTCTAAAAAAGGTAATCCAAACTTGGAAAAACTGTATGCAACCCATTATGTAAGCCGTAATATAGGGAGTCGACAAAATTAGACATAATTCGGGAAGTGCCAGGCACTCTTATAGGAGGAGATGAGAAATTGGTGAAGGTTGCTAAACTGAAAATGCCAGAGTTGAAAAAGCATTTAAAACATTATAACCAAAAGGAACTTATAAAATTAATTACAGAGGTGTACAAGCTAAATGATGAAGTAAAACATTACTTATCTATAAAGTTTAATGCGGAAGATACGAAGAATGACTTGTTTGAGAAGACAAAAGAAGATATTAAGGATGAATATTTTCCATCAAAAGAAACTAGTAAACTACGATTAGGACGAATGAAAAAAGAAATAGCTAATTTTAAAAAAGTAACAGATGACTATTTAAAAACGGTAGATTTAGAGTTGTTTTATGTTGAAATGGGTACGGAATATACGAATTCATTTGGTGACATTGGTGAGGGATTTTATTACAGTATGGTATCTATGTTTCAAAAAGTTGTAGAGGAATGCGAAAAGGATGAAGAAGTATTTCAACATTTTAAAGATAGATTATATGCTGTTGTAGTTAACTCAGACGGTATTGGTTGGGGATATCACGATGCGCTTGAGGAGATTTACTATTCTATATGTTGGTTATTTGATGACGATGATGAGGAATATATATAAATTAAAACAAACGTTTGATCAACAACCCCTTTTCGACAAAATCCGGGAAGTGCCAGGCACCGGGAGGCACCGGGTATGTTGGGTTAGTTGTTATCGGTGCTTCAAGAGAGTTATTAGGCTGGATGTCATGATAGGGAAGGGCTATATCAATTAAAACAAACGTTTGATCAAGATGAATAATTACATAAAAGGCCGATATGGGTAGGTGCTGTTATTCTGCCTATTAAGATTTAAATAGTCGACAAATTTTAATATAGTTTGCTATGCCATTGTCGTCATAGAATATAAAACAAACGTTTGATTACATGGAAATTAGCATGGGATTGTTTCCTATAATTAAACAGACGTGTGATTTTTAGAAAAGGTATGGGAAGAATATGTGTATCCTACTCTAAGTGAGGTAATTAAATGGATAGTATATTATTTTCCATATTAACATTATTGTATCTTGGCCTATTAATTTTGGGCATGTTTCTAGCAAAACAGTCCGATTGGTTTTTTACCTGGCTTACACTATTGTTCGTAATTTTGGGATTGATGTATGATAATCTGGTTTTGGCTTTGGGTAAGTACATTGGAAAAGGGGAATTACTTGAAAATCTAAATATGGGTAGATATTGGCTTCATGCGTTTTTAACCCCTCTTTTAGTTATTTTTTCTATCCGTTCTTTGCATCTAACGGACTGGAAATGGCCTAAAAGGAAGGGAGCGATGTATGCAGCTGTACTATTAACTACCGTTCTCGTCATTGTGGAGATTGTCACCGTAGTCTTTGGCTTGAAACTGGAAGCGATATGGCAGCATGGTGTCTTGAGTTATGAAAATGATGGCCAAATAGTTCGAGTTCCTATCATGGTACTCGTTGTCACTCTCGTATTAACTATTACCTCTATTATTCTATGGTGGAAATTAAAATGGAAAACCATGTTTATTGGTGTTGCCGTGATGGGGATTGGCAATGGAATCCAATTGCCAATACAGAGTAATGCGACTGGTAATTTTTTTGAATTATTTTTGATTACTACCCTTTTTTTAACAGCCTTTTATCAGTTTAGAAAAATACCAAAGAATTAATCAAACGTTTGTTTTAAATAGGTAAAAGGCGTATACCAATCACGTTTGGTATACGCTAAATGGCAGTTAGTTTATTAATTTCTCTCGTCCTTAGATACCTGATATGCTCCATATTCTTCCCCATAATACTTATTATAACGGCTTCTAAATTTGTCATAAAAATAAGCGACAAGTACTTTTAATATTGCATATCCAGGAATTCCGAGAACCACACCTACAATTCCAAATAAGTTCCCGGCTATAAGTAAGACAATAATAATGGTTAATGGGTGGATTTGCATGGTACGTCCCATGACATTTGGAGAGATGAAATTCCCCTCTAAAAACTGTACAGCAATCCAAACAATGGCCAGTTTCAGAATCATAAATGGTGAATCAACAATAGCAATAATAACTGCTGGAATAATCGCTATTGTAGGACCAAGATAAGGAATCACACTAGTAACCGCAGCTACTATCGCTAAGGTTATCGCATAATCCAGTCCAATAATAAGGTAACCAATGAATAGTAGAATACCTATGCAGGTTGCAACAATAATTTGTCCTTGAATATAGGAACCTACTTGTGTGTCCATGTTTTTAAGGATTTGATTTGTATCCTCTCGAAATTTAGGCGGTAATAGCTTTAAACTAAACTCCTTAAACCTTTCACCATCTTTTAAAAGAAAGAACAAAATAAATGGGAATGTGATGATAGAAACAAATACATTCGTTATCGTGCTTGCTACATTACGAACCCCCTGAAATGCATCTGCTAGATATGTTCCAATCATGCCAGGAATATCGCTGAAATTTGTTATAACCCAATTGTATCCTTCATCATAATAAGGTCCTAAAAAGGAATTTTGTAACCAAGATGTTATTTCATTACCAAGCTGACTTAAATATAAAGGAAAGTTTTTAACTAATTCTTTAATTTGCGATTCAATTGCGGGAGCAGTTAGCAAGATAACTCCTGTTAAAAGCCCACTAATTCCTAAAATGATAATAACAATTCCCCATATTCTTTTGATTCGAATACGCTCTAATAAATCTACTATCGGATTTAACAGATAATAGGCAATGAATGCAAGAATAATGGGAGCCGTTATCGTTGAAAAGATGACGATAATTGGGTGGAAAATAAATGAAATCTTGCTATAAATAAAAATAGTAATACCGATCAATATTAATAAGGCCAAAGTGTAAAATAAATTTAGCCCACCAATAAATTTCATAAATCTGGTCGATTGCTTCATTTGCAGGCTCCTTTCACTAAAGTAATTATAAGTGAAATAGGATAATTATTCCAATAGGATATGTAAGTGAGGATAGATCAAACGTTTGTTTGAATTTTTAGAGGGGAACGAAGAGGAAAAGGTGAGGTGTTTTTTTCCCCTTTTCCTTTATTCGTAAGTCTTTTGAATTTAACAAACTGCTTTGTGCGAATGTTGCAAATGACTAGACCAAACCAGTACATTCTCATTGTTAAACTCACCATTAAAATCTTTAATAAATAATTTTATCATAGGTTGTTTATCATGATTAATTATTGTCTTTGAGATAATAGCTACTGCATCGTAGGTACACGTATCTATTTTTATTTTAACGCTATGAATGCCTGGATCAGGTATTTCAATTGCTGAATTGATAATAAGATTAGCAGTTTGATAATCAGCAATATTATTACGAGAACTGTTATGACGGATTATTCCTGGTATTGTATATGGGCTATTAGCCCTTTCTGTTTTTGAAGTTTGGAAGGAACGTGTAATCTTATGGTGTTTCATTGTAATTTCTCCTTGTTGTTTATATCGTATAGTTGTATGGTTTCCACTCTTTTTATTGTATCTATTATAAATAAATCAAATATAATTTGTGAATGTGTTCACTATATATTATATTTGAAAGCGGTTACTTTGGCAAGGGGTAATTTAACATTATTAGCAACTTGTTAATAGAACTGATTGAGAATCACTAGCCATTGTTTGAAAAAAATACAAAAAGGGAAAATAACATTCATTCGACAAAATTCGGGGAGTGCCAGGCACCGAATAAGAATGGTGGGGGATGTTTATTTGATTGTTTGTGGTTTATGATGAGGGTACCTGCTTTCAATTGTTAATGTGGGTGTAATTTTTGTATAGGAATGTATGGTAGATTTTAGGGGATACTACAATTAGCTTTTTGATGCTTTGAAAAGGCATCACGGTTTTATTAGTAGAAGTCTTCTGAATTAGAGGAGGGAAGTTATGGTGCAAAAGGAATTGCTGCCATTACAAATGGAATGTACAATGTTATTTCAATCGAATCCATATATGATTGAAACAATAGAAGGCATAGCTGAAAAGCTGGACAGAACAAAAGAAGAGCTCCTTCCTGTTTTATCGCAGCTAGTTATTCAAGGGATACTTCAGAATCTTGGTGATATAAATTCTCCGCGTTATCGTTACAAAGAACCAAGTGTAATTACTCAGGTCGATGGTGATTTAAAGAAGGCATGATTCAACGAATAGAGCTATTGCAAGAACTACAAAAGTCTTATGCGGAGAAATATAATTTATCCATTATTATGACGGATGATAACGGGAAAATCATTCTTGATAGAGTAGGAAATAATCCACTATTTAATTGGTTCTATGATAATAAGAGAGAGGTCTTACAAGAGGAATTTAATAGAGCAAAAGAGAAAAAGGTGAATACAGCACCATATTTGTACGATATCTGGCCGGGTGCTTATATGATTGTTGCACCCTTCCATGGAGAAAATGGGCATATTTACTTGATTTGGGCTGGTATCGTAATAGTAGAAGGAACCGAACAACTTGTTAATGAACAGTTACAGGAAAGTGTGAATATAAACTTTATTGAAATGATTAATAACACCCCTGTAATTACCCATGAGCCCAATCAACCTTTAATGAAACGAATAAAACGTCTTGCTCATTTAGCAACAATATACTTTAAAGATCATGATAAAAGTGATATTTACGAAATTCAAAAAGGGCTCTTTCGAAAAGTTTTAGAGGAAAGAAGCCAATTGAATACTATTCTTGAGGAATCCTTGCAAAACAATTTGGAGTTTGACTTTTTTGGTATAGCAAAAAAGCACAGTGATGATCACTATAAAGTTACAGAAGTATTTGGTCATGGTGTGAAATCAATGAGAGGGATGACTTTTTCGCATGGTGAAGGTCTAATTGGCCGCCCTCTTATAACCGACAAGTATGAGTATTGGGAAAATGTTGAGAAGGACCCTCGTTCTGTGTCTTTATCTCGCTATGGACTAAAACCAAAATCCTTCTTTTGTTATCCACTTAAACGTTATCAAGATTCCAGTACTCTGTTATTTGGAGGAAGTCATTCCAATAGCAAGATGTCAACGAGATGTCGAGAATTAGGAAAAATACTTGGGAGTATTTTAGAAACTGGATTTCTTATAGAAGACTTACAAAAGGAAAATCAGCAGCAAATAAACCGTTTAACTTCGATGGTTGAGATAAGTAAACTAATGGTCTCCACGCATGATTTTAAACGAATTGTTTATATTTTAGTGGATATTAGTTTGAATCTTATGGAAGGTCCATTTACTTGTGTGGTTCTTAAGGAACAGCATAACGATAGTGTGAATTTGGTATCACGTGGAAATCCTAATGGAAATCTTCGTGAATATGCTAAAAACGTGGCTGAGCGTCATTTTCTTAATCCTGTTAATACGCAGCAGTTTGAAATAATCACTCCAAAATTCGAAGAAACACCATGGGGAGAACGAACCCTTGAGTGTCCATTATGGAATCGGGGGAGAATTGTTGGAGTTCTATGTGTTGCTATTAATGAGCAACAAGCAAAATTGCAAGAACATGTGAACTTTTTACAAACATTGTCTGTAATTGGCGGTGTATCATTGCAAATCGTTGAACAAGAAGAAGAGGAACTGGATGATAAGCTTGTGTATTCGCTTTTCAGGGCAATAAAACAGTTTGACCAGGATGTTTATTCCATTTTAGAAGAAGCAGCGAAAATAGCGAAAGAATTTGCTGAAATGCAGGGATTGCCTGTACCTGTTATAAATGAAATAACTCATTCGTGTCTTCTTTCGTACTATTCATCTGCCTTTATTCAAGAAACATTACCTGAAACTAGGTTAAGAACTGTTATTGACGAAGGAAATACTCTGCTAAATGTGAACAAAGGAGATTCCTGGGAGAGTGCAAGTATTAGTGCGCAAGTCTTCGCACTTGCTATGGCCTATGTAAAAGACCAATCGATTAATAAACTGGAAAAAGTATATGATGGCAGGTTAATAAAAGATTTCAAGAGCTTTCTATATGAGACACAAGTATTAGAGGAAAAAGTTTCTATCGCGGAAACCTCTGTATCGATACAAGAGCAAGTACTAGATACGGTTACAAGTACTATACAGGAATTAAAACTTTCTCCAAGGGAACAAGAAGTACTTGATCTAGTTATCCAAGGCTACAATAATAAAGAAATCGCTCAACAATTATATATAAGTGGTCATACGGTGAAAAATCATGTCACGAAGATTTTCCAAAAACTCGAAGTGCCAGATCGAGCGCATGCAATATCAAAAGTCTATCGCTTAAAACATCAATCAGGATAAACCTTCCTAGTATTAGGAGGGTTTTTTTGGACAGAAAATTATAAAAAATGCAAGGTGCGGATAACATGTATGAATGCCACGTTCAGCTCCAGCTCCCCCTCACCTACTTACGATAAGTCAACATTGATTCGCTTACGCACCTCGTGTTTCCTTTATCTCCTACAGGGAATGTTCGATTAATACCGCCATTTTGCTTGGCAACATCAAATCCCCTGGCATGGCCAGGCGCAGTCTACATGTCACTAAACGGGCGCTCGCGTTTTTGCTCTCTGTTCCTATAGGACAATGTCTATTTAGGGAGGCAATAGGAATCTATTCCTGCTAGTACCAGAAGTGAAGATTAGGAATAGCGGGGGATATTTTTTTAGCTCTTTGCCATGCATAATAGGGAATGTAAGTTGGTCAAGCAACGCTAAGCCAACCCAATAGTGTTAAGGAGGTGTACGTGATTCAATTAATCAACGTCAACACGGATCAGATGATTGCTGATGATGTCAAAAGTGCCTATACATTCATGAGTCGGTTTAAAGGCTTAATGATGAAAAAAAGCATAGCTGAAAATGCCGGCCTTCATATTTCACCTTGTTCATCGATTCATACGTTCTTTATGAAATTCAGCATTGATATTATATACCTTAATCAAAATAATGAGATTGTTGGAATCGAAGAAAGCTTAGAACCTGGAAAAATAGGCAAACGCTTTGCAGACGCCAAATCAGTAATTGAACTTCCAGCTGGCACGCATAAACGTACCTCAACAGTTATTGGACAAAAAGTAGCATTGCAAGACTAATGAATCAAAACAAAAAATTAAAATTCATATATTAAGAGGAGAGAGTTAAATGTTAAACAAAATCAAAGGATTAATCAAAGAAGAACAAGGACAAGGAATGACTGAGTACGGATTGGTATTAGGAGTTATTGCAGTGGGTGCTGTTGGAGTTCTTTCACTTTTCGGTAAAGAAATAACTACATTCCTTACTAATACAATAAATAATATTACAGATGGCTTTAATAATACTGCTTCATAATAAATACCTTATAGCTTTACACTTGTAAAGCTATTTTCTCTGGAGATTGTTTTCTGCTATTTTGTTTTGTCAGAAACGACATCATATACGATAAAATCTACCGCTACGGAAATACACTACGCTTTCCGCGGGCTGCTGTTGAGCTCCCTCGAGCTGACGCTCTGCGGGGTCTCACCGATGCCTTTCCTCCCGCAGGAGTCTTCGTGTATTTTCTCCGCTGGTTTGGTACTTTTCCATATCACATCATTATTGCTGGAAACATGATGGTTGATTGGAGTGGAGGGCAGTCGACTCCCGCGGGAAAAGCACGAGTATGAAGACCCCGCAGCGGTGGTTTTCCGCGAGGAGGCTGAAGCGTGCCCGCGGAAAGCGAATGCCCGGAGCGAAAATCAACGAAGCACCTTATATCGTGCTTGCTGTCAATTTAAATAAAATAACTAAATAAATCACAATAAAGGAGCAATGACATGTTAAACATCCTATTACTAACCGTCCTAATAATTAGCGTCATCACCGACCTCAAAAGCAGAAAAATCTACAATAACGTCATTTTCCCATCATTGCTCCTTGCCTTTGTTTTAAATGGAATCTTTGATGGCTGGTCTGGTCTCCTAAGCAGTTTCTTAGGGTTTTTAGCGGGACTGGGCGTTCTTTTGATTCCATATCTGATGGGTGGCATGGGAGCAGGAGATGTGAAATTACTGGCTTTAGTTGGAGCCATTAAAGGTGCATCGTTTGTTTTTATGGCTTCTATTTATATGGCATTGATCGGTGGATTGATTGGTCTCATCATTTTATTATTCCGAAAAGGATTTTTCCAACGAATAAAATCGATCATCTTTTCTTTAAGTAGCATCAGATATGGTATCAAAGTACCAATGGGGTTGGATAAGGAAGTACTTCATACCACCTATCCATATGGAGTAGCAATCGCTGGTGGAGCAGTACTGACCTTTATGTTCAATGGGGTAACCTTGCTATGATTCGCAATGAAAAGGGACAAGCAATCGTAGAGTTTGCATTGGTTGTACCAATCCTTCTATTATTGCTTGTTGGCATAATTGATATTGGCAGATTGGCATTTACTTACTCTTCTCTGCATTTTACAGCACAAGAAACGGTTCGAGTGGCTGGGATCGGGAAAGAGGATTTGCAACTTGATTCTTTTGCACGTAACAATCTTAGTATTGGAGACTCTGCCAAGCTGCAAGTACTAGTCACCCCGCAGGAAGGTGCTAGAAAATCAGGTGAATATGTAACGGTTACACTAAAATATCCGGTTGAGCCATTTCTACCCTTTGCGGATTTAGCTCTACCAGAATTCTTACGTACCGATTCAACGATTCGTATCGAGTGAGGGTTGATGATGAAAAAATTAAAGAGGCTGTTCAAAAGAGAAGAAGGAAATGTTTTAATTCTAGTTTCTGTTGCATTCATGGGATTATTAGCAATTACGGGCGTTGTCATTGATGGCGGCGCTCTTTATATGACTAAAGCAGAACTACAAAAAACAGCAAATGCTGCGGTTCTTTCTGGAGCACAAGAGCTAACAGGTACTCACGAATCGGCAGTAACATCCATCATAGATGAGGTCTTACTCCGGCATCAGGAACAAAACTCACTTGAATCGGTAAGTGTGATGATGAATAATCGTGTGAAAGTAGAACTCAAAAAAACTGTTCCATTGGCGTTTTCTAAGGTATTAGGATTTAACACCGTAGATGTTCGAGCAGATGCTACGGCCAAAATAGGTGTGATGGGTAGGGCGATAGGTGCAGCACCATTAGGTATTAATGAAACTTTAGATTTGAAGTATGGTGAATCATATCCCTTAAAGGTGAGTTCTGGTAATTCTGAAAATGGAAACTTTGGGATTCTTGCTTTAGAAGGAAAAGGTGCAAAAAACTATGAGCAGACCTTTAGAGAAGGCTATAGTGAAGAATTGAAAATTGGCGATAAAGTTCTAGTACAAACAGGAAATATAGCGGGTGCCACACGGGATGTTGTGAAAGAAAAGGTAAGCAGTTCCTGTGATATTAGTGATCGGAATTGTCCGAGAATCATAACAGTGCTTGTATATAAACCTGTTTGTTCAGATCCAATCTCATGTACCAACTATAAAGAAGTACAAATTACTGGTTTTGCTTACTTTTATATAACTGATCCAATGAGTGAGAAAGACACTGCTATCACTGGGAAGTTTATTAAGAGAGTAGGAACCGGATATGTCAGTGATATGGCAAGTGATAGAGGGGCATATAGTATTCAACTAACAGAGTAGGTGAAAAAGTGAAAACAAAAACGATACTTCTACTAGCAATCATTATGGGGATTATTACAACTTTTTTATTTTTTGGGATAGCAAATCCGCTTAATAAAGAAGAAGTGGTGGAGCAGCAGACTGTCCAGGTTGTAAAAGCAAAAGACAAAATAGCAGAAAATCAAGTCATCACTAGGGATCTAGTGGAATTAGAAACAGTCATAGAAGAAAATATTCCACCACAGGCACTTACAAATATTTCAGATGTGGAGGGAAAGTTTGCTGAAACAGTTATTCAACAGGGGGAGATAGTAATTGCTCCTCGTATCAAAGAGCAGCAAGAAGAGACTATTTTTGTCTCTCGAAAAGTAAAAGATGGGTATCGAGCAGTTTCGGTTGGTGCCACTATAGTACAATCGGTGACCAATTTACTAGAGCCTGGTGATTATGTCGATATTATTTTTTCTGAGGGAAAAGAAGGTGGAATTAAATCTAGTCAGATATTATCCGATGTACATGTCCTTGCAGTAGGAAGAAAAATGAGTGCTCCGATGAACGATGAGTCCACTTATACAGAATATAGTGCTGTGACATTAGAACTGAAGCCAAATGATGCGCTTAAGTTAGTGAATGCTTCTGAGAGGGGAAACATTCATTTCACACTACATCCGAGTACCATTCAGCCTGGTGAGGAAGAATAGGAACAAGGAGGAAGCACGATGGCAGAAAAAGAAAAGGGAAAAATAATTGTTGTATGCGGAGCAAAAGGTGGTATTGGCAAGACATTAACATCGGTTAACTTGGCTTTAGCTTTGAATAAGAAAAATATCAATGTAAACATACTTGATGCAGACTTTCAATTTGGAGATGTATCACTTGCCTTGGACATACAACCAGCGTTTACTATGAGGGATATCATGGGAGAATTGTCTAACATTGATCAAGCCTCTATGGATACTTATTTAACAGAGCATTCCTCAGGTGTTCATGTATTACCATCCCCGGAGAGACCGGAGTATGCGGAACTTATTACTAGAGATGCATTATTAGAAGTTGTTGAGATGCTTAGAAACGAATCAGATTTTTTAGTGGTAGATACTGGTGGGGGAATACAAGAACGAACGGTAGATTTAATTGAACAAGCAGATCAGATTCTAGTGGTTACAACTCTAGAAATGACATCTTTAAAAAGCACCAAGCTAATGCTAGAAACACTAGAGAAATTAGGGCTTCGTGAAAAAATTAGATTAGTGGTTAACCGTTATGATATGGAGAGTTTAATTGCAGCAGAGGATGTGCCGGAAATGCTTGGATATGAAAATATCTATTACATCCCAAATAATTTCCAAGTAGCGTCCCAGTCCATGAATATAGGAATTCCGTTTGTCATTAGTCGTTCAAGGTCTAATTTATCGAAAGCATTCTTTATGATAGCTGAAAGTGTTTTAACGAATAAACCTGTTTCAGTCGATGTTAAGAAAAAGCGTACCATACGAACAAGATTCAAAAAAAGATAAGGAGGGGCTGATGAGATGAGTCTTCTAAGTCGCCTACAGGAAGTAAATAAAGAAGAAACAATGAAAACAACTAAAGAAGTGATTATAAACAGAAGTTCAGATCAACAGTCCCCAATGTCTAGAGAGTCTGAAAAGAAAGTTATTCCTTCAAAGAAAACGGAGACAAAAAAGCAAGTACGAAAGTCTGAAACTGATAAGCATAGACAATTAAAAGCCCAGCTGCATAAACAAATTTTACAGGAAATGAAAGAATTAGATGATATCGATTCTATCATTCCCAAAATTGATGAGATGGCAATTGAAATTATAAAAGAAGAAGAATCCTTTCGTGGAACCGATCGCAAAAAAATAGTGGAAGAACTAATTAATGACTTAACCGGGTTCGGCCCGATTAATCCATTACTTTTAGATGAGGAAGTATCTGAAGTAATGGTAAATGGCCCGACTCAAGTCTATTGCGAAAGAAATGGGAAGCTTGTTTTGACGGATGTCAAATTTCGAGATAGTGATCATGTGATGCATGTAATTGAAAAAATAGTAGCACCACTTGGACGTCGAATTGATGAAAGCAGCCCAATGGTAGATGCCCGTTTGCCAGATGGATCTCGTGTAAATGCGATTATTCCTCCTTTGGCATTAAATGGGCCAACCATTACCATCCGTAAATTTTCTGAAGACCCATTTGTTATAGACGATTTAATTCAGTTTGGCACATTGACAAAGGAAATGGCTATCTTTTTAGATGCATGTGTAAAAGCAAGATTAAATATGTTTGTTAGTGGAGGGACTGGTTCTGGTAAAACAACAACATTAAACGTATTATCGAATTTCATTCCAAGTGATGAGCGAATTGTAACAATAGAAGATGCGGCAGAGCTTCAGTTAGGTCAGGATCACGTGGTCTCCTTGGAATCAAGGCCGCCAAATATTGAGGGTAAAGGTGCCATAACGATTCGTGATTTAGTCCGTAATTCCTTACGTATGCGTCCGGACCGAGTAGTTATTGGAGAGGTTCGTGGTGCGGAGGCGTTAGATATGCTGCAAGCCATGAACACTGGACATGATGGATCTTTGGCAACCGGTCACTCCAATAGCCCGCGTGATATGATATCACGTTTGGAAACAATGGTGCTTATGGCTGGAGTGGACCTGCCGATTAAAGCTATCAGAGAACAAATTGCGGGAGCGATTGATGTCATTATTCAGCAGTCCAGACTAAAGGATGGAACAAGGAAGATAACGAAAATAACTGAAGTACAAGGATTAGAAGGGGATATTATTGTTTTGCAGGATATCTTCTCCTTTGAACAAAAAGGTCTAGATGAGAATGGCAAAGTAATTGGATCACTAGTACCAACAGGAGTACGTCCGAAATTCTACGAAAGACTAGAAAATTCCGGTATAACCATTGAGGCAGATGTATTTGTTGCAAAGGAGGAGTGGTAGGATGATGTTGTTTCTCCTACTATCATTTTTTCTTACTTCGTTATTTCTCTTTTATATTATTTTGCAGCGACTATTTCCGCCTAAAAAAGAATTGGTAAAAGATCGGATTAATCGTTATCTATATAATGAAAAGAAAGAAAAAGTTGAATCGAAAAGTAATCAGGAAGCTAAGAAAGTACGTTTTCAAATAAACCTAGACAAAACAAAGAAAAATGTGCGAGAAAGGTTCTTATCTAAAGATAAGAACAGAAAATTAGAAATAGCCTTATACCGTGCAGGTGTCCCGTTAAAACCAGAAGAATTTATTATGTTTCAATGGATAGCAATTGCTTTAGGTGCGGGAATTCTATATTTAATCATAGATAGTATTATTATGCTCCCGATTGGTGCGTTAATAGGATTTTATATTCCAAAATTTATTATTAAAAAGAAGCAGCAAGATCGGCTAAAGGCTTTTAATAATGACTTGCCAGAAATGATTTCGGCAGTAATCGGAGGACTGAAAGCAGGATTTAGCTTTCCACAGGCTTTGAAATCTTTTATGGAAGAAGCGAGATCGCCGATGAAAGAAGAATTAGCAACCGCACTAAGGGAAATGCAGTATGGTAGTACAACGGAAGAAGCTTTACATCACCTTCATGAAAGAATGCCAAGCGAGGACTTGGATATAATGATTCAAGCTATTATTATACAAAGGCAAGTAGGTGGTAATTTAGCAACTGTTTTGGAAAAAATTGTACAAACTATTAGAGAAAGAATTAAAATACAGGGACAAATCAAAACATTAACTGCTCAAGGAAGGATGTCTGGGATTGTAATAGGTTTACTGCCTGTTATCTTAGGTATGGTTTTATATCTCATTCAGCCAGAGTATATTGGTGCATTATTTAGTCATCCTGTTGGAATTATATTGGTGGTTGTTGCAGTAATTTCTTGTTCTATCGGATTTTTCCTTATCCAAAAAATAACGACTATCGAGGTGTAGCCTCATGCTATATGTATCTTATTTTATAACAATTATATTATTAATTTATGGATTATTAAAATGGCGTCAAGAGAAAAGGCGAGCAATTCAAAATCGTATTACTGCTGTATTTCAAATGAATGAAGTAGAAACAGAAAGATTCCTTGAACCAACAGATGAAATGAAAAAACTAAGCTTTTCCAAACGGATTATTGCTCCTATTTGGAAGAAAATAGTTAGATCTTATAAATCGAATTTATCCAATGAGAAGAAAGAAAAAATTGAGATGAATTTGTTGCAAGCGGGGAATCCTTTCGGAATGAGTGCAGTGGAATTTCGAATTGTTCAAGCTTCCTTGTACATTATATTACCGATTATCTTTGGTTTGTATAGTTTTTTGCTACAGCCTTCCACAGGGGTTATCCTCCTATTTATTTTAGGAGGATTTGCGGTAGCGTCATATGTCCCTTCTTATTACTTAAAACAAAAAGCAAAGGCTCGGAACAAAAAGGCATTACAAGAGCTTCCTGATTTTATTGATTTGCTGACGGTAAGCATAGAAGCGGGGCTAGGGTTTGACTCTGCATTAAGTAAAGTGGTATCTAAAAAAGATGGCGTATTATCCAGGGAATTTCAGCGTAGTTTGGAAGAAATGAGACTTGGGAAAACAAGAAAAGAAGCTCTGTCTGGGGTTAGAGAACGTATCTTTATTGATGACGTCAAATCCTTAATAGGGAGTATTATTCAAGCAGAGCAATTGGGGATAGGAATGGTACAAGTATTGAATGTACAATCTAGTGAAATTCGTGAAAAAAGAAAACAACGTGCAGAGGAACAAGCAATGAAGGCTCCGATTAAAATGTTATTCCCTTTAGTCTTGTTTATATTCCCGAGTCTATTTGTCGTCTTATTAGGCCCAGCCATAATTGGACTTATTGACACATTTCAATAACACGACAAAAACCGACAAAAACCGGGAAGTGCCAGGCACCGCCTCAATATGAAATAGGCTATGGTACCAATAACCATAGCCTATTTAACGTTCGACAAAATTCGGGAAGTGCCAGGCACCTTTATGCGTGGGCGTTTTGGTGTTTTCGGTTTCTCATGGAGATTAGGGCTGCTCCTAGGGAGAGGACGGCTAGTATTCCTCCTACAGCGGCATTGTTTTCAACGGATGATACGTCGATGACTATGGCCCCGATAGAAGATCCTACTGCTATACCTAAGTGTAAAGATGAGTTGTTTAAACTGATTTGAACGTTTGATGTTTCTGGTGCAGATACCATTAAATAATTTTGCAAAGGTGGGGTGATGGCCCAGCTCATTGCTCCCCATATAATCATAACGACTAGAAATAATGGGATAGAAAAGGTTGAAAACGGAATGGCAAAAATAGCAAACGCGAATATCACTATAACCCCTAATATTGTTCGTTTCGATCCTAGTATATCACCTAAAGTCCCCCCGACTGCTCCTCCGCTTACTGCAGCTATTCCAAACACTAAGTAAATAATACTAACCCAGGTTCCATCTAAGTCCATCGTAAATTTAACAAAAGGAGTTAGGTAGCTATAAAGCGTGGAATGCCCAGTTAATAAAATGAATGTTGTAAGATGAGCAAAAAGGATTTTCTGATCTTTAAGTGAGGCAAATTGTCTTTTTAAAGAAATTTGTTCAGCAGGAGGAGCAACACGCTCCATAAAGAAAATAATGCCAGTTATTGATAGCAATGTTAATATGGTTATAAAAACAAAAGGTGCTCTCCATCCAAAAGCATTACCAAACATAAGTCCAATTGGTACGCCCAGAACGAGGGAGCCACTAACTCCCGTATTTACAATGCCGATTGCTCTTGCGCGATACTTTGGCGCTACAATATTTGCTGCCATGACGACACATAGTACAATTAGTAGAGAGCTGCTGGCAGCTGCCAGAATTCTAGCCGCAAATAATATCGAATAGGTTGGACTAAAGACTGCAATAACATTCCCTATTAAAAAAACAAAAAGAGTAATGATAGTAAGCCGTTTTCTTTCTAATTTCGCTGTTATAACCGCTAGTACCGGTCCAGAAAGAGCGAATGTTAATGAAAAAATAGTAATTAATAAACCGGCCTGTCCAAGAGAAACTCCCAAATCGTACGCAACTAAATCTAAAATTCCACCTATAATTAGTTCCACCATACCTACAACAAATGAAACAATAGTTAATAAATATACTCGTTTATCCATCTTTTATCGCCTTTCTAAGAAGAGAATACTTACTTATAGTATGCTTGTTTTTAGGAAAACTCAAGCACAATATGTTATAGAAAAATATGGCATCAGGAGTTAAATAATTGATGAGATACAAAGGAAGTATAAAGAAGAAATTAATTGTAATGTTTGTTATACTAAAATTACCTTATGGAAGGAGAAAGACCAATGGGTAACGAAAAGCAATTTCAAAAAGATGCAGTAAGAGTATTAAAAGAAACAAGTAGAACATTCTTCATTCCGATTAGCTTACTTAAACCGACGCTTAAAATGACAGTGGGATCTGCATATTTATGTATGCGAGCCATCGATGAAATTGAGGATCATGAACAATTGGAAGCGAATGTGAAGCAGGAATTATTAAGGTCTATCAGTAGTATGCTAAAGGGAACTTTTAATGAAAATACATATCTTGAATTAATTAAGCCATATGAAGAAAAATTACCAGAAGTGACTTTAAGATTGAGTGATTGGCTGGCTGTTTGTCCAGAAGAAATTCTTGGAAAAGTGAAAGAATCTACAAGTATAATGGCCGACGGTATGGCCAAATGGGTAGAAAAGGATTGGGTAATTAATTCAAAAGATGATTTAGATGATTATACTTATTATGTTGCAGGCCTAGTTGGGGTTATGTTATCTGATATTTGGGAATGGTACGACGGGACAAAAACAGATCGTAATCTGGCCATTGGATATGGAAGAGGCTTACAGGCAGTAAATATGCTCAGAAACCAGGATGAAGACGCAGAACGTGGTGTGCGCTTTCTGCCAAATGATTGGAACCGGGCGGATTTATTTGCCTATGCTGAAAGAAACTTAAAACAAGCAGATCAGTATATTGAATCCATTCACACCAAGTCCATTTTACGTTTTTGCAAAATCCCATTAGCATTAGCAAAAAGAACATTAAGGGCACTAAAAAATGGAGAAGAAAAAATGTCCCGGATGGAAGTTGAATCCACTGTTGATGAGATAATAAATGAATAGATTAGAAAAAACGACTAGGATCCTAGTCGTTTTTTTCGGCCCTATCACACCTTTTCTTTTTGAGCACTCGTTCGTTCCAATGTTGTAGAAGTACTTGACTAAGTAATTGTTTAGCTATTAGAAAACTAAACCCATCAGTCTATTTCATTTAAGAATAATACTAGGGTATATAAAATATACAAGTCCATTTCTTATAGGAGTGAATAATTTATTAAAACAGATAAAAAATAAAGAATAGTTGACGCTTTACCATTATTTATCTATAATATGTGACTGTGTCTTAAAACAGAGCAAGTTGGTGGATTTGTCATTGAAAGGAATTTCGATATCCATCCAGCGGTCTTTAATAGACGGTATGCAAGATATTTTAGACGCTTGCTCCTATAAAAATTAGGAGGAAAAACGTGAATCAAAAGAAAAAGGTTAAATTAGACTGGCCGGTATTTATAATTAGTGGAGGATTTTTAATCCTATTCATTATCTTATCGTTTATTAACAGTGATATGGTAGGGAGTACAATTTCTTCTCTATTTGACTTATCAGCAAATTTATTTGGTGCTTATTGGCAGATATTGTTGTTGTTAAATTTTCTTATCGGTTTAGGTCTGGCGTTTTCTAGATATGGAAAAGTAAAACTAGGAAAAATGGACAAACCAAAGTATAGCTTCTTTGGTTGGGTTTCTATGATATTAGTAACATTATTAGCAAGTGGTGGAGTGTTTTGGGCAGCATCAGAACCAATGAACCATTACATGAGTACGCCTCCTTTATTTGGTGGTGGAGAGTTCAACAATATTCCAGCTGCTTTTGCCCAATCTTTTTTACATTGGGGTTTTACAGCATGGGCAATTCTGGGAACACTAGCTACAATCGTTATGATGTACGTTCATTATACGAAGGGGCTCCCACTTCGTCCAAGGGGATTATTATACCCGATATTTGGAGAGAAGATTTATCATAAAAGTTTAATTGGGTCAACAGCAGATATATTTTCTATCATTGCGACGGTTGCAGGAACACTTGGGCCACTTGGCTTTCTTGGATTGCAAATCTCTTATGGATTGAATCATCTGTTTGATGTGCCAAACACGTTATCTTTAAGTATTATCGTAGTACTTGCATTGGTTGCTATAGCAGCTATTTCGGCAGCGACTGGTGTGGACCGAGGTATTTACCATTTAAGTAATTATAACGTTAAGTTTACTATCCTTTTAGCTTTAGTTATTTTGATTATTGGACCAACCATGTTCATTATTGATGCATTTGTTGGTGGAACAGGGGTCCACATTCAAAACTTCTTTGAAATGAGTTTATATCGTGAGGATAACAGTTGGCTAGCTTGGTGGACCATCTTCTTCTGGGGCTGGTTTATCGGTTATGCGCCAATGCTGATTGTCTTCATTAGTCGTATTTCACGTGGTCGAACCATTAGAGAATTGATTATCGCTGTTTCTATTGTTGCACCAATAGTAAATAATTTTTGGTTTTCTATCGTTGGTGGAACGGGAGTGTTCTTTGAAACAGAGAATCCTGGATCTATTTCTAACGCACTTAATGAAGGCGGAATGCCTGCAGCAGTAATGGCGATTACGGATCAACTTCCTATGGGGACCGTATTTGGATTAGCTTTTCTTTTAGTATCCATTATCTTCGTTGCAACAACGACAGACACGATGTCCTATACTGTGGCTGCCACATTAACTGGTAATGATCATCCGACTAGATGGCTGCGGGTTTTCTGGGCAATCATATTTGGTCTAACTACAGTGATGATTCTTACTATTGGAGAAAATAGTATATCAGCTATTCAGAACTCCATTGTTATCACGGCTGTGCCAGTTTCCTTCTTGTTGCTACCTCCATTATGGAATGCCCCAAGAATTGCACGAAAAATGGCTCTAGAACAAGGATTAATTTGGCAAAGAGAAATGCGGAAAAAAGTAGATAAATATTAATAGGCTTTTTTAAAAAAAAGTTTGTTGTTTTTTACCATGACTTTATTTGACATTTTATATAGACTGTTGATTACTTTAATTAAGAATACTGCTATATATCCGCTATGGAAATACACTACGCTTTCCGCGGGCGCTGTTGAGCCTACTCCGAGCTATCGCTCTCCGTAGTCTCACCTAGGCTTTTCCGAAAAGAGCTATATTAACAAGAACAAGGCCTTCATCCTTTCTTTCATAGAAATAGATGAAGGCCTTATTATTTAGATCAAACGTTTGATTGAACAATAAAGGTCATAACCTTTATCACTCTACGCGCTATTTCAAATGTTTATTAAATAGCGCTCGGAGTGCCAGATACAATATTGCTAATGAGAAGACAATTACTGCAACTGCACCAATGGCAACGAGAGTAGGTGCTACTGTTCCAAGGAATGTTGCAAGTAAAGTTACGACGATTAATGAGAAGCCTGCTAATACAGCTGCTAAATACAGCAATGCTAATTGATACATAGTATCCCCTCCTTCCCTTACATTCTATGTGGTAAGAGGGGATATGTTTGTACACGTAACTATTTTAGATCAATAGCATTGGAAAGATTCAATTCTGTCTAGGTCAATACCAAAATAAACCCATCTCCATCCATTCCAACGGTACCCAGCTATGGAGTTTCTGCCGACAAAGGTTGGGTAATACCAGAATGAATCTCTTCTTAGCCAGACATACGTAAAACGGAATAGACAGCCACGAATACCACCTGGATCTACTGCAAATGTCTGGAATTGGGATTGCTGTGGTGTGAAGTTCGGTGGGGGTGAAGTTGGTGGTCCGGATTGCTGTCCACCACTAGATCCGCCGCCTGGGAATCCTTGACCTGGCCCTCCACCAGGAAAACCGCCCCCAGGACCTCCTCCCGGGAACCCTTGACCTGGTCCTCCGCCAGGAAAACCGCCCCCAGGACCTCCACCTGGAAACCCCTGACCTGGTCCGCCTCCTGGGAAGCCACTTCCAGGACCTCCTCCTGGACCAAAGAATTGATTTAATAAATACCACGGAAGATTAAATTGTCGTTCTTCTTCTTGGTGATATGGTTGATAGTGATGTGGATAGTAATCATTCATTAAAATATTTCCCCCTTAAAATAAATGTCTCTTTAATATATGGGGAAAATGTCTAGATTGAGATTGATTTGGAGAAGATTGGGCCTTTGACCATCCATTATTGTTCATGCTTCAAACTAAAATGAAAACGAGTTTTAAACAATAATTCAGAAGTTGATCCGTTTCCTAAATGGTGAACAGACGAATTTAATTACAAAAAAGCAAAGTGGGATGTTTATTCCCCACTTTGCTTTAAGAAATTTTATAGTTTTATTATAGAATCCGATATATTCTGTGCTCTAGTAATAGCGGATATTACTGAAACACCATCGGCGCCTGCTTCAAGAACTGATGCAGCATTCTCTGTATTAATACCGCCAATTCCAACAATAGGGAGTTTAGGGTATCGAGATCTTAAGGTTTGAATCCATTCCAAACCAACAGCTTCTTTGGCATCCTCTTTTGTGCTGGTTGGAAAGATTGGACCTGCACCAACATAATCTACTAAATGAATCGGGCTTTCTTCAACTTCATTTGTATTAGAAACAGACAGCCCAATTATTTTATCTGGAAAATCCCGTCTTAGCTGTTCTACCGGTTGATCCTCTTGCCCAACGTGTATACCATCAACATCTAATGTTTCTGCCAATTCGACATCATCATTTATAAAAAATGGGATATGATGTTTCCTACATATATCTCGTAATTTCAAACCAAGTTTTATCTTTTCATTCCCACTTAATGAATGTTCTCCTTTTTCACGGAATTGAAATGCCGTAATTCCAATTAAGGCTGCTTCCTCCAGTATTTTAGCTGGGTCACAGTTGCAATTTTGGCTCCCCATTATAAAATATTTGCGCAGCAACTGATTTACGGATGTATTCATACAATTGCTCCTTTTAAGAACTCAGCATCCAAGGAAAGGGCGTCGATAAAATGTGGAATAAAAGTTCCTGATGCTTGAACATCCTCATAACTTGCAGCATATTCTGCAGCTAATCCGTAAAATTGGACAGCAGTAAGAGCTTGTTCCTCAATTGAATCATCCGTGGTTAAGCAGGCAGCAAGTAAAGACCCTAGTAAACAGCCAGCACCGGTTACTTTTGCTAATATTGGGTGGCCAGTTTTATTAACGATGGTAGTTTCAGATGTACAAATAACATCAGTTTTTCCAGTAAGAATTGCTGTTGTTTGATAGGTTCTAGCAACCTGCCTTGTAATTTCCTCGATGTTGCCGTCCCCGACTGAGTCCACCCCTTTGGTTTTCCAAGGAATATCAATAAGATGAGCTAGTTCCCCAGCATTTCCTTTAATTACGGTAGGCCGAACTTTGTTTAGAAGTTGTTTTACTGCATCGGCCCGAAAAGAGGTTGCAGCAACTCCAACAGGATCAAGCACAACAGGGATGTCCTTTTGATTGGCAGCTTTTCCAGCTGAAATCATGGCTTTTAGTTCATTCGGTGTTAAGGTACCAATATTAAGGAGCACTCCATCTGCAGTTGATGCCATATCCGCTGCTTCTTCTTCCGCCTTTGCCATAACGGGTGCTGCACCAAAGGATAATAAACCATTTGCTGTGAAATTCATGACGACTTGATTGGTTAGATGATGTATTAATGGTGTGTTTTCTCGTACTTTTTCTATTATTTGCTTGTTCATTGGAAAACTCCTTTCTCTCTTATTGCCCAATGATTGGTCGGGCCATTACCAGCACCGATTGGGAAAGCCCCTTTAATAGCTTTAGTCACGAAATGTTTTGCTTTGTCTACTGCCTCATAGAGTGATAAACGTTGACTTAAATATGCCGTAATGGCAGCAGAATAAGTGCATCCTGTTCCGTGTGTGTTTTTTGTGTTTATTCTTTTAGCGGAAAAGCTGTAAATCGTTGTCCCATCATATAGAAAGTCAACAGCCTCCCCATCTAGGTGACCGCCTTTCACAAGGGCAGCCCCAGCACCTAAATCATGGACGATAGATCTTGCAGCTTTTTTCATATCATCGGTAGTTTCTACTTTTCTACCGATTAGAAATTCAGCCTCTGGTATATTAGGTGTTACTAGTGCAGTTAATGGCAAAAGCTCTTTTCTTAAGAAATCACGTGCTTGTTCCTCAATAAGCGGATCTCCACTAGTGGCAACCATGACAGGATCCATAACATAGGGAGCAGCGATGCTAGGAATTTTCTTTGCGATAACTTTCATCATATCTATATTGGCTATCATACCGGTTTTAAAGGCATGAACCGGCATATCTGAAATGACTGAATATAGCTGTTGTTCAATCATTTCAAGTGGGACATGATGAAGGGCCTGAACCCCTGTTGTGTTTTGAGCAACTACAGATGTAATAACAGACATGCCGTAGGATTTTAATTCCTGAAATGTTTTTAAGTCTGCGTGGATACCAGCCCCACCACTAGGGTCGGTTCCAGCTATGGTAAGAGCGCACGCTACCTTTTCCATTATTTCATCACCTTCCTTTTTGAAGGCCATTCTTCACAAGTGTAGGCCATCTCCCAAAAGGCTAATTCGAGTTCACAGCTTTTGCGAAAGGCCTCACTTATATGTTGCTTTTCTATAGGTGAGCTACTTTCTGCAAGGGTATCTAAACGTTCACGCATTTCAGCGGTTACATTCCTAGCTCCTGTATCACCATAGAATGTTATCCATTGATAAAAAGGATGGCTTTCTGTAGGTTCATATTTTTTCATAAGCTCTTTCCCGATTTCCTGATAGGTCCAAGGGCAAGGTAATAAGGCGCCTAATGTTTCAGCAAGTGTGCCTGTTTGAGCGTGATACATCATATGTTTGACGTAATGATCGGCTGTTGGTGGCAATGGATGTCCTTGCAGCGCCTCATAAGGAACGCCAATATACGCACAAAAATTGTGATGTGGATGTATTTCATCATCTAAAATAAACTTCATTTTATTAAAAAAGTAATGAATATCGTCTCTGTTAGAAGATTTGGAGATGGCGATTCCATAAATCTTCATAAATGCATTTAAATATTCAAAATCTGCTTTAATATAATGTTCCATCGCTTCATTAGGAACGGATCCTTTCCCGATTCCCTCAACAAAAGGGTGTTCAAAAATAAGCTGAAAAATATCATCGTTTTCTTTGCGAAGTTGTTCTGTAAATGACATAATGAGCCTCCTTAAAATATTAGGAAGCTACTAGGGGAAAGAGTATGTGTGGAGATACACGGGAGTCCCGACTACTTCCCTTCGCTGGTATTATCCAGAGCAGGTTCTAAGGGACTAAGGATGGTGTCCTTATCTCAGCATATTGCGCCCCTAGTAGTTCCAATTGAAAATATTAATTTTTTTGTTCCGTACTTAATAAAATGCTTTTGTTTCTCATGACTTTTGATACAATGAACCATCCGATGATTGCTCCAGGTATACTGCTGACTAGAAATGCTGGCATGAATGCAAATGCGCCAGCAGAAGTGCCCATAAAGATATAAGCAAAAGGTACAGATAATAAAGCACCAATAACTCCGCTTCCTAAACCTTCCCCAACGATGGCCCATCCTGTTTTACCTGACTTTTTATACAGGTATCCTGCCAAAAAGGCACCAACCATTCCACCTGGGAAAGCGAGTAGTGTTCCTAGCCCTAACATGTTGCGCAAAAGGCTAATCATAAAGGCGATAATGACAGCAGGACCTGGGCCAAGCAGTACACCAGCTAAGACATTAATTGCATGCTGCACAGGATAAGCTCTAGCGACACCAGCTGGAAACCAAAGTAATTGCGCGGTAACTGTCCCAAGTGCGATAAATACAGCCATCGTTGTTAATAAATGGGTTCGATTCATGGTAACCTGGTTACTAAAACCTATAAAAAACTATCACAGTAGTTCCCATAGTATCCTTTCGCCCCCGAACCAGGTAAGGGGACTTCTGCGACGATTTCCACGTCGTTCCATCAGGAGAGGGGTGACCCCCTGTCATGTGCCTAATGCCCAAGACAACCCACGGCGCTCTGTTAAAGCCAGCATTTTCACAGCAACCATTCCTTCTATTGGTCAGTTACTGCGAAGGTTTTAGTACCAGGATTACACCTCCTTCAGTTGTAACTCCCAGTTCTTGTATTTCAATGTTTTATGAACCACATTCCACAGTTTCCAGTGGTGGTTCTGTTTAAATTCGTCTATACTTATTAAATAGAAACCTAGTCGTTTTCTTCGCTGTTTACCATATTTAGATGCCTTCTCAGATTCTTCCATGGACCCAAGAATTTTAATCAAATGTGGTTTTACCAGTTTACGAATTTGTTGCAATAATTCTTTTGGAATTTTTTCGTCCAATCCTAAACCTCTTCGTGCGATAACAAACGAAGCAGCTTCATGTACAGACATTCCATACCTCTTGCTGTATTTAAACCTTCCAATAACGGAAGTATAGGCAGGGTTCACTTCTTTGATTTGAAACCCATTTCTTAGGCCACGTGACTTTATTGTCTTTTGAAGTTTATTTTTAGCAAAAGAATGTGTTAAACGGTTGAACTTTTTATTTGTATCATGATCTTGTCTTAGGGTAATATCTTCTAGAACGATAGATCCAGCATTCCAAGATAGAATATAATCGATGATTTCTTTAGCCACCTCTCCAGAAATGTTATTTCTTTTGTTTGATGAAACGTATTCCATTTCATGGCAATAGAATGTTTGGTGAGCCAGAAGGTTTCCTTGTTTGCTAACAACGGAAACAGCAACTTTGTCAATGTTTACATCTATTCCAGCAGCAATATTAGAGGTAATTTTCCCTCCAAATTTTAACTCCCTACCAAATGTTTCCACGTCATACGTCAGGTGAACACGATATTGTCCGTTCTTTCTTTTGAGTTCTATAGAGTAAGCATGATATCCCTCGATATCCTTCTTTTTTGATGTTTTACCAGTAATGTTAGGCATCACAATATCTATAACTTCATGAAAGTATTTGTCAGGTATACGTAATTTGAAACGCATTCTCGGACTATGTGCTTTGTTAGGTTCTTTTAATAAAGGATTTGCTACTTCCAAATAGAATTCATTATCCTTTTCGTCACATACTATTCTCATGTTTAAATTTCCTTTTTTCGATTGATCCCCACGAGAATAGAGCTTATTGGTACGAAGGTCTTTCCATTCCTTCTTTGTAATCTTATTCTTCATTCGGTTATAAAAGTTCTTTTTCCCTCCGAAAATCACTGTTGGAATGCTACCTTCTTCTTGAATAGTTACTATTTCTGATTTCTTCTTTTGTAATTTTACCAAACGAGCGTTTAATCCTTTCAGGCAAATTTCTAGAGAGACTTTTTTAGGAGTTTTCTTTCCTGTTTGATAATCTTCCATTTTCTGTTCCGTTATTTCTATTTTTCTTTGAACGTCTTTTATTCGCGAAGGCAATAACTCTTTTTGACTAGAAATGGTGCTTTGTGCCAACATGACGGCATCTTCAGCATAGCGTTTATTTAAATGGAATTGAAAATTTACCTCTTTAATTAAATCTCCCTTGTTTTCCCCCTCTAGTAAACGATTGAAGGAGTATCTTATCGTTTAACAAAAAACAGCCATAAGTCTATCCAAATCCTCAAATGAACTCTTGTTATCTAATTCTAATAAAATTGGTATTTGTTTGGTTGTTTTCATTGTTTTCCACCCACCACGAACATTTGTACTGATTATAGTATATGGGATTTTGGTGCCAATTTCTATAGAAAACAAAATTTTTGAAATATTATTCGTTTAATAAATACTTATATATTTTTTTTATAGTTAAAAGTTAACTGCTTATAACCTCCTTTCTAATAAGGGGGACCGACCAGACCAAAAAAGCCAGATCCGTAGATGGACCTGACTTTGAATATGAGTTTAATAGACTGACAGTTTCGTCATACTACTTCCCTCCGCTGGTATTAACCAGATCAGGTCCATAAGGGTCGGAAACATTTCCTCTCAGCCCGTATATTGGGCACCCCTAGTAGTTACTTTAGGTATTTAGTTTTTGTAAACATGTTAAGAGTAACAAACTATCAAAAAAATTACAACAAGGATTAAAAAGTTTTTTACCTTTCATCAATCAATGTTATAACTATATTAACAAATAACATGAGGTGCATTATGATAATCAGTAAATTAGCCCATTACGACAGGCAAATAGCAGAACAAATCCATCAGATTCAAATACCAGCTTATAATGTGGAGGCAAAACTTATTGGTTTTTACGGAATTCCGCAATTATCCGATAAGGTAGAATCCATTATAGAGAGTGAAGAGACGTTTATAGGATATAAAGTAAAAGAAAAGATAATAGGGTTTATCTCCTATATACATAACCGTTCTGAAGTGGAAATATGCCGATTAGTTGTTCATCCATTCTATTTTCGCCAGGGGATAGCAAAAGAACTTCTTAAATATCTTTTGCAAAATGTAAGTGAGGATAAGAGAATAACAGTGAGTACAGGGGCGAAAAATTATCCAGCTATCAAGCTTTATCAGAATGCGGGTTTTAAACAATATGATGAAGCAGAAGTAGCTGAGGGGATATATCTGATATTTTTAGAAAAATAGATAACCAGATGAATAATCGGGAATTCAAACAAACGTTTGATTAAACTCTTTACTTGTCATTGTTTGTTGAGAGCGCTGTTTATAAATTGTTGATATTACCCGGGAAATGTTGGAATTTTGTAGATAATGGGAGGAAGGTCAAATGGTTTTAACAAATCAATTACAAAATTGGATAATCAATCAAATAGATCCAAAAGCATCCATTACATTAACTAAACACTTAAAAGGAAGCACTTCATCAACACTGCACTTAATCAAATTAAAGCTCGAGGGAGAACAAAGGGAAGTGGTTCTTAGGCAATTTGATAATCAGGAATGGCTAAAAGAGGAACCTGATCTTGCTCTTCACGAAGCTCAAAGTTTAAGTAAAGCAACAAGAGTGAACGTGCCAACACCGTCTATCCTTGCTTATGATGAAAAGGGAGAAGTATGTGGGGGTCCTCTAGTTTTAATGTCAAAAGTGGAAGGAAATGTTGTACTAGACGATTCCTATAATCAAGAATGGATTAATGGTCTTGCAGGTACACTTGCTGAAATCCACAAGCTGAACAAATGTGATTTTCCTTGGGATTATTATCCATACAAAGAAAGTACCATGGCTGAAGTTCCTACATGGTCTCGTGAACCCGCAGCTTGGCAAATGGCTGTATGTATATTAAATGGTTCTCGGCCAAACTATAGAGAATGCTTCATCCATCGTGACTACCATCCTACCAATGTATTATGGAAAGATGGGAAAGTTAGCGGGGTAGTAGATTGGGTGAATGCCTGTTTGGGTCCTGCTGGCATAGACGTAGCTCATTGTAGAGTGAATTTAGCTATGTTATATGGTGCTTCTGCTGCAGATGCATTTCTAACAGCCTATCAAAATAATGCCGGAGAATTATTTGAGTATAATCCATATTGGGATATTGCTTCTTTAAATGATATCTTGGAGGGGCCGCCTGAAGTGTATCCAGGTTGGGAAGCATTTGGTTTTACGGGATTAACGACTGGAATGATGAAAGAACGTCTGGATCAATATTTGCTTAGTATTTTAGATAAAGTAAAAGGGTAACGGACAAGATGATTGTCTGTTACCCTTTATCAATGGAATGGAGCATAGGGGGCTCGAACCCCTGACCTCTTGCATGCCATGCAAGCACTCTCCCAGCTGAGCTAATGCCCCGATACATTTCTATTATATACATTCTTTTTGCTCATTTCAATAGAACTATTTTCGTATTTTATATGCAGGGTCTAAATAACCCTTTTCTCCAATTATATAGTTAAATAGAATGAATTTACAATAAATTTAAAAACTTTTAATACTAATTATGTAAGTATTATGTATGATTAAGTTGTATCCAATTCTTGGAGATTAGTAAATGGAATGAAATCAAACATTTTATGGGAGGTTGCATATGAAGAAAGTTTCTTGGCAAAAGACGTTTATGCTTTATCTTGCTTTTACCTTGGTTTTTATGAATTTCTCTCCACTCTTGGCGTTTGCAGAAACGCCGGATAATGAGGAAGGAGTCTTAGCAGAAGATCTATTTATCTCTGAGTATATGGAAGGGAGTTCCTACAATAAAGCGATAGAGATTTATAATGGGACAGGAACTACGGTGAATTTATCGGATTATGAGTTAGCATTATTTAGTAATGGTTCAACGGAGGCAAGTCAATCTTTATCTTTAACAGGGGAATTGGAACATGGAGATGTTTATGTTCTGGCACACCCAAATGCGGATGAATTAATATTAGCTGAGACAGATGAAACAAATGGTAGTGTCATAAATTTTAATGGGAATGACGCTTTAGTCTTAAAAAAGAATGAAATTGTTTTAGATGCAGTTGGTGAAGTTGGAACAGATAGTAATTTTGCAAAAGATGTGACATTGGTTAAACAATCAAGTGTAACAGCGCCAACGGAAGAATACAATGAGTTACAGTGGGACAACTATTCAAAAGATACATTCGCCTATCTAGGAAGACATACGATGGATGGAGTAGAACCGACAGATCCTCCAGATAATCCTGATGATCCGGGTGCTGGGGAATATACAATTGCTGATGCACGTGAATTAAGTGATGGTACAGAAGTATCTGTTGAAGGGATAGTCACAGCAGATAATGCTGCAATTAGTAATGGGTCACAATTTACCACCTATATTCAAGATGATACGGCTGGAATTAATTTATTTGCTTATGAACAGGGTAACCTACCAAATCTAGTAAAAGGGGATAGGGTAATAGTGACAGGTGAACTTGATTCCTATAATGGATTAAAGGAAATTATCCCCTTAGAGATAGAAGTAGTAGAATCTGGACAAGCTTTACCAGAAGTTCAGCAGGTCACTATAGAGGAACTTCAGTCAGAGGATTCAGCAGAGCAGTATGAAGGGCAATTAGTACAGGTCAATGGATATATCAACAGTGTTCCTGGAAACCCTGCCGGTGGTGGATATAATGTTTCTTTTATTGATCAGGAATTTAATGGTACAACATTACGTATCATGGAGAACTCCATGGATATTTCACAAGTAGAATCCGACCTATGGTATGATGTGACAGCTATTGTAAGTCAATACAATGATTATCAGTTAATACCAACTGAATTGGATGATCTTCAAGTGTCTGCAGAACAGTCAGAACCGCCGTCAGCAGAAGGACTCTATGAAACAACTGTAGAGAGAATTACAGACGGTGATACGATTCGTGTTGGAACTCCAGTTTTTGGAGAAACGAGAGTTCGTTTTTTGAATATGGACACGGCAGAAACATATCAAGCGCACAATGATGACCCATCTCGAGCAGAGATTAACGAGAATCAGAAATATTATGGTGATTTGGCTACAGATTACATGAATGAGTTATTAGATCCAGGCGATGAAATTTATTTAAAAATTGGTGAGGAACCAACGGATGATTATGGAAGAATTTTGGCGGAAGTGATTCGTAAAGAAGATGACTTAAATATTAATTTAGAAATGGTCGAGCAAGGCTATGCATCTACTTACTTCCTTGCGCCGATAGATGAGGAAGCATACCCACAATATCAAGCAGCAGTTAAAGAAGCAAAGGATGCAGGACTTGGCATTTGGAATCCAGAAAACCCGTTAATGGAACTGCCATTTGTTTTTCGTGCAATGGATGATGAGAAAGGATTATTGAGATATGTCGGTCATTCAGATACAAAGAAATACGTGCAACCGGAAGCGTATGAAGAAGTGCCAGTCGAGAAACGTATCTTTTTCGTAAGTGAAAGAGAAGCGGAATCTTATGGCTATACTCCTGCTGAGGAAGAAGGTGGTTCCGATGAAGATCTTCTTGATATTCAACTATTAAGTATGAATGATCTTCACGGGAAAATTGATCAGGAATATAGTCTGGACCCTGATGGCGATGGTAACTTTGATATGCACGGTCGTATGGATTATACGGCGCAAGCGATAAAGGAACGTGAACAGGAAAATGAAAACACTTTAATTGTTCATGCAGGTGACATGATTGGTGGAAGCTCACCTGTTTCCGGTTTATTACAGGATGAGCCAACAGTAGAGATTATGGAAGAAATTGGTTTTGATGTAGGAACGGTAGGTAACCATGAATTTGATGAAGGCTTAGATGAGTTGCTTCGCATGGTAAATGGTGGAGAACATCCTGAAGGAAAAGGAACAGAAGGCTATGAAGGAATGGATTTCTCTGTATTATGTGCCAATTGTGTAGATGAGGACAGTGGTGAAACGTTCCTAGAGCCTTATACAATTGAAGAAGTTGATGGAGTGAAAATCGGTTTTGTTGGTGTTAATACAACGGAAACAGTCGATATCGTTATGCCATCTTCTTTAGAAGGTATTGCTTTTACAGATGAAACGGAAGCGGTAAATGTAGCTGTTGAGGAATTGACAGATCAGGGTGTGGAAGCAATTGTCGTATTAGCACACATGCCTGGATATCAAAATGGAGAGGCTGTAACTGGAGCTGCGGCTGAGTTAGCTACTGAAGTGAATGATGCAGTGGATATCATTTTCTCAGCGCACAATCACGCAGTTAATAATGCTGTAGTAGATAATAAGCTTATTGTTCAAGCCTCAGAATATGGGAAAGCTTTTGCAGATGTCGATATTGCCATTGATCGTGAATCCGGAGATATTGTAGAAAAAGAAGCTGAAATAGTATTTGTAAATCAAAGTGACTATGCTCCTGACGAAACGGTTGCAGGAATTTTAAATCATTATGCAGAAGAAATTGCCCCAATTATAAACGAAGTAGTTGGATATAACGGACAAGATTTAACAGGCAGCTACACAAATGGCAATGACCATGGGCTTGGTAATCTAATAGCTGATGGAATGAATTGGGCAATGGATAGTGACTTTGCCATGACAAATGGTGGAGGAATTCGGGATATTCTTCTAGCTGGACCAATTACCTGGGGGGAGTTATATAATATACTACCATTTGGTAATACGCTCATGAAATATGAAATAACCGGTGCTGATTTATATCCAATCTTACACAATCAAATTTCTGCTTATGGCTCTGATTATAGCATTGCAGGATTCCACTATACGTATAATCCGGAGCTGCAGCAAGTAGTGGATATAACCTTACCAAATGGTACACCAATTGATGAAGATGCGGTTTATACGTTGACCGTAAATAATTATATTGGGACACAGGACGGATCTATTCCGAACTTAGGAAAGAATCCTGAAATGGGGCCAGTCGATATTGATGCTTTTGTGGATTTTGTTAGAAGTTTAGAAAGTACGGAGGGAAATCCAATTGTTTATGGTTCGGAAGGAAGAATTTCTACAACAGATGAAGTACCAGGTGATCCAGATGATGAACAACCAGTGGTAGAAATAGAACCGAAGAAAAATAACGGAACAGCTACTGTTCACACGAAGGATCTGAAAGTACTGGAAGACGGGGTTCAAGCCATAATTAATATTTACAACGAGAAAAAGGTTAGAAAATTACTGCTTAATAAAAAGCAAGTGGATATCTTGAAAGATAAAGAAGTAACCTTAGTGGTGACAAACGGAAGTGTAACAGAAACATTTGAAATGGTTGATGTGAAAGATAAGGTATTAAAGGTTAGTTTGGAAGACTAAGAAATGAGGACTCAGTTTTTTAGACTAAGTAGTCCGTTTCGGTGGAGAAACATACGAAAGAGCATACCTTTTAACAGACCAAATCGCATATGATTTGGTCTCTTCTTCTTTCCTAGTATATAAACGATAAACGATTATTTGGTATGAACGCTTGAATTAGCATGCAAAATCGCACCCTAAATATCATAATGTCAATAGCTGTTGTCAATGTGATTTTTCCTAAAAACAAGAGGATAATTGTTATTTTATGATAAAATGAATATAGAGTTTGTGAAAGAACGTACTTAAGCTAACGGAGCAGTATTGTTGAAGAAGGGCTTTAATAAAAAAGATAGAATGTAATGGGGGATAAAATGAAAAAAATTCTTATAAATATAAGTTTTGTAATTTATTTATTAGCATTGATAGTGCTATTGTTCTTAGGTTCAAGAGGCTTTTTATGGTCTGATTTATCTTTGATAGAGTATATAAAGAACTCTTCTAATTTTGTTCCATTTAAAACTATTAGTACATATATTACTGCAATGTTTGATGGAAGTATGAATATGGATATACCTATAAAAAACCTATTTGGTAACTTAATTATGTTTTTGCCTATGGGGATTTACCTACCTTACTTTCTAAAAAGGATAAACAAAGTAAGTGGATTTACAATTTCGATGATTATATTGTTATTTGTAATTGAAGTAATACAATTAGTTACAAGAAGAGGAAGTTTTGATATAGATGACTTCATTCTTAATATGGTTGGTGCTTTAGTAGGCTTTGGTATCTGGAAAACAAAATTTATTCAGAAATTACTTAAATAGGCTCTTTACTTCTTCAACAAACGGGTGCGATTCCTAAATAAGAATCGCACTTGTTTGCTTAAAATAATATTTTACTTTACTCCATCATTATCTATGTCCATCTTTATAAAGTTGATTTGATAGGAATCAACATCATAATTATTTCTCTCTATAACTTTCTTAGCTATTTCTTGCACTTCTTGTTTACTATTTTCATTATTCATAAGGTCTTCACCTACCAAAAAATTCAATTCAATAATATTGTTAGGAAGAATCTCTGGTTCTATGCCACCAAAAGAGGAAGAGTATCCTTTTTTTCCTATGGCAAGTCCAACTTTTGCAGCTAGCTCATTTGTTGCTTGATCCTGTTCAGCAGTCTTTCCCCCGTTATAAACTTCTTCTTTTTCTTTGTTTACAACATCACTTGCCTTAGTACCATCATCATTATTCATAATAGCAAAAACACCAAGGAATATAGAAGTTACTAGCAGGATAGCAATAATCCCTACTTCTTTCATAAATGTCCTCCTTCTCTATAACCTTTAATAAATTAATATGTCCGAAAAAGGTTTCTTAGAAGTGGTTGGGATAAGCGAAAATATTAGTGAGAGATAATGTTACAATTATATTGAAGTATTGTGCTAACTGGTGCGTTAGTGGCATAAGATAATAAAATTTTCAAGAGAACAGAGGGAATATTGTATGGATTGGTTATGGGCGTGGTTTGCGTTTTCCCTTGCTGCTGGAGCATTTTATAACTCCTATGAAGTGAAAAAAGAGAATAAAAAGTTGAGGGAAAGATTTGAAGAATTAGAGGACGAAGTATATAAATAATTTCAACTATCGGGTGCGTTTCTAAAATTTAGGTTCTGTTTAAAGTTAAAAATATCCATTCTCAAATTAAATTGAGAATGGATTTATATTTTTTCTGTATGGTTCCTAATTGTTGAAACTATTTCTTCAAATGTGTATTTATGATTAACTACATCAACTGTGAAGTCTTGTTCTTCTTCAATTCCCATCGTCCATTGATAATAGTTTATTTTTAAGAAAACAATTAATGAAGCTAAAGCCGTTCGTTTATTAGCATTATGAAAAGCATGATTTTTTGCAATGGATTCAAAAAGTGCAGCTGCTTTTTCATGAATGGAGGGATAAGCGTCACTACCAAATACAGATTGTTTTGGGCGATTAATAGCTGAGTCAAGTAAGTTGGATTCTTTTACCCCCAATGGTTCGTCAGGGGAGTATAGACGGATTTGTACTGTATTAATAGCAATCACTTGGTTCGTTGTGAGATAGATGACGTCATCCATTATCTGTTCACTAAGCCTTTAAACGCTTTGTCATGCTCATTAATGACGTCATTTAAAATATCCATGAATTCTGCATCAACGCCTTTGGGAAGTGTTACCTGCTCTTTTTTTCTCAAAACAATCTTTCCATCTTGAACTTCAACTTGAACATCGTCACCATGTGCTAAGCCAACATGTTTGAGTAACTCATTAGGAAGAGTGATTCCGAAACTATTTCCAATCTTCGTAACTTTCCTTTCGAATTGCTCCAAAAGATCACATCCTTGTTATAATTGTTATAACGATTATAACACATAAAAATGATTTGGAAAAATCAAGTAAAGTTGTGAACAGTTACACTTAAAGTGACGGGAACAAGAGTTTAACAAGGGGATTCTAAAAGGTTCGCCTTTTTTATGATATTAAGAATTGGATTTAATTATTGGAATATTATGTTAGTATTGAAAAAGAGAAGGTGTTGTGCTAACGGGTAGACTTTTAGAATAAGGATAATTTATTTTTTGGGGGATTTTATGATTTGGATAAATTTTATTATGATTGTTTTGATTACATTTGTTCTAATTGCAGCAGTTAGGATTATTTTGAGAAAAGCATTTAATATAGAGAAAATGAAAAAGGAAACGTTTTCGTATAATCATATAAACGGTTTACATAAAAAGATAGATTGGGCGATAAGGATTATTACTGCGATTGTATTAATCATTTGTCTTTATTTAATAACCTATCAGAGTTTTTCAATAAACATCTCCTTGATTGCATTGATTATCACCTCTGGAACAGCATATGCAATAAGAGCATTCTTTGAGTGGAGATATACCGAAAACCCAAAACATTCTATTATAACAGCGAGTGAAATGTTTATCGTGGTATTAACTTTATTTACAATCATTCAATTTGACTTACTGGTTACGTAATTCACTTAATTGTGCTAAAGGGTGCGATTGTGGAATGAGGCAATTGCGCCTTTGCTGAAGCTTAGTTAAAAAATAATAGGAGAAAGGAGAAAGAAGAAGTAATGAAATTTGAAGAATTGGTTAAAGATTTAAGACATAAAATTTCTTTTGAAGCTATTTCGGAACCTAGAACAAATGATGTGGCGTTAAGAGTTATCGTAAATAGAAGTAAGGATGTATCTGATTTACTCATTTTTCCTCATGCTGATAGTAAGGTAAAAACCCTTCAAATTGATTTTCCAAATTATATTACTTATTCGGTGGTATATGAGGATTATACTGTTTGGAACAATGAACAAATATATGAAGGTGAATCATTTCGTATCTATGAAAAATCTAATTATCTTGATTATGTCCAAGAAGAATTTAGGTTGCAGGATAAGAATGTAAAACACTATTCATTAGCTTGTTTTGAACATCATATTGACATAATATCCGAATTTGAACCTATCATAACTGAGATCTTTCTGTGAAAGATTACAATTTTATACCTAGTATAAATGCGATTGCTTATTAAATTAAACCAACTTTAGTTGAACAAAGCCATATATAAAACAAACGCTTGGGCATTGATATGCTCAAGCGTTTTTGGTTGCTATTTTTTCTGTTATTTATAGCGCTAAACTTAGTGCGTTTTATTGTGTTATTTGACCTGATAATTTCGTTTTTCTCCACGTATCGGAACTACTTATTTTTTAGACTGGGTCTTTTTTTCTGCTTATATAATAATTAACTCGCATTTATAAAAAAGACCCGTTAAAATAGAAAAGTACTGAACACTTTCTTTCATATTTGTTTTAGGAGGAAATACCTTGGAAAAGAATAACCTTAATAACAGCGATTACCGCTTTAAAATAGCCAATAGGGAAGCATTAATTGGTGTGTGTCTAGTACTTTTTAATTTCATTTGGTGGTTTACTTTTGCCTATGGACTTGGAAGTAAGAATCCAACAGAATACTCCTATATTTTTGGACTCCCTGCTTGGTTTTTCTATAGCTGTGTATTAGGTGTAGTAGTCATGTCCATATTAGTATACATTGTCGTCAAAAAATTCTTTGTAGATGTTCCATTTGAAAATGAGGAGTTAAAGGATAAATGAATTGGCAAGCAGCATTGTCGTTATTTGGATCAGTAGTAATTATTTTTTTAATTGGATTATTAGCAAGTAGAAGTCAAAAAGAAAGTAAGTCCTTCGTGCAAGATTATTACTTAGGTGGCCGAAGTCTTGGTGGCTTTGTGTTAGCTATGACGATGACAGCTACCTATGGAAGTGCATCAAGCTTTATTGGGGGACCTGGTGTTGCCTATAATGAAGGGCTAGGATGGGTACTGTTATCTGTGACTCAGGTGGCAACAGGTTATTTCACATTGATGATATTAGGGAAAAAGTTTGCTATTGTCACACGTAAATATAATGCTGTAACATTAGTGGATTTCTTGAAGGAGCGGTATCAGTCCAAATGGGTCGTATTATTGTCATCCATTAGTATCGTTATCTTTTTATTTTCAGCGATGGCTGCTCAATGGATTGGCGGAGGTCGTCTTATTGAGTCGCTCACAGGATTATCCTATACATCAGCATTGTTTATCTTTGTTATGACGGTTTTAGTTTATGTTACTTTCGGTGGCTTTCGTGCAGTAACCTTAACGGATGCCATTCAAGGCAGTATCATGTTCATCGGTACATTTGTATTATTAATTGCGGTTATTGTTGCTGGTGGTGGAATTCCATCTATTATCGCCGATCTTCAAGCGGAAAACCCGAATTTAATTACCCCGTTTGGAGCAGATGGGACGTTAACTCCTGCTTATGTTTCCTCTTATTGGGTATTAGTAGGTGTGGGTGTGGTTGCTTTGCCACAAATTGCTGTTCGTGCGATGTCCTATAAAAATACTCGAGCTTTTCACCGTGCCTTAATCATTGGAACGATTGTAGTTGGGGTTATTATACTTAACATGCATCTTATTGGTGTTTTTGCTAGACCTATCCTGCCAGGTATTGAAGTTGGGGACAGAGTAATGCCGCTTATCGCCTTAGAGGTTTTGCCACCTTGGTTAGCAGGTATTGTACTAGCAGCACCGTTGGCTGCGATTATGTCTACAGTGGATTCTTTATTATTGCTTGTTAGTTCTACAATCGTAAAGGATGTTTATATCAATTATATAAAACCCGATGCCACTCGTAAGAAGGTTCAGCAAATAAGCATGGGAGTTACTGCAATTTTAGGGGTTATCGTCTTTTTAATGGCAGTAAATCCTCCTGACTTAATTATCTGGTTAAATCTATTTGCTATCGGTGGCTTGGAAGCAGCATTTATTTGGCCCATTATAATGGGACTTTATTGGGAAAAAGGTAATAAGTATGGAGCGATCTCTTCGATGTTGGTTGGCATTGTCTCTTATAGTTTATTCCAATTATTCTATCCAGAACCATTTGGCATGCATGCGGTAGTCACATCTATTTTATTATCGTTGATAGCTTATGTGGGTTTTAGTAAAGGAATGGAGAAGAAGGTTAGTATAGGATCTAAGCTTCAATAAAATAATCTTACTTAACAAGGTTCTTTTTATATAAATTGAATCTATAGTTACTCGGCTCATCGAAAAGGTATCTTGTCTAAAGTTTGTGTCGTATTTAGTTATAGACTGTGAAAATCTTTAATTCAGAATAATGCTTAAACCCCGCTACGGAAATACACTCTGCTTTCTGCGGGGAGCTGGTGAGCTTCCTTCGTGCGATGTAATGCTGAAGAAGCCTTCCTTGTCCTGCGGGAAAAGAGGCCTAGATGAGACCCCGCAGTGCGATAGCACGAGGAGGCTCATCAGCCGCCCGCGGAAAGCGACTGCCCGGAGCGGAATTCAACAACGCACTCCATTAGATATTTATTCTTAATTAAATATATCAGGAGTTTCTATCAACCCCGACATAGTTAAACAGTAATAAAATTTACGAAAAGAGCTTTTTTCAAAGCGTTCAGTTTTTATTATTATGCTACTTAAACGGTTAAAAGATAGGTCAACGCACAAAAAAGGGTATGAAACCCTCAGTGATTTCGCACCCCAAAATGGTTAACCTATTCTGGAAATTTCTATTCCAAGTAAAACATTCAAGACGAAATGATTACACAAGCTGTCTTGAAAACTGTACAAAATAATCTAGAGCTTCTGCATTAACCATGGAACCTTTATTCACAACCTGATCAGCAGGTTTTCCCATTAGTATTTTCTTGATAGGTACTTCAAGTTTTTTTCCGTTTAGTGTTTTTGGTAAATCTTCTACCTCAAAAATACCCGTTGGAACGTGTCGTGGGGAACACTGGGAACGGATTTGCTTTTTTATCGCATGCTTTACATCGTCTGATAACCTAGAACCCTCTTTCATCACAACGAAAAGTGGGGTGGAGGAATCTCCATTAGCTAAAGGAACATCAACTATAAGACTATCATCTACTTCTTTCACCTGATCGACAGCACGGTAAATTTCACTTGTGCCAATTCGAATTCCCCCGCGATTAATCGTCGCATCAGATCTCCCATAAATAACGCAGGTACCTCGACTGGTTACTTTTAGATAATCCCCATGACGCCAAATTCCAGGGAATACATCAAAATAACTTTCGTATAAACGTGATCCATCTTTATCATTCCAAAAATAAATTGGCATAGAAGGGAATGGTTCTGTTAACACAAGTTCGCCAACTTCATCAATTATTGCTTGACTGTTATCATCAAAACTCTCAATTTTTGCACCTAGCCCTCTGCATTGTAATTCACCGGCATGTACCGGTAAGGTTGGAGCTCCTAAAATGAATGCAGTACACACGTCAGTCCCGCCGCTAGCAGAAGCAATCCAAAGATTTTCTTTTACATAATCATAACACCATTGGAATCCTTCTGGAGGGAGTGGAGAACCTGTCGAACTAATACTGCTTAGATTAGATAAATCAAACTTTTCAGCTGGCTTTATATCGTTTTTCATGCAGGATATAATATAACTTGCGCTTGTTCCAAAAACCGTCATCTTCGTTTCTTCTGCCAGTTCCCAGAGTCTATGGTGATTTGGATATGCTGGATTTCCGTCGTAAAGGATAATCGCGCTTCCTGTTAGAAGACCACCGATAAGAAAGTTCCACATCATCCATCCTGTTGTCGTAAACCAAAAAAATCGATCATTTTTCCCTAAATCAACATGTAGGGTTAATGACTTTAGATGCTCAATTAGGATTCCACCTTGACTTTGTACAATTGGTTTAGGCTTTCCTGTAGTGCCGGAGGAAAATAGTATCCACAGTGGGTCATTAAATGAGACATGTTCATATCTGATTTCAGGTTGTTTTTCTTTTATTTCTATCGCACGATCCCATGAGATAGGATTTTTTAATTGATTAAAGTTTGCGTTGGATTGTAAATAAGGAATGGTGATAGTTGCTTCTAAAGTTGGAAGTTCCGATTGGATGGCTGCGACAACATCTGTCCGGTCAAATTTTTTCCCGCCATATTGATAGCCGTCTACTGTAATCATGACTTTGGGTTCAATTTGTTTAAAACGATCGATTACGCTTTGAGTACCAAAGTCAGGAGAGGCGCTAGACCAAATTGCTCCGAGGCTTGCAGTTGCAAGAAAAGCCACGACTGTTTCATATATGTTTGCGGTGTAGGCTACTACTCGATCGCCTTTTGTTACACCTAAATTTACTAAAGTTTTCTGCATCGCTGCCGTTTCCCGATATAGCTGCTTCCATGTGATTTCAGAGGTTGGTCGTAGTTCGGATGTGTGGATAATTGCTGTTTGACCCTCTTGACGATTTCTAAAAATATGTTCCGTATAATTAATTGTGGCTTCTGGAAACCATTTAGTACCAGGCATCTGATAGGAGGTTAATACATTCTTATAAGGTTGATTAGCCTGAATCTCAAAGTAATTCCAAATAGATTCCCAAAAATCCTCTATGTAATCTGTTGACCATTTCCAAAGGGATTGATAATCGTTGAATGTAAGGTTCATTTCCGATTCTAACCAATTCATATATTTATAAAGATTGGAATTTTGTTTTTGATTATCCCTTGGTTCCCAGAGTAACGTGCCTTCTTTAATAGTCCCCACTGTAATCCTCCTTAGTTTTTAGATTATTAATATAATTATATTAAATCAGATTTATTATGTAAAGAAACATAAGAAGGAACAAAAATGCCACGCTTCTTTTATTGCACAAGCTCTTTTCCTTTATTTTGTTGGTTTATGAACTTGTATAGTTGATAGAAACTGTTGATTTATTTAATTTAGAATAGTGCTTCTCAACCGCTACGGAAATACACTCCGCTTTCCGCGGGCGCTGCTGAGCCTACTCCGAGCTATCGCTCTCCGTAGTCTCACCTAGGCTTTTCTTCCCGCGGGAGTCTCCGTGTATTTCCGCTATGTTCTCTGCTCTACTTGTATAAACAAGAAAATATATTGTTTTTAAACGTTATTTCACGAGCTATAAATTAAAAAACTTGAGCATCTATCTTAGCGAATTATTCTGCCGGAGCGAATGATTGCACAAAATAATCATCAGTGTGAGCGAGCAATACTATTCTGAATTAAAGTAATCAACAGTCTATAAAAAATATAAGTAAACCCACATTAAAAAAAGCTTTTAGAAAAGTGCTATTGAAAAAGAGTTTCGGGTTATGCAGGTATATGCTTATTTCATGATTTTATTGTTCTGTTTTTATGCTTTGAGTCATTTGATGCCAGACAGATCCTTTTGCTTCTTCGCCATCCTTGATTCGTTCTAATGCCATTTTAATTTGCATTCGAACTTCAAATTCCGGATCATCAGCTGCTGCTTCTAGAGATGGAATACATGTTTCATCGCCAAGTTCATATAAAAACATAGCTGCTCGCCATCGTACTAGTCTACTGGAATCTGTCAGAGTTTCTATCATTTTTGGTAATGCTTCCTTAAATCCTAAATCAGAAATACAATCTCCTGCAGTTCTTCTGACATTTACTGCTTTATCTTCTAAGGCTTTATATAGGTAGGGAAGAACATCAGGCTCTTCAATCATACCCAGGTAGGCAGTGGCTAATCTTCTAATCGATGATTTTTCGTCGGATAGTGCCTTTTCCAGCAGAGGTAAGTCTTCCATAGTTGGATCCAAACGATCTAATGCAGCATAACGCACTTTCCAATCAGGGTGTTTTAGTGTTTCAATCGTAATCTTTGCTTTTGGTTTTTTCTCTGAAGCAGGTGATGGACTGTCCTGTAGGGCGGCCTCCACTAGTTTATCTAATCGGTTTTTATCATAACTGGCACTTAATTCCTCTACCACCTCATTACCTATCTCTTCTAAGGATCCATACCTAGGTTGCTGTTCCACCCATTTCCTTTCCATTATAAAGTTTGGAGAAGAAGAGGATGCTTCCATTACAGCATCCATAAACAATTTTGGAAGTCCAAATCGTTTTTCTTCATTTCCATCATCTAATTTTACTTGCATGGGAATGTTTCGGAACAGTTGAATAAAGACATGTACTTCACCAAATGCGTCCACATTTTCTGAAGGTTCTTTTTCGGGTAGATCTGTCTTTTCCTCTGTTCCAAGTACGTTTCGGACCTTAGGGAGAATAGACTCCCAAGTTATTTTTGGGTTTCTGGCTAGTGCAATGAAATCAACGACACGATAAATATTTTTCACGCCTTCAATTTCAAATAATTGTCTAACGTAGTCCGGTGCATCGGTAAGATCATCTTTCTTAGCATAATTGAAATTAACACCTGCAGGCAATTCCTCATTTACATTAATTTTCATGGAATGCGGACTAGGTGTTGGCTCAATGGAAGTAATTCTCATTTTTTCCCCTCCCCAAGGAATGATTAGTTATTTGCTAGCTTATCGGCAAAAAGCTTCATGTATTCTGGTAAATCAGGTGGACGACGGCTGGAGATGATATGGCCATCAGCTATTGCTGCCTCATCGAACCATTCTGCACCAGCGTTTGTCATGTCATCTTTAATTCCTGGCGTACTGGTTACTTTCACTCCTTGAAGTATGTTTGCTGAAATTAGAACCCATCCAGCATGGCAAATTTGTCCGATAGGCTTTTTCTTTTCATTCATATGGCGCACCATTTTTAATACTTCAGGGTAACGTCTTAGTTTATCTGGTGCCCATCCACCTGGAACAAGAATTGCATCGTAGTCCTCGGCTTTTATTTCGTCAAAGGCATAATCGGATTCTGCTGGAACACCGTATTTGCCTATATATTTCTTCTTTGCTTCATTTCCTATTAGATGAACTTCTGCTCCTTCTTCCCTTAGACGTAAAATAGGATACCAGAGTTCTAAATCCTCAAAATCATGCTCCACAAGTGCAATGATCTTTTTATCTTTTAATCGCATGAATGTCCCTCCATTTTTTGTTGTAATTTAAAGTTTAACAAAGGTCTGGGTTAATTTCGAAGCATATGCAACTTGATTATAGTAAAAAACATTACTCACTAGGAGCAATGCTTTGTTTTCTAAGATTTTCTGTTATACTCAGCGAACTTTGCAAAGCTGCTTTCATCTTCTATTAAGCCACAAGAGGCACACTGGATGCGGTACTTTGGGCCTTTGTACAGATGGTGAAATACTTCTACTGTATCATTGGAATAGTCATTTAGAACTTCTCCCGTGTTGGCGTCTAATTTTACGGGTTTAGCCACTTGTTCAATTATATTAAATCTTGAACTGTTTGTTTTGCAATTGGGACAACGATAAGCTTGATTCATTACAAAACACCTCCTGATGTTATTATTCCTTACTTGTTTTGAAATATGTAATAGGTAACAGGAGACTTGTCATAAGAATTTTTGTATGGTAAAAAATATAATAAAAGAAAAGAAACCTAGCATGAATATTGCTGCACTAGGTTTCTTTTAGCTGAACCACTTTTTCATTTTGGAGAGTAAGGATCCTTGCTTTTTTTCTGTATCTTCTTTCTTATCGGTAACTTCTTCTACACTTTCTTCTAAAAAAATATCTTCTTTATCTATTGCGTAGTCATAGGTTAACACAGCCCCGATGTCTGTATTATTTTCTTCATTTCTTATGATTGTATAAGGAATATTATATTTATTAGCGAGTTTTTTCTCTTCCGTCATAAATCGAGTATCTACGTGACCATTAATTAGTAATTTTGCTTTTTTATTTTGTTTCATGGCATCCTCTAATTTCTCTATCCCTTTATCTGTCATCACTTGACCAATCGTTAGTGCAAGTACGATACGTTCTCGTAGTGTGCCAAGGAACTTCTTGCGTTCTTCTTCTTTAGGAAGTCGAGTACCATACATTCCCTCAGTTAAGTAATCATTTACGTCTTTGTCACTCATTGTTTATTCAGTCCTTTATCATATGCTGTCTATGTCTTAAATCTACTGCATGCTTAGTAGGTATGTCAAAGATAATATATGTGGAAAAGAGGTGGTTCATGCATGAACCACCTCTTAGTAATGATTTTATAAGTTTTTTTTCGATTTGGCTCTCTTATCAGCAGCTTTGCTTCTAGCTTGTGCTTCTTTATCTTCTGCATCGGCTAATTCCTCAGAAAATTCAATGTCTATTCCATCAGACAATTGATTCTTAGGAGTTTGTGCTAATACATTGTTTCTTTTCTTTTTATGATCATCTCTGCCACCCATGTGTAACACCCCTTCAATAGGAATTTACATGGATAGTATGTGTAACTATGCTAATTCTACAACGCAACATTGCAATCATTATATGGAAAAAATGACAGTTGTTATCTTCTGTCCCCACCCAATAAGTTAAACAATCCACCTGCAATACTGCCTTCTCCTTTAGATTCTGATCCAGCCCGTTGTGGAGCTGAAGCGAATACTCTACTTGCTAATCGACTGAATGGTAAAGATTGAACCCATACTGTTCCTGGGCCGCGTAACGTAGCAAAAAATAAACCTTCCCCACCAAATAATGCTGTTTTTACCCCGCCAACAAATTCGATGTTATAATCTACATCACCAGTCATCGCGACAAGGCAACCGGTATCGACCCGAAGCGTTTCTCCGGCATTTAATTCCCGTTTATGGATAGTTCCACCTGCATGTACAAATGCCATGCCATCTCCTTCGAGTTTTTGCATAATAAACCCTTCCCCACCAAAGAATCCTGTACCAATCTTTCTCTGAAGTTCTACTCCAACAGACACGCCTTTGGCAGCTGCAAGGAATGCATCCTTTTGACAAATTAATTTCCCGTTAATTTCGCTTAAATCCATGGGAATGATTTTTCCTGGATAGGGGGAAGCGAAGGAAACATGTTTCTTTCCAGTTCCTTCATTTGTAAAAGTAGTCATAAATAAACTCTCGCCAGTTAGGACTCGTTTACCTGCACCCAATAGCTTTCCCATTAAACCACTGCCTTGATTAGATGAACCATCACCAAATATTGTTTCCATTTTAATTTGGTCGTCCATCATCATTAGACTTCCTGCTTCAGCAATAACTGTTTCCTGAGGGTCAAGTTCTACCTCAACAAATTGCATATCATCTCCATAAAGCTTGTAATCAATCTCATGATTATTCATTCTTATCAGCCCCTTTTAGATTATTATATCCAATAGTACGTTTTAGCGCACGAAAAGATTCGATCATTTTGTACCAGATAGGAAACGTTAAGATTAAAAAATGTAAAAAAGCACATTTTAAGGATGCTTGGAATAGTGAAGGAATAAATTGATTGATAAAAAACGTACGCTCGACCACGAGCGTACGTTAGATGAAAAGATTTTAATGAGTTGGCATTTGGCCTTGGACAGGTGCATAGCTGTTCATATACGCTTGCATGTCCTCTTGTTTTAATTGTGGCACTTGATAATATTGATTTCGGTTTTGGTATAGGAATACTTCGTAAGCCATCTCGATAATATTCGGGATACTATCTGCAAATGCTCTTCGTACAACTGGATTGGTAGCTTCAAGTGCTGCCATAGTAAAGGCAGATGCATTAGCCTTTAAGCAACCCATCATGAACCCTGTTATACATTCATCATTAATCTCATTGACACTTTGTGCAGGTGTTTTTGGTTGTGGTGGCTGCTGCATACCATAAATGGTGTTATTCGTATCCTGAGAAAAGTTATACGTCTGTGTTTTTACCGTTGGCTCTTGTCCAGTTTTGAATGTCTGAACAAGGGAGTTATAAACTTGAGTTAAATAAGTCTTGTGCTTATTCAGCATTGTTTTTAATTCGGGATCTTGGACATGCTGTTCATAGAGCAGGTATTGTTCCATACCACCTACTAGACCGCCAATTGCTTCCTCAGCGTCGAATATTTCATGTCCACCATGACTAAATTGATCGGGAATTTGAGATGATCCTTGGAAATTTGGATTTGGCTGTTGAGTATGCAAAAAAATGACCTCCTTGAATTTAGTCACGATTATTTTTAGCTAGAGCCCTGTTGTTATACTTTATTTAAATTGTTAAAGCATGCAATTTTTGGTTTGTATATTATGGGTGGATTCAAGTATAATTTTTTTAACTAAAAAAATGGAAACGGAGGTTTATGATGACGCAACAAAATCAATCCAAAGAACAAGCTGCTGAAAATATTGAAGTATGGGAAGATGTTGTAAACATCAAGGATTTAGTTTTTAGTATGCTAATCTGTAGTGTTACAGCCTTAGGTGGATATCTCATTGCCCCTAACGATTCGCAGCAACCGCTATTATTTGGTCTAGCGGGAGTTGTAATTGGTTTTCTTATTTGCAGTATTATTGTTAAACCAAAGAGAGTATTACGTTATGAAGATGAGGAGTAGTAATTCATGGAAATATCACTAATTTTTGAAATGGTTCTTGCAGCCATATTTGGGGCTGTTTTGTATACAATAATTGGTATAGCTCCAGGAACGGATGAAACAGCAGTATTAGCACCTGTTACGTTAATATTGGTTTTAGCTGGTATGGAACCAATCGTATTATTATCTTTTTTTATGTCAGCAATTATTGCCAAAAAATTATCAGATTCTATTCCTGTTGCAATTGCTGGTATTCCAGGTGGAGTGATGTCTGCCCCGATGGTTGAACACGCCATGGTTTTAAAAAAACATGGGCTGGCGGATGTCAGTATACGAAAAATGGCTTCTGGTTCCGTTATTGGTACGATTATTTCTGTTCCGCTAAGTTTAATATTGGCTAATTTACTTATACCATTAGGAGACTTGCTTTCCGCTTATTCCAGTCAAATATTTTTTGGTGGGGCTATTTTTCTGGCATTAATGTCTAAAAATAGGTGGCTTGCTTTAGTTTCTATTGTTCCGTTTGCATTGCTCATACAAGGTCTAAGACATTTATATTGGGGAGTAGGAGCGGTACCCGAGGACGTTACTGTTTTTACTTCATTTTTTTTAGGAATAACTATTGGACCGATTATATTACGCTTGTTTGAATTATTGAATAGAGAACTGCGAAGTAAAATACCGAGACGTGAAAAGAATTTAATTATTTTAAAGCGCCAAGAACCAATCAAAGGATTTCCAAACCCCTTTAAAATACTAGACAAGAAGGAAGTGTTATCTTCCTCAGGGTCTTCTGTTTTAGGTATCATTACCTTCTTTATGAGTCCGGTTGGTATGACAATCTTTCTTGGAGAAACATTTACAAGTAGAATTAAAGATCCTATTAAAAGAGCATCGAGAGCGATATCCAGTATGGATGGAGTAACGAATGCAGCTTACATTGCCGGTATTCTTATTCCATTAATTGCGATTGGAACTCCTTTGTCACCTACAGCTTTAGGGCCTGGGATGGCATTATTTAATGCACCGCCAGTTTTCAATGAAGATCATAATTTACACCACCTTTTATCGATGAATGAATTTGTTATTGCTACAGTGATTGGAGCAGTCATTGCCATTTGTTTGACTTATTTTATTACAATGAAATACGCACAGCAAATATGTTCTTTTGTTTTTAAATATATCCCGCATGAAGCATTACTAGGTGTTTTCTTTGGTCTAGTTTTAATGCTGGCTTATATGGATGCAGGAGTCATTAACATTTTTGGTGTATTATTAATTGGTTTGGTTGCCGGAATCCTCCATCGTTGGGGTGTGAACTACGGAGTCCAATTTATGATACTGTATGCTGCTCCATGGATGGTAGGACATTTGGTGTTTTAGATGGTTGGTTTGAATAAAAGCATTGCGTATTAGATTGCGCAGTGCTTCTTTGTAGTTTTTTTGTAGGAGAGATGAAATCAACGCAGATGGCGCATATATCTACGGAGATAAAACATATATCAACTTAGTGAGAGGGTATATCGACGACCAACAGCCGGATATCAACGATGGCAGAAGATATCTACAACAGCAGAAAAAATCAACAAAATGGAACACAGAGACCATATTTCGCTAACTGTGAGGCTGGAATTTATGCTACTATGAGAGAAAGTAGCTAGTGTGGAGGGGAGAGAAGATGAAAATGAAAGAAAAAGATCCAATCCAATTAGATGAGCGAATTTACTTAATTGATGGATTCGACATGGATGTTCCAAACAGAACGGGTACATATGTGATTAATGAGGAAGCGTTAACATTGATTGAAACAGGTCCTAGTCCATCAATCAAATATGTGAAAAAAGGGCTGGAAACATTAGGTTTTTCTCTGGATCAAGTGAAATATATTATTGTGACACATGTACATCTTGATCATTCTGGTGGGGCAGGGCTATTAATGAAAGAATGTCCAAATGCTCAAGTTGTCGTTCATCCTAGAGGAGAAAGGCATTTAGCAAATCCAAGAAAGTTAGCAGCAGGTGCTCGGTCTATTTATGGGGATAGTTTTTCTGATTTATTTGATCCGATTGTTCCGGTTCCTGAAGATCGCTTACTTGTGAAAACAGAAGGGGATACACTTAGAATTGGTCCAGAATGTACGCTTGAATTCTTTGACACACCTGGACATGCAAAACATCATTTCAGTATCTATGATCCATTAAGTAATGGGTTGTTTACTGGAGATACAGTTGGTGTAAGGTATCAGCAATTAATTAATGAGGGTGTCAATTTCTTTTTGCCAACAACTTCTCCAAATCATTTTGATCCAAATGCTATGGAAAAATCGATAAAAAGGATCAAAGAAATGAATCTGGATCGTATTTATTACGGTCATTTTGGTGTGACTGAGGGAGTGGATGATGCATTAGATCAAGTATTAAATTGGCTTGATATATTTGTGGAAGAGGGAGAACAAGTCATGGCTGAGCGGAAAGGCTATGATGTACTTGCTGGTAGATTATTGGATAGAGTAAAAAGAACCTTGAGAAAACAAGGAATACCTGATGAACATGAAGTATTTATTATCATAAACTTAGACATGCAAGTTTGTTCGTTGGGGATAGTGGATTATTTTCAGAAATTAAAACAGTGATAAGAAGAGAAGCACTCATGGTTGGATGAACTATGAGTGCTTCCTAGTATTTTAGCTTATTTTTATGATGACTATAGATATGATGACTTTATTATAAATATATTCTCATACTGAACTATTATTCCTTCGTATAATTCAATTCCCAAGCAATTCCATTCTTATCTTTCACAATAGCATGCTTGGCTCCCCAGAACGTATCTTGAAGTTCCATTTGAATTTCTCCGTTTTCAGAAAGAGAATGATACACCCTTTTAATTTCTTCCTCGCTATCGAGATCAGGACCAAATAGAATGTTATTGCCAATGGTGAACTGCTGATCTAATGTATCAGCGAAGTAGATAATACACTGTTCATTTATATGCAATTCTGCATGAATATATTTTCCTTCCTGGCCTTTGAACATCTCTATTCCATCTGCTAATTGGGTATTTTTAATCTCGCCACCGAAGATACTCTGGTAGTATTTGATGGCCTCTTTACAATTTTCGATTCGAATATGTGGTACTAGTTTTCTCAAAGTAATAACCTCCTAGAATCCAGTATGAATGTTTTCAGCAATATTAAACCTCTCTATTAGGCAGGTGGAGTTCCAGCATTATTGGGCAATGGTCACTGCCCATAATTTCAGAATGAACTTGAGAGTCAGCCAATGATTCTTTTATTCTTTCAGATACAATGAAATAATCTATCCGCCAACCAACATTTCGTTCACGAATTGTTTTCATATAACTCCACCATGTATAAATATCGTCTTTTTCAGGATAAAAGAAACGGAGGCTGTCAATAAATCCAGAATCTAATAGACGCGTCATTTTTCCGCGTTCTTCTGTAGTAAACCCAGAATTACCGTGATTGGTTTTGTCGTTTTTTAAATCAATTTCCTGATGTGCGACATTTAAATCCCCGCAGTATATAACAGGCTTTTTCTTGTCCAGTTCTTTTAGATATTCATACAGTTTATCTTCCCATTCCAAACGATAATCCAATCTGGTTAAATCTCGTTTCGAATTTGGTGTATAGACGTTAACTAAATAAAACGTTTCATATTCTAAAGTAATGATTCGTCCTTCATCCTGTGACTCATCATCTCCAACGCCATAGGAAACAGATAATGGCTTTTTCTTCGTAAATACGGCAGTACCTGAATAACCTTTTCTTTCGGCATAGTTCCAATATTGATGATATCCTTCTAAGTCCAAATTTATTTGACCTTCTTGCAGTTTGGTTTCTTGTACACAGAAAATATCTGCATTAACATCATTAAAATAGTCTAAAAATCCTTTACGGACACATGCACGAAGTCCGTTTACATTCCACGATACGAGTTTCATAGATAGTATTTCTCCCTTTATTGATAATAGTATTATTCTATCATATTAATCGAATGACATATATTTCACAGGTTTATCCATTAGATGGTAATTAGTGTAGAAACCTTGCGTGAATAATAGTGATTTATGTCCTTTATTGTCAAAATATATTTCCGAGGAAATATATTTTGTCATTTTGTCGATTGCTTATTGAAAATATAATCTTGACAATACCGGTGTATTAAACATATAATACATCACAGAGTGTACTAAGTGATTCATACGCATTTTTTTATGCACAAGGTGTATTATCCAGTTGATACAGCTTAGGTATACCATTCGTACATTTTTTATGTTGAATGTGTATTAACTGATTAATACACTGGAAACGCCACTAGAAAGATATAGGAGCTGTTGCTATGAAAGTGACATTTAATAAGAGGGATCCTGTTTATGTACAGGTCGTTCGACACTTTAAAGAACAAATTGCTACCGGGAACCTAGAACCTGGACAGGAGATACCTTCACGGAGAGAATTAGCTAATCAATTAAAAATTAATCCAAATACAGCGCAACGTGCGTATAAGGAAATGGAGGAAGCCGGCTTGATTTTTACCCAGGGAAATAGTCCGAGCAAAATAACGAGAGATGAAAACATAATTAGTTCTGTACGAGAAGAGTTAATTTTAGAAGCTGTAGAAGATTTTGTTTCAGCAATTCGACCAATTAAAGTGCCTATTGAAGAAGTAGTGGGGATACTTAAGGAAAAATATAACGATGACGTCTTTGAACGGAGGGATAAAAATGATTGAAGTAAAAGATATTTCTAAGAATTTTGGGCGCAAGAAAGTACTTAAAGGAGTTTCCTTTACGGCCAATAAAGGGGAAATTACCTGCTTAATTGGTATTAATGGAGTTGGGAAAACAACCATAATGAATGCAATCATGAATCTTACCCCAATTAAAAGTGGTGAAATTTTAATTGATGGAGAGAAATTGAGTAAAAAAACTTTTGAAAAGATAACTTTTATTCCTGATGCTATTACCATGTTGCCGCAAATGACTATTGGAGAAGCATTACAATTTATGAAGGATTTTTATGAAAGCTGGAATTCAGAACGAGCAAATGAATTATTAACATTTTTTAGATTAAAAGAAGAAGAAAAGATATCCAGTCTTTCCAAGGGAAATACAGCAAAAGTAAATTTATTACTTGGCCTTGCATTAGATGTGGATTATCTATTAATGGATGAACCCTTTACTGGAATTGATATTTTTAGCAGGGAGCAAATAGCTGAGGTGTTTACAAGTCACTTAGTAGAAGACCGTGGTGTGATTATTACAACGCATGAGATCAATGATATTGAACATTTAATCGATAAAGTTGTCCTGCTCGATGAAGGAGTAGTACGGAAAGAATTCCATACAGAAGAAGTCCGAGAAAATGAAGGGAAGTCTGTTGTGGATGTAATGAGGGAGGTTTACAAGCAATGAAGAACTATGTGAAATTAGTTGATTTTGAATTAAAACGATTTATTAAAATCTATTTCGTTTTAATTGGAATGACTATTGTCTTGCAAATAGTTGGGGTAATTCTTGAGTCGAGACAGTACTTGGATAAAGCAACTGAAGCGATGTATGAGTATTCGGTGCCCTTAATGGAGTTTGTAGGACAAAATGGAAAATTCGGTTTACATCGTGTTTTGGAAACTGGATACTTTATGATTCCAATTGGGTTAAGTGTGGCAGCATTAATCTTTTATTGTTTCTTCATTTGGTACCGAGACTGGTTCGGGAAAAATACCTTCGTTTATCGATTGTTAATGCTGCCAACTGCAAGATTAAATGTGCTCTTGGCTAAAGCAAGTGCAATTTTCTTAATGGTTCTTGGATTAGTAGGCATTCAGTTAATCCTTCTTCCAATTGAATCCACCATATTGCAATGGATTGTCCCATTAGACTTACGAATAGATATGTCAGTATCAGAGCTTGTAGGACAATTTGGATACGGGTATCTGGGATTAATTATCCCTAATAGTTTTATTCAGTTTCTCATCAATTATGGGATTGGATTTATGCATGTTTTCATCTTATTTACAGCAATCTTATTTGAGAGAAGTTTTCGATTAAGAGGGATTGTATATGGTGTCATTTACTATATAGCAGCACAGGTTTTGTTTTTGTTTCCTATAATGATTGAAGTATTTTTTGAAACAGGATATTTATACCCGATAGAAATCTTTATTTTAGAAATTATCTTAGGGCTATTGGTAATTGGATTATCGCTATGGATTAGTAACTACCTATTAAACCGGAAAGTTACTGTTTAAGGAGGGAAGAAAAATGTTAAGATATTGGAAATTAATCGTTATTACAGCCATTATTGTGTTTAGTTTTGGAACGTATTATGTACAAAATGCATTAGCAAAAAGCGAGTATCCTGAATTTGTTTTCAAAACAATAAATGGGGATGAAGCAGAAATAGAGTCTTTAATGGTTACTGGAGAGTACGGTGTGAATGAGGAAGGGCTTTCAGAACATTTTAATCTCACCTCAGAAGGAACTGTCTATCGAGAGGAACGGTCCTATTTGGATCAGCTTTTTTATAGGAGTACGTTAATTGAAAGGCTGCAAAGTGACTATCGCAGCTTTATGCGCGGTAAAGGAGAAAGCAGTACAACCCTTTTTGAAAATAATGAACTATTAGCTTTTGTAGGTCCCTATAGTTTGGATGAACCAGATGATTCATTTGATGTTGAATTATTAGATAAAAGAACAAAGGAGAGAACTGCTTTTCAAGTTACTTTGCCGAATGCAAAAGAATATAGCTTTATAAATATTCAAGATGTTCAAGTTTCTCATGATAAATTAATTGTAATTAGTCGTAATATTAAACGAGGAAGTCCCAGTGAATCAGACTCAGAAGAAATTCATGTATATCAAATAGATTTAACGAATCAAAAAATAAATAGTGATGAGGTAATACTAACTAGTGACAGTGGATCCCCTGCAGAATGGATTCATATAAGTGAGATAAATAGTCACAGTCATATTGGACAGGAGAATTACTTTGTTTTCCAACTAGGATATATGAAAGGGGAGCAATACGGTTCCTCCGTTCGTGATAGGACAGAATATGTTGCATATCATTATGAGACGAACGAAACAATTGAGTTAGACCTATCCGAAGAAGTGGGTGCTGATCCAACATTCAGTAAAGTATATAAAGATTCTATTTATTTTTTTGATACCGAAGCAAATAATCTGCAAATCAAAGCCTACAATATCAGAAATGATGAATGGATCTTAATAGAATTACAAACAACAGAAGAAGTACATCCAGCAAATCTGGTAGAAATTAAAAATGATATGCTCTACATGGCTAACTTCAACGATAAACAAACGAATATTTATGCCTTGAATCTTGAAATGGAAGAATTAGTTTATGAAGGGAAAATAGAATTTGCAAATCCGAAAGATGAGCAAGGGGATTATTATCTAAACCTATATGATATGGTGATTGAAAATGAATAAAGAAATAATGTTGGATATTAAACAGCTTCATCATGAATTTATTTTGGGAAAGAAGAAGCAACAAACGCGCATAAGTGTTTTAAAAGATATTTCCTTTCAGGTAAAGAAAGGAGAAGTAGTTACACTTGTTGGGAAGAGTGGATCAGGGAAGTCTACATTGCTTAATTTGATTAGTGGTTTTATACATCCAACGAGGGGTGAAATTTGGATCAACGGGTCGGAAGTAAGTACCTTTACAGAAAAACAGTTTGCTAATTTTCGTTTAAAACATATGGGGTTTATCTTTCAAAACTTCCAGTTGATTCCTTCGATGACTGCCTTTCAAAATATTGAGCTACCACTGATTTTGAAAGGAGAAAATGAAAATAAGAGAAAGCAAATGACCTTAGATATGTTAGAAAAGGTAGGACTGAAAGAGTTTGGGGATTATTATCCTAGTGAATTGTCTGGTGGACAGCAGCAAAGGATTAGTATTGCAAGGGCATTAATACTTGAGCCACCTCTAATTTTAGCTGATGAACCAACAGGAAGTTTGGATAGTGAAACGGAAGCGAGTTTACTGGAATTTATCCAACAACTAAACGAGGATTTAGGAATTACTTTCTTGATTATTACTCATGATGAAGTAGTAGCAAGAACTGGACATCGTACCATTGCCATACGTGATGGTAGGCTTGTAGAAAGTGGTGTAAGCCAATGAAATTTAGGGACCAGCTAAGGTTTATTAGACAAAATATTAAAAAGAACAAGATTCGAACATTTATGACGATATTGGCAACAGCAATGGGATGCGCGTTTCTGATTGTACTTGCTTCTATTGCTTACGGTCTGCAGGAATCAATTGTAGAGGATACATTGGAACAGCAAATCATTACGCAAATAGATATTTATGGTCAAGAGGATGAAAAAGGTAATTTTCAAAGTTTAACTTTGGAGAACATTGAATATCTGGAATCCATTGAACAGGTAAAAGCAGTAACAAGAAGAAATCAGCTTCGACAAATGCCTTTATTTGCGATGGATGATTATGAAGCAGAGACCGCGGCAGTAGCTGCTCACTTTCCATCTGAGGTTGCCTCTGGATTGACATTAAGAGAAGGCAGGCTACCAGAAAACAGGGGAGAAGTAGTGGTTGGTAGTCATTTTATTAAAAACCTCGCCGAAGTTACCGATGAAAATATCTATGATGAGGAAACTGGAGAAATCAAAGAAGGATATATCTACCAAGGAAATTTAGTAGATGAGGTCTTAGAGATGACAGTTATAAATAATGATGATGAAAAGGACTCAATTCCCCTAAAGATAGTTGGTGTTCTAGAAGCTCCAACTAGAGAATGGATGCAGGATAAGAATGTGTATATATCTGATAAGGTGTTTTCTGAGGTGGAGAAGTTTACTGGTACACCAGGAGGAGAACTAGGGGTAGACCCTAAAGAACTGGATTCGACCTCCATAGAGACATTTGATGAAGTAAAAGTTTACGCAGACAATTTGGAAGCTGTACAAGGGATAGCAGACAAGCTCGATGAAGAAAATTATATGACATATTCGGTTGTAAATGAGATGAAACAAATCAATATGTTTTTCGCAATTGGTAAAGCCGGATTAATTTTAGTAGGAACTATCGCTATTATCATTGCTTCCATTGGAATTTATAATACAATGACCATGGCAGTGACAGAAAGGGCACCGGATATTGGGATCATGAAAGCTATAGGAGCCAATCCTAAAACCATTAAACAAATTTTCTTATTGGAAAGCAGTTATATAGGGATTATTGGGGCACTGATTGGAGTAGCAGTTGCCTATGCAACAAGTGCTCTTGTGAATATAGGTCTTCCGCTCATATTGGAAACAGCTTTTGACGAATCATTACCAGAAGGGCTGCAATTTTCATCGATCCCAGTTAGTCTCATTCTTATATCGGTTGGAATTTGTTTACTTGTAACCATCCTATCTGGCTTGCGTCCGGCAAAAAAAGCAACAGAAATAGATGTGTTAAAGGCAATGCGAAGAGAAATATAAAAAAATATGGCTGGCGATTAATCGCTAGCTATATTTTCATATATTTTGTCCATTTTTTCTTCAAACAAATCCATATGAACAATTCGTGCTTCACGCACATACTCTCTACCGTCAACGAAGAAAAGTAAGACAGGAACGGTGAAAATATCAAAGCGTCCAGCTACTTCTTCCACGGCTTCTGTATTAATATGACCAAGCTTGATTTTTGGGTATTTGTCCATCAGGTCCTGAACTTGTGGAAGGAGTCCATGACAAACACTGCAGTTTGGTCTGGAGATATACAAAAAGGCTAATTCATTGTCTTGGATGAACTGATTGACTGTTTCTATGCTGTTTAATTCCTCGAAATTTCTCATGTTCGCACCTCAGATTTAATTTTCTTTATTTATAGTATACCAGTCTACTTAATTTCTATCATGGATTGGAACCGCTGTTAATAACTGTACATATATCTTGGGAAATGCTAACTATACAAGTATTAAGTTTCTGAATAAATATAATATATATCTAAGCATGAAATGTTTAGATAAAGTTTTTTCCTTCGATCCATGATTCGTTCTCATTGGGAAAGCCGTGTGTTTGGGCTTTCCGTTTTTTTATTGTTAAAGGGTTTACTGATTTTAGATTTTATGGAAAAATCGCGAGTTATTGAATGCACAAAGTATCGATATCCCCAAGTGGCTGCTGTAATTGGAAAGAGATACAGGGATTTTTCTGTGATTGATGGGAAGATGGCTGAATCATCTTCTTTGCGGGCTAAATTCGCGAAGATGCTGCGCGTGCATTAAGGCAAATGCGAAAGAGTGGAATCAAAAAGATTGTGAGTGGATTCGAGTCGGTTGATAGAAGTCGCGGGTCGGTTGATAGAAGTCGCGGGTCGGTTGATAGAAGTCGCGGGTCGGTTGATAGAAGTCGCGGGTCGGTTGATAGAAGTCGCGGGTCGGTTGATAGAAGTCGCGGGTCGGTTGATAGAAGTCGCGGGTCGGTTGATAGAAGTCGCGGGTCGGTTGATAGAAGTTGCGAGTCGGTTGATAGAAGTTGCGAGTCGGTTGATAGAAGTCGCGGGTCGGTTGATAGAAGTTGCGAGTCGGTTGATAGAAGTTGCGAGTCGGTTGATAGAAGTTGCGAGTCGGTTGATAGCAGTTGCGGGTCGGTTGATAGAAGTTGCGAGTCGGTTGATAGAAGTTGCGGGTCGGTTGATAGCAGTTGCGGGTCGGTTGATAGCAGGTGTGGGTCGGTTGATAGAAGTTGCGAGTCGGTTGATAGCAGGTGCAGGTCGGTTGATAGCAGGTGCAGGTCGGTTGATAGCAGGTGCAGGTCGGTTGATAGCAGGTGCAGGTCGGTTGATAGCAGGTGCAGGTCGGTTGATAGCAGGTGCAGGTCGGTTGATAGCAGGTGCAGGTCGGTTGATAGCAGGTGCAGGTCGGTTGATAGCAGGTGCAGGTCGGTTGATAGAAGTTGCGGGTCGGTTGATAGAAGTTGCGGGTCGGTTGATAGAAGTTGCGAGTCGGTTGATAGAGAGCTCGACTTAATTGATCAAAAGGTTCAAGCTACTAATAGAGGTTAAAAAGCGATTGTACTAAAAATTCTGATTTTGACCTAGACGAAAACACCCTAGCACAAAAAAACTGCACTCACTATGGAATGCAGTCGCCTTTGTGCATCACATAAAAACTAATGACAGCAAAGTACGTACTCATGCTAGTATTTCCTATATCGGATGCAGAGGATTTAGACAAATATGTCATTCTCACCCGGTTGGGCTCCCCTAATGCTAATATATTACAGAATTATATTAGCAATCCTAAAAGTTTAAGTAAAGACGTGCAGATTTATCTTGCTCGAGCTTTGCTTTCTGGATGGATACTTCCTTCAATTAATGCCCTTACATCACTGGTCTTTCCATCATTAAAAAGATCCACGATTTTACTTCCAACAATAACCCCATCGCAATAGGAACTTAATTCGCGTGCTTGCTCTACAGCGGAAACCCCAAATCCTGCTAATACTGGAACAGAGCTATGCTTCTTTAATGTTTCCAGATAAGTATGAACATCATTACTGTGAGCTTTTCGTGCACCGGTTGTTCCTAAAACGGAAACAGCATAAAGAAAACCTTCCGATCGATTGGCAATCTCTGCTAACCGATGTTCTGGACTCGTCATTGCTGCGAGACGAATAAATGCAATGTCGCTTTCGGTTAACTTATCAGCTACCATTCCTTCTTCCTCCATTGGTAGATCAGGAATAATGACACCATCTACACCAGATTTGTCACAATCTATAGCGAATTGCTCTACACCATAACTGTAAATGGGGTTCATATAGGTCATGAGAATAATGGGAACAGAGCGTTTTTCCTTAAATGAATATAGGATTTCAAGCACTGCTTTTAATGATGTTCCATTTTCTAACGCACGCTTCCCGGCATCCTGAATGGTTGGTCCATCCGCTACAGGATCAGTGAAAGGGATTCCTAATTCAATGGCAGATGCTCCGCTTTCTGCTAAAAAGGAAATTCGTTCTTCTAATATACCAAGTCCACCATCCCCAGCCATGATATAGGGGACAAATAAATTCTGATTATCTGTTAGTTTCTGTTGCAAAGTATGCTCTAATTTGGCTTTCCCCATCTTATTCTGCCTCCAATCTTGCTTTTACTTGTTCGACGTCTTTGTCACCACGTCCAGATAAACATATAACAAGGCTCTCATCACTGCGCATGTCTTTTACTAGTTTCATGGCATAAGCAACAGCATGTGCACTTTCTAATGCAGGGATAATCCCTTCTGTTTTAGAAAGGAATTGGAAGGCCTCCAGTGCTTCCTTATCCGTGATAGAGGTATAAGTAACACGCTTCGTATCATGTAAATGACTATGTTCAGGTCCAACCCCAGGATAGTCCAGACCGGCTGATATGGAAAAGGCCTCTTCAATCTGTCCATGCTCATCTTGCAGAAGACGAGATAATGTTCCGTGTAAGATTCCTAGATTCCCCTTAGTCAGTGTTGCCGCATGTTGGTCTGTATCAATTCCTGCACCGGCTGCTTCTACCCCATATAATTTTACATCCTGATCATCAATAAATGGATAAAACATACCAATGGAATTACTTCCGCCACCAACGCAGGCAACCACTGCATCTGGTAATAGCCCCGTTTGATCTAAAATTTGCTTTTTGGTTTCCATTCCGATAACAGATTGAAGATCACGAACGATTTTGGGGAATGGATGAGGTCCTACAGCAGACCCTAGGATATAATGCGTATCGTTAACATGGCTAACCCAGTAGCGAAGTGCTTCGTTGGTTGCGTCCTTTAATGTTCCGCTTCCTTGCGAGACTCCGCGAACTTCTGCACCTAATAGCTCCATACGGAAGACGTTGAGTTTTTGCCGACGAATGTCTTCTTTACCCATAAACACAATACAGTCGAGGCCAAGCAGAGCGCACACTGTAGCTGTCGCCACCCCATGCTGGCCTGCGCCTGTTTCAGCAACAACTTTTTTCTTTCCCATTCTAACCGTTAATAGTGCTTGACCTATGGTGTTATTAATTTTGTGTGCACCAGTATGATTTAAATCTTCCCGTTTTAGGTAGACTTTTGCTCCTCCAAGCTGTTTCGTTAATTGCTCTGCATAATACAGAGGAGTTTCTCTTCCTACATATTGTTTCAAATAATAATCAAGCTCCTCTACAAAAGCTGGGTCATTCATAGCTTCTGTGTAAGCATCTTCTAAATTGATTAAGGCTGGCATTAATAATTCTGGTACAAACTGTCCTCCAAATTTTCCGTATCGTCCTGTTTGATCAGGCATGGTGTATGTTGCCATTGAACTCATCCTTTCCTGTTGCTTTTGCTTGTTTAATAAATTGAGTTATTTTATTAAGATCTTTCTTCCTATTCGTTTCGACGCCACTGGAGACATCTACTCCAGCGGGTTTAGCTTGTCGGATTGCTGTTTGAACGTTTTCTGCTGACAGTCCGCCAGCAAGTATAACTTTGCTTGAATCGAGTGGGAGGTGATTCAGCAGATCCCAATCAAAAGTTTTTCCGTTTCCGCCTCGGTATTTCCCTTTAGGACTATCTAATAAATAATAATCACATGGGTAGGTTTGAATTTCTGAAAGGCAATTAGCGTCTACAGCAAATGCTTTGATTACTTTATAAGGAAGCTTTTCAGCAATGGCCGGGGATTCATCTCCATGCAGCTGAATAACATCCAGACCAACCTGTTCAGCGATATCTATCATTTTTTCAACCGACTCATTGACGAAAACGCCAACCTTTTGAACAGAATTGGGAATGTTTTTCACAATCCTAGCTGCTTGAGTAGGTTCCATTTTACGCTTGCTGTCTGCAAATACAAATCCAATAAAATCAGCCCCACTGGAGATCGCAACTTCTGCAGCTTCTTTTGTTTGTATCCCACAAATTTTCACTAGCATAGATTATTTCGCTCCTTTTGTAGGAAGGGGCACTTTTAAATCATGAAACGTTTCTTCTAAATTTGCTGAACGCATCAGTGTCTCGCCAACTAAAATTGCTTTTGCACCAGCATTTCTAGCACGAATGACATCTTCCTGCGTTTTCATTCCGCTTTCACTAATTAAGATCGTATCTGGATTTGTAACCATGGACGCTAGTTTTTCCGTTGTCGCTATATCTACTTCAAATGTTTTTAAGTTACGATTATTAATACCAATAATTTCTGGGCGAAGCTTTAATGCGCGTTTCATTTCTTCTTCGTTATGAACTTCAATAAGCACTTCTAAATCTAAATCTCTAGCATAGTGATATAGATTCTCTAAATCCGTATCATTTAGTGCCGCAACAATCAGTAAGATAATGTTGGCACCTGCAGCTTTGGCTCGGTCTATTTGTATTGGGTCAATGATAAAGTCCTTGCATAAGATTGGCAGATTCACTGCTTTTCGCACTTCTCTTAAATCATCCATAGTTCCGTTAAAAAAAGCTGGATCGGTTAATACAGAAATAGCACTGGCTCCAAATGTTTCATATTGTCTTGCTTGCTCGATAGGATTTACGTTTATATCAATCTCTCCCTTAGAAGGAGAGGAGCGTTTAATTTCAGAAATGATAGAAAGAGAATCTGTTGACGAAACAATTTCTTTAAAGGAAGGAACTGATTCTGTCTTCATTGAATCAAACGTTTGATTGAAATATTTTTGTATTTCAATTTCTTTTTCTGCTAATATCTTTTCTAATATGGTCATTTAGTACACCTCACTTGGAATTCTCTGACTATAGGAAATGAGTTGCTGCAGTCTCTCTAATGCTGCACCAGACTCAATGCTTTCACGGGCGAGTTCAATACCTTCTTGTATCGTTTCTGCTTTTCCATTGGTAAAAATACCAAGACCTGCATTTAAAAGAACGGTATCATAGTAAGCTCCTTTTTTTCCATTCAATACACCTAATAAAATTTCTGCATTGTCTTTTGCAGTGCCACCAAGTATTTCCTCTTTGGTATAGACTGGTAAACCAACACTCTCAGGCGTTAGTGTGAGATTGGTTAATTTACCGTCATCTAAGATAATTAGATGATTTTCACCAGCTAAAGTGGCTTCATCTACGTTACCGGCACCGTTAATTACAATTGCTCGCCTTCTGCCTAGTTTTTTTAGAGACTCTGCTAACATTGGCATGACTTCACGACTGTAAACACCGAGCAATTGTGTATCTAACTCAATAGGATTAGTCAATGGACCAATAAGATTAAATACCGTCCGGATACCCAAATGCTTTCTAACTTTTGTAAAAGGCTTTAATGCCGCGTGAACATTTGGGGCGAATAAAAAGGCAATTTTATTTTCATGAAGTAATTCCTCAACATGATCTTTGGTGAAAGATAAGGAAATTCCTAGATTCTCTAGGACATCAGCACTACCAGATTTGCTTGTGATACTGCGGTTTCCATGTTTAGCAACGGTAATACCAGCACCAGCGAGTACAAAGGCAGAAGTGGTACTTATATTAAAACTGTAGGATTTATCTCCACCTGTACCACAGTTATCGATGGCATCTTGAATAGGTGTTGTACTAAAAGTTGACCTTGAGCGAATTACTTCCACTATTCCTGCGATTTCATCAGCTGTTTCTCCTTTTCCTTGGAGTGCCGTTAATAATGCAGCTATCTCTGAATCTGTAGCGTTTTCTGAAAGGCAATATTCAGTTGCAGCCATCATTTCTTCTATCGTTAAATCCTCGCGATCAATGATTTTTTCAAGATAATGTTTCAATTTTCAATCTCCTCCTTCATTTGGGTAGAAAAGTTATGAATTATTTGCTTACCTGTTACGGTTCCAATTGATTCAGGATGAAATTGTACTCCATAAACAGGGTATTGTTTATGTTTAATAGCCATGATTTCATCATCCTTGATGGAGTTGGCTGTAACCTCTAATTGTTCTGGGACATCCTCTACAACAATGGAGTGATAGCGCATGACTTCTAATGGGTTTGGTAGATATTGAAAGACACCCTGGCCGTTATGGGTTATAAGTGATGTTTTGCCATGTTTGATTTCTTTAGCATGCCTAAGTGTCCCGCCGAGCGCTTCAGCAATTGCCTGGTGTCCTAAGCAAATTCCAAAGATAGGAATCTTTTTGTAAAAATGCTGAATAACTTCGATACATATTCCGGCGTGTTCCGGTAAGCCTGGTCCAGGGGAAATAACAATGGCATCAGGATTTAATAATTCTATTGCCTTAATTGTGATGACATCATTTCTCACAACCTTGACATCGATACCTTCCTCTGAAAAGTATTGATAAAGGTTATACGTGAAAGAGTCATAGTTATCAATTAACAAGATCATACTTACTCACCTCCATTAAGGACTTAGCTTTGTTAAGCGTCTCTTGGTACTCTAGTTCTGGGTCGGAGTCAAAAACGATTCCCGCACCAGCCTGCAAATATGCTTTCTTGTTTTTAATAACAAGAGACCGAATGGCAAGGGCGATGTTGATGTCATGGTTATAATTAATAAAACCAATTCCACCGGCATAAGCTCCGCGTTTTTTTTCTTCCAGTTCATTAATAATTTGCATAGCACGTATTTTGGGAGCTCCGGATACTGTACCAGCAGGCAAGCAGGATACCAATGCATCCATACTGGTATGTTTTTTCTTTAACGTCCCTTTTACTTCAGAGACGATATGCATGACATGCTGATATTTTTCAACTTCCATATAGGTTGGAATTGTGACAGAACCAATTTCACAGACGCGCCCAAGGTCATTTCGACTCAAATCTATTAACATGCGATGTTCTGCAATTTCCTTTTCGTCTTGCAATAGTTCGTTCATTAGCATTTCATCTTCTTCCGGTGTCTTACCACGTGCTCTTGTACCAGCAATTGGATTGGTTATGACCACGTCTCCTTGTGTTTGTACAAGGCTCTCTGGTGAGGCCCCTAACAATAAATAATCCTCAAAGTTTATATAAAACATATAAGGTGAAGGATTTGCTTCCCTCAACTTTTGGTAAAAATGAAATGGGTCTCCTTCCATATCTGCTGCCATTCTTTGGGATAAAACGACCTGGAATATATCCCCTTGCTGAATATATTCTTTAGCAGTACGAACTTTTTCCATAAAAGCCTCTTTGGTTATTTGGGACTCAAAGCTGATTGTATTCTGATTTCCTATTGTTTCTTCTCGCTTGCAGAGGGCATTGCTTAAATGATGGAGACGTTCGTCTAATTCCTTTTCTGATTGTTGTTTCGTGTTGATGGCAATAAGATAGATAACTTGATGACTGTGATCAAAAACGATGATATTGTTGTACATCATAAAATGGATATCAGGCATGTTTACTTCATCGGGCAGTTTTTCCCCAATGTTTTCATGTTCTCGAATCGCATCATAACCGACATACCCAACGGCGCCGCCATAAAAGGGAAGGGGTATATTCAAATCAAGTTTAGAAAAATTCTCCTGGATATAGGTTAAAGCATTTTTATGAAAGTACTCTTTTTCTTCGGTTTCGGAATTTATTTTGGTAGTCTCATTGGAATGACCAATAACCTCTTCATATGGATCCGATCCAATAAAAGAATACTTTCCCTTTTTCTCATGCTGGAAGGTGCTTTCTAATAAAAATTTCTTGCCTCCAGGTAAATTTCTGTAAATATCTATTGGTGTTAAGGTGTTTGCATTTTGTTTTAATAACTTATAAGGGAGTGCTGACATATAAACCAATCCTTTCTAATTAAAAAAGTCCTCAAGTAAACACAATATTGTGTCTACTTGAGGACGATTGTATGCGCGGTGCCACCTCACTTGAAAAGAGAAATAACTCTTTTCATCTCATTCAGATACGGGAAAGTCATTATAAAAACTATCCGATATCCTATCCGTGTAACGTCGGAAAAACGTGTTTCCCTACTCTTTTCAGGAGACCTCTCATAAGTCCATTCGGCAAAGTTAGCGTGCTGGAATTCCACCATCACCAGCTCTCTAAAGACGCTTAGTACTTGCTTACTACTCTTACTCAACGATTTAGGATTATACAATTTTTACATACAAAAAGATCCCACATCCGTAAAGGACGAGGGACCGCGGTACCACCTTTATTAGCTATAAAACAGCTCAGCTTTAGCAATGTCAAGCAAGTGCTTAACATTTGTCTCGGGTAACGATGAGACGAAATCGCCAAAGCCTACTGCAAGATGTTTGGTTCGGTTTGGAAGCTCAGAAGCCCATTCATCTATTAGGGTCACACTGGTTCACACCAACCACCAGCTCTCTTTAGTGTCTTCATAGACTACTTTTCTTCGTCAACGCTTATGAAATTTAATTATTGATATTTATATTAGAATAGTTAGAATAGATTGTCAAGGGTGTTTTGATATTTTTCTTAAAATTAAAACTAAGAAATCACTTACGTTTAAATCAAAGAAATCGGAATAATCCCTACATAATATATTATACTGTCCATATCTAGCATAAATGAACAGGATTTATATATTAAGCCATGCTAAATTTAAGAAGAAGGGAGGGGTTAGATGGAAGGGCTTCAACGAATGGTTGACAGTATTCAGTATATAGAAAGTCATTTGAATAAAACTTTAACTATTAACGAGATAGCATCTATAGCACATATGTCTAAGTTTCATTATCAACGAATGTTCCATATGCTAACAGGTTTTACCGTGAGTGAATATATTCGCAATCGCCGATTAACACTGGCTGCCAATGACCTAGTTCATTCCGATTCCAAGGTCATTGAAATAGCGCTAAACTATGGCTATGAGAGTCCTGAGGCATTTGCTAAGGCTTTTCGAAAAATTCATGGTATTAGTCCGTCAAGTGCTCGGAAAGAAAGTCAATCTCTAAAAGCTTTTCCAAAACTCTCTTTTCAAATTCAGATAAAGGGAGATGTAGAAATGGATTATCGTATTACGGAGAAGGAAGCATTCGAGGTGATTGGCAAAGGAATACGTACCACAACAATTGACGGAGAAAATTACAAAAATATTGCCTCATTCTGGGAGGAGTCGAATAGCAATGGATTTTCAGATCGTTTAGCAAAAGTTTGTGGATCTCTGGGATTAATTGGAGTTTGTATGGACTTTGATAAAAAACAGGAACATTTAACTTATTTTATAGGAGCAGAAAAGCAGATAAAGGACCTTCCTAAAGAATGGGAGGAAAAACGGATTCCTGCTTCAACCTGGGCCGTTTTTCCGGTGCAAGGATCTATGCCAGATGCCATGCCAAAGGTTTGGGAACGAATCTTCTCTGAATGGTTTCCATCTACTAATTATGAGCATGCAGGTGGCCCGGAATTAGAAGTTTATTTAAGTGATGAGAATCCTGCAAATGAAGATTATTATAGTGAAATTTGGATTCCGGTTAGGAAAAAATAAATATTACAAAAAGGGTACTTTGAGTAAACTCGAGGTACCCTTTTCGTTTAATTAGATGATCAAACGTTTGTTTAAGATGGTTTCACACAAATAATAGGGTTTAAAAGTGGATGCATAAGGGGAATATCTAAGGCGAAACTACAGTTAATATGATGTTTAGAAAGGGAAGAAGTATGGAAGTAAATCCGTTATTAGAAGTAGAAAAATTAGCATTAAAAAAACAAAAATTCTATCAAACGAATGTATTGCATTACATATTAAGAGCTGCTTTAGCAAGTATGTTTATTGGTTTTGGAGTCATTGTCGCATTTAAAACGGGTGGTTATTTTTATAACTTAGGCTCTCCTTTTTCTTACCCTATGGCCGCGATTACTTTTGGTGCTGCTATCATTTTAATTGCGTTTGGTGGGGGAGACTTATTTACAGGAAATACGTTTTATTATACCTTTGCTGCTTTACGTAAAAAGATGAAATGGATAGATGTAGCAAAATTATTAACACTTAGCTACTTTGGAAATATTTTAGGAGCTGTGGCTTTTGCTTTTCTAATTTTAACGACGCAATTATTTGTTGATGCTTCCGTAAATCGCTTTTTGTTAGATGTGGCAGTTAATAAGGTTGAAATATCAACAACTCAGCTTTTCTTTAGAGGAATTCTTTGTAACTGGCTTGTGTGCCTTGCGTTTTTTATTCCGATGACGCTAAAGGGAGATGGCGCCAAGATATTTATTATGATGTTGTTTGTGTTTTGTTTTTTTATTTCTGGTTATGAACACAGTATTGCCAATATGTGTACATTCGCCATTGCTCTAGTGCTGGACCATCCGGAGAGCTTTACATTAGCTGGTATTCTTCACAATCTGATTCCTGTTACAATTGGAAATTTAATTGGGGGTGGGGTGTTTATGGCTTGGATGTATTACTATGTAAACAAACCGTTCTTTGATGAGAAGGAGATCATGGAATGAACTTATCCTCAGTATTTATCCACAAACTTGTGGATAGTGTGAGTAACCGTTTTAATCATGAAAATACCAACTAACTTTTATTAACAAAAATATGTGAATAACTGTTGATAAACCTGTGGATGGTGTGGATAACTTTATAACAAACGTTTGATTTATGTAAACGAAAAAGCTATAACTAGGATTTTTTCTAATAGATTGTTGAATTAAGATGACTTTAGCTTATATTTTGTATAGACTGTGGATTACTTTAATTAAGAATACTGCTATATACCCGCTACGGAAAGCGACTGCCCGGAGCGGAAATCAACAATGCACCTTATTTCATATTTATTCTTAATAAATAAATCAACAATTTCCAACAAAATTATTAAAAGCAACAAACTTTACGAATAGAGCCTATAACTAAAGAAAAATAGCCTAGGGGAGCCCAGGCTATTGTTAATTTATCCTTTATACGTGCTGAATTTTTCATCCACTGAGATACGGTCTTTTTTCAGTGGTTCTTCACTAAAGTAACCAAGATGGATGAATCCAACAATCTTTTCATTTTCCCCGACATTTAATATATCCTTAACTTTTTGGTCATAAATGTGTGGATTTGTTTTCCAGACAACACCAAGTCCTTTTTCCCATGCTAATAGCCAGAAGTTTTGAATCATTGCAGCAGTTGCGCCGAAGTTTTCATCCCATTGTTTAGGAATATCCGGTTCATCCATAACCACAACCAAAATCGCGTTTGGTTCATTAAGATAATTCTCGCGATTTTGCTGCCTTTCTTCAGGATAGGTCGCTGCTACTTTCTTGGCAAAGTCAGGTAGCTTATCAGCCCCCACAAAAATGAATCTCCATGGTTGGCGCAGTCCGTGAGTTGGTGCCCATATTGCGCTATCTAATAAATCACGTACCGTTTCTTCTTTTACTTCCTGATTCGTATAACCTTTTTTAACTGCGCGCCGCGAACGAATCATATCGGCTAAATAATTTGTCTGCCCCATTTTCTTTCCCCCTAAGATGAATGATCGCTATTTTCAATTAATTCTAATCAATTACTGTATTTATTGCAAGTTTATAGTGTTATCCCCAACTAGACAAAGTATTGTTGAAAAATCTACATTATTCAGTGATTATAATCACAACCTTTTATAGGGTGTAGTGGTGTAAAATGATAGTAGATAGGGGGCACACTTGATGACATTTTATGGATTTCTTGTATTCATTCATGTATTTTCTGCCATTATTGGTATGGGACCTGGACTTATAATGACTTTTGTGGTTACTCAGTCCAAACCAAGTAATATGACAGAATTAAGACATGCATTTAAGATACGAAACTCTTTACATATTTTAACCATGGTCGGAGGAACGCTGCTACTTATTACGGGAATATGGATGGGCTATCTAAATCCCTATTGGTTCACACAAGGATGGTATATTACTAGCCTCATATTATTCTTGATTGCATTAGCATTTGGTCCATTTTTGTTAAAGCCAAAGTCTGTGCCAATTAAGAAACTACTTAAAGAATATGAAGGAGAAGAAATACCTAAGGAGTATTATCAATTGTCTAAACGACTATTCAATGTGGAACATGTGGAAAATTTAATATTTGTTGTAATTATTGCTCTCATGATTCTTAAACCATTCTAAATAGAAAAAATCCTGTTCGTGTGAACAGGATTTTTATTAGTCAATCAAATATTCCTCAAGTGTCATTTCTTGCTCCATCATTTCCTTAGCAGCTTTTTTGCCGACATAACGAAGATGCCATGGTTCATACTGGTATTGGGTAATTTCTTCTTTTCCTTTAGGATAGCGGATAATAAATCCGTAATCTGCTGCATGTTCTTGAACCCATTTACCTTCTTCGGTATCACCAAATTCTTCAATTAATTTGAATCCTACATCCGGACTTGAAATATCCATAGTTAAACCAGTTTGGTGTTCGCTTTCTCCTGGACGAGCACTAAAGTTATTTGCTTCCTTTTCTCCATGTACATCCACATTAGCAGCAAAGATAACTTCCTGTCTCTCATAAGAACGATAGCCAGATTGAGCGTAAAGTTCTAAGCCTTCTTCATCTGCTGCTGCAAACATTTCTTCTAAAGCATCAGCTGCAATTTCACGCATTTGCTTTTTAGGTAATTCTTCCGTAAATGGAAAACGAACGTTAGGAATAACTAAATCCTCAGGTATATAATCATTGGGAAGTGCGTATTCCTTATTAACAATAGATAGTTGATCATAAGGATTAGCTATAATCTGTGCTCCTGAATCAGTAGACACCGTTTCTTCTAGGAAAGGAAGACCTTTACCTGCTTCGATCGTTTCGTTTTTTTCTATATATTGATTGATAACCTTTTCTGTTTCTTTATTGTATATGCCGATATCCATTAAGTCTTCATGCTGCAATTGGAAATCGGTAATCGCCCAAGTTGTCAACTCACTAAAAATTCCGTTCGTATCTATATCATAACCAATTTGATTTAATGCTTCTTGTAACTGTGTTACAGATTTTCCTTGGTCCTTCTTTTGAAGTAGAGTCCTTGGTGCAGTGATTGAGTCTCCTTTTTCTTTGTCTACATCTGTTTCATGGGAGTTTCCAATCTCTTCATCAATGGCTTCATTTTTCTGATCAGTTTCTTTGTTTTTGCCATTATTACCCAAGTCATCAAATGAGCATGCTGAAATCAGAAATAGGATGGCTATGAAAAACATTACTTGCATTACTTTCTTATTGAACATTATTATATCCCCTTAAATTTCATATCCTATTTATTTTCTCACATGGAACTATTAAGGAGCAATAGGAGAATGGGCTTGTTCTAAATTTCGACTATTTTCAAAAGTTTCATAAGGCAAACGTCTTAACTGCAGACTAAATATTCACAAACTATAAATATAAAACATGGTAACATTAGTATACAAAGGGGGAGGAAAATGACAGATTTATTAACTCAATCAATCCACAGCAAAATGAAAGATATTGATTTTTCAGGAGTGGCCCATGTAAAGATGGGGGATGAGGTATTACTCGAAACGTCGCGAGGGTTTTCAAATCGGGCAGAAGAAATAAAAAATACGATGGATACTAGGTTTGGTATAGCTTCGGGTTGTAAAATATTCACCGCAGTAGGAATTGCTAAGTTAGTAGATGAAGGAAAGTTATCATTTGAAGATAAATTAATAGACTGCTTGGATACACCATTTCCAAATTTTGATGAAGGTATTACAATTCATCATTTATTAACACATAGTTCGGGTATCCCCGATTACTTTGATGAGGATGTAATGGATGATTTTGAAGAGCTTTGGCAGGAAAGACCGATGTATACAATGACAAAGTTAGAAGATTTCTTGCCAATGTTTATAAATAGGGAAATGATGTTTTCCCCAGGAGATAGGTTTCATTACAATAATGCAGGTTATATCTTGCTTGGGTTAGTTATTGAAAAAATGACAGGTACTGTATTTACCGAGTACATAGAGAAAGAGCTGTTTCCATATTTAGAAATGACAGAATCGGGGTATTTTTCAATGGACCAATTGCCTAAAAATACGGCACTGGGTTATATAGAAACAGAAGACGGATGGAAAACCAATATTTATTCATTGCCTATTAAGGGTGGCCCTGATGGAGGAGCATATATAACGACACGAGATATGATAACTTTTTGGGAAGCGTTGTTTACCAATAAAATATTATCAGAGGATACCACAAAATCGCTGCTAACTCCTCATATACGCGAAGATGAGGATACTTATTACGGTTACGGAATTTGGATAGATAAACAGGATGGAGAAATCTTTAAATATCATGTAATGGGCTATGATCCTGGAGTAAGTTTTCATTCAGCATTCTATCCAAATAATGGGTTAAAGCTAGTTATTCCTTCCAATAAAAGCGAAGGTGCTTATTCCATATTGGAAAAAATAGAAGAGCATCTCTTTAAAGGATTACAAGCATGAACAATTGAACACTGGACAAAATCATTTCATATCTTTAGTAAGAAGGGGGATATGAAAATGGAGAATCCAATAAATGTACGTGGTCGACAAAATAACTACTCGTTGATCACGTTTTTGCTTTTTTGCTGTGCTTTGTTTGTTGTGTCTAGTGTTTATGTTGCTACTCCTTTAATGGAGACATTTTCCACTGCCTTTCAAGTTACCCCGAATATGGCGGCGTGGACATCAAGTATTTTTTCGATATGCTATGGAATTGGATTTTTGCTTTTCGGTCCTTTATCAGATATGTATGGCCGGAAAGAAATGATTGTCTTTGGATTAATTATTTTATCAGTAATAACCGTACTTATCGGCTTTACCAATCATTTTTATATCCTGCTAATTTTACGAGGATTACAGGGATTTTTTGCTGCAACATTTGCTCCATCTGCACTTTCCTATGTTTTTGAAGTCTTTCCTAAAAATAAAGTTGCCACTACTATCGGGTTTATCAGTTTTGGATTTGTCACATCTGGAATTTTTGGGCAAGTAGCTGGTGATGCTATCAATCAAACGTTTGATTGGAATGTTGTTTTCCTTTTTTTTGGATGTCTTTATGGGATGAGTATGCTGGCAGTTTGGTGGATATTGCCTAAGAAGAAATTGCAAGAAAAAACCAATGTGAGGGAATATCTTTTAAAGGTAAAATTCATAGTTACTAATAAAAATCTGATGCTGTGCTACCTAATAACTGTCATGCTGTTATTAACATTTATTGGAATGTACACAGTTCTTGGTGGATTCCTAGGAAATGCACCATTTCATCTATCAGAAAAGCAAATTCTTGGTATAAGGGCGATGGGAATTATAGGAATGGTATTTTCCCCTATTACTGGGATATGGATTAGACGTTATGGTGTGCTGCGAATACTAAAAATTGGGTTGTCTGTAAGTGTGATAGGTTTGATTGTTCTGGGTTTTACAACTAATCTTGCTTTGCTCATTACCATGAGCATCATTTATGTTGCAGGAATTTCGATTACTTTCCCGTCTATTATGATGCTAGTTGGAAACCTTGGTGGAAAATATCGTGCCATTGCATCCTCTTTCTATACCTTCATTCTCTTTATAGGAGCAACATTAGGTCCGATTATTTCTCTAAATATCATGAAGTGGGGTAATTTTATGTTAACAATGGAAGTGTTGGCCTTATTATTAGCAATTGGATTAACAGGCTCCTTTTTTATAAAAATAAAAGATAAAAGTAGTGCTAATAATGTATAGACTGTTGATTACTTTAATTCAGAGTACTGCTTAACACCCGCTACGGAAATACACTCCGCTTTCCGCGGGGAGCTGGTGAGCCTCCTCCGTGCTGAAAAGCAGTGTGCGCCTGCGTCTACTAGTATCGCTTCGAAGTGGGCTTTCTCGGCGCAAGGGAACAGTGATGTTTATTCAAGTAGTTCCCTCACTACGTAGTCTCACCGATGCTCTTCTTCCCGCAGGACAAGGAACGCTTCGGCAGCGAAACATCGCACGCAGAAAAAAGTGGTCTTCTTTTTTCAAGGAGTCTCCGTGTATTTCCTTCGCTAAGTTCTTGCTCTACTTGATTTTAACATGGAAATTTCTCTTTTTATGGGAAGACTCCCCCAAACGTGACATTATGGACTATAGTTTTAAAAAATCAAAAGCTTGTAACTTAGCGGAGGCAGAATACGGAGACTCCTGCGGGAAAAGCACGTGTCCGAAGACCCCGCAGCGAGGGAACTACTTGATTAAGCTTCTTTGGCCCTTGCGCCGAGGAAGCCTGCTTCGGAGCGATACTAGTAGACGCAGGCGCAGTTACGTTTTTCCGCGAGGAGGCTGAGGCCGTGCCCGCGGAAAGCGAAGTATTCTGCCGGAGCGAATCCTAGCACAAAACTTTCATAAGTGTAAGCGAGAGCAAACTGTTCTAAATTGAATAAATCAGGAGTTTCTATCCACTATGCACTATGTTAGAGGACGATAACGCTCTATTCATTTAGGTTACGCTGGCCAATATCAACTATGACGTCTAAAAAGTAACAAAGTATATGAAAAGAGACTAAAACAAATAAAACGCATGGATAGATGGTTCTATCCATGCGTTTTAGATGCTATTGTTTTGTTATTTGCTTTTATATTTCTCCATTGTATTAGAACAATTTATTAGAAAGAAATTAATGCTGTTCTTCAAACAACTTGCAGATTTCTACAATTACTTGTGATGCTTTTTCCATGTTATCTACAGAAACATATTCGAATTTGCCGTGAAAGTTTTCTCCGCCAGTGAAGATGTTGGGTGTTGGCAGTCCCATATAGGAAAGCTGCGAACCGTCTGTACCCCCGCGGACTGGTTCGATAATTGGATTGATATCCAGTTTTTCCATTGCATTTTTTGCTAACTCGACAATTTCTTTTACGGGTTCAATACGATCACGCATATTGTAATATTGATCTTTTAATTCAAGTTCCACACTATCCTTGCTGTATTTCTCTTGAATTTCCTTTGCAAATTGTTCTACTTTAGCTTTCCGTTTAGCAAATTTCCCCTTGTCATGGTCACGTATGATGTAGTAAACCTGTGTTTTTTCTACATCTCCTTCAACAGAAATTAAGTGATAAAATCCTTCATATCCTTCTGTGTATTCAGGTGCCTCTTTTTCTGGAAACTTACTGATGAATTCAACTGCAAGTTTTCCTGAGTTTACCATTTTATTCTTTGCTGTTCCTGGGTGAACGTTATTTCCGTTAAATGTTACCTTTGCTGCGGCAGCATTAAAACTTTCATATTGTAATTCTCCTAAAGGTCCACCATCAACGGTATAGGCAAATTTTGCATCAAAGCGGTCTACATCAAATTTATGTGGCCCACGTCCAATTTCCTCATCTGGTGTAAATGCCACACGAATGCGCCCATGTTTGATTTCTGGGTGCTGAATCAAGTAATTCATTGCCGTCATGATTTCTGCAACCCCGGCCTTATTATCTGCGCCTAAAAGGGTTGTTCCGTCTGTTGTAATTAACGTATGGCCTTTATAGCTTGCAAGTTCTGGGAATTCCTTTGCGGATAAGACAACATTTAATGATTCATTTAATGTTATATCATTTCCGTCAAAGCTTTCGATGATTTGTGGATTTACATTTTTTCCAGTAAAGTCTGTTGCTGTATCTACATGTGCTAGAAACCCTATTGTAGGCATATCTTTCTCTGTATTAGCAGGGAGGGTAGCCATTAAATAGCCATTCGCATCAATTTCTACCTCTTTCATGCCGATTTCTTTCAATTCTTCTGCAAGTAGTTTAGCAAGTTCTAATTGACCTGGTGTGGATGGAGTTTGATCTGTATTTTCATCAGATTGTGTATCAACTTTTACATAGGTAGTAAACCGTTTGATTAGTTCATCCTTCATAATTCTTTCCTCCTGATTGAACGCATGATTTATTGATTTAACCGTATTTTACCATATCATAGAATGGTTATCGAAATGATTAGAGGATATGGAAATGTTTTTGTCGAATTATTAGGAAGATAGGAGAGAGATTGATGATTAGAAACGCAGTAATATCTGATGCAGAACAATTAATGAGGTTAACTCAACAAGTAGAACGAGAAAGTCCTTTTATGATGTATGAAGCGAACGAAAGACAAATTTCTGCAGACAAACAAAAGCGGATGATAGAAGATTTAACAAGTGTAGAGAACTCCACTATTTTTGTAGCAGAGGTCGATCATGGTTTGGTTGGCTACCTATTGGCAATAGGAGGAAGCAGTAATAAAACAAAACACAGTGCTTATATCGTTGTTGGGATTTTACAGGAATTCCAAGGGAAGGGAATTGGTACAGCGTTGTTTAACGAATTAGACCGGTGGGCGAAGGGAAAATTGCACAGGTTAGAACTAACAGTTATAACGGAAAACAGTGCTGGAATAAACTTATATCAGAAAGCTGGATTTAAGAAGGAAGGTACGAAAAAGCATTCCATTTATATGGATGGCAAATATGTAGATGAATATTACATGAGTAAACTATTGGAGGGATAAACATGTCATATATTATGTCTGTGAATGAACTTAGAGAAAAATTAGATAAGGATTCTCAAAATACTGTGATAGTTGACGTGAGATTTGTGCTAACAGATCCGGATGCAGGAAGAAAAATGTATTTAAAGAATCATCTGCCTAGTGCTGTTTATCTTGATTTAAACAGAGATCTATCCGGAAAAGTAGCGAAGCATGGTGGCAGCCATCCATTGCCGGACATAGCTATGTTTGCTGCAAAAACTGGAAATATTGGGATTGACCATGAGACAACGGTAGTTATTTACGACCAAGAAAATGATATGTTTGCTTCCAGGCTTTGGTGGTTGCTTCATTATATGGGACACGACAATGTATTTGTTCTGGAAGGAGGTTATAACAAATGGGTAGAAAAAGGATTTGAAGTAACAGACAAGATACCTCCTCTTGTGAAGAAGGAGTTCAAGCCAAAAATTCGAGAGGAACAGACCGTAACGATGGAACAAGTTAAGCAGAAAATGGACGATAGTGCGGCTATTCTAATAGATTCGCGTGCTAGAGATAGGTATTTAGGAATCAAAGAACCATTGTATAGTAAAGCTGGACATATACCAGGTGCGAAAAACTTCTTTTGGCAGGATGTATTTAATGAAGACGGTACTTGGAAAACAATAAATCAGCTGCAAGAGCATTTTTCTTCATTGGAAAAAGATGAAGAAATAATCGTCTCCTGTGGTTCTGGCGTTTCCGCATGTCCAAATATTTTGGCTCTTAAATCTCTAGGTTATAAAAATATTAAACTATATCCAGGAAGTTTTAGTGACTGGATTTCGTACGATGAAAATGATATAGAATTGGATGAATACTAGGCGTGCTTTTTGTAGCTCACACGGAATCAGAGTAATATATAAGTAGAGGGTAGATATACTGCCTGATACTTTTTGGTGTGGGGAAAAGGAGATAACAACATGTCCTATAATCAGCTGAAGTGGTTTATTTTGCTCATTCCTACAATTACTGTGGGAGCCTGGGAATACATTCGTCATGAATACTTATTACCGTATATTTCTATGGATTTAGGAAATTGGTTAACCCCAGTAATTGTGTTGTTTGTTACATTTACTCTATTAACTCGCTTTTTTTCTAAATTAGAACAAATGCAAGAAGAGCTAAGAATCGAGCGTGCCAAAAAGGCTGTTTTAGAGGAGAGAGAGAAGATTGCTGAGGAACTGCATGATGGTTTAGCTCAATCATTGTTTTTATTATCTATTAAAGTTCGTCAGCTTGATAAGATAGAAGTGTCAGAGGAAAATGAAGAATTATTTGGGAGATTAAGAGAGAACATTCATGATATTCATGATTATGTAAGACTAGGAATAAACAATTTGAAAACCCCGATTGAAGATCCGGATGTTTCATGGAAGGATAGATTGCAGCAATTGATCCATGAATTTGAAACTGATTCAGGGATGGAAATTGAACGTGTAATAGAGGTTGAAGAAAGTTTACTTAAGACAAAAGAGCAAAGTGAACTTTTAGCATGTCTCCATGAGTCTTTTGTCAACATACAAAAGCACGCAGAAGCATCTGTTGTAAACATTCAGATAAAAATAAGTCCCGATAAAAAATACTTGATGATTAAAGACAATGGGAGGGGCTTTACAGAAGCTGATTTAAATAAGTCTGGTAGTTTCGGGTTGAAAATGATGGTACAACGATGCCAACGAATAAATTGGAACATGGACTTTAAGCGGGAGAACGGTGAAACAATTGTCACTTTATCCCGAAGATGATAATAACACTAGTACCGATTGTTATGTATCGGAGGGATGAAAAGTGGGAGAAAAAATTAGAATAGTAATTGTTGATGATCATCCGATGGCTCGTGAAGGTATGAAGGATATACTAAGTTCTGAACCATCTTTTGAGGTGGTTGCAGAAGCGGTAACTGGTGAAGAGGCTATTGAAAAGACTGCCGAGTTCATGCCTGACCTCCTATTAATGGACATACGTCTACCCGATATCACTGGTTTGGAAGCGACAAGAAAAATAAAAGAACGGTATCCCTATGTGAAAATTGTAATGGTTACAGTATCAGATGATATCATCGATTTATTCGAAGCTATCAAAAATGGGGCACAAGGTTATTTGCTGAAAAACGTTAATCATGATTCATGGATATCTTACTTGAAGAGTGTGGTTAGTGACCATGCGCCAATCTCTAAAGAATTAGCGAAACAAATGTTACAGGAGTTTTCTGGCCATCAAGAAATAAATGATTCAGAAAGTGATGCATTATCCTATAGAGAAAGAGAAATCTTGACATGGGTAGCTAAAGGGTATACGAATCGGGAAATTTCGATTCGTTTAGAAATTTCAGAGTACACCGTAAAAAATCATTTGAAAAACTTATTTCAAAAGCTTCATATGAATAATCGAGTACAATTAGCAAAGTATGCTTATGAAAAAGGTTACCTAAAGGATAAAATGGATTAGCAAAAAACATCCTGATCAACGAAAAAGAATCAGGATGTTTTTTGCATGTCCAGAAAAATTTGCTGATAGGTTTTGTAAAGTCCTAGTTTATTGAAATCAGAGATAAGTCCTTTATTAACCACTGTTCCTTCATATAAGAATATAACTTCATCGGCAATTTCCTCTGCAACATTTAAGTCATGTGTTGAAAGGATAACGGTTTGTCCGTTTGTTCGTGCCTCTTTCATCATCTGACTAAATGAATGTACCCAATAGGGATCCAAACCATTTGTCGGTTCATCTAAGATTAGCAAGGGAGGCTTAGCCAACATGGCCTGAGCTAACAACATTCTTTGTTTCATTCCTTTTGAAAATGTTCCCATTGTTTTGTGCATGCTGTCTATTAGTCCAACCTTTTCTAATACTTCCTCCACTCGTTCTTTCTTCACTTTTTTTAATTTGGCGTAAAAGGTTAGTGTTTCCCCAGCGGTTAAGTTTTTTTGAAATTGGAAGTCGTCAGGCATATATCCAATCTGGTTAAAGAATAGACGATGATTTTTATTTAACTCCATTCCATCTACTATGATTTTTCCCTTTGTTGGTTTATTAATGCCGGCAATTAACCTGATTAGAGTACTTTTCCCAGCACCATTACCCCCGCTAAGCGCAAGAATATGCCCGTATTTTAATTGGAAGCTTGTAGGTCTAATAAGCTTTTTTCTATGAATCGTTTTTTCTACTTGTATTAGCTCAAGCATCATCTTATCCATTTCTGCTCATCCTTTCCCAGACAACAGCCCCAATGGTAATGGTGACCCCAATCCAAATGAATATTAGAATTGCGAAGATACTTAATCCGAAAGAACTCTCTACCCAGGTCACCCAATGATTGTATTCCGGCCCGAAAACCGATCCAGCTCCCATGTGCATCATGGAAAAAATCCGAACAAATTCTGCAGGATTAAGGAAAGTACTTATTTCTAATATTGGTTTTATCCAGGGATAGGGTAAAAAGCTAAGGATGCTAATAAGCAATAAGGGCCAAAGAATAATCGTAAAGAACCAAACACCAATACCAACCATCAAGGACTGCCAGCGATTTTTTGAAAATGCACCAATACTAATGGATATTCCTAAATAGATCATTGCAAGGATAGTGGAAAACCCCCAAAAAAAGACCAGTGTATGAATGGATAAACTATTTCCAAATAATGTCGTGAGTAACCCAGCAAACCCAAAGCTAAAGGAAAGTATCGCTAGAAGAATAACAGCTAAACCAAGCCACTTCCCCACTAGAAAGTGATAAGGTGATAAATTATACGTAGTAAGAAGATTCCAATGACCATCCTCCTTCTCATTAACGGTAGAAATCCCACCGAGTAACAAAGTAATTAATGGCAATAGGTAGAGTGTTATATTCATCATAGCTCCAGTAATATCGGTGTATTCTCCCGTACTTGGTACACCTGACTGCAGTAATAATACCGCTAATATGAAGATAGTTAGCAAGATTAAAAACGAATATGTCCAGGAATTACGCATACCTAATTTTATTTCTCTGAATGCTATCGTAAAAATACGCATATGTTTTCATCCTTACTATTATTCTTCATTATGGTCATGGTTCATCATTTCCTTGTTTTTCTCCATCATTTCTTTGTTTCTTTCCCAATGGTGGGTATCGAGATTATCTGCTGCAATCAATACTCCTTTTCCTTCCGTTTCAATAAAGGTTTTTGCATCGGATTCTTCCTTAAAGGAAATAATGTTATAAGCCATCGGTGTCATTATATCTTTATCGTAAACGAAAAAGGAATTTTGGATTTCAATCCATTCTTCTGTGTGAAAATCACGGACAAACTCTGCTCCGACACTTCCGTCTTGATTATCTAATTTCCATTTATAAAGACAGCCCAAGTCATCAAACATTAATGATCGACCATCCTCAAGTACAATTTGTGTGGCGTGCTGATTATTTGGTACCATCATATTACACACTTCACACGTATCTACGTCTTCATTTACCTCGCTCGCTTCATAATTGTCTTCCCCGCATGCGGCTAGAAGTAATGTTAATATAATAATGATTCCCATATTTTTAACAGATTTTTTCATCGTTTTCTTACCCCCGTATAGAATATTCCTGTACTAATGATTACTAATGATAAGCTAACCATCCATACGAAATTTGATTTTTCCGTTTGAACGTGATCGGAAACTACTGGGTTATCCATTAATGGCGATTCATCGATGAACCAGTTTTCTGAAGGTGTTTGTAACAATAGCTTTAGAAATTCCATGCCTGGTGTTTGGAAAAATAGTTGAAAAACCGGAAAATCTTCTGTCAGACTTAGAAAATATGGATCAACGATATACCTTGTATTGCTTTTCCCATCTCCGTTTGTATCTAGTCCAACATGGTTTCCCCAATAGTTGGAATGTGTATCATTATTTGCGCTTTGGTCAGCCTGTCCCTGTACAACGTTTGCCATGATAGAATTATGATATATTTGGTTATTGCTCGCTTCCTTTACTTGTATACCAATATAGTTTCTTATCATCTCATTCTTCTTTATTTCGTTTTCACTGGATTGTTCCATATAAATACCAATTTTGTTTTCAGTCATTTCGTTATTAATAATGAGTGCTTCCGTAACATCAAAAAGTAAGATCCCTTGTGCTCGTGCGCTTTTTTGGTTGTTTTTCAAAATATTTCCATCTGCAGTCGTTTTCTTCGTACCCATAATCATCATCCCGCTTGCATTATCGGTCGAAATATTTCCCTGTAAGTTTGTCTGTTCTGTAAACATGAGATGATAACCATATCGTGAATGAGTTATTTCATTGGACGCTACTACATTGTCTTTGCTGCTCTCGATATAAATACCATCTTTTACATGGGAGATTGTTGTTGACTGGATATTATTCCCATGAGATCCCCATAAATCGATACCGTTGCCTCGTTGCCCAAGAGATAAGTTTTTATCTCCAGTAATGGTTATATTTTCGAGTGTGTTATCATGAGCTTCCAGTAATTTAATACCTATGCCTTGCGTTTCAATGGAAATATCTCCGAGGTAATTGTTATCTCCCACTATGGAAACTGTTGCATCCGATTGTTTTTTTTCGTCCCTAATAGAAAGATTGGTAATGGATACGTTATTTGAAGAAATGGTAATGATCGAACTTTTTCCATCAGAAGTAATCAAGACCTCATCTTCTCCGATAATATTTATTGGTTTTGTTATAACAGCACCACCTATGTACTCTCCTGGTGGTAAAATTAATGTTTCCCCTGATTCTGTTTGATCAATTAGGGCCTGAAGCGGTATAACAGTTTCCTCTGCTAGTACATATTGATAACTTAATAATAGGGTTAATGCGATAAAAATGGAGAGTAGATATTTAATATAAAATCACCTCCAACTATTAGAATTATTAAAAGGTAAATTCATCGTAGCATGAGGAAAAAGGAGGAGCATGACCCTTAAGAGCTATAAATTTGACGTATTTATTAATAAATTATGAAATAAATGTGTATATGCGGTGGGGACTGTGAGGAAAGTTAGAAGGTAATTATTAGATGCGAAAAAATCCAAACCTGTCATTCTACGAAAGTTTGGATTTTACTTCGACTATAATACTAGTCCAGAAATTATTTATAGTTTAAATATCTCTAATTCTTTCGTGAGCTGCTCCGCAAGTTCTGCTAAGACATCTGCATTTCCCGCTACTTCTTCCATTGAACTAGCAGTCTGTTGCGCGGAAGCAGCTGCTTGTTCCACACCTGCAGCAGACTCTTCAGAAACAGAAGCGATTTCTTCAATAACACTATTCATATTATTGCTGTTTGCTGCAATATCTTTTAAGTTAGTCGATATAGCTGCAATTTTTGTAGCCATATCTGTTACTGCGATATTAATACTTTCAAAGTTTTTCCCTGTGCTCTCCATTTGTTCGGTTCCTTCATTCACTTCTGTATAGCCGGTACTTAAAGTACCAACAACTTGAGCAGTTTCAAATTGGATATTCGTCACGATACTTTTGATTTCTTCAACAGAAGCTGAAACTTGATCAGAAAGTTTTCTAACTTCATCAGCAACTACCGCAAAACCTTTGCCATGTTCACCTGCTCTTGCAGCTTCGATTGCTGCGTTTAGTGACAATAGATTCGTTTGATCCGCGATACCTTTGATGACAAGAACTAGATTAGAGATTTCTCCAGATTGTTTATCTAGCTTTTTCACTTTATCTACAGATTCAGAGACAATCGAATCAATCCGTTTCATTTGATTCACGGAATTCTTCATAAGAATGGTTCCTTCATTGGTTAAAGCTAGAACATTCTCTGAGTTAATCGCAATTTCTTTTCCACTCTGCTCAGACAGATTAACCCTCTGTACGAACTGATTCATATTATCTGCCAGATTACCAGCTCCGTTTGCCTGAGTTTCTGCACCTTTAGAGATTTCCTCCATTGTTTGTGCAATCTGCATATTTCCTTCTTTTACCTCTTTAGAGGATAATGTTAATCCTTCACTGCTGTCGGACACATTTTTAGCTGCTACTGAAACTTTGTTTAAAATACTATTCATATTTTCCTTCATTAGGTCTACTGCAGCAGATAGTCTACCGATTTCATCTTTTCCTTGATAGTTAATTGCTTTGACTTTTAAATTTCCATTAGCTACTTCATTTGTAACCTGAACGAGATTATTTAGACTCAAACGGATTCTTCGGCTTACAACTGCCATTAGAATAGTTCCGATTATAACAACAGATAAATTTGCAATAACCAGAATAAGTGTACTATTATTCATGTTTTGTGTAACGGAATGAACGATATCCTGTTGTTCTTTTTTAATGCTCTCTATTAATTGATTTACATGGTCACTATTTTCATTACGCAGGGTGGTAGAAGTGTTTCTTAAGGAAGTCGCGTAAGCAATTCGTCCTTCTTCCATTGCAGGAACCATTTTATCGAAAAAGGTTTGATTGATGTTTTCATCATTTTTTTGAATTATTTCTATCGATTCTTTTTGTGCTTGTGTAGTTAGTGTTGGTTTTAATTGTTCCATTAAGCTATTAAGTTCTTCTGTATATGTATGGTACTGATCAATGTAAATGGAAGATTCCGTTAGTAAATAATCTGCAATCTGAACGTCCTTTAGTTGTATTAATGATATTAATTCAGTCATTTCATTAACCCATACATTTTGTTCCTCTATGGATGCTACATTATCTTCTGTCTTGGTTAACTGAGAATAAACGACAAAACTAGCTATTAAAAATAGCAAAGCAGTAACAGCAAAAGCGGACAGATACTTAACGCTAATATTTAAATTTTTCCATTTTAATTTGTTGCTTTTTCTTTGTTTACTTATTTGGTTATTCTTTTTCATATGGATCCCCCAATGTTATATAAAAGCGTACTGTTTCTATATCGGCAAAACTAATTTGATTTTTAAGGCTTTTTGAATAATTATTGGCTCTTTTCTAAAAGATTGTTGCTTTAACAAGATTTTATTTTGCATTTTGTAGACTATGTATATATTTAATTCAGAATAATATTGTTCTCGCTCACACTGACTACTATATTGTGCAGTCATTCGCTCCGGCACAATACTTCGCTTTCCGCGGGCACGGCCTCAGCCTCCTCGAGGAAAAACATACCTGCGCCTACTAGTATCGCTCCGAAGTAAGCTTCCTCGGCGAAAGGGCCAAAGGAGCTTATTCAAGTAGTTCCCTCGCTGCGGGGTCTTCGGACACGTGCTTGTCCTGCGGGATGAGAGGCATCGGTGAGACCCCGAAGTGCGACAGCACGAGGAGATTCACCAGCCGCCCGCGGAAAGCATATTGTATTTCCGTAGCGGATATAAAGCACTATTCTTAATTAAATAAATTAGGAGTTTCTATCAACTGAAAACTTCAAAAAGCAACAAACTATACGAAAAGAGCTTCATTAGTAAAGCTAATTTCTAATAGATTAAGACTAAATTTACAGAAGATCCATTAATAAAAACCGACTAAACTAGAAATTGCTTAGACCCCTTGAAATACTCCCCCTACATCTAGTAAAATAGCAAACTGTGTTTTTATTTCATAAGATATATAAAAGTTTAGAATCGGTTTTTTTTGATATGAAAGGAGAAGATAAGGTGTACTCTGCATTCTTGGAAAAGGAAAAAACCAAAAGTGAATTAAAGGAAGAATTGGACACCTTGGAAATTCAACTATTTCGTATGAAAAATAATATAAAAGAAATTGCGAAGGACTCTGAAATTATTAGTATCGATCAAGCAGGTGATGATAACTGGGTTGTAATTTATGCACATCGGGAAAAAGATATGTTTCAATTGATGCTGCATGATTGCAGAAAGCCTTATCGCGGTAAATGGAATTCTGCTATTCAGGCTGAATATAAAGATAAGCACACGCTTCATATAGCAGATATTAAAGGTGAAGAAAACCAAGGATATGGTTCTGTATTATTGCAACATCTAAAAGACATGGCAAGAGAAGAAAATGTGCAGTACATTACTGGAGATATTGCCAAACGTGATGCAGATCACTTTGATCGGTTAGAATACTTTTACGAAAAACATTATTTTCATGTAGAAATTGATCATAAAGAAAAATGCGGAGAAATTATATGGAATGATACGTGAAATAGACTGTTTCTGAAGAAGAAATGGTCTTATTTTTTTGCTCTTTCGGATAGTTTGTTGAGTTTTTGCAGTTGATAGAGATTGTTAATTTATTGAATTAAGAGGAAATGTCTAATAAAGTGCATGGTTGATTTACAGTCTATATAAAAAAGTAAAGTAAAGTCATTTTAAAAGCACCATTTGAGAAAAGAGCGATAATTTGTAGAGCTTGTAGTAAGATTTTGAAGGAATGAGAAACAATAATTTAAGCGTTACTGAAAATTTTGGTAAACTAAAAGTATCCTACAAGAAAGGAAGAGTGCAGATGAAATATGTTACTTTGAATAATAGTTTAGAAATGCCTCAATTAGGATTCGGTGTATGGAAAGTACCAGATGATGAGGCAACGCCAGCAGTTTCAAAAGCAATAGAAGCAGGCTATCGCTCCATAGACACAGCAATGATTTATGGAAATGAAATCGGTGTCGGTAAAGCAATTGCGAATAGTAACGTCCCTCGAGAGGAATTGTTTATCACGACAAAAGTTTGGAATAGTGATCATGGATATGAAAGTACGTTAAAAGCATTTGAAGAAAGTCTAGAAAAACTAGGACTAGATTACGTCGATTTATATTTGATTCACTGGCCAACTCCGAAATATGATCAATATGTAGATACATATAAAGCGTTAGAGAAACTTTATCATGATGGAAGAGTAAAGGCGATAGGCGTTTGTGATTTTGATATTGAACATTTACAACGCTTGTTGAACGAATGTGAAATAGTTCCGGTTATTAATCAGGTTGAGTATCATCCGTACTTACAGCAAAAAGAACTGAAAACATTTTGCGAAGAACATAACATTCAACTTGAAGCATACAGTCCATTAATGAATGGAAGAGATATTTTACAGGATGAGGTCATTAAGGAACTTGCAGATCGATACGGCAAAACACCGGCACAAGTAATTCTTCGCTGGCACTTACAAACAGGTGTTGTTGTTATCCCGAAATCGGTCACTCCATCAAGAATCGAAGAAAACTTAAATGTATTTGATTTTGAATTAAGTGAGGCTGATATGAATAAAATCGCTGAACTGGACCGCAATGTTAGAGTAGGCAGCAAGCCGAGTGAAATGAATAATAGATGATGATTCACAATCAGACGTTTTTATTTAGCGTCTGATTTTTTTGTCTATGTTTTTCTTCTTACGTGTTATTGCAAATATATGTAGAACAGGTAGCATTTTACAGAAAGAAATAGTAAAATAATTCCAATGAAGTTCAACCATTTTGAAAGGAGTGATGTTTTATGATGGTAAATTCACTAACTTTAATGAACCAACTTAAAAGGACAAACATCAAAATGGAGGAACAGTCGGTATAGGGAGTATAGGCCTAATTACAAGTGACTTTTCCTCCGAATTAATAGGAGGAAAACAATTTGAATCAACTTGAAAAAATCGGATGGAAAGAATATGAACAGACTAATATAAAGGAAGAAAGTCTTGCACGTGTCATCACTGTTCAGAAAAATAGCTTTCGCTTATCAGATGGAAATATGGAATGGATAGCTCATCTAAGTGGTAAGTTTTTAAATGAAGCCGCTTCTTCTGTAAATTTTCCTACTGTAGGTGATTGGGTCCAAGTACAAAAATTACTGGATGAAAAAAAGGCTGTTATTCAAGAAGTGTTACCAAGAAAGAGTCAATTTGTCAGGAAAGTTGCGGGGCAAAAAACGGAAGCGCAAATAGTAGCTGCTAATATTGATACTGTGTTTATTGTTAATTCATTAAATCATGACTTAAATATGCGCCGTATCGAGCGATATATATTGGCTGCATATGAAAGTGGAGCATCTCCTGTTGTTGTTTTGACTAAAAGGGATGAGTGCTCGGAAGATGAAGTAAGTAAAGCTGTTTTACAGGTTGAAGAGGTTGCTATTGGAGTGCCTGTCATTGCAATGAGCAGTTTAACTGGTGAGGGTATTACGGATTTGCTGGAATATCTTCCGATTGGACGGACTGCCGCTTTATTAGGATCCTCGGGTGTTGGGAAGTCTACCTTAGTAAATACACTCATGGAACAAAAAGTGCAAGTTACGAAGGATGTACGAGAAGCTGATAGTAAAGGCCGACACACAACGACACATCGGGAAATGTTCGTTTTACCAAATGGTGGATTAATCATTGATACACCAGGAATGCGAGAACTTCAGCTCTGGGAAGGTGAGTCAGCGATAGATACCACTTTTCAGGATGTGGAGCAATTTGCAGCGTTATGCCGGTTTAATGATTGTTCGCATGATACGGAACCAGGCTGTCGTGTGAAAGAAGCGATTGAAATTGGTGAATTAACACAAGAGAGATTTTTAAGCTACTTGAAGCTTCAAAGGGAACTTGCTTATGAAAAAAGAAAACAAGATCAAAGAGCGCAGTTAGAAGAAAAAAATAAATGGAAGAAAATTAGTAAAGGATTAAAGAAAAAGTATAAGAATTGACGATGAAACAAGCGCCTGACAATTGGTCAGGCGTTTCTTTATAGTTTATCAGTAATAGAGGAGTGGTGGGATAGCAACAACCGATTAGGATATATCGACGAACGAAGAGCATAAATCAACGAGGGACTAAGATATCATCAAAATCTAGGAGAAATCAACCAAATACACGGTTCACTGCCTTTTCAAATTCTTGAAAATAACATGGTATCTCATCTTCTTCTAAACCCAAATACATATTCTTTACAATAGCTTGGTGATACCACTTTTGCTTTTCAAATCCAGCATTGAAATTCTCCCAAATGGCATCGCCCTGTTCGTTTAAATCCTGTTCCAATCCAAGCAGGTTATCGAGTTTATCGGCAATAATCAGGTATCGTACCTCCTTTTCAGCACTTTTCAATGTATCGATGGTATGTTGTTTTCTTTCCTTCCAGGACTTCGATTTATCTTCTGTATGGGCTGCAACGATGTTGGCTACTCTTGTGCCAAATTCCTTTTCAATATCAGCAATATTATAAGGAGTATCTTCTACAACGTCATGTAAATAACCAGCGCTTATTAACTCATCACTATAGCTCTCCATCTCTAATCTTTTAGCCACTCGTATAGGATGAGTGATGTAGGGAGTATCTGAATTCTTCCGAGTTTGTCCTTCATGTGCTTTCGTTGCAAACATTAAAGCTTTATTTTTCACGGATTTTCCTCCTTATCAATAATCATTCGTTATCAGAAAGATACACTAAATATAACATGTATAAAAAGTAAGAGGGGAACTAATGGACCGCTGTTCGTTCAAGAATTCAAGGGAATGACAAAGGTTTTAGGAAAAAATACCGAAGCGTACATTTTAAACAAACGTTTGATTAAGTTTTGGAATTGAGATAAAAAATAAAACAAACGTTTGATCTAGGATGGAAAAATTTCAATATCCCCTTCTAATCACCTTGATTCGACAATATTCGAGGAGTGCCAGGCACCCCGAGAGTTAGACTAACTTCTAAAAGGAGTTCCCGCTTGAATTTTGGCGTTCGACAAAATCCGGGGAGTGCCAGGCACCTGTGTGGATGCTTTTCTTTCATTTTTGTGTGGAAATGGGTAAACTAGTGGCAGTAAGTATTTTTATCGAGTGGAGGTAACACAGTATGGATAAGGGCATCAACCAAAGAAAAACCGAACATATACGTTTGTGTCTTACGGGAAATGTAGAAGGTGTAAATAAATCTACAGGACTAGAAGGCATTCATTTCATACATAATGCTTTACCGGAAATAGATTTTAACGAAATTAAAATAAATACGGAATTCTTGGGAAGTAATTTAAAAGCACCTTTTTTGGTTAGTTCTATGACTGGCGGTTCGGAGTTAGCGACAACTATCAATCAGAATTTAGCAAGAGCTGCCGAAGAAAAGGGTTGGGTTATGGCATTGGGTTCAACACGTGCCATGCTGGAAAGTGATGCACACAAGGAATCATTTTTAATAAGAGAGTATGCACCAACTGTCCCATTAATCGTAAATTTAGGTGTTGTGCAATTAAACTATGGATATGGAGCAGAAGAGGCTCAGCGTATAGTTGATTTAACCAACGCGGATTCTATTGTCCTTCACTTTAATACTTTGCAGGAAGCAGTTCAGGATGGAGGAGATCTTAACTTTAAGGATTTACTTCCAAAAATTGAGGAAGTTTGTAAGGCAGTTAACGTACCTGTAGGAGCAAAGGAAGTGGGATTCGGAATCGATGGAACGGTAGCGGAGCAACTATATAATGCTGGAATTTCCTATATTGATGTTGCTGGTGCAGGTGGAACATCTTGGAGTCAGGTAGAAAAACTTCGCTCCAAAGATCCGTTGAAAAGAGCTGCAGCAGAAGCGTTTAATAACTGGGGAATCCCAACAAAAGATTGTATCGTATCTGTGCGCAGTAAACTACCTGAAGTACCCCTCGTCTCTAGTGGTGGGATGAAAACAGGGGTAGATGCAGCAAAGGCGATAACCATTGGTGCTGACCTTATAGGATTTGCGCGTCAATTACTACAAGCCGCAACAGAATCTACAGAAGCAGTAATAACAACAATGGAACAAATTGAACTGGAATTGAAGATGACCATGTTCGGTATCGGAGTGAAAAATCTGACGGAGCTGAAAAATACTAAACGCGTCAGCATCATGGGACAATCACTATTAGATGAATAAAGAATTATATCCGAACTGTTTTACAAATAGTTCGGATTTTATTTTGACTAATACTCTATTGTCCTAACCTCTACTCTTAATTCCACAACCTTTTTGAAGCTAGAAAATTTGTGTGAATTAAAAGTGTAAATAAATATCGTTAAAGCAATTCTTCTGTTTAATAGGGCATATTCGCACATACTAAGAATGGGTAAGCTTATAAGCACATAGTTTCTTATAAAGAGGCGTGCTGTGCTAAAATGTTTTCAAGTAAAGGTGGTGAATATGTAATGAAAATAGAGGTATGGTCAGATTTTGTATGCCCTTTTTGTTACATTGGAAAAAGAAAATTAGAACATGCGATAAATAATTTCTCACAAAAAGATAGAGTTAATATTGAATATAAAAGTTATCAATTAGACCCTAATGCAAAACATATTCCAGGAAAAGATTTTTATCAGACGTTCTCTGAGTTAAAAGGAATTCCGCTGGATCAGGTGAAAGCAATGAACCATCAAGTGGGACAACAAGCTGAGACAGTTGGGCTTACTTATCATTTTGACACGATGAAGTATGCAAACACATTTGATGCGCACCGCGTAGCTAAATATGCAGAACAAAAAGGTAAAGGGAAAGAGATAACAGAGCGTTTTCTTTATGCATATTTTACGGAATCAAAACTAATGAGTGACCATTCCACATTGATTCAACTTGCAGGAGAAACTGGATTGGATGAAGAAGAGGTTAGAGAAGTGCTTGAGACGAATCGATATACAAGAGATGTTCGAGAAGATATTAATGTTGCTCGTCAAATTGGGGTACAAGGTGTTCCGTTCTTTGTTTTTAATGAGAAATATGCAGTTTCTGGTGCTCAGCCTGCAGAAGTATTCCAAGAAGTACTAGAGAAAGTATGGGAAGAAGAAAAACAAAAACCAACACTTACTTCATTAAATCCTACACAATCTAAGACGTCTTATTGTACGGATGAGACCTGTGAAATAAATGAGGACTAAACGATAGAAAAAATGTTGCAGATAATATTTCTGCAGCATTTTTTTTTTGCTGTCTATCAGGAAATTATAAAATAGGCAAGAATGGATTCAAAAACTTTACAAATCTTTAATATTCCTTTATTAATGTCATACTATGGCGGGTGTAATTCTCTCTTTGAATGCCAAAAAGATGGTAATAGTGACTAATATTTTGCTAATGATGTTTGGTGCTAGGATAAAAAATTCCTTTACAACTTAGATATTTATCGATAATATGAATGTAAGTACTAACTTGCATTATGAAGTAATCGTATTTATAGGGAGGTTTTCGACTGAAGGAAGTCACAGCTAAGATTCCTTTACATTTAAAATTGCGAGGAGGAAGTACATGAATATGTTAAAAAGACTTGCAAATAAATTAAGTAATTATCCAATGAAGTCCATTTTTATCATGGCGATTATGGTGATTCTGTTAGCAGTTGGCGTAAAAGATGTATTTATGGCTACAGGGAACGATACGCTAGTAGAATCTAATTCAGACGTATACCAAGCTAATTTAATGTTAGAGGATGAATTTGGTGGAGAATCGATTATTGTACTGTATGAATCCAAAAATTTACTGACAACGGATCATTTAAAGCATATGAAAGGGTTAGATGAAGTGCTGCAAAGTAATGATTCAATATATAGTATCTTAAGTCCAGTCACACTTGTGGAAGAAATCGCAAATAACCAATCGGTTACGTTTAAAGATGGTATTTCTGAAACAATTGATGGCTTAAATGAAATGGGGAGTCGATTAACTGACATTAGTGTTAAGTTGAAGGGAAATGGTGAGAGTGATCAAGAATTTTCACTTCCTGAGCTGGAGGAACCACAACTCCCTGAGTTAGCTGAGTCATCGGTAGCTGAACTTGGAGGAGCAGAGAATCAGCTTCAAGAGGTTGTTGAGATTCAACTTCCAGATATGGAAGAACAAATGGTTGAGTTAAATGAAGGATTTTCCAACATAATTGGAGCCCAGGAAAATCTGGAAGAAGGAACAACGAATCTGCTAGATGGATATGCTGAGTTTGGTCGTCAAACGAATGAATTAGGGGAAAATTTAAGTGAACTGGCAGAACGAATGGAAGATCCCGCTCAGAAGCAACAGCTACAGGAAGCTGTTCAGGCATTAATTCAACTGTCACAACAAATGACACAGGTATCTGAAGATTCGGCACAACTTCCTGGTATCACCAATCAAACAATAAAAGGCCTAAATAATATACAAAAGAAACTGGACGAACAGATAAATCAGCAGAACACGCAGCTTGAACAAATACAAGAAGGGAAACAAGAGCAACAGGAACAATTCAAGCAGGAATTGAAAGAACAGCAGGAAGCTCAAAAAGAACAAATACAAGCACAAATGAATGAACAATGGGTTGAAAAAGAAAAGGAGATGCAAGTGCTCAAGAAGGAAATAGAAGGAAAACAGACGGAACAGGAAGAAATGCTAAGCCAACTTGCAGACGGTTTAGCCGAAATGGGTGAGAATGTACAAAACATAAGTGAGAGTATGGAGACCATTTATGAATACTCAGATATTATGACGCCTGGTATACCTGAGAGTCAAGAAACACTGGATAACATGATTTATAATAATGACGACGAACTTCGCCCAATGTTTGAAGAAGTAGTTATAGATGATCAATACATGACTATGTTGATAAAACTTAATGGAGATGCAGAGGATGCAGAAAAAACGGAAGTAATTGATTCGATAAACAACTATTTTACGACGGAAGAAATTAAAACAGCAGAAACCATGGTATCAGGAAAACCTGTACTTGATCATGCGACTCGCTCTTCCATGCAGGAAAGTATTCAAACCATGATGGTGCTCGCACTAATAATCATGGTGATTGTGTTATCTATAGTCTTTAAAGTCCGTTGGCGCTTATTGCCATTAGTAACTGTTCTCATTGCAGTGATTGGAACGGTAGGTTTAATGGGATGGTTACAAATACCAATTACGATGGTATCAATGGCTGTTTTTCCAATTTTAATTGGTCTTGGTATCGATTATGCCATTCAGTTCCAAAACCGTTATGCAGAAGAAATGGCGAAGGAGGATTCGAATGAATAACGATAAAAAGAAAGCGAAGGCTAGTTTAAACAAAACCATTACGAAGATGGTACCAGCAGTCTTAACTGCAATGATTGCTACAACACTTGGGTTTATTTCACTATATACATCACCTGTACCAATGATTCAAGACTTTGGTAAAATGTTAACAATTGGTTTAGTGGTAAGTTTTATTCTAGGGATATTTCTTTTAATTCCAATACTATTTATCCGAGACTATTTTTTTAGTGAAGATAAAGGAAAACAAAGACAACTCCGAAAAAAAATACCTTCGAACATAGATAAAGTGCTTGATTGGATCACTGGGAAAACAATCACCTTTCGTTGGGGAATCATCATAATTGTAGCTGTCACTGCAGCTTTTGGTATTTGGATGGATCTGGATGCAGATGCGGAAACAGATGTGGAAACTTTCATGCCTCAGGATACACAGGAACTAAATGACATTCATAAATTACGGGATGTTATCGGCACAACCGATCAAATATCCATTGTATATGAAAGCGATGATATTTTTTCAGATCAAGTGAATACATGGGTTGATGATTTGACAGAATCCCTTGAAACGGAATTTCCTGATGTTGTTGTAAAAACAAATTCGCTCACCAGCGTTGTGAAGCAAATGAACGATGAAGAGTTGCCTGAAGCCGAGGAATTTAAGGAGGAAGTTGCTAATATACCAGAAGACCAATTAAAACTCTTCTTAAATGAATCAGAAACAAAAGGTGTTATTTCTATAGGAATTGAACACTTAGAAGCATATGATTTAGAATTATTCATTGATGACTTAGGCGTATATTTGGAAAATAACGACTTGGTTACGGTTGACACGACAATCACAGGAAAATCCGTATTAGATGTAGAAATGATTCAAGGTCTGACAACTGGCAGATATCAGATGACTTTGATTGGAATGGGACTTGTATTCTTAAGTTTATTAGTTATTTACAGGAATCTTGTTAAAGCGTTTATTCCTTTATTGCCAATCATATTTATTGTAGGCTGGTCTGGTTTAATCATGTACTTTTTGGATATGAGTTACACACCCCTAACTGCAACATTGGGAGCATTAATTATAGGGATAGGTACAGAGTTTACGGTATTAATCATGGAACGATATTATGAAGAAAGAGAGAAAGGGTATCAAAGCAGGGAAGCCATCAAAATGGCCAATAAAAACATTGGAAAAGCCGTTTTTGTATCGGCTATTACAACAATTGGCGGATTTAGTGCCTTACTAGCATCCGATTTTGTGATTTTAAACAATTTTGGATTAATGACACTTATTAACATTTCTCTTGCTTTATTTTCTACACTGATAGTAATGCCGCCAATATTAATTATCTTAGACCGATTTGTAAAAATAAAACAAAGCAACTTGATTTCTTCACATACTGGCTTATCATAAGGAGAGAAGGTGATGATTGTTGATGGATAAAACGGAACAAATCTTTAAAGGAGCTATTTCGGTATTTGTAAAAAAAGGAATGCAAGCAACAACCCAGGAAGTAGCTAAAGAAGCAGGCGTTGCTGAAGTAACATTGTATCGGAGATATTCTACGAAAGAAAACTTATTTATTACAGTTATCAAACATGTATTAGAGAGAAAGTTCGGTTCCCATGTTTTAGAAATTGCAAAAGAAGATGATACTGAGTTATTTTTAACTAACATTATTGAAGATAGACTAGAGGTTTTGTCAAAAAATGATGATTTAGTAAGGATGCTTTTATCAGAGAGTTTAAGAGGAAATCTAACAGATAAAATTAATTTACCGGAAATCATTTTTTCAAGTTTAAAAAAAGGATTAGATAGTCATTTTACACGTAAAGATTATAAAGTTGATATCGACTTCTGCGCAAGACAGTTGGGAGGCGTATTTTTAAGTTATCTTATATTGCCAAATGATTACCCATTTAATAAGCTAACTAAACAAGATCGAAAAGATATAGCAAGAAAACATGCAAAATCAATACTTTCGACTATATAGGGAGAATTTGTCATTTAGAAATTTAAAATCTATCTTTTGAAATAAAGATAGGTTTTTTTATATGCATCAATAGTGACACACCTGTAATGGCAGCTGTAGTCTATACTTCGCTACATGCGCGATTAAGCGTTTCATGTTTTTTGACAATTTCATGTTTAATAGCTTGTTCTTATTGACTGAAACTGTAATTCTGTTATACTTGTTAATGAGAACTAATTGATAATGAATCTCATTCTTAATTAGAGTTATTAAAAGGTAATAATAATTATTATTTGCATTGTTTTTATAGTAATTATAAAGCTTAGGGGAAGTTAAAAAGATACCTGCCAAATGTGTATTGCGGGGAACCTAGACAGAGAAGGGCATTTTATGAAAATAAGATACTTAGTAATAGCGCTCATTGTTTTTTCAGTAGCATCTATTTTCATAGGTGTTTCTGATATTTCACCATTAGATATTTTTCAATTAACGGAAGACCAAAGACAAGTATTATTTGTAAGCAGAGTTCCGCGCTTAATTAGTATACTTATTGCTGGAATGAGTATGAGTATAGTTGGTCTTATTATGCAACAGTTAAGCAGAAATAAATTTGTTTCACCTACAACTGCAGGGACAATGGATTCAGCAAGATTAGGTGTGCTCGTTTCCATGATGTTGTTTACTTCAGCAGCTCCCTTGCAAAAAATGATTGTATCTTTCGTTTTTGCATTGTTAGGTACACTGATATTTATGAAAATCTTAGAAAAGATTAAATTTAAAGATGCAATATTTATTCCTTTAATAGGGCTAATGTTTGGTAATATTGTAAGTTCTATATCAACTTTCTTTGCTTATAGAAACGACCTCATTCAGAATATGTCGTCTTGGATGCAAGGTGACTTTTCCATGATTATGAGTGGGAATTACGAGATTATGTATGTAAGTATTCCTGTTTTAGTGATTGCGTATATTTACGCTAATAAATTTACGATTGCAGGAATGGGAGAAGATTTCTCTAAGAACTTAGGATTGAATTATCGAAGTGTGGTTAATCTTGGCCTTATCATTAGCGCATTGGTTACAGCTTCTGTTGTTCTGTCTGTCGGTGTGATTCCATTCCTTGGGTTAATCATCCCGAATATTGTAACCATTTACCAAGGTGATCACTTGAAAAACACACTGATACATACTGCATTGCTAGGTGCTGTATTTGTATTGTTTTGCGATATCATTGGCAGAGTAATCATTTACCCATATGAAATCCCAATTAGTTTAACCATTGGAGTTATAGGTAGTGGAATATTCATCTATATGCTGCTAAGGAGAAAGAAATATGGGTTATAAGAAAAAAGCAACCATACTCGCCATAATCGCACTAATACTAGCATTGTTATATATTTTCTATGATTTAAGTGGAAACATTGGATATATTTTACCGAGAAGAATTATAAAAGTTGTTGCTATCATAATTACAGGCGGGGCAATTGCCTTTGCTACAACAATCTTTATGACTATAACAAACAACCGAATTTTGACACCTAGTATTTTAGGACTAGACTCATTGTATTTATTACTACAAACTTTTATCATTTTTATATTTGGTTCCAATTCCATTGTCATGATGCAAAGCAGTATAAATTACTTTATTTCCATCTTTTTTATGATTATATTTTCACTACTGCTCTATCACTTTCTCTTTAAAGGAGAAAAAAATAATATCTACTTCCTCTTGTTAATAGGAATGATTTTGGGTACATTTTTCAATAGCTTCACAGACTTTATGCAAGTACTTATTGATCCTAATGAGTTTATGGTTGCTCAAGATGCCATGTTCGCAAGTATAAACAATGTAAATACGGACTTAGTTTGGATTTCCGTAGTGCTCGTTATATTGGTAATGCTTTACTTTCTACGTTTCTACAAGTATTTGGACGTATTATCTTTAGGGAAGGATCAAGCTGTTAATTTAGGTGTTCCTTACGATCATGTTGTACAGCGGTTGTTAATTATTGTGGCAATACTTACTTCCATTTCAACAGCTCTTATAGGGCCAATCACTTTCCTTGGATTACTTGTTGTGAACGTCGCATATGAAATGATGAAAACCTATCGTCATTTGTACATTATTTTGGGTAGTGTATTCATCAGTATTATCGCTTTACTTGGTGGCCAATTCGTTGTAGAAAAGATATTCACTTTCAATACAACATTAAGTGTTATTATTAATTTCATCGGTGGCGTGTACTTTATATATCTTTTGTTAAAGGAGAATAAATCATGGTAGATTTAAAAAATGTTTTTAAAGCGTATAACAAAAAGCCAGTGATTGAAGATGTTTCTTTGCAAATTGAAAAAGGAACGATCACATCATTCATTGGCCCGAATGGTGCAGGGAAAAGTACATTAATCTCTATGGTTAGCCGTTTGATTGCAAAAGATAATGGAGAAATTACGATTGATGGGAAAGATATACTAAAGACGAAAAACAATGATCTAGCTAAAAAAATATCCATACTAAAACAGACTAATTCTGTGAATTTAAAGTTAACAGTTCGTGAACTGGTTTCATTTGGTCGCTTTCCTTATTCTCAAGGAAGGTTAGATGAAGAAGATTGGGCGAAGGTAGACGAAGCTATTGATTACATGGAGCTTCAAGATATGCAGGATAAATTCCTGGAAGAACTAAGTGGTGGTCAAAGACAACGAGCTCACATTGCAATGGTAATCGCACAGGACACAGAATATATCCTTTTAGATGAGCCGTTAAATAATTTAGATATGAGACATTCTTCTCAAATCATGAAAACATTACGAAGGCTTGTTGATGAAATGGGTAAGACCATATTAATTGTTATTCATGACATTAACTTTGCTTCTTGTTACTCTGACAATATTGTCGCATTGAAAGATGGCCGAGTAATGAAGCAAGGAAAAGCATGTGATGTTATCGATAAATGTGTCTTAAAAGATCTATATGACATGGATATTGATATCAAAGAAGTCGATAACAGACGTATTTGTGTTTATTTTTAATGATAAATACTGCATGCGCTGTATGTAAGGGAAAATTAAAAAAATTTTTTTCAAAAAAGAGAGTAAAAAAAAGCCCCTCATATGATGAGTGGTTGAAAAACCAAAACATCTTATGAGGAACAACCCTATAATTATTGTACCGTAAAAATCTTTTATGGTAAACATATGTGCTTATACAAAATAAACGTACTTGAGCGCTCAGGTACATACGTTCATATAATAAACAGCTTATTTGCTGTAGAGAGAAATAAATTGCTTTTTCTTTTTTAGAAAAGAATATTTTTAATTTGCCTATATGTATAATCATGCAGTATTTGTTATATATAAATTTTATAAAGGGGTATTTATAATGAAGAGATTCACACTCACATTACTGCTCATATTACTTATTGCGTTTGTTACTGCATGTAATTCTACTGAAGAAGGCAATGATGGAGCAAATGCTGAAGATAGAGAAACTGTTACAGTGAGTCATGAACTTGACGAAACAGAAGTACCAAAAAATCCACAAAATGTGGTCGTATTTGACTTTGGTATTTTAGATACATTGGATAAGTTGGGAATTGAGGTTGCAGGCGTTGCTCAATCTGGTACGATTCCATCCTATTTGGATAAATATGCTAGTGAAGATTATGAAAATATTGGTAGCCTAAAAGAACCAGATTTCGAGAAAATTGCTGAAATTAATCCAGATGTCATTATTATTTCAGCACGACAAGCAGAATTATATGATCAACTAAGCGAAATTGCTCCTACTATCCATCTTGGAGTAGATACTACAAGATACATGGATTCCTTCAAGGAAAATATGGAAAAAGTAGGTCAGATTTTTGAAAAAGAAGAAGAAATTGAAGCTAAATTAGCTGCCATAGATGAATCAATAGCAGCATTGAGTGATAAAGCAAGTGAAACCGATGAGAAAGCTCTTATTATATTAGCAAACGATGATAAAATCAGTGCATATGGCCCAAGTTCAAGATTTGGTATTATTCATGATGTATTTGGTGTAACTCCAGCAGATGACTCGATTGAAGCCTCTACACACGGAATGAACGTATCTTTTGAATATGTGATGGAACAAGATCCAGATTTACTATATGTCATTGATAGAGCGGCAGTGGTAGGTGGAGATTCAGCAGCAAAAGAGATTGTGGAAAATGAATTGACGAAGAAGACAAAAGCTTTTCAAAATGATAAGGTGTATTACCTTGATCCTGATTATTGGTACTTATCAGGTGGGGGACTAGTATCTGTATCCGAAATGGTTCAACAAATTGAAGAAACGATTCAATAGGAAAAGGCAGTCAAATGGCTGCCTTTTTGTGTTACTATTACATTAAAAGAATTCTGAAAGGAGAATATATATGTTAAAGAAAATGGCAGCAGATGCCTTAGGACTTTCTGATATCGGTAAGATCATTGGACCTGAAGATTATGATAAAACTGATGCAGATGATTATGTGAGACATGAAGATAATGAGAAGATTTATTTTTTAATTAAAACAAAAGCAGATGAATATTGCTTTACAAATATTGCTTTCATCCATGTCGATGGGGAGAATGCTACTTCTTCCAAACGAACTTTAAGACGTTATCCGTATTCACAATTTAAGTTTTCCAATGTACTTCTCGAAACAGCTGGAAGAGTGGATCTTGATATTGAAATTAAATTTTCACTAGGAAATAATAATTATAGTATCGATGTTAAAAAAGAAGAAATCGAACAGTTGAAAGATCTTTACAAAGCACTTGTATACATTTCCGAAAAAACACATGAAAATGAAGTACTGATGAATATGGCAAGTCAAAGTCTTGAAAAAGCAGTATCCGTTTTACAAAACTCCAGAACAGATCAAACGAATATTGCTGAACAATTTAAAGACTTGACTGAATTCGGTTTTTCTTGGTTGGAAACATCACGAGAGAAGTACCACGAAAAAGACTTTGGAGATGTATTTGAAAAATATATTAATAACTAACTTTCAGGTTAGAGTTTGGAGTAAGAAGGGAGCGAATTAGCTCCCTTTTTTATTGTTTTGTTGCTTTTTGACTATATCTGAATTGATAGAAACTCCGACTTAGTCAAAATTATTCATTGTTAGTAGATATCGCTTGCTCTAATGATTTAATGTGCTTGCATTCGTTCCGGCAGAATACTATGCTGTGTAGGGTCCTATAATCTTAAATCAGTAAAAACTATCAACCTTTTCGCTAGGGCCGAGTAACAGCAGTCCCAATCTATTAGAAAACACCCATTTTTAAAGACTAAAACACTCTTTTTTAGTATGATTGAATAAAAGTACAATTAAAAATATGAAGTGAGGTAGCCGGATGAGAAAGCTAATTATATATACAGTGATAGTTACTATCGGTATGATTTTTGCAGCTTGTAATAATGAAACTCTGGAAGAAAACACCGAGCAAACACTTTCTGAACAAGAGCCATTAGAGTTTTCGGATGAAGAAAGAGTAGAAGAAGAAACTACAGTTGCTACAGTAAATGGACAAGAGATAAAGGGAAGGAAATATAATTCTATCTATACGCAAATAAAATCCATGATGTATCAATATGGACAAGATGTAAGTGATGCAGAAAATATTAAAGAACAAACGATTGCGATTCTTGTAAATCAAGAGTTAATTATGCAAGACGCTGGAAAAGTAGGGGTTCATGTTACAGAAGAGGAAGCGGGTGAAGAGTTACAAAGGATAAAAGAAAAACAAGGTGATCAGTTTAAGGAATTGTTACAACAGTTTGATTTGAAAGAGGAAGATTATCGAGTACTTCTTAAAGATGATTTAATTACCTCTAAATATATAGAACAGGAAATTAAAGTGGAAGTTACGGAAGAAGAAATGAAAGCCAGGTATGATGAATTGAAAGAACGTGACAAAGAAATTGGTGATTTTACAGAAATAAAAGATCAAATTAAATCTGTTCTAGAAGGTGAAAAGAAGAACAAAGAATATCAAGTAAAAGTAACAAAATTAAAAGAAAAAGCAGAAGTGGAAACATCCATTTAATATAAAAAGCATCTCGCAGACCAATGTGAGTGGCGAGGAGATGCTTGTTTTAATGAATGAAAATGTCGAAATTATTTATTTTTCTTATCCTTCTGAACGTGCCTTTTCTTTAATTCACCTTTAATGTCATTAATGGACACATCTAGTAATTCCATAAGTACAAGGGTATGGTAGGTTAAATCGGCAATTTCACTTGTTACTTCTTTTTTGTCGTTATTTTTTGCACCGATAATGACTTCACTAGTTTCTTCACCGATTTTTTTCAAAATCTTGTCTATGCCTTCATTGAAAAGATAATTTGTATAGGAACCTTCAATTGGATTTTCGCGTCTCTCGGTGATTTTGGCTACGACTTGCGGAATGATCTCCAGTGATGGCTCATCCTTTGTATACAAATCATGATGGAAGCAGGTTTCTTGTCCGGTATGACATGCTGGACCTAGCGGTATTACCTGAACCAATAGGGAATCTGCATCACAGTCATAGCTGATTTTGTTAATCTGTTGTTTGTTTCCAGATGTTTCCCCTTTATTCCATAGTTCCTGTCTGCTGCGCGAGAAAAACCAGGTTTCGTTTGTTTGTAAGGTTTTCTGCAGTGAATCTGCGTTCATATATGCTAATGTTAAGACTTTTCCTGTTTCTGCATTCTGTACAATGGCGGGAACAAGTCCATTCTCATCAAATTTAATTTTATCGATGTTAATTTCCATTCTTGTTACCTCCTAACCGTGATTTTCTGTTCTTCTAAATATGCTTTCAATTCGGGAATTGGAATCTCACCATAGTGAAAGACAGATGCTGCTAAAGCGGCGTCAGCATTTGCTTTATTTAGTACAGTAGAAAAGTGTTCTTTTGTTCCAGCACCACCACTTGCAACAATAGGGATATTTACTGCATCGGCAATTGCCTTCGTTAATTCTACATTGTAGCCACTCTTTTCACCGTCTGTATCGATAGCATTAATAACGATCTCACCTGCACCGAGTTGTTCACCGCGTATTGCCCATTCAATGGCATCCATTCCTGTGTTTTTACGGCCTCCTTTGATAAAGACTTCCCATTTACCAGGAGAAGTTTCTTGGGCATCGATAGATAATACGATACATTGACTGCCGAACTTTGAAGCAGCTTCTTTAATGAGTGTTGGATTATTTACTGCAGCACTATTAATCGAGACTTTTTCAGCGCCAGCACGTAATACATTGTTAATATCTTGGATTGTACGGATTCCCCCTCCAACAGAAAAAGGAATAGAGATTTCTCGAGCTACTTTCTCAACAACGTCTAAAAAAATATCACGCTCTTCATTGGAAGCTGTAATATCGTAGAAAACCAATTCATCGGCCCCATCCTCATTATAACGTTTGGCAAGTTCTACAGGATCTGCGACATCTTGGATATTTTTAAACTTTTTCCCTTTAACCACTCGTCCTTTATCAACATCTAAGCAAGGGATGATTCGTTTAGCTAGCATCGTCATCTGCCTCCAATAGCTCTTCGAATTTAATCGTACCATCGTATAATGCTTTTCCGATAATCGCACCATACATGTTGAGTGACTTCAATTCAGTAATATCTTGTTTAGATGAAACTCCACCCGACGCAATAACATTCATTTTAGTAGATGTATTTATGGTGTGAAGTTCTTCAAAGTTAGGACCTTTTAACATTCCGTCCTTTAAAATATCAGTGTAAACAATTGTTTGAACGCCCATTTGCTCTAGTTCTTTTACGAGGTCAGTAGCTTTTACTGTACTATCTTTGGTCCACCCATCTGTTGCAACATAGCCCTTTCTAGCGTCAATAGATACGGCAATCTTGGACCCATATTTTTCAACTGCTTCCTTTAGAAATTCCTTATTATTAATAGCGGCTGTTCCAATAATCACTCGACTAATACCTGAAGAAATATAGTCATTAATTAAGGATATCGAGCGAATTCCTCCACCAACTTGTACGGGGATTTCTGTTTGTTCAGCGATAGCTTGGATTTCTGATTTATTAATTGATTCTCCAGATTTTGCACCATCGAGATCAACAATATGTATATATTCTGCCCCTGTGGCTTGCCACTCTTTTGCCATTTCAACTGGTGAATCACCATAGACTTTTTCTTTATTGTAATCGCCTTGAGTTAGACGGACGCACTTTCCTCCGCGAATATCTATTGCAGGAAATAGAATCATGAAATCATCTCCCCATAGTTTTTTAATAGTTTCAGACCAACTTCTCCACTTTTTTCGGGATGGAATTGCATGCCTGTCACATTATCTTTTTGAACAAGTGCAGGTACGGTTCCACCATATTCAGAGCTAGCCACAAGTGTATCTCTTTCAAAGTCTCCTCCAACTGCATAGGAGTGGACGAAATAAACATAAGGATTGTCAGGAATAGCATTAAATAGGGGACTCTCCTTATCTTTTTGTAAAGTATTCCATCCCATGTGAGGAACTTTTACAGCATCTGTTATACGGTTTACACTTCCCTTCAATAATCCTAAACCTTCCCACTCACCATCTTCATGGCTGATTTCATAGAATAATTGCATTCCTAAGCAAATACCTAGGATTGGTTTTCCATTTGCAGCTTCCTCCCGCAAAACCTTGGTCATTCCAAGTTCATTCAAGGAAACCATAGCATCCTTAAATGCACCAACACCTGGTAGAATAATAGACTCTGCCTTCTTAATAGATTCAGGATCTTTAGTTAACACAGATTTTACGTTCAGTTTATCTAAAGCAAATTGCAGACTTTTAATATTCCCAGCATCGTAATCAACAATTGCAATCATCACGAATGCTCCTTTCTGTAATAGATCCTTTAATTATGATCTTTTCGTAAGTTTGTTACTAATTAGCTTTGTGAGAGTTGATAGAAACTCTTAATAACTTGAATTCAGAATAGTGTGCTTGCCCTCGCTGCGGAAATACACTACGCTTTCCGCGGGGAGCTGGTGAGCCTGCTTCGTGCTGGCGCACTACGCAGTCTCACCGATGCTCTTCTTCCCGCAGGAGTCTCCGTGCATTTCCTCCGCTAAGTTGTCTGCTCTACTTGTATAAACAAAAGATATGTTGTTTTAAGAATAGTTTTAAACGTGATTACATGAGCTATAATCTCTAAGAAAATCTTGAGCATCTATCTTAGCTGAGGCAGAATACGGAGACTCCTCGAAATTAAAAGGCAACTTTCTTCGTGCGATGTAATGCTGACGAAACCTTCCATGTCCTGCGGGAAAAACACGTGTCCGAAGACCTCGCAGCAGTGGTTTTCTGCCGGAGCGAATGACTGCACAAAATAACATCAGTGTGAGCGAGAGTAATACTATTCTGAATTAAATATACTCGCACTCTATAAAAAATAAGAAATAAAGTAATGTTGCAAGGAAACAAACTTTTGGGAATGATTTATTAAAGTGCTCCTTTAGTAGAAGGTACTCCTTGGATTCTAGGATTTTTTATCGTTGCTTGGTCCAGGCAGCGGCCAAAGCCTTTGAAAATGGATTCGATGATGTGATGAGAATTGCTGCCATAGGCTAGATTAATATGCAAGGTCACTTTGGCATTGCTGACGAATGCTTGGAAAAATTCTTCCACAAGTTCGGTATCAAAATTGCCTACTTTATCTTTTAACCCTTCGACATGATAAACAAAATAAGGACGTCCACTTATATCGATGGATACTGTAGACAAAGCCTCATCCATTGGTGTAGTAACAGTAGCATAGCGTGTAATGCCTTCTTTGTTTCCAAGAGAGTTTAAAAATGCTTGTCCTAAACTGATACCTATGTCTTCTACGGAATGGTGTTGATCTACTTCTAAATCCCCATCACATGTTACTTCTAAATCAAATAAGCCATGCTTGGTCATAAGGGTGAGCATATGATCAAAGAAACCGACTCCGGTGTTGATAGTAGAATGACCTGTACCATCTATATTAAAATCTAATTCGATTGCAGTTTCACTTGTCTTTCGAGAAATTTTTGATTTACGCATGGAGATTATCCTTTCTGATAGAAATAGAATTCGCATGAGCCGTTAATCCTTCTGTGTTTGCTAATTTGGTGATTTTATCAGAAGCACTGAGTAAAGCATCTTCAGAATACTGAATAATACTTGATTTTTTTACAAAATCGTACACACCAAGTGGAGAAGCGAATCTTGCTGTTCCACTTGTTGGTAGTGTGTGATTTGGTCCAGCAAAGTAATCACCAAGTGGTTCTGGTGAATAATTTCCTAAGAAGATGGCTCCTGCATGCTTTATTAGCTGCATGCTTTCTGTAGGGTTTTGGATCATTAGCTGTAAATGCTCTGGTGCAATCTTATTAACTACATCAAAGGCATCTTCTTTATTCTTTGCAATAACGATTCTCCCATTTTGTTCGATAGAGCTCTGAATAATGGCTTTGCGCTCCAACTGCTCTGTTTGTTTCTGCACCTCAGCTTTTACTTTATCGGCTACTTCTTTACTTGTTGTGACACAGATGGCACTCGCAGATTCATCATGTTCTGCTTGAGATAATAAATCTGCAGCTACATAGCTAGGTGGAGCAGTTTCATCTGCAACTACGCAAATCTCACTTGGTCCTGCAATCATATCGATTGCTACATCTCCATAAACCCATTTCTTTGCTCGAGCAACAAAGGCATTTCCTGGCCCAACGATTTTATCCACTTTATCTACTGTTTCTGTACCATAGGCTAAAGCAGCAACCGCTTGAGCACCACCGATTTTGTAGATAGTTTTTATCCCGATTTCATCTGCTGTCACTAAAACATAGGGATTTATCTTTCCATCTTTTTGTGGTGGAGTAGTAATTACAATTTCTTTTACTCCAGCAATTTGTGCAGGAATAACGTTCATTAATATGGAGGATGGATATGCAGCCTTTCCTCCAGGTATATAAACACCTACTTTTTCAAGAGGAGTTACTTTCTGGCCCAATAAAATCCCTTTTTCATTTTCTATAAGCCAAGTTTGTTCTTTTTGTGCCTGATGGAATTCACGAATGTTTTCTTTTGCATCATTAATTGCTTCAATAAACTCAGAATCTACTAGATTACGTGCCTCTATAAATTCTTGCTCCGAAACAAGAAGCTGGTCTAGTTCCACTTGGTCAAATTTTTCTGTGTATCGAAACAATGCAGCATCTTTGTCGGCTCTTACTTGTTTAATGATTTCCAGTACCGAACTGTCTAGCTGTTCCTCGCTTGTTTGAATATCGCTGGAATCGTTCTTCTCGGTGTAAAATTGTTCGGAAGTAATTATTTTCATTTTTGATCACTCCATGGCTGATTTTAATTGATTAATAAATGTTTGTACTTCATTCGCTTTTGTTGCGAAACTTGCTTTGTTTACTATGAGTCTAGTACTTATATTCTCTATATCCTCTAAAACTACCAAACCATTTTCTTTAAGTGTACTGCCTGTTTCAACAATATCGACTATATAATCAGATAAACCAATAATGGGTGCCAGTTCAACGGACCCATTTAACTTCACTGTTTCTATCGTTTGTCCTTTTTTCTGAAAATGCTTTTTAGCAACATTCGGATATTTCGTTGCGATGGTAAGTTTCTGATTTCCTTTCGTTGGATGCTCCGGCCTTCCAGCTACGGAAAACTTACATTTCCCAATCTTTAAATCTAAAAGCTCGTAGACGTCTGCTTGTGATTCCATAATATTATCTTTTCCGACAATGCCAATATCAGCAGCTCCTTTTTCAACATATGTAGGGACATCAAGCGCTTTTACGAATATGACTTTAATAGATTGATCCGTATTGTAAAATACAAGCTTTCGGCTATCTTCATGTAAGTCAACAAAATGTTCACCTGTCTTTTCTAATAAGTCGATCGTACTTTTTGCTGGTCTGCCTTTGGCTAAAGCTATTGTAATTTGTTCCACTTAGTTCTCCTCCTTCTGTAACAATGCCAACAGTTCTTCCGGATTAGAAAAGTTCTTCTCTATCTTTCTACTAATTAATTTATTTTGTGATTCATTAAATTCAGCAATATAACTCGAACGAATTTGAGTTGCTGATTTATTATTTAGATAGGTGAGAACCTGTAACCCATTGTCACGAAGTACATACGCTGAACGAAGCGCTTCTTGCTGTTTGCTCTCATTATAGTGAATAATAACATCTACTACAGGAGATTGCGGTTGTGCTAATTCTTGTTGCTGAATAGCATGTATTAATAAATCCACTTCAAAGGCAAAACCGACTGCGGGGCTAGGTTGATTAAATTGTTTGCCCAAATTGTCATAACGTCCACCCATTAATACGGGTTTTCCAATATTATCAACGAAACCTTGAAAGATAATGCCTGAATAATAGTTCATATTATTAATAAGTCCTAGATTAAAGACCACGGAATTCTCTGCACCGTATGCTTGGAGAATCTCGTATACATCTATTAAATTTTGAAGGATTTCCTTCATCGAATCATTACGGATAATGGATTTAGCTTGGTCAATGACGTTTTCAGGGTTTCCATATAGCATTGGTATCGACTGAATAGCTACCCGTACATCTTCATCAATATTCAGCTGTGATAGAAAAGGTTCAATATCAACTAAGTTTTTGGATTGTATAAGTGCTTGCAGGGATTCCAGTTCATGTTCATTTAAATTAGCCTGTTGAATTAACTCCTTAAAGAAACCTGCGTGCCCAATTTCCAATTTAAAATTACTAAAACCGAGGTCTTGAAAAGTGTGAATAGCCATCATGATGACTTCAGAGTCAACTTCGGCTGAGTTATCCCCAAAACATTCTATACCTGCTTGTGTACTTTCTTTTTCATCTGCTTCTGCATGAGATTGACGAAAGACATCCAGTATATAGAATAGACGCTGGTTATCTGGTGTTAGTCCATTTAAAGTAGTCATTCTATTTAATGGGATGGTAACGTCAGGTCTAAGAACCAATACCTTCCCCGAAGTATCGATTACTTTAATCATCTCATCTTTGTTCACCGTGCCGATAATATTGGAATACATGTCATATGATTCAAAGGTAGAAGTTCGAACCTGCTTATAGCCATAGGTAGTGAAACGTTTTTTTAGCTTGGAAAGAAGCATATCTCTCATTTGAAAGTCTTCCACATTCGTATTTTTATTGTTATCAATCACATATCTCTGCATGAAAATTCTCCTTTTAACCGCGCATTTATCATTTGTTAGTTAGATTATACAATTTTTATGTTCGAAAGTATAAGAATATTGTCGATTTTTGGTATAATTTAGATAAAAGATAGAATCTGGCAATTATATTTCATCTATTAGGTTTGATGTAACTTGTTAAGATAATCGGAAGTAATATACCGCTACGTTCATAATGTTGAGTTTTTTTGATTACTTCGACTTTCTATCCAAACACAGTAACTAAAACTAAAAAAAGAAATATTTAAATAGCTTTATTACTTTACCACTTTATCTAATTAAAGTTATATAGTATTATAAAGTTTAGGTACTTAAAAGTCAACACGGGGGAGAGTAGAAAATGTTTGATTATCATATTCATAGTAATTTTTCAGCTGATTGTGATACAGCTATGGAAACAACAATACAAAAGGCAATTGATTTGGGATTAGAAGAAATTTGTTTTACCGAGCATATTGATTATGACTATCCGGATAAAGATTGGATATTTGAATTTGATTTAGCTGCGTATGATAAGAAAATCAAAGAAATGCAAAAGGCTTATCAAGATAAGATAAGAATAAAAAAAGGCATAGAAATTGGAGTGCAGCCTTATTTGTTAGACCGTTATGAGGAATTAATGAAGGAAGAACTGTTTGATTTTGTTATTTGCTCGATGCATTCGACAGAAAAAAAAGACTTACACTCGGGGAATTTTTTTAAAGGAAAAACGGTAGATAAAGCATATCAAATTTATTATGAGGAATTGTTAGACTGTGTGAAACGTTACAAGGAATTTAGTATTCTCGGCCACATTGATCTTGTTAAGCGTTATACGAAAGAGAGGAGTACTTCGAATTTTCATGAAATAATATCAGAAATATTTCGTGAAATTATACCTGCTGGAAAAGGAATTGAACTAAATACCTCTGGATATCGATATGGTTTAGAAGGAGGAATGCCAAGTGCGGATATCTTGTCCTTATACAAAGAATGTGGCGGTGAAATCATTACAATAGGATCAGATTCCCATGTAGAAACAACAGTTGCATATCAGTTTAAGGATTCCATCGAGTTGTTGAAGTCAATAGGTTTTAAATATATTGCTACTTATAATAATGGTAAGCCCATATTCCATTCCATAGAAAAATTCTAATGGATAAAGAACATGGGGGAAAATTCATAAAAATGTCCTATCCTGTAGGAATTTTATTGCCGCTCTAGTGTTATAATAAAAAACAAACTATTTTTTAATAGAAGGGTGTTCATTCATGAGAGCGGTAAAAAGAGCTTTTCTGATAGCAGTTGGTTCGCTTTCTTTAGGGTTGGGCGTTCTAGGTATTTTTCTTCCTTTATTACCAACAACACCATTGCTATTATTAGCTGCTGCCTGTTATATACGTAGTTCAGATAAACTATATCATTGGTTGATTACCAACAAGCGTTTTGGACCATATATATTAAATTACCGAGAAGGCAATGGGATTCCTTTAAAGGTAAAAGTAATAAGTGTGTCTTTATTATGGTTTTCGATGTTATTTACGGTGATTTTCGTCGTTCCACTGATTCTTGTTAAGATTCTACTGCTTGCAGTTGCAGCATACTTTACTAGATTCATTTTAAAACAAAAAACATTGCAAGAGGACGCTATGGAGTGGAGAGGGAAGGTATTTGAAGAATAAGCATAAATATGTTCTGAGTGTTGCTCTTTTCTTTTCGATGTTCATTGGAACTATTGTTTATTTTTATTACCCTAACAAGGCTAAATCAGAAAATGAGTTTGATGTACCAACCGTTTTTATACATGGATATAAAGGGACAGCTAATTCATTTGGGACCATGATTGAACGTTTTGAAAGAAATGGTTGGGGATCGAAGCAGTTGGTTTATTACGTCTCTTCTAGAGGAAGAATTACTACTTTCGGAACGCGTAAAGAACCATTAAATCAAACGTTTGTTCAAGTTATTTTGAAGAATAACCGTGCAAATTTCTCCGATAGTACGGAATGGTTAGCATCGGTATTGCGGCACTTAAAAGCGAATTATGATATTACCACCGTTAACTTAGTGGGACATTCAATGGGTGGTATTATTTCGCTCAAATATATAATGGAATATCAAATGGAAAATTACCCTTCTGTTCAAAAATTTGTAGCTATTGGGAGTCCATTTGATGGAATATACAGCCAGGAATATTTTAATATTAATCAAGATCCAGCAGCGACCGATTTGAAACCTAATTCAACAGCATTTGAAATGCTGCAAAGAGGGAAGATACCCGAGGATATTCAGGTTTTAAATATCGGTAGTACTGGAGATATGGTTTCTTTTCCAGAAAGTGTAAAAGCTATACGAAAAATGGTCCCGCAAGATCAGTTACAGGAAGTAATTATTCAGGATGATCAATTAGGGCATAGTGAATTGCACGAGAGTCTAAAAGTGGACAGATTGATTCATTCTTTTTTAGTGAAAGACGTGGTACAATAATAAAGAATTTAACAAAATCACCAGTTTTATTGGTGGTTTTTTAATTGCATGAACATAATGTTCTATAATGTTATATATCTATAACAGGGACCTACACCTGTGATAAACATCCAAAAGGAATGATATTAAATTGAAACGTAATCATGAATTATACGATAAATTATCTGAAACTACTTCTAAAGAAAATGTGTTAGTCAATGAAGAAATCAAAAATCACACCTACACAAAACTAGGTGGAAAAGCAGATTACTATGTAACTCCTGAAAGTTATGAAGAAGTACAAAGTATTGTGAAATTAGCGAACAGTGAGGGTGTTCCTTTTACGTTATTGGGAAACGGCTCCAACTTAATTGTCAAAGACGGTGGAATTCGTGGCATCGTCTTAAATCTGCAAAAATTAAATGAAATTAAAACGGATGAAAACGTCATTGTTGCACAAAGTGGGGCACGAATTATTGATGTCTCTAGAGAAGCTTTAAAAGAGCGGCTGACTGGACTGGAATTTGCATGTGGAATTCCTGGGTCAGTAGGTGGTGCTTTATATATGAATGCTGGTGCATATGGCGGAGAAGTGAAGGATGTTTTAACGAGTGCTGTTGTTGTAACACGAGAAGGGGAATTGATTACACTTGCTGCAGATGAGCTAGACTTAGCTTATCGAAAGAGTAATATTCCTGAGAAAGGATATATTGTCCTGGAAGCTGAATTCTCCTTGAAAAATGGAAATTACGAAGAAATTAAAGCAATAATGGATGACCTAACCTATCGACGTGAATCCAAACAGCCTTTAGAATACCCATCATGTGGAAGTGTATTTAAACGCCCACCTGGTTATTTTGCAGGGAAGTTAATCCAAGACAGCAATCTCCAAGGAAAACAAATCGGCGGTGCACAAGTATCACTGAAGCATGCAGGGTTTATCGTAAATATCGACCATGCATCCGCAACCGAATATATTGATTTGATTCGTTTTGTACAGAAGACAGTAAAAGAGAAATTTGGCGTATCATTGGAGCGAGAAGTCCGGATAATTGGCGAGGATAAGGTATAGACTGTTGATATCTTTAATTCAGAGTAGTATTGTTCTCGCTCACACGGATGATTAGTTTGTGCAGTCATTCGCTCCGGCAGAATACTTGCGGTTCGCGGGCACGGCCTCAGCCTCCTCGCAGAAAACCACTGCTGCGGGGTCTTCGGACACGTGCTATTCCCGAAGGAGTCTCCGTATTCTGCCTACGCTAAGATAGATGCACAAGATGTTAATGAGATTATAGCTAATAAAATCACGTTTAAGACCACTATATTGTTTATATATACAAGAAGAGTAGGCACACAGCGTAGTGTATTTCCGCAGCGAAAGTAAAGCACATTACTCTGAATTCAGATTATCAAGAGTTTCTATCAAATACGTATTAGACCATACTTTATAAATATTAAACACCTCATATAAAAAGAGTGCTCCAATCATCATAGGAGCACTCTTTTATCATAGATTAAACTTTTCTGAACCTGTGTAAGAAGGATTGTAAACGCTCGTTGGAGGAGTGTTCGATTACCTCGCTTGCTGTCCCCTGTTCGGCAATGACACCTTCATCCAGAAATAACACTTTATCCGCTATATCTAAGGCAAAGTCCATCTCGTGTGTTACAAGGACCATGGCCATGTCATCATTTTTAGCTATGTCACGAATAACCTCTAATACTTCACCTACTAATTCCGGGTCTAGTGCGGAGGTTACTTCATCAAATAACATAATCTTCGGACGCATAACTAGCGCACGGGCCATCGCCACACGCTGTTTCTGTCCTCCTGATAGTTGGCTAGGATAATTTTCTAGCTTATCTCCAAGTCCAACTCGTTCAAGCATTTGGATAGCACGCTCACGAACTTCATTCTTGTTCTCTTTTTTTACGTGGATAGGTGCGGACATACAGTTTTCTAAAATGGTCATATGTGGGAAGAGGTTAAAGTGTTGGAAAACCATCCCAATATCACCACGTACCTCTCTTAAGTGTTTCTCGTTTGCCTTCACCATTTTATCGTTCTTTTCCATCTTCCAAAGGTTTGTGCCATCAACAATAATATCTCCAGATGTTGGTTCTTCTAATGTCATTAACATCCGAATAATGGTTGTTTTACCAGATCCACTTGGACCGATGACAGCAATCTTCTCAGCTGGGTGTATGTCCAGGTTAATTCCTTTTAGAACCTTAGTATCGCCGAAAGACTTGTGTACATCTCTATATTTTACAATTGGTTCTGACATTACATCACTGCTCCTTTTTTCCCTTTTTCTACCGTCGCTTTTAACTTTTTTATCAAAACGTGTATTCATTTTTACTTCCAGTTTTTTAATCAGGATAGCTGAAGGATAACTTAATACTAAGAAAATCATACCTACAATCGTTAATGGCTCTAAGTATGCCCAGTTCTGTGCACCATACGTATTTGCCATAAGCAAGATTCCTGAAACCCCAATTGTGGATGTTAATGGAACTTCCTTAAACATTATAATAAAATAGTTTCCTAACATTGGAATCGTAGGAGGTAGAGCTTGCGGTAAGATAATTTTTCTCCATTTATCCAATGTAGAGTAGTTTAAAGCTCTAGACGCTTCCCACTGACCTTTATCAACGCCTTCAATTCCAGACCGATAAATTTCGCCAATGTACGTACTAAAGTGAATACCTAATCCTAGTACACCACTTGCGAACGGACTTAAAGTTACACCAATACCTGGAATCATAGGCCATGCATAGTATATAAAGAATAATTGTACGAGTGGCGGGGTAGAACGGATAAATTCCATAACCCAAGTAACAACCCAGTGAAACGTTCTATTCGGAACTCTACGCAAAAATGTCCAAACAAAACCAAAAATTAGTGCAAAGAGATAACATGTAATAGTTAGCCCAACTGTCCATCCTAAGCCTTGCAAAACAATAGGGAGGGCTTCAAAGAATGTTTCCCAACTCCAATAAGTACTACTCATCCGCTAGCCACTCCTTTCTTGGATATACTCTCACCTTTTCTAGTTAACCAAATTAGTGGCAATGCAAGGATAAAGTATAGAACAAGTACCAATAGATAGATTAATGGTGCTTGTGCAAGATTGGTACTTCGCATAATGTCACCATAATATAGAACATCAGTCATACCGATTAAGGATACGAGGGATGTCCCTTTTAACATTTGAATCGTGTAATTTCCAAATTCAGGAAGCATCATTCGTACTGCCTGTGGGAATATAACGATTCTCATCCGTTGAAAACGTGACATATTTAACGCGACAGCAGCCTCTGTTTGTCCTTTCGCAACCGAAAGAATGGAACCACGAACAACTTCTGATAAATAAGCACCATAGTTTAAACCGATGGCAATGACACCCGTCCACCAATTGGACCCTAATTGAATACCAAAAAGCATCGGAATAGCATAATATAACCAGAACAGCTGAACAATTAATGAAGTACCGCGAAAGATTTCAACATAGAGACCTGTAAATTTGCGGATTAAAACGTTTTGAGAAAGTCGACAGAGACCAGCGATAAATGCCATTAAGTATGCGACGATGGCAGAGCCTATTAGTACGGTAACAGTGATACCGAGTCCCCTCAATAACTGTGGAAAAATATCTATAATTGCGCTAATCGTAATCACTCCTTTATGAATTTATTATTCTATTATTTATTTCAGAGGAAAGAAGTAAGAAAGTCGATATTACAATGATTCATAAAAAGTCGAGGATATCTTATGAGATTTAGAAAATTTAACCCTTCCTTGATGTAAAAAATATAGGGCCAGGCCCCTAGGTGAGGGAACCGGACCCTATGGAGTCATCATTTTAGATTTCACTTAAATTAGCTCTCTTAAAAATTTCCGTGAATTAAAATTCCCCGTTGCAGACTGCCTCTGTTGTTACTTCAGCTGGTACCATGTTGCTTTCTTCACTAAATCCATTTGCTTCTAGTAATTCAGCGACAGTACCATCTTCTTTTAAGCTAGCTAGTGCTTCATTATAAGCATCTACTAATTCCTGATCCTCTAAGTTGAATGCAGCAGCACCATAACTTGGAACGCCTTCAATATCTGGTTGTTCAAAAGTCTCAACAAACTCTAATGCATCTGTACCAGCAGATTCTAACGCCATTTTAACCGTCATTTCTGTACCGGTTGTTGCATCAGCGCGCCCAGATTGTACAGCAGAGAATGTTGCAGGGATATCTGGTGCTGTTTCAATTTGATCTTCACTTACACCTTCAGATTTCAAGAATTCAATTTCTGTAGCACCTTCCATAACTACTACTGTTACGTCAGGATTATCAGCAATATCTTTATAACTTTGTAAATCAAGTGGATTTCCTGCTTCAACAATTAAACCTTCCCCATATTGCATTTCAGGTTCACCAAATAGAGCATTTTCACATCTATCAGGGTTGATTGCCATTCCTGCAGTTACAACATCAAATTGTTGTGCTTGTAAACCTGGGATAAGCTGACTGAAATCAGCAAGCTTAGATTCCACATTTTCAACTCCAAGTTCTGAAAAAACTGCAGCAGCAATATCAACTGCGGCACCTTTTAATTCCCCATCTTCTTCATATGCATATGGTGCTTCATTAGCAAAGCCAATGGTTACTGTTCCTGCTTCTTGTAATTCAGCTAATTTACCGCTAGCGCTATCATCTGATTCAGCATTTTCTTGTGTGCCCTCTGAATCTCCAGAATCTGATGATTCGCTACCCTCACTAGATGAGTCATCTGACCCACAAGCAGCTAAAAATATGAGCCCGAATACTGTTACTAATGTAAATAAGAATTTTTTCAAGTCTAAAAGACCTCCCTTTTTAATTTAAGAACTTGTACCTATTTGTTTCTAATAGTAATCATAAATCTACTAGGTAATAACTCCCTCTTTGATGTGGAAAAGATAGAAATATAGATTGGGGAAAGAACTAAATAGTATTTACTATTCTAATGATAGTGGTGTTACATCTTTCAATCAAATCTTGTATTTTCTGATAATTTAGGAAATAACTTGGTTTCTTGTTATGAGATGGTAATCTTCCGGTTTATACAAAGATATGCTTGGAAATAGTCAAATATTCTCTGAAATACTCAAAAATTACCAATGAAAGTTACATTTGAAAAACAGATAAGAGTAGTATACGCTTAGGTTACGAAACTAGTTATGCACTGGGGGAGATGAGAGTGAGTATTTTTGGATGGGTCGTTTTCGCTATAATAGTGGTTATATTTATATTAATATTCACCTTAGTAGTGACGAAAAAGGGATATGAATATAAGCACACAGTGGATCCGTTGCCACAAGACGATGATAGAAACAAAGAAAAGGATGAAACGAAGTGAAAACATTTTCTACAATTGGCACGAGTTGGATTACCGAGTCGTTTATAAAAGCTGCTCATCAAACAGGGAAAGCAGAATTATCCTCTGTATACTCTAGGTCTGAAAATACAGCGAAAAAATTTGCAAGAAAGAATGGATCTACAAATTGGTATACAGATTTAGAGGAGATGTTAAAGGAAGATACGGATTTTATCTACATCGCATCTCCAAACACTTTTCATTATGAACATATGGTAAAAGCAATAAAGAAAAAGAAACATGTTTTTTGTGAGAAACCAATGTTTATAACGGAACAAGAGTGGAAGGATATCGATGAATTAGCGGAAAGAGAAGGTGTGTTTGTTTTTGAAGGATACAGGCATCTTTACTCTCCTAATTATGAACGATTAAAAGGAGCATTAAATGATATCGGCAAGATACGAAGTGGTATTTTGCAGTATGTTCAATACTCTTCCCGGTATGATGCATTCATGGAAGGTAAGAATCCAAATGTTTTTTCCAAGGGATTTGCAGGTGGAGCCCTGATGGATTTAGGTGTTTATCCTTTAAGTATGGCCATCGACCTATTTGGAGAACCGGTGAAGTTGGATTATTTTCCCGTGAAATTAAGTAACGGGATAGATGGTAGTGGAACGTTGGTATTATCATATGAAAATTATGTTATTACCATCCTTTGCTCAAAAATTGCCCAAGGTTTTATTCCATCTGAGTTTCATGGGGAAGAAGGAACCGTAACAATTGACCATATCGCACCAATCAGTAAGATAACCCATTTTGACAGGGAAAATAATGAGAAACATGAATTGGCAAAAGAACAGCTCGAACTGGATATGGTATATGAAACGGATGAATTTATCCGAATGATTTCGGAAAATGATAAAGACAGCTATAAGAAGGCAATGGAAAGAAGCAGACAAGTAGTGAAGTGTCTGGAATATATTAATAATAATTAAACATAATAAACACTCAGATATGAAGCGAGTTGGCACTAGCTAATAGTGGTACGGCCTGATACTGAGTGTTTTTTATGTGTTAAACATGAAAAAGTGTGATATCAACGAAAGGCGTCCGTATATCAACAAGAAAACGAGACATATCCACGTAAATATGGCATATATCAACGAACAAGAGTCCTATATCTTCAAAACCAACTACTCCATTATCCCCCGATCCAATCTATATAGATCACGATATCGTTCACTTCGTATCATTAGACTATAGTGTGATCCGCTCATTGTGATTTCTCCATTATCCATAAACAGAATTTCATCCATTTTTTCAATGTCAATTAAATGGTGGGTAATCCAAATAATTGTTTTATCATGAAGTGATTCAAATATAGTAGCTAAAAGGCTGGATTCAGTTATAGGGTCAAGGCCAATTGTCGGTTCATCAAGTATAACAATGGGAGTATCTTTTAATAGAATACGAGCTAAAGCAATACGTTGCCGTTCTCCACCCGAAAAACGCTGTCCGGTTTCTTCCATTTGAGTATCCAGTCCTGCAGGCAGGGAGTGAATATATTCATCCAGTTTTACTTTTTTCATAACTGCCTCAATTTCTTCTCGGGTAGCACTTTCATTTCCTAACCGAATATTATTTTCAACAGTACTGGCAAATAAATATGGTTTTTGATTTAACACACTTAACATTTCATAAATGTCTTCTCCATACTCCTTTGGTGAATAACCGTTAATGGTAATGTTTCCGGATACAGGGGAAAGCGCTCCTTGTAATAATTGCATAAAAGTGGTTTTTCCAGCACCACTCTTACCTAAGACAGCTAATTTTTGACCTTGTGGAATGGTTAAGTTGAAATCTTTAATGGCATTGTCGTCCTGTCCTTCATAGCTGAAAAAAACACGGTGCAAGTTAATGTGAGCAGTATTTGAAATAATTGTCTTATTCCTTTGTGAAGAGAAGGAATCACTCGTTTGCTTGTCAATATTATCTAGTCGCTTTAATGATTCCTCGTAGGTTGGAATCCTTTCTACGGCATGTGAGATGGGTATTAATCCTTCCAGCACTGGAAGCGTTACTAACGTAAATGCAGCTATATAGGCAGGAGCGAGCTCGCCTGATTGTGCCATATTGCTCGACCAAATGGCCATAATAACCAGTATCACACCTGAAAGTACCTGTAATTGCAGTGTTCGTGATTGATTCCAATAGCTAATTTTTCTGTCAATGTTATTATTTTGCTGACTATCGTTCAGGAATTTATCAATAAAGGTTTGTTTTTTTCTGCTAATCATCCAGTCGCGTAGACCAAAAAAAGCGTCTGTAAGGTTTTCGTAAAGCAATGTGCGCCATTTCTTTTGCTCCAATTGTCGTCTTTTTAATAGAAATAGGGACCATAGTGGATAAATAAACACGATAATACCCACACAAAAACTCATGAATATTGCAAACTTCCAATCAAAAACAGAAAGTGTACTAATAGATACAAAGAAGATTACTAAAGCGCTGATACTTGGAAAAATCGTCCGAATGTATACATCTTGCAAATGTTCAATATCATCAGCCAAAGTCCCTAAAAGATCTCCAGTCTTGAAGCGATGATGGATAAATAAGGCTTGCGGTTCAATCATTTGATAAAGTTGAACCCGCATTTTACTTAAAATCTTTAAAACAGCATTATGCCCGGTTAACCGTTCAAAGTATTGAAAAACTGCTCGAGAAATACCGAAAGTTCTTACCCCAACAATTGGTATATATAAGAGCAAAATAGTTTCTGGACGCAAGGAAGCTTTTGAAATAAGATACCCAGAGGTAAAAGTAAGCATGGCGCTAGATGCCATTGTAAGTACAGCGAAAAAAATCGCGATAGTTAAAGATTTGTAATACTTCTTCATATAAGGATTAATAAACTTCTGATAAAGCTTCATCTGCCATTTCACCTCCAATAAGCTGGTAGTAAAAACCTCGTTCATCGTATAATTCTTTAGGTGTTCCTATCTCTACTAATCTTCCATTATCCATAACAAGAATTAAATCCATGTTCTGTATCCAATGGAGACGGTGGGTAGCGAAAAAGATTAATTTATTTTCCATAATTGGTAACATCATTTGTTTGATATCATGTTCCGTTTCAATATCTAGATGTGCAGTCGGTTCATCAAATACCATGATGGGCTGTTCTTTTAAAATAGCGCGTGCTAAGGCAATGCGCTGTTCTTCTCCACCACTTAAACTCCTGCCACCCTGACCAATTTTCTCATCCATTCCTTTTGGCAATTTCGTTATTAATTCCGTTAAACCAGTTATTCTAAGTGCCTCGTTAATCGCATCTTTCGGTGCATCTGGCGTATACCAGCAAACATTTTCAGCTATTGTGCCAGAAAAGATATAGGGATGCTGTGGAATATAGGTTAATTGCTCCTGCCATTCTGGTATGGCGAAATGGGGGATGGTTTGATCATTTACCTTAATTGATCCACTATTTGGAGCCGTGAATCCAGCTAATAAGTCAATAAGTGTAGATTTTCCAGCACCAGACGCTCCAATTACACCAATTTTTTTAAAACCTTTCACCTGGAAATGAACATCCTTCATAATATAACGGTCTTCATCATCCGCCATTTTGCTTAAATTTTCTACATGTAAGGAGCTTTTTTCATTCCATGGTGTCATATCAACCTTTTTCTCAACAAGAGGAATGGTTTCTTGTGTAAGCAGTTGATGGATTTGGGTACCCGCATCCTTTCCATCCATGGTTGCATGAAAATCATTACCAAATTCTCTAACCGGTGAAAAATACTCTGGAGCTAAGATAAGCATGGCTAGTGCAATTTCCAATCCAGTAGTTCCGTCAATTAATCGAACGCCTAATTCCACTGCCAAGAGGGCAATCGATAAACTGGAAAAGAAATTGAGAGAAAATGAAGATAAAAATGCGACTCTTAATGTCTGATTGGTAGCAATTCGGTACTGATTACTAACATGCTCAATCGCCTTGGAATGAGATTTGCTTCTTCCTAAGTATTTTAAAGTGACAATCCCTCGTAACGAATCAACAAAATGGTGGGAGAGGATACGATACGTCCCCATCTGATCGTCTACTTTTTTCTTTGCGGCCATACCTAACAAAGCTAGAAATACAAACATAATGGGCATGGTAACTAGTAGGACCACACCTGATAATGTGTCAGAAGAGAATACATATAGTAAAATAATTGCTGGAATCACGAGCATGGATATAAATCGTGGGATGAACAATTCCAAATATTTACGGAAATTTGGAATACCTTCCATACAAAGAGTAATCATATTACCTGTACCGTGCTTTGATACAGCATGTGGGCCAATTTCGAATAGTTTTTGTAGAAGCTGTGATTGCTTTTCCATCGCTGTTTTTTCGGCAAAGTTATAACTAACTCGTTCCTTTATCCACTGTAAAAAATGTCGTAATAGGAAAAGTGCTGCAAAATAAAAAAGATAAGGAAGGACAGCTGTCCAAGCTGTCCCATGAAACAAGGCTGTAATAGACTTTGATAGATAGATTGCTTGGAGCACAATAATTACGCCTTGTAAGAAGGTAAGTACCCCAATCATTAATAATATTTTTTTGATACCTTTATAAGTTAACAGTAGTTTGTCCATCAGTATTCCAGATGCTCCTTAGTTGTCACCCGCTTACGAAATACGTAATAACTCCATATCGTGTATGCGAGAACAATTGGTACCATAGTTAATGCAACGTAGGTCATTACTTGTAATGAGTAATCTCCTGATGCTGCAGCGTATAGGCTAATATTATTTGCTGGATCAATCGAGCTTATCATGACGTTTGGGAACAAGGTAACAAAGAATGAAGCTGTTACAATAATCATGATTAGCCCCGTGGCTGCAAAGCTGAGACCTTCCTTTTTACTCCTTAGTAACGGATAAAGAAGGAGATACAAGACGACAGCTGTGGCATATAACGGAATGATTATTGCACCTTTTTCTGTGAAGGCAGATGTATATATTCCCGTAAGTACTACAAAGAGAACGACGACAATGCCACATGCTAGATAGAGCTTTTTAGCCTGATTACGTGCTCGCTCACGAAGGGATCCTTCCGTTTTTAGAGAAATAAACATTAAGCCATGTAAGTAGGAAAGTAGGACAAATGCAACACCACCTACAACTGTATAAAGGTTTACGACATCTGTAAAACCAAGAACCATATTCATGTCACTGGCAACTGGTAACCCTTTAATTAAGCTTGTGAATAGCACACCAACTAAGAATGGAGGGAGCAGACTTCCTAAGAATATGGACCAGTCCCAAGTTTGCCTCCATTTTCTCATATGTGCTTTACTTCTAAATTCAAATGCAACTCCTCGAGCAATGAGTGCTAGCAGCAGTACGACAAACGGGACGTAATATCCACTGAATAAGGTTGCGTACCAATGAGGGAAAGCTGCAAACATAGCCCCGCCGGCAGTAATAAGCCAGACTTCGTTTGCGTCCCAAAACGGCCCAATCGTATTAATAAGCACACGTCTTTCTGACTCACCTTGAGCTAGAAATTTGGTGCTCATACCAACACCAAAGTCAAAGCCTTCCAAAAAGATAAACCCGACGAATAATACACCGATTAGCAGAAACCATATCTCACTTAATTGCATGTTCCATTCCTCCCTTTCCAAATGGATCTGAAGTCGACACGTCTTCTTCTTGCTTCGCATATGGCCCCTGTTTAATGACTCTTATAAATAGGTAGACCATTGCTGCTAATAATAGTGTAAAGATAATTAAAAATGCACTGAGAGAAAAGATGATTTGTCCAGAAGTAACATTAGGACTTACAGCTGCTTCTGTTTGCAACAAACCTTGTACAATCCAAGGCTGGCGTCCCATTTCAGCCATAATCCAACCTGCTGTATTCGCAATATAAGGCGAGAAAATCATAAATACCATAAATTTTAAATAGAAGGAATGATTCTCAGGTACACCCCATTTACGATAGGCTAATCCAAGTAGACTCAGAAGAATCATAAGTCCGCCAAAACCAACCATAATACGGAAACTCCAAAAAGTTGTTTTAACTGGAGGAATATAATCTCCTTCTCCGTATTGTGCTGTGTATTGTTCCTGAATAGTGTTCATCCCTTCTACTTCACCAGATAGTTCGCCATAGGACAAGAAGCTGAGCAAGTAAGGTATTTGAAGACTGAAATTTGTTTCTTTATTATCTGTATCTATACTAGCTACAACTGTCCATGGAGCTGGGTCACCTGTGTTTTCATAAATACCTTCTGCAGCAGCCATTTTCATTGGTTGTGCTTCTACAAGATATCCAGCTTGTGAATGTCCGGAAAAAGCGATACCTAGGGATGATATTGCTGCAACAATTAATGCAATCGTCATGGAAGATTTAAAGAAAGTAATATCTTTTTTCTTTAATAGTTTCCATGCACTAACACCTGCTATAAAGAATCCCCCTGTTGCAAGTGCGGCAAAGATAGTATGCGGAAATGCTACAAGTAATTTTGGATTCGTTAGAACGGCAAACACGTCATTCATAATGGCTCGGCCACCTTCGAGTTCATAACCAAGCGGATTTTGCATAAAAGAGTTGGCTGATAGAATCCAAAATGCGGATAAAACAGTTCCAATTGCAACTAGCCAAATGCTTGCTAAGTGTAACCCTTTAGGAAGTCGTCCTTTACCAAATATCCAAACACCAATAAACGTAGATTCGATAAAGAATGCAAGTAATGCTTCAATAGCTAATGGAACACCGAATATATCTCCCATAAATCGAGAATACTCGGACCAGTTCATGCCAAACTGGAATTCTTGAATAATACCAGTAACGACACCGACTGCAAAGTTAATAAGAAAAAATTTCCCCCAAAATTCAGTCATTTTCAGATACATGTCTTTTTTCGTAAAATAGTACATTGTTTGCATAATAGCTACGATAAATGCTAGACCGATGGATAATGGAACAAAAAGAAAATGAAATATGGTGGTCGATGCAAACTGCATTCTCGCTAGAATAAGTTCTGTCATTTTTTTATCCCTCCCATGTTCTTCTAATTTAAATATATCACCATATTTTTCCTGAATAAGATAATTGTGTGAACGATTAAGCAAACTATTGTTACAATAATATGTCGATAACTATTATTGCGGTATGAAGGAACAGAAATTAAAATGGTATAGATGAACTTCAATAAGAAACAATGTTGTTATCGATACAAAGGAGTATATATAATGAAGAAAATAATTGTAGTCTTGGTAATTAGCAGTTTATTTAGTTTGGTGGCATGTACAGATAATCCAAGTGAAATAGAAGAAACGAAGAATGACAGTACTGATAATCAGAAAGAATTAGTACTTGCAATTGGTGGGGAACCAGAAGAGGGATTTGACCCAACAACAGGATGGGGAAGATATGGTTCCCCATTATTTCAAAGTACCTTGATGAGGTATGATAAAGATTTTCATGTAGAATATGATTTGGCTGAAAGTTATGAAGTGAGTTCTGATGGATTGATTTGGAAGGTAACTATTCGTGATGATGTGCAATTTTCTGATGGGGAAGCTTTGACCGTGGAGGATGTCGTCTTTACTTTTCAGAAAACCAAACAGAGTGGGTCTGTTGTTGACTTAAGTAATATGAAGAAAGTGGAGGCGATAGATGCGAATACGGTGAAGTTTATCTTGAGGGAGCCAGATTCTACTTTCCTATCTATATTGGTTTCAACAGGCATTGTTCCAGAACATGCATATGACGAGAATTACAATGAGCACCCAATTGGCTCTGGTCCATATCAGCTTGTTCAATGGGATAAAGGACAGCAAATTATTGTTGAAAAAAATCCTTATTATGATGGGGAAACACCAGTTTTTGATAAACTAACTTTTCTATTCTTATCAGAAGATGCAGCGTTTGCTGCTGCTAAAGCAGGAGAGCTAGATGTTGTTTCTGTTCCATCTACCTTTGCTAATCAGGAGATTTCTGGAATGAAGCGAATGGAATTACCGTCTGTTGATAATCGTGGCGTTATGTTTCCATACGTACCAACTGGAGAATATACGGAAGAAGGTTTTCCGATTGGGAATGATGTAACATCAGATATTGCCATTCGAAAAGCAATTAATGTTGCTGTGGACAGACAAGCATTAGTGGATGGTGTGGTAGATGGATTCGGTACCCCAGCATATTCCGTGGCGGATCAATTGCCATGGTGGAATCCAGATACAGTAATGGAAGACAGTAATGTTGAGTTAGCGGAAGAAATATTGGAAGAAGCAGGCTGGAAGATGAATGGAGATGGATTGCGAGAAAAGGATGGAAAAGAAGCGGCTTTTTCCTTACTCTATCCAGCAGATGACCAAATTCGTCAATCGTTGTCCATGAGCTTAGCAGAAATGATGAAACCTTTGGGAATAAAGATTATTACTGAAGGGAAAAGCTGGAATGAAATTGAACAGTTGATGTATTCACAACCTGTTATGATGGGGTGGGGAAGTCATGATCCATTAGAATTGTATAATTTATATAGCAGTAAGACAAGAGGAATCGGATACTATAATTCAAACTACTATTCTAATCCAACTGTTGATGAGTATATGAACAAAGCACTTCACGCTTCATCCGAAGAAGAGGCCATCAATTATTGGAAGAAAGCCCAATGGGATGGAGAAGAAGGATTCTCTGCAAAAGGGGACGCACCGTGGGCTTGGCTGGTAAATCTGGAGCATGTTTATTTTATCAATGATAACCTTGAAATTGGTGAACAAAAGATTCAGCCTCATGGGCATGGTTGGCCAATAACAGACTTTATAGAAAAGTGGCAGTGGAAAGAGTAGAAAAGAGGAAGCAAATTGTATGTAAAACGCTTTGTGCATTATTTTTTAGGTAAATCAATAAGACTTGCAACTTTACTCGTTGCAGTTAGCATTCTATCGTTTATCCTGGTGGACTCTTCGCCAATAGATCCTGTTAGATCTTATGTTGGGGCAGATATGAACAGAGTAAGCCCGGAGCAAAGACAGGAAATTGCAGAGTACTGGGGACTCAATGAACCGAGCTATATACAGTTCAGTAATTGGGTAAAAGCGATACTTCAAGGAGACTTAGGTACTTCCTTGATATATCGTTCTCCAGTAAAAGATGTGATAGCAGAACGATTTCTCGCATCATTGGCATTAATGGGGGTAGCATGGGTCCTTTCAGGCGTGATAGGCTTTTTACTTGGTATCGTGTCAGGCATGAAAGAAGGGACATGGCTCGATCGTATGATTAAAGGATATTGTTATACACTAGCCTCTACACCAACATTTTGGTTAGGTTTATTACTATTAATGGTTTTTTCTGTTTGGTTAGGTTGGTTTCCAGTAGGATTAGGAACTCCAGCTGGTGTAGTAGCAGAAGATGTTTCTTTTATGGAAAAATTACGGCATTTGCTTCTCCCGGCGTTGACTTTAAGTGTGGTTGGGATATCCAGCATAGCACTACATACGAGACAAAAACTGATTGATGTTTTAAATAGTGATTATATTCGCTATGCAAAATCCAAAGGAACCAACGGTTGGAAACTTATTTACCACCATGGCCTTCGTAATATTTCGTTGCCTGCTATCTCTCTGCATTTTGCTTCGTTTGGCGAAATCTTTGGCGGGGCTGTGCTAGCTGAGCAAGTGTTTTCCTATCCAGGTCTTGGGCAAGCAGTTGTCGATGCTGGTCTAGGTGGGGATGTCCCATTATTATTAGGGATTGTATTATGTAGTACCATATTTGTGTTTGTTGGAAACCTTTTTGCGGATCTTTTATATAACGTGGTCAATCCTCAGATTAGAAGGGGGAGAGGCTAATGAACTTGAGAATACGAACCGTTTTTTCGATATTAATATCGTTTATGCTACTGTTGATTGTTATAGTAGTTGGACTGCTGCTTGGAGAAGACAGTTTTGCTATTAATATGGAGAGAAAAAATCAGGCCCCTTCATATGACCATTTATTTGGAACGGATTGGCTCGGACGCGATATGTTGGTTCGGACGATAAAGGGACTAACTTTAAGTATTGGAGTTGGCCTCTTAGCTGCTTTTTCCAGTACGTTAATAGCTTTATTTCTTAGCCTGTTAGCTTCCTGGAATAACTTGTGTGACCGGATAGTTACCTGGCTTATCGACCTATTTCTAAGTGTGCCGCACATCGTTATTTTAATCTTAATTTCCTTTTCATTAGGTGGTGGCCTACGAGGAGTTATAATGGGTCTCGCTTTAACACATTGGCCCCATTTAACTAGAGTGCTTCGAGCAGAGATGCTGCAAGTTCGTTCCATGGAATATGTAGGTGTATCACAAAGGCTTGGTAAGTCAAGGTTGTGGATTGCCAGGCATCACTATGCACCGCATTTATTACCGCAGCTTTTCATAGGATTTTTGCTACTATTTCCCCACGCAATATTACACGAAGCGGCCATTACCTTCTTAGGATTCGGATTACCAGCGGAACAGCCTGCGATAGGAATTATTCTTTCTGAATCCATGAGATATTTATCTATTGGTATGTGGTGGCTTGCATTCTTCCCAGGTCTTTGTTTGTTAATGGTTGTTGGGTTATTTGATATGTTAGGAAAAAATCTCCGCTTACTCGTGGACCCATTTCATGGACAAAAATCTTAGGAGGGGGACCAGACATGAATGAAAAAACGCATAAATATCCTCCGTTACTTGAGGTGGAGGATTTTTCCTTATCTTTTCGAGCATATAAAAAAGGATTAAAAGAAACGACCGTAGAAGTAGTAAAAAGGTTGAGTATGACCATTCACCAAGGTGAAATTGTTGCAGTAATTGGTGCGAGTGGTTCGGGGAAAAGTTTGTTAGTCAATGCGATACTTGGAATTCTTCCAGATCATGCGATTTGTAAAGGCCAGCTCAAATTTAAAGGAAAAGTTTTAACAAAGCATCTTCAGGAAGAACTTCGTGGGAAGAAAATATCCATGATTCCTCAATCTGTTAATTCCCTGAATCCACTGATGAAAGTAGGGAAACAAGTACAGGAGGCAATACAAGCTGGAGATAAAGCAGAAATACAACATGATATTTTTAAACAAGTAGGACTTCCAACAAATGCTGTAAACAAATATCCCTTTGAATTATCCGGAGGGATGGCAAGAAAAGTACTAGCTGCAACTGCGATGGTTAGTTCAGCTGAGTTAATTGTTGCAGATGAACCAACACCTGGATTAGATCCAAAATCTTTGGAAGAGACAGTGAGGCAAATAAAAGAATTGGCTCTAAATGGAAAGGGAATCATGTTTATCAGTCATGATTTAGAAACTGCTCTGAAAATTGCAGATAAAGTCGTTGTTTTTCAAGCTGGAGAAACGATTGAAACAGCAGATGCAAACGATTTTTCAGGCACTGGAGATAATTTAAAGCATCCTTTTACCAAAGCATTATGGAACGCATTGCCACAAAATGAATTTCATCCAGGATATGTAAAAAATCTAGAGGGGGAATCATTTCCTAGTGAGAGCCTGGAAATAAAGTCCATTAGTTATAAATATGAAAGAGGACCATATGTATTTAAAAACCTGGACTTAATGATACGTCCTAATGAAATCGTAGGCATCCATGGATATAGTGGTTCTGGAAAAACAACGATGGCTCAGGTGATTGCGGGATATTTGAAACCAGAGACAGGGAGTATTCAAATAGCTGGAAGGAAACCAGAGCGAAATGGCCCCCATCCTGTTCAACTAGTCTGGCAACATCCAGAAAAAGCGATTAATCCTCGCTGGCAAATGAGAAAAGTGCTAAAGGAAAGTAATATGACAGAAAGTGCGTTGCTTGACGAGTTCGGCATCAAACAAGAATGGCTCACGCGCTGGCCGAGTGAACTTTCCGGTGGGGAGTTGCAACGGTTTTGTATAGCACGTGCGCTCCATGAAAATACACGTTATTTAATCGCAGACGAAATGACTACCATGCTTGACGCAGTAACACAGGCGAGATTATGGCAACTAGTCTTAAAACTCGCAAAGGAAAGAAACATAGGAGTCCTTGCAATAAGTCATGATCATAGTCTACTAAGGAGAATTAGTGATAGAATCATTAATTTCCAAGAGATTAGTCATGTGTAGATGGTGTAGCTTTTATTAAACTGTGGGAAGCACCTGTAAATAGATGTGAACGCCTATAAAAAGATGTGAGCGCCTATAAAAAGATGTGAACGCCTATAAAAAGGTTGTGAACGCCTATAAAAAGGTTGTGAACGCCTATAAAAAGATGGGAGCGCCTATAAAAAGCTGTGAACGCCTATAAAAAGTTGTGAACGCCTATAAAAAGATGTGAACGCCCATAAAAAGTTGTGAGCGCCTATAAAAAGCTGTGAACGCCTATAAAAAGGTTGT
>NZ_RBZP01000006.1 GCF_003628505.1 Oceanobacillus halophilus | reverse complement strand
GGTTGATAGAAGGAGCAAGGCGGTTGATAGAAGGAGCAAGGCGGTTGATAGAAGGAGCAAGGCGGTTGATAGAAGGAGTAAGGCGGTTGATAGAAGGAGTAAGGCGGTTGATAGAAGGAGTAAGGCGGTTGATAGAAGGAGTAAGGCGGTTGATAGAAGGAGTAAGGCGGTTGATAGAAGGAGTAAGGCGGTTGATAGAAGGAGCGAGTCGGTTGATAGAAGGAGCGAGGCGGTTGATAGAAGGAGCGAGGCGGTTGATAGAAGGAGCGAGGCGGTTGATAGAAGGAGTAAGGCGGTTGATAGATGGAGCAAAGCGGTTGATAGCAAGATCTGGTTAGGTTAGTATGCCCCATTATAGAATCTACAGTTAAAACATTTACATAACTCCCAAACCAAGCATTTGAAAATCCAATCTAGCAGAGTGAAAATACTCCTTAAGAGTACACTTACGGGTATTCTTGTTTAAATGAATCTAAATATTTTGAACATTTATAAAATATTTTGTTGAATAAGAAGGAATCTTTATAGTTTTTCACGAAATAGATATAGAATACTAGGACGTTAAGTTTATGAAGTATAAGCGTTAAGTACTATATCGATTGGGAGGAGATTCTTTTGAATTGGATTAATAAATGTGGTGTAAGTATTTGTTACCAGTACTTGAAATCAAAAAACCCCCATGCAAAAGAGACTCTTATTCTTATTCATGGGATTGGCTTGGATTTGCATTCGTGGGATGATGTTATTCCTTATTTTCAAAAGAATTTCCATATATTGCGGTATGATTTAAGAGGGCATGGTGAAAGTGATGCTGGAATTAAACAAAGGAATACGGAAGTACTATATCATGATTTGGTTTTTTTGATAGAGTCCTTACACATTTCCTCTTACCATATAATTGCACAAGGTTTCGGTGGAATGGTCGGTATATACTTCGCTTCTAGGTATCAGGGGAATCTGCAATCATTAATTTTAATTGGGGTGCCAATTTATTATCCGAAGAAACTAGCGAATCAAGTAATTCAAAAAAGAAAGGAAGAAGTTAAGGGAAGTCCATCAATGTTAAAACTGGGAGAGCAATTAATAGAAAAAATCTGTTATCAACTTTCGGATGAAAAGAAACATATTTTGTTAAACTCCTATAATAAAGTACGGCCAGAAGTATATTTTGATTTATTTAATCTAGATATTTTGAATACAACAGTAGCGGACTTTCAACGGATAAATATACCCATTCTCATGCTATCGGGTTCAGAAGATGAAATATATCCACCTGAGTTTAACATTGCTGGCTTATGTTTTAATCAAAAAGCTAGATATCTTTCCATCCCTGATGCGTCGTTTCTCATTCAAATGGATGAGCCAAAACTAACGGCAGATTGGATTAAGCAATTTATTGAAAAAAGTAAAAGTAAAAATTTCTCTGGGCATAAGGATAGCTATTTAGAGGATCTAAGAACACAACTCTATACAGAAATTGGTGGATTACTTAATAGAAAAAAAGATGGTGTGAGTGATGTAAATGAGCTGCAGGTAAATATGTTAGATGGATTTAAAGTTTATATAAATGGAAAGAAGCTTCAAGATGGATGGGGTAGAAGAAAGGCGAAGCAGATTCTTTGTTATCTTGTTATTCACCAATCTTCAACACGTGATGAGCTTTGCGATGTATTTTGGCCAGATGTTCACTTGGAAAAGGCTAGAAATAGGTTGCGGGTTTCTCTGCATTATTTGAAGAGTATGCTAGATAGGTACAGCAATAGCGATTGTGTCCCTTTGTTAGGAACTAACAGAGAACATGTATTTTTACATGGAGAGGTACATTCAGATATACAATCTTACCTTAAAATGATGAAAGAAGCACAGAGCGTAGAGAGTGAAGAAAGGAAATATCAGTATTTTACACAAATCATGATGTCCGAAACAGAGAAGGTATTACCTGGATTATACGAAGAATGTTTTCTTAATTTACGTACTTGGTTGGAAAAGGAATGGCTGAATATATCGCTGTATTTAGCAGATAAATATGAAAAACAAGGGAATATAGAAAATACCATACATTACTTAGAAATTGCCTTAAAATACATCATCAATGGACGCGAGGAATTGAATCAACGCTTAATAAAAATGAAAAAATTGAGGAGTAAATCGAGTGTGTAATGATGGTGTAATGCTCCATATGGTATATTAATAACAGAATTTTCTTAACGATACATTCTTGGGAATTTTGGGTAGTTTTATGATTTAAATCAGAAAAAGGCAAACCTATTGAAAAATAGGGACGCAAAGTCACGGGTCTAAGGTTTTTTCAATCATGATGGCTGGGCTACCTGAAATACATATGTATTTTAGGAGGGGGAAATGGTTAAGGAAGTGAATGCTGAACTTGATCAAGAGTGGGTCAAATTAATTCTGGAGGCAAAGAAGATTGGATTGAGTCTGGAGGAAGTTCAAGCCTATCTTAGAAAGGGTGGAAAGAAGGAAACGGAAAAAGAGGTTCCAAGTATTTGGAGTTAATGGACATTTTATCATGCATAATACAAAGTTCGCATGCCCTTTCAAAAGAAGGGTTTTTCTTTTGCTTTGTATAAGTTAGTTCCGTCAGTTTAGAAGATACCTTCATTATTGACCTTGCAAATAATTATTGATAAGATTATTTTGTTCTAATTAAATAATAAAAAAGTTAGCTATGAATTTTGTGGGTAAAACTACAAAAGGAGCAGCTTCTGGAGAGACCGTTAACTCGGCGCCGAAGGATTCACAATCTCAGGCAAAAGGACAGAAGAGTACGTACAAATAATACTCTTATCTATTCTTCTGAGATTGGTTTAAACCAATCTTTTTTATTTGTCTTTTTTTAAGACTCTTTATGATAGACCGTTGCTTTTTATTGTTTATGTCGGGTTTTGCATAGACTGCTAATTTCTTTAATTAAGAATAAATATCTAATTTAGTGCTTTGTTGATTTCCGCTCCGGGCAGTCGCTTTCCGTAGCGGGATTAAGCACATTACTATGAATTCATATTATCAACAATTTCTATCAACTCCGACATAGTTAAAAAGTAACCAGACATACAAAAAGAGTCTTTAATCTTAATATTAGAGGTGACATCGATGGAAAATAAACGTGCAGTTGTAAGTGTGGTTGGGAAGGACCAGGTAGGAATAATAGCTAATGTAACAACCATTTTATCCAATAATAATATAAATATATTAGACATCAGTCAGACAATTTTACAGGACTTTTTTACAATGATGATGATTGTGGACGTACAAGAAGTAGGAAACTTAGATAAATTGCAAGGGGAATTTGATGAATTAAGTAATGATTTAGGATTGAAAATTAATATTCAATTAGAAGAAATCTTCAAGGCAATGCACCGAGTGTAATTAGAAGTTCAGAATTTGTGAGGAGAATGGAAATGGATATAGAACTTAACGAAATGATGGAGACTATCCGAATGATTCAATTAGAAAATTTGGATATTCGAACAGTAACAATGGGCATCAGTTTATACGATTGTGCAGATTCTAACTTCGATCAAATGAATCAAAAGGTTTACGATAAAATTACAAGTTATGCTGGTCAATTAAAAGAAGTTGCAGAAACAGTTGAGAAAGAGTATGGAATACCAATAATTAATAAACGAATTTCTATTACACCAATTGCAGAAATTTTGGGTAATGCAACGAAAGAACAAGCAATCGAATTAGCAAAGACATTGGATTCAGCAGCTGTAACCTTAGGTGTTGATTTTATTGGCGGATATTCAGCGCTTGTCCATAAAGGAATAACTAAAGGGGACCAAACATTGTTGGATGCACTTCCAGAGGCTTTGAGTGAAACAGAACGTGTTTGCTCATCTATTTCAGTAGCTTCCACTAGATCAGGAATCAATATGGATGCTGTTGGTAAAGTGGGGACGATTATTAAAGAAGCTGCTGAACGTACAAAAGATGAAAATGGTTTAGCTTGTGCTAAACTAGTTGTCTTCTGTAACCCGGTAGAAGATAACCCGTTTATGGCAGGAGCATTTCATGGTTCTGGTGAAGGAGAAGTTGTACTTAATGTCGGAGTGAGTGGTCCTGGTGTAGTTCTAAATGCGCTCAAAAAACATCCAGATGCAGACTTAGGGGAAGTTTCGGATGTTATTAAAAAGACAGCATTTAAAATTACTAGAGCAGGAGAATTAATTGGCAGGGAAGTAGCAAAACGACTTGGTGTACCATTTGGAATAATGGATCTGTCACTTGCACCTACCAATGCTCAGAATGATAGTGTAGCAGAGATACTAGAGGAAATTGGTCTTGAACGTGTTGGCACACATGGGACTATAGCGGCTCTTGCCCTGATGAATGATGCAGTAAAGAAGGGTGGCGCCATGGCAAGTTCTTATGTTGGCGGACTTAGCGGAGCATTTATACCAGTAAGTGAAGACAATGGAATGATTCAAGGAATTACCGATCAATCTCTAACCTTACCCAAACTAGAAGCGATGACATGTGTCTGTTCTGTCGGACTGGATATGATAGCTTTAACAGGGGATGTAACAGCATCTACATTATCAGCACTTATAGCAGATGAAGCGGCAATTGGAATGATTAATAAAAAAACAACTGCTGTCCGTGTCATCCCTGTACCAGGTAAAAAAGAAGGCGATATGGTAGAGTTTGGCGGCTTATTAGGTCGAGCCCCTGTAATGGGTGTGAACGACTTTAATTCAGATAAATTAGTTTCCCGTGGTGGTCGTATTCCTGCACCATTGCAAGCATTAATCAATTAATAGTATCCTATATTGAGGCTATCTAGAGAGATAGCCTCAATTTTAGCAATATATTCGATATCTTAAGCTATAGGTGTCCCATTTTTGACTGATTCATCTGGCCTTAACAGGACTACATCCCCTTCTTTAGGAACTCCTCCTATGATTAAACACTCCGATTTAAAGCCTGCAATCCGCATTGGTGGGAAATTCACCACGCCAACAACTTGTTTTCCGATTAACTCATCAGCTTCGTATCGATGGGTGATTTGTGCTGAAGATTGTTTAATCCCAACTTCTTCCCCAAAATCTATTTTTAATTTAATTGCTGGCTTCCGTGCTTCCGGAAAAGGCTCCGCCTCAAGTACCGTTCCTATTCGAATGTCTAGCTTTTGAAAATCATTGATTGTCGCCATGACCTTACCTCCTAATTATTTTCTAATAACTATTGACATATTTTACTTGTTTTAATAAATGGATCTATCTTTTCTAAAAGATTGTTGCTTTTTAATATGGCTTTACTTTAGATTTTGTATAGACTATTGATATCTTTAATTCAGAATAGTATTGCTCTCGCTCACACTTATGGTTGTTTGTGCGATCACTCGGTCCGGCAGAACATTTCGCTTTCCGCGGGACGGCCTCCTCGGAAGAAACCCATTTCCTGCTCAGGTCTGGACACGTGCTTTTCCCACAGGAGTCTTCGTATTCTGCCTCCGCTATGTTATATGCTCTAAATAGTTTTAAGCTGTAGTCCATAATGTCACGTTTGGGGCAGTTGTTTCACGCATAAAAAGAATTACTCTAAATAAAATCAAGTAGAGCAGGAAATTAGCGGAAATACACGGAGACTCCTTGAAAAAAGAAGACCACTTTTTTCTGCGTGCGATGTTTCGCTGCCGAAGCGTTCCTTGTCCTGCGGGAAGAAGAGCATCGGTGAGACTACGTAGTGAGGGAACTACTTGAATATTCCTCCCTGCTCCCTTGCGCCGAGGAAGCCCGCTTCAAAGCATCACTGGAAGACGCAGGCGCACACGCTTTTCAGCACGAAGGAGGCTCACCAGCTCCCCGCGGAAAGCGTAGTGTATTTCCGTAGCGGATATAAAGCACTATTCTTATTTAAATATATCAACAGTTTTCATCAACTGTAAAACTTCAAAAGCAACAAAATATACGAAAAGAGCTTAACATATATTGGTAATTTTTAGTATAAAACAATACATGATACACATCTATAGGAAAGGTAACTTTTGTTGATATGAATTAATGGCTATATTATGGAATGGTAGAGAGCAATGAAAGCAGACTCCTGTAATTCAGCGTTTTTTTGCAGAGTTGAAAATGTAAAAATACTTATTTAATCGATATAATAGATATAAATTAAAAATTATAGGAGGAGACACGTGAACAAAAGAGTTGTTATTACAGGTGTGGGAGCAGTGACGCCATTAGGGAATGACGCTTTTACCTCTTGGAAGAACATAATAAATGGAGTATCAGGAATTGAAAACGCAACCTTAATAGATACGGAGAAAGTGGATGTGTCCATTGCTGGAGAGGTAAAAGGTTTTGAACCAGCTAACTATATGGATAAAAAAGAGGCAAGAAGAATGGGGCGCTTTAGTCAATTTGCTGTCGCTGCTAGTAAGATGGCAATTGAAGACGCCAATTTATTAATTGGTAAGGATGCAATTCCTGAGCGTGTAGGTGTTTGGATTGGTTCGGGTATAGGTGGTCTGGGAGAATTTGAGGAACAGTACCGGAAATTTCTGAACAAGGGTCAACGAAGAGTGAGTCCGTTTACCATTCCTATGTTTATACCAGATATGGCATCAGGCCGTGTTTCGATAGAATTGGGAGCAAAGGGGATAAATAACTGTTCAGTGACGGCATGTGCTTCTGGAAGTAATTCTATCGGTGATGCCTTTCGTGCCATACAATATGCAAATGCAGATGTTATTGTGGCAGGGGGAACAGAAGCATCCATTACAGAAATGACAATTGCAGGATTTTCCAATATGACTGCACTCTCGAAAAATTCTGATCCTAAAAATGCCAGTCGCCCATTTGATAAAAATCGGGATGGCTTTGTTATTGCAGAAGGCTGCGGAATACTTATTCTAGAAGAACTAGAGCATGCTATGAAGCGAGAAGCAAAAATTTATGGAGAAATAATAGGCTATGGCTCAACAGGTGATGCATACCACATTACTTCACCCGCGCCTGACGGAGAAGGTGCTGAGCGAGCAATGAAAGAAGCAATAATCGATGCTGCTATTTCACCTGATCAGATCGATTATATTAATGCCCATGGAACTTCCACACCGTACAATGACTTATATGAGACAAATGCTATTAAAAAGGTATTTGAAGAACATGCTTATCAATTATCAGTTAGTTCCACTAAGTCAATGACTGGACATTTACTAGGCGGAGCGGGAGCAGTGGAAGCAGTATTTTCTCTACTAGCCATTCGTGATTCAATTCTTCCACCAACGATTAATTATGAAACGCCAGATGAGGCGCTGGACTTGGATTATGTGCCCAACACTGCAAAAGAAAAGAACCTCAATGCCGTTCTTACCAATTCCCTAGGATTTGGCGGTCATAATGCTTCATTAATATTTAAGAAATTCATACTTTAACTTTATGGAAGGACCCTATTTTTAAAATGGCAGGGTCCTTTTTGGTATTCTTAGCTAATTACGAGTTAATAAAGAAGAGCAGGTGACTGATAGGCTGGTTGAGAGGGTTGATAGGACGTGCGGGCCGGTTGATAGAAAGTGCCAGTCGGTTGATAGAACGCCTGAGTCGGTTGATAGAAAGTGTGAGTCGGTTGATAGAAAGTGTGAGTCGGTTGATAGAACGTGCGGGCCGGTTGATAGGAAGAGTGAGTCGGTTGATAGAACGCCTGAGCCGGTTGATAGATCGCCCGACCCGGTCGATAGCCCGCCCGAGTCGATCGATAGCACGTCATATTCGATTGATAGAACACCTATTAACCAGTCAGTTTCCTTATTTAAACTAGTTTTGTGGAATTAGTGTGGTAAACATTACCTTTTTGTTAAATATTAAAAAAATTATACATAATCATTAAATACGTGGTAAAATCTTATTATAAAGGTAATAGAAAAAGGTGATAGTCAATGAAGCTCTGGATGAGGAAAATTGCTGTTGTCCTGATAACGATCGTTACATTAGGAATTTATACGCCGACAGGGTTATTAGAAATTAATGCGGATGAAACGAAGGACAGCTTATCAAAATCAAATCTGAATGAAGATAGACCTAATACAGGAACAAACGTACAACAAGAAGTTAAATTTGATATCCCCCTGTATGATGTCAGCAGTAAAGAATATTTTATTACCGATTTAATGGAAAAAGCGAAAGAACAGACATTGTTGAAATTTGGACCTAGAATGATTGACCGTGTAGAAGATGAATTTACAACTGAAATATTACCAACAATGGAGAATGTTTTACAGTCAGTAGTTGACGATGCCGGAGATAACTATACGAATTATGGTATTACGGAAATCCCTTCAAAAGGATATGGGGAGAGAATATTTCATGTATATGATTATCAAAATGAACAGGATATCGCTAGATTTCACGTTCGCAGAGATAATCGACCGTTAGAAGGGCATTATTTTAATTTTCACTATCATCTTAGCAGTGATGGCTTTAAGGAACATCATGAAATTGGGGAGATATTTTGGGATAAAAACACCCCACCAAAATGGATGACTTAAATATGTTATGATAATTAGATAATACTCTAAAGAAAAGAATTCCTGTTCACAGGGATTCTTTTTTATAGGCTTCTAAAAAAGCAACAACATATTAGAAAAGAAGCCTTTAGAAAATAGACTTTCTATATTATGATTATGAAAAGATGAAATGTAATAAATAGAGAAGGGAAAGGTCATAGATGATTTATGATGATAAGGTAACCAACCGTTTAAAACGTATTGAAGGGCAAGTTCGGGGGGCACTCCGTATGATGGAGGAGGATAAACATTGTAAGGATGTTGTCACGCAGCTCTCTGCAGCAAGAAATGCTATCGACAGAACCATCGCATTGATTGTAAGTAAGAATTTAGAACAATGCATTCGTGAAGAGGAAGACAATGATAAAAATGCGGATGAACTTATTCAAGAGGCAGTAAATTTACTAGTTAAAAGCAGATAGGTTACAATAAAGGATAAATAAAAATGGAGGTTGATAAATATGAGTGAAATATCAGCAAAGGAATTACAATCCAAACTAGAGAATGGCGAACAACTCAACATAGTTGATGTCCGTGAAGATGACGAAGTAGCGCAAGGGATTATCCCAGGAGCTAAACATATTCGCTTGAGTGAAATACCTCAGCGTACAAATGAGTTCGAAAAAGATAAGCACTATTATATGGTGTGTCGCTCTGGGGGGCGAAGCGGGAGAGCAACAGAATTTCTAAAAGAACAGGGCTATGATGTTACCAATATGGCAGGCGGCATGTTGGCATGGGAAGGCGATGTAGAGAAGTAATTCGTTGAGGTTGTCATGAAATGGCAACCTCATTCTATTTTTGTGTTAGCATAGCGTTAATCGTTGCACCTAAACTGAACGAGTGGGATCTTTATCCGCTCAATCCCACTCCATCCTCTTATCCAATTCCTCAAGCAGCTCACCAATCTTTTTATTATGGATAACTGTATCTGCGTAAAAATCCATTTGGGTCTCTTCCTGGTTTACTATTACTAGCTTTGCGCCGTTTTCCTTAGCAATTAGAGGGAATTGGTTAGCTGGGGTTACACTTAAAGATGATCCGAGAACAATAAATAGGTCCGCCTTTTCTGATTCCTTTAAGGCATATTGGAATGCATCTTGTGGCAATGTCTCACCAAATAAGACAACGTTCGGTCGTAAGATTCCATTACAACTACAATGGTATTCTTTATTTACATATTCTTCACTGTCGTATTCTTTCCCACATGTTTGGCAGTGTAATTTTTGTAGAGTGCCATGAAGTTCGGCAACGCGCTCACTTCCTGCCTCTTGATGAAACCCATCAACATTTTGTGTAATAATCGATTTAACTTTTCCAATCCCTTCCCAGTTTGATAAGATATAATGACCTTTATGCGGCTTATATTCTTTAACGCCAAGTACACGCTCGCGATAGAAATCAATAAAATCTTCTACATTATTATTCAGTGCTTGAGTACTGGCAATTTTGCTTGGATCCTTTTTCCTCCAAAGTCCTTGGTTGGTTGAACGAAAGTCAGGTAAACCACTTTCGGTAGACATACCGGCTCCAGTGAAAATCACGGTGTAGTTGGATTTTTGTAGCCATTCGCTTAACATAAATGTCCCTCCTATCCATACATTCCTTTCTTTATTATAACTTTTTTATTCAATGATTATCTACTTAAACAGACAAGCAATGCTTTTCTAATTGACATGCCAAATCCTATGTGTTATTAAAAATATAGGTATTATCACTCAGGTGTGAAGAGTGCTAATAAAACTATTTAAGGAGAGGTAACCATGGCAAAAAGAGAATTTAAAGCGGAATCGAAAAAGCTATTGGATATGGTGATTAATTCTATTTACTCCAAACGTGAAGTTTTTTTAAGAGAATTGATATCAAACGCTAGTGATGCGATTGATAAGATTTACTACCGAGCTCTAACCGATGATCATCTAACATTCAATCAAAGCGATTACTATATAAAAATTGACCCAAATAAAGACACACGCACTCTGAAGGTGATAGATACTGGAATTGGTATGACAAAGGAAGAGCTGGAGTCCAATTTAGGTACGATTGCGAGAAGTGGCTCATTTGATTTTAAAAATGAAAATGAATTAAAAGACGGATATGATATTATCGGTCAATTTGGGGTAGGTTTTTATGCTGCATTCATGGTAGCAGATACTGTTACAGTAATGACCAAATCATTAGATAGTGATGAGGCTTATAAATGGGAATCACAAGGTTCTGATGGGTATACTATTGAAACAATTGATAAAAAAGAACCTGGAACGGAAATTATTCTCGAAATCAAAGAAAACACAGAAGATGAGAATTACGACGAATACTTAGAAGAATATCGTTTAAAACAAATTGTTAAGAAATACTCTGACTTTATTCGCTATCCGATTAAGATGGATGTAACGGAAAGTAAATTAAAAGAAGGAACAGAAGATGAGTATGAGGATGTTATTGAAGAACAGACAATCAACTCTATGGTACCGATTTGGAAGAAAAATAAGAGTGAACTGACAGATGAAGATTATGAGAACTTTTATAATGAGAAACACTATGGTTATGACAAACCTTTAAAACACATCCATATTAATGTGGATGGAACAGTGCGCTATAATGCCATTCTCTATATACCAGAAAACGCACCTTACAATTACTACACGAAAGAGTATGAAAAAGGTCTGGAACTCTACTCTAATGGAGTCCTAATCATGGAAAAATGTGCAGACTTGCTTCCAGACTATTTCAGTTTTGTCAAAGGGATGGTAGACTCAGAAGATCTTTCCCTCAATATTTCAAGAGAGATGCTTCAGCATGATAGACAATTGAAGATTATAGCCAAAAACATTAACAAGAAAATCAAGACTCAATTGTTAAGTATATTACGGGATGACCGTGAAAAATACGAGAAATTCTATGCATCCTTTGGCCAACAATTGAAATTTGGTGTGTATAGTGATTACGGAATGAATAAAGAACTCTTGCAAGATTTATTATTATTCTATTCTTCTAAAGAGAAAAAGCTCGTAACCTTAGAAGAATATGTATCAAGAATGCCAGAAGATCAAAAGTATATTTATTATGCTACAGGTGATTCCAATGAACGAATCGAGAAGTTGCCACAGACAGAAATGGTAGCAGAAAAAGGCTATGAAATTTTATACTTTACGGATGAGATTGATGAGTTCGCCATTAAGATGCTGATGAACTACAAGGAAAAAGAATTCAAGTCTGTATCAAGCGGTGACTTAGGAATTGAAGAAGATGAGAATAAAGAAAGCGAAGAAAAGGAAGAAGAGAATAAGGATCTTTTCGCATCTATGAAAGAAATTCTGGCAGATAAAGTAAAAGATGTACGAGTTTCCAAACGACTAAGATCACATCCTGTCTGCTTAACAGCTGAAGGTGAGATCTCCATTGAAATGGAAAAAGTCATTAATGCCATGCCAGATGACCAGCAAATTAAAGCGGATAAGGTACTGGAAATTAACGTGAACCATGACGTTTTCCAATCCTTACAAAATGCCTATGAAAATGATAAAGAGAAATTAAGCTTATATACAAATCTGCTTTATAATCAAGCATTACTTATTGAAGGGTTACCTGTTAGTGACCCAGTAGAGTTTACGAATGACATTTGTAAAGTAATGGTTCCGTAAATAAAATTTAGACCTCTGCCTATCAACAGGTAGAGGTCTTTTCTATTCGTTTACGTAATTTTTTTTGCCATTCATCGGCTAACTCTGGAACTTTAAGCAGACGATTCATTGCATCTAAGTCATCGTGCCTATGAAGAAGTGTCATGGTAGCATCATGCACGCAAATTTTTTTCTTTGGTGATGTTAGGAGTTCCAGTTTGGAGTTTTTCCGTACCTTGCCTTCTTCAAGCACTCGGCATAAATATCCTGTATAGCCTGTTTCAACAAGTCTCTTTAAAAGGGTAGGTATATTTGTTCGTTTATTAATGGTACTGCAAGGGATTCTGCCCTGAGTAACCTGAATGACAGCATTTCCTAGTTGAAATGTATCACCAATATGAATATCATGTTCTAACATATTGGTTACAGTAAGATTCTCACCAAAGGCAGCGCAATCCAGGGATGTATTAAATTCATTTTCCCACATCGAGTAATGTTCATAAGGGTAGATACAAACCGCTCTGTCCAATCCACCATGATTCTTTAAATCAGCAACACCATCTCCAAAAAAGCCATCTCTAGCCAAAAAAGCTACTTCTACTTCCTCTTTTTTGATTCCTGTATTCATTTCTTTTCCATTACCATATGTCATCTTTTTAGGTTTCCCAACTGCAAAATATTTAATTTCCCTTTCGCCCATAATATCCCCCTTTTTATTTTCTATTAGGATACCTTTAAAATTAGGCTCTTTTCGAAAAGAGCCTAAAATAATTTTATCACAAAAGGTATAAGCCTGTTTTAAATCGTAAATACTTTCGTTAAAAAGAATGATACCTTTTATTTCCCATAAAAATGCCACATTTGAATGGTAAATTATAATTAACGGGGTATAGAGTTATGGTGACAAGGTGTCATGAAAAATATTGACAAATGACAGTGTGTCATTTATTATAAAAAATGTACATAAGTGACATCGTGTCATAATGAAAGTTTGGAGGTTTAACATTGCCCAAGCGGACGTTTTTTAACTTACCTGAGCAAAAAAGACAGAACTTAATGCAAGCAGCAGAAGAGGAATTTGCCAAGTCTCCGTTATATGAAGCATCTATCTCTAATATTGTTAAATCTGCTGGAATTCCTAGAGGTAGTTTCTATCAATATTTTGAAGATAAGGAAGATGTCTATTTCTACTTACTTAAAGAAGAAACGAAAACTAGAAAAATAGAATTAATTGATAAATTAAAGAAACATCATGGAGATATCATAGATGCAGTAATTGACATGTATTATGAATTTTTAGTAGATCTTCCTGATGATCAAGAACTTAACTTTTTAAAAAATGCACTATTAAACGTTACACACAAAATAGAGGATGCAGTTACCTCTATGTTTGAAGATAGTCATTCAAATGATTATATGGAACAAATAAATCGGTTGATTGATAAAGAAAGATTGAATATTGAAGATGACCAGCAAATCTATCACATCCTGCAGATTATTGTTGCTGTGGCTTTTCGAAACTTTGTAGAGAAGTTTTCCAAAGAGTTATCAGATAAGGAAGCGATTGAAAACTTTTCAATCGAGATGCAATTACTAAAAAATGGACTTTATAGAAACTAAGTGAATCTATCTTATAATTTCATACGTATCACTATTAAATAAAATTAATAAAGAATGGGGAATGATAAATGAGTGTAAGGATATATGGCGCTGCATGTTCATCAACAAGAAAGGCAAGACAATGGTTTGCTAAACAAGAAATTGATTTTGTAGAAAGGAATATCTTAAAAGAACCACTAACTGTACACGAGCTCCAAGCGATATTGCGTATGACAGTTGATGGGACTGATGAAATCATCTCAACTAGATCTAAAGTTTATAAAGATCTTAATTTAGATATGGACGCGATTCCATTACAGGAACTGTTGGAATTGATTCATAAGCATCCAAGATTACTTAGAAGTCCAATAATTGTAGATGAAAAGCGCTTGCAGGTTGGTTATCACGAAGATGATATTCGTCAGTTTTTACCTAGGAAGACTCGAGAATATCAATGGCTAAAATGGCGAATGAGTAACCTGCAGTTTGCTGAAAGCTAAAATAACAAAAGTACGCTTTCATTGTGCGAAGGTGAGTACCCGTTTCGAAATACAGAAGCAGTTACTGGAACTTGGAGGGAAGTAAATGCAGATAATAGCTGAACAACCGTATGTGAAGGTTGAGAGGCAAGTGAATAGTATTGAACAGGTTGATATTGAACACCAACGCACTCTTTATTTATATCATGAAAAAGTAGTGACTGAACACCGCGAATTTCCAATTAAGGACATCATGGATGTTTCTTATCGGTTAATTGGTGATAAAGGAGGCCTCCTCTACTTACATACCTCCAAAGGGGTATATTCCTACATTGTAAAAACATCACCAGAAGAATTTGTTCTAAAATGTAAAGAGCACATCTATAATAAATAACCCTCATAATCAGTAAAAGGTGGCAGTATTTCTCATACTCCCACCTTTTTGTTTTAGGCTCTTTTCGTATTGTTTGTTGCTTTTTGAAGTTTTACAGTTGATAGAAACTCCTGATTTATTTAATTAAGAATAGTTAGCGCTCGCTTATACTAATGAAAGTTTTGTACGATCATTCGCTCCGGCAGAATACTTCGCTTTCCGCGGGCACGGCTTCAGCCTCCTCGCGGAAAAAGCGCCGCTGCGGGGTCTTCAGACTCGTGCTTTTCCCGCAGGAGTCTACGTATTCTGCCTCCGCTAAGATAGATGTACAAAATATTTTTGAGATTATAACTCATTGAATCACGTTTAAGGCCGTTATTATTCTTATAAACAACATATTTTTTGTTTATATAAGTAGAGCAGACAACTTAGCGGAGGAAATACACGGAGACTCCTGCGGGAAGATAAGCCTAGGTGAGACTACGGAGAGCGATAGCTCGGAGTAGGCTCAGCAGCGCCCGCGGAAAGCGTAGTGTATTTCCGTAGCGGATATATAGCAGTATTCTTAATTAAAGTAATCAATAGTCTATACAAAATGCAAAGTAAAGTCATGCTAAAAAGCGTCCTATTCGCAAGTAGATTGTTAAGCTAGCTAGATTGCTTTTTTAGAGCGAAAATGCAATATGGTCATTAATCCGAGAAAATAGATGATTAAACCTATTAAAGTATATATATATAATATTGGTTTGTTTTCGATATAACCAACAACTGGTACGTTCAAAAGTAATAGGAGTGGAAATCCAAATATAATGGCAGATGCACTACCCATGACCAAGTTTTCGGTTGTATTTGACTTAAATTGTGGATCTACTGCTTTGACAAGTGCCATACCAGTTGAAATCGTCCCGGTTGCCATACCATAAAAGCCTAGTGTATTGGGAAGCTTATCATTCGGGAAAAGTCTAGGTACTACCCAAACCATAAATAGGATAGTCACAAAACCTCCAATGGTTGTTAATAAGATAATAGGTATTAAATAATCCTGTAAGGCATGAATGGATATTGCTGCAATCGAAGCAGCAATCATATAATCAAAAGCAAATCCAGATATACGCTGTAGCAAGAAGTTATTTGGTTCATGTTCCAGCTTAAATCCCTTATCCTTTAACCGATTTAGAATAATGCGAAAAGCCATCGCATATAAACTGCCAATGATAAAGTGAAAGCCTAGCAATAGTTGTGCCAACGTTTCTCCAAATGTACCTAAAGGAGTTAATATATTTTCAAGACCTATTAGTGTTAGATAGGTTATTAAGTAAATAGTGCCGATAAGTGCTATTTGATACGTTAATTTATCAATAGCATCAGCTAAAGGAATTTCATCTGGATCAGATGTTTCAATAACATCTTCATGATGTAAAGCTGAATCCTGATCAGAGGATTGAAATCTTTTGTTTTTAACTAAAATATTAATAAGAATGATACCTATGACAGTAGCCCAAATAAATCCTAGTCCAGCTATGGTTAAACCAATATTTCCACCGCTATTTATACCAAGCTGTTCCCATTGAGTTCCAATGGAATAGGCTTGTCCAGGTCCTTGCCCGAACCCTAAGGGCAAAAGCAAACCAATCCCAGGGAAAAATTCTGGGAAAAAGAACTGTATCAATAAAAGGAAGAAGGAAAATCCGACAATTCCCTGAATTAGGTAGGTAGATACAATTAGCATTCCTGCATTTAAAAAGTTTGGACTGTTTTTTACATCACGTTCTTTTAAAGATAGAGCAATAAACCCAATAGCCATTAAGTGGTATACAAGCTCCCCGAGTATATCCAAATCGAAATGTATCCAGCCGATTAATTCTGTGCCAAAAATTAAACCAAGGAATCCGGCAATCATGGAAGTTGGAATAATCCATCTAGTTAAGAAGGGAATTCTAGCTTTTAAAACGGCTGCAGTCACAACCAGTAATGATAAAAGTAAGAAATCTATAATGAAGAGCCAAGATTCACTCATGAAATCCCCTCCTTGCTGTCTTTATTTTGTAGCAAAGTTTGAATAACTTTAAGCCATTTATATGCAGATGTCCGTGGTTGATAGAATTCAAGTCGATACATTGTATCATGAATAAAAAAGTCAAGCATATGATGTAAATGAATATTGAGGCCATCTATTTGATGAAGCGGAAATAGGAAAAGTTCTCCTTTTTCTGAAGCAAATGCAAGTACTTCATTCTCACGGTCGAGAGTAAGATTTCCAGAAGATACAAGACGGAACTTCTCTCCTTTTTTCGATGCTTTCAAATTCACATGATCATCCATAACAGCTTTCCAAACTTCACTCATTTGCTTATCAACCAGTGACTTTTTCATAAACTTAAGTTGCCACTGGTTCCATTCATGGGTAGTAGAGTATATTAATGGAAAGTTCACTTTTTCAAAATTACCATACTCTGTATAGCGAACGGTATAATTACAATGCTCACATTGGAACATGTCATGGTGAGAATGCAGGTTTTCAGGTGTTTTACAGTTAGGACATACAAAGAGTAGTCTCTCTAAATAATTAGCAAGATTTTTTCCTTTATATGGTATATTCTTTTCACTTTGCCAATCCATCTCACTATAGACAAAAGCATCTGTTAACTTTTTAAGAATCTCTTCAGGCTTATCTTGTCTAAATTCGCCTTTATCAAATTTTTTAGTTAGAGATATATAAATTGGACCTTTACGATGTCCAAGTCCCCACCTTGGCTGGTTTAGATGTCCGCCTTTTATCGTTCCAATTACAACAGGAATATCTAGTAGTTTTGCTAGTTTTGCTGTTGCTAGATGGATAGGTTCTGTAACACCATCCCAATTTCTGTTGCCTTCTGGAAATATACCAATGATTCGATTATGTTTTTTTGCTTTAATCATACTTCTAATCGTACGTGTATCATTGGTTGATTTCATTTTTGGGATAGCACCAAAATAATATAAGATACTTTTGAGTATTGGAATACGGAATAACGAATCACCTGCGATAAAGCAAATAGGTTCTTTTACGATAAGGTTAATAAATAATGGGTCCCAGTTATTTACGTGATTGGACAAAATCAAATATGGACCCTTCAAATCAACCGTGTCATCTTGTTCGATGATTATCTTGGTACGTGTATTTATGAACTTTCTAATGGAGAATTTGATTATATTTACCAATAATTTATTTGGTTTCTTTTCGATGCTCACGAGTCTCACTTCCTAATCATATACTGATCTTTGCTTTATCTAATGCAAAAGTACCCAATTATTTTCTTGGAAAAAGAAAAAAAGACCAGTATTATTCTATCATATAAAATGACAATTTCTTTAAAGAAAAAATTATTTCATGCAGTAAAATTTATCCATAGTCTTTTAGTAGACATGTATGGTAAATGTACAGCTAACCCCTTTACTGCATAGGATATTACAGTAATGCGGATAAGGGGTGAAAATAATGGGATTATATATAAATCCTAATTATGATAAGCATATTTATAAAAATGATAATGGCTTACCAGATCCAAATCAACATTTCTTTATAAAAAACCATACAGCAGAAATGATAGAGGAACAAAAGAAAATTAATAATTCCTTAAATCATTCTTTTCATGAATTAAGAAAACGATATGATGAGCAAGAATTGAAACAATCGAACAAGTGGAATGAATTTAGAGAGCAATTACGTGATTTGAAAGATATGAACGTAAAACAAGAAACATTAGAGACCCAAGTTATTAAGAAGTTAGAAAGACTTGAAGAGGGTAACAGAAGATTACAAGAAATGGTTTCTAAGAATCATTCATTCGAGCAGGAATTATTAGAGGAAATGAATCAATTAGCGGTATCGCAAAAAGGGATGGAGAAGCAAATAGATGTCTACGGAGAAATAAAGGAGGAATTGCAATTAAATATCCAGCAGCAAACAGAATTTCAATACCAAATCTCCGAGCAAATGAAAGCACAAGAACAAAGCCAGGAAGGTATGATGAGGCGTCTCGAAAATCAAGAAGCACTAACCCAGAAGATTACAAGACAGCTTGAACATTTTCGTTCTATCCTATATGAGAGAACCAGTCATCTGTCAGATAAGATTGATGATGTTTCTGCCTACGTCATGAAGCTCGTATCAAAAGATCCGTTGCAGACAACAATCTTGATGAAAGAGAATACTCATAAATAATAGCAGCAAGATGTTGGGACATAAGAAATGGAATGTAATAAATTGCGAACTTTATTCGAGGGTAAACTCGCTCTGGGCCTTCGCTTTTCATGGAGAACGGGTGAGCCTACTACGCATTATCGCACTTAGTAGACTCACCTAATCTTTATTGTATAATATTTGTTGCTTTTTTTTAATGGGGAAAAGTGAAATAATAGCAATATAAAATATTTATAGCTATTTTACTTTGGCTCTTTTCTAAAAATATTGTTGATTTTTCAACATAAGTTTATTTCGCATTTTATATAGAATGCGAGTTACTTTAATTAAAGATAAATGTAGTGCCTTGTTGATTTCCGCTCCGGGCAGTCGCTTTCCGCGGGCGGCTGATGAGCCTCCTCGTGCTACCGCACTGCGGGGTCTCATCTAGGCCTATCTTCCCGCAGGAGTCGACTGCCCTCCGCTCCAATCAACCTGCTTAATAGTGGTAGCCTTACCTATATCTATAGAGTCTTTATAAAATACTTGGAAGTAATAAAGCACCAAATTAGCGAAGGAAATACACGGAGACTCCTGCCGGAAGAAGAGCATCGGTGAGACTACGTAGTGTGTCAGCACGGAGGAGGCTCACCAGCTCCCCGCGGAAAGCGTAGTGTATTTCCGCAGCGAGAGTTGAGCACATTACTTTGAATTCAGATTATCAGGAGTTTCTATCAACTATGCACTATAGTAGTGAACGATAACACTTCTATAATCGATTAAGTTACACCACATTTCAGTTTAATTATGACGTTTAAAAAAGCAATAAACTTATATGAAAAGAGCCAACTTTAATTAGTGACAGTATAAAATAAGAATGAAAGGTAGTTTGTCATTAGGAGGAAGTTAATTATGGTAACTGATAGTTATCGGGATACATGGGTGGAGGTATCACTGGATTCCATACAGGGAAATGTAAAAGCTTTTAAGAAGCATTTAAATCCTGGCAGTAAATTCATGGCAGTAATCAAAGCGGACGGTTATGGACACGGCGCCAAAGAGATTGGGGAAGCAGCACTGGAAGCGGGAGCTGATTATCTTGCAGTAGCTCTGCTCGATGAAGCGATACGACTTCGACAATCTGGAATACAGGCTCCTATTTTGGTTTTGGGGTATACAGGTTCAACTAAAGCTTTTGAAGATGCCATACAAAATAATATAACGTTAACAGTCTATACGGATGATAGTGCAGGACAAATTAGGAGTATTGCTGAAAATTTAAAGCAAACAGTACATGTACATATAAAAATAGATAGTGGAATGAATCGTATTGGGATTAAAGAAAAGGAAAAAGTATTGGAATTAGCGCAATCCCTTGAATCAAACTATGTTGATTTAGAGGGGGTATTTACACACTTTGCTGATGCAGATAATACAGACTCATCCTATACGAAGAAACAATTTAGCCATTTTACAACAGTATGTAATTACTTGGAAGAAAATGGATTTACAATTCCTCTTAAGCATTGCTGTAATAGTGCAGGTACAATTGCATACCCAGACATGCATATGGACATGGTACGGGTGGGAATCAGCCTTTATGGGTTATATCCGAGTGAACATTTACGAGAAAAAATTGCATTAAAGCAAGCAATGAGCTTTAAAACAAAGCCTGTTATGATAAAAAAGGTGGAAGCGGAGGAGCCAATAAGTTACGGTTGCACCTTTAAACCAAAAGAAACGTCCATCATTGCTACCATACCTGTTGGTTACGCCGATGGATTCACTCGTGCTTTGTCCAATAAAGGAAATGTCACGGTAAAAGGGAAAAAAGCACCAATTGTTGGACGTATTTGCATGGATCAATCCATGATTGATGTTTCAGGTATCCAGAATGTAAATGAACAAGAGGTGTTTACTATCTTTGGTGAACCTAATGATGGCTTTATTTCTTTAGCAGAAGTAGCAGATCAATTAGGGACGATTCATTATGAGATTGTTTGTTTAATTGGAAGTAGAGTACCAAGAGTCTATATAAAGAATGGAAAAATAGTTGGTAAGTAATAAATACTATATACTTACAGTAAAACCTCTAAGTAGAGGTTTTACTGTAAGGGCAAATTATGTTCGGTTAGCCCATTTAAATCAACCTTTTGCTCATGATTCATTTCATCAAGTGGAAAAACAGTTGCTGTTTCCTCCTTGTCATGAACATCTTGAATATAAACTGGAATTCCGTGATAGTTTACATTAATCATTGTAACGGAATCGATAATTTCTTTGGCGCGTTTGCTATCCATATGATCCTCCTTTGCAATGGCATTTTTATTTTTTGTAATTGCGTATGTAACTATTCGATGAAAACAATACCAGTTTATTGTGGAAATAGAACCTCTGGGATAAGCAGTAGCCCAGAGGTTGTTTATTACCTATGATTTAGAACCATGGATTTCTTCTGCGGCGGTGTTTTCGTTCATCGAAATCACCAGCAACATCATCGTCGTAACGATCATGATGTTTATTTCGACCGCGTTCATCGGACACACCAGCAATGTCATCATCAAAACGATGATCATGTTTTCTATGATCACGTTCATCAAAATCGCCTGCAATATCATCACGGTGACGTTTTCGATGCTTTCGGTCCCTTTCTATCACATTAACTTCATCCGCATAGATAGTAATTTCATCTGCATTGATTCTTACTTCATCTATTCTGTCGGATACCCCAGCAACATCATTATTACGCTGTTTGCGTCTTCTGCATCTAGCCATTAGAATCCCTCCTTTAATCGATCTAATATAATATATGAATTAATCTTCATATCGAGTAGACAATCATAGGAAATTGTAGAAAATTGGTTACTTACCCTTCTCAAGCTCTAAACCAGTTAGCTTACGGGGACAAGCATGATTGGTATGCTAAAAACTATCTTTATTCACCAAATTTTCATATATATTATGTATAATAGTAAAAAAAGGTATAAAGGAAAGTGATAAAATGGAATTTATAATGAACGAAGAGGGGTTTCAGTCAGACTTTGAATTTGGAACATTAAAAGTCTCCAGTAACGATCAGTTTGGTTTTAGACCATATGCTCTACTTGTATCTTCTGTAGCGGTATGCAGTGGTGGAGTATTGAGAAAAATATTAGAAAAAAAGCGTATTTCATTTGACGATATAAAAATAAGTGCGGATGTAAAAAGAAATCCGGATATTGCCAATCGTGTAGAAGAAATAAAACTTCACTTTACTATCATAGGAAATGACATATCTGAAGATAAGGTTGAAAAAGCGATGAATTTAACGAGGAAAAATTGTTCCATGATACAATCCGTTCAAGACAGTATCCATGTAGTTGAAACCTTTGAAATTAAAAATGTTTGAAAATAAAAAACTAAAGGCTCTTTTCGTATAGTTTGTTTTTTTTGAAGTTGTACAGTTGATAGAAACTCTTGATATATTTAATTCAGAATAGTTTGCTCTCGCTTACACTAATGAAAGTTTTGTGCTAGGATTCGCTCCGTCAGAATACTTGCGGTTCGCGGGCACGGCCTCAGCCTCCCCGCGGAAAGCGTAGTGTATATTTCCGTAGCGAAGACAGAGCAGTATTCTGAATTACAAATATCAACATTCTATATAAAATGTCATGTAAAAAGCAACAAACTTTTAGAAAAGAGCCAAACTAAAAGAGACTAAGACAAATGAATTTTATGTCCTAGCCTCCTCTTTTTAATTCTCTATTTGACTTTCCCATTTTTCGTTAACCATACGATTTAACACATGGTTAATTCCGACTGTTTTCTCTACCTCAAGTACAAAGGCAATTCCTTTTCCTGGTTTGTTTAAATGAGCATCTTCTTCAATAGCATGCAGTACATCGGTTGTTTTGTCACGACTGATTAAAGTTAATACTAATTCTTTCTCCGGTTCAATTAAGATATTAAAAAGCTTTGCTTTTTCGTGGATTCCGGTTCCACGCCCATGAAGAATGGTACCTCCTTCAGCCCCCGCTCTTTTAGAAGCATCAACAACCTTATCAGATTCTCCTTTGTTTACAATTGTCAGGATTAGGTCATATAATATTTCTTGGTCTTTCATAATGTCATACCCACCCTCATCACTGTTTTCATCATGCTCTATTGGTATTCCTAACATATGTGATACTCCACTAATATGTTTGGTGTCTATTACAAATCCAATACCTTGCTTAGGTTTGTTTAAATTAACCGAATCGACAATTGCGTTCATTACGTCAGGGAAAATGTTTGTAGGCACTAATGTTAAGATAATTTCTCTTTCGCGTTCTATGGGAATACCTAGAAAACTCGGTTTGTCATTTAGGCGAAATCCTTTTCCACGAAGTGTGGTTCCACCTCTTGCTCCGGCATTTCTAGATGCTTGAATTACTTTTTTGGCTTTTTCTTTCTTCACAATTGTCACGATTAATTTCTGTTGAGTTCGCTTCTTTGTCATCCTGAGCCTTCTCCTTTCTGCTATATAGGACTCCCAGGGTAAGTACGGATAATATTGGAGCTAGTGCTACAAGAGCGACCATTCCAAACCCGTCAAGTAGCGGATCTCTCCCTTCTGTTACAGAGGCAATACCAACAAACATGGCCAGGATAAAGGTTGCCGTCATTGGACCTGTTGCCACCCCACCAGAGTCAAAAGCAATGGCTGTAAATGTTTTTGATGTATACTTTACCATAACTAATGCGATTATATAACCTGGGAGGATAAAATACCATAGGGAAATGCCCAAAATAATTCGAACCATAGATAAAGCGATAGCCAGACCTACTCCAATCGATAAGGTATACAGTAAAACCTTTTGCGGGATATAACCACCAGAAGCCTCATCAACTTGGTGTAATAGTACACTGACAGCTGGTTCAGCAAAGATAGCAAAGAATCCTAGAATAAAACCAATAATAATTAATAACCATAGACTTCGTTGACCGAGAATCTCTCCCATAAGTTCTCCAATTGGCATAAAACCAATATGTACTCCTTGAAGGAAAAAGGATAGACCCAGAAAGGCGAGTAAAAAGCCAACCAAAATATTCTTTACTTTATTTAAGGGTAGCTTTAGAAGGAAGAATTGGCAGATTATAAATAAGACAAGCAGAGGTATAAGGGCGGAAACAACTTCCATCATCGTTCCCCCGAACCCCTCGAATATGTGCAGGTTCATCCGTAAATCACTCCCAATAATAATACCGATAGAATGGGTCCAATAGAAGCAAGGGCGATTAGTCCAAAACCATCTCTTGAAGCAGTTTTTCCTCGAATAACACTAGCTACGCCAACACCTAATGCCATGATAAATGGAACAGTAAGTGGACCAGTGGTAACACCACCAGAATCAAAGGAAATAGGAACGTAAGCAGGAGGGGTGAAAGCAGCTAAAAGAAATATAAGTCCATAGCCAACTGCTAAGATATAAACAATACTGATATTAAAGACAATTCGTATCATCGCGATGGCTACGAAGATTGCTACACCGAGAGCAACTGAGAGAATTAAGACACTTTGTGGAATAGCACCATCTGACACTTGCTCCACCTGAGATGAGAGAACACGTACATCAGGTTCTGCAATGGTAACAACAAGTCCAAGTAAAAAGCCAAAAAGGATGATGAGCCAGAGTTTTTTTGTCTTTGGCAATGCCGAACCAATCATCTCCCCAACTGGAAGCAGCCCAACATTAACGCCAAGCAGAAACAGGATCAACCCAACTCCAACAAAAAGGACACCAATAAGAAATTGCATAAATGTTTCTAGAGGTAACCAGATAATGGTGAATTGCAGGATGGTAATGACTATTGCTATAGGCAAAATTGATTTTATAACCTCAATAATCGTTTCTTTAATATTTTCCATAGCACCCTCCTTAATGATGTAAAAAAAGATTCGCTAAATATTATTTAAAATTTTTGTAAAAAGTCTCTCACTATAATATTAATATAAATTGAAAGCGATGTATATTTTCATGTTTGTAATTTTACGAAAAAATAAGGAATTTTTCATTTGTTTGTTACTTTTAGTAAGTATATAATGAAAGGGAATTAAATGTATTGCAATAAGTGGAAAAAGGTGATATATTTATTCTTAATTAAAGTATATTGAATTAAAAACATAGGATATACTTGATAAACTCAACAACAATAGGAGGAACATATATTATGTTAAAAATAGGTATTGTGTTAGGAAGTGTTCGACAAGGGCGTAATGCGGAGGCTGTTGCAAATTGGACATTAGATTTTGCTAAAAAGCGCAACGATGCAGATGTGGAATATGAAATTGTTGATCTAGCAAACTATAATCTTCCATTTTTAGGTGCAGCTGTACCAGAAGCACAGCAAGCAGAAGCAGAAAAAGCAATTAAGGGTTGGTCAGAAAAAATGGCTTCCTATGATGGATATATTTTTGTAGCTCCAGAATACAATCATGCGGTAGGCGGAGCATTAAAAAATGCATTAGATTATTTAAATCCAGAGGTTAATAATAAAGCAGCTGGTTTCGTAGGATACGGAAGTCTAGGTGGAGTACGTGCACACGAAAACTTACGTCTGATTTTGGGTGAACTTCAAGTGGCAGACGTTCGTACGGCAGTGACGTTCTCACTTATGACCGATTTTGAAAATATGAGTGTATTCAAACCAGCTGATTATCATGAAGCAAATGCGAATGAAATGTTGGATCAAGTTATTGCTTGGAGCCGTGTATTAAAAACAGTACGTTAAATCTATATAATCTATCTAGAAAGTGGTGCAACGATGGGATTTTTCAGTAAATTATTTGGTAAATCAACCGAGGAGGAACAAAAAGTGGCAGACACATTAAAAGTTGGTATTGTAATAGGAAGTGTACGCGGGGGACGTAATGCAGAAGCCGTAGCAAATTGGACATTAGACTTTGCAAACAAACGTAATGATGAAAATGTAGAATATGAGATAGTAGATTTAGCAGATTATCACTTACCGCTGCTAGGTGCTCCGCTTTCAGAGGCTGCGCAAGCTGAAGGAGAACAGGCAATTAAGGATTGGTCAGAAAAAATGGCTACATATGATGGATACATTTTTGTAGCACCTGAGTACAATCATGCGGTAGGTGGAGCGTTAAAAAATGCACTTGATTATCTAAAAGCAGAAGTAGCTAATAAAGTGGCAGGATTCGTAGGATATGGAAGTCTAGGTGGCGTCCGTGCTCATGAAAATCTACGTCTAATCCTAGGTGAGCTTCAAGTGGCTGATGTGCGTACCGCAGTGACGTTTTCACTTATGACCGATTTTGAAAATATGAGCGAATTCAAACCAGCAGATCATCATGAAGCAAATGCGAATGGCATGCTTGATCAAGTAGTTTCTTGGGGTAGAGCATTTAAAACATTAAGAGATTAATAGCTTTTAAGAAGGTTGTCAAGGAATGATTGACAACCTTTTCCCTTTGTGGCGTTTTTTAAGCCATTTATTGCATCTCTTCTAAGTTGGAAAGCTCTACACTAAACTCACTATTTAAATTATCTAATGGTAAAACTTTTGCTATTTCTGTTTGTTCATCAATATTTTTTAAATAAACATTTCTTCCTCTGTATGTGACGGGGATGATCTTATCTGATTGAGCAATTTCTTTTGCTCTTTGTTTGTCCATTTAACAACCTCCTTATTCTAAAGGAATGGCGTAATTTTTATCACGCCATTCGTCCCTAAAGTAATAAGTGAAATTATTTTTGCTCTACTAAATCACTCAAATTAACCTCAAATTCATGTTCCGGTTCATTTAATGGAAATACTCGAGCAGTATCAGTGTTTTCATCTACGTGTTGAATATAGATAGGTTTATCCTCATACATAACTTGAATCGTATCAGCTGATTGGGCTATTTCCTGAGCTCTATGTTTGTTCATTTCAAGCCTCCACAGTTAATGTCTTTTATTTGGCAGTCTTTGTTCAGGATGACCATTGCCCTGACGCTTTTTATTTTTTAAATCTTTCTTCTGTTTTTCCTCGATTTTCTTTACAAACTCTTCGGTGTTTTCCAAGGTTACTTCTACCTCCTTTAATAATCACTATATTGGTAGCTTATCCTCATTTAAAAAAATGATGTAGACAAATAAAAACAGATTGCTTAACACAATCTGTTTTAAACGGAGTTACGATATAACTTTATGTATTCTGGTACATACATTACAAACGATAAGCTAAGGAAAATACCTGTTGTAATTATCAATAGGTAGACGGATTGTAATTCTAATTCCGGAAAGGCTATCAGTAGCCCCATTGCAATGTAGAATACGGTTGTAGATACTTTACCAAACCATTTTGCTCCATCTAATTTCTTTCCACGTTTTAATAATATTAGCCCATTAATCCCCATAAAAAGTTCCTTTAAGACAAATAATATGACCAAGATCCACATATATGGATAACGGAACATAAGAATGATGGCAACAGCTGCCTGTGTTAGTTTATCTGCGATAGGATCCAGTGTTTTTCCTAACTCCGTAATTTGGTTAAACTTCCTAGCAACAAATCCATCCAAGAAATCCGTTAGTCCTGATAATAAGATAATAATTGCAGCAATATAGTAATCATTGGTCCCTGTAGCTGTTACGTACGTGTAAATAAAAATAGGGATGAGAATGAGTCGAATAATGGATAAAATATTAGGGATTGTAAATACTTCCCTAGCTGTGAATTTCAAGGCATAATCCCCCTAAAAAATATAGTTAACTTTTCTCATTAGATATATTGTATAGCTTTCTATGATTAATTCAAGGATATAAGCCCAACATGCTCACCAAACGGTTGGTTTTCTACTTTCATTGAATGTAGAGAGGCTATGTGCAATGAAAAATTGGGCAGCATAGTAAGTTAACATAATATATTGGTGTGCATTGCTAATTGGTGATACGAACATATTCCAAGCAAGAATCGAGTCGGAAATAATAAACAATAAGCTTCCTAAATATGCCCATTTATTGCTAGTCATAATTGCTGTCCAAAACATGATGGAAATAGCGATAATATAAATGATGACAGGTATAATTAGAACCTGATTCCCTTGTTTATTTAATGCTTCAGTTAATTGAAACATCATCCAAACACTATATATTGCAATGGGGATACTTAGTAATAATCCAATCTTAGAAAAACGGAACTGCTTAATAAACCCTAAAATATAGAAAAAATGTCCCACTAAAAAAGCTGACAGTCCAATTACGAACCAGTGAATCGTTGCATCCCCAATTATGCTAAAGGAAAGACCAGTTAATATGAACCAATGCGTTTTAGACTTTCCTTTTGGAAACTGATTGAGGGCATATCCGATAATAAGAGCCATTGGAAGAACCTTAAAAAATAATTGAAAAGCCAGTGGCTCCTTAGGAATAATAAATATGTAAAAAAGAGAAAGAATAAGTATTAGAATTGGAGAACGGTAGAGAATCATCTGATTGCCCCCTTTTTATATAACTTCTAGGTGATGTATCAATTTTCCTTTTGTTTTTAGGCTATTTGCAAGTTTTGTTGGTGGGGTGTTGCGAATGGGCGATATAGTAGTTTGCGCGTTTGATAGCACGTCTCGCGCGGTTGATAGAGTGTCACGCGCGGTTGATAGAGTGTCACGCGCGGTTGATAGAAAGCTTCGCGCGGTTGATAGAGTGTCTCGCGCGGTTGATAGAGTGTCACGCGCGGTTGATAGAGTGTCACGCGCGGTTGATAGAGTGTCACGCGCGGTTGATAGAGTGTCACGCGCGGTTGATAGAGTGTCACGCGCGGTTGATAGCACGTCTCGCGCGGTTGATAGACAGCCTCACGCGGTTGATAGAGGGTCTCACGCGGTTGATAGACAGCTTCGCGCGGTTGATAGACAGCTTCGCGCGGTTGATAGACGTCCTCGCGCGGTTGATAGAAAGCTTCGCGCGGTTGATAGAAGGTCTCGCGCGGTTGATAGGACGTCTCGCGCGGTTGATAGAAGCCTCCGCGCGGTTGATAGAAGGCCACGCGCGGTTGATAGAAGCCTCCGCGCGGTTGATAGAAGCAGGGGGCTGGGTTCTTGATTTTCAGTTAATGTATTTCAATTTCTTTATGTTTTGTTTTTTCGGGATTCAGTTTTGGTATTTCCATTTTTAAAACGCCATCCTCTAATTTAGCTGTAATATCGTTTTCATTAAAGTTGTCCAAATAGAAACTGCGTTTAAATTCACCATACCGTCTTTCTTGTCGAATAACATGATTATCTTTATCTTTAAATTCTTGTTTTTGGTCATTTTTGGCTTCAATAACTAAGCGATTGTCTTCTAGGCTAATGGAAATATCTTCTTTTGAAACCCCTGGAAATTCGGCTTCAATGTAATAGGCATTTTCTTTTTCAACAATATCCGCTCGAAAAGAATTAAAATGCTCATGAAAAGGAGAAAGCCAATTACTTTCTAATGCATCATTGAAAGTTCTTACCATGTTGTCAAATGAATCTTCATTTCTTTTGCGGAAAGGCATTATGTCAAACAACATTTACATCTCCTCCTTGTATTTTTCCTACAATTTAATTATATCACTATTTACTGAACATAATTTTTAATTAATTTTGACATTTCCTTCATTCTTCTATTTTCATCATATATATAATGGGAATTTCTTTTTTGATACCAAGATAGTAATGAATTGGAAGTGGGCATATATTAAGGTTCCTGTTAAAATGATTTTAAGAGGAAATGATTTTGTGTGAATGCGAGTTTTAGTGTAGTTAGGTAGAGGATATGGCATGAATGATACAAATCCTGTAAAAAATTCAATAAATAATATATAAAGAAAAATTGGAGGTTTGGCTCATGAAAGAGGTAGTTATTGTAAGCGCTGTGCGAACGGCAATAGGTAATTTTATGGGAACTTTAAGTAATACACCTGCAACTGAATTAGGGTCTATCGTCATTAAAGAAGTAGTTAAACGTGCTGGAGTAAAAGCAAGTCAAGTCGATGAAGTCATTATGGGAAATGTACTTCAGGCTGGCTTAGGGCAGGGGCCGGCACGCCAGGCCGCGCTAGAAGCAGGTGTTCCAGCAGAAGTGCCGGCAACCACTATCAATAAACTTTGTGGATCCGGGTTAAAAGCCGTACATCTAGCATCACAGGCTATACAGTTAGGTGATGCAGATATAGTAGTAGCTGGGGGTATGGAAAATATGAGTCTAGCACCCTATCTATTACCAAAAGGGAGAACCGGTTACCGTATGGGAGATGGGAAAATCGTAGACAGTATGATACAAGATGGATTACAATGCGCAATAAATGACTACCATATGGGAGTAACAGCAGAGAATATTGCTGAAAAGTATAGCTTAACTCGTGAGGAACAAGATGTATTCGCTGCATGGAGTCAGCAAAAAGCGGAAGATGCGATAAAACTAGGTAAATTTAATGATGAAATTGTCCCTGTTCGTATCCCTCAACGCAAAGGAGATTCCATTATATTCGATACGGATGAATTTCCACGAGCTGGTGTTACTGCTGAGAAGCTTGGTAAATTAAAGCCAGCGTTCAAAGCAGACGGAACGGTTACAGCGGGAAACGCATCTGGCATAAATGATGGTGCAGCAGCATTATTACTTATGAGCAGGGAAAAAGCAGAAGAATTTGGAATCAAACCAATGGCTGTATTACGTGGAAATGGAACTGCCGGTGTTGATCCTAAAATAATGGGAATCGGCCCTGTACCAGCAACAAGAAAAGCATTAAAACAAGCAGGTCTTTCTATTAATGAGATGGACTTGGTAGAAGCAAATGAAGCTTTTGCAGCACAATCATTAGCTGTCGGTAAGGATTTAGATATTCCGGATGAAAAATTAAACGTTAATGGTGGTGCCGTTGCATTAGGCCACCCAATTGGTGCTAGTGGAGCGAGGATTTTAGTAACTTTACTTTATGAAATGGAGAAGCAAAATTCTCGCTATGGATTGGCCACTCTCTGTATCGGTGGCGGCATGGGGATTTCCAGTATTGTAGAAAGAAAGAGAAGTAACGAATAGTTACTCATCTCTAGAGATAATTCTATTATAGAGGCAAGAACCATCTATCCTTCTACAAAATTCAGCGCTAACCACTTCCATAGTAAAATAGGCTATTAATTGGCAAAAAGTTTGTATAATAAGGATAAATGGTGCGATTTAAAAATAACAAAAACCCACCTCTCCAAGAAAAGGTAGGTATGGTTAGGAATTAAATTAGTAACGAATTTGGTGCGAAATCTTTAATTCAAAAGCTTTCGTACCATTTTTGTATGCAAAGTTGTTTTATAATGTCTAGTTATTATTTCACAAGACGATAGATCCTTTTAATTGCCTCCAAATGCAAACCTTCGTGGAAGTAGCTAAATATTAATGTTTCTCCAACAGTATCAAAGGAACCAGCACCATTTTTAAACGGTTTTACTAGCTTCATATCTAATTTGCCGCTTAGTTCTTCTCTTATACGTGCTTTTTGGTTGCTTAATATCTCAGATATTTGCATTAAAGATGGGGGTGTACCTTCCAAATCAGCTGGCTTTGTTCCAGGGCGAAAATACTCTGCAAACTCCTTCGGTATATTCATCTTTTTCTCAATTAGCCCAAAGGCAAGATTCTCCTGTACCAATGCAATATGCCCGAAGTTCCATCGAATATTATTGTTAGAACTCTCTGGGACTATGTCCGCATACTCCTCTGGGATTCGCTGAATAGTGCTCTCTGTAATCTCCCTTACCCTTTCCATCGTCGTAAAGATTGCTTCTTCCATATTGAAAACCTCCTAATTTATAATGACCTTTATATTACTATTCCAAGTTGAATCACTAATTTCCTTTATTTGTGCTATAAAATATACTTAAAGTTTTTTTTAGAGTATGTTATATTCATATTAATAATAATTTCACAAATCTGAACGGAAAAGGGATTGATAATATGACAGTCATTGATTTTCAGGCTGCAAAGAAGTGGTCAAAAATACCAAAGAACTTACAAGAGAAATTGCTTCAAAATGTGTTTTGTCCGAAGTGTGGAGTAACAAAAATTACAGACTACTCACTAAATGATGATGAATTTGGAATTATTCTAGATGGTTCGTGCAGTAAATGTGGAAAAGAAGTATCAAGATTAGTAGAAGAAGCTTAAGAAGTGTATATTCTATCATTTCATATCCATACTGAAAGTAACTGCAATTGTGGTTGCTTTTTTATTTTGAATTGTTTTTTAAATCTTGTTAGAGGAATGTGAAATGAATGGATATTGGGATATTTTTAGATCGTGATGGGGTTATTAATGAGGTTCTGAGTAAAAGGGTGAAATTTGTTAATAAGCCAAATGACTTTTATCTTCTAGAGGGTGCAGGAGAAGGAATTCGACTGCTTAATAAGGCTGGTTTTAAGGTTTTCGTGGTTACTAATCAAGGTGGTATTGGCCTGGGCTATATGCAGGAATCCATGCTGCAAAAAGTTCATCAGAAAATGAGAAAGGACCTAGCAGAGTTTGGCGCTGGTGTGGATGACATTGCCTACTGCCCACACAAGCCTCATGCAAATTGTGCATGCAGAAAGCCTGAGCCACAGATGATTTTGGAATTAGCGAAAAAATACCATGTTGATAGAGAAAATAGCTACATGGTAGGTGACAGAGCACCAGATATTGAAGCGGGGAAGAAGGCAGGAACGAAAACAGTATTAGTTGGCGAACGTAACGAAGAGCAAGTAGCAGCAGATATGTGTTTTTCGAATCTATTTTCTTTTGCCGAATGGGTAGTGAAGGAACATGACAGCGAGGGTTTAGAATAAGGGACCCTTTAATTCGTGAATAATACGTTTCATTATTCTACGCTGCAAAAGAAATTAATCATGTAGAGAGCTTCTACATGACTAATTAACAAAAAAGGATACCCGGAACATATTCTCTCTACACGACGAATGAAAGGAAATGGAGAAAATAGTTATTTCATTTTTATATATTTCTCATATCCCTGTAATCGCAGTTTGCAGGCAGGACATGTTCCACATCCGTCTCCTTTAATACCATTGTAGCAAGTTAATGTTTTCGAACGGATATAATCTAGCTTACCCATGTCGTCAGCTAATTTCCATGTTTCTGCTTTGTTTAGCCACATTAACGGAGTATGAATGACTAAATTTTCATCCATAGCTAAGTTTAAGGTAACGTTTAATGATTTAACGAAATCATCTCTGCAATCAGGATACCCGCTGAAGTCTGTTTCACAAACCCCCGTTATCATGTGCTTGGCATCTACTTGATTAGCTAGAATTCCAGCGAATGAAAAGAATAGGAGGTTCCTTCCAGGTACAAATGTGGAAGGAAGTTCTCCATTTTCCCCAGCCTTCACTTCCATATTATCGCGAGTTAGTGCGTTCGGTGCTAGCTGATTTAGTAAGTCCATATTAAGAATATGATGTTTTATTGCAAAGTCATTAGCTATTTCTTTGGCACATTCAATTTCAGCGTCATGTCTCTGGTTATAATCGAATGTCACTGCTTCTACTTCTGCAAATCTTTCTAAAGCCCAGAACAAACACGTTGTGCTATCTTGACCACCACTAAATACAACCATTGCTTTTTCATTTTTCATTTCTGATTGCTCCTTACTCGTTTAATTAGCAAATTCTCTTTTGGTTATATTGGTAAGTTGCAACACTCCAACGCCAAGGAACTGCATAACTACCTTAATAAAAATTTGCCCAAGAATGGCCATCCAAACACCTTCCCATGGCACCATTCCCGCACCTAAAGGAGAAAGGCCAACAATAACAAAAATGGTAGAGTCTAAAATACCTCCAACAATTCCGCTATAAAGAATACGCGTATTTAAAGACCTTTTCAGACGAGAATATATTTCTGTATCAAATGTTTCTGAGACTAGGAAACTAATAGCACTGGCAAACACAATCCATAGCGTATCGCCTAAAAGATAACTAGAAATAGCGGATAGAACGAGTGCTGTAGCAATGAATATGTACGTATTTCTTTTTCCATATTGATTCTGAACAAAGTCACGTAGAATAAAAGTAACTCCAATTAAAAAGGATCCATAAGGAATAATAAAGATTCCTAAAACTAATGGAGCAAATTTAGCTGTTATTACATTGGCCAAAATAATGACACTCAGATAAAGCAAGACTCTCATTTTCGATAACTCCCCTTCGAATTTCTAATCGGGAGGTCTAGTCATTTGTTCAAAAGAGTCGAAACTTTGAACATCCTATAAAAAGAAAAAAACTATATCCCTAAAGATATAGCTATCCCTAGTTTTTTATAGAGGGTATCGCTAGAACCTCTCCTACGATTAGTAGATTTATTATTCAACTGAAAATCATTTTATCACATTATATGAATTTGTAAATGAATAATACATAAATTCGTAATAAATGAAAAAAGGACTAGCCCTTCAGAAAAGTGAATATATATGTAGTATGATTAAATCAACTTTATGGAGGGGTTAAAATGACTAAAAAGGTTTTGATTCTTGCTGGAGATGCTGTGGAAGCATTGGAAATCTATTATCCATATTTCCGCTGTTTAGAAGAAGGATATGAAACAACTATTGCTGCAGGTTCTCCAAAAAAATTGCACACAGTTGTTCATGATTTTATTGGCTGGGAGACGTATACAGAGAAGGAAGGATATTTAATTGAGGCGACTGCATCATTTGATGAAGTTGATCCAGAGGAATACGATGGATTAATTATACCAGGAGGTCGTGCACCAGAACATATTCGCCTAAATGAAAATGTCCCAGCAATCGTAAGTCACTTTTTCGAAGCAAACAAGCCTATTGCAGCAGTTTGTCATGCAAGCCTCGTCTTGACTACGGTGAAAGAATACATGAAAGGCAGAGAGCTTACGGCATACATTGCTTGTAAACCAGAAGTAGAAGCAGTTGGATCTAAGTACATTCATGATCCTTTGCATACCGATGGGAATCTAATCTCCGGACATGCATGGCCTGACTTGCCAGGATTAATGAAAGAATTTGTGAAGCAAGTAAATGGTGAATGATTTTGTTTGATGTTTTTTATTCTCGCAGTTGATTAAAGTGTGAGTGATTTTTTTCTGTGCACTCCGATGTTTAATTTATTCATTACAGAAAATACTAAGGACATCATCTTAGTAAAGGAGTGCATACTTTTGAGTCAAAAAGAACTTAGAACAACGATTGAAAAGATTTTAAGTGAAAGCCATACTGGTACAATGGCAACAGTGAAAAATAATAAACCACATTCCCGTTATATGACTTTTTTTCATAGAGATTTAAAGCTTTATACACCTACCGATAAGGATACGGATAAAACGGAAGAATTGGAATCAAATCCTTATACACATATTATCATCGGGTATGATGGAAAAGGCTTTGGTGATGAGTATGTAGAGTATCAAGGCAAAGTATCTTTTAATACATCCTCGGATATGAAACAGGAATTATGGAATGATGACATGAAAATGTATTTTGATGGTCCAGAAGATCCCAACTATATACTTTTGGAAATAGAACCAGTGGGTATTCGTTTAATGAACAAAAAAGGGGAGCCACCAAAAGAATTAGAAATGTAAAGGAAATGGCTAGCATATGTTGATGCTAGCCATTTTTTAAAAAGACGTAAATTTAGTATAAGTTATCTGTAAATCTAAACTACTCTTCTTCCGAATATGTTGTAATAGTCTTATATCAGATAGAAGGAGGGGATTTTGAATGGTGGCGACAAAAATTTATGGCCATCGTGGGTGCATGGGTACGTATCCTGAGAATACACTACTTGGTTTTGAAAAGGCGATTGAGCAAGGTGTGGACGGAATCGAACTAGATGTTCAAATGACAAAGGATGGGGAAATTGTTGTTATTCACGATGAAATGTTGGATAGAACCACAGATGGCACAGGCTACATCACAGATCTTACTTTGGAAGAGGTTAAGCGATATAGTGCTGGTGTGAATTATTCTAATTTCCAGTTTTACAATGAGGTAGTGTGGGCAAAAGAAACCGTACCAACTTTACATGAAGTGTTAGAATTTCTTACTCCTTATGACGTCGAACTGAATATTGAGTTAAAAACATATCTAATTGAATATGAAGGAATAGAAGAAAAGGTAGTTTCCCTAGTTAATCAATATGGCAATAATCGAAAAGTGATTTTTTCATCCTTTCATTTACCTAGCTTGTTAAGGATAAAAAGAATCGATCCAACTGCAAAGATTGCGTGGCTGTTACATCAAATTATCTCGCAGCCTCATGATTACTTGGAAACATTCACTCTAGATGCGATTCACTTATCTAAAGACATTTTATTATCAAACGTATATCAATTTAAGGAGTTATCTAGGAATTTACGAGTATGGATGGTAAATGACATAGATGAAATAAAACAGCTTATAGATTTGAATGTCGATTCAATTATTACTGATTTTCCAGAGAGAGCATTGTTTTATCGCAGTGAGCGAGCATCATTTGTTTAATGAAGACTCTTATTGTATGACTTATTGCTTTTTAAAGATCGCAGTTGAACTGAAATGTGGCGTAACTTAATCGATTATAGAAGTGTTCTCGTTCTCTAATATAGTGAATAGTTGATAGAAACTTCGGATATATTTAATTAAAAATAGTGCTCTGCTTTACAGCCGCTACGGAAATACACTACGCTTTCCGCGAGGAGGCTGAGGCCGTGCCTGCGGAAAGCGAAGTATTCTGCCGGAGCGAATGATCGCACCTATCAAAAATAAGTGTGAGCGAGATCTACACTATTCTGAATTAAAGATATCAACAGTCTATACAAAATTTAAATTAAAAGCAAAGCCGCAAAGGTGAAAAAATCCTTTGCGGCTTCTTATGCCAAATGAGTTGATATTTGTATTATTAAAACTATAGAGATAGGTTAATTTTTATTATGTTTGTTAATATTTTATATCTCTCAATGGAGCCTTTTATGGAGATAGGAGCTGTTCTTTTCAACTCTTTATCCAAAATTATTCTTATACAGCGAGAATAAATCCGTTAACTCCAGTACGTTTCACTGTCTCTAAATGTGCTTCTGCATTATCTCGACTGGAAAAAGCACCAGCTTGAACCCTGTACCAGCGTTCACCTGATATGGTGACCGTTTCTACATAGGAATCGATTCCTTTTGATTGAAGGAAATTAACTTGGTCATCCGCATTTTTCTTTGATTGAAATGAACCAGCTATTACTTTATATAAGGTATCTCCTGTGTCAGGCTTTCTTTTTAGTTTGAACGCTTCTGCGATTCCATTGGCATGACCTTGTGCGACTTTTTGTTTCCAAGACGATTGTTTCATCCGTGCAGCATCACTGTTATGATCAATAAAACCATTTTCTGATAAAAATGCGGGCATGGCTGTTTCTCTAAGTACATGAAAGTTGGCTTTCTTTTTTCCTCGGTTTGGTAATTCATTTATTTGGGTGATTTCTCTATGCATAATATCACGATATCTAGCAGTTTGAGAGGAATTACTTAATCCACTGTAAATATAGTCCTCGTAACCTCTTGCGCTCCCGTTAAACGCATTACAGTGAATGGACACAAAATAATCTGCCCCCCACGAATTAGCATCATTAGTCCGTTGACTCAAACTTTTACTGACATCACTTGTTCTACTCATTCTTATGGTTACATTTTCATATTGGTTGTTGAGAATAGAGCGGATTCGAAGAGCAATATCTAAAGTCACATCCTTTTCATTTAAACCATTACCTTGTGCACCAGGATCCGAACCACCATGTCCTGGGTCTAGATAAAGCTTCATATACTTCACCTCCAAATAGTTTTATATAAGTAAATTATGGTAATAGATCCTTTTTCACTTGTACAAACAACCTGAAAAACTCAAATTTCCATATCTGTCACCCCGCTTTCTCTTACTTGTTCATATATATAATCGAATAATATGCACAGAAGGTGGGACAAGGAGACGAAATCTTAAATAAAGACTATTTTGAACATGATAACTTTTGGGGAAGAATGACTTTAATCTGCATTTTGTATAGTACAATGTATGATTAGACAGTGACATAATTCTAGTAATATAACCAGAGTATAGCAATAAATAATAGGGAAGAATATAAGTCATTAGTTACATTAGAACATTGAGGTAATAGGGTGACAAGACATGAAAGAGACGCTTAATAACTCAGAAAGAAAGAAAATTGCTCCGGTTTTTATCTTATTATCTGTGCTACCAGGTACTTTTCTTTCCCACTTTTCAGCTGGATTAGTTAATATTGCACTTCCTAACCTTTCCATTTATTTCGAAGCATCGGTCGGAGCCGTTCAATGGATTGTTACAGGCTACTTATTAATGGTTATGCTATTTCTGCCCATAATGGGTAATTTAGCAGACAAACTTGGAAAAAAACACATACATAACCTTGGCTACCTTATTTTTGGTTGTGGCATTGTGCTTTCGGCATTATCCACTTCATTAGGATTTTTAATTGCCTCTAGATTACTGCAAGGAATAGGTGCAGCTATGTTACAAGCTACAAATATGGCAATTATTACGGAGAATTACTCGGAGGAAAAACGTGGAAGAGCCTTAGGGATTATTAGCACAGCGGTTGGTGTAGGAGCCATGCTCGGACCTTCTGCAGGTGGATTAATTATTAATTGGTTTTCATGGCAAATGCTTTTTTATATTCAAGTCCCAATCATAATCGTTTCCGTCTTAATGGCTATTAAATTTATTCCAAATGATAAAAAGGAAAAGCAAACCAGTTCTCTAGATTATGTAGGTGCCGCACTGTTTGGAATAACTGTACCATCGATTATCTTTGTGTTAAATCAAATAGGTGAAGGTCAAATGAATAATACCCTCCTATATATTGGTGTAATTGGTGTTGTTAGTTTCATTCTGTTTATGGTTTGGACCAAGAAAAGAGAAAATCCATTTATTAATAGAAAATTATTCTCTCCTCCTATGGTGAAAGCAGGATCGGTTATTATTGTTGTTAGCTATATGGCCACCTTTGCTGCAATGGTTGTTGTCCCATTTTATTTGCAAGGAATTTTAGGTGTGTCGCCGTCTGTATCGGGATTCCTTCTAATGTCATACCCATTACTACTAGCTATTTTTGGACCAATAAGTGGCATGCTATCGGATAGATTAGGGAGTTATCTCGTTGTTATGGTTGGATTAATGTTTATGTTAGGTGCGCTTATATGCTTAAGTTTATTATCTGCAAGCAGTTCATTGGCGACAGTAGCGATATTTCTTTGTTTCTTAGGGATAGCAATGGGAGTCCTTACTTCCCCGAATTATAACTTAATAATTGATTATGTTTCTATTCGATATTTAGGTATCATTACTAGTACTATTGCTTTGTTGAGGAATTTTGGAATGGCGATAGGGACCGCAATTGGTGTGACCTTTATGAATGGCTTTGTAGATGGATCCATGACAGAATGGATGATGACAGGAAAAGAAAGAGAGATTTCCCACGTAATGACAGGATTTAAAAGCTTTTTTGCCTTTATGGCACTACTTACAGCTTTAACTTCTCTGTATTTGGTAATAAAAGAGTATCGACTGCAAAAGGCAGAGAAGGAACAAGTTTAAAGACTAAGTTATAAGGGAATAGAGAAATTACCCATGTCAATCGATGCTGTTGGATCTTGTACTCCAGTAGCATCTTTTTTTTATCAAGGCTCTTTTCTAATAGAATGTTGCTAATCAATAATGTAAAATATCCGTCAAAAATAAAGGTGACTTCCATCATCAAAACGAATATAATAAGATGCGTGCTTATGCAAATAATTATATCCGAGGTGTAGATAGTAATTATGGAATTTAATATTGGCCCTAGAATGGTCAAAACAGGGCTTGCAGTAGCTCTTACTTTGTTAATTACAGGAATGCTTGATTTAAAATTGGAGATAGTTGCAGCTATCGCTTCCGTGTTGGCCATGCAACCTTCCATCATGCGCTCATTCGCATATATTAAAGAAGTGTTGCTTTCTAATGGAGTTGCTGTGATATTTGCACTCTTAGGAACCTTTTTACTTGGCGGTCACCCATTATCTGTAGGAGCTGTCGTTATTATATCCATAGCAATTAATATTCGACTTGGACTTAATAAAACAGTCAGCTTAACTGTTCTCACCATTATGGCCATGATGTTAGCCAGTGATAATGGAATTAATTTCATTTATATTATAGAAAGAATATCCCTTATTGCAATTGGTGTAGCTTCGGCATTTGTTATTAATGTTGTTGTATTTCCTCCAGATCATAAAAAAATATTGTATAACATGATAAAAAACACCAGTGATAGAATTAACTTCTTATTGCGAGTGATACCTAGTAAAGCAATGAGTATTCCAAAGCAAAAGGAAGAAGACCGGGAAATTGAAAAACTAATTACAAAAGCAAAAGATTATTATGAAATAATCTCTGATGAAAGAAATCGATTATTTATTAGAAAAAGAGCGAATTTCTTGAGAAGTATTATTGTTTATAAACATATGATTCAAGTATTAGAGAAACAGTATACCCTCATTATTCATCTAGAGAAAAATTTAAAGGAAATCGAACATTCATCCAGCGCAAAATTCTTGATCAAAAAGTTAGTAAACGAAATAAATGCTTATAGTGAAAATGTTTTTCTAATGTTTGAAGATAAAATTAGGCTGGATACAGATTTGCAAAAGGAAGCCAAAGCAGCCATGCGCCTAACCATTAATAACATAATTGATGATTTACAAGGAGCAGAATTTGAAAAATGGTCCTACGTATTCCCAGTAGCAAACAGTATAATTGAAGTGTTTAATGAACTAGACAAACTGGAAAGGCTAGTGCGCGTGAAGGAATTAAAGGAAAATAAAACGACTGATTAGATCCTATATTCTAAGGTTTAGAATATTTTTCTCTTCTGCAAGTATCTCCTTATATTTGTATAAAAAACCTCTTATTCCAAAAACTAAAATGTGAAAAGAATAGGAGGGTATCTATGGCTAATAAAGCAGGAAAGAACAATCAATTCAAAGAAAATAAAAATCATGGGGAAACGAGAAATGGCAGAAAGAGTCAATATAAAAATTCCAATCCGCATGGTGGAGATATCCCCAATCAATATACTAGTCAGGACGACTAAGCAAAAAAACCAGTGTAAATCTATTTAAAGATTTGCGCTGGTTTTTAGTTTGATTACACATTCCTTTGTTTTTTCTCTTTCTTACGAATATCTCCTATTAAAGCAATTTTTGCCCGCTGTCTATTTTCCTTATCACTTAAAACAAAAAGAGTATCATCTTTCTCGATTATAGTGGTACCAGTTGGTGTGAGTAATTTTTTATCTCGATTGATACCAATAATCAATGTTTCCGGTGGTAATTCTAAATCAATAAGGGAACACCCAACTGCTGGAGATTTTTTGTGCATGGTAACGCGCATGATTTCAGAATCAGTCGTTCCAAGGTTAATGAGTTCGATGCTAGCTTGTCTATCATCTTCATCACTCGTTAATTTTAGCTTTTCAGCTAACCATGATAATGTACTCCCCTGAACCAAAGCAGAGATTAATACAACGAAAAAGACCGTATTAAATATTAAATGGGCATGTTCTATACCGGCCAAAATAGGATATGTTGCTAGTACGATAGGTACTGCACCCTTTAATCCTGCCCAAGAGATAAATATTTTTTCGTTCAAGGAATACTTCAAGAACACGGTACTGATGAATACCGCAACAGGACGAGCAACAAATACTAATATGATAGCGATTAGAATTCCTTCCCAAAATACTTCAATTAGTTGTACTGGAAATACTAAGAGTCCTAATAGTGTAAACATAACGATTTGCATCATCCAGGCAAACCCTTCGTTAAATCGAAGAATAGAAAAACGATAGGTTAGATCGCTATTTCCAACAAATACGGCCATTACGTATACAGCCAGTAATCCACTACCACCGAAAAAGTCAGTTACAGCATAGGTGAAAACAGCTGAACCTAATGCGAGTACTGGATAAAGACCAGAAATATCAAGTTTAATATGGTTGATAACAAGTACGGTCAATTTTCCAAGTGCCAGACCTAATAAAAGCCCAAGTCCCATTTGAATGAAAAAACTTCCAATTGCAGACCAGATAGACATTTCGGGGATTTGAATCATGGCAATCAAGGTAATCGTTAAGAATACAGCCATAGGGTCATTCGAGCCAGATTCTGCTTCTAACGTTGCGGTTAATCGTTTCTTGAAGTTTTTATTGCCTAATACAGAAAATACGGCTGCAGCATCTGTCGAACCAATAATGGCTCCAAGTAACATCCCTTCTAATAAAGAGAAATCAAGTATATACATGGCTGCTAATCCTGTTAATAGTGTGGTTATGAGGACGCCAAGTGTTGCTAATGAGCCAGCTGGTCCTAATACAGGTCGAATATTATCCCACTTTGTTTGTGTACCACCATCAAATAATATAATGATAAGAGCCAAAGTACCAATGAATTGTGTAAATTGTACATCCTCAAAGAATAAAAAGTTATTCAGGAGCATCCCTGCTATTAAGAAAAGTACTAGTGCAGGCAAACCTAATCGAGAGGAGAACTTCGTAGCTAAAACACCTATGATAAGCATAACGGAGATTAGAAATAAAAAAGCACCTACTATATTCACGCTGGTCAATCAATCCTTCCAAAAAGTTGTCTATATTTCTAAGTTAGATATCGTGTATATCTTTTTTATTATACCAAACAACTATTATAAAAATAAATGTAACAGCCATGGTGTCAATATGGATACGACAATGGCACTAATAATCATGGCAATGGAACTAATCGAGCCTTCTATCTCACTGTTTTCCAGAGCAGTTGCTGTTCCGATAGCATGAGATGCACTTCCTAGCGCAATGCCTTTACCTAAATAATGATTAATTTTCGCGTACTTAAATATATATTGGCTCAAAACAGCTCCACTAATTCCCGCAATCATGACAAATACAGCAGCAAGTGGTGTAATACCTCCTATAGAGTCTGTAATAGCCATTGAAACGGGTGTAGTTACTGACTTGGAACTAATTGTATAAATGATTTCATTCTCAAAACCCGCCCATTTAGCAAGGGCAATCCCAGTAGTAATTCCAACAATAGCACCTAAAAAGGTTCCACTTATTACAGGTATCATCAATTTTTTAAGGAGATGACGATTATTATAAAGGGGATAGGCTAATGCGACAACTGCTGGTCCTAATAGCTGACTAATCCAATCTCCCCCAATCAAATAGGTATCATACGGAATATCAAAAAATAGCAATCCGATAATAATAACGAAAGTGGAGATTAGGATTGGTAAGGTGAAAGGATAATCCCACTTTTTATGAATCTTAACAGAGAAATGATAAATGAGTATGGTAATCAATATAGTGATAATACCGATGAAAAATTCAGTCATGATTGATTTCCTTTCTAGTTACAATCCATTGGCTTATCCAACCTGAACTAACCATTACCAGTAACGTACTTAAAATAACGATAACAACTAATAAAAATCCTCGACCTCGAAATAATTCAAAATAGCTGATAACACCTACAGTTACTGGAATAAAAAACAGGGTTAAGTGGCGAATCATAAATTTCGTTCCTTCTTCTATCCATGAAACTTTAATAAGGTTAGATAAAAGCAATAGAAATAGAATAATCATACCAATAACACTGCCAGGAATGAGTAAATCCAATTTCTGCTGAATCCAATTCCCCACTAAGAAGATGCTATATAAGATGATAATATGTGTAATAATTTTAATGATCTTTAACATAGTATTACTCTCCTGAATCGTTATGAACTATGGCACTTTTCTCGTTGTTTTTAAGCAATGTCGAAGTTGATAGAAACTCTTGATAATCTGAATTCAAAGTAATGTGCTCAACTCTCGCTGCGGAAATACACTACGCTTTCCGCGGGGAGCTGGTGAGCCTCCTCCGTGCTGAAAAGCGTGTGCGCCTGCGTCTTCCAGTGATGAATGCTTCGAAGTTGGCTTTCTCGGTGCAAGGGAACAAGGGAGATCATTCAAGTAGTTCCCTCACTACGTAGTCTCACCGATGCTCATCTTCCCGCAGGAAAAGGAGCGCTTCGGCAGGGTTACATCGCACGCAGAAAAAGTGATTTTCTTTTTTCAAGGAGTCTCCGTGTATTTCGTGCTGTGTTATCTGCTCTTCTTGTATAAACAAGATATATGCTGTTTTTTATGAATAATAAGGGTATTAGACGTAATTTATGAGCTATAAACTCAAAAAAATCTGAGCACCTATCTAGCGGAGGCAGAATACGGAGACTCCTGTGGGAATAGCACGTGTCTGAAGACCCCGCAGGAAGTGGTTTTCTTCCGAGGAGGCTGAGGCCGTGCCCACGGAAAGCGAAGTATTCTGCCGGAGCGAATGATCGCACATATCAAACAAAAGTGTGAGCGAGAGCTACACTGCTCTGAATTAAAGTAATCAACAATCTATACAAAATGCAACATAATTAGAAAAAGCCTTACCTATTAGTATAGCAATTTTGCTATCTTAAAAGAAACGATAGAAATACCGCTTTTCGACAATTTTAATAGACTTCTGACATGTTGTATCTAAATACCTACGACAAAACTTGTAAATTTACAAAACATTTACACTCACATCATACCTTCTTTACATTCGACCTCTATACTATAAATTGTGGACGGGGGAACTCGTTAAACAATTTAAAGTTCATATTCGGGGAGGACAATTTATTATGAATTTCAAGAAGTATCTCATGTTCCTTATTGTAGCAGCATTAGCATTCTTTTTAGTAGCTTGTGGTGGAGGAGCAGAAGGAGAAGAGAACACAGAGGAGTCAGCAGAAGAAAATACTTCAGGTGAAGGTGCTGAAGAAGAGACGGATGAAGCTTCAGATGAGTTAGAAGGAAAAGTTCTAATTGATGGATCTGGTACGGTTTATCCATTAATGTCCAGATTAGCTGAAGAATATATGATTAATGAGCAACCAAATGTATCTGTTGAAGTTAGTCGTGCTGGAACAAGTGCTGGTTTTGAAAAATTCCTTGCAGAAGATGGCACAGATTTTAACGATGCATCTCGTCAAATAAAAGAAGAAGAACAAGCAAAAGCAGATGAACTTGGAATTGATGTAATGGAATTAAAAGTAGCGTTAGATGGGCTAACAATCGTTGTTAATCCAGATAATGACTGGGCTACAGAATTAACCGAAGAACAAGTAGTAGATATTTTCTTAGGTGAATATACGAACTGGTCTGATATTAATCCAGAATGGCCAGAAGAAAAGATCCAAACATATGGTCCAAACGAAAACCATGGAACATACGAATTCTTCTATGAAACTATTTTAGAAGAACAAGACTTAGTAGGTGATATTAATTTACAACAAGAATATTCAACACTTGTAAAATTGGTATCAGAAGATAAGAATGCCATTGGATTCTTTGGATTTGGTTACTATGACAGCAATAAAGAAAAAGTACAGGCGGTTGGAATTGATTTTGGTGAGGATGCAGTCATTCCATCTCTTGACACAATCGGCGAAGAAGGACCATATGCAAACTTCACACGTCCAGTATTCACATATTTAAACGTGAATAATGCGAAAGAAAAAGCTCAAGTTTTTGATTATGCAACGTATGTCTTAGAAAGCATGAATGATTTTGCAGGGGAAACAGGATTTGCTCCAATTCCTGAGGAAGAAGCAACTGCCCAATTAGAAGAGGTTCAAGCACTTCAATAAAAACAAGGAACTAATGAATCTTTGAAACTTTCATAAGATGAGGGCCCGGGTGTATGCTCTCATCTTATGTTGGGTTCAAATGCTGGAAGGAGTCACAGGTGAAATGCAAAAAAACAGCGAGGTAAGGCATGGAGAATCTTTAAATGTCAGTGAAATGATTGCACAAAATAAAAATAAAAAGAGTATCTCCAACTTAGTAGAGAAACTTATTCCTACCTTCTTATTTCTCCTTGCACTCATAACTGTCTTAACTACCTTAGGGATTTTATATACGCTATTGAGTCAGGCTATTGAATTTTTTAAACAAGTTCCAATTTGGGAGTTTTTCACAGGGACGGTCTTAAAGCCATTAAGTCAAAATCCTGAATTTGGTATCTTGCCTCTAATAAGCGGAACATTAATTTCAACTTTTATTGCCATGCTTGTTGCTGGGCCGATAGGGTTGATGTCCGCTGTGTATTTAAGTGAGTATGCATCTGATAATGTTAGAAGAGTATTAAAACCAATGTTAGAAATTTTAGCTGGTATTCCGACAATAGTTTATGGGTTTTTCGCCTTTACGTTTGTTACACCTTTAATCCGTGAAATATGGCCAGATGTAGGTGCAACTAACATTCTTAGTCCTGGCCTTGTGATGGGGGTCATGATAATCCCGATGATTGCATCTTTATCTGAGGATGCCATGACTTCAGTTCCTAATGCCATGAGGGAAGGTTCTTTGGCAATGGGAGCAACAAAATTAGAAACAACTTTTAAGGTAGTAATTCCAGCAGCATTTTCAGGAATTATTGCATCTTTCGTTCTTGGTATTTCTCGAGCAATTGGTGAAACGATGATTGTAACCATTGCAAGCGGAAGTTCCAAAAACTTTACCTTTGACATTACACAATCTATGCAGACAATGACTGCATACATTGTTGAAGTCTCTGGCGGGGAAGCCCCTGCTGGATCGACGATATATTACAGTTTATATGCTGTAGCGTTAACCCTATTCGTGTTCACACTTATCATGAATTTACTAGCACGATATGTCTCTCGTAAGTTTAGGGAGGAATACTAATGATTAAACAAATGGACGCTTCCCAATTAAGAAGCAGAATGAATAGAAGAGTCAGAGCAAATACAGTATGGAAGACTATTTTCCTCTTAGCGACCTTATTTGGTTTATTTGTCCTCGCCATTTTAATAATTAGGGTTGTATCACAAGGCGCTAGCTGGATTGATATGGATTTTCTGACTGGAAGACTATCTACGGACGCAGAGCGGGCTGGGATTATGGGAGCATTGCTAGGAACGGTATGGGTGATGTTCGTAGTTATTCCTGTTACTTTAATCATTGGTGTAGGTACAGCTATTTATTTAGAACTATATGCAAAAAAGGGAAAGTTTCAGTCCTTTATTGAAACAAATATCTCTAATTTAGCCGGTGTTCCCTCGATTGTCTATGGTTTATTAGGTCTGACTGTGTTCGTACGTTTAGCTGATTTAGGTAATGTTGTCTTAGCTGGTGGCCTGACGTTAGCTTTGCTTGTATTACCGATTCTAATTGTTTCAGCACAAGAGGCAATAAGAGCAGTTCCAGCTCATTTATCAGAAGCGTCTTACGGTATGGGAGCGACAAAATGGCAAACGATTAGAAGAGTTGTACTTCCTGCTGCGTTGCCTAGTATTTTAACGGGATCTATTTTAGCCTTATCCCGTGCTATTGGAGAAACAGCTCCATTGACGGTACTAGGTATTCCGGCTCTACTAATTCCTTTCCCAGAAGGCTTGTTTGACACATTCACTGCACTACCAATGCAAATCTATTATTGGACACTGGATTCATCGTTAGTTGCTGAATATGCTAACTTGGCTGCAGCGACAATTATTGTTTTGCTAGTCTTATTGTTTGTTTTAAATTCAGTAGCCATCTTTATTCGGAATAAATTTCAGCAAAGATATTAAGGAATTTGAAAAGGTGCCTTAGCCAAATTATTAAGGAGTGGAGAAATGAGTACTCTAGCTAATAGTAAAATGAGCGTACAGCTTCAGTCGAAAGAATCAACCGCGAATGAACAAATGGAAACTTCAAATTCAAATGTAGAAACAAGCGGCATTGTTTATGATACAAAAGATTTAAACTTATGGTATTCAGAAACACATGCTTTAAAAGATATTAATTTATCTATTCATGAAAAAGAAGTAACAGCAATTATTGGCCCTTCTGGATGTGGGAAGTCAACTTATATTAAAACGCTAAATCGAATGGTTGAGTTGGTACCAGGAGTTCAGACGACAGGTACCATTTCATACAAAAATAAAAATATTTTAGATAAGTCATTTAAAGTAGAAGATTTACGAACTCAAGTTGGGATGGTATTTCAAAAACCTAATCCTTTTCCTAAGTCTATTTATGAAAATATCGTATATGGTCCAAAGATTCATGGTATCCGAAATAAAAAGGTCTTAGATGAAATTGTGGAGACGAGTTTACGGGGTGCTTATATTTGGGATGAGGTGAAGGACCGATTAAATGAGAATGCATATGGCCTTTCAGGTGGGCAGCAACAACGCCTTTGTATTGCACGTGCTCTTGCTGTACAACCAGATGTTATCTTAATGGATGAGCCGACTTCGGCACTGGATCCTAAATCAACACTTAAAATTGAGGAATTGGTTCAAGAATTAAAGAAAGATTATTCGATTATTATTGTGACACACAATATGCAGCAAGCTGCACGAATTTCCGATAGAACGGCCTTTTTCTTAAATGGTGAAGTGGTAGAATATGACGAAACGGATACTATCTTTACCAATCCATCTGACAGTCGCACCGAAGACTACATTTCAGGGAGATTTGGTTAAAATCAAAAAGTTTGAGGATATCCTCAAACTTTTTTGTCGTCTTGTGACGTATTAAGTTTATCATATAGGAGTTCGGACGTAGCCGAAATGTTAATGTACGTTGAAAGGAAAACTAGCACATTTGCTCCAAAGAAAAGCAAATGTGCTAGTTGTTTTATCTAATATTTATCTTCTGTAGGTGTCTAATTTTCCTTTTTTTACTTGAAGAATAGCAGGGTGATACCGGTTTATGCTAACCTTTTTAATTTTTACTGGTTTTCGATGCTTTTTAAATACAAAGTACCTCATAAATATAAAACTGGCTGCAGATGAGATAATCATCGCGGAGCCTTTAGCAATATTTTGTTCGGCAATTGTAGGTATTGCTAAAATTGCTAGTAAGAAGGCACCTCCTACAAAGACAATATTACTAATAATCAAGCTAGCAAGTGCTTGAATCAGAAAATAAACTGCTTCCTTTCTGTTTTTGGAAGATGTTTTACGAAAGGTCCAATTTGAATTCCAAATATAACTGTTGGTAATTGCTAAAAGATATGCAATTGTATTAAAAAGAAGTAAAAATAAGCTGTTTTCAGTTGGCCAAAAGAGCAAAAGCAAATTTAAAGAACCAATATCAATTAACGCATTCAATCCTCCGATAAGACTGAATTGAAGGACTTGAATAACTACTTCACGGTTTTTAAACACAAGTGACATAATAATAACACCTGAATTCATGTTTTGTTTTATGACAAGAAAGAACTTACCATCGTTCTTTACGGTTATGTTATCCAGAGTTAGGGAAAAAATAAATACACAAACATCTATTCTATATAACCTATGACAGAAAATTCCTAACTTAACTTTATCATAAATAACATTTGTAACCAAGATGATTGTAGGAGTATCAACAAAAAAATAAAGTGAACAAAGTATCTTAAATATAAAGAAATAATGTGAGAAAAAGTGTGAATACTAATTAAATGTTAGTAGGTAGAGAATGGAACAATAAGTACCAAAATATGGAATTTAAAATTGAATAGTTTGGGTGAGGTGTGATAAACTACATGTAGAAGATAACTTTGACTAATGTCAAAGGGGAGTAGCGTTGGAGTGAATTAATTGCTCCAAAATAAAGTCGTCATTACATGATGAAAATCATCGGCTTTATTGACAAGAAATTGTTAAGCGAGACCTTTGCCCATGCGGTAGAGGTCTCGCTTTTTTCATGACATAGTCTCAAAAATCGAGCGAGATAGCTACCAATTCGATCGAATAATCTCAATATCGAGCGAGGTAATGACTAATTCGATCGAAGTAGCTCAAAAATCGAGTGAGATAGTCTTCAATTCGATCAACAAACCGTGGGAATCGAGCAAACAATATCGCAGAACCAGAAGGCAATCTCGTGCAACAACGAAGGGTCTAATCTCCCTTAAATTCAGAATGGAAGGAGTGGTTTAATGGAGTACTATCGCCAAAGTACCGATGATGTACTGAAATCTGTTGAATCTACTGAAAAAAATGGATTAACAAAAGAGGAAGCTAAAAAACGTCTGGAAAGAGATGGATACAACGAAATTGCAGATAAAGAGAAGGTTCCTACATGGAAGCTTTTCCTAGAAACGTTTAAAGACCCGATGGTGGTCGTATTATTAGTTGCTGCAGGTGTCCAGTTAATTTTAGGTGAAGTAGTCGAGTCAATTATTATCTTCATCGTACTTATATTAAATTCCGTTATTAGTGTTGTTCAAACGAAAAAAGCAGAAAGTTCTCTAGATGCGCTACGAGATATGTCTGCACCAGAAGCAAAAGTAATTCGTGATGGAACTAACCAGACTATAGAGGCGCGGGAACTAGTAAAAGGTGATATTGTTTTACTCGAGGCGGGAGATTATATTCCGGCTGACGGTCGTGTGCTGGAAAGTGGCTCTTTAAAAGTAAATGAAGGTATGTTGACCGGTGAATCGGAAGCAGTAGAAAAAAACATAGAAACCATAAAGAATGAAGAAGCTTTAGGTGATCGAGTTAACATGGTTTTCAGTAGTTCATTAGTTGTTTATGGACGAGGTACATTTGTCGTTACTGGAACCGCCGAAGATACAGAAATAGGGAAAATAGCAAACCTTATTTCCACTGCTGAAGAAAAACAAACACCACTCCAACGTAAATTGGAAGCCTTTAGTAAAAAGCTTGGAGTAGCTATCTTAATTCTTAGTATACTGATTTTTGCTATTCAAGCGGCTCGTATTTGGTTAGGAGACGAAACGGTAGATACTACATCTGCCATATTAGAAGCATTAATGTTTGCCGTAGCGGTAGCTGTGGCAGCTATTCCGGAAGCTTTATCGGCAATTGTGACGATCGTTCTTTCTGTTGGTACGAATAAAATGGCTAAAGAACATGCTATTATTCGAAAATTACCTGCAGTGGAGACATTAGGCTCGGCAAGTGTCATCTGTACAGATAAAACAGGAACCTTAACGCAAAATAAAATGACGGTTACTGATTATTTCGTTCCAGGTGACGATCATGAAGCATTACCAGATAATCCGGAAGATTGGGACAAGGTCGAAAAGATGCTTGTTAATATTATGGTGCTTTGTAATGATTCGTATATTAACAATGAACAGAAAGAAGTTGGTGATCCAACTGAGGTTGCTTTAATTAATTTTGCAAATAAAAATAATAAAGACTACGATGAGATTCGTGATATGTACCCTAGAGAAGCGGAACTGCCATTTGACTCCGATCGTAAGCTAATGTCAACAGTTCATACCATTGATAAGGAACGAGTCATGCTTACCAAAGGTGGACCAGATGTAATGTTTAATCGAGCTGGTTACGTATTTCAGTATGGAAAAGAAGTACCAATTACTGATGAATTACGAAACAAATTTGAATCTGCCAATGAAGAGTTTTCTAAACAGGCATTACGAGTATTAGCATACGGTTATAAGCGCTTAGCTAATGAAAAAAAGACGATTGATGAAAAAGATGAACGAGACCTTGTACTAGTGGGACTAACTGCAATGATAGATCCTCCTCGCGAAGAAGTGTATGCATCGATTGAAGAAGCGAAAAAAGCTGGGATTAAGACGGTAATGATTACAGGAGATCATAAAACAACTGCCCAAGCTATTGGTCGTGATATCGGATTAATGGAAGAAGGCGATATTGCACTAACTGGTCAAGAATTGGATGATTTAAGTGACGAGGAACTTACTGAAAAATTAGAGCACATCTCCGTTTATGCACGTGTATCACCAGAGAATAAAATACGCATCGTCCGAGCATGGCAACGAAAAGATAAAGTAACTTCTATGACTGGTGATGGAGTCAATGATGCACCAGCCTTAAAACAAGCAGATATTGGTGTTGCTATGGGTAGCGGTACAGATGTGGCAAAAGATGCATCCGCGATGATTCTAACCGATGATAATTTTGTTTCTATTGTTAATGCAGTGGGTGTTGGGAGAACGGTATACGATAATATTAAAAAAGCAATAAGCTACTTGTTTGCTGGGAATTTAGGGGCGATTATAGCCATTCTATATGCCGTGATTTTTGGCTTGCCTAATCCTTTTACAGCCTTGCAGCTGCTTTTTATTAACTTGGTGAATGATTCTCTTCCGGCTATAGCACTAGGAATGGAAAAGCGGGAACCAGACATTATGTCCCGTAAACCACGTAAAATTGATGAAGGCTTGTTTGCCGGTGGAACGATGAGAGCCATTATCACACGTGGATTATTAATCGGAATTGCGGTTATTATTTCCATGTACATTGGTTTTGGATATTCTACCGAAATGGGTGTTGCAATGGCCTTTACTACACTTATTTTATCAAGGACATTGCAAACCTTTGCTGCACGTTCGAACTCACAGACAGTCATTGGTGCTGGGTTTTTCCGAAATAAATATGTATTAGGTGCAGTCGCGGTTGGCTTCTTACTGTATGGATTGACAATTCTTCCATTTGCACGTGATGTATTCTCTATACCAGCCGACTTTGGATTTAATGAATGGCTGATTGCGACGGGAATAGCTGTAGCTTCCGTTGTCTTAATGGAGATTATAAAAGTCATTTCCAAACGTTTTGACAAATAATATTAGTGAGCAAGTATTTTGATACTTGCTCACCTTTTTGAAACAATAACTTTATATCAAGGGTAAGAAGGGGGCCGTTTTGCAAGATGAAGGTATTATTAATTGGTGCCAATGGACAAATTGGAAAACATGTCGTGCAATTACTAAAAGACAGTAAAGAACATACATTAAGGGCTATGGTTCGAAGTGAAGAACAAGCACAGGAGCTAAAAAAATCTGGTGTAGAAGCGGTAGTGGCGAATTTAGAAGGAAGTGTAGCCGAAATTGCTGAAGCGATGAATGGTTGTGATGCAGTTATATTTTCTGCAGGTTCTGGTGGAAAAACTGGTCCAGACAAAACATTACTTGTGGACTTAGATGGTGCTGTGAAATCTGTAGAGGCTGCTGAAAAGGCCGGTGCTAAACGCTTTGTCATGGTAAGTGCCTTCCAAGCTCATGATAGAGAAAGTTGGAAAGATAGTCCAATCAAGCCATACATGGTAGCCAAGCACTATGCAGACCGTCTGCTTGTTGCTAGTGAATTAAATTACACCATCGTTCGCCCAGGAGGATTATTAAATGAACCTGGAACAGGCCAAGTAAAAGCCGCAGAAAACTTAGAAGCAGGAACCATCCCACGTGAAGATGTAGCAAGAGTTGTTGTATCGGCATTAAATAAAGAAAATACCTATAAACGTTCCTTCGATTTAATATCAGGAGAGAACTCGGTAGAAGAGGCATTGAAGAGTATATAATATTTAATGTATTTGTTAAAAAGCATGGACTATAAAGAATCCATGCTTTTTTTATTCCTTTTTGAATGGACATTTGGTAGTTTGTATATAAAGAAAGTTTAGTTAATAATCCCCTGTTTTATCCAAAAACAAAAAATAAATAAAAAATTTAAAAAACCACTTGAATTATTATGCATAATGATGCATAATAATTCATTAACAGCACATATTTGAGAGGGGTATTTTTTGATGAAGGATAAAATTGTTTTAGCATATTCTGGGGGACTGGATACTTCGGTAGCAATTAAATGGTTACAAGATAAATACAATTACGATGTTATCGCAGTGGCACTTGATGTCGGTGAAGGAAAAGATTTAGATTTTGTAAAGAAAAAGGCTATTGATGTAGGCGCCATTAAGTCTTACGTTGTAGACGCAAAACAACTATATGCAGATGATTTTGTATTGCCTGCTTTACAAGCTAATTTATTATATGAAGGAAAATATCCATTAATTTCAGCCTTATCACGTCCGTTGATTTCTAAGATTTTAGTGGATATTGCGGAAGAAGAAGGTGCGGTTGCTGTTGCACACGGGTGTACAGGAAAAGGAAATGACCAAGTTCGTTTTGATGTTTCTTTCACCGCATTAAATCCTGATTTGAAAATTGTTGCTCCAGTTCGTGAATGGGCAATGTCTCGTGAAGAAGAAATCGAATATGCAAAAGCCAATGGTATCCCGATTCCAATCGATTTAGATAATCCGTTTAGTATTGACCAAAATCTATGGGGGCGTAGTAATGAATGTGGTGTTTTGGAAGACCCATGGGCGGAAGCACCAAAAGAAGCCTTTGATCTAACGCAAGATCCTATAGATGCACCAGATGCACCACAAGTGGTTCAGATTACATTTGAAAAAGGAAAACCAGTATCACTGGACGGAAAGGCACTTCCATTAGATCAGTTAATTTTACAATTAAATGAAATTGCCGGGAAACATGGTGTTGGGCGAATTGATCATGTGGAAAACCGTCTAGTAGGAATAAAATCACGTGAAATTTATGAAGCACCAGCTGCTATGACGTTAATTGCAGCACACCAAGAATTAGAAGCTTTAACATTACCTAGAGAAGTGGCAGAATTTAAGCCAACGGTAGAACAAAAATTCGCACAAGCCGTTTATTATGGTCAATGGTACTCACCATTAACTTCTGCGCTGCAGGCATTTATTAAGGAGACACAAGAACATGTGAATGGTACGGTGAAATTAAAACTTTATAAAGGTCATGCTCAAGTAATAGGTCGTGAATCTGCCAATTCTTTATACGATTTTGACTTGGCTACTTATAATAAAGATGATGCGTTTGACCATGAAGCTGCATTAGGATTTATTAAACTATGGGGATTGCCTACAAAGGTACATGCATCCGTGAATAAAACACATGTTAAAGACAAGTCAACTGAGAAAGTAAAACTAGAAGTAAAGGAAGCTGTTAAGCCGTGAAACTATGGGGTGGGCGATTTACGAAGCCAACAAATGAACTAGTAGATGAGTATACTGCATCCATCTATTTTGATAAGAAATTAGCAAAATATGATATCCAAGGTAGTCTTGCCCATGTAGAAATGCTGAAGGTTTGCGGGATTATTCCAGCAGAGGATGCGGATAAGATCGCAGAAGGTTTAAAGATAGTCGCTGCTAAAATTGAAAGTGGAGAAGCAGAGTTATCTGCTGAAAATGAAGATATTCATATGAATGTCGAGAAACTTTTAATTGAAGAAGTTGGACCAGTAGGTGGGAAACTGCATACTGGCAGGAGTAGAAATGATCAAGTGGCATTGGATATGCGACTATACTTGCGAGAAGCTCTGTTGGATCTCACGGAGCTTCTGGTAAAGGTGCAACAGTCCCTATTGAATCAAGCAAAATTAAACTTGGATACGGTGATGCCTGGATACACTCATTTGCAGCGGGCACAACCAGTACTTTTTGGACATCATATGATGGCATATGTATTTATGTTCCAACGAGATGTGGAACGTATTACAGACAGTTGGAAACGAGTGAATAAATCCCCACTAGGAGCTGGTGCGCTAGCTGGAACAACTTTCCCAATTGATCGTGATTTTGTGGCAGAACAATTAGGATTTGATGGGATTTGTGAGAACAGCCTAGACGCTGTTAGTGATCGTGATTTTGTCGTGGAGTTTTTAGCTAACGCTTCACTTATATCAACACATCTATCCCGACTTTGTGAAGAAATTGTCCAATGGTCTAGTGCCGAGTTTAATTTTGTGGAACTAGATGATGCTTTTTCGACAGGAAGTAGCATGATGCCACAGAAGAAAAACCCAGATGTAGCAGAGCTAGTTCGTGGAAAGACTGGCCGTGTATATGGCCATTTAATGGGAATGCTTACTACGCTAAAAGGTTTGCCACTAGCCTATAATAAAGATATGCAGGAAGATAAAGAAGGCATGTTTGATACGGTCGAAACGCTAAAAGGTGCGCTTGCATTATTCGCTCCAATGGTTGAGTCAATGCAGGTAAAGAAAGAAAATATGTACAGTGCAGTAAGAGAAGACTTTTCCAATGCGACGGATTTAGCGGACTACCTAGTTGGCAAAGGAATGCCATTTAGAGAATCTCATGCTGTTGTTGGTCAAGTAGTACTCCATTGCATAAATAATAATAAATACTTACTAGATTTAACACTAGAGGAATTCCAGTCCTACTCTGACTTAATTGAAGAAGATATTTTTGAAGCAATCACACCAGAGACGGTTGTTAACGCAAGGGATGTAGCTGGTGGAACGGCGAAAAATAGAGTAGAAGAGCAAATAGAAAAAGCACTAGATTTTATTAAAGTTAGCGAAGACTGGGTAGAGACTCATGCAAGTAAAGTTCATAGCTAATGATTTAGTTTAAGACTCTCGGATTTATTCGGGAGCCTTTTTAATGTGAATAATACTTGACAATTTCCTAGTAACTAAAGGATATTCTATAACATTAGTATAGTTTCTCACATGTTCATGGTAAAATGGTACTATATAATTTTGAATTATTTTTGGGATAAAATCTGCTATATTTGGGTGATACAGGTGAGAAAAACAACAACAAATTTTATTGAATTACGCAGTCACTATATAGAGGAATTAAAGGAAAATAAAACAATTAAGTTAGAAGAGGTTATCCAAGAGCTTGCGGATTTAAGGTACGCTTTGGATCAAGCAGCAATTGTTACCATAACAGATGATAAGGGGAATATTCTGTATGTTAATAGTCAATTCTGCAAAATCTCGAAATATACGAAGGAAGAGTTAATTGGCCAAAATCATCGGATGTTAAATTCAGGGCATCATTCGAGAGATTACTATAAGAATTTGTGGGACACTGTTAATTCTGGCAATGTATGGAGAGGTGAATTGCGCAACATAGCAAAAGATGGCACCATTCTATGGCTTGATACGACCATTGTACCTTTTCTTGATGAAAATGGTAAGCCCTTTCAGTTTGTTTCGATACGAGACGACATAACTAAAAGAAAACAAATGGAAGAACAGATCAGAAAAAGTGAAGAAACTTATCGTCTGATAACAGAAAATACATCCGATGTGATCACAGTCATTAACAAGGAAGGAGATATCATTTACGTAACACCTTCATGTTCCCATGTATTGAATTACCAGGTAGAAGAAGTAGAACATAGTAAATTTATTCCCTGGATACATAAAGAAGATCAAGAGACTGTTCAATATATGGTCAATTCGATTTTTAATACAAAAAAGCCTTCCGGAGAGATGGAGTTTCAATTGGAAAAGAAGGATGGAACTTATTTAGATGTCGAGGCAAATATTAGTCCAATTTTTAGCCAATCAGATGAAATTGACCATTTAGTACTTGTAATTCGCGATATTACGAAAAGAAAATATTCAGAGAAAATGATTTATCATTTAACCCATCACGATACGTTAACCGAATTGCCTAACCGATCCTATTTTATGAATCATGTAACCAAGGAATTCTACCATGCTAAAGTCAATGAAGTTAAAATAGCTGTCCTTTATATGGATATAGACAAATTTAAAAATATAAATGATTCTTTAGGGCATGAAAATGGGGATATAGCATTAATAGAGATTGCTAATCGCTTAAAAATGATGCTAAACCCAAAGGATTTTATTGCGAGAATTGGCGGAGATGAATTCGCTATCATTATGGTTAATACATCAAAAGAACAGGCAATTATGATTGCTGATAAGGTAATGGTTGAGATACAGAAGCCAATCACATTAGCCAAGGAGATCCATACAATTACTGCTAGCATTGGGATATCAATGTATCCTTTCCATGCAAAGAGCCCGGAAGAGTTATTAAAACGGGCGAATATTGCTTCAGATGAAGTGAAAGCAAAGGGAAGAAATAATTATTTGTTTTTTAATAAAAATATGGAGGAAAATTCGCTAGAGAGAATACTGTTAGAAAATGAATTGAAAAAGGCAATTGAATCGGATCAATTTACATTAGATTATCAACCTAAAATTGATATTAAGTCTGGAAAAATAATAGGAATGGAAGCGTTGGTTCGTTGGGTGCATCCTGAACTGGGAAGAATTTCGCCTGGGAAGTTTATACCGATTGCAGAAGAAACTGGACTTATTCTGGAATTAGGGGAGTTAATTTTGCGTAAAGGGTGTAAACAGAATAAACAATGGCAGAACCAAGGATATCCAAAACAGCAGTTATCTGTAAATCTCTCTACGAAACAGCTATACCAGAAGAATCTGAGTGATAAGATAGAAGCTATTTTGGAAGAAACAGGGTTGGAAGCACAATGGCTGGAGTTAGAAATAACGGAAAGTGCTTTTGCAAATATCAGTAATGCTCAGACGATTTTGCTAAAAATAAAAGATTTAGGTGTAGCTATATCTATTGATGACTTTGGAACAGGTTATAGTTCGTTTGGATACTTAAAACATTTACCAGTAAATACATTGAAAATAGATGCAATCTTCATACGGGATATTAATCTGAATCCGGAAAGTCAAGCAATTGTAAATGGAATTGTAGATATTGCTGGAAAACTAAAATTAAATGTGATTGCAGAAGGAATCGAAACAAACGAGCAACTTTGTATATTACGTGAAGTTTCTTGCCCACAGGGACAGGGTTTTTACTTTAGCAAACCTTTATCAAAGGAGAAGTTTGAAAGATATTTGAAAGAGATTATTTAGAAACGGTTTAAAAGAACCAAAGCATTGCAGCTGCCAAACTGATGCAAACCTTGGTAATAAAACGCATCGCATACACCTCCTGCTTCACTTCCGTTCAGGTAACAGTATACAAAAGGAGTATGAAATCCCTGCAAGTTTGGTTTTAAGTTTTTGTAAAAAGTAATTGATTCATTTGTTATGGAGGTTTGAGAAATGGTACTAATTGGTGACGAAGAAGAGGATTCTAGCAATTTAAAAAGGACCTGGGCAAAATTGCAAGGTCCTTAATATTTATTAAATTTCCATAATTAATGTCGTTTACTTAACCAAAGGACACCAGATTTAGCTAATCTAGGCAAAAATCCAATCATTGGATACTTCATCATATTTCCAAAACCATCCGTTTTTCCTAAAGAACCTAGTGTTCCTTTTAACTTAATTTCTTTTGGTTTTTTCGGTTCCTTATGATGGAAGATGGATAGTAAGATTTCAGCAATTTGCTCTCCATGCTGTCCAGCTAACTGAGCACTTGGAGAGTATTCAGAAGACACGCAATCTCCTAGCACATAAATATTTGATTGTTCCGGTACTTGATAGAAATCATTTGTAATAATTTTTTCATGTTTGTCTTTATTAAACGGTAATTCTCTTACCAAATAATTCGGTCGTACTCCTGCAGTCCAAATGGTGACATCGTTAAGATAGCAGACACCATTGTTACAAACCCCGTCTTCCTCCACATATTCTACATTAGAATGATGAATTACTTCGACGTTATTTTCAATAAACCATTTTTCTACATACTCTTGTATTCTAGAGTCAAATGCTTTCAAAACAGTTGGTCCTCGGTCAAGGAGTCTGATGTTTAAGTCAGGTCTACTTTCCCTTATCTCCGAAGCTACTTCAATTCCACTTAGCCCAGCCCCAATAATAGAAACTTTTCCATAGGCTTTCAAACTGGATACGGCCAAACCAGTATGACGTGTTTTGGCAAAGGTTTGGACACTTTCTGTAAATTCTTTTGCCCCAGGAACCCCATGGTAGTTGTCCTCACACCCTAATCCAATAACTAGATAATCAAATGGAAGATTATCCTCAGCATCATCAAATACGATTTGTTGTTTGTCTGTATCAATTTTTGCTACTTCCCGATAAAGATAAGTGACACGATGATCATCAGGAAATGGTACGCGAACTTCGGTTTCTGCGGAAGTTCCAGCAGCAATCGTATAAAACTCTGTTTTCAGAGAACGAAATGGATTTCGATCAACAACAAAAATTTGAACATCTTCTGGTAATTGATAATCTAGTAAACCAGTAAGCACTTTTATACCGCCGTATCCCCCACCTAAAATGACAAGCCTCTTCATGTAATTACCCCCCAATGATGAAACGCTTACGTTATATCCCAACTATAGATTATCAGAGTTTTTGGTGCCTGTCACCTCCCGAATTTTGTCGATTTTATTGGTTCTTCGGATTTGTGATTCATGCTATACTAATGGGGGAGATTTGAAGTAAGTAAATGGGGGAAATCTGTCGTTTCTATTATCAAACTAGTATATATTCATTTTTACATGTATCGACAGACTACGATGGAACTTTGGGGTAACAGGCACTAAAAAGGAGGAAATGTGTTTGCAGAAACTATCTTTCCCGACTCTTTTAGATGTAATTGGTGAACTTTTTTCTGATGAAATTTCCATTGCAGTAGCCAATACAGAGGAATATATTTACTATCGACGAAGTAAACGAATTGATTTAAAGATTAAACCAGGGGACCCTATTAAAGAAGGTACTATCGCATACAAAGCCATAACATCTGGCCAAAAAGTTTCAGAGTTTATTAATCGTGATATTTATGGGATTCCATATCATGGTATGGCTGTTCCCTTTCATCATAATGATAAGTTAGAAGGCTGTGTCTTAGCTATCTCACCGGCGTACACGGAGGGTAAATCAGTTGTTACAATCAAGGTGAGCGATGGATGGAAACCTATTCCTTTTGAGGTGGTAAGGTACTTAGAAACGAAGGAACGAAAAACGCATATTTTTGCAGAGGAATATGCTGGTACCCATTCCAACACCCTGCATGAATTTGAGTATATTCTTCCGCGTGAATATTTTATCCGCTGTCATCGGTCGTTTATTGTAAATGTAAATCATATTAAACAAATTTACCCAGATACCCATTCGACCTTTTATTTAGAAATGAATAATGGTGCTAGAATCCCAGTTAGTCAATCTTATTCCAGTTATTTTCGTAAGCTTTTAGGTTTCTAAATTGCATTTTTTAACAAAAATTTTCTGGTTTAATCACTATTTTCGTAGTGTTAAACAATAATTTTGTGTTTTACCCTAAATTTTCCGATAATTCTCTCTTATAGATTATAATAAAATTAACCTATGTATAAGGGGGATTTACAAATGCAGGAGAAATTAGAACTTTTAAAAGCCCCTCAGTTACGAGATCGTGTTATTTCAGCTGAAGAGGCAGCATCTTGGATTGAAGATGGTATGACATTAGGGTTAAGTGGTTTTACTCGTGCAGGTGATGCGAAGGCGGTGCCAACTGCGCTTGTGAAAAGGGCAGAAGCAGGCGAACAGTTTAAGGTCAACGTATATACGGGAGCATCACTAGGTTCTAACATCGATAAAATGTTTGCAGAAGCTGGAATTGTAAATAAACGATTACCATTCCAAGCAGAACCGATTATGAGAAAAGAAATTAACACAGGTGGACATCTATTTGTAGACCAGCATTTATCGCATACTTCAGAATTACTAAGGGCAGATGTAATTGATACGGTAGATTATGCTATTTTGGAAGCGATTTCTGTTACGGAGGATGGGTATCTTATTCCAAGTACTTCTGTAGGAAATTCACAAGCATTTGCTGAGTTTGCAGACAATATTATTATTGAAATCAATACAGCTCAACCGCAGGAATTAGAAGGGGTACATGATTTATATAGTCCTAAGCAACAGGGGGAAAGAGGACCAATCCCATTAACCAAACCAGATGAGAGAATTGGAACAAAAGGTATTCCACTTGATCTGGATAAAGTAAAAGGGATTGTATTTACGCATCAAGTAGATTCAGCATCTACTATTGTGCCACCAGATGAAGAAACAGAAATGATGGCAAACCATTTATTGGATTTCTTGCGTTCTGAAGTGAAGTCCGGGAGATTAACTGAAAGTTTAATGCCTTTACAATCAGGTATTGGATCGGTTGCAAATGCCGTACTTCATGGAATGATTAATTCTGAATTTGAGAATTTAGTAGTTTACTCAGAAGTGTTGCAAGATGCAGTATTTGACTTGATTGATGCTGAAAAGGTTGATTTTGCTTCTGCTTGCTCATTAACATTATCCGAAGAAAAGATGGAGCAAGTATTTGGTAACTTCGATAAATACCGTGATAAGTTAGTGTTACGACCACAGGAAATTTCAAACCATCCAGAACTTATCCGTCGTCTCGGTTTAATTGCCATTAATACAGCATTAGAATTTGATATTTATGGAAACGTAAATTCTACACACGTTACTGGAACAAATATGATGAACGGGATTGGTGGTTCTGGAGACTTTGCTAGAAACTCAAGAATAGGTATTTTTGTAACGAAATCTATTGCAAAAGGTGGCGACATCTCAAGTATCGTGCCGTTTGTATCCCATGTAGACCATACAGAACATGATGTGGATGTTGTTGTCACGGAGCAAGGGTATGCAGATTTAAGGGGATTGGCGCCAAGAGAACGTGTACCAGTAATAATAGAAAACTGTGCACATCCAATGTATCGTGAACAGCTATGGGAGTACTACAATGAAGCACTTGAACGGGGTGGGCAGACTCCACATGTGTTAGAAAAAGCATTCTCCTGGCACACCAACTTTAAAGAACACGGAACCATGCGCCAAATGGTGCCAGGCACTTCCCGAGATTTGTCGAATGTCTGAAAGTAGAGAACAAAGGGGGTTGTAGACTGCACTCAAAGTCGAGGGTGCCTGTCACTTTCCGAATTTTGTCGAAGTTTGTTTGAAAGGATATGCGGGGCAGCATATGAACGTGTAACGTTGGAGGTAGCCTTTCTGGAAAAGAGTGCTTTCAACGTAACACTTTCAGATTTAAAAAAGGGGTTATTTATATATATAAAGCAGGTTTTCTCTTGGGGGAGAGAAAACCTGCTTTTATTTTGGCGTTTCCGGGAACCGCTCGCATAAATGAAGGTATATCGGCATTTACTATTTATCCTTATGCATACCATTGGCTAACTTTCTCGTCTGTTGGCAGCATATAGGTTAAAAAGCCCAACAACGGTAACAACGATATGGCAATCATGGTAGGTGTTAGTCCAAGCAAATCGATTAAAGACCCCAGTGCCACAGAACCAATTGCCCCCATTCCGAATGCTAATCCAACGATTAGTCCAGACATGGTGCCAATCTTTCCTGGAATTAGCTCCTGAGCATAGACAACGGTGACAGAGAAGCTTGACATTAAAATAATCCCAATGACTGCAAGTAAAACAATCGCACTGATTGGTCCAACATATGGGAGTAGTAATGCTAGAGGTGCAGTACCAACAAGCGAGAATAGAATAATATTTCTTTTTCCAAATCGATCAGCTAATGGCCCGCCTAAGAAAGTACCGACAGCTCCCATGGCTAAAAAGGTGAATATGTATATTTGTGACTTGGCAATGGTAATTCCGTAACTGTCTATAGCATAAAACGCATAGAAATTAGAGATAGCAGCTGCATACCAAGAACGTGCAAAAACGATAAAGACAAGAACAATAAGTGCTCCTTTTATGGCCTTAGACATATTTTTGCTCGTTTTGTTACTTTTACGACTAGCCTTTGACCTTGTGAATTCCTTAATCTGAACCGCATACCATTTTGCAATATAAGATAGAAAAAAGACAGCTAATCCAGCAATTAATGTAAACCAAATGGCTCCAAATTGGCCCAAAGGAACGAGTACTAATGCGGTAATGATAGGTGCTAATGCTTGTCCTGAATTCCCGCCAACCTGATAAATAGATTGGGCTAATCCCCTTCGATTGCCAGCAGCCAGATAAGCAACCCTTGATCCCTCAGGATGAAAGATAGCTGATCCAAAACCAATGAATAGAACACTAACAAGAATCATCCAGAAATTAGGTGCTAAAGCTAAACCAAGCATGCCAATCATACTGCATGATAGACCGATTGGTAACGCATATGGCATTGGTTTCTTATCGGTATACATTCCAATGACAGGTTGCATGACGGAGGAAACCATATTTAATGTGAAAGTAATGAGTCCGAGTTGAGTAAAAGTTAATCCGAGTGATTTTTCCAAAATAGGAAACATCGCAGGAATAACAGCTTGCAGCGAATCATTTAGGAGGTGGCATATTCCTATAATAAATAAGATAGAGTAAACAGTTTGATTCTCCGGTTGAGTGTTTTTTTCTTTTCTAATTGCCTTTTCCAATTGATATTCCTTCCTTCTGTCCAAATCCAAATACATAGCACAATGAAATACTATAACTGTTATTGTACAGTTGAATGAATAAATATCAATGGTTTTTTAATATTTAGGATAGTATAAAGGTTTCTATCAAAAAAGTTGTTATGGTTTCCAATTTAACGAAATTATTGTAAGGTCACTTTCTAGTAGCTTTATTGGAACTGGGTCGTTTAAATCAATCATCCATATTTCGCTAGCAAATTCCTGACCTTGACATCCAGATAAATAGACTATTTTATCCCCATCCACTGACCATGTAACTGGGCTTGCAAAACAATTGGATAAGGCATGGATGGTCTCTTGCTCCCCATTCTTTTCTGCTGTTCTAATCTGATTAAAATACCCTAACTCCTCATATGCTGTAGCACTGAAAGCTATTGTCTGTGAATGGGGATTCCATCTAGGATAATAGTTTTTGGCAAGAGGCCCTCCTTCTAGTGCAAAAATAGTTCCAGTCGAAAGTTCGATGGTATGTATAAGGGAAATGCTAGCTCCTGGTGTTGTGTAAAGCAAAAAGTCACCATCTGGGGACAGTTGAATAGCATGAAGGGGACCATTTGTATTATTGGTAATAAGTCGCCTCTCGGTGCCATTCACTAAAATTCGATATACCTGACTAATCCCATTCTCATCAGGTGCTTGGTAAACAATTTCTGACCCATTAGGAAACCATTGTACATTGGTTGCTCCCGTTTGTTTAATACTCTGAGCAGCATGACTAGTAAGTTGATAGAATATGATTTGGTTTCTTGTTGTATAACTGAGTGTCGAGCTATTTGGAGACCAAGCTATATGGAGGTCATCGTTCATATGAAACTGATCAATGGTTGATAAACGATCGTTCTCCAAGTCAATCACATACAGCAAACGTTCCCTTCCGACAAAAGCAATACTCTTACCATCCGGGGAAAATACCGGAACAGAAAAAACATCCGCTATCCCATTTGTGAGCTGAATAATAGTACCGTCTTTTGAATGATAAAGCCAAATATCATAATTCCCATTTTGACTAGCGGTAAAGGCAATCTTATCATTTCCCCCAGGAGGGGAGTAGGGGATTTGCAACCACATTCCTGGAAAGATGTAAGGGGAAGGCAGCTGATTAACGTGCTGTAATAATTCTATATTTCTATTACCGTTTGTTATTACATGATATCGTATAGCTAAATCATGCAAGGTGTCCCCAGGTTGAACGATATAATAAGGCATTCCTGGTGGTATAAATAGCAGCTGGTCAACATAAATTGTATATGGCGGTTTGAGTTGATTGTTTTGAATAATAATAGACGGATGAACACGAAAATATTGGGAGAGGCTGTAGACTGTATCTCCAGATTTGACACGGTATCGAAAAACGCCAGGAGGAATCGATAATTGTTGACCTACGAAAATGAGGTTTGGAGAATTTAAATGATTTGCAGCAACAAGGGACGTTAAGGAAACTCGCCATCTTTCAGAAATAGCAGCTAACGTATCCCCAGGTTGAACAATATAAAAGTATTGCATCGCTATCCTTCTTTCTGTATGATAAGTTGTTGCCTTATGTATATTCTGCTATCTCTTGTATAATGTTACGTATTGCAACTTAAGATTTTAGTATTTTTCTAAACTAGGATAGATTGAAGCAATCTGAAAGCAATACATATTTTAAATTTGTAATGTATGACGTGGTATGCACGTTGATGAAGGAGTTTATCATGAATAGAAGTCATTCACTACCATTTACTGTTTCCAAAACAGAAAACTTTTTCGAACGCTTAGGTGATTATGTCGGCGATGTTTTTTACGATATATTACCTGAACAAGGATATGAACTGCGTGATGAACAGATTTATATGGCATTTCAATTGGAACAGGCCTTTAAACATAAACGAACGATTTTTGCCGAAGCTGGAGTAGGGACTGGGAAAACATTTGTTTACTTACTATATGCCATTTGCTATGCACGTTATAAGGGAAGACCGGCAATTATTTCTTGTGCAGATGAAACGTTAATTGAACAGTTAGTTAAAAAGGGCGGAGATATTGAAAAACTTGAAAAAGCATTGGGACTTGATATTGATGTGCGTTTAGCTAAGTCCCGGGAGCAATATGTTTGTGTCCGGAAACTGGATGCACTTGTTAACAAGACAGATAATGAGGATATTTCCAAGGTATATCAAGAGATACCTGAATTTGTATTTAATACGGGAACCTCCATGAAAAGCTTTGAGCGATATGGGGACCGTAAAGAGTATCCATGGGTATCCAATGAGTCATGGGAAAAGATTGCATGGGATCCCCTTCAGCAATGCTCTACCTGTGAATTTCGTCATCGAAGTGGGCAAACGTTAAATAGGGAGTATTACCGACATGCGACAGATATTATTATATGTTCGCACGACTTTTACATGGAACATATTTGGACAAAAGAATCTCGGAAACGAGAAGGACAGATGCCGCTACTTCCAGAAGCTAGTTCTGTTATTTTTGATGAGGGACATCTATTGGAATTTGCTGCACAAAAAGGCCTAACCTACCGTTATAATCTTGATACACTTACAAAAGTACTAACAGGTTATATGGGGCAAGATGTTCGCGAGCAGTCACTATTATTAGTAGAAGATATTTTAATGGAAAATGATGAACTGTTCGACCTATTTGCTGAAGTTGCTTATCCTGTCGAAGGATCTAATCGGCAGGAAGTTTTGTTAACACCCAGTATTACGAAAGTTGTTGAAAAACTTTATGGAAAAGTAAATAAATTACTGGAAGAACTTGTATTTGATTCGGAATTATTTACAATGGATGATTATCATATAAAAATAATCGAAGAATACTTAGAGTTCTTCTCCAATGGTTTATCAATTCTGTTGAGAAATGATGAAGGGATCTATTGGTTAGAGGAGAACGGAGAGACTACGAGCTTAGTAATTATGCCAAGACTCGTAGAAGAGGTTTTGAAAAAGGAAGTATTCTCCAAAAAAATTCCTTTTGTCTTCTCCTCAGCAACATTGTCACAGGGTGGAGATTTTGCCTATTTAGCAAGAAGTCTCGGTATAGGAAAATATGATTCTTTCTCCGTAAACTCTCCATTTGATTATGAGGAGCAGATGAAGATATCTGGCCACATAAATGATGGTGAGAAGTGGAGTAAAATAGGGGATTCCCTTCAGGAAAACAGAGGTCATTCTTTACTGCTCTTTTCATCCAAAGAAGAAATGGAAGATTTTCGAAGTTGGGCAAATAGTAAAGAATGGAATTTTACAATCCTCTATGAAGGGGATCAGGAAATTAGTGAAACCGTACGGAAATTTCAATTGAATCATTCTGCAGTTCTGTGTACCTATCATTTATGGGAAGGACTGGATGTTCCAGGGGAGGCATTGACCCAAGTAATTATTTCATCTCTTCCATTTCCGCCCAACGACCCTGTATTCAAAGCAAAGAGGAAGCATGCACAGAATTCGGAAAAAGAAGTGGACCTTCCATATATGCTGCTTCGACTAAGACAAGGAGTAGGACGTTTGATTCGAACCAGTGAAGACCATGGAATCATTCATATATGGATGAGCGAAGACGAAAAGGAAAAGTACAAAGAAATTATAGCTAATAACCTGCCAGTAGAAATGGAAATAAAATAACACAAAAAACCCAAGCATCAAAATTCCAAGATGCTTGGGTTTTTATATTCGACAAAATCCGGGGAGTGACAGGCACCTATTTCAATTGAGATATAAAGTGGTTTAAGATTTTTGCGGTTAGTCCCCATACTACTTTACCGTTATATTTATAAAACATTTCATCAATATGCCGCATTTGCCACTGGTAATTTTCACCGCCAATAATTAAATCAAATGGGAAATCATCCTCTGGCTTCAATTGCACATTAATTTTATACACTTCCGGTTCAGTCTGAAGTAAATAATTTAGCGGTATCGTAAAAATTTCCCCGACCTCATCCTCATTTGGAACAATATTATTCGGATTGGTGATATGTCCTATAAATGGGTAAATAATTCGTCCCATATCTGCAACTACATAATCGAGTGGAATAACATCATTTATCTCATCTTCTGCTAGGCCTAATTCTTCCGAAGTTTCTCGTACTGCGCAGTGCAGCGGAGTCTGGTCTTCTTTGTCCATTCTTCCACCTGGAAAACAAATATCTCCTGGTTGTCGACGTAAATTCATGGATCGAACTTCAAATAAAATGTGTGTTTCGTTCTCCTTCTCTATAAGTGGAAGCAGCACGGAAGATTTAAAATAATTTTCTTCACCTAAAATGGACGGTTTCCGATTTTTAAATTTCTGTATAACATCGTTTGTATTCATTTTTGCCACCTCCAGTTATTTAGTGTTTAGTATCTATTATACAGAATGTGACAATAAAGAATAGCCCTTTGTTCTATAGGATGCAAAGTCGTGGAATAAAAGAAGCGGAAAATACTATATGGGATTTATAAAAGCTCTTTTTATAGTAGATTGCAAGTGCATATAGTCGACTAACCAAAATTTATCGTTTCCTCCCATGATACAAGCCACTATTTTTTATTAGAACATGGGAAGTGTCCAAAAACACCGTGACACGTAACCTTTTATATGAAATAATAATTTTAAAGAATTCTAACAAATTCCAACCAAAGAGGTGCCTTATTGATGAAACAAGTATACTCTGGCAAGACGAAGGATGTATATGAATTAGAAAATGGACATTATTTACTGAAATTCAAAGATGATGTGACAGGAGAAGATGGGGTATTTGATCCAGGTGCAAATACCGTTGGACTTTCTATTGAAGGTGCCGGTAAAGCAGGCTTAAAGGTAACTCAGTTTTTCTTTGAAAAGTTCAAAGAAAAAAATATTCCAACCCACTATGTTGATGCTAATGTGGACAGCCGAGAGATGACCGTCGTGCCAGCAACGGTTTTTGGAGAAGGACTGGAAGTAATTTGCCGATTTCGTGCAGTTGGCAGCTTTTTACGTAGATATGGGAAATATGCGGAAGAAGGCCAGCAGCTGGATGCATTCGTTGAAGTAACATTAAAAGATGATGAACGAGGAGATCCGCCAATCAGTCGTGATGCACTCGATATGTTGGGAATCTTATCCCAAGAAGAGTATGAAGAATTAAAGAGCCTGACCAAAGAAATTTCACACACTGTTAAAGAAGAACTAGCTAAAAAAGGCATGGAACTATATGATATTAAACTGGAATTCGGAAGAGATGCTGATCATCGAATAATACTAATTGATGAAATCTCTGGCGGGAACATGAGAGTATATAAAGATGGAGAATACATCCATCCATTAGAGTTAGAGAAACTGCTTTTAGATTCGTCATCAGTTAAATAAGTTAAGTAAAAGAAGAAGTCCCAATCCATATAGGGTTGGGACCCTTTTGTACATCTAACAATTCGACAAAATCCGGGGAGTGACAGGCACCATATGACATTTGTCATATGGTTTTGCTGACGTTTATGACTTATAATATGTGGTTTTTGTTCTTAAACTAGGTAATAACGAAGCTAAGAAATCAGGAGGTAAATATGAGTAAACAAAAACAAGCACAATTACGTAAAAGCGTTGCACCATTTGCAAAGTCAGATTTAAAGGTAAGTATTATGCAAATAATTAATTCCTTTGTCCCATTTTTCCTGCTTTGGTTTTTAGCTTATCAAAGCTTGTCCATCTCTATATGGCTGAGTCTTGTTTTATCAGTGATAGCAGCGGGATTCGTCGTTCGTATCTTTATTATTTTTCATGACTGTACGCACATGTCATTCTTTAAAAATAGTAAAGCCAATCGAATTGTAGGAACTATAACAGGAATCATTACCCATTTCGCTTTTGAAAAGTGGAAACGAAATCATGCCATTCACCATGCAACTAGCAGTAACCTTGATAAACGAGGAACTGGTGATATATGGGTGATGACAATAGAGGAATATACAGAAGCATCTTTTTGGGGGAAATTAGGGTATCGGCTTTACCGTAATCCAATCGTACTATTTGGGCTTGGGCCAATCTATCTTTTCTTACTTGAAAACCGCATCAATCGCAAAGGAGCGAAGAAAAAGGAAAGATGGAATACCTATCTTATTAATGTTTCTATTGTAGCTATCTATGCTGTATTAATTTGGGCAATTGGCTGGCAAGCATTCTTAAGCGTGCAACTTCCAATTTTGTTCGTAGCTGGTTCATTAGGTATTTGGCTATTTTACGTTCAACATACATTTGAAGATTCATACTTTGAAAATGAAGAAGAGTGGGATTATGTGAAGGCTGCGGTTGATGGCAGTTCCTATTATCAATTACCTAAAATACTCCAATGGATAACAGGTAATATTGGGTATCATCATGTTCATCATTTAAGCCCAAGAGTTCCGAATTATCAATTGGAAAAAGCACACGAATCCACACCGCCATTGCAAAAGGCGACAACCATTACATTGAAGACAAGTATAGAATCCATTCGATTTCGTTTATATGATCAAGCTACACGCTCTTTTGTCAGTTTTAAAGAGTACAAACAACTGATTAAACAAAGAAATCAAAAAACCAACGTATCCTTGAAAATGACAAGTGCAAAGTTTCAAGAAGAATAAATTAGTATGGCCCTTCAATTTTTTGTTGGAGGGTTTTTCTTTCTAAATTTCTGATATACTAGTTTAAAACGTTACGTTTAGGAGTGCTTTATGCAGAATTGGTATCATCTTTTTCCAAAGAATACAGGACTTAGTTTATTTGCTTGGATTGCATTTTGCTTGCTTCCTTTTTATTTTATTTTTCGTTCTTCTTCGGTATTAGAAATTATAATAGGATTTTTAATGATAGTGCTTTTTTTCGTGACTTATCGATTATCGTTTATAAAAAAGGGATGGACTGTTTATGTTTCCGTAGGGATTGAGATAGCGATCAGTATTGGAATGACCCTGTATTTCGGGTATGTTTATTTCTCGCTTTTTTTAGCCTTTTTTATTGGAAATATTCAACATAAGGCTGGATTTATTACTCTCTATGTTGTCCATCTTGTTACAACAATTGCAGCTGTAAGTTTAGGATTTGTCTATCAATATCCTGTGTTTCTTACCCAGCTTCCTTTTGTATTTATAACTATTATCGGAGTCATTCTTTTACCATTTAATATGTATAATCGGAATAAGCGGGAAAAGTTAGAGAGTAAATTAGAAGATGCAAATGAGCGGATTTCTGAGTTACTGGTGGCTGAGGAGCGTCAGCGAATTGCACGTGATTTACATGACACGTTAGGTCAAAAGCTTTCTCTAATTGGTTTAAAGAGTGATTTAGCTGGGAAATTAGTTGAGAAAGAACCAAGTAAAGCTAAACTTGAGTTACAAGATATTCATCAAACTGCAAGGACCGCTCTAAAAGAAGTTCGCGAAATTGTCTCTACGATGAAAAGTATTAAATTAAAAGATGAAATCGTACATATTAAACAAGTATTAAAAGCTGCTCAAATAGAAGGAACATGGAATGGTGATTTTGAAAAGTTTTCTGCCCCATTACTAGTGGAAAATGTGCTTAGTATGTGCTTGAAAGAAGCGGTAACTAATATAGTAAAACATAGTAAAGCAACAGCATGTCATATATCCATTATGCAGTCGTCCAGTGAAGTTGTGATTAAGGTTCAGGACAACGGTATTGGAATATGTAATGAATCGGATTATCTGAAAGGGAATGGACTCCGTGGTATGAGAGAAAGATTAGAGTTTTTAAATGGGAATTTGAACGTGGAATCCGACCACGAAGAAGGTACTACTATCACCATTCAAGTTCCAGAAGTAATCAGACAAACAAAATAGGAGGGGTTGTCTTGATTCGAATTGTCATAGCAGAAGACCAAGGAATGTTACTTGGAGCACTAGGAGCGCTTCTTGATTTGGAAGATGACATGGAGGTTGTTGGAAAAGCCAGTAATGGGGAAGAAGCCATTATGCTCGTAAAACAACTTCAGCCTGATATCTGCATTATGGACATTGAAATGCCGATAAAGACTGGGCTAGATGCAGCAGAAGAATTAAGAGACACATCTTGTAGAGTAATTATTCTAACAACGTTTGCTCGGTCAGGTTATTTTGAACGTGCTAGGAAAGCAGGAATTAGCGGTTATCTACTAAAGGATGGTCCTAGTGAAGAACTTGCCAATTCCATTCGAGTAATTATGGATGGTCGAAAAGTGTATGCCCCTGAATTAATAGATTTAGCATACGAGGAGGATAACCCACTTACTGATCGAGAAGAGCAAGTGATCAAATTAATTGCAGATGGAAAAACAACCAAGGAAATAGCCAGTCAGCTTTTTCTTACAAATGGAACCGTTCGGAATTATGTTTCTGTGATCATGGATAAGTTGAATGTCAGCAATCGTATTGAAGCTATCTCTCGAATTAGGGAGAAGGGATGGTTTAAATAGCATATGAATAAATCTTGGGGGAGGTTGTTTGTGAATGAAACATGCTATTTTTCAAATGGATATAATTGCAGGAAAGCCGGAACAAAACCGGAAGAAGATGGAGGTATGGGTAAAGGAAATGGTTGAGAAAGAAAATCCTGATATGGTTGTATTTCCAGAAATGTGGACGACTGCTTATACCTTGCCGCAGTTGGAAGGAATCGCGGATACAAATGGAGAACCAACAACATCTTTTTTAAAAGACCTAGCAAAGGCCTATCATATTAATGTTGTTGGAGGTTCCATAGCTAATAAAAAGAACGGAAAATTTTATAATTCAAGTCTAGTGATTAATCGTGAGGGAGAAGTCGTCTACAAATATGATAAAATCCATCTTGTCCCAATGCTAGATGAGCCTAAATACTTAGCTGCTGGTGAAGAGAGAACTGAAATCTTTGAATTAGATGGGATAAAGATGGGATTAATTATTTGTTATGATCTCCGTTTTCCGGAATTAGCAAGAAGTCTCGCACTTAAGGGCGCACAGATTTTATATGTTGTTGCGGAATGGCCGACAGCAAGAAAAGAACACTGGAAAGCACTGCAAATTGCTCGAGCGATAGAAAATCAATATTATGTTGTATCGTGTAACCGTGTTGGCCAGTATGACGGGGAAGAATTTGCTGGTACATCAATGGTTATTGATCCTTGGGGCAACACACTACAAGAAGGAAGCGAAACAGAAGAAGAAACTCTCGTGCAAGCTGTTTCTTTAGAAAAGGTTCCTCAAATTAGAAAAGATGTTCCGATTTTTAGCAGTCGGAGACCTGATATGTATGAGTGATAATGAAGCAAGTGAGTAGAATAGACTGCTCACTTGCTTTTTAGGTTACGATCTAATCCCGTGGTTGCCATTAACTGTAACTAAAAACATACCAAAAGTCCTTTTTCATAAATAAAAATAAAAATTCTACAGATATTAATCATGTTAACAAATTTTGGTTATTTGATTAAGGAGGATAAAGAAATTATGACAGTGAAGTTAGTGATAATTTATTACAGTTCTACCGGTACTAACTTTCAAATGGCAAAATGGGCGGAAGAAGGGGCTTCCCAAGCTGGTGCAGAAGTTCGTGTAAGAAAGGTGCCAGAATTAGCACCGGAATCTGCTATTGCTTCCAACCCAGCATGGCAAGCGCATTATAACGAAGCAAAAGATATTCAAGAAGCCTCTTCTGATGATATTGAATGGGCAGATGCGATTATTTTCAGTACACCAACACGCTTTGGTAATGTGGCGTCACAAATGAAACAGTTTTTAGATTTACAAGGTGGACTGTGGGGTTCAGGTAAAACGGTCAATAAAGTAGTTAGTGCTATGTCTTCTGCATCCAATCCACACGGAGGCCAAGAAGCAACCATTCTTTCTCTTTACACATCCATGATGCATTGGGGTGCAATCATCGTCCCACCAGGCTATACAGATCAAGCATTATTTGGAGCAGGAGGAAATCCATATGGTACAAGTGTTACACAATCACAAGAAGATGGGTCCATGGTAGAAGATGTCGAAGCTGCTGTTAAACATCAAGCGAAGCGGACAGTTGAAGTAGCAACGAAGGTTATTGGCGGTTAATATTTTTATCCAAAAACTGATTGGGTTATTCCTAATCAGTTTTTTAAATGAAAGATTTATGAAAAGTGACAGAACCTTTTACGTAAAGTAAACTATATTTTGGGGAGGGATAAATAGTTGAATTTCATAAAAAAAAGATGTGCATACATAGCTAATCATGTGCTATTTACAAGAATTATAATAGGTCTAATTATTATTAACGCAATTTTAGTAGGTTTAGAGACGTACCCATATTTTATAAATAATTATTCCGACTGGATATACATAGGTGATACTATATTACTGTGGATCTTTACCATAGAGATTATCATCCGCTTTGTTGGGAGTAAATCGATTAAATCATTTTTCAAAGATCCATGGAATATTTTTGATTTTTTAATTGTTTCAAGTGGACATGTCTTCGTTGGAACCCATTATGTGACGGTTTTACGTATTTTACGGGTTTTGCGGGTGCTAAGAGCTATCTCCATCATTCCATCGCTTCGCAAAATAGTAAATGCACTGCTCAAGTCCATTCCATCAATGGGAACGATTATGCTTTTATTAGGTATATTTTTCTACATTTATGCTGTAATAGGTACCATGCTATATAGCTCTATTGCTCCGGAGTATTTCGGTACACTGCATGATTCCTTATTATCGTTATTCCAAGTCATTACATTGGAATCGTGGGCAAGTGGAGTGATGAGGCCAATCCTTGCAGAAGATCCCACTTCCTGGTGGTATTTTGTTACCTTTATTGTTATCGGAGCTTTTGTCATTATTAACCTCTTTGTCGGTGTTATTGTAGGTAATGTGGAAGAAGCAGCAAGAGAAGAACAGCCAACACCAACGGATATAAAATTAGCGGAAGTACAAGAGGAGTTAAGGGAAATAAAGCAGCTATTGAAGAATAATAAATCTGGATAATAGAAGAAAGAGGCTGGGACATAACTAAAGTGTTTAACTCAAAAACGAACAAAGTGCTAATTAGCGGAGGAAATATACGTAGACTCCTTGAAAAAAGAAGACCACTTTTTTCTGCGTGCGATGTTTCGCTGCCGAAGCGTTCCTTGTCCTGCGGGAAGAAGAGCATCGGTGAGTCTGCGTAGTGAGGGAACTACTTGAATACTCTTCCCTGCTCCCTTGCACCGAGGAAGCCCGCTTCAAAGCATCACTGGAAGACGCAGGCGCACACGCTTTTCAGCACGAAGTAGGCTCACCAGCTCCCCTAAGGTGTGCGAAGTATATTTCCGGAGCGGTAATTATGCACCAATCATGTTCGGGTTTTCCTTTGAGAAAATACTTTTGTCCCAGCTTCATTTACTTATTTCATTAATTCTGAAACGATCTCATAAGAACGTAAGCGGTCTTCTAAATGATAAATCTGTGAGCTGATGATGATTTCATCGGCTTCTGTTGCTTCTTGGATTTTTTCCAGCTTCTGTTTAACCGTATCTGGTCCTCCAACAATCGTTGTATTCGGATCCAGGGATTCCTCCACTGCGGCTTTTTCCATAGGTGTCCAAATCTCATCCATATTCTTCACGGGCGCTTGAAGTTTGGACTGAATTCCTTTTCGGATATTCAAGAATTGCATTTGATGGGAAGAAGCAAGGTAATTAGCTTGTTCATCTGTATCAGCTGCAATCACGTTCACACCAATCATGGCGTATGGCTTATCTAGTTTATCTGAAGGCTTAAAGTTATCACGATATAATTTTAATGCTTGAAGCAAATAAGCTGGTGCAAAATGACTGGCAAAGGAGAAATAAGTCCCTTTTTCAGCTGCAAGTCTTGCACTGAAATCACTGGAGCCAAGTAACCAAATTGGGATATCTAATCCCTGACCAGGAATAGCCCTTACTCGTGACACGGGATCATCTGAAAAATAATCCTGTAATTCGTTGACTTGCATTGGGAAGTCCTCTGGTCCCATATGTAATGTCCGGCGCAAGGCATAGGCAGTTGCTTGGTCCGTACCTGGAGCACGACCCAATCCAAGGTCTATGCGGCCTGGATAGAGAGATTCGAGTGTACCAAATTGCTCGGCAATAACGATAGTTGCATGATTCGGAAGCATGACCCCGCCAGAACCTACACGCATATAATTCGTATTCCCAGCAATATGACCTATTAGAACAGATGTAGCTGAACTTGCGATACCTGGCATGTTATGATGCTCAGCCAGCCAGTAACGGTTATATCCCCATTTCTCCGCATGCTGTGCTAACTCGACACTTTCTTTAAAAGAGTCACTAGCAGTGCTTCCCTCTACAATTGGTGCTAGATCTAGTATAGATAGTGGTATATGGTTAAATTTTCTTGCTTTATCATGGGTGTGTTTGTACAAGTTATTCACTCCTTTAACGGTATTCTTAATAAGCTATGATATAGATTTTGGGGGATAGAGTCCAGTTTTTGGTTTTGAGATAAAAATTCGGAATATTAAATAGTACCTGAAATATAATGAACCGTATAGTACTATTCAACTTTGTTCTTGATTAAGAATGATGATAGTACCATCCTAGGGAGATAATGTGTTTAATAGGTCTACCGAAAGTATTACCGATAATTCTGATTCATCAGAAATTTACTATTGACACGTTCTCTATAATGAACTATTATGAGGATGAGTAAAAAAATCTGTAAGAAAGTTTTTAATCTTGATGTTCTTTATAAAGAATAAAACTTTTTCAATTTGCATATTGTTAAACAATATATGAGTAAAGGTAAAAGGTGATTTCAATGAATGAAGAATACCATCGAACAAATATAAAGGAAATAGATTTAAAACAATATTTCGACCTTTTAAGAAGGCGCTTCTGGATTGTTATTCTTATTACTATTATTACAACACTTGCTGGCTATTTTTATAGCAGTGATGATTATGTACCAGAATACGAATCATCGAGGAGACTGATTATAGGATCTGAAACAGAGGATATGAGTACATTAATGGTCATGATAAAGGATCCTATTATCATGCAAAGGGTAGGAGATGAAGTAAAAACTACAAAATCACCTGAAACAATCGCAAACCAGATAGATGTTGCAAGAATAGATGAATCACAAGTAGTAGAAATCTCTGTCATGGATTTAGATCCTGAAATGGCTGCCAATATAGCGAATGCAACTGCTGATTCATTCAAATCTGAAATTGAAAATATATTAGGAGTTACAGATGTCCAATTACTTTCGGAGGCCAAAGTTAATTTAAATCCAATTAATGCACCCTCAAATAGCACAACAGTAATTGCTTTACTATTTGGGCTGGTTGTAGGTATAGGATTTATCTTTCTTTTAGATTCGTTGGATGTGAAAATTAGGAAGGAAAGTGAAGTAGAATCATTATTAGATGTACCAATACTAGGTACTATATCTAATATGAAAAAGAAGAAATTAAGTACAAACAAAAGCAGTCAGCTCAAAGTAAGGAAAGGGGAAGAAAAAGTTGGTGTTAAACAGAATGCGTAATACTGCCCCTAGTAAAATTCAACTTGTTACTTATGCAAACTCAGAATCTATCATAGCAGATCAATTCAGGGCGATACGAGCGAATATTCGTTTTTTGAGAGATGAAAAGAAAGACGCTATTTTTTTAGTGACTTCTCCTGGGGATGGTGAAGGTAAGTCAACTATTTCAGCAAATTTGGCTGTCTCAATGGCTCAACAAAAGGAAAGAGTACTCCTTATTGATGCAAATTTAAGGGCACCGATAATGCATACAATTTTTAAAGTAGCCAATAAAGTTGGATTATCCAATTTACTTAAAGGCATTTCAACAATAAATCAAACCATCACTCCGACCGATATTAACAATCTTGACCTGTTAACAAGTGGTCCCGAAGTATTTAACCCAACTGAAATACTCGGCAGTCAGTCAATGTCTGAATTACTTAATGAATTAGGGTCTAGGTATGATATTGTACTTATTGATTCTCCATCAGTATTGAAAACAACAGAGACAAGAGTTTTAGCAAACCAATGTCAGGGAGTTGTCTTGGTCATTAATCGCGGGAAAACAGAAGTGGAAAAGGCGATTAAATCCAAAAGAGTTCTTCATTTAGCGCACGCAAATTTAATCGGAGTGATTATGAACGAAAAGTAAATATTTTTTTACGCAAAATGTTCTTTATTGAGAATATATACTTTGTTATAAAGTTGTGGTGATGTCATACTTACCGTTATCAATGTAGGCACTCGGCTATGCTGTGGGTTGTAATCAACCTTAGACGCGTTCGTTGTCAGTAGTGTGGTGTGAGGGTGGGTTGGATGCCCTTAAATACATAATAATCTCTGGAGAAAGGAGGCAAGCAAGTGACATATCGTCAACGTATCTCACTTTTTATTTTTGTAGATTCATGTATTGTATTAACGGCCATATATTTGAGTGTGTTTTTAGTAAGCTCTACAATTCCTCGATTAAATACCTCTTTGATGATAAGCAGTCTTGCAATATTATTTTCTCATTATTTATTTTCGATTAAATTTAAGCTATACAAAAAACTTTGGGAGTACGCTAGTATTCAGGAATTATTAATTATTTTAAAGGTTGTCTCCTATACAATTATTTCGGCTATGATTATTCATTTTTTATTCATACAAGCTGTTTATTTGAAACTATTTGCCATCACATGGCTTCTTCATATGTTTTCCATTGGGGGATCTCGTTTAGCGTGGAGAATTTATCGTGATTCTATCATGAATCGGTCTGAAAACAAAATTCGAACATTGATTATTGGAGCAGGGTCAGCCGGAACAATGGTAGCTAGACAATTATTAAAGACGAATGAAAGCAATTTACTACCTGTAGCATTTATTGATGACAATCCTAGAAAACAGCACTTTGATATTTTAGGTCTTCCGGTAGTCGGTGGTATTGATAAAATATCCAGTACAGTAACAGACCTACATATTAATCACATTATTATATCTATTCCTTCTTTAAGTAGGAGAGAGTTGAATACGATATTTCAAGAATGTGCGAAAACAGAGGCTAAAACACAAATATTACCCCTTCTAGAAGACTTAATTACTGGGAAAGTTTCTGTAAATCAATTTCGTGATGTACAAGTGGAGGATTTGTTAGGTAGAGATCCAGTAGAAATGGAAACTCAAAGTATCTCTGAATATATTACGGATAAGGTAGTGCTGGTAACAGGTGCTGGTGGATCAATAGGATCTGAGATTTCCAGACAAATAACAGAATTTAAACCAAGTCAATTAATACTACTAGGTCATGGTGAAAATAGTATTTATACCATCGAAATGGAGTTGCAGGAAAGTTTCGCAGACTGTAAAGTGTCATTTATTACAGAAATAGCCGATGTGCAGGATGCCCAAAAAATGAAAGAGGTTATGCGTAAGTATAAACCAGACGTCGTATACCATGCTGCAGCACATAAACATGTTCCACTAATGGAAAGAAACCCAGAAGAAGCGGTGAAAAATAATATCATAGGAACAATGAATGTTGCTAGAGCGGCCAGCCGAAGTAAAGTCGACACATTTGTGATGGTATCAACAGACAAAGCAGTAAACCCAACTAGTGTAATGGGGGCTTCTAAAAGGTTAGCAGAAATGATAGTACAGGATATGGATACACATAGTGATACGAAGTTTGTAGCTGTTCGGTTTGGTAATGTATTAGGCAGTAGAGGAAGTGTTATCCCATTATTTAAGAAACAAATAGAAAAAGGTGGACCGGTTACTGTCACACATCCAGAAATGGTTCGTTATTTCATGACGATACCAGAAGCATCACGGCTAGTTATTCAAGCTGGAACACTTGCAAGTGGTGGAGAAATATTTGTTTTAGATATGGGAGACCCTGTAAAAATAGTAGATTTAGCTAGAAACCTAATAAAATTATCGGGAAATTCCGTTGATGACATTGGAATAGAATTTACGGGTATACGTCCAGGAGAAAAGCTTTATGAGGAGTTACTTCAAAAAAATGAAGTGCATGATGAACAAGTGTATCCCAAAATTTACGTAGGAAAAACTACGAATCTTTATATAGAAGAAATTCAAGAAATCATTGCTACTTTTAATAAAGTGGACACTAATACGTTAAGAGAACAATTATTAAACCTTGCTAATAATGTCGTTGTAGAAGAACCAACTGTTATGAATTTATAGAAGTCAAACACAAATGGGGGGAGATGAATTGGTTAAGAAGATCCTTTTTTGTGCAACAGTGGATTATCACTTTAAAGCGTTCCACTTACCATATATGGATTGGTTTCAAAAACAGGGATGGGAAGTTCATGTTGCTGCAGCGGGTGATATGGAGTTACCATGCACAAATAAAAAATATAATATAGCCATTCAGCGATCTCCTTTCCATCCATCTAATATAAAAGCGTTTGAACAGTTAAAAGAGATAATCGATGACAATAACTATTCGATCATTCATTGCCACACACCACTTGGGGGTGTTCTTGCTAGATTAGCGGCACGACAAACAAGGAAAATGGGGACATCGGTCATTTATACGGCACATGGCTTTCATTTCTGCAAAGGAGCACCACTTAAGAATTGGCTAATGTATTATCCAATGGAGCGGTATTTATCCAAGCATACAGATACACTAATTACGATTAATAGCGAAGATTATAATCTTGCTAGAAGACACCAATTTCAATCTGATTCGATTGAACATGTTCATGGAGTAGGAGTAAATACAAATAAATTTAAGCCTATAGACGAAGAGAATAAGAGAGAATTAAGAAAGTCATTTGGATATCAATCCGATGACTTTTTGTTATTTTATGCAGCAGAATTTAACAAGAACAAAAATCAGCAATTCCTTTTACAGGTATTAGCTTTGATAAAGAATAAAGTTCCAAATGTAAAATTGTTACTAGCTGGAGAAGGTCCATCTTTGCAAAATTGTATGACTCTTGCAAATCATCTAGGGATTGACGATAGGGTAGATTTACTAGGATTAAGGCATGACATTCATCAACTGGTGCCTATGTGTGACGTTGGGGTTGCTTCTAGCTTAAGAGAGGGTCTCCCAGTGAATGTTATGGAGATGATGGCTTCTGGTTTGCCAATTGTGGCAGTTGATAATCGGGGACATCGAGAGCTAATAACAAATAACAAGAATGGTTGGTTGATTTCTAGATTGGATCCTATTGATTTTGCAGAGAAAGTGATTAACCTAGCAAAGTTCAGTGACATTAGAAAACAGTTTGGAAAAAACGCTCGAGATTCCATCTTATCGACCTATAGTTTAGAAAAGGTATTAAAAGAGAAAAAGACTATATATCAATCATTGATGGATAGAGAGGAGGGAATAGAATGGGCAATCCACTGAGAGTGCTACATGTAGTGGTTAATATGAACCGTGGTGGTGCAGAAACTCTCTTAATGAATCTTTACCGAAACATAGATCGGTCAAAGGTACAATTTGATTTTCTAACTTGTAAAGAAGGGATGTTTGACCAGGAAATTAGAAATTTTGGAGGAAGAGTACATCGTATCCCTTATGTTTCAGATGTTGGTCATCATGGGTTTATTCGGCAGTTAGAACAATTCTTTAGGAATCATTCGGAATATAAAATTATCCATTCCCATCTGGATAAAGTGAGTGGTATAGTCCTTAAAACAGCAAAAAAGGCCCATGTTCCCATCCGAATCTCCCATAGCCATAACACGAAAAGTGAAGGTAGTTTACTAACAAAAATATATAAACAATATGCAGGGCTTCTTGTCCATAACAATGCTACACACCGATATGCCTGTTCACAAGCTGCAGCTAACTGGTTGTTCAAACAGAATAATACGTACATTTTAAAAAATGGAATTGAATTAGATAAATTCTATTATAATCTATCGATACGAACTAGAGTAAGAAAAGAATTACAGATTAGCGAAGACTCATTGGTACTAGGACATGTTGGAAGATTTGCAGAACAAAAGAATCACGGATTTTTGATAGACGTTTTTGAAAAGGTCAATCAACGAGTACCTAATAGTCAATTAGTGTTAGTTGGAGATGGTCCTCTGAAAGCTATAAGGATGAGTCAGGTGAAAAGACGTCAACTGGAGAATAATGTGTTATTCCTTGGCGTTCGTGAAGATATTCCTGACTTACTTCAAGCCTTTGATACTTTTGTGTTTCCTTCCATCCATGAAGGGTTGCCAGTAACATTAGTAGAGGCTCAATCTGCTGGCCTACCTTGTCTTATCTCAGATGCCATAACAGAAGAAGTCGATATGGATTTGGGTCTTATCATTCGGCTTCCATTACAGGATAAAGAAAAATGGGCTGAGGAAATTATTCGTCTATCTCAGAAGAATCATAAGCGTGAAGTATCAAAAAGTACACTCATAGAAAAAGGGTATGATATACGAAAGACTGCCGAATTAACAGAGAAAAGGTATCTATCTTTAGGGGGTGTGAAGGGATGAAGCAACTAACAATTTTCACTCCTACCTATAATCGTGCCTATTGCCTCCAAATTTGCTATGAAAGTTTAAAACGGCAAACATGTAAAGATTTTGTTTGGCTAGTAATAGATGATGGATCCACAGATAATACGAAAGAACTTGTGGAAGGATGGAAAAGAGAAAATGAAATTGAAATAATCTATCACTGGCAAGAAAATCAAGGGATGCACGGGGCGCATAATGCAGCTTATGGAATGATAGAAACAGAACTGAATACGTGTATAGATTCGGATGACTATATGCCAGATGATGCGGTAGAGAAAATATTAAACTTTTGGAATAAGCATGGGAACAGTAAGGTGAGTGGAGTTATTGGCCTTGATGCAGATAAACATAATACGATTATCGGGACCCCACTTCCAAATGAATTAAGGAGTTCTACTTTATTTGATTTATATAATACTCATGGTGTGACAGGAGATAAAAAGCTAGTCTATCGAACAGAATTAACGAGAAAGTATCCTTATCCGCTTTTTGATGGGGAGAAATACGTGGGGTTAGATTACAAATACTATATGATCGATAAAGAGTACGAGATGTTATTGATGAATGAAATCATATGTAAAGTAGAGTATTTGCCAGATGGATCTTCTAGGAATATGTTAAAGCAGTATCGAAGAAATCCATTGGGTTTTTCCTTTTATCGCAAGGAGTTAATGAAACTCCCATTTACTAGTGTTTCATTTAGGTATAGACAGGCAATACACTACGTTTCTACAAGTTTATTAAGCAAAAATCGAACATTTTTAATAGAAACACCTAGCAAATTAATAACAGTATTAGCTTTCCCTTTAGGCTTCCTATTATATTTATATGTTTCATCGAAAACTAGAGAAATCAATGCGTGATGTATTAGTCGAAAGGATATAGCAAAATGACTTTACTTTGGATGAACCTGACTTTTGTTCTTCTGTTCGCTTTATTTGCCAGATATTTTGCAAAACCTGTATTAGCAACGAATCTTCCAGTACCTGTTAAACCAAATAAACTACTAGTATTTGGGGGATTAACTTCGTTGGTTCTCATATCGGGCTTTCGAAGCGGAATAGGAGATACGTTTAATTACCGCAATATCTTTGAGGATAATGATTTTACTTGGGAGTACGTTACTTCAGAAAAGGATATTGGATTTGGCTTCCTTCAAATGTTAATCAAAAATTATATATCAGATAACTCTCAAGCTTTGATTTTTATAACTGCGTTTATAACAAACCTTCTCATTATTTTTGTTTTTTACAAATACTCCAGACTGGTTGAATTAAGTCTGTATGTATATATAACAGGTGGTCTTTTTTTAGTATCGATGAATGGAATTAGACAGTTGTTAGCTGCAGCAATTGCCTTTACAGCAATAAAGTTCTTAATTGAAGGAAAGTTTATAAGGTATGCTTTCATTATTGGATTTGCATCGCTCTTTCACCAAAGTGCATTAATACTACTTCCGATGTTTTTCTTGGTTCGCTTTAAAGCTTGGTCAAAGGTAACGATTGCGTTGGTATTACTAGCAGTGATTGCTGTTATTGGATATGAATACTTTTCTACGATTTTGTTTACAGCTTTAGAGGATACACAATACAGTAATTACGATAATTTTTCAGAAGGGGGTGCGAATATTTTAAGGGTTGCAGTGGAAGCAAGCCCTCTTTTTGTGGCCTTTCTAGGAAGAAAGAAGTTAAGAAGTATATTTCCTGAAAGTGATTATATCGTAAATATGGCTCTAATAGGGTTGGTATTTATGGTGATTTCCACAGAACAATGGATTTTTGCAAGAATGTCTATTTACTTTCAGCTATATCAATTGATCCTTATTTCGTGGTTGCCAAAATTATTTAGGTATAAGGATCAAAAGCTCGTATACATCGGAATAATCGTGTGTTATTTGGCCTACTATTATTATGAAACGGTCATAAGTTTGAATATTAATTACAATAGTGTTCTTTCAATTTTTTGATGAGAAAGGGGGGGGAGACTTTTTGGCTATTCTTGTTACAGGCGGAGCGGGGTACATAGGGAGTCATACCTGTGTGGAGCTTTTAAATCATGGGTATGACATCATAGTTTTAGATAATTTTTCAAATAGTCACCCTGAATCGTTACAAAGAGTAGAAAGATTAACAGGTCAATCAATTAAAACTTACCAAGTGGATTTATTGGATAAAAAGAGCGTTGAAAGGGTGTTTGCAGAAAATAAAATAGAGGCTGTCATTCATTTTGCGGGTTTAAAGGCAGTTGGCGAATCGGTTACAGTACCACTTCATTATTATCAAAATAACATAACGGGGACAGTTATTTTATGTGAAGTCATGCAGCATTTTGGAATAAAGAATCTTGTATTTAGTTCTTCTGCTACTGTTTATGGAGACCCGAAACAAGTACCGATAACGGAAGAAATGAAACTAGGAGCAACCAATCCATATGGACGGACGAAGCAGATGATAGAAGAAATTCTTCGAGATGTTGCCTTTTCTGATCCATCATGGAGTATCGTTTTGCTGAGGTATTTCAACCCGATTGGGGCCCATGTTAGTGGACTAATTGGAGAAAATCCAAATGGAATACCGAATAACTTAATGCCATATGTTTCCCAAGTTGCAGTTGGAAAAAGACCATATCTGCAAGTGTTTGGAAATGATTATCCTACCATAGATGGAACAGGCGTAAGGGACTTTATCCATGTTGTAGACTTAGCGATGGGTCACCTTAGAGCTTTAGAAAAAGTTCAATCAGGAAAAGGAATAGATGCTTATAATTTAGGTGCAGGAAAAGGTTATAGTGTACTGGAGGTAATTGAAACATTTGAAAAAGTCTCTGGGATTAAAATTCCTTTTCGAATTGTAGACCGTAGACCAGGTGACATTAGTATCTGTTATGCGGATCCAATGAAAGCAAGAAATAAGTTAAATTGGAAAGCGGTTAGAGATCTAGAAACAATGTGTCGTGATACATGGAGTTGGCAAAGAAATAATCCAAATGGATACAACATAATAACTGATGAACATACTCCGGTACAGTAAGTAGCGGTTTTTTTATGTATAGAAAGAGGGCTCGGTGTATGGGGGATATGAGAAAACTAACACAACAAGAGCTGCAGGAGATTTTAAATAAGATATGTACAAAAGGTTATCAATCAAGAGACATGAGTGCTTTAAAACTGATTGAAGAAATAAAAAGGAACTTACTATTTGGCAAAACAATCGATAATCAGAATCAAAGCATTAGGGAGTGATCAGGTGAAAAGATGGATGGATGTGTTCGTTTCTTTAGCTTTAATTATTTTGTTGTCCCCTGTGTTTATCTTTACTAGTTTAGCAATCAAGTTGAAATTGGGTAAACCAATCTTTTTTAAACAAAGGCGTTCTGGTTTACATGGTACCCCTTTTTGCCTATATAAATTTCGGACAATGACCAATGAAAGAGATATTAATGGTAATTTACTCCCTGATCAAGAAAGATTAAATGACTTTGGCCTGTTTCTTCGTAAATATAGTTTGGATGAAATACCTCAGTTTTTTAATGTGTTAAAAGGAGATATGAGTTTAATTGGTCCACGTCCATTATTAATGGAGTATTTAGATTTGTACACGAAAGAACAATCATTACGACATCGAGTGAAACCAGGAATTACGGGATGGGCTCAAATTAATGGAAGAAATGCATTAACTTGGGAGAAGAAGTTTGAGTTGGATACGTGGTACGTAAGAAATCATAGTTTTCTTATTGATTGTAAAATTTTCCTAATAACCATTATAAAAGTTATAAAAAGGGAAGGGATATCTTCTCGTGAGTCGATTACAATGGAAAAATTCCAAGGATCGAAAGAAGTGTTGTAGCTTGAAGATTATTTTAGTAGGTAATGGTGGTCATAGCAAAGTAATTCAGGATATTATTGCTTCCATTAGAAACTCTAAAGTCGTTGCCATCTTGGATGATAAGTATGAAATGCAATTTGAAGAAGGTGGAATCTTATATGGTCCACTTTCCTTGATTAATAGTATTTTAGTGGAGAAGGATTTTAGAGTAATGGTTGCAATTGGAGATAATGCAATCCGCAAAAAAGTAATTAAAAGCCTCAATTTACAAATGAAACAATATGCGATTATTATACATCCAACAGCCGTAATAAGCCCAACAGCAACTATAGGTTATGGAACGGTTGTTATGCCAAAAGCTGTCATTAATGCAGAAACATCGATTGGTAGTCACTGTATTGTCAATACGTCATCTATTGTAGAACATGAAAACAAAATAGCAGACTATGTTCATATATCTCCGAATGCTACATCAACCGGAAATGTAACTATTGGAGAAGGAGGTCATTTAGGCGCATCTTCAGTGATAATTCCTGGAATAACCGTTGGAAACTGGTCTGTTATTGGTGCTGGATCTACGGTTATAAATAATGTTCCTGCATACAGCAAAGCAGTTGGATCTCCAAGTAGAATTATAGACAAAATAAAGCTTTAATCTATTGGAAAAGTGGTGATGAAATTGTCCCAATCTCGAATTTACCTTTCTCCACCTCATATGAGTGGAAATGAGCTTTCATTTGTAGAAAATGCATTTAGATCAAATTGGATTGCGCCATTAGGTCCTAACGTAGATGGTTTTGAAAAGGAAATAGCAGAGAAAGTAGGAGCGGGAGCTGCTGCTGCGGTAAGTTCAGGAACCGCTGCAATACATTTGGCTCTTTCTTTATTAGGAGTTAATAGAGGAGATAAAGTATTTTGTTCAACACTTACGTTTGTTGCAAGTGCCAATCCAATCCTTTATCAAGGTGCAGAGCCAGTTTTTATAGATTCAGATTTGGAGTCTTGGAATATGTCACCACGAGCATTAAAGAAAGCTTTGCACGAAGCTGCTTTAAATGGAAAACTTCCAAAGGCAGTAATTGTAGTTAATTTATATGGGCAAAGTGCAAAGATGGATGAAATTCTAACCATTTGTAAGGAATATGAAGTACCCATTATAGAGGATGCTGCAGAATCATTAGGTTCCAAATATAAAGGAAAGGCAAGTGGAACATTTGGAGATTTTGGCGTGTATTCCTTTAATGGAAATAAAATAATTACGACTTCAGGAGGGGGGATGCTAGTTTCCGATGATGCTGATGCAATAGAAAAATCCAGATATTTGGCTACACAAGCTAGAGATCCGGCACCTTATTATCGGCATAGTGTAACGGGATTTAATTATCGGATGAGCAACATTCTAGCTGGAATTGGGAGAGCGCAATTACAAGTTTTAGATGAAAGAGTGCAGTTAAGAAGAAATATATTTGATAAGTATTTTAAGTCATTAAATGATTTATCAGGTATCGAATTTATGAAGGAGTTAAGTGAATCTCAATCAAATCGCTGGTTAACCACTTTAACTGTAAATGAAGAACAGGCAGGAATGAACGTTAATCAATTATTAGATGCTTTATATAAAGAGAATATAGAAGCCAGGCCTGTGTGGAAGCCTCTACACTTACAGCCGCTTTTCAAAGGGGCTACGTATTATCCACACGAAAATGGAAATTCCGTTTCAGAAAGGTTATTTAAAACTGGCATTTGTCTTCCATCTGGATCAAGTCTATCAGGAACCGAACAGCAGCGGATTATTCAGTGTATAAGAGACGCATATAGTAATGGGGTTGATTTGAAATTACAAGAATATGAGGTATAGAAAATGATAGGAGAGAAGATACAGAAAATACGTAAGAGTAAAGGGTTAACACTATCAGAGTGTGCAGAGAGAGCCAATATTTCCAAGTCATATTTAAGCAATATTGAACGTAACTTAAATCAAAATCCTTCGATACAGATTATCGAAAAAATAGCAGCGGTATTAGGTGTGGAAGTAAATACTTTAATAAAAAGAGAATCATTATTAGAGCAAACTCCAGAGACAGAGTGGTTAGAATTTGTAAAGGATCTTAAGAAATCAGGGATAAAGACGCACGAACTTCAGGAGTATAAGACAGTAATTGAATTTGCGAAGTGGCAAAAGGAGAAATCTACTACGAAACAAGAAGTGAAAAAGAAAAATGGAAAGTGCTAAGAAACTAAAGGTACTACAAGTTGTCGGTGCGATGAACAGAGCGGGTACAGAAACGATGCTTATGAATATTTACCGGAAGATTGATCATGAAAAAGTTCATTTTGATTTTGTTTCTTATAGTAACGAGGAAGCCGATTATGATAAAGAAATAGAAAAGTTAGGCGGCGATATTATAAGGCTGCAAAGGTCTAACTCCGTTCTAGAACTTTATCAGGTCATAAAAAAACATGGACCTTATGATGCGATACATGCACATACATTATTTCATTGCGGGATATCCATGGTAGCGGCTTACTTAGCAGGTGTAAAAGTTAGAATTTCACACGCACATACCACTTTAGATAATAGTGAGGGAGTAGTAAGGAGATTATATCTAAATGTTATGAGGTATTTCATAAACCGGTTATCTACCAATTATTTAGCATGTAGCAAAGAAGCGGGCAGGTATTTATTTGGTATAGGAACTCTAAACAAATCTAAGTATTCCTTTTTTCCTAATGTGGTTGACTATCAGCGATTCATTCATAGACCAACAAGAAATGTAAATGAATTTTCATTAGAACAAGGTATAGGGAAGAATGATGTTGTAATTGGGCATATTGGTAGATTTATTGAAGCAAAGAATCATAAATTTTTATTGCAAATTTTAAAAAATATTGTTCAAGAAAAAGTGAATATAAGACTATTATTAGTAGGTGATGGGGATTTAAGAGAGGATATTGAGACAATGGTAGAAACAGAAGGGTTAAAAGACGTTGTGCATTTTGCTGGGTTAAGAGAGGATATACCTACGATGCTGCATAGTATGGATGTCTTTGTTTTCCCGTCCATTTATGAAGGCTTAGGATTAGTATTATTAGAAGCTCAGGCTTGTGGTATTCCTTGTATTGTTTCGGAAGCCATTCAGCCAGAAGCAGATTTAAATATAGGATTAATTTCAAAGCTTTCATTAGCTGATAATCCTAATATTTGGGCTAATAAAATATTAGAGAAAGCTACCTATAAGGAATCGGATACAAAAAAAATTGCTAGTGGATTTGAGAGGAATGGTTATTCTTTAAACCAAGCTGTTAGGAAACTAATGAAAATGTATAAAGATGATGAGGCTGATACAAATGGAAAATATGTTGATCGCTTCGTTTGATATGGAAGTAGGGGGAGTCGAGCGAAGTTTAATAAGTATGTTAAATAACTTCGATTATACGAAATATAACGTTGATTTAATGTTGTATAGTCATACTGGTGATTTTATGGATCAATTACCTACGCAACCTCAACTTTTAAAAGAATCGTTAAGATATAAAACATTTCGTATGTCCATCAAAGATATTCTAAAAAGTGGTCATATCCCAATTGGAATGGCACGCTTATTAGCAAAGTATAGAGCAAACCAAAATCCAACTTTGGAAAATGGATATAAACAAATGCAATACATGTGGAAATATGCCTTACCTTTTTTGCCAAGACACAATAAGAAATACGACGTTGCGATTAGTTATTTATGGCCGCACTACTTCGTTGCAGAAAAGGTAGATGCCAATGTGAAAATTGCATGGATACATACAGATTTCTCTACTGTAGACACCGATGAGTCAATGGACATAAAAATATGGATGAAGTTTGACTATATTGTAGCGGTATCTGATGAATGTAAAGTAGCATTTATTCGCAAATATCCTATCTTGAAGAAGAAAGTGATTGTTATAGAGAATATTACATCACCTGAATTGATCCGAAGACTGGCGAAGGAACCAGTTGACAACCCTATGATAGTTGATTCTCGTTTTAAACTGATTACAGTAGCGCGATTATCTCATGCAAAAGGAATTGATAATGCCGTTCGAGTATTTAAGTTACTAAAAGAAAGGGGTTATGATGATATTTCCTGGTATGTAGTAGGATATGGAGGAGATGAATCGATGATTAAGCAACTTATATCTGAATATAATCTCCAAGATAATTTTCATTTATTAGGGAAGAAAATAAACCCGTATCCATTTATGAAGGAAGCAGATCTTTATGTTCAGCCATCTCGATATGAGGGGAAGGCTGTGACTGTTGGGGAAGCGCAGATTCTTGCAAAGCCTGTTCTTATTACCAACTACCCTACAGCAAGAGGCCAAGTTCAAGATGGATATAATGGAGTAATTTGTGATTTGTCAGTTGAAGGAATTGCAGATGGTGTTGAAAAGTTATATAACGATCAGAAGTATAGAAGAAATTTATCCAATAACTGTAAAATATCTAACTATGAAAACACAAGTGAATTACAAAAGCTTTATGAAATAGTTTAGGAGGGGCAATTCATGTTTAAAAAGGGGAAAGTAAGTGTGATTGTTCCTATCTATAAGGTGGAGAAATATATTTACCGATGTTTAGAAAGTATTATTAGCCAAAGTTATAAAGATATAGAGATTATTCTAGTGGATGATGGGTCTCCTGATAATTGTGGTAAAATAGCTGATCACTATCAGGAAATAGACCAACGTATCAAAGTAATCCATAAAGAAAATGGCGGATTATCTGATGCTAGAAACTTCGGAATGAAAGAGGTCACTGGAGAGTTTACGATGTTTGTCGATAGTGATGATTGGCTTGAGAAGGATGCTATTAAAGTAATGATAAATAAGATAGTAAAGTACAAAGCTGATGTTGTTCAATCAGCTTTTTATTATGCTTATGAAGAGCAACTACTCTTTGACCAAAGATATTATAAGCAAGATAATCCGCCAGACATTATTAATAATCAGTTATTAATGAAGGAATTAGTCATAAATGAGAAAGTGAAGAATTTTGCTTGGGGAAAGCTGTATCGGTCAGAGATTATTTCTGGTATATCCTTTAAGAAAGGTGTTCTGTTTGAAGATGTATTTTGGGCACACCAAGTAATGCACCGAGTAGAGAAGTTCGTTTTAGTAAATCAGCCTCTGTATTACTATTATCAACGGGACGATAGTATTGTTGCTAATTATACGCCGAAGAATCTGGATATTATTAAGGGATTGATAGAAAGACACAAATTTATTGAGAGGTATTATCAAAATTTGGCTGAGTTATCTCATAAAAATATCTTGAAGATGTGTCTTATACACTATAACTTGCTCATACTTAATAGAAAAAAAGATAAAAGTGGAATCCATCGTAGAAATGTTCAATCATACATAAGAGATAACTATACCAGCTTTAAGAAAGCAATTTCTAATGATAAAGAATTAAAGGGACAATTATTTTTATTTTCTATACATCCATTTTTACTATTACTCTTCCTCGCAGTTCGTAAAGGGCTTAGGAGAATAAAGTTTCTTGAAAAAAATGAAGGTTTGAAGCGAGTGGAAGTTTGAAGATAAAAGGGGATACTCATATGAAACTGTTCAGTATAATGAAGCACTATGTTTGTTTATTGGTCATTTTTATATTTAATTGTTTGCCAATAAAGAGGAATAAGATCTTTTTCATTAGTTACTATGGTGCTCAGTATGGATGCAATCCTAAGTATATTACAGAATATATCTTATCCCATTACTCTAATGAGAAATTCGACTTAGTTTGGGCTTTTAATGATGTCCAATCTAAAGGAGAAATAAAAGGTTTCAGAAAGGTTAAAACGATGTCCATCCGTTATTTCTATGAGTTATGTACTTCTAAAATTATCATTACAAATTTTCGAACTACAGATTTATTTGTTAAACGAAATAATCAATATTATATTCAGACATGGCATAGCTCTTTGCGATTGAAACAAATCGAAAAGGATGCAGAAGCTTCGCTGCCTCTTGATTATGTAAAAATGGCAAAGAAGGATTCATCGAAATGTAATCTATTATTATCAGGATGTAATTATAGTACACAGATATTCAAAAGAACATTTTGGTTTGGTGGAGAGATTTTCCCATATGGAACACCCAGAAATGATATATTCTTTAAGTCAGACAAACAAAGAAAAGAAAATATTTACCAAAAATTACAGCTTTCTTCTGGGACGAAGGTTGCATTATATGCACCTACGTTCCGGAAAGGAAATCAACTAAATAACTACTATAAGGATTATAATAATTTAATAAAGTCTTTGGAGAAAAGGTTTGGAGGTAAATGGAGTGTATTAGTGAAAATGCATCCGCACCTCCTTTCTAAATCAAGTCAATTAATATTAGGCGAAAAAGTATTGGATGTTACTTCTTATGATGATGTTCAGGAGCTTTTAAGTATAGCTGATATCTTAATAACCGACTATTCTTCCCTAATGTTTGATTATGCGTTAACTAAGCAGCCTTGTTTTCTTTATGTGCCAGACTTGGAGGATTATATAAATAATGAGAGGCAGTTGTATTTTGATGTAAATGAGTTACCGTTTATAACTGTAATGAGTGATAAAGAGTTACAAGAGGAAATAGCAGAGTATGATCCAAATCAATATCAAGTGAAATTAACCCAATTTTTAAATCAGATATCTTCTTATGAGAGAGGAAATGCCTCTGAGAAACTGTTGAAACGTATTGAAAGAATTTGTTTTGAAGATGAAAGGAGTGAGTTTGATGAGGCGGTATAATATAGGGTATACCACAGGTGTATTTGATTTATTTCACGTCGGCCATCTAAATATTTTAAAGAAAGCAAAGGAATACTGTAACTATCTAATTGTTGGTGTTAGTACGGATGAACTTGTAAGGAATTATAAAAATAAACAACCAGTAATACCGTTTGAAGAGAGAAAGGAAATTGTAGAAGGGATCAGGTATGTGGATAAAGTAGTACCACAAGTAAATAGAAATAAATATAAAGCATGGGAGCACTTACCTTTTGACGTCTTATTTGTAGGAGATGATTGGAAAGGAAGTGCTCTTTTTAATGAATTGGAAGAGAAGTTTAAGGAAGTTGGAGTGGAGATTGTTTACTTTCCTTATACGGATGGTGTTTCTTCAACTATTGTGAAGGAGAAAATTAGGTTATAAGAAGTGGGGGATTATAGATGAATCCAGCAATAAGTATTATTGTTCCGGTCTATAATTTAGAACCATACTTAGAAAAATGTTTAGATAGCATTTTGGCACAAACCTTTACTGGTTTCGAAGTGATTGTTGTGAATGACGGTTCAAAGGATAGCAGTGGAGTTATTTGTGATAAGTATGCTAAGAAGGATAGTAGGGTAAAAGTAATACACAAGCTATACGGAGGAGTTAGTTCGGCAAGGAATATTGGTATTCAAGAAGCAAAAGGTGAATACATTGGTTTTGTTGATGGGGATGATTACATTGAGGAAAAGATGTATGAAACTTTATATCAATTGTGCCAAGAAACAGAGAGTGACATTGCTATTTGTAAATTAGGTCGGGAAATTGATGGGGAACTGATAAACGAAAGTATTGATAAAATTTATATAAAAGAATTGGATAACCAAGAAGCAATGTATGAACTTTTTAAAGGTAATTTATATAGGTTTTCTTTATGTAACAAACTATTTAAAAGAATCTGTTTCAAAAATATTTGCTTTCCTGATGGGAGAATACATGAAGATTTATCAACTACGTATAAACTTTTTTCTAATTCATGTAAAGCTAGTTATATTAATTACATTGGATATATCTACGTGAAACAGAAAAATAGTATATTAACATCTAAATATTATAAAGAACGATTAGATGCTTTTATTGGATGGGATGAAATATTAACTTTTATGAATAAAAATTATCCACAACTAGCAAATGAATTTATAGCTACTTTTACTTATGGGTGTATAGACAATATTTATGCCATTCTTTATCAAGTTTCAGGAAAAAGGGAAAAATTTGGATACGTGTATGTAATTAAGAAATACATACGTAAATACTATAAAGAAATTATTAAAAATTCCAAGTTATCCCTTAAGTGCAAATTACTTATCACAATCGTTCATTTTAACATACGCTTATTTTTCCTTTCTCATCAAATCAAAAATATAATTCCGATTAGAGAAGTGTTTAACTTTAGATGAAAAATGTGGTTAGGAGAATTGAATAGTGAAGAAGATATTAGTATGTGCATACTTTGCAAAAAATTTAGGTGACGATTTATTTTTGAAAATATTATTTGACAGGTATCCGAATGTAGAATGGGATTTATTAACTGCAAACAGAAATTATAAACGTATTTTCGAAAATTACCGTAATGTTAAAATTACGTATTTATACAGGGGGCTCAATTTTAGAAACCATAATTATAATCCCTTCTATTTGTTAAATGATTTATTTCTTAGCTATAAAAAATATGATGCATTCATAAATATTGGTGGATCAATCTTTATGCAAAGTCCTGCATGGAAGTTAAAGTTAAGTGAAAGGGAATACCTTTTAAGGAAATTTAAAAAACTAGGAAAAAAGGCATTTGTATTAGGTGCTAATTTTGGGCCATATAAGGATGAGCAATTTATTGAAGAATATAAGGAATTATTTTATGAATATGATGATATTTGTTTTAGGGATACTTATTCATATACTATTTTTAAGGACCTTGACAATGTAAGATTAGCTCCGGATATTGCTTTTTCTTTAGGGTCAAAGGTCAAGCGAACTAATGAAAAGTCAATTGGGTTTTCTATTATTGATTTAGAAAAACTGGAAGGATTAAAGGAATACTATGAGCCATATAATGATAAGGTAATCAGCTTAATAGAAGACTATATTAACCAAGGCTACAAAATAAAATTATTCTCATTTTGTGATAATGAGGGTGATTTAAAAGTAATTAACTTCATAAAAGAAAATATTAATTCTAATTTTTCTTCTGATTTACAGGTATTTAATTATGATGGGAATATAGAAACTTTTTTAAGAGAGTTTAAATCGTGTCAAATAATAATAGGAACAAGATTTCACTCGGTTATTTTAGCAATGTTAAATAATCAGCCATTCTTTCCAATTATATATAATGAAAAAACATATAACTTATTAGTGGATTTAAAAATGAATAAGGTTTGTTGCCATATAAAAGATATAGAAAACCTAAGTGTAGAAAGTGTAGTAGAGGCAATAAAAAATAATACATTTAATAATAGTAAAGTTTTTCTAAATGCTGATAAACAATTTGAAAAATTAGATGTATTTTTAGCATGAAAAAGGGTTCAAATGGATATAAAAGGGGTGATTAAAATGAAGAAAAAACTTTTATTCGTGATTGATTCATTGGATACTGCAGGTGCGGAGAAAAGCTTAGTTACGCTTTTATCCATGTTGGATTACTCAAGATATTCTGTTGACCTGCAATTGTTTGCGCACGGGTATCCATTAGAAGAATTAGTCCCAGAGGAAGTTACAATTCTTAAACCCTTAAAATATACTAATTTTGTGAAGAAGACCTTAAAGGAAGCATTAAAATATGCTATAACGAAGCGTAAGTTCAAAATGCTCGCTTCCAGACTTAAATATTCAACTCGAATTCGCAAAAAAAAATATAGCAATCCACAAAAGGCCATAATTTATTGGCAAAGTGTTTCTAGTGTAATCGAAACTAATCCAAAGGTATATGATGTTGCAATTAGTTATGCGCAAGGCGTTCCAACATATTATGTTGCGGAAAAAGTTAAAGCAAGAAAAAAATTTGCATGGGTGAATGTTAGTTATCGACTAAATGAAATGGAAAAGGGGTTTCAAAAAGGATTTTATGATCAATATGAAAAAATAGTTGCTGTATCTGATTCAACGAAAGAAACATTACTAGAATCTTTCCCTAATTATGAAAATAAAATTAATATTATATACGATGTAAATAATCCCAAATTTATTTCCAGTATGGCAAGTATAGGGAATAGCTATAAGGATTCTTTTGATGGGTTAAGAATTTTAACTGTTGGAAGATTAGCAAACCAAAAGGGTTATGATCTTGCACTAAAGGCATGTTTAAGGCTTAAAGAAAAAGGGATAAATTTTAGATGGTATGTATTAGGAAAAGGCCCATTGAAAAATGAGATTGAGGAATTAATTGAAAAATTTGATTTAGCAGGTCATTTTATTTTGCTAGGAGTAGAAGCAAATCCATATTCATTCTTCAAAAATACTGATATATACGTACAAACATCCAAGTTTGAGGGCTTTGGCCTAGCAATTGCTGAGGCAAGAATGCTAAATATCCCAGTAGTTACAACTAGATTTGATGCAGTGTATAATCAAATGATTCATGGGAAAAATGGTCTTGTTGTTGATATGAATGCTGAGGCAATATGTGATGGAATTTTGAAACTGATAAATGATCATGAATTAAAACAAAGTATCATTGATTACTTACATAACGAGAAGAAAGGAAATATCGAGGAAATATCAAAGTTTTATCAGTTAATCGGTTAATATCTATATGAAAGCGAGATAAACTAAATGAAGAAAAAAGTTGTATTTATGATCATAAATATGAATGTTGGTGGAACGGAAAAGGCCCTACTTAATATGATAGCTGAGCTCCCAAAAGAGAACTTTGAAGTAACCATATTAATGTTAGAAAAGTATGGAGGGTTCTTAGATTTGATTCCAAATCATGTCCATATAGAATATGTAAGTCTCTACGACGATATAAGAGATATGGTAAATAACCCTCCGTTAAAAGTAGCTTGGAAGACAATGGAGAAAGGTAAGGTAATAAGTGCATGTAGCATAATTATTCTCCATCTACTTTCTAAGCTAAGGAAGGAAAGAAGTATATTCTATTTTTATTTATTAAAGAATGTACCTGTCATGAAAACAAAATTTGACATTGCAGTTGCTTATGCTGGTCCAATGGATCTCATAAGCTATTTTATTGCAACAAAAGTGAATGCTAAAAAGAAAGTCCAATGGATTCACTTCGATATTACTAAAATAGGCTTTAATAAATATTTTGCTGCCAAAGTTTATAAAAGGTTCGATAAAATTTTTGTCGTTTCGAATGAAGGAAAAGAGAAGGTAATAAATCAGTTGCCTGTTTTAAAGCATAAAACCGAGGTCTTTTTTAATTTAATATCAGCAAATTTGATTACTGAAGCTGCAATAGAAGGAAAAGGATTTCAAGATGATTTTAATGGTATTCGAATAGTAACGGTTGGTAGACTAACGGTTGAAAAAGGCCAAGATCTAGCCATAAAGGCATGTTCAAAATTAATTGAGAATGGATTTAATATTAGATGGTACTGCGTTGGGGAGGGGGATTCCAGAATAAGGTATGAGGAGATGATAGATAACTTACATTTAAATGAACACTTCATTTTATTAGGAGAGGATCCTAATCCATACCAATATATAAAAGATTGTGACATATATGTACAGCCTTCTAAACATGAAGGTTATTGTATTACATTAGCCGAAGCTAGGGCTCTTAGAAAGCCGATTGTAACGACTAATTTCATAGGGGCAATAGAGCAAATTAAAAACAATGAAACAGGTATTATTGTCAATGTGGATGAGTTTGACATTTATCAGGCAGTAAAGGAATTAATTAACCATCCAAAACAATGTCGTGAATTTAGTTCCAACTTATCAAAAGAGACACATAATAATAAGTTTGAGATGGAGAAGATTTATCGTCTTGTTTAAGTGTTATCTATAATTGATGGGATAAGGAGGAATGATAAAAATGAGTATGTTAACAATACATAGTCCAGAAATAGTGGAAACCGATGAAGGGGTAAAATTGCAGTCTACATTTGAAATGGATGGTAGTAGTGACATCCTTTGGTATGAGGTGGAAAATAAGTATCGTGATTATCTGACTGTTGAAAGAGTAGATGCCTTTGTCGTGGGACTGTTTTTATTAGCATTCAAAAAGGGATATGATATTCAAGTTTTAGGATCTATTTCGGAAAGACTTTATTATACGTTAAATATGCACCTTTTACCATTGACAGCTGAAGTTCGTGGATATACACCAATTAAGATACACTGTGATAATTTGGTAGCTGATCCCTTGACAAATGCTGGGGGTGTGGGTACAGGACTTTCTTGCGGAGTAGATACGTTTACAACGATATGCAGTCATTTAGCAGGCGAATGTCCTAATGATTATAAAATCTCCCATTTTACATTTTATAATGTTGGATCGAATGGAACTTTAGGTGGAGCTAATGCAAGATCCTTATTTAAAAAGCGTGTAAACTTAGTGAAACCATGTGCAGATGAACTGGGAATAGATTTGATTACAGTAGACTCAAATATTAGTGAGATTTTACACATGGGGTTTTATGAGACACATTCATATCGAAATATTTCTGCAACACTGGCACTACAGAAGCTTTTTCATGTCTATTATTATTCATCGGCATACTCATTGAAGTATTTTGAATTAAAACCAGGAAGCCCTGGTCATTATGACGTTTTTAATATGAGCATGCTATCAACAGAAAATCTTAGTTTCTTTTCAACAAACCCATACGAGACGAGAGTAGAAAAAACAAGGGTTGTTTCACAATATAAACCAGCAGAAAAGTATCTCAATGTTTGTATTGTTGATGGGGTTAATTGTGGTGGCTGTGAAAAGTGTGTAAGAACGCTATTTACTATAGAGGTTTTAGGGAAGTTAAAGGAGTTTTCATCTATATTCAACCTTGATAATTATTATAAGAGAAGGGATAAATATATAGCTAAAATTCTAGCATATCGTGATTCTGATGATTATATGCAAGAAATTTATGAAGAAATGGTAAAACTAAATTTTAAAACTCCGGTATATTCAAAGCTTGCAGCTAATTATCTGAAGATGAGAAGAATCGTTTGGAGATAAAAAATCCACGTAAATTGAGGGATTAAAAATGAAAACTGGTCACTTGATAAATGAAGTCTTTTGGCTCAGGTGCATCGCTTGTCTAGCTGTAACATTTGGTCATGCACTGCAAATTGGAAACACTGTTTTAGCCTTTTTAAGTAAATATAAAAAGATAGTATTCTTGATGCCGTTTGTGCTATTAGTTTGTACGTTGCTTATGAATAAGTTCTTTTTAATTGACCAAAGTTCAAAACGAGTAGATATGTTATTATATGCTGCTTCTATGATATTTTTATTTATGTATTTATCATCCAAGGTTAAAAAGACTCCAAAATTAATAATAACAATTAGTAATTATTCATTTAGCATTTTCTTGTTAAATGAATTTTTCTTTTTAGTATTTCTATATGTAGAACCGCCGGATTTTATGAATATATTTAGCTATTCTTTTATAGTCTTCCTATTAAATATGCTTTCATCTATTATCACTACTGCATATTTGTTGAATGAAATTAGCATAGGTAAATATTTAGTAGTAAAATTATGAAATTCAAGATTGAGAATAGCCGAGAATCTATTAGAAGTGCAAGTGCTGGTCAGATTAAAGCTTATTAAAAGATGGAGGGGTTAGAGATGAAGAAAGTGTTATTTATGTTAAGCAGTATGAATATTGGTGGTGTAGAAAAATCTCTATTATCCCTTCTGTCAGTTATACCAAAAGAAAAGTATGATATTACTATACTATTGCTTGAAAAAAAGGGTGGCTTTATAGAGTATGTCCCTGATTGGATAAAGGTAGAGGAAGTAACATGGTATAAAAAGGTAAAACCGACTATTATACAGTCACCATACATGACGGTAAGGGATTATTGGAACAACAGAGAGTTTTTCAAGATCCCTTCATTCGTAAGCTCATACATTCTCTCTGAAAAGTTATTTAAAGATAGGTACATATTTTATAAAAATATTTTTAAAGTTATTCCACAGCACATAGAGGAATATGATGTTGCTATTTCCTATCAGGGACCAACCGATATAATTGATTATTTTATAGCGAATAGAGTAACTGCTAAAAGGAAATTATCCTGGGTTCATTTTGACGTTTCCAAACATATGATTAATGAAAAACTGTATAACAAGTTATATAAAAAGTTTGATAAAGTTTTCGCTGTCTCAAAAGAAGCACAAAAGAAACTAGTAGAAAAGATACCTGCTATGGAAAATAAGACAGAGGTATTTATGAATATCCTTTCTAAAAAGATAATTAAAGAAATGTCAAAAGAAAAAGTTGATTTTGATGAAAATTATGAAGGAATTAGGATTGTAACTGTTGGTAGGTTTTCCAGAGAAAAAGGACAGGATATTGCTATTAAAGTTTTATCTAGACTAAGACAAAATGGATATGAAGTAAGGTGGTATTGTGTTGGGGACGGGAATCAAAGGAAACTGTATGAACAGTTAATTAAAGAGTATGATTTAATAAATGACTTTATTTTATTGGGTGCTAAAACCAATCCTTTCCCATATATGGAAAGGTCAGACATTTACGTTCAACCATCCAGACATGAAGGTTATTGTCTAACGTTAGCAGAGGCCAAATGTCTAAATAAGCCAATAGTAACAACTGATTTTATTGGAGCCCATGAGCAAATCATTAATGGACATAATGGTTGGATTGTAGAAATCAGTGAAGATGAGTTATATGAGCAAATTAAATCTATTATTAAAGACCCTATAAAACAAAATAAATTAGTTATTAATTTATCTAACAATGAATTGGATACAACTATTGAAGTTGAAAAATTGCTTCGTTATATAAATTAGAAAGGAGAGAAAACATTGAAAAATGTAGTTAAAAAATTATTAACTCTTTTCAATAAAAGGGAAAAGAAGAAGTTAATCATTCTATTCTTTATGATGATAGTAGCTGCCTTATTTGAAACGATAGGAATAGGGTTGATTGTACCTTTCGTAGGGATAATAACAAATCCTAGTGTCATTCATGAACAAGCAATTTTATCCTATATATATATAATGTTTTCCTTCCAATCAACAACAACATTTGTCATATTTTCCGTTGTAATGTTGTTGATAGTATTTGTTTGTAAGAATCTTTACTTACTCTTATTCAACTATGTCCAATTCAGAGTTATCTTAAATCAGCAAGTGAAGTTATCCCGTGATTTATTTAAAGAATATTTAACAAAACCATATACTTTTCATTTGCAACGAAATACAGCAGATTTACTCCGTAATGTAAATGGAGAAGTATCTAAGGTATTTCAGGGGGTCATCATGTCGGGATTTCAATTATTTACAGAAGTCCTTGTCACTACCTGTATATTAATATTATTACTGGTAACAGCACCAGTAGCATCGATGGTGGCTTCTATTTTGTTAGGAGGAAGTGTCATTCTATTTTTCGCATTTCTCCGTAAAAAAATTAGTAGTTTAGGTAGAGAACAACAAAAAGTAAGTGGAACGATGATTAAATGGGTTAATCAGGGGTTAGGAGCAAGTAAAGAAGTTAAAGTATCAGGTAAAGAGAATTTTTTTATCAAATCCTACACTGGTCAAAGTCAAATTAAGGCGAACAACAGCAGATATATGAAAATGTTAGAACTAATACCAAGGTTATTCATAGAAACAATATTAGTATCGATTGTTCTTGTAACGATGCTAATTATCGTTTTCCAGGGTACAAGTACAACACAACTTATTTCAACAATGGCACTATTTGCGATGGCAGCATTTCGATTAATGCCTTCTATTACCCGTATTGTGTCATTAATAACAACGATTCGTTACAGTCAACCAGCATTAGCTGTAGTCTATGAGGATTTATTTATGAATAAAGATGAATCTCCAAATATTGGACGTATTGATACAGCAGTGATTAATCAAGGAAAAAGATCATTTGTCGATTCCATAAAATTAAATGAAGTATCCTTTCGTTATCCTAATCAGAAGAAGTATTCAGTGAAGGGTGTTTCTCTTACTATTCCAATTGGCCAATCGGTCGCATTTATCGGGGAGTCTGGTGCCGGTAAAACAACGCTTGTAGATATTATCCTTGGACTGTTTAAGCCAGAAACAGGAAGTATTTTAATAGATGGTAAAAGTATATACGCTGACAAATCATTATGGCAGCAAAAAATAGGTTATATTCCACAGTTCATATTTTTAACCGATGATACCATCCGTGGCAATGTTGCTTTTGGAATCAAGGAGGGGCAGATTGATGATGAAGCAGTATGGAGAGCGCTAGAACAGGCACAATTAAAAGAGTTTGTAGAAGCACTTCCTGATCAATTGGAAACATCAGTTGGAGAAAGAGGGGTAAGACTTTCTGGTGGTCAACGTCAGAGAATCGGAATTGCTAGGGCAATATACCATAATCCTGAAATATTATTTATGGATGAGGCAACATCAGCTTTGGATAATGAAACTGAACGAGACATTATGAGGGCGATAGATGGATTGAAGGGTGAAAAAACATTGATTATTATTGCTCATCGACTAAGTACGATAGAAAATTGCGATATTGTGTTTACAATAAGCAATGGAAAATTAGCAAAGACTGAGGATAAATGGAAGAGGTCAGTTATGTAAGGGATTATTAATTTATAAAGGTGGTGATAAATATGAGTGAAAGTACAGGTTATAAATATGTACTATTTGATAAAAAAATGTATATAAATATCGAACAAAGTATTATTACACTTTTCTTTACTCTCTATAGTAAGACAAAGTCATTCGGAATATTTGAAGGACGAACTAGATTTAAGTTACTAAACCTTTTACCAATTTTTGTAATTAGAGCAATTCGCGTATTAAAGTTCACTTGCAACTTTTATAAAGTTAGAAAGGGACATAAGGAACGCAGAAATTTGCAATTTGTAACTACTGAACATTATGGACATTTTTTATTAAAGTTGCGCCAGGGAGAATTAAAAGTTTTTGATTTAAAAAAACGAGTGGTAACTACTGTTTTCCCTAGCTATATATCAAAGATAGAAGTTAATGAAAGGATAGATATTGTTAGAAGGGCAACAAGATGCAAATTAACACCAAGACTTATTGAGTGGAATGTCATAGAACGTTATATAAAGGAAATCTATGTAAACGCTAGAAGGCCATCTTATAAGTTTACTAATTTAGCAACATTCTATTCTGAGGTTTTCCCCATACTTGAAGAAATATTATCAACATTGAGACCGAAGAAAACTATTCTCTCTAGTTATGTTAAGAATAAAATTGTTAATTTGGAATTATTGATAGAGAATTCAAAAATCAACCAAGAAAATGCAGCCGATATGAAAGCTATAAAAGACTTTCTAGCATACATTCAAGAATCAATTAATACTTATTATCAGGAGGAAAAAATATATTTGGTGTTTTCACATGGTGATTTATGGGAAGGAAATATTCTTTTAGGTAGGAGTCAATCTTATGTTATAGACTGGAATACTGTTGGTGTTCGTAGTTTTTACTTTGACTTTTACTATACAATGTTTATGCTGGCATCTAAAAGAAAACATTTTAATGAAGTAGACATAAATGGCATTGCCAAGTTAACTCAAGTTTTAGACACAAGTTGCAGTTTGTTTTATGACGAGCTAAAAGAAAACTACACGTACGAGTATGATATAAAAACTTTATCTGGACAATATGATTTATATCGCTATTTGTTTTTTTTGGAATTAGTTAGCCTCAAGTTTGAAGGAACAAATGATAATAGGGTAAAACAAATTGGAGAAGTTTTAACATGGATAAAAAGATTTAAACTATTTGAGAGTTATATAGAAAAGATTCCCCAAATAAAAATAAGTTAAAAATACGAATATTTATTAATGATGTGGAGGGTTTCCATGGGGCATTTTAAAGAACAACCACAACAACGTTTCACTTATTGGGAAGACGTTACTGAAATCACACAGGTAGCTTCTAGAAAGAAATTCCAAACTGGACAGGAGGTTCATACCTGGCTAGCATCCATGGATTTTGAATTACAAATTTATAATATGCTTTCTCCAGATGAAAATGTTAATGCAATGAAGTTTAGATTCATTCGTGACCAGCACCGATATATTACATCTCATGCAATTTTACGAATTATCATATCCAAATATGTTAAGGAAGATTCCTCTTCTATAAAGTTCGGTAAAAATAAGTATGGAAAGCCCTTTTTAAACTACCAAGAGGGGGAAGACGCAGTTCGATTTAATATGTCATATTCTGAAGGTGTAGTGTGTTATGTTGTTTCGGCGAAGAATGAAGTTGGAATTGATCTCGAATATGTTAAATCTGATTTTGACTGGTTGGGCATAGCAAAAAGATACTTTTCTCAAAAAGAAGTGAACCTTTTAAAAAGATTGCCTAAGGGTAACCAAATTAAGGAGTTTTTCAACTTTTGGACGCGTAAGGAAGCACTATTAAAAGCTAAAGGAATAGGATTAAGTGGTATGGAAGAAACCAAAGACGGTGAATTTATGACGAATTCCTCTTTGGTTTCATTTAATTATGGAGAAGATTTTATAGGGACATTGGCAATCGGTTCTGAAAATCCCCACGTTCGCTTTTTTCGCTTTACTGATCATGATGGATAACTGTTTTTATATAATGTAAGGAGTGAAAGTAATGAATAATATTATCTTGGAAAAAAAGAATAAAGAACGTGATTTAGAATATTGGCAAAGCAAAATAGGAGTCAAACCAGCTGAGCTAACTCTTCCATTTGACCATCCGAGACCATCTGTATCCAGTTTTGAGAGTGAATTCTATAATTTTACTATTGAGAAAGATATTAAGGAAAACATGAAGGACTTTTCCAAACAGGAGAATGTTTCCACTTCTATACTTATCATGACCATACTTAAAATATTATTGCATCGTTATTGTAACGAGGAGGATATTAGTATTGGTGCTCATATTTCTAAAAAAGAACAATTGAACATTAATACCTTAGTATTGAGAACACAACTACAAACAGATATGACATTCCGGGATGCTTTAAAAGAAGTAACGAAAGTGGTGCTAGAAGCTTACGAGCACCAAATATCTTTTACAAGACTTGTAGATGAATTTGGTGAAAAACTAAATGGTAATAATCCCTTTTTTCAGGTAATGCTTAATATACGAAATTTAGATTTTATAAATCAAGAAAAATCAGCACATGGACTAGAAAAGGCTGATATTGATTATAGCGGTTTTGTTGATCTGAGCTTAGAGATTAAAGAAATGCATAATGGGTTGAAATGCTCTTTCTTATATGATAGGGAACTCTTTGAAAAAGAAACCATTATCCGGATATCAAGGCATTTTAATAGACTACTGGAGGAGGTACTTGTTAATCCTGAAATTACAATTTCTCGAATTCCTATACTAACAAATCAAGAGAGAAATCAGTTACTTGTGGAATGGAATAAGCCAACAATAAGTTACCCTAGGAATTCCAGTATAAACCAGCTATTCGAAGAACAGGTAAAACTACATCCTGACAATGTTGCCTTAGTTTTTGGGGATAAAGAGATGACATATAAGGAATTGAATAAGCGAGCGAATCAAATAGCTAATTACCTAAGGAAATTAAACCTTACAAACAAAGATCTAGTGGCTATTTGCCTTAATCGCTCTATCGATATGTTGGCCAGTATTTTAGGGGTACTTAAAGCTGGTGGAGCATATGTACCAGTAGACCTTTCGTATCCTAAAAAGAGGATAGGTTACATGCTGAACGATTCTGGTGCGTCCTATGTAATCACTACAGAAAGCATTTCTAACAAACTTCCTAATTGTAACTCTAAACTTATATGTATAGATAAGGAAGTTGAAACAATTGCAACTCAACCTTCTGAATTTTCCCAAACCAGTGATCCCGAAAACTTAGCTTATGTAATATATACTTCAGGATCAACAGGAAAACCCAAGGGTGTTTCAATTAGCCACCGTGGTGTTGTACGGCTAGTAAAGAATATTACTTATGCAAACATAGAAAAGGAAGATACCTTTATTAATCTCACACCTATAGCCTTTGATGCATCAGCATTTGAAATTTATGGTTCATTATTAAATGGGGCAAAACTTGTTATCTTAAATTCTAATAAGCCGACTTTTAAAGAAATAGCAAAGGAAATAGAAAAGAAAAAAGTTACTATATTGGGTACGACACCTAGCAAATATAATGTATTGCTTGAGGATTATACTAAATATTTGAAAGGATTAAAGCAAGTATTATTAGGAGGTGAAATACTTCCTGTTAGGCTTGCCCAAAAATCCTTAAAAAGGTTAAAGGGTTGTCATTTAATTAACGTATATGGCCCGACTGAGAATTCTGTTAATACAACGAGCTATCATGTTAAAGGCGAGGTATCAGAATCCTATACCATACCGATAGGTCGCCCTATCTCCAATGATCGTGTGTATATATTAGATAAATACCTTCAACCTGTTCCGATTGGTGTTATTGGGGAATTATATATGTCGGGAGATGGTATTGCGAAAGGTTATTTGAATAGGAAAGAATTAACTAATGAAAGATTTATTCCAGATCCCTTCCATAAATCAGAGGGAAGATTGTATAAATCAGGTGATTTGGTACGTTACCGTTCAGATGGAAATATTGAATTTATAGGAAGGAAGGATGATCAAGTCAAGATTAGGGGAGCTCGAATTGAACTAGGGGAAATTGAGTCCATCGTAGGATTATGTCCAGGGGTGCGTCAAGCTGTGGCAGGAACATATATTGATAGGACTGGAAATAAAGATCTTGTTGCTTATGTGGTGATGAATAATGGTGTGAAATTTGATCAACAAAAGATACGTTTTTTTATTCAAGACAAATTACCACAACAGATGGTCCCTACTTTTTTTGTGGAATTAGAAGATGTTCCCATTACACCGGTTGGTAAAATAGATCGTAAACGATTACCAGAACCGGTCATATCAGTATCAGAACAAATTACCTTACCCCGGAATCAAACAGAAGAAAAGTTGGTACAATTGTGGGAAACATTATTAGGAGTAAAACCAATTGGGGTTAAAGATCATTACTTTGAATTAGGTGGAAATTCCTTGCTAGCAATGCAATTGTTCTCTGAAATTGAAAAGGAATTTAATAAAAATTTGCCTGTTTCTATCATATTTAAGGACGATACGATAGAAAAGTTAGCTAAACATATTACATCAAATGAGAGTTTAATAGATACGTCGTCTTCATTAGTTCCGATACAACCATTAGGAATAAAGCCGCCATTTTTTTGTATTCATGGAGGAGGTGGGGAAGTATTGGTGTATAGGGATTTGGCATTAGAATTGGGAGATGAACAACCATTATATGGGTTAAAATTTGTAAACAATGAAGTTAGCGGCGAATCAATTAGTGTGGAAATGTTAGCTGATAGATATATAAAGGAGATCAGAAAAATACAACCGACTGGTCCCTATCACCTACTTGGATATTGCTTTGGTGGGGCCATTGCCCATGAAATGGCTTATAAGCTGCTTGAGGAACGACAGAAGGTTTCGTTACTAGCTATTCTCAATTTTGCTAATCCAATGCGTAAACCAGTAGAAATAACGAATTCAGTAAAAAAATCAAATAATTATAAAGTAATAATAGGAAGTAATCTACGACAGCTATTTAATATGCCGTTAAAACAGAGGGCCACGTTCTTAAAGAGTAAAGTTAAAAATGCTATACAGTTAGTTAGAACTTCACCTGCTACAGTAAAGGTATCGAATAGAACTATATTAAGAGAAGCGATTAATCTATACAAACCTAATCCATATCCGAATAATATGTTACTTATTCGAGCAAATGAATACAAAGGTTATGAAGAGAATTTGGGATGGGATACAACAAAAAATGGCCGTATATATGAATACAATATGCAAGCTGACCATGAGGCTCTTTTGAAAGAGCCAAACGTTAAATTGGTCGTTAAATACCTCGGAGAGTATTTAACGAAGGTGAATCAATGAAATGGCATTATAGACATGAGAGAAAACGGTAAAGGGAGGGGAAGATTGTATTGAGAAATGTATCTGTAACAATGATAATATTGACTATATTAATATTTATATCCGGTTGTAGCCTGTTTACGGAAGATGCCGGCCAACAAAGTAAACAAGAAAACAGGGTGGAACAGAAACCAGATATTAAAACCAATAGCTTTCCAGAGGAGGAATCAAAAGAAATTACATCAACAGACATTAGTAAGCAGTTTTATGTACAAAGTGAAAAGGAAAATAAAATATCTATTATTAATCTTCCTTCTAACCAAGTTGTAAGTGAGATAAAGACAGGCGAAAGACCTGCAAATGTTGTATTTGAATACGAGAGTGGAAATGCATATGTTACCCACCGTAATGGAAATAGTGTAGGAGTTATAAATATAAATGAGCAGAAAATGATAAAAGAAATAGAAGTTGGTATAGACCCACATGGCATCGCACTGTCTAAGGATGAAAGTGAGTTATATATTACAACTGTAGGTGATCAATATGTTTATGTTATTGACACAAAGAAAAATATAGTAATTCGGGAGATAGATATAGGAAATGGAGCTAAAACTAATTATCCATTTGTTTATGAAGAAAAATTATATATCACGGATCATCAGAATCATTTGGTGTATGTAATTAAAAATGATAGTGTAATAGACGCTTACAAAGTTGGTGGTCCTCCTATGGTTGCAAGAACAAATGCTGAAGGTAGCTTGCTTTATGTGGCTTCAAGTAGTTATGGTGCAATAGAAGTATTTGATACCAATACAGGTGAAAAAGTAAATGAAATATATTCTGGTGATGATGTAACTGATTTTGTTATTGATGATGGAAATTCCCTTTTAGTTGCAACGAATAAAAATGAAAATAGTGTCAGCATCATTGACTTAACCATTGATAAGATTATTAAAAAGGTTGAAGACGTTTCTGCACCTAAACATATATCATTTAATAAGGATAAATCAAAGGTTTACTTTACTCTTAGTGGATCTAACAAAGTTGTTAGTATTGATATAGAAAAGATGGAGCTTGTTGATGAGATAGAGGTAGGAAGTAAGCCACACGGAATTCAGCTAAAAACAGAATACTGACCACTACAATCATTATTATAAGGGTGATAAACTACGCATGGTTTAAAAATTTAATTTTAAACTGTTTCTTATATTCAATTGTATTTTACAGCATTTATTATATAGTTAGTCCTAGTCTATTGTTATTATGTTTTTATTGACAGTTGAAATAATAGGTGCTAAAGTTATATCATAATTAAATTCGTTATAGTGAACAGATTGTTTGGTATATTTTTTTACCTTTATTATTCTTTATTAAGAACAACGGGGGTAAAGTGCATATATAGATTAGTAAAAAGTGAAAAAGCTGAAATCAGTTGATTGGAAAAACTTATTTCAGGAAATTTTACTATCAAAAGAAAGAGACATAGGGGGAAGGCCATGATTATATTAATTCAGAAAAATAGTTATAAAGCATTTGGATTTAATATAGAAAGTGAATTTACACTACCTGAATTATTTTCAGATAAATCCTTTTCTTATGATATTAAAATAAAAAGAGGTAATTTAACCAATAGATGGTTCGAACTTTCCAAACCAAAACAATACTTCTACGTTACCAATAACCTATGCATGTTCGAAGTCCCAGAAGTAGCCATCTTCAAAATCGAAAACGGGAATACAATAACTGTATCACCATATGAAAATGCACACGAAGACCAAATCCGTCTTTACCTCTTAGGTACTTGTATGGGCGCCATATTGTTACAACGCAATATCCTCCCTTTACACGGCAGTGCTATTGTGATTGATGGAAAAGCATATGCCATTGTAGGAGACTCAGGTGCTGGAAAGTCCACACTTGCATCTGCCTTTTTAAGACGAGGTTATCAATTATTAAGTGATGATGTAATTGCTATTTCCCTAGATAAAGAGAACCAACCAATTGTCACACCATCCTACCCGCAACAAAAGTTATGGCAGAAGAGCCTTGATCACTTTGGAATGGAATCCACCCACTTTAGACCTGTCATTCAAAGAGAAACCAAATTTGCTGTACCAGTTAAGAACCAATTTATAACCAAGCCAATGCCGCTTGCAGGGATTATTGAGTTGACTAAAAAGGAAAGCGGCTTACCAGAAATAAGGTCAATCCAAGTTTTGGAACGTTTATACACATTATACGCTCATACATATCGGAATTTCCTTATTGGTCGTTCTGGATTAATGGAATGGCATTTTGAAACAACAGCAAAAATGGCAAATAAAATCGATTTTTATCAAATTAAAAGACCAGAAGATCAATTTACGGCAAATGAGTTAGTCAACCTAATTTTAAATAATGTTCAAAAGGGGGAGAGAGTGATATGAATCAAACAATATCGAAGGAACAAGTGGTAAGCCAAGTAGAGGGCAATATTGTTAGCGACATGGATGGAGAGAAGGTCATGTTAAGTATTCAGAATGGAAAATATTATAATCTTGGTGAAATCGGTGGAGAGATTTGGGAGTATCTAAAATCGCCAATTACAATCAAAGCACTGATTACTAGATTATTATCTCAATATGATGTCGGGGAAAAGGAATGTGAAGAACAGGTTATGAGCTTTTTGAACCATTTATTAAAAGAGGGTTTAATTCAAATCGATGATTAAGAGAGGAAAAGAGTCTAATGCGAAAGCTTAAGTTGTTATTATTACTTAATAATAAAATGAAATGGCTCTTATTGGAATCTTATTTTTATTTAGGGTTGGCTCGTATTCTAAAAGGGAGACCCTTTTCCAAAATTGCCCCAACATTAGGGGAGAAAATGACGGAAACATCCAATGAAATTCAATCAGTAGATAAGAAAACTTTATCTGAAATTTCCCAAACCATCTATTTAATGAGCAAATATACATTTTGGGAAAGTGAATGTTTGGTAAAAGCCATTGCTGCAATGAAAATGCTTGAAAGGCGTAAGATTGAAAGCACGCTTTACTTAGGGACAGCAAAAGATGAGAACGGTCACTTAGTTGCGCATGCATGGTTGCGTAGTGGACCTTATTATGTAACAGGTTCAGAAGGAATGGAACGATTTACGGTTGTAAGTAAGTTTGCAAAAAATATGCGAAGGTGATGGAGAACTTATGAAAAATGCCTTTTTCCTAAAGACAATCAATCTGCCTGAAGAATTGAAACTAATCCTTTATTTGTTAAAAGGGGATAAACCAAGAAAAATAGATTCTGCATTACTAAAAGATATAGATTGGAAGCAGTTTATGGAATTATCCCTACATCATCGGGTATATCCAATCCTACATTCAAAGATTAAACAACTAGATGCCATACCTCCTCATGTAAGGAATTTCCTTTCCAATCAATACAAATCCAATACATTGCAAATGCTGCAATTGAGTGGTGTGATGGAGGGGCTAAGTAGGGAATTCGCTCTTAATCATATTCAAGTCATATTTTTAAAAGGACCAGCATTGGCACATGACCTTTATGGGGATATCTCCATGCGAACATCTAGTGATCTGGATCTATTAATCCCCATAGAGCAGCTAGGTAAGGCGGACAATCTGCTTATTAATCAGGGATATGAAAAAGATGATTATATTCATACCGTTTTAAATGATTGGAAATGGCGCCACCATCATGTAACCTACTTCCATCCAGTAACAAAAGTCAAATTAGAAATTCATTGGCGCTTAAATCCTGGTCCAGCATATGAACCTTTCTTCAAGAGTTTATGGGATAGAAAGCGAACGAGTAAACTTACAACTTTTCCTGTCTATCTATTAAGTAAGGAGGATTTATTTTTCTTTCTTATTTCCCATGGAGCTAGACATGGGTGGTCAAGGCTTCGCTGGCTCGTGGATATTGGGCAGTTACTCGAACAAGATTTCCATTGGGGAAAGACGCAGAAAGTTATTAAAAAATGCCATTACCAACGGGCTGCAGGGCAAGGTTTACTTTTGGCCTCTCAACTACTTGAGGCTAAATTAAGCAACAGAATGAGGGTTATAGCAAATAAAACAAGTTCAAAACAACTTGCACAACAAGCTATCTTTTACCTAGAAAGACAGGTAAATTTACATACGGACCCAGTTCCGGAAGAAATTGCTCGCTATCATAAAAGTCATTTATTTTCGCTAATGAGTATTCAGCAGAGAGCTTTCTTTATTTTAAGTTTTCTCTATCCATACCCGGAAGATTACCAGACCTTGCCATTGCCAAAACCCTTCCATTTTCTTTATTTTCCTTTACGCCCATTCTTATGGGTTTGGAGGAAAAAAAGGAAACATGCGCTTCCATAGGAGGAATATTGATCAATGAAACCAATTGTTTATTTTTTAAAACAGATTCATACTTATTCAGGGAAGATTATCTATTTTAACTTACTTGCTATGGCTGGTATTGGACTACTAGAAGGGGTCGGTATTCTATTATTGGTTCCTCTAATCAGCATGAGTGGGATTGTTGATATGGGGGCATCAGAAATTCCGGTGTTAGGTATGTTTAACTTTTTGGAGGGGATTCCAGCTTCCACTGGCTTACCGATGATATTGGGAATTTATCTGCTTATCGTCATTAGTCAAAATATCGTCAAGCGACAATTATCGGTTAAAAATACGATATTACAACAAGGGTTTCTCAGATACATGCGTGTACAAACCTATCAATCCCTATTGCGTGCAAACTGGGATTTTTTTATTCGAAATAGAAAATCGGACCTAATTAATGTACTAACAGCAGAGATTGCTAGATCAAGTGCTGGTGCTCATTCTGTTTTACAGTTTATTGCATCCATAGCATTTTCCATGATACAAATCGTCCTTGCTTTTATTCTATCACCAAGTATTACAGCCTTTGTACTCCTTTGTGGATTAGTACTCATTTTCTTTAATCGTAAGTTCCTAAAAAGGTCATTGGCACTTGGAAGTCGGAATTATGAATTGGGAAGAGAGTATATTGCGGGTATAACCGATCAATTGAATGGGATTAAAGATATCAAAAGTAATACATTGGAAGAGTCACGATTGAAATGGTATGGAGTCATAACGAAAAATATGCAAAATGAACAGGTGGAATATACAAGGCTAAAGTCAACTTCCCAACTATATTATAAAGTAGCATCTGCCTTAATAATTGCGGTTTTCATCTACTTTGCATTAATCATGTTTAATGCACAGGCAGCCCAATTATTACTTGTCATTGCTATCTTCTCGAGACTATGGCCAAGAGTAGCTGGAATTCAAGCAACTTTGGAACAAATTGCAACGACCATTCCTTCTTTTCAAGTAGTAAAATCTTTACAACATGAATGTGAAGTCGCAAGGGAATACACTAGTCAAGCATTCGATAATAATCGGCTTGATGTAATGAAAAGTATCCAATGTCAAAACGTTTCTTTCCGATATAGTCAAAATAAATCAAACTATGCTTTAAGAGATGTCTACATCACTATACCTGCTAATCAAATGACTGCATTTGTTGGCCCATCTGGTGCAGGGAAGAGTACATTAATCGATATTCTCATGGGATTGAATCAACCAGAAGAAGGAAAGGTCTATATTGATGGAAATGTATTAACAACAGATAAATTATTATCATTACGTCGAGCGATAAGCTATGTCCCACAAGATCCATTTTTATTCAATACAAGTATTCGGGAAAATTTGCAGTTGGTGAAGACAGATGCAACCGAGGTAGAAATGTGGGAGGCACTTGAATTCTCTTCAGCTTTGGGGTTTGTTCAAAACCTTCCAAATGGTTTGGATACAGTTATAGGTGATAGGGGTATTAAACTATCTGGAGGGGAACGCCAGCGGTTAGTCTTAGCACGAGCGATTTTAAGAAAACCATCTATCCTTGTACTAGATGAAGCGACAAGTGCACTTGATACGGAGAATGAAGCCAATATACAACAAGCACTAGAGCGTCTAAAAGGGAAAATGACAATTATTGTTATCGCCCATCGTTTGTCCACTATTAAAAATGCCGATCAAGTAGTGGTTTTAGATGAAGGTAGAGTCATTCAGCAAGGAGGCTTCTCCCAATTATCTAAGGAGAGAAAGAGTTTATTTAGTAATCTATTAAACCGGCAAACAGAGGCATTGCTTTAATATAGGGAGAAAATAGATTGATTGATTTTTATAAATTTAAAAAGTAATTATTGTAATTTTTATCAAATGATGTTATGTTCTTTATAAGAAACAAACTGGTTGTAAATTAGTAGTTTACATCTATTGTTTGGGATATCAATTAGGTTATAAGTTGGATTAGAATAATGCCAAGGAATAAACTTTTTTACAATCGATGTTCTTAATAAAGAATTTTTCTATAGATAATCATTTTATATTGGAGAAGATATGATGAGTGCAATAGCTGGTATTTATAATGTAAAAGAGCCTGTTCCCCATCATTTTGGACAACAAATGATGCAGGCATTAAGGAAGTATCCTGCTGATGATGTACAAATATGGAACCAGGAAAATGTCTTTTTGGGGTGTCATGCACAGTGGATTACACCAGAATCAATTGGAGAGCAATTGCCTTTTTATGATTATGAAAGGCAATTGGCAATTACGTCAGATGCGATGATTGATAATCGGGATGAATTATTTGATCGTTTAGGAGTTCATTATGAAGAAAGAAAGATCATGCCGGATAGTCAGTTGATTCTACTTGCTTATTCGAAATGGGGAGAGGAAGTTGTAAAATATTTAATTGGTGATTTTGCCTTTATGATTTGGGATAGAAAAAAGCAAAAGTTATTTGGTGCGAGAGATTTTTCTGGTGCAAGAACTCTATATTATTACCAAAATGATCAGCAATTTGCATTTTGTACTGTAATGGAACCACTGTTAAAATTACCCTATATTAAAAAGCAATTAAATGAAGAGTGGCTTGCTGAGTACTTGGCAATTTCAATCATGCTAGATGTAGTTGATGCATCAAAAACGATTATTAAGGACATTGAACAAGTTCCGCCTTCACATACGATTACTGTAATGGATGGAAAGGTTACTCTTTCTAGATATCAGGTACTATCATTGGATGAAGAGATTAGATTTAAATCAGATGAAGAATATATCGAGGGTTTCCGTGATGTTTTCCAGAAGGCGGTTGACTCAAGATTACGTACATTTAAAGCCGTTGGTTCAACGTTAAGTGGTGGACTTGATTCAGGATCTATTGTAAGTTTTGCTGCTAAAACATTACGAAAACAACATAAAAAGTTACATACTTATAGTTCTATTCCTGCTGGAGGTTTTGATGATTATACGCCAAGAAATTACTTTCCTGACGAACGCCCTTTTATTCGTGCAACAGTTGATTATGTAGGGAATATTGAGGAACGTTATTTAAGCCTAGATAACAAAAACCCGTACACAGATATAGATGATTGGTTGGATATTATCGAAACGCCCTATAAGTTCTTTGAGAATTCGTTTTGGATAAGGGGTATTTTCGAACATGCAAGTAATGAAGAGATTGGGATTTTATTGAGCGGAGGTAGAGGTAACTTTACGATATCCTGGGGTCCGGCATTGGAATATTATGGATATTTATTAAAAAGTATGAAATGGATTCGTTTTGTACGTGAACTCAAAAATTATAGTAAAAACATTGGAGTAGGAAGAAAGAAGATATTTAAGGTTATAACTAAACAAGCATTTCCTTTTTTAAGACAAAAAGAGTCTTATCAATTTCCTATGCTAATAGATCCCATTTTTGCTAAAAAAATGAACATATTTGAAAAACTTGAAAACTATGGAATAGGAGTAAATGGATTCTCTGGACTTACTATTTTTAATGAAAGGAAATACCTTATTGAAAACGAATTTATTTGGAATTCATCTGGAACATCTAATGCGAAATTATCTTTGCAATACGGATTATTATTGCGTGATCCAACAAATGATATTCGCGTAATAAATTATTGCATGTCACTACCTATTGATCAATTTATTAATAACGGTTTAGACAGAGCTCTTATCAGGCAAGCAACAGAGGGTTATTTACCGAATAAAGTGAGATTAAATCAAAAATATCATGGTATTCAAGGAATGGATTGGGTTCATCGCATGATACCGTGTTGGACAGATTTTACTAAAGAGGTAAAACAACTATTACTAGATAAAGATGTGAAGCAATATTTTAATTTGGAATCAATTAGATATGCCCTTTCAAAAGCGGAAGTTCCGAAAGTAGAATTTGCGCCTACCCCTGAACTTAAAGTTTTAATGCGAAGTATAATCGTATATCGATTTCTACATTCATTTAACATTAAAGGAGGTGATACAAATGAAAAAGAAATGGAAAGAGCCAAAATTGGAATTGTTGAATATTAAAGAGACAATGGCAAGTTGGAAAGGTAATACGAATGACTGGACCTTTATTGGAAGAGAGTATGAAGAGGTTGAACCTGATCCAGATCCTGGTAATATCGGAAGTTAATCGTACAAGAATTGGTTGCTTCCGTCTAAGCTAAACTCTGTTAGTATTGGCAAGCTTATTGTAACCTGACGACGACTATACTAAGTTTGAAATTCAGACCAATATGATGGTGATAAAACAGCACATTAATCTCATTAAAAGTAAACGTTAATTCTATTTTATAACCCTTATACTTATTATTTTGTATGAGGGTTATTATTCTATTTATATTTGAAATAAATGGAATTATTAATCTATTGATTGTCCTTGTTTTACTACATATTGATATTTATCAAGATCTTGTAAAAGGCAATTTATCCATCTATTTTGATAATATGTGTGCTCAGTATTCAATTATGCTTTTAAACAAAGGTATTTCTATAAGGTAGGTAGGAGCGATGTTATTATGAAAAGGATAACCAATTTAATTGTAGTACTTTTAATTTTGTTTGTAGTCTATATTTATTGGGATAATAATAGATTAGTAATTGTTGAGGAAGATGTAGGAAATGTAATTATGTCAGAGAAGTTTGAGGGTTTTAAGATTCTTCAGATTACAGATTTACACGAAAAACAATTCGGCAGTAATCAATCAAAACTAATAAATAAAATCAACAACCTAGACTACGATGCAATTGTTTTTACCGGAGATATGCTGGATAACGAAAAAAGTACAAATTATAGTAGCTTTTATACGTTATTAGATGGTATAGAAGACAAAGAAAATGCCTGGTATGTCCCTGGAAATACAGACCCAAGCAGCTACGAAATAGGAGAAACTGTTGAAAAAGGGGAATTTATACAAGGGATGGAGGATAGGGGAGTCTCTTTACTAGAAACCTACGACTTCATCCAAGTAGATGAAGCAAAGGTGTATTTTACCAATCTTGAACTATCTATTGTCGATAACCCTAATAAAATAAATAAGGTAAATGGTGCAGATTATCCGAAATATGCAGATGATGAAAGATATATAACTTATCAAAAAACGAAACTAGAAGAACTTAAGAGTGGATTAAATGAAATACAGGAGGAAGACGTCCTAATCGCCCTCAACCACTACCCCATCCCAGACATCCGCATCGACTACATCAAAAACGATCCAAACCTAAGGTGGCGCGATTTCGACCTAATACTAGCCGGTCACTACCACGGTGGACAAATTCGTATCCCATTCTATGGAGCCCTTTTCATCCCTGACCCTTGGTATACTCCAAACAGCTTCTTCCCACCACAAGACCGGGTAAAAGGCCTATGGGAATACGCTGGAACAAAACAATACGTTAGTACAGGTCTCGGCAGCAGTGATGCTATATCCTTTTTGGAATTTCGTTTATTTAATTCCCCGGAAATAAATCTCATAAAACTAAAAACAAAATAAGAAGGCTAGTTTCACATATAGAGAATACCAGCCTTCTTATTTTGTTTATCCTTGATTGATCAATTCTCCTGAGCGTGTGGTAAGGATTCATTCCCATTTGAATCCAAATTCGCTTTTACTCTATGAACTTCTTCTTCTAATACATCCATTAGTTTTCGATAATTACTTGAAATCGTACCTGCAGATGTTTCATATGCCTTTGCTATGTTGCCTTGTGTAACATTATTACCTAGAAAGGCAGTCTGTACTAGATATTCTAATGCTCCGGCATAGCCACCGATTTTTTTGAAGGTAGGATCCTTTTTCTGGCAGTAATAGTTCCATAGAAGGATTCCAATATGAATAAAGTCCTGATTTACTTTTTTCTTTTGCAATTGCTCGGCAAAAGACTGAGCTGCCTTCTCGTGCAATGGATTGTTCCAGACTAGTTGATTGTTATCTTCCAGTGTAAGAACATCTCCTAAGAAGTCAGGGAAACAATCTTTCATATTACTAAATTTCTGATGATATGTTTTTGCTAAATCGATGATTTCTTTTTTCTTATCAGGATTGAATTCTAAGATATTTGCAAAGAAGTTGTATTTTTGTACGTATGGTACAAGGATGCCTATGGCTATATTGCCTTCTACTAAATAATTGCCTGTACCAGATGATACGTCAAAATGCTCATCCGTTATGGCATCTCTTAATCTAGCTGTATTGGATTTAGGATCTTTTGAGAGTACTTCATATACACTTGGCGTACGTTGACTCCATTCTTCAAATAGCTGTTTTGTTCTTGAGTATTTGATTTTTGATTTCTGCTTTTTGTAAAAGTCATAAAAAATTGTTTGGTCCTCATCAAGGCAGTTTACATTAAGAATCGCCCATAACGTTAGACCTGTTACATATATTTTATTTCGTTCGCTATCTTCTTGAATGAACGGTTGGTAAAATTTGCTAAGTGTTTTAGTTAAGGTATTTCCGTGCATATTCGAAGTATAGTCGACAAGATCTCTATGTAGTTGATCTAATTCCAAATTATATTGATCTGTATTAAAAGATACGATATTGGTTGTTCCACAACACTTTTTATATTTCTTTCCACTGCCACAAGGACAGGGTTCATTTCGTCCTATTTTACTCATCATTACATACCTACTTCATCAAATCTTTTTCTAACCTTTTAATTATGAAGGATATTAGCCAATCCTTCAAGTAATACTAAATATCTATACATAAACGTTTATATGAATCTGGGAGATAATAAAATGTCAGTGTGCCCCGATATACTAAAAGGAAACCTAATATACCTTACTACATAGACGATTTATTTCCTGTAAATGCTATAATCTTCTCCCAAAATGGAAAAACTGTATCCAATCCAAAAATATACCACTATTTTCAATTTGATTCAAATCGTCACATAGAGTATGATGTTAAATAGAATGAAATGAAGCGAAATGAGGGTTTATAATGAGTAAAACATCCATTTATGGGCTAACCTTTGAACAGTTGCAGGATTGGCTTGTAGAGCGTGGAGAAAAGCGTTTTAGAGCAAACCAAGTATGGGATTGGCTTTATAAAAAACGTGTAAACAGTTTTGATGAAATGAGAAACGTTAACAAAGATACGATTGCATTACTGGAAGAAAACTTTGTTCTGCATACATTAGATGAAGATATTAGACAGGAGTCAAAAGATGGTACGATAAAATTCCTGTTTAAACTGTCTGATGGTAATTTGATTGAGACGGTATTGATGCGTTTCAGCTACGGTTTATCCGTTTGTGTGACGACACAGGTTGGTTGTAATATTGGTTGTTCCTTCTGTGCAAGTGGTCTGTTGCGCAAGAGTCGTGATTTAAATGGCAGTGAGATTGTTGAGCAAATCATGAACGTTCAGAAGCATTTGGATAAGCAAGGGAAAGATGAGCGTGTCAGCCATATCGTTGTAATGGGTATTGGTGAGCCACTAGATAACTACTCAAATCTTATGGATTTCTTGCATGTAATGAATGATGATAAAGGTCTTAATATTGGTGCAAGACATATCACTGTATCGACGAGTGGCCTAGCACATAAGATATATGACTTTGCTGATGAAGATATTCAAGTGAACCTTGCTGTATCGCTTCATGCGCCTAATAATGAGCTACGTACAAGCATCATGAAGATCAATAAGGCATTTCCGCTTGAGAAACTTATGCCGGCTATTGATTATTATCTAGAGAAGAAAAATAGACGTATTACGTATGAATACATTATGCTAAAAGATGTGAATGATCATAAAGAGGAGGCTATTCAGTTAGCTAATCTATTGAAAAAACATCGACATCTGGCATATGTAAACCTGATCCCTTATAATACAGTGGATGAGCATATCCAATACCAACGCAGTGATTCTAACTCTATTCAAGCTTTCTTTGAAACGTTAAAAGAACACGGCATCAATTGCGGCGTTCGTTGGGAGAATGGTGCTGACATTGACGCAGCATGTGGACAGTTAAGAAGTAAACAAATGAAAAAATCTAAAGCAGTATAAAACCATTAAAAGGACAGATGTGATATTTCACTTCTGTCCTTTATGCTTTCTTTTCTACTTCATCAGAATATCGCTCATATATTGATACATCTTCCACTCCATTCTTCTTAAAAACCTTGTTCTTTCCATGATATTTCGCTTTTATTAACAAATCATCTGCTATGGAGTAAGCATCTTTTATGTTAATCGATTCTGTTGCTCTGAAGTAATATAAGCCAAAGGAAGCTGTGCAGGAAATAGATATCCTCTTCGATTGATATTCGGCCTGTACACTATTGTTTTCAATCCCTTGCTTGATATCCTTTACTAACGCTACACTTTCATCGTACGTTCTATGCCTTAGAATGAGGGTGAATTCTTCTCCACCACTTCGGAATAAGTAATCGTCTTTATTTAGGTAACTTTTCATCACATTTGCAAAGCTTTGAATGACTTGGTCACCAACTGTGTGGTTATAGGTGTCGTTAACACGTTTAAATGAGTCTATATCTGATACAACTATGGAAAGATATTCTCCTGATTGATTAAGTTCATTCATAATTTTATTCATATATGCACGGTTGTGTGCTTTGGAAAGAAAATCAGTATATGCCATCTGTTCATAACGGTCACGTTCCATTTTATGTTGAATACTTTGAGACTTAACCATAAATGAACGGCTTACAAGGTAATTTAGTACGAAAAGTGCGAATAACAGGTCCCACCGTTGTTCTATTAGGAATACATATAACAGACCATTGGATACAGCCTTTTTTAATGTATCGCTTACATTTCTTTGTATCATAAAGTCGAATACATCTTTTAGGGTTTTGATTTCTCCGATACTGTGTAACACAATACTGAGATAAATATCAGATAAAAAATTTATGAGAACAACGAGAATGACAATTAAAGCCCAATATCCAATAGTATTATTGCCAAAGTAAGGGATTAAAGAGTGAAATAGGTAGAATGCAATTGCGTGGTTTAGTGCAAAAGCACCTATATTATAAAAAGTATGCAGGAATTCGTCCTCATCTGCAGTATTGGTATGTTTTCGTTGAAAATAAGTATAGAACCGAATAATTAATTCATAAATAAAGACCCCGAGTGGTCCTGTGAACATAGCGATGGAGAGTCCATAGGAGATTCCATACTCTAACGTTACATTTCCCTTCTTAAAGATCGTATTTAAATGGGAATAAAGAAAGGTGAAAGTAAGGTAGATTACCAATGTCTTTATATAAAGTGAGGTATCCACTTGAATGGGTCCTGATACAATTGCTATAACAACGGAAGCAACAAATAAACCTATGATAAATACCTTGAGACGTCCCATGGATAATTAGATTCCTTTCTATCTGCAGGGGTAATCAAATTAGCATTTATTACCTTCTAACTCTGCTCTACTTAGTATAAAATACCTACATTATAGTTATAATACCACAAATTAATAGAAGAGAGGAATAAAAAGGAATTTTCTTAAAATATAATGATGCAAATGGAAGCATTACATAGATAACCTCCCGTTACATGAAAAAATGTAAGCATAGATTATCCTCCTTTGGAAAAGTTATCTAATAGATACATAAGAATGGGAGGTATATTTATGCATGAACAAGAAAACGTGAATGAAAAAAGCAAGCAGGACCAGTTAAAGAACTTTAAAGTAGATGACTCGAAAAAGGAGTTGACGACGAATCAAGGGTTGAAAATGTCAGAAGATGAACTGTCTCTTACCGCTGGAGAACGTGGTCCCACCCTGATGGAAGACTTTCATTTTCGAGAAAAAGTAACACATTTCGATCACGAACGTATTCCTGAACGTGTCGTACATGCCAGAGGAACGGCAGCACATGGTGTGTTTGAAACATATGAGTCAATGGAAAAGTATACGAAAGCAAAGTTTTTGTCCAAAGCAGGTAAAAAGACTCCTGTGTTCACTCGGTTTTCAACAGTTGTTGGGTTTCGTGGGTCTGCCGATACGGTAAGAGATGTACGAGGTTTTGCCACGAAATTTTTTACCGAAGAGGGGAACTACGACCTAGTAGCTAATAATATGCCTGTATTTTTTATACAAGATGGCATTAAGTTCCCGGATATTGTGCATGCCCTGAAGCCAGAACCTCATAATGAAGTTCCGCAAGCATCTGGTGCGCATGATACATTTTGGGATTTTGTAGCAAATAATCAAGAGTCTGCTCATCAAGTTATGTGGCTAATGTCGCCTAGAGCTATCCCTAGAAGTTATCGCATGATGGAGGCCTTCGGAATTAATACGTTTCGTTTTGTAAACAAGGAAGGCGTTGCTCATTTTGTGAAATTCCATTGGAAACCAAAGCTTGGCGTTCATTCTCTTGTATGGGATGAGGCACAGAAAATTGCTGGGAAAGATCCGGATTATAATCGTAGAGATTTATACGATGCAATTGAAATGGGAAACTTTCCAGAGTATGAATTAGGTGTCCAAATTATTGAGGAAAAAGATGAGTTTGCCTTTGATTTTGATATTCTAGATCCAACGAAACTTTGGCCAGAAGAGGATGTTCCAGTAACAATCATTGGGAAATTAACACTTAATCGTAATGTGGATAACTTCTTTTCGGAAACGGAACAAGTCGCTTTTCATCCTGGTCATGTAGTGCCAGGAATTGACTTTTCCAATGATCCATTATTGCAAGGGCGTTTATTTTCCTATACCGACACACAATTGCTTCGTCTTGGTGGGCCTAATTTCCACGAGATTCCAATTAATCGTCCGGTTGTACAGTTTTATAACAACCAGCGTGAAGGATTTCATCGCCAAACAATTAATAAAGGGAAGGTTTCTTACCACAAAAATTCGTTAGCGGATAACACTCCAAGTCCTGTTCCTGAAGATAAAGGCGGTTATGCACATTATCAAGAAAAAGTGGATGGAAGAAAAGTAAGACAAAGAAGTGAAAGTTTTAACGATCATTTTTCACAAGCTAAGTTATTTTGGAACAGCATGAGTGACAGGGAGAAACAGCATATTATTGATGCCTTCAGTTTTGAAGTCGGAAGTGTAAAGGATATAACCGTTCGGCAGCAAGTAGTGGACATGTTCGCTAACGTGGATAGGGACTTGGCCACTGCAGTAGCTCAGAATATAGGCGCTACACCACCAGAAAATGCAAATGAATCAACCGTTACAAAGTCATCGAAGGCACTCAGTCAGATGAATACAGCGAAAACTGCTGAAACACGAAAAGTAGGTGTAATAATTAATAACGGTTTTAGCGATAAAGATGTTGTGGAAATATTGCATGGATTGAATGCAGAAGGTATTACTTATGAAATAATTAGTGAAAAACAGGGAGCTGTCACAGGGACGAATGGTGGTTCGTTAATGGTTGATCACACTTTTTCTACAACAGACCCTGTATTATATGATGCCATTTATGTTGTTGGTGGATCCGTAGCTAGTAATGTATTTCATAAAAACACGACTTACTATCTCAATGAAGCATTCAAACATTACAAGCCGATTGGTGCATCTAATGATGGGATAAGATTTCTGGAAGAGAATAATCTGAATGGAAGTATCGGAGTTGTAGAAGGGAAGGGCCCTACTTTTATTAAGGAATTTACACTTGCTATTGCTGAACACAGACATTGGAATCGAAAAGTAGTGTAAGGCAGAGATAAAAATACCATCCCTTTTTAATAGGGGAGGGGACCTGAAAAGTCAAGTTTGCAAAATTGATTACAAGAAAACAAAAATGTGTACAATGTATACATTTTTGTTTTCTTGTGTACAAAATCGTGTAGGGCTTGATTTAATAACGTTTACTATTTGTGTACATGTAAACATTTAAGAATACGAAAAAAGTCTGATTGTAATCTAGTACAAAAACTATTATTCTATAATAGTAGATAGTTATATGAGAGGAGTTTTATAACAATGGCAAAATCGAGAGTGGCGGCAATTGATGTCGGAAATGATGCGCTAAAAGGAATATTCGGTAAATTAGACCATGAATTGTACATCCCAAATATCATTGCACCAGATTTAGAGGATCGTCCTGTAATAGGGATAGAAGAGTTAGATAAGAAAGAGGTGTTAGATAACATACATATACGCGTGCATTCCCCTGCACTGGAAGAGAATGGTGTCATCTATCGAGTGGGTAATCTAGCAACGAAAACTACTAACTCACAAGAACTTGATCCGGGAAGTAGTAAATCGGAAGAAGATCAAACATTGATTATGTTATTTGCGGCATTGGCATTAGATGCAGTGCAATCTTCTGATTTTAAAGAAAAAAGTGATATTGTAGACGCGAACTATACACTAGGAACAGGTTTACCATTACGAGAAGTGAAAGAAGGGAAAGACGTTGGTTACCGTTCCCAATTATTAGGGTCTGTACACCAAGTTGAATTTTTAGTAACACCAAAGCACCAAGGGAAAAAGGTTAACCTTAAGTTTGATGATGTAAAGGTATATCCAGAGGGATTTGCGGCATATGTGAATCTAGTAATGGATAATGATTTGAAAGTAATAAATAAAGAATTACTGGATAAACAAATACTTATTCAGGATATCGGGGGATTATCAACCGATATAGCTGTCATTAGAAACAGAAATGTTGATGATGATAAGGCACAAGGGTTTAATTTGGGTGTGTCGGAGTCGTTAGAGCAGATTCGTGAAGAGATACGGTCCCGACATGGTGTGGAATTAGATAGTCGTCGTGACATTGTAGATATTATTACAAGAAAAAATAATCGCCACCATATCATGGTGAAGGGCAGCAGAACAAATGTGCATGATATTACCGATCATATTCTTTTAGAATTAGCGAAGAAGGAGTATCGCTTCTTGAGAAATGTTTGGTCGAAAAACTCCCAATCGGAAATTTGTTACTTTGTAGGTGGGGGATCTGCTGTATTAAAAGATTATATCAAAGCATTAAATAATAAATTAGATGGCTATAACATTGAATTCTTTGAGGATGAACAAGAAAGCATTTGGATGATGGCTAATGCATATTACAAGTTAATTAATCAGTATATCGGTACGAGCAGTAAAGATAAGAAGGAAGACAAAGCAGCTACTGAAGCAAAATAGGGTGATTAAATGGTGAAAAAAGGAATAGAACGTGGACAATCTATTACATTCCGTGTCCCTTCTGATACACCTGATTATCTGTTAAAACAACTATCAAGGCTAAAAGAAACGGAACGAAGGAATTTTTCCAGTACGATAGCCAGTTATGTTCTTAAGGGCGTAAATGAATCCTTTTCGAAAAATCAAGAGGTAGTGACAATTCCCCTCCCGAAAAAATTAACAAAAGAACAAAAAAGCTGGTTAAAACACGAACATTCTGAAGCAATGATAGGGACAATTCTTTATCATTTGCTCAACGATCCCATGCGTGCCACGACATTGTTGTCTTCGTTAAATAGTAACTCCAGTAATATCGATGAAGTGTTTTCCTTCCAGGAAGAAGTGGAAGAAGCCGCATCAAGTGAACCCGAAGTAGAATTCGAACCCACAGCCGGAGAACTAGACGAAGTCGACATAGATATGTTGGATGTCCATAGCGAGGAAGAAACGAAGGAAAAAGAAAAAGCAGAAGCAGATCCATTGGGAGACTTCTTCTCAAGCATGAACAAGTAATTACAGCAGAACTGTCAAAAATGGTAGATACCATCTTTGGCAGTTCTTTTTTTAGCGTAAAAAGCAAGTGTTTACATAAAGGCTTCATAGTTAAAAATCGGGGTAGCGCATATTCGGCGTAGTGTATTTCCGCAGCGGCATTACTATCACTATTTACCTATAGTACTTGTTTCGAATTTTATACCATTCTCTACAAAAATTCTCCAACAATACAGCTTCCAAAAAATTTTTCTAATAAATATCACCTTAATAAAACTTTTTACAAACTGAAAAGGTATATATAGTAAGAGCTCTGAAAGAAGGGGGTTGATTTCGTTGATAGAAAGAAAAACAGCAAAGCTGATACGCAAGATAAAAAAAGGAAACCAGCAAGCCTTTAAACAATTATATGATTTATACGCTGATTATTCGTTAAGGACAGCTTATGCCATAACAAACAATACAAGTGATGCAGCTGATATCGTTCAAGAAACGTTTATAAAAGTTTATCGGAATATAGATTCCTATGATATAGAAAAACCATTTAAGCCATGGTTTTATCGGATATTAGTTAATGAAAGCAATCGTTTTTTAAAAAAGAAATCAAAAGAAGCAATAAGTATTGAATCAGAGCAATTGTTAGATTTTTTAAATCAGCAGGTAGAAGAACCAATTGATAATAGGGATGTTACATCTGCTTTAAAACAGTTGGATGAGAAACACCGAACTGCACTCATTTTAAAGTATTTAAATGGTTTTACGGAAAAAGAAATAGCAGAAATATTCGAGTTAAATGTAAATACGGTCAAATCACGATTGTACCAGGGAAGACAACGGTTGAAACGAATGTTAGGAGGTGTCAAAGATGAATGATCATCAATTTGAAAAAAATGTTAAAAAACAGTTATTAGACCAGACAGATGAAATGACCCATTTAAAAGAGGACGTCTGGAACAATATTAGCAGCGAGTTATTTTCATCTTCGACTAATAGGCCGAATAACAGAACTAGAAAAGGGTTCGTGATTGGATTGACAGCGGCTGTTGTTGCGGCAATCTTATTTATTGGACTGTTGTCAGAGGATCAAATAGAGAAAGGGCAGGCAATGTTTCAAAGTTTACGGGAATTATTTATCGAAGAAAAGAAAGAGGAAATTGAGCTGGAGGGACAGAAGGAAGATTCGAACGTTCGGTTGGAGGCTAATGAAGAACTAAGATACGTCATTTACATCGATGAAGATCGTTATCAGATGAAGGAAGGAGAAGAAAGTGATCGTATTGAAACGATAGAACCACTTCCTGAAGAGTTACCAGATGTTTATATGGAAATCACCCGCATAGAAAACACAACCACCGAGGAGGTAATCTCTCAGATTAAAGAAGCGATTGCTAAGGACGAGGAAATGGAGTTACACAGAGAAGAGAGTGTAACCACACCAATAAAAGCAAAAGTAGTACAAAGTATTGGTTTAGAATATACCGATGAAAATGGCGTTACAGGTCTTCACTGGGATACACCAACCCATAGATATTATATAACAGAAGCGGATAATGGCCAGGTGTTTGTCATTAAGCAGGCATACTTTTTAGAAGCAGAGGAAGGTCACGGAGCAAGATTCCATTATATGCTGGAGAGCTTTGAGGTCGTCAAATAGCAGAAAACTCATTTGGTCATAAAAGTCAAATTGACATCTAAATTAGGATATGGAGATGAATGTTGTGTGTGGGTTTTTAGGAGTACATTTAAATGGGCAGCTACAGTTTAGTGAGGAACGGTTGCAGGCGATAAAGGCAGCAGGAGAAAGGATTAATCATCGGGGGCCGGATGATGACGGTTTTTACCATGATTCCCAGACTGCCCTAGTATTTAAGCGGCTTAGCATCATTGACTTAGAAGGTGGGCATCAGCCTTTTTCATTTGGGGATAATCGTTATCATTTAGTTTTTAATGGGGAAATCTATAATTATCTAACAATTAAACAGCAGCTACTGGAAAAGGGCTATCGTTTTCATACAAAAACGGATACGGAGGTAGTGGCTAATCTATTTTTAGAGAAAGGTATTTTCGGAGTTCACGAATTACGTGGAATGTTTTCCTTTGTAATATGGGACACAATGGAGAAGAAAATCTATGGTGCACGTGATCCATTTGGAATTAAACCATTCTATTATATGGAGAATGAAAATGAATGGATAGTTGCTTCCGAGAAAAAATGCATTTCCGAATTGACTCAGCTAGAGACTTTAGATAAAGAGGCACTACAGCATTATATGTCTTTTCAGTATGCGCCAGAACCATTCACGTTAACGAAGGAGGTAAAGAAGCTCCCTGCTGGCCATTTGTTTGTCAAAGAGCAAAATAGTTCAATGAAGATAAAGCCGTATTTTCATGCTAGCTTTCAACCAGTTGTAGCGAGTGAAACACAAATGATAGATTGTGTGCGTGAAGTTTTATTTGATTCCGTACAATCGCATCTTCAAAGTGATGTTCCTGTCGGGTCCTTTTTATCTGGTGGAATTGATTCAACGCTTATTGTTGCCATAGCGAAACAATACCATCCTACTATTAAAACCTTTTCTGTAGGGTTTGAAAGAGATGGATATTCTGAAATTGACGTGGCTAAGGAAAGTGCTGAAAAAATAGGGGTTGAAAATATTTCCCGTACAATAACACCAGAGGAATTTATTACTGAATTACCAAAGGTTATTTGGCATATGGATGACCCATTAGCTGATCCGGCCTGTGTTCCTTTGTACTTCGTTGCTCGAGAAGCAAGGAAACATGTAAAAGTGGCATTATCAGGTGAAGGTGCAGATGAGCTTTTCGGTGGCTATAACATATATCGGGAACCTCATTCCTTGCGTCTATTTCAATATATACCGGATAAAATGAATCGCGCCCTCTATTATCTTGCAAAGCTGTTACCGAATGGGGTGAAAGGAAAAAGCTTTCTGGAAAGAGGTACAACACCACTGGAAAAACGGTACATCGGTAACGCAAAGATTTTTGAAGAAGAGGAAAAGCAAAAACTGTTAAAACAATATAATCCAGAAATACCTTATCGAACTCAAACGATGGATCTTTATAGAAGCGTACAGGATATACACCCGGTGCTGAAGATGCAGTATATAGATATGCACACATGGTTAACAGGGGATATATTACTAAAGGCGGATAAGATGACCATGGCAAATTCCCTGGAAGTACGAGTGCCATTTTTAGATAGAGAAGTTTTTGAAGTAGCTAGAAGTATTCCAGTAGATAACAAGATTGCAGATGGTACGACGAAGGCGATCTTAAGAAAGGCTGCAGAGGGTATGGTGCCTGAACATGTGCTTCATCGTAAAAAGCTAGGATTTCCTGTGCCTATAAAATACTGGTTAAAAAATGAACTGTATGCATGGGCAAAAAATATCATGATACAAAGTGAAACCAACCAATGGATTAACAAAGCAGTTGTTTTAAGTCTATTGGAAGAACATGCTGCAAATCATAAGGATCATGCTAGAAAAATATGGACAGTCCTAGTCTTTATGATTTGGCATCAAATCTATATGGAAAGAGTATATGACTTCGGTGAAAATACCGGAGAAAAAATACTTCAGCCAAACTAAAAGCGCCTTAGGTATTGCTTATATGCAAGGAATAAAAAGTAACCAAACGAACGAAAAGCTAGTATAAAAATAAACCTCCTACTAAGACTAAAAAGAGAAATTATGGTGGGAGTGAAATTGATGGAATGGGATTTATTATGGAAAGCGATTATTATTTTAATTGGTGGAACCTTTTTATTACGATTTGCTGGAAGGAAATCTATCTCCCAAATGACATTGGCGCAAACGGTCATCATGATAGGAATCGGTTCCTTACTTGTTCAGCCAATCGCCGGTGATAATATTTGGAGTACCTTAGCAGTCGGACTAGTACTAGTATTATCTCTAGTTGTTATAGAATTCTTGCAAATAAAGGGAGATTTTTTTGAAAACCTGATCACAGGGAAATCCAAAATACTTATTAATAATGGTACATTACAAGAGAACAATTTAAAAAAACTAAGAATGACTGTCGATCAATTAGAGATGAACTTACGGCAGCAAGGTGTACAACGTGTAGATGATGTACAATGGGCCACTCTAGAGCCAAACGGAAGGGTCGCGTTACTGTTAAAAGAAGATTCTCAGCCTGTAACGAAAAAAGAATTTAAGCAATTGAAAGATATGATCTTGCAATTACAGAATCAGCTTACAAGCCAAGAGAATGAACTGGAGCAATATAAAGATAAACAACCTGTCCCTCCTGAACAGCAGGAAACAATCTTTGCTGAGATACAAAGAAAATCACATAAAAACAACCCGCCAAACCGTTTACAGTAGTTGGCGGGTTTTGTTGATAATACATAAGAAAACCGCCAAAACACTTAAGTAATGGCGGTTGGGGGTAACAATAGTTAGTATTGGTTGATACTGTATAAATTATAACACAAAGATACCTAAAAATAAACAATTTATTGAATATTAAATCTTTGTAAATTGATTGTAGAAGTTTCATATGAAAGGTTATCTTTAGCTAAGGCTCTTTTCTAAAAGATTGTTGTTTTTTTGTTTCATTACATTTTATATAGACTATTGATTACTTTAATTAAGAATATTGCTATATATCCGCTACGGAAATACACTACGCTTTCCGCGGGCGCTGCTGAGCCTACTCCGAGCTATCGCTCTCCGTAGTCTCACCTAGGCTAATCATCCCGCAGGAGTCTCCGTGTATTTCCTCCGCTAAGTTGTCTGCCCTACTTGTATAAGCAAAAAATAGGTTGTTTATAAGAATAATAACGGCCTTAAACGTGATTTAATGAGTTAGAATCTCAAAAATATTCTGTACACCTATCTTAGCGGAGCGAATGCCAGCAGAAATAAGTGTAAGCGAGAGTAAACTATTCTTAATTAAATAGATCAGGAGTTTCTATCAACTGTAAAACATCAAAAGCAACGAACTATACGAAAAGAGCCTTAGCTAAAAATGTAAAAAAATCACTTGCATATTGTTCCTTTTTCTTACTTGCTGTACTATTTTGTTTAAAAAGATTAGAAAGTTTAATAAAAATAGTTAAAAAGTTCTCGCGATTGGGTCAATAGTATGATATAATCACGTTTAAATATTTAGAAACTTTAACACAGTAAATGGGGGAAGTGGACATGAAAAAGTTTTTGCTATTTATTGGGATTATTAGTCTTATTGTTCTAGCTGCATGTGGGTCCGAATCAAATGAAGATGAAGGCACATCAGGAGATTCTGGTGAAACAGAAGGGGAAGAAACAGAGACTGACAGCTCTCAAAGTTATATTGTAGGGGCAACACAAATAGTTGAGCACCCATCTTTAGATAATGCATATGAAGGCTTTCAAGCAGCACTTTCTGATGCTGGGTTAGATGTTGAGTTTGATTTTCAAAGTGCTCAAAATGATCAAAATAACGTTAAACCAATTTCAGACGGTTTTGTTGCAGATGGTGTAGATTTAATTTTTGCTAATTCAACACCAAGTGCATTAGGAGCTTTACAAGCAACTAGTGATATTCCTATTGTATTTACATCTGTTTCGGATGCAGTTGGTGCAGGCCTCGTTCCATCCATGGACGAAGCAGGAGAAAATATTACTGGGAATGTTGATTTGCATCCAGATGCAATTGCAGAGACTGTTGCATTCATTGATGAAACCTTTCCAGATTCATCAGTAGGGATGGTTTATAATTCTGGGGAACAGAATTCTGTAACACAAGTTGATGCTGTTAAAGAAGCGGCGGAAGGAACGAGCCTTTCTATTGTGGAACGTACCGTAGCCAATTCTGCTGAGGTACAACAAGCAACCAATACACTAGTCGGTGAAGCTGATGTTATATATATTATCACAGATAACACCGTTGTATCTGCACTTGACAGTGTGGTTGGAGTTGCTAATGATCAAGATATTCCACTCATTGTTGGAGAACCTGATTCCTTGGCCAAAGGCGGATTTGCAACGTTTGGTATTGATTATTATACATTAGGTTATCGTGCTGGAGAAATGGCAGCAGATATATTATCTGGTGAAACAGCAGTAAGCGATATTGCACCAGAATATCCACCAGAAATTCAATTGTTCCTTAATAAAGGTGCAGCAGAAGAACAAGGTATTGAATGGAAATCCGAATGGGATGAGTCTGCTGAGATTATGGAAACAGCAGAATAATAGTAGTTTGATAAATAGATAGAGCCAGTTTATGACTGGCTCTATAGTGCTTTTTTCAAATTAGGGGACCAACTTCAAAGAATATTGCGCGAGAGGAAGAAAATCATGTTTATATCATTATTTGGAGCTGTGGAATCAGGGATTATATATGCAATCATGGCACTAGGAGTATATTTGACCTTTCGTGTTTTAGACTTTCCTGATTTAACAGTGGAGGGAAGTTTTGTTACTGGGGCAGCGGTTGCTGCTTTCTCGATTATTAATGGAATTCCCCCAATTATTGCAACTTTATTAGCTGCAGTTGCTGGTTTCATTGCTGGCTGTATAACAGGGGTATTGCATACGAAGGGTAAAATTAACTCTTTGCTAGCTGGGATTTTGATGATGACTGCTCTTTATTCTATTAATCTGCGAATTATGGGACAGCCAACATTATCATTACTTAATGAGACAACATTGTTTGGTCAACTGGAAGAAATGTGGAAATCTATAGGGCTAGATTCTATGTTAAACGGTATACTTTCAGCTTTAGGGTTAGAACAATTACCTAGTACATGGGCTGTACTGATTATAATGGTATTTATAACATTTGCTATTAAAATATTAACGGATTATTATTTGAAAACAGAAGTAGGACTTGCGCTTCGTGCAATTGGTGATAACAAAAAGATGATTCGCAGCCTTTCCGCTAATACTGATTCGCTAATAATTGTGGGTGTTGGATTTTCAAATGCTTTGGTTGCGCTGGCAGGGGGGCTTATCGCTCAACTAGGTGGCTTTTCAGATGTTAATATGGGCTTAGGACTAATTGTTATCGGTCTAGCATCTATTATTATTGGTGAAGCGTTATTTGGTACGAAGACTGTCGTGAGAGCTACATTAGCAGTAATACTTGGTGCGGTAATCTACCGTATTATTGTTACGTTGGCTCTCCGAGTAGATTTCCTGGAAACAGGAGATATGAAATTAATTACTGCCGTTATTGTTGTTGCCGCGCTTGTGACTCCGAAGATCATTCAATCCAGACGAGAAAAGAGACGTCGAATATGGAAGCGACAGCAATTGAGAACGGGGGGAGATGGCCATGCTTAAACTTAATGATGTATCTGTAACTTTTAATGAAGGGACACCAGACGAGAAGCGAGCGTTAAATAATATTAATTTAGAACTGGAAAAAGGGGAATTTGTAACTGTAATCGGAAGTAATGGTGCGGGTAAATCCACATTGATGAATATTATTTCAGGTGTGTTGATTCCTGATGTTGGAGATGTATATATTAATGGGGAACAAGTTGTTCACTTGCCGGAATACAAACGTTCTAAATATATTGGTCGTGTTTTTCAGGATCCGATGGCTGGAACGGCTCCTTCCATGACAATAGAAGAGAATTTAGCTATGGCATATTCACGCAACAAAAAAAGAAAGTTAAAATTAGGTGTAACAAAGCAACGTAAAGAGTTGTTTAAACAATATTTAAGTACACTAAACTTAGGATTAGAAAATCGGTTAACCGCGAAGGTTGGGTTGCTCTCAGGAGGAGAAAGGCAAGCACTTTCTTTATTGATGTCAACGTTCACTGAACCAGATATCCTATTACTTGATGAACATACAGCAGCGCTCGATCCATCTCGTGCAGAGCTTATTACGGATTTAACGGAAAAAGTGGTTAGAGAATCTGGATTAACTACTTTAATGGTAACCCATAATATGCAACAAGCGCTTGATCTGGGGAGCAGGTTAATCATGATGGATAAAGGACAAATTATATTTGATGTCAGTGGAAAAGAAAAAGAAAAACTAACGATCCAAGATTTATTACAAGAATTCCAGCGCATCCGTGGAGAACAATTTGGCGATGATCGAGCAGTATTAACTTAGGATTTTAAATGCTAAAGTAAAAAGCTATTGAAGACTTCTCCATAGGTATCTAGTAAGATATCGATAGAAACTCCTGATAACCTGAATTCAGAGTAATCTCTCGCTACGGAAATACACTACGCTTTCCGCGGGGAGCTGGTGAGCCTCCTTCGTGCTGACGCACTACGTAGTCTCACCGATGCTCTTCTTCCCGCAGGAGTCTCCGTGTATTTCCTCCGCTATGTTGCCTGCTCTACTTGTATAAACAGGAGATATGCTGGTTTCATGAATAATAACGGTATTATACGTAATTTCATCATCTATAAACTCAAAAAATATGAGCATCTATCTAGCGAAGTATTCTGCCGGAGCGAATGATTGCACATATCAAACATAAGTGTGAGTGAGAGCTACACTATTCTGAATGAAAGATATCAACAGTCTATACAAACTTCACAATTACTCACTTGCTAACAATGTGTTTCAAACTCAAAACAGAACATATAAAGTAAGGTACAAGGCTTTCTAATAAGAAGCTCTGTACCTTACTTTATATGTTCCTTTTGTTAGTGGTAAATCATTTCATATACTTCTTCGTATTTTCATATTATATAAAAGCTATATTTTTTCCAAAGTGTTATACTATAGATAAAGAAAAGAGGGAGGGGAGGCAGTTATGACAGATAAAGAAGAAGTACTTAAACTAATCAAAGAGTTACCTGATGACGTGTCACTAGAAGGAATCATGCGTGAGTTATATATTTACATAAAGTTCCAACAAGGTGTAAGAGAGTCGGAAGATGAAAAGGTAAAAAAGAAGAAAATGATCAAAATGGAGCCTGGGAAATGGTTCCATTAACGAATAAAGCTGTTCTCCATATCAGAGAACAGCTTTAAATGTTATTCAAAGAATTCAATTAAACCATTGGTGATAGCTTGTCCAACTTTATCTCGATAATCAGTAGTTTGAATGACATTAAGGTCATAAGGGTTTGTGATAAACCCGAGCTCCATTAAAACAGCTGGTGCTTCTGTACTGCGGAGAACAAAATAATCTTCCTGTCTAATTCCACGATTCTCCAGATTTACCGTGTTAAACAATTGAGATTGAATGCTATTTGCAAGCTGTTTTCCATTTGGACTTAGATAATACGTACTTATGCCCTGTGTTTTTAAGATTGGAAAAGCATTAAAATGAATACTGACAAAAGCATCGGTGTTAAAGGAATTGCTTATTTGCGAACGTTCTTCCAATGAAACGTAATAATCTCCAGATCTTGTAATAATAACTGTTGCCCCAGCATTACGTAGATGTTGAACGACTTGTTTTGCTGTAGATAGAATAAGGTCTTTTTCAAAAATTCCTCCAAGACCTATGGCGCCTGGATCATTCCCCCCATGCCCTGGGTCAACCACGATTTTATAACCGGATAATGGCCCGGAACCATCAGAGAACCCTTGGAATATAAAGTCACTTTCATCCATGGTTTCGTTGGTGTCTGTACTGTTGCTTTCCACTGCATCTGCTTGATTGGTATCTGTAAGCCATGATGCAATCCATCCATGTTTTCCATTAGACAGAGTAATCTGATGCCAATCTCCATCTGTTTGAACTAGTGGATAAGTATCCCCGTTACTTGCAGAAGCAATAACGGAAAAATTAGTCCCAGCACCTGAACGAATATGTACTCCATCAGCAATTACTGTGATCGTATCGTTCTCCACTTCGGAACTGGCTACGGAAGTTGCTGATGGTTGTTTGGTTAATGGGATAAGATGTTGCTTCGCTATCCAAGCTTCTTGTCCACCGAAGTACGTTTGCATCCACCCATATTTCTCCTGAAATACAGTGACCTGATTTCCTGTTGTTAATCTGCCAATAATTTCAGAGTTTTGAGCAGGTTCACTTCGTACATTAAGTATTGCTGCGTTTACTTCATACGTTTGTCCACTTTCTGCATGTACCATCATTGGTATAAAAAGAAATATTATAATGAGTCCTAGTACAACTAAATGATGTTTTGGCTTCATTTCTTCCTCCTTGTATATGGAAATAGTTACTATTTATCTTATTATGTAATGAAGCATTAGACAAGTAAAATTTTCCAGAAATAATTGATGGAAAGGTATGTTACTTGAAAATAATAATAGGATGGATTCTCAGAATCCATCCTAAAGTCCTTTTCTATTATGTGATATTTTATGATAAATATGAGCTACTGCTCGATTAACATTGACGCAGCGCTTAGGGCCTTATGGTCGTTTATAATTTGCCCAGGACGGCTTGCTTTTCCTATTACGTATCCTTCAAATGACATCTCATAAAATTTACAAATATAGTTAAATTGCTCAACAAGAGGAAGACCCTTAATTTGTGGAGTATCACCACCAACAGCGATAAGAAATATTTTCTTTTTCTTCAATTCCTCTCTGAAATGCGGAAAATCTGGGTCGCGCAGAATTTGTGACCAGCGATCAATAAAAGTTTTCATTGGTCCAGACATACTATACCAGTAAATAGGGGTGGAAAATACGATAGTGTCATGTTCCAGCATTTTGTTAATTAGTTTCTTATGATCATCGTGTACTTCATTAAATCCAGTCTCTGAATGACGTTCATCTACAATTGGTTGTATATTGTAGTCGCGTAAATAAATATGCGTTCCTCTGTCCTTTGGAACGGCATGATACGTTAAATATTCAGTATTCCCATTTTTTCTCGTTGATCCATGAATCACTGCAATCTTCACTTATGATCCCCCTTGATTAAAATGGTTGATAAAAAACTATTTATTTTAAGTTATGTTGCTTTTTATAGTTGAGTCGAATAATGTATAGACTGTTGATATCTTTCATTCAGAATACTGCTTAACACCCGCTACGGAAATACACTCCGCTTTCCGCGGGCGCTGCTGAGCCTACTCCGAGCTATCTCTCTCCGTAGTCTCACCTAGGCTTTTCTTCCCGCAGGACAAGGAACGCTACGGCAGCAAATCATCGCACGCAGAAAAAGCGGTCTTCTTTTTCAAGGAGTCTCCGTGTATTTTCTCCGCCAATCTAGTGCTTTTAAACTTCTTAGCACGTTATAAAGGAGTTCTACTGAAATAGCCACCACTATTAAGCAGGTTGATTGGAGCGGAGGGTAGTAGACTCCTGCGCATAAGAATTAAGTAGCAGTAAATTTCCACCAATTATCTTCAAACTCAAAACAACTCAATATAAACAATAATAGGCACCAATCATTTCTGAAATCATCTCGTAAAATAAAACAAATTTAGTTAACGGTTGTTATTAGATATATATATGAAATAAGATGGAAAACATGTAACATATTAAGGATTTATTAAAGTTAAGGAGATAGTCTCAGATATATAGGAGTAGGGGTTCTTTGATAAAGATTCATTTAAAAAGTTACAAAGCTATCAGAAAATCCATTCAAAAAAGACACTAATCGTATTCGACTAGTGCCTTGATGCTGTATTATGCTTTGATCCATTTCCAAATTTCCCCAGGTGTTGCATTTTTTCCATATAATAAAATACCCACCTTGAAAATTTTTCCTGCGAGCTTCATAAATAAAAGAATACTTACGATTAAAATCGCTAAAGAAATAATAATTTCTATCCAAGGCCATTGCTCAAGTACGGTAAGGCGAAGAATCAATACACCTGGCGAAGTAAATGGAATATAAGAACCGATTTGTGCCCAAAGTCCACTTGGATCACTTAGTACAGGGCCGATAAAAATAAACGTTGCAAATGGCAGCATCATGACAAAACCTTGGAAGTTCCCTGCTGTAGATACATCGGCCATCGTTGCTCCGATACCAACAAATATAGAAGCAAAAAGCAAGTAGCCAAGCACTGCAATAAAAATAAATAGGGCCAGCTCTGGAACAAATAGATATTCCATAATAGGTATATCCATTCTCCATGCGATAACTGGAAGTAAGATGATAATAGAAACAACTGTTTGGATAATACCTAAAGCAAAGTAACCAATAATTTTACCTTGCATTAACTCTCCCGGTGTTAATGACGATAAGATGATCTCTGCGATTTTGTCTTTCTTTTCCTGTGAGGCACTTTGGAAAATGGCCATTCCGGTAAAAACAATAGATAACATGATAAATCCAGCAAAAATACCTGGTATTAATCTACTTAGGGTGGCTGGTAAATCAGAACCTTGCTCTTCTAAATCATCGGCTGACTCCTCCACTTTTGTATCTTCAAAAGTAATTTGGCTAGAAATAATAGCTAATTCTTCATTCGATAAATCCAGTTGTTGCATTTGGAATGATTTTAAAGGTGTTGCTAGAATTTGTACTTGGTTCATAAAGAATGAATCTATTTCTTCACTTAAAAAAACGGGCACATTTCCACTCTGCAGTGATTGTTCATTAATATATAGATAGGCTGTGTTTTCAGTGCCATCTAATACATCTTCTACTTCGGCCTCTGAAATATCAGTAGGCTGTATATTCCAATTATAACCTGCTTGGTTGACCGTATTTTGTAGGTCTGACAATAAATTCAACTGGTCATTTACATAAATATCTGTAGGGATTACTTCATTCTCAGAATCATCCCCAAAAATAGTCCCTAGGAACATAAACGCCACAATAATAATCGGAGTTAAGAATAGCCCAATAAGGAAGGTTTTATTTTTCATGTTTCGTTTAATTTCCCATTTGGCAACTTTCATTGAATTACGCATTCGCATCACCTTCTTCCTGGATTAAGTTTTTATTTGTCGCAATGTCAATAAAAATTTCATGAAGAGAAATTCGGTTTATTTTTAGCTCTTGAATTAGAATGTTTTCTGGAAGCTCCTTTAACCAAGTGTTTGGTACAACATCTTTATCTAAATAAAGAGTGGATGTATCTCCTTCTTGTTCTACTCGCTGAACATGTGAAATACGCTCTAAGTCTGCGATATTATTATTGCCGTAAATTGTGCACTTAAAGTTCGCGTATTGAGTTTTGACGTCGTCTAAAGTTCCATAGATAACTTTCTGACCATTTTGGATCATAAAAAGACGATCGCACATTTCTTCTACGAGATTCATTTGATGGGAGGATAATAAAATCGCTGTACCATTATCAGCTAAGCTTCTGATTTCTTTTTTAAATAATTCTTGACTAACTGGGTCTAATCCTGAAAAAGGTTCATCTAATATTAAAAGCTCCGGTTCATGTATGATGGATGAGATAAACTGGACTTTTTGCCCCATTCCTTTAGAGAGCTCTTCTACCGAGACTTTCTCTTTTCCTTCTAAATCGAATTTCTTTAGATACATGAGTGCGCGTTCTTTTGCTTTATCTAGGGGATACCCTTTTAACTCTGCCAGATAAAGTAAAATATCCATTACTTTTACATTCTGATATAATCCACGTTCTTCTGGTAAATAGCCAATTTTATTCCGGGGAATCCCTTTTCCGTTGTGTTGATGAAATGTTATTGCCCCGTTATCTGGATACATGATTCCCATAATATTTCGTATGGTTGTTGATTTTCCGGCACCGTTTGGCCCGAGTATGGCCATAATTTCTCCTTTACGAACTTCAAATGTAATATTTTTTAATACCTTTTTGTCTTTAAAAGACTTTTCGATCTCTTTTACCGTTAATAAGACTTCCATGACTCACTCATCCTCTCGTCGTTATTCGACTTACTCCTCTTTTTGTTTAACTAAATCATTTCGAACAAGGAACTCACCATCAAATTTCAAAGGAACACCCACTCCATCTTTCTCAGCGTGAATATGAAGGTGAGGTTCTGAGGTGTTTCCGGAATTACCAACACTACCTATTGGTTGAGATTCTTCAATAAATTGTCCCGATTCGACGGTAATACTGTTTTCCTGCATATGGGCGATATAAATGATGGCATCACTATTTTCGCATTGAATGGCAACATAATTTCCTTTTGGCTGTTGCGGGTCCATTTCGGGTGGGGTTAAATCTGGTAAATTTTCTTCTGTTTCTAACACATTACCACTGCAAGGACTGTATAAAATATCTCCATAGATGACATATTTATCGAGATCCTTTGGATATAGTCCGTTAGCACGTGCCCCATAATTGTTTAGCGCTAAAACATCGAGGGCGAATGCTTGAGGATCGTAACTATTGTGATAATTCATCATCGTTGTGCTGCCACCATGAGCAATGTAATATGTGCCATCTTTTAATGGAAAAGTTAATTCAATTGCTTCTTCTTTACTCGTACTCGAAAAACTGATAAACACTGCAACATTGTACAGTCCAAAGATAATTATTAAGAAGATATTGATTCCTCTTGATATTTTTTCATTAGTTTCTAAAGGTTTTCGAAAGGGCAGTGCTCTTGTTTTGCGATAAGATAAATAAATGGCAAGCAATGTTGGGATAATCCAGAGAAATCGCAGGTAATATCCAAGCCAATCCCAGCGTCCTGCCATGACAAGCCAAGTAATAAAGATAAGGGTAAATAATACTTGAATGAGCCAATCCAATCGATTTGTGTATTTTGCCCGCCAAAGAGAAATGATAAAAGCGGCAGGAAGGATCAGCTGAATACCAATTACTTTGAGAATTTCTATTACCACTACTTTTGTCTCCTTTCTATGGTTGCTAGAAATCCGTTATAGCGCGTGATACATGTAGTACGTAATAAGAAATAGAAAGTTTCATATTTATTTCCTTATTTCCTATTTCTAAAGGTTTACACTATTTCCACTGTAAATAACATAATTACGTTCAAATTTTGTTCAAATATTTGTTACCAATTTGTGAACTATTACACAAACATGTTTGCAATGATAAAAATCATGTTAATATAAAAATGTACTAAGAAACACCACACAATATTGTGAAACAATGAACAAGAACAATTACAAATCAAATTTAATAATAAAGGGGTAATCATTATGATTATGGAATTCATTCGTAATAACAAAATGATGGCAGCAATATTAACTGTGTTAAGAGTCTATCTAGGATATGCTTGGTTCACAGGTGGATTAGGAAAAATAACAAGTGGCGGATTTGATGCTAGTGGATTTATTCAAGGAGCAATTGCAAGCGCAGGTGGAGAACATCCAGCAGTACAGGGCTGGTGGGCAGCATTCTTAGAAACAGTTGCATTGCCGAATGCAGAACTCTTTAGCTTCATGGTTATGTGGGGCGAGTTGTTGGTCGGATTAGCACTTATCTTAGGGATCTTTACAAACTTTGCAGCATTAATGGGGATTACCATGAACTTTGCTTTCCTATTCAGTGGAACAGTAAGTACAAATGCGCAAATGGTTTTAATGACAGTATTTATCTTAGTAGCAGGGTACAATGCAGGACGTTATGGATTAGACAGATGGGTTATTCCATTCTTGAAAGACCATACTCCAATTGTGAAAGACAAAGTGAAAAAAGAAGCAGTTGCAGCATAAATTTTTAAACAAACATGTGAATTATTAAACAATAAAATTAACGAAAAGGGGTTTTCAATGATGATTATGGAATTCATTCGTAATAACAAAATGATGGCAGCAATATTAACTGTGTTAAGAGTCTATCTAGGATATGCTTGGTTCACAGGTGGATTAGGAAAAATAACAGGTGGCGGATTTGATGCAAGTGGATTTATTCAAGGAGCAATTGCAAGCGCAGGTGGAGAACATCCAGCAGTACAGGGCTGGTGGGCAGCATTCTTAGAAACAGTCGCATTGCCGAATGCAGGACTTTTTAGCTTTATGGTTATGTGGGGCGAGTTGTTGGTTGGATTAGCACTTATCTTAGGAATCTTTACTAACTTTGCAGCACTAATGGGAATTACCATGAACTTTGCTTTCCTATTCAGTGGAACAGTAAGTACGAATGCACAAATGGTATTAATGACAGTATTCATTCTAGCTGCAGGGTACAATGCAGGACGTTATGGATTAGACAGATGGGTTATTCCATTCTTGAAAGACCATACTCCAATTGTGAAGGACAAGGTAAACAAAGAAACAGTAGCAGCATAGTCAATTGAAATGGAAAAGGATGTTTGTAGAAAGTCTACAAACATCCTTTTATTATGTTTAAATACATCCCAATTGGTGAAAAATGTTTGTGTATTAAATGAGGAGGAGATATTCAACATGAAACGTTTATTATCTTTTACCATACTAACTTTAGTTATTACACTATCAGCATGTGGCCAAGAGGATGCACAAGAGATAAGTCAATCGGAGGGTGAAAGGAAAATTTCTAGCTCTGAAGAATCTCAGGAAGTGAATGCTATAAGTGAATCGGATGTACTTGTTGAATTAAAAGACACCGATGGACAAGTTGTAGCAACGGCTTCTTTGATAGAGACGGAGACGGGTGTTAACATCGCCGTTAAAGGAGAAAAACTACCACCTGGATTACACGGGTTCCATATCCATGAAAAAGGAATCTGTGAACCACCAGATTTTGAATCGGCTGGGGGGCACTTTAATCCAACTGATAAGAAACACGGATTTGATCATCCAGAAGGAAGACATGCAGGTGATTTAGAGAATATAGAAGTTGCAGAAGATGGTACATTGTATACAGAGGTAATGGCTGACATGGTGACGTTGGAAAAGGGAAAAGAAAACTCCCTCTTCAAAGAAGGCGGCACAGCTCTAGTCATACACTCAGATGCAGATGATTACCTATCACAACCGTCCGGAGATGCAGGAAGCCGAATCGCATGTGGGGTCATTAAATAAGACCATTTTCCAATAAGTAGAAACAGCAGTTAAACACCCACTTAAAAGATTTATTGCTTTCTACAGTTTACGTTGCTTTTTGTATAGACTGTTGAAATCTGTAATTCAGAATAGTGCTTATTATCCGCTACGGAAATACACTGCGCTTTCCGCGGGGAGCTGGTGAGCCCCCTTCGTGCTGACGCACAAAAAGTGGTCTTCTTTTTTCAAGGAGTCTCCGTGTATTTCTCCGCTAAGTTCCTGCCTACTTGATTTTAAGTAAATAAATTTATTTTATACGAGGAACAACTATCCCAAACGTGACATTATGGACTTTAACTATAAAAATATCTAGACCATCTAACATAGCGGAGGCAGAATACGTAGACTCCTGCGGGAAAAGCACGAGTCTGAAGACCCCGCAGCGGCGCTTTTTCCGCGAGGAGGCTGAAGCCGTGCCCGCGGAAAGCGAAGTATTCTGTCGGAGCGAATGACAGCAGAAAACATTCATAAGTGTAAGCGAGAGCTAACTATTCTTAATTATATATATCAACAATTTCCATCTTCTCCTACCAAGTTAAAAAGGTCCTTGAATAAAATAAAAAACAAAAACAGGCGACTACTAAACGTAAACGCCTGTTTTTTTGACGCTACCTATTCTGAATAGTCTAAAATATGTATTCAAAACTAGTACATGTTCCTGTATAATAAAAGACAAGATCAAACAATAGAATAAGAAAAGAGAATGTATTAATAAAAGATTCGAAAACATTAGATAATAACCTAAGGTTATGTTTAGGGCAGGTATGTATCCAAAGAATGGATAGCTACCTGCCCAATATTACGAGTCTTATTTCGGAACTCGAAGGAAAGGAAGGGAAAGATGGAACCTGCTACAAATGTAAAGGTCAAACCGGTACAAGAAAAGATTTGGACTCGAGATTTTGTTTTAGTATGTATGGCAAACTTTTTTATTTTCTTGGGTTTCCAAATGACATTACCGACTATTCCACTATTTGTAAAAGAACTCGGAGGCAGTGATCAATTAGTTGGTATGGTGGTAGGGGTTTTTACGTTTTCAGCCTTGTTATTTCGGCCATATGCTGGGCATGCACTTGAATCCAAAGGAAGGGGCTTTGTTTACTTAGCGGGTTTATCGGTATTTGTTTTATCGGTAGGTGCTTACGCTTTTATCGCCAGCATCGTGCTATTGTTTGTTTTTCGGGTTGTACAAGGAATTGGCTGGGGATTATCAACTACTGCCGGTGGAACAGTTGCCACTGATTTGATTCCTCCAAAGCGAAGAGGAGAGGGTCTGGGATATTTTGGGTTATCTGGGAATATTGCCTTAGCATTTGGTCCGTCACTCGGACTAACATTAGTTGGAGTCATTTCTTTTACACAACTATTTTTAATATGTGCTTCCCTAGGAATAACAGCCTTTTTATTAGCCTCTAAAATACATTATAAAAAGGTGCAGGAGGTCGAACATAAAACGACGACGATTAAATTCGATATTTTTGAAAAAACAGCTTTACAACCATCTATCCTATTGTTTTTTATCACCGTTACTTTTGGTGGGATAGCTACATTTCTTCCATTACATACATTAGAAAAGGGAGTTGGAGGAATTCAATTATATTTTTTAGTTTTTGCAGTGTTCTTAATGATTTCTAGAACATTCTCTGGAAAAATTTATGATCAAAAAGGGCATTTATTTGTTTTCCTGCCAGGAGCGGCTCTTATATTTTTTGCTATGATATTACTGGCATGGATACCTAATACCATCGTATTGTTAATAGGTGCTGCACTTTATGGTCTAGGTTTTGGTGGTGTTCAGCCTGCCCTTCAAGCTTGGGCGGTGGAGAAGGCCTCTAATAATCGAAAGGGAATGGCAAACGCTACTTTCTTTTCCTTTTTTGACTTAGGGGTAGGTATAGGTGCCATACTTTTTGGCCAAATTGCCGTATTTGGATATGAATCTATTTATATAACCTCAGCTGTTTCTATTATCGTTTCGATGATTTTATACATTTATCTTTATATGAAGGCGAAAAGAATGGTAAAATAATGAGGTAATTTTAATCGTTGAGGAGCTTAGCAAACATATGAATGGAATGGGTCTTTTAGTTTTAACCATCGCTGTTAGTTTTACATATACTGCAGCATTTTTAATACTAAAGAAAAGGAAATACTTTTTTGTTACAGGAATGAGAACCCGGCCGGAAGAAGAAATTAAAAAACTTGAAAAAACTGGTTTCCTGAGGGCTACAGGGAGATTATATCTTGCTACTGGAATTATTCTATCGATAGGTCTTATAGCAATGATGGCAGGGATATCCTATGCTTTTGAGATTTCCGTAGGGATTTTTCTTATTGTGTTTGTCATTGGATATATCTATATACAAAAATATGAGTTAAAGGAAAGACGACAAAGTGCTTATCTATCCAGTGCCATAACTGCATTTATTACCATCGGAATTGTCGGATACATCTTAGGAAGAGGTTTTATTGCCAATGACCTTATAATAAATGAAGAACAAATAGAAATTACTGGACCTTATGGTATAGAGTTCAAGATAGAGGAAATACAGGAAATAGAATTAATAGAGGATATTCCTGAGATAAATTTAAGAACAAATGGTTATGCTTTTGGGGAACGATTAATTGGTAACTTTGACTTAGAGGAATATGGAGGAGGAAAGCTCTATATTCACGGGGAAAATAAACCATACTTATTAATTGACCTAAATGAAACTTATTTTATTATCAATAGCAAGGATTCTACCGAAACAGAGCGGTGGTATAACGAGATTACGAAAAAATTACAATAAAAAGCTGGCACTAAGTGTCAGCTTTTAAAGCATTGATAGGTATAATTGAGTATAAAAAACCCAATGATAGTAAGAGCAAGCCTGAGAGGTTTAAAAACTACGATGTCTCGTTTACAATAGAAGGATAGTTAAAATAGATAAAGAGATAGATGAAGGTAGGTTACTAGTGTTGTGAAAAGACTTAGCGAAATTAATCTCCAAAAACTATTTCCGTCAGTTATCTACAGACGAGGATTAGAATACTATAAACAGAATAAAGTTAGTGATTTACTCTATGATATTAATTATCAAGTTTGGACAGCAACCGTACAGGGATCAGAGGATTACTTTGTCGAAATCAATATGAAAGATATGGATAGTGGATCGGTTGATACGTATTGTGATTGTCCAGCATTTGATACTTTTGGATCATGTAAGCATATTGCAGCAACATTAATAAGTATCGCCAATAAAGAGTCTAATCAAGCATTAGGAACAAAAAATTACAACTACAAATTAACAGACCGATTTATGCAAGTATTAAGTTCTGTTAATCAACCAAGTCAGAATACGGAAGTACTACCTGAAAAAAGGCCAATGCAAGTTGAGTATTATTGCAAGTGGTCGTATGATCGAAATATTGTAATTGAATTAAAAGCTGGGGAATCTCATCGCTATGTAATTAAAGATGCCTTTGAATTTTTACGTGATGTACTTGAAGGGAAGGAATACTTCTTCACAAAGAAATTTACGTACAGCCCGGATAACCACTATTTTCTGAAGCAGGATGTAGAAATCTTTGAAATGTTATATTCGATTCGAAGGAATGAGGAAATCTATGATGGATTTAGATTCTATCATTATCAAGGGAATGTCAATGATAGACGTTCCATCGTTGTTCCTCCATTTATTGCAAAAGAGCTCATCGAAAAATTAACGGAGCGGAATTTTGTTGTCGATGCTCGTGACAAGATGTATAACCATATAACCGTTGAGAAAGAAACTTTACCATTTCAATTTTCACTTACAAAAAATGAACGTGATGATTTAATGTTAACGATGGATGATGTTTCTGGAGCAACTTATTTTAAGCCGTATGAAATCCTTTTTGCGGAAGGAATTTTCTATTATCCTAAGAAAGAACAAATTCCTATATTAGAGCAGATGGTTGGCTTTGGCATGGAAGATTTAAAACTGCCCATAACGAAACAGCAGGCAGACACGTTTGTATCGGAAGTTCTTCCTTCTTTAAAAAAAGTAGGGAATGTGGAAGCTGCTGAAAATGTTAAATCAGAAATTATTCAAGTACCACTGCGGGCAAAGTTGTACTTGGAAATGAAAGCCGACTGGATAACTGGTAAATTAGAATATCATTATGGGGACCATTTGATTGATCCTTTTAATGGTCGTAAACAAAGTGATGACGTTATTATTATACGCGATGTTGAAAAAGAGCAACATATCATGCAGCTTATTGAGCATGCTAACTTCCATTACAATGGCAAGGAGCTATATATTGAAGCGGATGAAGAAGAGTTATACAATTTTCTTTATTATATGGTACCGTTAATGGATGAACAAGTAGAGCTGTTTTTAACATCAGAACTTCGCAGTTTAGTTGTAGAAAATGAGCCTATACCGAGTACAAATGTGCGCCTGGAAACATCTTCTAACTTGTTGGAAATCGGTTTTGACATTAATGGAGTAGATGATTCGGAAATTAATAAAATATTAGATGCAGTTATTGAAAAGAAACGATATTACCGATTATCGGATGGTGCACTTCTTTCCTTAGAAGGAGAAGAATTTACATCAATCAATCGTTTTTTACAGGACATGAATATTGATAAGGTAGATATACAAAACGGGAATGTTCAAATGCCTGTGTATCGCGGTACACAGCTTGATGATGTGATTCAAACCGACAAAAGCTATGATCCAGCGTTTAGAACATTGCTCCATCAGCTGAAATCACCAGAAGAACAAGTGTATGATCTTCCAGAGAATCTAAATGCAAATCTTAGAAGTTATCAGATGACAGGATACCAATGGTTTAAGTCCTTAAGCCATTATCATTTAGGTGGCATATTAGCAGATGATATGGGGCTAGGGAAAACCTTACAAAGTATTGCGTATATTGCATCAGAACCTGTTGTACAGGGACCGCATTTAATTGTTGCACCTTCATCCGTAGTCTACAATTGGAAAAATGAGTTTGAAAAGTTTGCACCAGACTTGCGAGTAACCATTATGACCGGGAACCCAGGCGAACGTCATGAAAAGATGGAAGCATCCAAGGATATGGATGTATGGATTACCTCCTATGCCACATTAAGACAGGATATAGAGTATTATCGGGATAGGACGTTTCAGACCTTGATTCTGGATGAAGCGCAATATATTAAAAATTATGCAACGAAAACATCCAGAGCAATGCGTGAAATAAAAGCAACAAGAAGGTTTGCGCTAAGTGGTACACCTATTGAAAATTCCATCGATGAATTGTGGGCCATTTTTCAAGTTATCTTACCTGGATTGCTGCCAAATCATCGGAGTTTTAAACAACTATCCAATGAAAAAATATCGATCATAACTCGTCCGTTTATTTTACGGCGATTGAAGAAGGATGTCTTAAAAGAGCTTCCAGATAAGATTGAATCTGTTCATGTATCTGAGCTGACAAAGGACCAAAAGGATTTGTATGTTGGTTATTTAAGACAAGTCCAGCAAGAGGCAGCACAGTCCATGAAAGAAAGTGGTTTTAATCAAAATCGAATGAAAATACTAGCTGGATTAACGAGATTACGGCAAATTTGCTGCCATCCTTCCATGTTTATTGAAAACTACCAAGGTCAATCTGGTAAACTGGAGCAATTGATGGACACGGTTAAAAGTGCTGTGGAGAATGGAAAAAGGATGCTGGTTTTTTCACAATTTACAAGTATGCATGAAATCATAATGAAACGATTAGAAAGAGAAGGACTTGGTTATTTTTATTTAAGCGGGCAAACGCATTCTAAAGATCGTGTAGAGATGAGTGAACGTTTTAATAATGGAGAAAAAGATATTTTCCTTATTTCCTTAAAAGCAGGTGGTACAGGTCTGAACCTTACTGGTGCAGATACCGTTATCCTTTATGACCTGTGGTGGAATCCTGCAGTAGAAGATCAGGCAACAGGACGTGCCCATCGATTTGGTCAGAAAAACGTTGTACAGGTCATCCGCCTGGTTACAGAAGGTACGATTGAAGAAAAAATATATGACCTACAACAGAAAAAACGAGAACTGATTGACCAAGTTATACAGCCAGGAGAAACAATGCTTTCCAGCTTAAGCGAAGAAGATGTTCGTGAATTGTTAAATATATAAACACATTTAATAGAAGCTGTTGCTTTCATATAGAAGGGATAGAGTACGACGTATTTTCCGTAGCGGTAAAAACGCACAAACTTCCATACCCAATTTTATGAAGTTAAGGAATCGTCCTACAAATTACGTGAAAAAGAGGTTGGGACAAAAGTATTTACTCAAAGGAAAACCCGAACATGATTGGTGGATTGGTGCATAAATACCGCTCCGGAAATATACTTCGCACACCTTAGGGGAGCTGGTGAGCCTCCTTCGTGCTGAAAAGCGTGTGCCCCTGCGTCTTCCAGTGATGCTTTGAAGCGGGCTTCCTCGGCGCAAGGAAGCAGGGAAGAATATTCAAGTAGTTCCCTCACTACGCAGTCTCACCGATGCTCTTCTTCCCGGAGGACAAGGAACGCTTCGGCAGCGAAACATCGCACGCAGAAAAAAGTGGTCTTCTTTTTTCAAGGAGTCTACGTATATTTCCTCCGCTATGTAGCACATTGTTCGTTTTCTGAGTTAAACACTTTAGTTATGTCCCAGCCTCTTGGTTTGTAATCTATTGATTTAATGTAAATAACTTTCTAGGTCTGCCTTTTTGATAAGGTCTTTCCTCTCCGGATACCTTAATAACTTCTCCGTTTAATAGTTTATTAACAGTCCGCTCTGCACTGCGTTTAGTAACATTATAATAGTTGGCAATATCATTAGATGAAAATGGCTCATTATTTCTTGTTCGAATAAAATCAATGAAATTATAAGATAACTCATTATTCAATCGGGCATTGTGAATAAGGGCATGGTATAATCTTGATGCGTCAAATTCCTTTTTCACACCTATCGGGCCAATCGTTTCTTGCCTTTCATTCACAATATAGCATTTACTATCCTCTGTTTTACTACATGTCTCCACAGCTATTTTAGCGTTTACCTCTGATTGCTTAGCAGTGAGACCTAAACCGTACCCTATATCTACTGGAACGTTTACCTCTGATTTAATTTCCCTCAGCAATGGAAAATCGCGATAATGATTGGTTAAATGATTAATCAATGCTTTTGTTCCAAATAAAACAATTTGATGATTAGAAATTTGAAATACAGAAACATCTGTTTTCTTACTAAATTTTTCTAAGATATCTCTAAGTTTGTTCATCGCAGTCTGGAGCTTTTGTTGGTTCTCTTTATCATTTTTAATTTGTATATATCCTGTTACCACTTGAGCGCTTTTACTTAAGTCCAGTTTTAATTTTGATTTGGAATATGTAATTGTTTTTTCAAAGTTTATCTCCGGTATGTCCATGGTGCTAACGGGAATATCTTGCTCTTTAAGTAGTTTCTCTACAGATTTAACGGAGGTTAGGACATAATCGATTTTTCCATTTTTCCATAAATTTATATGAAAGTTTGCAATATCATCAATCGAAATCTTTGAATCTAATCCATAGTCATAGATATGGATATTCTGGAAGTTTCCCTCTATTTCTTGCATTACATTTTTTACACTCTTTTCATTTTCCACATCTACTGAAAGGCGCTTTCCAATTTGTGTGTTTTTCAGTTGATAGAAAGATCTTAATACCATTAGTTCATCTTGGGGAACCTGAACAACAGGTAATCGTTTTTTCTCCACTTTTTGCTTGACATATAGATAGGAAAGAGGCTCTGTAAATACGTAAATATCACACATGAAAGCCTTTTCAATTAATTGGATGGTTTCTTCTTCTTGTTCATATATAAAACGAACCATTTCTACATCATTTTGTTGGTCAGTAAGTTTACTGAACCTCGTAATTACCTCATTTCTTCCAAATACGGCTATTTTTACATTCATAGATAACACTACTCCCTTTTAAAAGATTTAATTAAAGTTTGAAGAAAGTATTCGGGTTTACTGTGCGTATTTATAAATGAGCCTCCCGATTTCAGCCAAATACCTTTGTGCTCTTCCGTTTTCTTCCCAGCCATCGGATAAAACAGCAATTGGAATCATTTCTTGCTTATTTTTAAAGATACCAGCATCGTGTTCTGCGCCAGTTATTTCACCTGTCTTATGATAGAAAGTTGTACCCTCGGGAAAATAACTAGGCAGTTTGTGATTAAATTGCTGTTTTGCTAGAATATCTAATATTTGTTCGCGACTATTATCTGATAAAATATTGTTTTTCTTGGGTAGTAGTTGTAATAGTTTGCAGACATCACTTGCTGAGGTGTAATTTTCAAAACCTTTGGATGCAGCATGATAGTCCATGAATTTTCGTGTTATTATCGTTTGTTCGCAACCAATTTGGTTAGCTAGATTATTAATTTCATTTATTCCAAGTTTATCAAGCAATACATTAGATGCTGTATTATCAGATACGATAATCATTAACTCGATAAGGTTGCGATAACTATAAACGTGAGATTCCGTCAAATTCGTAATAATACCAGAACCGCCAACCATTCTTTTCTTATCTATAGAGACAGTATCATCAAATGAAAGGTTACCTTTTTCCTTTTGTCTAAAAGCTTCTACGAGAATAAATAGTTTAACGATACTTGCAGCCTTTTTTTGGTTTTCTGCATTGATGGTAATATTTCCATTAGAACTATGTATGCATATGGAAAAGTTCTCTGATACCTCTGAAAGCATTTCAAGAAGGGAGGATCTAAGATAATCTATTTGCATTCTTTCCCCTCCTTTGGAACTAATTATAATTAATACTATCATATTGAATTTTCATAATATTGTCAAGAAATCTATCTAGTTTACCGGTTGAATTTTACTATTTTTCTAAAATTTACTTTACAAAATATTTACATTAAGGTTATAATTCAATCTACGGTTAGACAACTTGGATAATCGGTTTTTATGGGATTTACGAACATAAAGGGGGATGCAGATATGAAGTTTAAAAACTGGCTATTATTAATCACACTAGGCGTACTAATAAGTGTGTTAGTTGCTTGTTCTGGTGATGATAGTGAGGAGACTGCTGGTACAGAAGAAAATGAGGCAGAAGAAACGGAAAATCCAGCAGCAGAAACAAGTGGAGAAGAAGAAAAAGTACTAAGTTTTGTTAATCCGGAAGTTATTCCTTCCATGGACCCATCATTAGCAACAGATGAATCATCCTTTATTTATTTAGCAGCAATGATGGAAGGGTTATATCGATTAGATGAAAATGCACAACCAGTTGATGGAATTGCAACTGATCATGAAGTGAGTGAGGACGGTCTTACTTGGACGTTTACTTTACGTGAAGATGCCGTTTGGTCAAATGGTGACCCAGTTACTGCTCATGATTTTGTTTATTCATGGCAACGTGCTGTTAATCCGGACACTGGATCTGAATACGGTCCATATATGATGAATAATGTCATTAAAAATGCAACGGCTGTAAGTTCAGGAGAAGCTCCTGTAGAAGATTTAGGTGTGACAGCAGATGGTGACTTCACCTTAGTTGTGGAATTAGAAAATCCAACACCATATTTTGAAACATTGACTACGTTTGGAACTTTCTTCCCGTTAAATCAAGCATTTGTGGAAGAAAAGGGAGATAGCTTTGCAACGAACGAAGAAAATTTATTAGCTAATGGCCCATATAAAATGACGAACTGGGATAGTACGAGCAATTCGTGGGAGTTAGTGAAAAATGAGGATTATTGGGATGCAGATGCGGTTCAAATGGATAGGCTAACCTTTGAAGTTGTGAAAGATCCGCAAACAGCAGTAAGATTATATGAAGAAGGTACAGTTGACCGTATTGACTTAGCGTCTGACCTTGTGGACCAGTATGCTACACATGAAAACTATGCAATTTCAGCTGATACTTTTGTTTATTTCTTGAAATTTAACCAAGAAACAACAGATGCTTTAGCAAACGAAAATATTCGTGCTGCAATTAGTCGTGCATTTGACAAAGATGCTTTAGTTAATGAGATTTTGAATAATGGATCATTAGTGGCAAATGGTCTAATCCCAGCTGACTTTACTCCAATGCCTGAAACAGGTGAGGATTTCCGTGCAGTTAATGGAGATTTAGTAACCTATGATGTGGAAGCAGCTCAAGAATTATGGGCAAAAGGATTAGAAGAAATTGGTGCGGATTCTGTAGAATTAGAATTTCTAGTTGATGATGATGAAACAACCAAAACGCTTGTAGAGTATATTGCCAACCAGCTTTCAACAAATCTGGAAGGATTATCGATTAATATGAAACGTGTTCCAAAAGAACAACGTTTGGATTTAGATACAAATGAAGATTATGAGCTGCAACTTTCCAGATGGGGTCCTGACTTCTTAGATCCATTTACATTTATGAATCTTTGGACTACGGATAGTGGTAACAATCATATGGAATATTCAAATCCAGAGTATGACGAGTTAGTACAAGAGACTGCTACAACACTAGCGACGGATAATGTTGCTCGTTATAACAACTTCTTAGAAGCGGAAAAAGTATTATTTGAAGATGCAGCAATTGCACCTGTATACCAGTCTTCAAGAGCACAATTAGTATCACCAAGAATAGATGGTGTCTTTGTTAACCCATTTGGAGCAACCTATGAGTATAAATGGGCAGATGTAGCAGAATAAAATGACAATATAAAAGAGTGTGTATGCTTTTAGAGCATATGCACTTTTTTTGTCTAGCACCGTAATATTTAGAAAAATTTTATAGCACTAGATGAAATAACATAAAGAACCATAACTTTGTTCGATATTTGTATAGACTGTTGATATCTTTAATTCAAGATAGTGTAGCTCTCGCTCACACTTATGTTTGATTTGTGCATTCATTCGCTCCGCCAGAATACTTCGCTTTCCGCGGGCACGGCCTCAGCCTCCTCGGAAGAAAACCACTTCCTGCTCAGGTCTGGACACGTGCTATTCCCGCAGGACAAGGAAGGCTTCGTCAGCATTACATCGCACGAAGAAAATTGGTTTTTATTTTCGAGGAAGTCTTCGTATTATGCCTCCGCTTAAATAGGCGCTCAAGATTACTTTGGCTTATATCTCTAGTAATTACGTTTTAAGACCGTTATAATCCTTAAAACAGTATATTTCTTTTTTATACAAGTAGAGCAGACGAATAGCGGAGGAAATACACGGAGACTCCTGCGGGAAGAAGAGCATCGGTGAGACTACGTAGTGCGACAGCACGAAGGAGGCTCACCAGCTCCCCGCGGAAAGCGAAGTGTATTTCCGTAGCGGTTGTGAAGCACTATTCTGAATTAAATAGATCAACAATTTCCATCAACTGTGATCAAATTACATAAACAAACCGTGTGATCAGAGTCGTGTTACGTATTTATTAAATTTATCGACATGATTTTGACACAAAGTGCCATAATAAGGATAGACAGTACCTACTAAACCCTTTACAGTATTTTAAATGGAAGGGTATAATTTTATATGTTGCGCTTTAATTGTTTCTCTTTTTTAGAAAGAAACATCATGAGAAATTCAACACTTAGGAGGATGCTTTAATGAGATTGAAAAGCTGGCTACGTCTAGTAGTCTTAGGGTTATTGCTAATCGCACTTACAGCGTGTGGTACAAGTGATAATGAAGAAAATAACAATACTTCTACTGGGGAAAATACCGGGGAGAAAGTATTAAACTTTATTAATGGAGATACCATTCCTTCCATGGATCCATCCATGGTAACGGATGAATATGGTTTCCAATTCATCGGTTCTACTATGGAAGGTCTATATCGCTTAGATGAAAATGCAGAGCCTGTAGAAGGTATTGCGATAAATCATGAAGTAAGTGAAGATGGTTTAACTTATACATTTGAATTACGTGAAGATGCAAAGTGGTCTAATGGGGACCCTGTAACTGCCAATGATTTTGTATACGCCTGGAGACGCGCAGTTGCACCTGATACAGGTTCGGAATATGGACCATACATGATGGGTGGCGTAATAAAAAATGCAGATGCAGTTAATGCTGGAGATGTCCCAATTGAAGAGTTAGGGGTTTCAGCAGAAGATGACTATACATTAGTTGTTGAATTAGAGAATGCAACACCGTATTTTGAAACACTTACAACATTTGGTACTTTCATGCCATTGAATCAAAACTTTGTAGAAGAACAGGGAGACAAATTTGCTACAAGTACAGAGACGTTATTGTTTAATGGACCGTTTACTTTGGAAAATTGGACAAGTACAGCAAATGAATGGGATTTAGTTAAGAACGAAGAATACTGGGATGCTGATACTGTACAAGTGGACAGAATTAATCATGTCGTGATTAAGGATGCTACTACACAAGTTAGATTATATGAACAAGGCGAAATAGATCGTGCAGGCATTTCGTCAGACCTAGTTGACCAATATTTATCGCACGAGGATTATCGAGTAACACCAGATACTGGCGTTGCCTTTATTAAGATGAATCAAACAAGTAATGAAGCACTTGCAAATACCAATATCCGTGCAGCCCTTAGTCGAGCTTTCGACAAACAAGCGTTAGTAGATGAAATCTTAAACAATGGTTCAATTGTTGCAAATGGACTAGTTCCTGCAGATTTTGTTCCTATGCCTGATTCAGGTGAGGACTTCCGTGATGTAAGCGGAGATCTCGTTACCTATGATGTAGAAGAAGCCCAAAAGTACTGGGAAAAGGGATTAGAAGAATTAGGTGTAGATTCCATTGAACTGGAATTACTTGGTGATGATAGCGAGAATGCAAAGATAAGTAATGAGTATATTGCAAACCAACTATCATCCAATTTACCTGGTTTATCAGTCAAATTGAAGAATGTACCTTTCGAGCAACGCTTATCTTTGGATTCCAATATGGATTATGAACTAGAAATTTCCTTATGGGGACCTGATTACCTTGATCCAAACACTTTCATGGACTTATGGGTAACAGATGGCGGAAATAACATGATGGGATACTCTAACACAGAATACGATTCTTTAATAGAAGAAGCTGGCAAGGAGTTGGCAACAGATAATGTTGCTCGCTACGAAAACTTCCTAGAAGCAGAGAAAATCCTATTCGAAGATGCAGCAATCGCCCCAATTTACCAAAAAGCAATGGCGCAGCTTGTGTCACCGAGAGTACAAGGAGTGTTTGTTAACCCATTTGGCGCAACATATGAATATAAATGGGCAAGCGTTGGAAGTGAAGAATAATATGTAAGAAAAAGCAGGTCAGTCACATTTGTATGATGACTGTCCTGCTTTCATTTTGAAGTTTAGAAAATATAATATATCAAGAGTAAAAACGCAAAAAAAGTGAATAAAACAGTTGTTTGGAATTTTATTTGTGCATAAAATGATTCATTTGTTTTCTCCGAAGGCATAGGTTTCTCTTTCCATTCATCCATATAATCTTTACTTGGTGACATAATACTCCAAAACCTTCTAAAACTGAACGTAATTCCATCGTAAAAGCCGCCTCTCACTGTATATAAGAAAAGCATAATGATTAAGTTTGCAAAGCTCACATAAAAAACTGCATTGATCAAATTTACGAGGTTAAAAGCAGCTTGTGTAATAAATAGAATTAAGATCAACAATACATTTATACTTAGATAGATACCTTTTTTATTCATTTGTATAACACCTTTAATTTAGAAATTACATTCAGTATATCACACCATCACTACAAGTTCGTATTGTTATTTTTCTCACAAGTAACGTAAAAGAGATTTTGGAAAAAAGTGTAAATAGTTAAAGTGACATTTGTCGGAATTGACAAATATTTTGTCGAAATCTGTTAAGTTATTAATAAAAATTTTAAGATTTTTTAAAAAAGCTATTTACAAGATGCACAAAGTAGGGGTATAATTCACTATGTTAACTTTTTCATACGGCTTTTATTTCTGAAATTTTCAGAAAAAAACAACTACAGGGAGGGCGAAGAAATGAAGCTGAAAAATTGGGCATTATTAGTAATTCTAGGTTTATTATTAGCTGTATTAGCTGCATGTGGTGGCGATGATACAGAAGAATCTGGAGAATCAGCTGAATCAGCTGAAGGTACAGAGGAAACTGCTGAAGAACCAGCAGAAGAAGGGGAACAAGTACTTAATTTTATCAATGGAGATGCAATTCCTTCTATGGATCCATCCATGGCAACTGACGAATATGGTTTCCAATTCATCGGTTCTACAATGGAAGGTCTATATCGTTTAGATGAAAATTCAGAACCTGTTGAAGGTATTGCAACAGATCATGAAGTAAGTGATGATGGTCTTACATGGACATTTAACTTACGTGAAGATGCAACATGGTCTAATGGTGACCCTGTTACGGCTCATGACTTTGTATATGCTTGGCAGCGTGCTGTTGATCCTGCAACTGGATCTGAGTATGGCCCATACATGATGGGTGGAGTTATTAAAAATGCAGTAGCAGTTAACTCTGGAGAAGCTGAACTGGACGAACTAGGTGTGACTGCAGAAGATGACTATACTTTAGTGGTAGAACTAGAAAATCCAACTCCATACTTTGAGTCTTTAACTTCATTTGGTACTTTCATGCCATTAAATGAAGAATTTGTAGAAGAACAAGGTGACGATTTTGCAACAAGTACTGATACACTATTATTTAATGGTCCATATACATTAGAAAATTGGACAAGTACAGCAAATGAATGGGATCTTGTTAAAAATGAAAGCTACTGGGATGCTGATACTGTACAATTAGACAGAATTAACCATGTAGTTGTTAAAGATCCAACAACTTCAGTAAGGCTATATGAAGAAGGTTCCGTCGATCGCGCTGGTATTTCTTCTGACTTAGTAGACCAATACTCTACTCATGAAGATTACGCAGTAACACCAGAAACATCTGTATTCTACCTCAAGTTGAATCAAAAACGAAGCGACGAATTAGCTAATGAGAATGTACGCCATGCAATTGCTCGTGCTTTCGATAAAGATGCATTAGTTAATGAAATCCTAAATAACGGTTCAATTGTTGCGAATGGCTTAGTTCCAGCTGACTTCACTCCAATGCCAGAAACTGGTGAGGACTTCCGTGAAGTAAGTGGAGACTTAATGACTTATGATGTAGAAGCAGCACAAGAATATTGGGAAACAGCTCTAGAAGAATTAGGAACGGATACAGTAGAACTTGAACTACTTGGTGGAGATACAGAAACATCTAAAGTAATGAACGAATACATTGCTAACCAATTATCAACAAATCTACCAGGTCTTGAAGTAACATTGAAAAACGTTCCATTTGAGCAACGTTTAGATGCAGATACTGCACAGGATTATGATATCCAAGTTGCTGGTTGGGGTCCAGACTATCTTGATCCATATACTTTCTTAAGCCTATGGGTAACAGATGGTGGAAACAATAAGATGAGTTATTCTAATGAAGAGTACGATGCTTTACTAGAAGAAGCTCAAACAACTCTAGCTACTGATAATCCTGCTCGTTACGAAAACTTCTTAGAAGCAGAAAATATCTTGTTTGAAGATGCAGCAATAGCTCCTATTTACCAAAGTGCAATGGCACAGTTAATTTCTCCAAAAGTGGAAGGCGTATTTGTGAATCCATTTGGGGCAACGTATGAATATAAATGGGCGAGCGTTGGATCTGCAGAATAATTAATTTGGTTCAAAAATGCATAGTTATGCTAAAATCAACAAGAGAGTATGTCTTTGAACATACTCTCTTGTTCACTTGTAGCAAAAATATCTTATAATAATGAACATTTCTCATTTTTGGATTTAACTATATAATTTGGGAGGTGCGAGAATGGTTCGTTATATTTTACGACGAGTAATGTATATGTTGATTACATTATTCATCATTGCAACATTATCCTTCTTTTTAATGAAGTTGTTGCCAGGAAGCCCGCTTAACGCGGAAGATAAATTAAGTGAAGAACAACAAGCGATTGTTCTAGAAAAATATGGATTAAATGATCCAATACCGGTACAATATGTGAATTATCTCGGTGGTTTAGTACAAGGGGATTTAGGTATTTCCTTTGCATTTAGTAACACACCGGTTACAGACATTTTAATGGACCGAATTGGACCATCGGCACAATTAGGTGCTCAAGCACTTGTGGTAGGGACCATATTAGGTGTTTTATTAGGTCTGATCGCGGCTATTTCACATAATGGCTTTCTTGATTATACCTCAACTGTTATCGCCGTATTAGGTACATCCATCCCCAACTTCGTGTTTGCAGGTCTTCTACAGTACGTATTTGCTGCAGAATTGGAGTGGTTCCCAGTTGCTTTGTGGGGGAGTTTTGAACATTCAATACTACCTACCATTGCACTGATGATCTTTCCAATGGCGACTGCTGCCCGTTTTGTAAGAACAGAAATGGTAGAGGTCTTAGGTTCAGACTTTATTACGACTGCTCGTGCAAAAGGTGTGTCAGAACCTGGAATTGTATTTAAACACGGTTTACGTAATGCGTTAATTCCATTAGTAACCGTTATTGGTCCAATGGCAGTGAGTTTAATGACTGGATCAATGGTTATTGAGCAAATTTTTGCTATCCCTGGAATCGGGGAACAGTTTGTAAATTCAGTTATGGTTAATGATTATCCAACTATTATGGGTACAACGCTCATGTTTGCTGCGTTATTCATTGGAATCATTCTAATAATTGACCTTCTGTATGGACTAATTGATCCTAGAATTAGAATTAGCGGAGGGGATAGTTAATATGGAAAACAAAGAAATAAAAGACCTTCTTGTCCCAATGAAGCAGAAAGAGGATACGAGTGAAAAAATCTCCAGTCCAAGCAGAACGTTTTTACAGGATGCTAGACGAACTTTCTTTAAAAACAAACTAGCAGTAGTCAGCATGATTACGTTGGTTCTAATTATTATAATGAGTTTTGTCGGACCTGGAATGAACGACCATGGGATTGACGACCAGGACTTATCTCGAGCAAAATTGCCAGCGAGAGTACCTGTGTTGGAGAATATTTCTTGGTCAGGTTTTACTGGAGTCCTAAGTGATGAGTTCCAAGGTGACACGGTAGAACAAGCAACAACGAATGCTATATCACGATATAGTAATCAAGAGGAATTTATTGATATAGAGGTTCTTGACGAAGGTGACGGGAGCAGAAATTCAGCTGAAGTGAAGGCCACATATCATGTCTATGAAGCAAAAGATATGCAAGATCAATACTATTGGTTAGGTACAGATACACTGGGCCGTGACCAATGGACTAGATTATGGGATGGTACAACTGTTTCATTACTTATTGCATTTATTGCTGCAGCCATTAGTCTATTGATTGGTGTAGCTTATGGTGGTATTGCTGGTTACTATGGCGGTAAAGTCGATGACGTCTTAATGCGTATTTTAGAAGTATTGGTAGGTATACCAAATCTAGTTATCATTCTTTTGATGATGCTCGTTCTTGACCCAGGAATTACTTCCATCGTCATTGCTTTAACCATTACTGGTTGGACAGGTATGGCGCGTATCGTACGTGGGGAAGTGATGAAGCAGAAAAACCAGGAATATGTACTGGCAGCAAGAACATTAGGTCAGTCTAACTGGAAAGTCATTACAAAACATTTGTTACCTAATATTAGTGGAATTATTATTATCAACACCATGTTTAATATTCCGGATGCTATCTTCTTTGAAGCATTCTTGAGCTTTATTGGATTGGGGATTACTCCACCAGATGCATCTTTAGGTACACTAATTAATACGGGATTCGATAATATTATGCTTTATCCATATATGCTCGTTTTCCCTGCAATTCTAATCTCAGTCATTATGATTGCATTTAACCTGATTGGCGATGGATTACGTGATGCTTTCGACCCTAAAATGCATAAATAATAAAGGTAGGTGTGTTTAAATGAGTAAATTATTAGAAGTAAAAGATTTAGCTGTATCATTTAACACCTACAATGGTGAGGTACAAGCTGTTCGAGGTGTAAGCTTTGATTTGGATAAAGGAGAAACATTAGCAATCGTAGGCGAATCAGGTTCCGGAAAATCTGTCACTACTAGTGCGTTAATGGGGCTTGTTCCAAAACCACAGGGTGTTATTAAATCAGGAGAAATTCTTCTTGAAGGAGAAGATCTTGTTAAAAAATCAAATAAAGAAATGCAAAAAATTCGTGGGAAAGATATTTCGATGGTGTTTCAAAATCCTTTATCATCGTTGAATCCAACGATGAAAATTGGGAATCAAATAATTGAAGGTCTAGTTAAGCACCAAAATATGAACCGCACGGATGCGAAGAAAAGAGCGATTGAACTTTTAGATCAGGTTGGAATTCCTAATCCTGAAATTCGCATGAAACAATATCCGCACCAATTTTCCGGTGGGATGCGTCAGCGTGTTGTTATCGCAATTGCCTTAGCATGTAATCCTAAAATTTTAATTGCCGACGAACCAACAACTGCACTGGATGTAACCATTCAGGCACAAATTCTGGAATTAATGAAGGATATTCAAAAGGAAACAGAAAGTGCGATTGTCTTTATTACGCATGACCTTGGTGTGGTAGCTAATGTTGCCGACCGTGTTGCGGTAATGTATGCTGGTAAAATCGTGGAATATGGGACAGTTGACGATATTTTCTATAATCCAAAACATCCATATACTTGGGGATTGCTTGGTTCCATGCCAACGCTAGATAGTGATGACGAAGAACTATATGCAATTCCAGGAAGCCCTCCTGATATGTTGAATCCACCAAAAGGAGATGCTTTTGCCCCAAGAAATAAATTTGCGTTAGAAATTGATGGCGTCATGGAGCCACCTATGTTTAAAGTCTCTGATTCACATTATGCTGCAACATGGTTACTTCATGAAGATGCGCCAAAAATGGAACCTCCTGAATCGGTGAAAAAACGAATGCAAGGCTTCGCAAACACTGGAGGTGAGGAGTAATGGCAGAAGATAAAATCTTAGAAGTGAAAGAACTAAAGAAGCATTTTAGAGTTGGTCGTAACAAAACGGTCAAAGCTGTAGATGGTGTCTCTTTTGATATCTATAGAGGAGAAACATTTGGTTTAGTTGGAGAATCAGGTAGTGGTAAATCGACAACTGGCCGTACGATTATTCGTCTATATGAAGCAACAGGTGGAGAAGTTAAATTTGATAACGAAGATGTCCATGGAAAGAAATCAAAGGAAGAATTATTGAAATTTAACCGTAAAATGCAAATGATTTTCCAAGATCCATCCTCTTCTCTTAATCCACGTATGACAGTTATGGATATCATTGCTGAAGGTTTAGATGTTCATAAGTTAGTGAAGGATGAAAAAGAAAGAAAAGAGCGTGTGGAAGAATTATTAGAAGTAGTTGGACTTAATAAGGAACATGCCAGTCGTTTTCCGCATGAATTTAGTGGTGGACAACGTCAGCGTATTGGTATAGCGCGTGCTTTAGCTGTGGAACCAGACCTTATTATTGCCGATGAACCTATTTCTGCGTTAGATGTATCCATTCAGGCGCAGGTAGTGAACTTGCTTAAAAAATTACAGAAAGATCGCGGTTTAACGTATTTATTTATTGCCCATGATTTATCCATGGTTAAATATATTAGTGATCGAATTGGCGTTATGTATTTAGGTAACCTGGTCGAACTTGCAGATAGTGATGAGTTATATAACAATCCACTTCATCCATATACAAAGTCGCTACTTACAGCAATTCCTCTACCAGACCCCGAATATGAGCGCAATCGTGAGCGTGTTGCTTATGATCCTTCTGTACATGATACGAGTGAAGAGCCAAAGTTCAGAGAAGTTAGCCCTCGACACTGGGTACTTTGTACAACGAAAGAATTTGAGCAATATAAAATAGAATTAGAGAGTAAATAACTATTTATCCCTGCTACTGTTTAAGGTAGCAGGGATTTTTGGTGTTGGATTATTGAGGTTTATAAGTGATGGATGTCTAAGCAAATCTGTGTTTCTTGGATTGTTTTTTGTATAGAATGTTGATATTTGTAATTCAGAATACTGCTCTGTCTTCGCTACGGAAATATACTACGCTTTCCGCGGGGAGCTGGTGAGCCTCCTTCGTGCTAAAAAGCGTGTGCGCCTGCGTCTTCCAGTAGTGCTTCGAAGCGGGCTTTCTCGGCGCAAGGGAACAAGGAAGATTATTCAAGTAGTTCCCTCACTACGTAGTCTCACCGTTGCTCTTCTTCCCGCAGGACAAGGAACGCTTCGGCAGGGTTACATCGCACGCAGAAAAAAGTGGTCTTCTTTTTTCAAGGAGTCTCCGTGTATTTCCGCTTAGTTCCTGCTCTACTTAATTTTTGCTAGAAAAATTCTGTATTCTAGGAGGACCAACTACCCTAAACGTAAAATTATGAAGTTTAGCTTTAATAATATCTAGTGCATGTAAAATAGCGGAGGCAGAATGCGGAGACTCCTCGAAAATGAAAAGCACATTTTCTTCGTGCGATGCTTCGCTGTCGTAGTCTTCTGCCGGAGCGAATGTCAGCAGAAAACATTCATAAGTGAAAGCGAGAGCTAACTATTCTTAATTAAATAAATCAGGAATCTGTATAAACTACGACATTTATTTTCCACAACACTTAGGAAAAGTATAAAATAGAATGGGCTATTGCTGAAATAGTGCAATAGCCATAATGTATTTAGTCGATCTTTAGTTCTCCTTTTACTTGTTCGCGTAATTCGCGTTTTAAAAATTTGCCAACGGAAGTTTTAGGAATTTCTTCAAAAAATATTACGTCATCCGGTAGCCAATACTTTGGAAATTGAGGTTTCAGGTATTCCAGTATGGTATCTTTCATCTCAGATTGTTTATACCCTTCTTTTAAAACAACACAAGCTACAGGACGCTCTTGCCACTTAATACTTGGTACAGCAACAACACATGCCTCGAAAACAGACTCATGCGCCATGATGGCGTTTTCTAAATCGACCGAAGAAATCCATTCCCCGCCGCTTTTGATTAAGTCCTTTGTACGATCCACAATTTTAATGGTACCTTCTTCATCGACTGTTACGACATCTCCAGTATGGAACCAACCATCCGTAAAGGCATCTTTACTTCTTTCATCCTTATAGTATTCATCGGCTATCCAGTTACCGCGAAGAAGAAGTTCTCCCATTTCTTCGTCATTCCAAGCAACTTCATTACCATCGCTTCCAACAACTTTCATTTCTAAACCAGGGACAAGGATTCCCTGCCTGGAACGCTCATGTAACTTCTCTTCTTCCGATAAATCCAATTGATAACTTTTTAGTCTTGAAAAGGATACTAAAGGTGTTGTTTCTGTTGCACCATAAGCATGATAGAACGGAATATTGTATTTTTGTTCGAATGTTTTAATCAAACCTAATGGAGCTGCAGATCCACCACACAGAACAGCTCGTAAGCTTGAAGTATCATAACTCCCTTGCTCTAATACTTGCAATAATCCTAACCATATCGTTGGAACACCTGCTGTTATAGTAACGTTGAATTTTTCAATAAACTCTGCTAATCGCTTGGGAGTAAACTGCGGACCAGGAAATACTTGTGTGGAACCAAACCAGGTACAGGCAAATGGTGTCCCCCAAGCATTAACGTGAAATTGTGGGACTACTGCCATGGAAACATCAGATTCAGAAATAGCAGCAGAATCAGCTAATCCTAATGCATAGCTGTGTAGAACGATACTTCGGTGTGTATATACGACTCCTTTTGGTTTTCCGGTTGTTGCAGATGTATAACACATGCCTGCCGGATCATTTTCGTTCATATCGTCTCGGAAAGAATAGGATGAATCCCCTTTTGTTAGTAGTTCTTCGTAGGAATAGAGAGGTGTTAAGTTAGATACTGGAAGATCCTTTTTATCTGTCATAACAACAAATGCTTCTACTGTTTTTAACTGTGGATGGATTTTTTCAATTAATGGAAGGATATCTTCATCAATAAAGAGTATTTTGTCCTCGGCATGATTAATAATGTAAATGATATGTTCTGGCGATAGTCTGATATTAATCGTGTGCAAGACAGCTCCGAATCCTGGTGCGGCAAAGTATATTTCCAGGTGTCGATGATGATTCCATGCTAGTGTACCAATTTTGTCTCCTTTTTTTGTGCCTAATTTATCTAATATGCTCATTAACTTCCTTGTTCGTTCTCCTATTTCCTTATATGTAAGATAATGGAGTCTGTCATGTGTTTGGGAGATGACTTGTTTTTTTGGGAAAAACTTCTCAGCATGCTCCAGCATGGAACCGATGGTCAGTGGTACATTCATCATAGGCTTTCTACTCCTTTAGTATTAAAGTTTCTATCATTATATGATAGCTAGTACGAAATTTATGTTTTTTGTTTTTGTTATTCAACAATGTCATAAAGCGCTGTATTGTTTGACAACAGATTGATTTATATAATAAAATGAAAAAAAGTATGAGAAAAAGGGGGACTATAAATGAAAAAGAAAACACTCTTGTCGTTTGTAACGGTTTTAGTAATTTCCTTAATCCTGACCGCATGTGGAGGTGGGGATAATGAGGGTGGAGATAGTGAAGGTACACCTGAATTCTTAAGTATGTATACAGGTGGGACAAGCGGTACTTACTATCCACTAGGTGGTGAGATGGCTAGTATTATTACAGATGAAACGGGTATTCAAACAGATGCTGTTTCCTCTAATGCTTCTGCTGATAACGTAATCTCTCTACAAGAAGGAGAAACAGAGTTAGCGTTCGTCCAAACAGACGTTGTAGCGAATGCAGCTGAAGGAATCAATGCATTTGACGGAAACCCAGTTGATAATGTCTTAGCTGTAGCATCCCTTTACCCAGAAACGATTCAAATTGTTACAACTCCACAATCAGGAATTGAATCTGTGGAAGATTTGGCAGGGAAAACGGTTTCTGTAGGTGCTCCAGGATCAGGTACGTATATTAATGCGGAACAAATCTTAGAAGTTCATGGCTTAACCATGGATGATATTGACGCACAAAATCTAGACTTTGGTGAGTCAACAGGTGGAATTCAAGATGGTAATATTGATGCTGCATTCATTACTGCTGGTACGCCAACAGGTGCAGTTGAAGGCTTAGGTGCTACTGCTGATGTAAGTATCGTTCCTATTGCTGAAGAAAAAATTGCTGAGCTAGTCGATCAATATCCTTACTATGCGGAAGATACAATTGCAGCTGGAACATACGGGCTTGAAGAAGAAGTTACGACGGTTGCTGTTCTAGCAATGCTTGCTGTAACAGATACGTTATCTGAAGATGTAGTGTATGATATTACAAAAGCTATATTTGATAATACCGATGCAATCACACACGCTAAAGCTGAATTCATAACTCCTGAATCTGCCTTAGACGGTGTTGGTATTGACTTGCATCCAGGTGCTGAGAAGTACTTCCAAGAAGAAGGACTGATTGAGTAAAATATAGTCAATATATGACATAAATGGCCGGCTGTTAATCCTATCAGGTATAGGTGTTTGCTGCCGGCTATTTTATTTTAACTTTTCTTAATTTGCATAACCCCAACTGTACATGGATACGAAAAGGTGGAACATTTCATGAAGTTACAAAAAACACTTCTTTCCATTATCATTCTGCTCATCCTACTCACCTTATTATTTGTGCCCTTTCGTACCGCCTTAGTTTTTTATAAAGAGAATACTGACAATATAGAAGCATTTTTACCCATTCAAAAAGGTGATACTTTCCAAATCATCTTTAAGCATTCTATCCATTTAACAGATGTAGTCGAAAAATATAAGGTTACTGATGATTTTGAAATAAAACAATATGAGTTTGTTTATGAAGAATTCGGAATAGGAATGCCTTCGAATGCTGAAGATGGCGAATCATTTGTATATGAAGATGGAAAGTATTATATAAAAGATATAGACAATGTATTTCCTTCTATAAATATAAGAAATGGAAAAACAGTTTCGGAAAATCGCCTAGTTTGGGGGAAAGAACCAAATGAAAAAATGGTTTGGTTTAATGAATACTTTGAGCCAGGTGCCTGGTTCAAGTTGAAAGTGGAAAGGATTTCACTTTGGGAATACTTGAAAGGAGTGAACATACATGAGTGAAAATAAGGATAAAGTGCAATTAACAGAAAAAGAACAGCAAAAGTTGCTGGAAAAATATGATGCAGAGGCAAACACACGAAAGCTTAAAGGCTTCGCGAGCTGGCTCGTATTTATTGGTCTCATTGCATTTTCTTTATTCCAATTATATACAGGTGCCTTTGGAGCGTATACAGCTTATATACAACGTACCATTCACCTAGGTTTTGCTTTATCGCTAATATATTTATTATTTCCTGCTAAACGAGGTACGAAGAAAGATGGTGTAGCTTGGTATGACTGGATCTTAGTTATCCTGTCTATCTTGGTTGCAAGTTATTGGCCAATCTTCTACGATACACTTGTGCAGCAAATTGGCGGAATTAATGAAGCTCAGATGGTTGTTGGTGGAGTAGCAATTCTGCTAGTTTTAGAGGCTACTAGACGTGCGGTTGGATTACCAATCACTATTATTGCTATATTCTTCCTTATCTATGCTTACTTCGGACCTTATATGCCAGGTATGCTGGCTCATAGGGGACTTAATCTTAGCCAGTTGATTAACTCCATGTTCTTTACAACAGAAGGTATTTTAGGTACTCCTTTACAGGTATCCTCAACATATATCTTCCTGTTCCTTTTATTCGGTGCTTTTCTAGTGCAAAGTGGTGTTGGCTTGTACTTTAATGATTTGGCAATTGCGATTGCTGGTCGCAGAGTGGGTGGACCGGCCAAAGTTGCTATTTTTTCGAGTGCTCTAAACGGTACAATCTCTGGAAGTTCTGTTGCCAACACGGTTACAACTGGTTCTTATACAATCCCAATGATGAAAAGGTTAGGCTATAGACCTAACTTTGCTGGTGCAGTAGAAGCTGCTTCCTCAACTGGTGGACAAATTATGCCACCAATAATGGGTGCCGCTGCATTCCTTATGATTGAATTTGCCGGTGTAGGTTATTGGGATATTGCCAAGGCAGCAGTAATACCAGCTGCTCTATACTTTTCAGGTATCTGGATTATGACACACTTAGAAGCCAAACGTTTAGGTCTGACTGGACTTTCCAAAGAGGAGATGCCTAATCGAAAAGCTGTATTTAAGAAAATCTATTTATTATTACCTATCATAGCTATCGTTTATCTGTTATTTGAAGGATTCAGTATTGAACGTACTGCTCTTTATGGTATTGGTATAACAATTCTTGTGAGCCTATTTAGTAAAGAAACCAATATGTTCTTAAAAGATGGGAAGTTCACCATTACTAAGATTGTGGATGCATTAACAACTGGTGCGCGCACCGCATTAGGTGTAGCTGCTGCAACCGCATGTGCTGGTATCATTGTTGGAGTTGTAACCAAAACTGGATTGGGCTTGAAATTAGGTAATGGACTTGTTGATATTGCAGGAGCATTAGCTAATACAGTAGAATTACAATTACTATTAACGCTATTCTTTACGATGATTACTTCTATTATCTTGGGAATGGGATCGCCAACAACGGCGAACTATATTATCACATCAACTATTGCCTTACCTGCTATCTTAGCTTTAAATGATCAGTTAGAAGTAGCTATTCCAGTCTTAGCTGGACATATGTTTGTATTTTACTTCGGAATTGTGGCAGATATTACACCACCAGTTGCTCTTGCTGCTTTTGCGGCTACTGGGATATCAGGTGGAGAGCCTATTAGAACGGGCTTTAATGCCTCAAAATTAGCTATTGCTGCATATATCATTCCGTATATGTTCGTGTTAAATCCGCAATTATTAATGATTGATGCACATGCCGGTGAGATAGTTCTCTCCCTAATTACGGCAATAGTGGGAATGATAGCAATTGGGGCCGGACTCATAGGCTTCTGGTATCGAAAACTACATTGGGTTGAACGAATTATTACTGTCATAACTGGCCTGATGCTTGTTTACCCAGAAGGTAATACAGATTTAATTGGTTTTGGAATCTTTGTTGTTCTTCTTGTGATTCAATTTATGACAAAAGGGAAATCTGAGGATAAAAATCAAAAAGCAGGAAGTCAGGCATAACATGATTCGCAACATGAAAAATGACTAGAATTAGTTCTGGTCATTTTTTCATTTTGTAATGATACGTAAATAGGCAGTTCTAATTATTTTCGCCTCGCTGTCCTTATGCTAAAATGAGATAGAATTGATATGATATAGAAGTCTTCTTTCGTGGAAAGCAAAGTGTATTTCCAGAGTGGATTTTAATTTATCTTCAGTGATATGATATAACTTTTAACAATAGAAAGCTGGTTTAAACAATGAAAAAGCAGCATGATTTTACACAAGGGAATATTTTAAAGCAATTGATTGTATTTTCTGGTCCGATTATGCTAGCCAATCTATTGCAAACGTCTTATCAGTTTATTGATAGTCTATGGATTGGTAACTTGTTAGGGGCAAATGCATTGGGGGCCGTTGCAGTAAGCAGTACGATTATATTTACCGTACTTTCTTTTGTCATAGGTTTAAATAATGCTGCATTGACGATACTCTCTCAGCAAAAAGGCCGTGACAATGAAGAAGGCTTAAAGCGTTATTTAAATGCGTTTGTTGTGTTATTAACACTTATTGCTTTAACACTTGGGATAACTGGTTTCATATTTTCAAACGGTTTTTTGAATCTCTTAGGGACTCCGGAGAGCATGATGGCTGAAGCAAACAGTTATTTGAGAATTACTTTCCTGGGTATTTTATTCTTATTTGGTTATAACTTTATAAGTACCGTTCTTCGTGCACTTGGTGACAGTAAGACACCAATGAACTTTGTTATTATTGCAGTATTGATGAATGTTGTTCTTGACCCTGTTTTTATATCTGTTTTTAACTGGGGGGTAGAGGGGGCTGCTTTAGCAACGGTGGTTTCCCAAGGAACGGCATTCCTATATGGAACTATTTACGTACTCTATAGCAAACTTGCACCTTTTACATTACCGAAATTGCCTTCGTGGTATGAAGTGAAACTAATTTTAAATCTAGGTATCCCTTCCGGACTTCAGATGGCAGTAATCTCTGCAGGTTCAGCTGCCATCATGAGTGTAGTGACTACGTTTGGTGCTGGGGTAGTTGCTGGATTTAGTGCAGCTCAACGTTTGGATAGTTTATTATTATTGCCAGCTCATGCACTGAGTACAGCTGTAGGTAGTATGGCAGGCCAAAACATCGGTGTGAAAAATTGGTCTCGGGTAGGAAAAATAGCTAAATATGGAGTATTATATAACCTATCTATGATGATTTTAGTTGGTATTTTAGTTGTGTTCTTGGCTGAATATGGTGTTCGATTATTTATTCGAGAAGAAGAGGCTGTTCAGTTTGGTACGTTGTATTTGCAAATTATTGCACTCTGTTATCCGTTCTTAGGTATAAATTTTGTGCTAAATGGGATTGTTCGTGCAGCTGGTGCAATGTATCAGGTACTTGTTCTAAATATTATTTCCTTTTGGGTATTGCGTTTCCCACTGACTGCACTATTTGCAAATATGTTTGGCGAGATTGGAATTGCAATCGGGATGGGTTCCAGTTTTCTCATTAGCAGTGCCTTTGCCTTCTTATATTTCCGTTATGGGAAATGGCGGAAAAAAGAATTATTTGCCCAAGGTAATTAACATGTGTATAAGTTGTTAATATCATATGGATGTGTTGCTTGATCTGGGGATAAGTTGATAGATTTGTGGATAATATAACTAGTAGAAATTTATCTGCTAGTATATAGTTAATGTCGAATGTTCTTTTAATAGGTTTTCTAACTGTAAATAATATAGATGATAAAGATAAAGGTTTCTAGATTATTAGTTTTGTTGTGGATAAATACAATTTTATACACAAGTTATACACAACTTACGTGTAAGCGAGAGCTACTCTATACTGAATTAAGGATATTAACAAAATGTAAAATAAAATCATGATAAAAAACAACAACTTTTAGCAAAAGCCTTTCCAAAAAAATTTTAAAAGCAGTTTAAAGAGGAATTAACAATATGAGGTTAAAGAAAAAAACAAAGCAGGCATTTTATCAAGTAATAATCGTAACAGTACTACTATTTTCGATGTTTTTCGTTATCTCTTTTCTATCCATGATTGGTTCACAGGAATCTAAGCAAAAAGAATTCACATCTTATCCAAAAATAACAGAAGAAGTGAGACAATATCGTCCACTTGTGGATAAGTATGCGAAGGAATATGGAGTATCCGGCTATGAGGACGTTTTACTGGCAATGATGATGCAGGAGTCTGGAGGGAGAGGGAATGATCCGATGCAGTCCTCGGAAAGCTACTGCGGAGAAAGAGGGTGTATCGATGATCCCAAACTATCTATTAAACAAGGAGTCTACTATTTTTCAAAAGTATTGAAAGAGGCAGAAGGAGACCTTGAGTTAGCTATCCAATCCTATAACTTTGGAAGAGGATTCATTAACTATGTGTTAGAAGAATCGGGGAGATACACGCAGGATGTTGCCATTGATTTTTCTCAAGAGATGTATGAAAATGCTCCAGATAAGTCAATCTATACATGTTTACGCGAAGAGGCAAAACAGTACAATGCTTGTTATGGTGATATTTACTATGTAAAGTCTGTAATGGAATATCGCGACGTATTAGCCTTAGAATAAGTTAACTGGTAAAATATAGATAAAATGAGAAGCAGGAGGAATGAACATGGTGAAAAAAGCAATACATACAAAAAATGCTCCCGCAGCAATTGGTCCTTATTCTCAAGCCATTCAAGCTGGTGATTTCTTGTACGTTTCTGGGCAGATTCCCATTGATCCAGCAAGTGGCGAAATAGTAGAAGGTATTGAAAAACAGACTGAGCAAGTATTGAAAAATTTACAGGCTATCTTAACGGAAGCTGGAGCAGACTTTTCACAGGTTGTAAAGTTTACCATCTTTGTAGCAAACATGGACCACTTTGGTACTGTAAATGAGATTTATGGTAGCTTCCTGGAAGAACCATATCCTGCTCGTGCAACAGTTGAAGTGAGCCGTCTACCTAAAGACGTACTAGTGGAAATGGACGTAGTAGCATACACTAAGTAAGGAGGAATTGTAGCATGGATAATTTTAAATATTATAATCCAACCAAATTAATTTTTGGTAAAGGCCAGTTAGAAACACTGCCAAAAGAAGTGCAAAAATACGGGAACAAAGTGCTTATTGTCTATGGTGGGGGAAGTATAAAGCGAAATGGTATTTATGATCATGTATTAGCGAAATTGGCAGAAATCAATGCAGAAGTATTTGAACTTCCTGGGGTTGAACCGAATCCAAGGATCTCCACGGTTCGTAAAGGTGTAGAGATTTGCAAAAGGGAAGATATAGAATTTATATTGGCAGTTGGCGGTGGTAGTACGATTGATTGTACGAAGGCAATCGCTGTAGGTGCCAAAACAGATGTAGATATGTGGGATATTGTTACTAAAAAGGAAAGAGCGACTGATGCGTTGCCGTTTGGAACGGTATTAACATTAGCAGCTACTGGCTCTGAGATGAATAGCGGATCTGTTATAACAAATTGGGAAACGAATGAAAAATATGGTTGGGGTGCAGGAGCATATACGTTCCCGAAATTCTCTATTCTTGATCCGGAACATACGATGTCTGTACCGAGGGATCAAACCGTATATGGCATCGTTGATATGATGTCACACGTACTAGAGCACTACTTCCATCAAACGACAAATACACCAATTCAGGATCGCTTCTGTGAGGGTATTTTAACTACGGTAATGGAGACTGCGCCGAAACTTCTTAATAACTTAGAGAGCTATGAACATCGAGAAACCGTTATGCTCGGCGGTACACTGGCGCTAAATAATATGCTGAATATGGGGTATCGTGGAGATTGGGCAACACACAATTTGGAACACGCTGTATCGGCAGTTCATGATATTCCGCATGGTGGGGGCTTAGCTATCCTTTTCCCAAATTGGATGCGCCATGTAATAGATGATGAAAATGCTCATCGCTTTAAACAATTAGCCGTTCGTGTATTGGATGTTGACCCTACTGGTAAATCAGATAAAGAGGTTGGGCTTGAAGGCATTAATAAGTTAAGTGAATTTTGGACAAGTATAGGAGCACCAGCAAGGTTAGCTGATTACAATATTGACGAATCAACAGTAGATGAAATGGCAGAAAAAACTGTTACAGCTACACCACAATACGGAAACTTTAAGAAACTAACCAAACAAGATTCCGTTGAAATCTTCAAGGCAAGTTTATAAAAGGACATAATTTGACAATATTTCCTCGGAAATATTGTCGAATAATAACAAAAAAACCAACTTTTAGGAAGTTGGTTTTTTTAAATTCTTTCTTGGTTTTTGTTAGAGATAAAGAAAGTATAAGAATTCCTCTCTACCAAATCGTTTTCTTGCTGAGCGCTGGTTCGTTCATGGAAAGCGTATCGGTAGATAAAACACCAACCTTCACTTCTAGTCAGTGCGAACTTTATACAAAATGCGACATAAACTATAAAAAGTAACTTCTACGAATAATAACTTTTACTCAATCTCCGTATTTTTGTGGACAAAACTCATAGAGACCCAATCACGTTTTCTCCAGCGTCGTAACATAAATATACCACGCAGCCATTCATCCGAAATAAAGGCAATCCAAATACCGATTAAACCTAGCTCTAAATAAATGCCAAAGAACCAGGCAAAGGTAACGCCAACTCCCCACATGGATGCAATTCCAATATAAACAGGAAATTTCACATCTCCAGCAGCACGTAAGGAACTAATCATGATTAAATTAAATGCACGTCCTGGTTCCAACACAACAGTCATCAGTAACAGGAAAAGACCTGTTTCCAAAATAGTAGCCTCATCTGTAAAAATCCCAAGCAAGGTATCCCCAAATGTATAAACGATTCCTCCGATAACGAGGGAAATAAGGATCGATAGCTGTAAACTTTTAATGGCCCTTCGATAGGCTTCTTCTGTTTTCCCAGCTCCAATCATATGCCCGATTAATATTTGTGTCCCCTGTCCAATGGCAATCGAAAATAGGAAGATGAACATCATAATATTTTGCACATATACCTTGGTTGTTATAGCAAGTGTTCCCATTTGTGCAACGAAATAAGTAATTACCATCTGACTGGCATTATAGGATAGTTGTTCTCCAGCAGAAGGGACTCCAATTTGAAGCAATCCTTTTAGCTGGTCTTTAGGAAAGTGGAAAAAGATGCGAAACTGTAATTCTCCTTCTGTTCTTTTAATGAGTAAAGAGAGAAGAACCAGAAAACCAAGAAATCGACTGATGGCTGTAGAAAAAGCTACACCAGTAACCCCAAGTACTGGAAAACCAAAAGGACCGAAAATAACAAAGAAATTTCCAATGACATTAATAATATTCATGCCTATCGTTACCATCATTGTGTCCTTGGTGTGACCGTAGCTTCTTAATATAGCTCCAGTTGTCATAATCATTGCTTGAACAAATATCAATCCACCAACAATCTGCATATAGTTCATTGCTTCCTTCATAAGTTCTGGTGGGATATCCATTATTTGTAAGATTGGTTTAGAACCAATATATAATAGTGCACTTAGGGCTAGAGAAAACCATAAATTTAGGCTAAGTGAAAGAACAGAAATTTCACCTGCTGTTTTGGATTGTTGGGCACCTAAGTTCTGGGCAATGAGAACAGCAGCACCTTGAGCTACAAATCCAAACATTACAACAACTACAGATAAAATCTGATTTGATACTCCAACAGCAGCAACTGCTTTATCTGAATACTGACTCAACATAAGAGTGTCAGCATTTCCCATTAGCATATGCAATAATATTTCAATAAATATTGGCCAAGTTAACGCAAATAGAGTAAGCTCTTTTGAAGTATGTTTATTTTCCATAATGTATACCTTTTCCTTTTATGATAAGGTTTTTCTTGTTAGAGTTGGTTGTTTGTCTATCTTCGGAGATGAAAATGAGTGCAACACATCATGAAATGTATGCAACTCTCCATCATTTAAGACTAGTGTACTGCTAATCTGTAAAAATAGGAAGTTATTTATTGGAATAAAATTACAGTCTAAAAAAGACCGAATAACTCGGTCTTTTTTTAGCCTTAATGAGATGATCTCGTTGATGGGATGGATCGTGTATGTTTCGGTTGGTATTCATATTTGTACCATGCGATTAACATAATTATCCCGCTTAAAATCAGTAATGTACTAGTTACAAAGAATACGGTTGAGAAACCATAAACTGCTGCTAGCATACCACCGAGAGCGGGCCCGATAACATTTCCTAAGAATCGTAAACTAGTATTATAGCCGATTACTTCTCCTTGCATGGATAATGGAGCAGCTTGTCGAATGTATGCCATTCGAACTGGTACAATTCCGCCAATAGATACACCTAGTAGAAATCTAAGGATAATTAATTGCCATATATCGGTTACGAATGCGCCTGGGAGATAGACGATACCAGCAACAAACAATAATATGATTAATATTTTGGAATAGCCAATTTTATCCCCAAGTTTTCCCCAGTTTCTAGACATCATCAAGTTTCCTAAACCAGCAGCTGAAAATGCAATGCCTGAATAGAAAGCAATATTTACTGGCCCATGAATTTCTGCAACAAAGAGTGAAAGAATTGGCTGTATACTAAAATGGGCAACCTGCACTAGTGTTGATAATAGCAAGACGATTAATAGGACGGGATGGTGAATAATATGCAGGATAACTTCTTTACTGGAATAAGATTTGTAATCGCTAGCGTCGTTAGAAAGTTTTACTTTTACTTCCTTAATACCAAACATCACAAGGAACGCAGAAATAAAGATAGTGATCGCTATCCATTTAAAAGTACTGGAATAGCCAAATGCATCAGCCAGAACCCCACCTAACATTGGTCCCATTAAAGCTCCGGTAATATTACCAGTTTGAAGAGTTCCCATTACTTTTCCTGCAACTTCTTTTGGTGTTTGTGTAGAAATAAATGCTTGGGACATTGGTATAAAACCAGTAACTATCCCCATAAATAAGCGCAACATGAAAAGCTGCCAGACAGTAGTAGCGAATCCCATTAAGAAAACCGAAATACCTATGCCGACAGCAGAGATTATTAGAATGTATTTTCTGCCATATTTATCTCCAATTCGTCCCCAAATCGGAGAAAAGATAAATGCTGTTACGAATGTAACGCCAAAAGTAAGACCTGACCACGTTTGAACATAGGAATCAGAAAAATCCCCCATGGATTCAATGTAGAGGGAAATAAATGGGATGACCATTGTCATGCTTCCGGCAATAAAAAAATTAGCAAACCACATGATTGCTAAGTTACGTTTGACCGCTAAGTCTGTATTAATGATTGGTTTTACCTTCTTTCAGAAAAATATTTCGTTACTCTAAATATATCTCATTTAAAGGAATTTGAAAAGCCTTCTGCTCACATTGAAATATTTGAAATATGAAAGTAATAATGTGCACAAGCATAAAAAAACAGTATAATGATTGAAGAGACTAAATTCAACTAGATAAAAGAAGCTATTGGTAATTATTATTTTTATGAAGACAAGCATATGATTAAAGTGCTTGAAGAGGAGGTAATACCTGATGAAAGAAAGTTTGAAAAAGATAGGTTTAATGCTTTTCATTTTTGCATTGCTACTAGGGTCAGCATTTCCGGTTCATGCTTCAGATGGAGCTGCCACAGACACAGATAGTATTAACGAAAAATTAGGACCGCCAATTGTGGTTTATGGAGATACATTATCAGAAGCTCAAAGGGAAGAAGTGAAGGAACTATTAGAGGTTACGAATCCAGATAATGTGGTGGAATACAATGTAACAGGGGAAGATATCGCAAATTATATTAATGGTGATATTAACTCTAATATGTATTCGTCCGCTAAAATTGTTCGTCAGGAAGAAGGCAATGGTTTAACGATTAACATCGTTACACCGGAAAACATTACAGAGGTAACAAGTGATATGTATGCCAATGCATTATTAACGGCAGGGGTTGAGAATGCTACGGTGGATGTTGCTTCCCCATTGAAAGTAAGTGGGCATTCGGCGTTAACCGGTATTTATAAGGCGTATGATGCAGAAGGAGAACAACTGGATAAAGAGAGAATGGAGCTAGCCAATGAAGAATTGGATGTAGCAACTGATCTTGTAAATGAGGAAGAAGGCTTATCTCAAGAAAAAGTAAGTCAACTATTAACAGAGATTAAACAAATGATTGCCGAACAAAATCCAGCAACAAGAGAAGATGTGGAACAAATTGTAAGTGAGAAATTAGATAGTTTAGGTATATCGTTGAGTGAAGCGGATCGACAAATGTTAATTGACCTATTTGATAAAATGCGTAACTTAGATATAGACTTTGATGCAGTGAAAAACCAACTGGAAGACATCGCTAATACAGTAGCCGAGAAAGCCGAAGAGTTAGGGCTGGATCAAAACTTCTGGGAAAAGGTAGCCAATTTCTTCAGTGAGATATTTGGTGCTCTGAGTGAGTTTCTTGGAGGATTATTTAGCGAGTAAAGACATTTATAAAGAGGCTCTTCCACACAAGAGCCTCTTTCATTTGGAGTTGAATATATGGAAAGACATCAAGTGTCTAGCCAAAAGTGGGCTATCGGATTATTTACCGTGGGTGTATTTATGGCAGGACTGGATAATGGAATTATTAGTACAGCGCTGACAACAATTGGCGAATCCTTTGGTGTTTCACCATCTTGGGGAGCCTGGACCGTGACATTGTATACGTTGGGTCTAGCGATTAGCACCCCAATCATCGGGAAATTATCAGACCGCTATGGCAGGAAGCGGTTGTTTATCATCGAAATTGCCTTATTCGGGTTTGGTTCCGTACTTGTCGCATTAAGCCCTAACTTTTTAATATTACTTATGGCAAGAGTCATCCAAGCAATTGGTGGTGGAGGTATCTTTATTATAGGTAGCTCACATATACTTGCTACACTGCCAAAAGAAGTACAAGGTAAGGCGTTAGGAATGCTGGGAGGGATGCATGGACTTTCAGCAGTGATTGGTCCTAATCTTGGAGCTGTCATATTAAGTTTGACTGGTTCTTGGCAATGGATGTTCTTAATAAATGTTCCAATTGCAATCATTCTCATTCTATTTGCCTTTTGGAAATTGGATGAATCTAGACCAGGAACGGAAAAACCGTTGGATATGATGGGTACAGCTTTATTAACCATAAGCATACTGTCCTTTATGTACGGTATCACGCAAATGGGGAATACCTCATTCCATGTCGTAAACCTGTTATTTATTGTAGTTGGATTAATTGGCTTTATTTTTCTGGTTTTTCATGAACGAAATTTGGAAAATAAAGGGGCAGATCCTATTTTGTCCTATTCGTTATTAACGGAAAGAAAATACATAGGTACACTCATTTTAGGCTTTTTATCCGGTGGTTTTCTGGCAGGAATTATTTTTATCCCTGCTTTTGTTCAGCAAGTACTAAACGTACCAGTCGAGCATGCAGGCTACTGGGTTACACCATTAGCGTTAGCATCAGGTGTCGGTGCGGGAATTGGTGGAGTAGTAACAGATAAATACGGACCATTAAGAGCAATATATGCTTCAGGAATCATAGGAATTATCGGATTTTCCTTGTTTGTATTTATTGTTAATGGCTTTGTTTCCTTTTCCATAGCAAGTGCTTTGGCGGGAATATCCCTAGGAATATTGCTCGGTGCACCTTTAAATATGCTCGCTGGAGAAAGTGCAAAAGAAACAGAAAAAGGAACAGCCATTGGTACGTTGTCCTTAATCCGGCAAATCGGCCTAACCATATTCCCAGCTGTATTTGCAGGGTTTATTGCAATATCCAAAACAGACGGTTATAGGCAAATGTTCCTTACCGCAGCCGCACTAGCTTTACTAGTTATTTTAGTAGGAATGTTACTAGCAAAACAATCCCATACCAAACAGTAAAAGGCAGGTTTTTAGAGTTCGAACTAGTGAAGAAAATTATTATCTAACCATTTGTTGATTTGGGTGCCCGGTGCGTTAATATCTCCGTCGGCTGGTGCTCTCTATCACCCGCTTTTTCCCTTCTATCAACCGGGAGAGATGCACAATCAACCTCGTTCCTCCTTCTATCAACCGGGAGTAGTGCACAATCAACCGCGTACCTTCTTCTATCAACCGGGAGAGATGCACAATCAACCGCGTTCCTCCTTCTATCAACCGGGACCAGCGCTCTATCAACCTCTATCCTCCTTCTACCAATTCCGACATAATAAAAAAAGCAACAAAACTTACAATAAAGGCCTAATCTTCTAATGATTCTCAAAGAACGATTAACAATACGATTTGTTAATCGTTCTTTGTTATTTGCTAATCTTCTACTATAATAGTAGAACTTTGTAAGCTTATGTAATATTATGACTATTTTGAATTTAGTGTTGATTATTTCGGATGTAATAGTATAATATTTGTTGTAGCGCAGATGTTTTTGAATTGTCTGCAAAATAATCTTGTAAAAAGATAAAGGAAAGGGGTCTATGCAATTGATGAACAAAAAATGGTCTTTATTATTAACATTATTACTTACACTAGGAATCGTACTAGCAGCCTGCTCTGGAGGGGGAACAGAGTCAAGTTCTGAAGGGGAAGAGGATTCAGGAACAGAAGAAACGGAAGCACCTGAAGAAACGGAGGATTCCGGAGAAACCGAAGAAGAAAGTACAAATGGAGAAGAAACATTAGCGGCAGATCAAACGTTTGATATTAATATTAAATCAGAACCACCTTCATTAAATCCGGGTACAGCAACCGATACGACTTCGGGCGCAGTGCTTGATCAGGTTTTTGAAGGGTTAATGCGAATTAACCAAGAAGGTGTTCCGGAAGAAGCGATGGCTGAGTCCTATGAAGTATCAGAGGACTTAACTACGTACACCTTCCAAATTCGAGAAGATGCTGTTTGGTCTAATGGTGATCCAGTGACAGCTCAGGACTTTGAATTTGCATGGAAATGGGTACTAGATCCAGATAATGCCGATACGGACTATGCTTATCAGCTTTATGTTATTAAAGGTGCCCAAGCTGCGAAGGAAGAAGGCGGGTCACTGGATGATGTAGGTATTACTGCAGTTGATGAAAAAACATTGGAAGTGGTACTTGAACAGCCAACGCCTTATTTCTTGGATTTAACCGCGTTTTATACGTATTATCCTGTCAATCAAAATGTTGTAGAAGGAGCGGATGATTGGGCTTTAGATGCTGGGGAAAACTATGTAACTAATGGACCGTTTGTATTAGATTCATGGGCCCATCAGGATCAAGTCGTACTGAAGAAAAACCCAGATTACTGGGATGCAGATACCGTTAAATTAGAAACCATCAATATGTATATGATTGATGATGAAAATACAGCTTTAGAAATGTATAACAGTGGAGAGCTTGATTGGGCAGGGGATCCAACTGATTCACTTCCATTGTCAGCAATCCCATCTCTTGCACAAGATGGTTCATTGAACATTTCACCGTTAGCTGGTATATACTATTATGCATTTAACACAGAAAAAGAACCGTTTAATAATGTGAATATACGTAAAGCTTTTGCATTATCTATTAATCGTGAAGGTATTGTACAGAGTATTACACAACGTGAAGAGCAACCTGCAATGGCACTTGTTCCACCATCCATTTGGGAAGAAAGCAATGAAGGTTACTTCACAGATAATGATATAGAAACAGCGAAGGAGTATTTGCAAACGGGATTAGAGGAATTAGGTCTGGATGAATTGCCACCTGTTGAGCTTTCTTATAACACAAGTGAAGCACACGCTGCTATTGCTCAGGCTGTTCAAGAAATGTGGAGGCAGAATCTTGGTGTTGATGTAACACTTAGAAACGAAGAATGGAACGTTTATCTGGATAGTATGGGTAGTGGTGATTTCCATGTCGGACGTATGGGTTGGTTAGCTGACTTTAACGATGCAATCAACTTCTTGGAAATTTTCCAAACTGTTGGAGGAAACAATTATACAAACTGGGAAAGTCAAGAATACTCTGATCTTCTCGATCAATCTAGAACGGAAACAGATGATGCAGCACGGAAAGAGATTCTTCGCGAGGCAGAAGCTATCTTTATGGAAGACTTACCAATCGCACCAGTCTATTTCTATACCAATGCTTGGTTAAGCAAGGATTATGTTAAAGGTCTGGAAGTATCTGGATTGGGTGGCGTCCAGTTTAAGTGGGCGTATCTGCTGGAAGAATAAGGGGATTCGTCCCGATTAACTACTAGATTAAGAGATAAATAAACGACTAGAACAATAGGAGGTATATGGTAATGCTGTATACCTTATATTGTTCTATTCTAATCTATTTTAAAGGGAATTTGATTAATGCTAACCTCCGCTTTATTGAAGTACTTTCATCTAATCAATAAGCGTAATTAACAAAATATGGAGGTGTCATTTTGTGGTCACATATATTTTAAAAAGACTTGGTTATATCATCCTATCTTTATTTTTTATTATCACAATTACCTTTTTCTTAATGCATGCAGCACCAGGCGGACCGTTCGCATCGGAAAGAGCATTGACCCCAGCTATAGAAGCACAAATGAATGAAGCATATGGTTTAAATGATCCGATACATGTCCAATACCTAGATTATTTAGTAAGCGCTTTTACGTTTGATTTTGGGCCATCGTTTAAATATGTGGGACAAGAAGTATCAGATATTATTAGGAGAGGACTTCCGTATTCTTTGGTTTTAGGTTTAGAAGCAATGTTTATTGCATTAGCCATTGGTGTTCTCTTAGGGGTAATTGCTGCATTAAAACATAATAGATTTGGAGATTATACAGCAATGATTATTGCTGTGCTGGGAATCTCTGTGCCTAGCTTTATTATGGCAGCGGTATTGCAATATATATTCGCTATACAAATGCAACTATTGCCGATTGCGAGATTTGAGACTTTTGCCCATACGATTTTGCCAGCAGTTGCTTTAGCATCCACTCCTCTCGCTTTTATAGCAAGGCTTATGCGTTCCAGTATGCTAGATGTTTTAAGCACCGATTATATTAAAACAGCAAAATCGAAAGGACTAGGGCAAAGAGTTGTCACCTATCGACATGGACTCAGAAATGCCATCCTTCCTGTCATTTCCTATATTGGACCTCTCGTTGCATCTATCTTAACGGGAAGCTTCGTTATTGAAAAGATTTTCGGTATTCCTGGATTAGGAAATGAGTTTGTCGTAAGTGTTACGAATCGAGATTATACGGTCATAATGGGAACTACTGTTTTTTTCAGTGTTCTGTTACTAGTATCTATTTTACTTGTCGATTTAGTGTATGGTCTCGTCGATCCACGTATTAAAGTAGCTGCGAAGGGGGACAAGGGATAATGGCAGAACCACAAATAACAAATAAGGACTTTCAGCCAATTACTGTCCATCATTCAGAAGCGGAAAAAATCGCTGGTGAAAGTGCTTCTTATTGGAAAGATGCATGGCGCCGATTTAAGAAAAATAAACTAGCTATAGCAGGAATCATTGTTATTTTATTACTTTCATTTATGGCCATTTTTGGTGGAACAATCTCTGGTCAAAATTACTATGAACAAGATTTGTTGAATGCCAATAATCCCCCTTCTTCCGATCATTGGTTTGGAACAGATAATTTAGGTAGAGATGTTTTTGCGAGAACATGGTACGGGGCACAAATATCCTTGTTTATTGGATTGATGGCAGCAATTATCGATATTGTTATAGGAGTCATATGGGGGGCAATTGCCGGATATTTTGGTGGTAAAACAGATGAGATAATGATGCGAATTGCAGATATTTTATATGGATTGCCATATTTGTTAGTTGTTATCTTGTTATTAGTCGTGTTGCCGCAGAAATTGTGGACGTTGATTATTGCCATGACAATAACAGGTTGGATTAATATGGCAAGAATCGTGCGTGGACAAGTCATGCAATTGAAAGCACAAGAATTCATTATGGCCTCTAAATCGCTGGGAGCGGGCAATGGAAGGGTATTGTTTAAACATTTAATTCCAAATACAACAGGGCAAATACTAGTTACATTAACGTTAACAATTCCAAGTGCCATATTTACAGAGTCTTTTTTAAGCTTTATCGGTATAGGTGTTCAGGCGCCACTTGCTAGCTGGGGAACCATGGCAAATGATGGTCTGCCGGCATTACAGTATTATCCATATCAGCTTTTCTTCCCCGCCATATTCATCTGTTTAACCATGCTGGCATTTAATGTCATAGGAGATGGAATGAGAGATGCATTGGATCCTAAAGAGCGCAGATAATGGGGAGGGAAACAAGTATGAATAAAATTTTAGAAGTAAAAGATCTATCTGTCTCATTTGATACATATGGAGCAGAGGTAAAGGCAGTTAGAGGGGTTAGTTTTGATTTGGAAGAAAAAGAAACGTTAGCCATTGTTGGAGAATCAGGTTCTGGAAAAAGTGTAACCGCACAATCAATTATGCGATTAATTCAAATGCCTCCAGGAAAGTTTGTTAATGGGTCCATTCTATTTAATGGGGAGGACCTCACTGAAAAACCGGAGAAACAAATGGAAAATATACGAGGAAAAGAGATAGGGATGATTTTTCAAGACCCAATGACTTCTCTTAATCCCACCATGACGATAGGAAAACAGATTGCAGAAGGTTTAATCAAACATCGAAATATGTCCAAAAAAGAAGCTCATTTAAAAGGGATTGAATTATTGAAGTTGGTTGGGATACCGACTCCGGAAGTTCGGATTAATCAATATCCACACGAGTATTCAGGTGGAATGAGACAACGTGCGATGATAGCGATTGCCCTTGCATGTAACCCCAAAATTCTGATAGCTGATGAGCCAACAACGGCTTTAGATGTGACCATTCAAGCACAAATTCTGGATTTAATGAGAGGGTTGCAGGAAGAAACGGGGACAGCGATTATATTAATTACGCATGACTTAGGTATCGTTGCTAATATGGCTAGCCGAGTAGCGGTTATGTATGGTGGTAAAATTGTTGAAACAGGTACGGTCGATGAGATATTTTATCATCCAAAACATCCATATACTTGGGGTCTTCTGGGTTCTATGCCAAAGCTAGACATTGAAGAGGAGGAATTGCAGGTTATTCCTGGCTCCCCTCCAGATTTAGCGGATCCTCCAAAAGGCTGTCCATTTGTTACTCGTTGTCCATATGCAATGAGTGCGTGTACAAAACAAATGCCAGCCTATACCAATATTTCGGATACACAAAAAACCGCATGCTGGTTATTGGATGATCGAGCACCAGAAGTTCAAATTCCTGAATCTGCCATTGTAGGGGGCTCGGAGATCAATGCCTAGTACAAAGGAAAAATTATTAGAAATAAAAGATTTAAAAAAACATTTTAAATTAGATAGAAAAAGTATCCTGAAGGCAGTAGATGGAATTAGCTTTGATATTTATCAAGGAGAAACGTTTGGCCTTGTCGGCGAATCAGGATGTGGAAAATCAACAGCAGGCAGGACTATCATGCGTATGTACGAAGCAACAGATGGAAAAGTAGATTTTGTTGGGAGGAATGTCCATCATATACAATCCAAACGAGAAATAAAGGAATTTAACAAATCGATGCAAATGATTTTCCAGGACCCATATGCTTCTTTAAATCCACGAATGACAGTGAAAGATATTATTGCAGAGGGAATAGATATACATGGACTGATAAAATCTCCTAAGGAACGTGCAGAACGTGTCAATGAATTGCTTGAATTAGTTGGATTAAATAAGGATCATGGATCAAGATTCCCTCATGAATTCAGTGGCGGACAACGACAAAGAATTGGAATAGCCAGAGCCCTTGCCGTCAATCCAGAATTTATTGTTGCGGATGAGCCGATTTCTGCATTGGATGTTTCCATTCAAGCACAGATTGTAAATCTACTAAAAAGATTACAGAAGGACCATGGATTAACCTATTTATTTATTGCCCATGATTTATCCATGGTAAAACATATTAGCGATCGTGTAGGGGTCATGTATTTAGGGAAAATGGTAGAAATTGCAAAAAGTAATGAATTATACCATGAACCATTGCACCCCTATACTAGGGCGTTAATCAGTGCCATTCCTGTACCAAATCCACAATTAGAAAGAACAAGGGAACGGATTATCTTGGAAGGAGATGTACCGAGCCCTGTAAATCCGCCTAGTGGATGCAGATTCCGCACCAGATGCCCCCTTGCCATGGATGTTTGTTCAAGAGTCGAACCGGAATGGCAAGAGTATAAGGAAGACCGTTGGGTTGCATGTCATTTATATGATGAGAGGTATAAGGAAGGTAGTTTGGCATAGATTATATAGGTATATATACGGTAAACAGGCACTCCAATGTAGGGGTGCTTTTTTGTCGTAATGTTATCGTGACAGTAGATAAAACTCTAACTTTCATTTCTAGTTTTTGTTCTGACTTTATATATGTTTATCTAAAAAATATCAACATTTAGTAGAATATTAGTAGGCATGACTAGTGCATTTCTATTACAATTCGATACTTTTTGTGACTTCTATTACAGTATTCGCGTTTTTACCCTATAATTATATCAAATATATTACAATTGAAATGTTTTTGTCGGTATTAGTAATCCGTGTAATAGATTCTTAACTGAGCTGTTACTGTATTCTCTATTATCCTATGATAACATGATTCATAGTTATTAAAGGAGGAATCCATATGAGAAAGCTAGTAGCAGCATTAGCTACCGGGATAATCATAGCAACAACAGCTGTCACTACCGTTTCAGCAGAAGAATATGAAGTTCAATCCGGAGATAATCTTTGGAATATTGCAGAAGAGAATAATACAACAGTAGATGAGTTAATAGATATAAATGAATTAAAAGATACCGTTATACACCCAAAAGAGGTATTACTATTAAATGAAGTGCATAAAGTAAAACGCGGAGACTCACTGATTAGTGTAGCAAATCAGTATAATGTAACGGTGGATGAATTAAAGAAATGGAATAACATCGAATCCGATATAATTATTATTGGACAAGAGTTAGAAATTAAAAGTGTAACCACTGATAAAGAAGAAAACAATGAGGAATCATCTTCAGAGGAAAAGGCAGAAACCAAGAACGAAAATAAAGAAGTAAAAACAACATCATCAAACGAGGAACCAGAAGGCAAGAAGATGACGGTAAAATCTACCGCATATACTGCTAGCTGTGACGGATGTTCAGGAGTAACTTATACTGGTGTTGACTTGAATAAGAATCCAGATGCAAAAGTCATTGCAGTAGATCCAAAAGTAATACCATTAGGTTCTGAAGTTTACGTCGAAGGTTATGGTTATGCAACCGCGGCGGATATTGGTAGTGCCATTAAAGGTAAAAGAATTGATGTGTTTATCCCAGAGCTAAGCGATGCGAAGGACTGGGGAACGCGTGATTTAGAAATAACCATATTAGACTAAAAAAGAAGGAATATTCACCTTTCTATAAGGTGTATTCCTTCTTTTTGTAGAATTTAAACATTTTTAGTGGATATAACATCCACCATTTCTAAAGTTGTATTTCCGTCGAAACACCATTTTCCTCTATAACTTCACCGGGATTATCCGTTGATTTAACGACTCCAATAGCACCTACAGACAAAATAACCATAATAAACAGTGCCAACAACACTTTCCTCATTCTCTGTGCCCTCCATCAATTGTATCTACCACACATTAGTATAATAAAAATATGAGAATTTAACCACAGGGAAATCTTTGAAAAAAATAAATTTTATACAAGGAAAGAAGTATAATCATAGGAAGCAAATTTTTATGTGAATTAATGGTAAATGTAAGCGTTTCATGAATAGAATAATAGAAAGTGATTATATCCCTAATAAGGAGGTAACGAATTTTGACTAGCAAGACATTAAATCAGTTTCTAAATAGTAACTTACAACAGTTAAAACAGAATGGCCTATATAACGAGATTGATACGGTTCAAGGAGCGAATGGACCTACTATCCATATCCATGATAAAGAATTTATAAATCTGTCATCCAATAACTATTTAGGCTTGGCAACAGATGAACGTTTGAAAATAGCTGCAATGGAAGCGGTGGAGGTTTATGGTGTAGGTTCTGGTGCTGTAAGAACGATAAATGGCACACTTGATCTGCATGAAAAGTTGGAAGAGAATCTAGCTCAATTTAAAGGCACCGAAGCAGCAATTGCTTATCAATCTGGTTTTAATTGTAACATGGCAGCAATCTCTGCCGTAATGGATGATCAGGATATTATTCTTTCAGATGCCTTAAACCATGCATCGATTATTGATGGCTGCCGTTTATCTAAGGCAACAATCATACCTTTTGCACATTCTGATATGGATGACCTGCGTAAGAAAGCGAAGGAAGCGGCTGACTCTGGAAAGTACAAAAAAATTATGATAATAACAGATGGTGTCTTTTCAATGGATGGGGACATTGCGAAACTGCCGGATATTGTTGAGATAGCGGAGGAACGGAACATTATAACGTATGTGGATGATGCACATGGTTCAGGAGTTACAGGAAATGGATTTGGAACGGTAAAACACTTTGGACTGCAGGAGTCTATTGATTTTCAAATCGGGACACTTTCAAAGGCCATCGGGGTGGTAGGGGGATATGTCGCTGGAAAGAAAAATTTAATAAATTGGTTGAAAGCAAGATCACGCCCATTTTTATTTTCGACAGCTGTTTCCCCAGCAGATGCCGCAGCAAGTATAAAAGCGCTTGATTTGCTGATAAATTCTACCGAGTTAAATAAAAAGTTATGGGGAAATGGAAATTATTTAAAACAAGGATTACGAAAGCTAGGCTTTGATATAGGGAAAAGTGAAACTCCCATTACACCTTGTATTATTGGAGAGGAAAAGATAACACAAGAATTTAGCAGGCGACTGTACGATGAAGGTGTCTATGCGAAGTCTATCGTTTTTCCAACAGTCCCAAAAGGTACGGGAAGAGTACGAAACATGCCAACAGCCGCGCATACAAAAGAAATGCTGGATAAAACACTTAGTGCCTATGAAAAAGTAGGGAAAGAAATGGGGTTGCTTTAAGGTTTGCTGGTTGTGCACAGTTGATGGTTGTTCTGGATGGTTTCTTTCTATGGCCTCCTGTGAAAAGCGTAGTGTATTCTTGTAGCGGGTTAAGCACTTTACTGTGAATTCAGATTATTAACAGTATCTATCAACTGTGACATTTATAAAGAAAAAACGATGAAAAGAAACATTATAATACGCTTCTTTTAGGAAAAAAGCTAATAAATAATACAAGGGGAGACTTCTTTATGAAAAGAATCTTAGTTACTGGTGCCCTTGGACAAATTGGAACAGAGTTAGTTGATTTGTTGAGAAAGACGTATGGAATTTCGAACGTTATAGCCACGGATATTCGTGAGTCGAAGAATGCAAGAGAAAAAGGACCATTTGAACTATTGGATGTGACAGATGAAAAGTCATTTGCATTGATTGCAAAACGGCATAATGTTGACACCATGATCCATCTTGCATCGATTTTATCCGCAAATGCAGAAAAGAATCCCTTATCTGCTTGGAACATAAATATGAGCGGTTTATGGAATGCATTAGAAGTATCTAGAGAAATGAATCTACAATTTTTCACTCCAAGTTCCATCGGTGCATTTGGGCAATTAGCTCCAAAGGAAAACACGCCACAAGTCACTATTCAACGCCCAATCACCATCTACGGCATTAATAAAGTTGCTGGAGAACTCCTTTGTGATTACTACTTTATGCGGTATGGACTGGATACTAGAGGAATTCGTTTTCCAGGATTGATTTCTTATGTAACCCCACCTGGAGGGGGAACGACAGATTATGCTGTTGAAATCTATCATGAAGCGATCAATTCGAAAAAATATATTTCTTATATTCGAAAGGGAACATACCTGGATATGATGTATATGCCTGACGCACTCCATGCCATTATCGAATTAATGGAAACAAACCCTGAAAATCTTGTCCACCGCAATGCCTATAATATATCCGCATTTTCCGCAGCACCTGAAAATTTTGCAGAATCTATTCGACAACATATTCCAGATTTTACACTAGATTATAATGTCGACCCTGTCCGACAAAAAGTAGCAGAAAGCTGGCCCAATCACCTCGATTGCACAGCAGCTAAAGAAGAATGGGGATTTAAGGCGAATTATGATCTGGAAAAAGTAACAGAGGATATGCTTAAAAATATATCAAGGGAGGAGCGCCTATTAAAATCGGTGAACGCTTATAAAAAGCGGTGAGCGCCTATAAAAAGAGAGGAGCGCCTATAAAAAGAGAGGAGCGCCTATAAAAAGCGAGGAGCGCCTATAAAAAGAGTGGAGCGCCTATAAAAAGAGTGGAGCGCCTATAAAAAGCAGTGAGCGCCTATAAAAAGAGTGGAGCGCCTATAAAAAGTGTGGGGCGCCTATAAAAAGAGAGGAGCGCCTATAAAAAGAGA
>NZ_RBZP01000005.1 GCF_003628505.1 Oceanobacillus halophilus | reverse complement strand
GGTTTATATAAGTATTAAAATAAATGGAAGGAAGTGCCATAAGAAAAAGAAAGAAACCGTATTTGATATTTTAAATATCGCATATAAACCAAACGTATCAGAAGCAAAGAACTAATCCTTTAGTAAAATAAATAGTCTGAAAATAAAGTTTCCTTAGGAGGCTTATTTCCGCATGCAGAAAATTATTTAGAAAAACAAAAAAGAGAAAAAGCTAACAAAAATTAATGATTTGTATTCATTATTTTTTGTTAGCTTGATGGCTATGGAACCTGTCCCTCCGTCCCCATTTAGAAGCAGGATTTCAAATTAACTATGTAGAATAGTTAATTTGAATCTTCTAAAAGGGGGGCTTCTATGGATCATCCTATTTTAAAACAAATCGGAACAGTATTTATTCCAGTAAGCAACATTGAGAAAGCGAGAGATTGGTACTGCGATATTTTAGGACTAAAAACAGATGGAGAAATTCAGTTTGGCCATCTTTATGTTATTCCTATGGAAGGAACCGGGATAGTGTTAGATAGTAAGATTTATTCAGAGGATAATATTTTTAAATTCCGCCATTCCACTTCAATACAAAAAACATTGAAGAAGCATTTCATTTTATGAGTAATAAGGACGTTGATTTAATTACACCAATCCAACATAATCATTATTTTAATTTTAAAGATCCAGATGGAAATGTCTTAATGGTATGTAAATGTTAGTGGGACAGGGGGACAGGTTCCTTGTCCCCCAGGGGACGAGGAACCTGTCCCTCCGTCCCACTGATATCCCTCCGTCCCACTGATAAAATGATTTTTCCAGGGGCATACTAAAGGAAATTAATATGTGGGAGGGTATAAAATTGCAATCAATGGAAAATGGGTTATCCATCTTTGCCCTTGGTGGTTTAAATGAGATAGGGAAGAATATGTACGCTATTGAATGTGGCGAAGATATTGTACTAATCGATTGTGGAAATAAGTTTCCCGACGAGAGTTTATTAGGTATTGATTTAATTATTCCCGATATTTCTTATCTAATCGAAAATAAGGAGAGAGTTCGGGCTTTAATTGTCACACATGGTCATGAGGATCATATTGGAGGAGTTCCTTTCTTTTTGAAAAAAATTAATGTACCAGTGTATGCAACGCGATTTACACTGGGGCTTATTGAAATCAAATTAAAAGAACATCGCTACTTAAGAGAAAGTGAACTGATTGAAATCCATTCCGATTCCACCGTTCAAATCGGGGATATGGATATTAGCTTTTTTCAGGTGAATCATAGTATTCCTGATTGCTTAGGGATCGTATTTAATACGCCTGAAGGAACGATTGTACATACGGGTGATTTCAAGTTTGACTGGACGCCTGCGAATGATGAGCGACCAGAAATTCACAAGATGGCCGAAGTTGGGAACAAAGGGGTACTGCTTCTGTTGTCGGAAAGCACGAATGCAGAGCGGCCTGGTTATACCCCTTCGGAACAAATGGTAGGTAAAAATTTGGAACAATTATTTATCAGAGCGAATCGAAAAGTATTTGTATCAACTTTCGCATCCAATGTTAGCCGGATTCAACAGGTTGTGGAAGCTTCACAGAAGACCAATCGAAAGCTGGCTTTACTTGGTCGGTCCATGGTAAATGTTGTAAAGGTTGCAAGGGAACGTGGCTATTTAAATATACCAAAAGGGATGTTAATAGAAGCTCGTGATATGAAAGAATTTCCTCCAGAAATGGTGACAGTTCTATGCACTGGAAGCCAAGGAGAGGCAATGGCGGCGCTTAGTCGATTATCCACTGGCAACTATCGAGATGCCGAGATATTACCTGAAGACACGGTTATCCTTGCAGCAGGGCCCATCCCTGGGAATGAAAAAAATGTGACGAGAATTGTTGATAACTTATATAAACTAGGAGCACATGTCATATATGGTTCTGGTAGCAGTTCAGGTATGCATGTTTCCGGTCATGGTTATCAAGAGGATTTACGGCTGATGCTTACTTTAATGAAACCAAAATACTTTGTACCTATACACGGAGAATATCGAATGCTGCATCATCATCGACTACTCGCAGAATCAGTAGGAGTCGAAGAAGAAAACACGTTTATCTTGAAAAATGGCGATGTAGTAGATATTGAAAATTCGGTTGCTCGCAGTACGAGAAGCATCCCAAGTGGCAACACGTATATTGACGGCGTGGATATTGGAAATATGGAATTTGTATTACGAGACCGCAAACAAATTTCCGAGGACGGTATGCTCATGATTATCATTCCAATGAATAAACAGGAGGAAAAAGTCCTCACCAATCCTGAATTTATTTCACGCGGCTTCGTCGATCAGAATTTCTCTGAGCTCCGAAAAGGAATGAATCGAATTACGCTAGAAACAATTAACGAGCTCCATGAAGCCAATCGATATTCATGGAACACGCTGAAAAAACAGATCAAAAGATCCATAGCAAAATATGTAAAAGACCGCACGAAAAAGGAACCGATGATTATCCCTATATTATTGGATATTTAAAATGGAACTTCTAATCTCTTGGACAAATGAAAGCTAACATGTTGCTACATTTGTCCAGGAGCTTTTTAAAATCCGATGAGCGAATTTATAGCAATTTTTATAAACTCCGATAGTGCCCCCCGTTCTTTTCATGAAACTATCATACGCATCAGGATCCTTCAGCCATCGATGATAAACGTCTCTCTGTTCTATTATATGCCTCTCCTTTTCAAAAAAAGTAGTGTTCGCAATGCAAGATTATTTGCTTGACGGTTAATTGGAATATAGGTATTATTTATAATTTCAGTTGATAAGTAAAACCTATTCGTGATAGACACATACGCTAGTTCAGAAAGGAAAGGCAAACATGAAACATGTGTATAGTGATGTGATTACATTTACAGGAAATCATTACGATTTCGGTTACATGCAGGGAGAATTATTAAAGTCCTCTCCTATACTAGCCAATCGGCAAAACCAGAGTGCCTCAAGAAGAAAACATCATTTTACGATAGATGAAGAAAAATCCGTCGAGTTGTTAACGACGCTTATTCCAGGAATGATAGATGAACTTCGTGGATTAGCGGACGCTTTGCAAATGAATTCAACCGAAGCGCTAAGAGAGTTTGGTGGATATTATATGGAATATACGAGAAGCGGTTGCTCGATTTTAACTGGATCTTCCTATATGATTCGTAATTACGACAGCCACCCAGCAGGTTACGAGGGGCGTTATCTATTGTATCAACCAACAGATGCTGGCTATGCGACAATGGGTCCTTCAGGGCAGATTACCGGACGATTAGATGGAATGAATGAAAAAGGTTTAGCAGTGGGATTTAATTTCATCAATCGACTAGGCTCTGCTGACGGCTTTATTTGTGCCATGATTACCCGCATTCTGTTAGAAACCTGTGCGAACGTAGAAGAAGCAGTAACACTTATAAAAGAAATTCCACATCGCACGTCGTTTAGTTATGTGTTATTAGATTCAAGTGGAATATCTTATGTAGTCGAAGCATCTCCAAGGTCGGTTGCAGTAAGAAAAAACCATATTAGTACGAATCATTTTGAGATGTTAACCGAAGAAAACCGCTATCATATGGCTGACTCGCTTCGAAGACAACAATTGTTAGGGAATCAAGCAAGAGAAGCAACCGTCGTGAATTCTTACCGCCTGTTAAATGATACCGATAAAGAAGTATTTTCGAATAAATATGGTGCGGCATCAGGAACATTGCATACTGCTGTTTATCTTCCTGAAGAAAGAAAGGCTTGGTTTGCCATCGGTGGGGACCGAAATCCTGTCATTTTTGATTTTAACCGTTTCTTGCAGGGAGAAAAAATCAACATTAAGCAGATAAAGGGAACCATTGAATACGAGCAAGGGTTTCTAAATCAGGAAATTTTTGGTGGCTGAGTGGTGAATAACGGGGTTGTAATTTGGGAGGTGGTTTATTTTATTAGACTGTCTCCCGTTTTTTAATTACAATCTACACTAGTAATTTTTAGTGTCCCTCATGCGCGAACGCCAAGAGGGAGGGGGACGATGAACCTGTCCCCTTTGGTTGAAGAAGAATCTAACGCAATTCTAACTTAGACCATTCCTCTTCAGGTATGTCCCTATGCTTGTAATCCAAAACGTTAATCTCATTTCCTTTTATTCTAAAGGTTATGGTTTCTTCACCGTATGGAGGATTATGAGCACCTTCAAATGTTTGAACTTGAACTGTCACGTAATAAATATTGTCTGTTTCATCTTTTTTTATTTCAATAATTTTCTCGAAGCCCTGATACCAAAGTTTTGGTTCGTAATGTTCTTCAATTGCTTTGCTTATCGGTTCAATTAACCGTTTAATTAAAACCTCTTTCAATAGTGTTTTCGGTACAGGTATTCTTTCTATTTTCTTTCTTTTTATATCAGTAATATCCCATACACCAGTTGGTCCTTTTTCAACCTGATAAAGAACATTGGTACCGTCTTTTTTCCAAAGGTGGATATAGCCTTGATTTCCTTTTGTATAGAAACGAGGTTCATCTATCCATTCTTGTTCTAATTGAATTACCCAAAGATATAATTGCATCAGTGGAGTTATTTTATTCCCTAATTGATTGAGACTAGCTAAAGATTCATATGTATACCCTGATAAATCGATATTAAATTCATCATTAGCATTCTTCATTTGTTGATTACTTGCGTGTACTGTTAAGGGCAACATAAAACAACAAAAAATCAGTATAATCGTTGCATTCAATTTCATTATTATCACCTCCTTTTATTTTGTGTTATTTACGAGAGTTTTATTTTCATTGAACTAACCTTCTGCTAAAAGTTGTACTCCAAAACTGACTTCTTAGCAATTGGGGAGGTGATTTATTTTATTAGACTGTCTCCCGTTTTTTTAATTAAAATTTACACTAGTAATATACGTTGCAGTGCACTAATGACGCGAACCTTGAGGGGGGACGATGAACCTGTCCCTCTGTCCCGTTTATAATTATTATAAAAAGCTGTTGACAAATTACCTATAAGGGTATATTATTACCCCTGTAAGTATTTTTCTGCGAAACATTATCAGTGAATAATAACTGAAGTTGTTTGGTGGGGAGCAGCAAACATTTAAATTTGTCGTAAATCAATAGCGTTACGACTTTTTATTTATTAATCAAAATACCCGTGATGGTATAAAGATTAACCAATGCTTTATTTTTTTACTGAAAACAATACCTAAGGGGGTAAGATGGTGGTTAAAGCAGATAAACAATTAGATGCAAAGGGCTTAGCATGTCCGATGCCTATTGTAAAAACGAAAAAAACAATAAATGAACTAGAAGAAGGTCAAGTTCTTGAAGTTCAAGCCACCGATAAAGGATCCAAAGCAGATTTAGCTGCTTGGGCTGGTACGGTTGGACATCAATATATCGGAACGGTAGAAGAAGACGACGTGTTATACCACTATATTCGTAAATGTAGTGACGACACCATCGAGGAAAAAACATATGAAAAAACCGTTTCGCATGATGACCTAGAAGAGCGTGACGGATTGGTGCTAGATGTACGGGAAGAGGCTGAATTTGCCTTTGGTCACATGGAAGGTGCCAAGTCCATTCCTATGGGTGAATTAGAGTCACGTATGGATGAACTGGATAAAAACCAAGAAATATTTGTCATTTGTCGAACTGGAAAACGTTCAGACATGGCAGCACAACTTTTAGCAAAAAATGGGTTTACTAAAGTATATAATGTTCTACCGGGGATGACCGAGTGGAATGGTAATCTAACTAAAAATGTTAATGGAGGAATGTAGTATGTCAAATAAAGTAGCAATTATCGCAGCAAATGGTGGAATGTTCGATGCATATAAGGTGTTTAATATTGCAACAGCAGCAGCAGCTTCTGATAAGGAAGTAGCTATCTTCTTTACGTTTGAAGGTTTAAACCTTATTCATAAACAAGGAATGCATGCATTAGAAATGCCAGCAGGAAAAGAACATTTTGCGGAAGGCTTTAAGAAAGCACAAGTACCATCAATTCCAGAATTAGTTGAAATGGCAACCGAATTAGGTGTTAAGTTTATTGCTTGCCAAATGACGATGGATGTTATGGGATTAACAAAAGAAGACTTTGTTGATAACATTGAAGTTGGGGGAGCTGTGACGTTCCTAGACTTCGCAAAAGATGCTTCACCAACTCTAACTTTCTAAATCATTTATAGTTAAAAATCTTATATGCAGTGAGGATTTCCTTGCTGCATAAAAAATGGACAAAAATATACCTATGGGGGTAAGTGTGATGACAGTAAATAAATGGACAGCAGCACAAGTTGCTAGAAAGGTAATTGAAAACAAGGAATTATTCATTTTAGATGTACGAAATAAAAATGACTTTGATGATTGGAAGATAGAAGGTCATCAATTCGAGTATTTAAATATTCCATACTTTGAATTATTAGATGGCGTAGAGGAAATTTTACCGAAACTACCAACAGATAAAGAAGTTTTAGTCGTGTGTGCGAAAGAAGGCTCATCTGTCATGGTGGCAGAAATGTTATCTGATGCTGGTCTTGATGCTGCTTATCTTGAAGGTGGTATGAAATCCTGGAGCATGTATTTAGAGCCTATTAAAGTAGCAGATTTAGCTGATGGTGGAGAATTATACCAATTTGTCCGTCTAGGTAAAGGTTGTCTATCTTATATGGTTATTTCTGAGAATGAAGCTGCAATCATTGATGCTGTACGCTTTACAGATGTATTCATTAACTTCGCTAAGGAAAAAGGGGTAGAGATTAAGCATGTATTCGATACCCATTTACATGCGGACCATATTTCTGGTGGTCGTCATATTGCGGCTGAAACAGGTGCGACCTATTACTTGCCACCTAAAGATGCTGGTGAAGTAGTGTATGAATATACAGCTCTAACAGATGGATTAACCGTACAAATAGGGTCTGCTAAAATCGAAGTGAATGCTCTATATTCACCAGGCCATACAATTGGATCAACATCCTTTGTCATTGACAATAAGTTCCTACTAACTGGAGACATTTTATTTATTGATTCCATTGGTCGCCCTGACTTAGCTGGTTTAGCTGATGATTGGGTAGGTGATTTGCGTGAAACCTTGTACACTAGATACCGTAAATTAGCGGAAGACTTAATTGTATTACCAGCGCATTTCATGATTATCGATGAATTAAATGAAGATGGTACAGTTGCCAAACCTTTGGGTGACTTATTAAAAGAAAATCATGGATTAAATATCGAAGACGAACAAGAATTCCGTTCCACTGTAACGGATAATCTACCACCACAACCAAATGCACATGTACAAATTCGTCAAGTAAATATGGGTAAAATTACGCCAAATAATGACGAACAAACGGAAATGGAAATCGGACCGAACCGTTGTGCGGTAAGATAATTTCTTGATAAATTTTTTAACAAGGAGAGAGTAATATGAATATAACAAAAACATTAGATGCAAAAGGATTAGCATGTCCAATGCCAATCGTTAAAACAAAAAAGGCAATGGATACAATCCATTCAAATGAAGTGTTAGAAGTAATGGTAACAGATAAAGGTGCCTTAAGTGATATACCTGCATGGGCAAAATCAGGAGGTCACTCTATTATCGATCAAAAAGAAGAAGACGGCGTTATTTATTTCTATATTCAAAAAAACTAATTAAATAAGCGAGTAGTGTAAGCTATTCGCTTTTATTATTTAAAAGTGTTCTTTTTGGAAGTTTTGTTGCTTTTTAGACATCTATATAAAATGTTTAAAAAGCAACAATCTTTCAGAAATTACCCTTTAAGAAATAAGCTGTAGAAAGAAGGAAAATGAATGGACTTATCATTTATTTTGGTCATATTTGCTATTGGATTCGTCGGTTCATTTTTATCCGGAATGTTGGGTGTTGGCGGATCGATTATTAAATACCCAATGTTATTATATATCCCTCCATTGTTTGGACTTGCAGCATTTACGGCCCATGAAGTTTCTGGGATTAGTGCAGTACAAGTATTATTTGCTTCCATTGCAGGGGTATGGGCATTCCGAAAAGGTGGATTTTTAAATAAATCACTCATCCTCTATATGGGTGTTGCTATATTAATTGGTAGTTTGATTGGTAGCTATGGCTCAAGTTTATTACCAGAAGCGGCCGTTAACGTGGTTTATGGTGTATTAGCATTAATTGCAGCTGTGATGATGTTTATTCCTAAGAAACAAGTGGATTCGAAACCGATGGAGCAGGTTACTTTTAATAAACCTCTTGCAACTATTTTAGCATTCATTGTAGGTATTGGATCAGGGATAGTTGGTGCTGCGGGTGGATTCTTGCTTGTGCCAATTATGTTAACTGTTTTGCACATACCGACAAGAATGACGATTGCCTCAAGTTTGGCTATTACTTTTATCTCCTCGATTGGAAGTAGTGCGGGAAAAATTCTAACAGGACAGGTAGATTATGTACCAGCAATCATCATGATAATTGCCAGTCTTATAGCCGCCCCACTTGGAGCAAGAGCTAGTAAGAGCATGAACACAAGAATATTACAGATTATCTTGGCGCTAATGATTGCAGGAACTGCTATTAAAATTTGGATAGATATTTTAACGTAATTACTTCTTAATCGTCGGAGTTGATAAATCGACTCCAGCTTGTCCTGATAATTTAGTGTGTTTACATTTGCTGCGCTAGAATACTACGCTTTTCGTGAGAGGTGGCACTCTATATCAACTACGATGTTTAATAAGCGAAAATCCTTTAGAATATTCAGTATAACCTAATTTCCATTTTATATAGATTATGGATATCTTTAATTCAGAATAGTGTAGCTCTCGCTTACAATTATGAATGTATTGTGCGATCATTCGCTTCAGCAGAATACTTCGCTTTCCGCGGGCACGGCCTCAGCCTCCTCGCAGAAACCCGCTGCTGCGGGGTCTTCGGACACGTGCTATTCCCGCAGGAGTCTCCGTATTCTGCCTCCGCTTAGTTAGATGCTCAAGATTTTTTTGAGTGTATAGCTCATGAAATCACGTTTAAGACCGTTAATGTTCTTAAAAACAGCATATTTCTTGTTTTTACAGGTAGAGCAGACAAATTAGCGGAGGAAATACACGGAGACTCCTTGAAAAAGAAAACCACTTTTCTGCGTGCGATGTGTCGCTGCCGAAGCGAGGTTAAGCACATTACTATGAATTCAGATTATCAACAATTTCTATTAACTGTAAAGTATAAAAAGCAAAATAAAGATTCATAGAAAATGTATAACAACAAGAAAAGAAGGAGTAAACATCTTATGAAAACTATACAACCAGATCAGTTACTTGAAAAAATAAAAAAAGGTGAAAATGTTAATATTATTGATGTACGAGAGGATCTTGAAGTTGCTGCGGGTAAAATTCCTGAAGCGAATCATATTCCTTTAGGGGATATTCCTCATTCATTGGATAAACTAGATAAAAACAAACATTATTATATGGTATGTCATTCTGGCGGAAGAAGTTCTTCGGCATGTGAATATTTGGTCAATCAAGGATACGACGTAACAAATATGATTGGCGGCATGTTAGCTTGGCCAGGAGAAACAAAATAGGAGGGTATGATATGACCAAAAAAGTTTTAGTTGTTGGTGGAGTTGCAGGAGGTGCTTCTGTTGCTGCTAGAGTTCGACGTTTAGATGAAAGTGCAGAAGTGATCATGTTTGAAAAAGGTCCTCATGTATCCTTTTCGAACTGTTCATTGCCTTATCATTTAAGTGGTATTGTTGAAGAGAGCGAAAAACTTGTTTTAATGTCTCCTGAAATTTTTAAAGATCGATACAATATTGAAGCCAGAGTTCATCAAGAAGTCATGCAGATTAACCGGGAGAAGAAAACAATTACGGTAAAAGATTTGATGACAAATGAGACCTATGAAGAAAGTTATGATAAATTGGTTCTTTCTCCTGGGGCTTCTCCTATTCGACCAAACTTAGAAGGAATCAATAATTCGAATGTATTCACCGTTCGTAATGTAGTAGATATCGAGAATATCCAATCTTATATTATGCAGAAAGACATGAAAGATATTGCGGTCATTGGTGGAGGATTTATTGGGGTAGAAGTCGCAGAAAATCTAAAATTAGCGGACTATAATGTAACGTTAGTTGAGTTTGCTAATCAAGTAATGGCGCCTTTTGATTATGATATGGCACAAATTCTTCATAAAGAGATGACCGATCATGGTGTAGAACTTGTGCTAGATGATGGGTTAGCTAAGATTGCGGATGGCTTTGTAACAACAAACTCTGGTAAAAATATTGATGCACAGGCAGTAATATTGGCAATTGGTGTGAGACCAGAAACCAGCTTAGCATCTGATGCAGGTCTTGAGATTGGTGAAACTGGTGCGATTAAAGTGGATCATCATTATTTAACTAGTGATAAAGATATTTATGCAGTAGGGGATGCAATTGAAGTATACCATCGCTTGTTACGTAAGCCTACAAGATTAGCACTAGCAGGCCCAGCTCAAAAACAAGCACGAGCTGCCGCTGACCATATGTATGGAATTCCTAATAAAAATATTGGTGTCATAGGCTCATCATCTATCCATCTATTTGACGTTAATGCAGCTTCTACTGGATTAAATGCGAGAACAGCACAACAAGCTGGAATCAACCACGATTACGTTTACTTGATGCCAGGAGATAAAGTAGGACTAATGCCAAATAGTAATCCAATGCACTTTAAATTAATCTTTGAATATCCAACTGGTCGTATTTTAGGTGCTCAAGCAATCGGAAAAGGAAATGTAGATAAACGAATTGACGTCATCGCGACGATGATTACGATGAACGGAACATTGGAAGACTTAAAAGACCTTGAATTGAGTTACTCTCCAATGCTAGGAACTGCTAAAGATGTCGTCAATCATGCGGCATTAGTAGGGCGAAATTTATTGCAAGGAAGATACAAAGAGGTAAAAGTCTCACAAGTACGAGAATTAGTAGAGAGCAATGCTTTCATTATTGATGCTCGAGAAGAAAATGAATATCATGCTGGTCATTTTATCCATGCAGTTAATATTCCATTAAGTCAATTTAGACAAAGACTGGATGAGATTCCAAAAGATCAAGCAGTATATATCCACTGTCGTTCTGGTCAAAGAAGCTATAACATGGTGATGGCATTACAAAACCTAGGATATGAGAATGTCTATAACATTTCTGGATCCTATTTGGGTGTAAACCTTTATGAATACTTTAATGATTTAGTTACTGGTAGAGATAAGATTGTAACGGAGTATAATTTTAAATAATCTAGTACCTTTAGAGAATGAAAGCCTAGTTCAATAGTTGAACTAGGCTTTCATTGTATAGGGGAGAATGCTCATAACATGTTCAAGCAGCCCCCCAATAAGAAATACTCCACTTAAGATCTGTTACGGCGGTGTCTTTCTTTACCGCCTTTCATCTCATTTAATTCTTCTTTATTCTTATTTTTTTTCTTTTTTCCTTTATTTGTGCTCATGATAAACCTCCTTTTTCATGTAGTGTGTGTCATTCCATTTTCAATCATGCAAAGTTAACGATGTTTTAGTGATAACAAAAAAACAATCCCCTTATATAAAGGAGATTGTTTCAAGGCATTTTTTTATAGGTAATCTCTTCTTAATTCCTCTGCTGATCGCTCAGAAATATGACCTGGTGCCACATCATAAACAGTCTTCGCACCAAATTGTTTTTCATTGCTTAATCGATAAGCAGCTCTTGCATAAGCTACCAATACGCTAGAAGTGAATTCTGGATTGCTGTCTAGTTTAAGGGAGAATTCATAAATTTGCTTGTTGTCTTCTCCTGTATTACCACCTCGGATCACAAACCCACCGTGTGGTGCTTTGGAGTGGTCACGATTTAATTCTTCTTCTGTGATAAAGTTTACTTCTGTATCGTAATCAGCGAAGTAATTTGGCATGGTTTTGATGGTGTTTTCAATTTCTGCTTTGTCCGCACCTTCTTCCGGAACAATATAGCATACGCGGCGATGTTTTTCAGCTGTAGTTAATTCAGGATTTTGACCACTGCGTACTTTTTCTATTGCGTCTTCCGCTGGGATGGTATATTGAACGCCATTTTTTACCCCTTCGACACGTCTAACTGCATCTGAATGTCCTTGGCTAAGTCCTTTACCCCAGAATGTATAGGTTTCCCCATTTGGTAGAACAGACTCGGCCATTACACGGTTGATGGAGAATAAGCCTGGATCCCATCCTACTGAAATGATTGCAGTCGTATTATTTTTGCTTGCAGCTTCATGAACGGACTGATAAAACTCAGGGATTTTAGCATGTGTATCGTAACTATCAACGGTATTGAACATACTTGCAAAATGAGGAGTTTGTTCTGGTAGGTCCGTTGCAGATCCACCGCATAGAAGCATGACATCAATTTTATCTTTATAATCAACTGCATCTGAGATATGTACAGCTTTTACATTAGGTTCATTCATGTCTAAATCCTTGGGGTCTCTTCTCGTGAATATTGCCACTAACTCCATGTCTCGCGTTTCTTTAATTGCTTTAACGGCACCTTTCCCAAGATTACCATACCCGACAATTCCTAGTTTGATCTTTTTACTCATATATCTGGCCCCTTATCTTTTCGTATTTATTAGCAGAAATGACTTTCATCATCTCCAATTTACTAATAGCTTTCTCCATTATAAGTGGAATAAATGTTCTTTGTAAAATGATATTTTGAAATAGGTAGAATCTAATTTGATTGGAATAGATTATGTCATAATTTGTATTTGGTTCCCATTATAAAGATGAAATTAAATAAATCAGGAAGCTCTATCAACAATCTGTACAACTTCAAAAAGCAACAAACAATACTCTACGAAAAGAACCTTATGATTCTATGATAATTCAGATGTTTTATCCAATCTATTTAAAAGTTTTTTCAATTAGATGTATGAAAAGTAAACCTAATGAGAAACTAGTTAGTGGAACAAAGACACGAAAAGGGGTAAACAGAAGAAATTGGTTCAACAGAAGTTTATTTTATAACGTAAATAGATGTTGGCTCGTAAAATATAATCTAGTAACCAATCATTTAACGACGCGAAAATAGTAAAAAAAGATATGACAAATTTGTTACAGATTGCTTGGTATGAATAAACTGACGTGATATACCTTATTCTGTGTCAGTTTGTTAATATACTTGACAAATACCGACATTTATACAATAATAAGTGTTAGATTAGAATTATTATTCATAAATCAAATTTATATTTATATAGGAGGAAGATTAATTATGTCATTAATCGGAAGTGAAGTAAAACCTTTTAGCGCGAAAGCTTATCAAAATGGAGAGTTCATCGATGTAACAGAAGAAAACTTAAAAGGCCACTGGAGTGTTGTTTGTTTTTACCCAGCAGATTTCTCATTTGTATGCCCGACAGAACTTGAGGATCTTCAAAAGGAATATGAAACATTACAAAGCCTTGGAGTAGAAGTATTCTCTGTTTCTACAGATACTCATTTTGTTCATAAAGGATGGCATGATAGCTCCGAGAAAATTGGTAAAATTACATATGCCATGATAGGAGATCCATCTCAAACTATTTCTCGTAATTTTGAAGTATTAAACGAAGAATCAGGTCTTGCTGATCGTGGTACGTTTATTATTGATCCAGACGGTGTTATCCAAACAGTAGAAATTAATGCAGATGGCATTGGCCGAGATGCAAGTATTCTAGTTGATAAAATCAAAGCAGCACAATATGTACGTAATAACCCAGGAGAAGTTTGTCCAGCAAAATGGCAAGAAGGTTCTGAGACATTAAAACCAAGCCTTGACCTTGTTGGAAAAATATAAGGAGTTGTCATAAATCATGTTAGAAGCAGGTATTAAAGCTCAATTAGACCAATATCTTCAACTATTGGAAAATGATATTGTACTGAAAGTAAGTTTGGGTTCTGACGACGTTTCAAAGGATATGCTTGCTCTTGTTGATGAGATAGCTTCCATGTCATCTAAAATTACGGTAGAAAAAACTCAATTGGAGCGAACTCCAAGTTTTAGTGTAAACCGTGTTGGGGAAGATTCAGGGGTTGCTTTTGCGGGTATCCCGCTAGGTCATGAATTTACTTCTTTAGTGTTAGCACTACTACAGGTTAGTGGAAGAGCTCCAAAAGTTGATCAAAGTGTTATTGATCAAGTGAAAAACATTAGTGGTGAATATCATTTTGAAACATTCGTTAGTCTAAGCTGCCACAACTGCCCTGACGTTGTGCAAGCATTGAATATGATGAGTGTTCTCAATCCTGGAATAAGCCATACGATGATTGATGGAGCGACCAATAAAGATGAAGTAGAAAGTAAAAACATTATGGCAGTGCCAACTGTACACTTAAATGGGGAATCATTTGGCAGTGGCCGTATGACAATAGAAGATATTCTATCCAAATTAGGTAGCGGGCCAGATGCATCCGAGTTGTCTAACAAAGAACCATATGATGTGCTTGTTGTAGGTGGGGGACCATCTGGTGCAAGTGCAGCGATTTATGCAGCACGTAAAGGCATCCGTACTGGTATTGTTACCGATCGCTTTGGTGGACAAGTTCTAGACACTATGAGTATTGAGAACTTTATCAGTGTGAAGCAGACGGAAGGACCTAAGCTCGTAGCAAGCTTGGAAGAGCATGTGAAAAATTACGATATTGAGATTCTTAACACACAACGTGTTAGTCGTTTAGAGAAGAAAGACCTTTTTGAAGTAGAGCTTGAAAATGGTGCTATTCTTAAGAGTCGAAGCGTTATTATCTCAACAGGTGCTCGCTGGCGCAATATTGGTGTTCCTGGAGAAGAAGAGTTCAAGAACAAAGGTGTAGCATACTGTGCTCACTGTGATGGACCATTGTTCGAAGGCAAAGATGTAGCTGTAATTGGTGGAGGTAACTCTGGTATTGAAGCTGCCATTGATCTTGCGGGTATTGTCAATCATGTAACTGTTCTTGAATTTGCTTCAGAGCTAAAAGCGGATGACGTATTGCAAGATCGTCTAAATAGCTTATCGAATGTAACAGTGAAGAAGAATGCTCAAACATTAGAAATCACTGGTACAGACAATGTCAATGGCATTAGCTATTATGACCGTGAGACGGAAGAAGTGAAAAAAGTTGATCTACAGGGTGTGTTTGTCCAAATCGGACTTGTACCAAACACCGATTGGCTAGACGATACTGTAGAACGAAATAAAATTGGTGAAATCATTGTAGATAAGCATGGATCTACAAACATCCCAGGATTATTTGCGGCAGGGGACTGTACGGATAGTGCTTATAATCAAATTATTATATCCATGGGATCAGGCGCAACTGCAGCATTAGGTGCGTTTGACTATCTCATCCGAACTCCAGATCCAAATAAAAACCCATCTAGTGAAACAGTTTCCTAGATAGTAGGTGAAGAAAAACTACACAGACATTGTTTTCACAATGTTTGTGTGGTTTTTTGTGTTTATGCGCGGTTTTTGATGGGAGAAAGGGAGGGGAGATGATAGAATGAATAGTAATACTTAACAGAAGGCACAACAAGAATCCTTTTACCATGTTGTGCCTTCCTTTAATCAAAATTAGATCTTAAACTGTTTTAAAATCCGTTGTAATTCTTCGGATAAATGCTTAAGCTCATCTGAAGTCGTAACAAGTGAATGGCTCACTCTTGTTTGTTCTACGGTTGATGCAGTTACTTCTTCACTAATTGCGGATGACTCTTGTGCTGTTGCACTTACATGTTCGATTGTCGATGATAATATCTCTTGAGATTCTCGTAGTTGGTTGATTGAACGAGATACTAAATCGATTTTGTTTGTGAATTCACTCATATTTTCTCCAACATCACTTAAAATCCCATCGGTCTCTTTTGCCTTCACCACTTGTTCTTTAAATATGGGATTCGCTTCCTCTAAAACGGTAAGTGTTTCATTCACGTTCGTAATAATCTCCGAAGTGATATTGCCAACCGTATTAATCGATTCTTTCGATCGTGTTGATAGCTTTCTAATTTCATCAGCAACAACTGCAAAACCTCTTCCAGCTTCACCTGCACGAGCTGCTTCGATGGTAGCATTTAATGAAAGCAAATTGGTTTGTTCCGAAATATTCGTTAATATGTTCATGATTTCACTTATGTGGTTGGTACTGGTCTTTAAAGAATCAGTTTTGTTCCGTAAAGCGGTTATCATTTGATCGACTTGTTGGGTTTGTTGAACCAAATCATTCATTTTATGGATACCAGTATTACTCTTCGCCAATACTTCCGATGCATAGTTTTCCATTTCGTTGTTGTTGTTAAATACAAGTTCAACTTCTCTGTTAATCTTGTTTGCTAATTGACTGCCATTTTCAGCCTCCTGAGTAAGACTAGTAGCACCACTTGCAATTTCTTCAGAGGCAGAGGCAATTTCCTTCGATGAGTCGGATTGCATCTGGGAAACGTCGGTTAATTCGGAAGCTGCATCTAATACTTTTGTTGATGCATCTCTTGTTTTCAAGATGATTTCCGATATTTTTTCGAGCATTTCATTAAAACTCACTGCTAAAGAACCGATTTCATCATTGCGACTAGATAGTTCTGAGCGGACGCTTAAATCTCCTTCTTTCGCTGTAGCCATTAAGTCAGAGATTTGTGCTAAAGGAACTCCAACTAACTTCACCATTCGTCTGCCTATGAAAATCGCTAAAATACTAGAAAGGATGATGATGACTAGAGTGATCATAAAAATGTATTGTGTGTCTTTCGTTAATTCTTTGGATGTAACTTCTCCTGCTAGATACCAGTCCGTTACGTCTGATTCATATTGGAAAATTAACTGTCCATCTTTTTCGATAACATTTTGATTGGAATCAACTGCTATTGGGAAGTTATTCTTGGTATTAATTTCCTCATCATTAAAGGAAAAGACGATATTATCGTTTTGGTCTATAAGTTTTACTAATCCATTTTCTCCAAATGTCACATCTTTCATCGCATTTTTAATTAATTCATTATCCAATTCAATAATCATCAGATAAGGATTATTGCTTATGTTCATTAATTGACCAAAGCTGGTGGTAGTAGTGTTAGCAGATGGAGAACCTCCTAACTTATCCCCTCCACCAATCCAAATCGTTGACTGCTTTGAACCAATTGCTTCCTTATACCATTCGGATTGAAGTAAATTATCTATTTCCTCTGGAGTTAGTGTGGAAGAAGAAAATAGCATTTTATTTTCAGTATTAAGTAAATGTAAATCTAAATATTCATCACTTATTGCAATCTCTACAATATGGTCATCGATATCTGTTAACGTTTGGTAATACTCGTATGTATCTTCTTCCGAATCGTGTTTACTGATTGTTTCAAGCGAGTTTAGAAAATTCTTATCCATCATCATTTCTGATATCTTATTTTTATAATTATTAATCATAAAATCGAGTTTATCTCCTGCTTGAATAATGGTTTGTTCAGATGCATTAGTCACTTTTGATTCGATAATGTTATTAGAAATAAAATAAGAGGAGAAGCCGACGATTGATACACTGAATAGTACACTTATGAAAAAACTGTAAAGTATTTTTTTGCTGATCGATTTTTTTACATGATTAGAAGTTAAGCTTTCGGTATTTGATCGTTTCTTCTTATTTGACTGGCTGTTTTTTTTAAGTTTTCTCTTTACCCATATCAATAAAATTACCTCCATTGCATCTATTACATTTATTAATGAAAACGTTTAAATTTATAGATATTTCTCCTTTCTTTCGTTGTGTTCTCTTAAAGCAAATTGATCGGCATTGGTATTGCAGAGATGGTAGAAGTCAACAAGTTGTATAGGAATACCTAATCAACCGCTTACATTGTTCTATTAAATTATACCACTTTGTTCGACAAAAAACGACTTGGATATAGGACTTTAGGAGTGGGTTGGTGATAGAATGTCACTTCTTTATTAAGTCCTGCTTTTATAATGGATTGTTCTCTGTTAGGATGTTGCGTTTAGATGCTAATAAGAGACATACTTGTTATTGGGATTTTATGTTAATATTCAAGAGACGGAGAGTTTTAAGTGAAAATCTAAAAGGTGAGAGTGGAGTTGATACAGGATGAATAATGTTAAAAGGAAAGACATCATGATAAGAATTGTTGTAGTTTTAGTATTAGGTATTATCATTTGGAATTTTGTATCTTACCTTAGTGATACGTTTATAGGGAAAGAATATAATCCTCTAAGCCACTTTATTATTGCTCTTATCACAACAGCTTTAACCATTATTCTTATACAAGTTCTACTAAAATCTGACAAAATTTCTTGGAAACATCTTGGTCAATCTACTTTTAAAACAAATATTTTTTCATTTCTTCTTGGTTTCTTCCTCTGGACAATACCTGCTACTATTGGTTTATTTATTTGTTTATCGTTTGGATGGGTAGAAATAACCGTGCATACAGATTTTAATTCCCTTTTATTGAGTATTTTTATTTTATTCATAACTGTATTTTTTATAGAAGCATTACCAGAAGAACTTATTTTTAGAGGATATATATATCGTTACTTAAATGTATTATTCCCTCATTGGGGAACAATCATTTTACAAGCATGTTTGTTTACATTATTTGCCTATTTTATAGGAGCGATTTATTCTGTTGAACAGCTACAATTTATCCCTGGTTTTGCAATCATTTTAGGTGTGTTTAGAGCAATATCAGGAAGTGTTTGGACATCTATTGGATTTCATATTGCAATGATGACTGCTACACAAATTTTAGGTCCTATTCACGGACACTTTGATGTGAATGGAATTTTCACACTTCAATTTGTTGCGTTTATTTTACTTCCAAGTGTTGTTGGATCAACTGTTCTGTCATTTATTTATGCAAACTTCAATTGGAGTAAAAAAACACCTTTACATTAAATGAAACAAGCTAGATTTTATCAACTAACGGAGCGATTATTCATTAAGGATATTAAAAGATTTATGCTTTCAGTTAATAAATGGAGTTGGAAATCAATATGAGATGTCTATGTAAACAAAAAGAAACAAAAGAATTAAAAGTTGAGGGAGATGTGGGGGCAGACCCTATTTGGTGTAATCGCTGTAATGGTAACCTTGAAATAGAAGAAGTTCCAATTTCACTCGGTTTAAAGTCGGAGCTAAGGAAATGGATAGCTAATTATGGGGAATGGATAGATTGGGATAAAGATGAAATCGTCACTAATGGAATAAAACTCGAAGATGAACATAATAATCAAGGGTATATTCTAACAAAACAAGTGCAAAAAGAAATGGGGATTCCATACAAGGTCTCATTTTCACCGTCTACATTTGCAAGAAGATATGCGAATGAAAAATAGCATACTGATTTAAAAAGTATAAAACACCCTCCAGTTTAAATTATTTTAGATGTTAATTATATAAAGAAGTAAAACCTGAAGTTCTTAAAAGAGGTTTCTACAAGGTGAATATTTGTAACAGATTCTAAACCGTATAATATCATGTTCTCTTCCCATAATAATAAAAAAGGGGAGTGAAATGATGGCAAAGAAAACGAAAAAGAATGATCCAAAGCAAAAGAATAAACAGGGTTTTGATTCGAGCAAACGCGATTCTGAGTTCTCCAAGGAATTTGGAAGTGCAAAAGCAAATAAAGCTCATAAAGAAAAAGCAAAGCAAGCTAGAGCAGATAATTGGGAAATATAACGATTGTGCGTTTGATTATTTCAAAGCACCCCAAATTCTGTTATTTATAAATAAAAACTAACGCTCACCGACAAAATAATGTCTTTGAGCGTTAGTTTTTAACTTATTCACTTAATCCTCCGAGCAAACACAATGAATCGTTTAACCTAATTAAAACGATAAAATTGCTGTCAAACAAATAAGAATAAATCCAAATAGATAAAAATATCCTATCCCCTTTCTTTTTTCGCGAACGTACTCCATACCAAACGATAACAGCATAATTAAAGGGAGATAGTGTGTGAAGGGGATTGTGCGATTGAATATAAGACTATAAGCAGATAGCAAAGAACTAAAAATGCCAAAATTATATTGAACTTTCTTAAAAAAATATGTATACCACCTTTAAGTACTCTTCTCTAATAAGCGTAGCAATGTTAAATATTTAGAACAAATTTTTGCTTTCGATTAATCTCAGATTCTCTATTAATCCTAAACAGTAGTTGTTGATTTTATTAAAAATTAAGTTCTTTTCGTCGATTATGATGCTGTTTTGAGAATCACTATTGATAGAAATGGTGGATATATTTAAGTAAGAATAGTGTAGTTCTCGCATACATTTATGAAAGATAGTGCTGCCATTCGCTCCAGCAGAATACTTGCGGTCTAAATTCTCTATGTATCACTATTCCTCTTTTTCTTTGCAATATAATTCCAAGTATAATAAATCAGCCAAAAAATAATAATCACGAAAAGGGGATAGTACCCTCTGAATTCTCTGGGGATAAAGAAGAAGATGATTATTGCTGTTAATAAAAATGGTGGCATGATCATCCAGTAACGGGTGTTTTTAAAGTGTTTAATTACAGTTACCTCCTTTATCATTCATACGATTTGACCCTAGGAACAGTTTCGGTTATTTCTAAATTTACTTATAGAGTACTAGAAATAAGCGATTCGAATCAAGTCGTTACTGCATTGCTTTTCTGAATGTTATCAATGTTCCGGTTTGATTTGTTATACTAGATGCAGTTTCGTGTTGTAAGGGGGAGGTAAGTTCATGCTTATATTGTTTCAGGTAGTCATTCCAATTTTTGCTATCATAATATGTGGATTTTTAGCTGGAAGACTTTCGTTGTTGCCATTTAGTGGAACATCTTCGTTAAATTATTTTGTCTATTATTTTTCCCTTCCGGCATTATTATTCTTTTCAGTATCTACTGCACCAGTAGAACAACTCGCCAATGTGGATTTTATTTTGGCCAATTTATTCCTTATCTTAACTTGCTTTATTTTGACCGTTCTTATATTTAAAATCTTTTTTAAAAAGAAATTTCCTGAGGTAAGTATGTATGGGATGATAACCACTTATGGGAATACAGGATTTCTTGGTATCCCACTATTAGTTGCAGCGTTTGGACAAGAAGCTGCAGTCCCGGCTGCAATTGTTACTTTTATTTATGACTTAACCATTATTACACTAATTATTGTCTCATTTGAAGTAACCAAGGTTTTCCATAAAAGACAACAAGAAAAGAGAAACATTTTGCCATTAATTGGATTGATTGTGAAGTCTGTTTTATTTAATCCAATTAATGCTTCCTTATTATTAGGAATAATTGTAGCTATATCGCGGGTTTCAATCCCTCAACCAATCTATGTATTCACAGAAACACTTGGTCCGGCAGCAGGTCCTACTGCTTTATTCGCTTTAGGATTGGGGCTTTCCAGTGAGCGAAATGTTTTAAAAAATAAACACTATCAGCTATCAGAGTTTATCACTCTATTAAGTTTAAAATTAATCATTTTACCATTATTGGCCATTTTATTCGTTTATGTTCTCTTTCCACTGGAAAATGAATTATGGGCAACATCGGTGGTTATTCTATCGGCATTACCAACAGGAGCACTGGTCTACGTATTCGCCGAAAAATATAATACCTTAGTTAAACAAGTACCTTTATATATACTGGCAACCACAGCAATATCCATCATCACCATCTCCATTTTCCTAGTACTCACAATGGGGGGGGACATAGGGACAGGTTAACTGTCCCGGTTTTTTCGTCAAGAATTACAACGGACATTTTTCTTAAAAAACCCTCAACGCAACACACGTTGTGGTGGGTGAAAAATACGATATTTAATGGAACTGGTTAGCCCAAGGAGGATTAAAATTCTTTCAATTTTGCTTTTGCCTCTTGATCGCCTTTAAGGGCAGCTTTTTGATACCAATACTTTGCCTTTTTTAAGTTGATTTGGGTGCCGATACCGGATTCATAGCACATACCGAGATTAAATTCTCCATATAGATCCTCCCTGTCAGCAGCCATTTTAAACCAGCGGAGAGCGTCTTTGCCATCTCCATGTTCTACGGCCTCTTTTCCGAGTCGATTGGCGGCAAAATCATCCCCATGTAAAGCCGATTGAGTAAACCAATACTTCGCTTTGTCTCTGTGCTGCTCTGTACCAATCCCGTTTTCGTATAAATAGGCAAGTGTGTACATGGATTCGGGAACTCCTCGTTTAGCCGCGATAGTAAATAGTTCAAATGCACGTTCATTGTTCTTTTCTACATACTCCCCACGAAAATGCATATCCGCATAATTATTCATTGCGTCTCCATGCCCTTTAAGCGCAGCTTCCTTATAGTAATAGAAAGCTTTTTCCAGACTTTTCGTAACAAAATTTCCATCAAAGTAAAAGTTTCCAAGCCAGTAAATGGCATCCGTTTTCCCGTTAGTTGCAGCTGTCTCATACCAACTAAATGCCCAATCATCCCGACCAATTGCTTTATAGTATTTACCTAGTGAAAGTTGTGCATCGTAATCAGACTGCATGGCTTGTTTATATAGTGTAATTGCTTCTTGTAGCTCCCCCTTTTCCATGAAAATTACCGCTGAATCTTCGGTAGGCTTAATGATCTCGCTTAAGATACTTTCTAAGTCTCGAAGTACTATTTTTTCGTATTCTGTGTCGTAGGACGATAAAGCACGGACTTGAGCATAAAGAACCTCTACCTCATCAGAAAAATGAACACCTGAAGATGGAAGACCTTTTAATATATCCTGGATATGACTTAATTTATCATCACTATAATGAATGTTACGGAGCAGTTCCGCGGTTTGTTTGAAGTCTCGTTCCATAAGTTTTTGTTGTAATTGATGTAAATTCATGAAGCTGCACTTCCTTCGTTCATTCTTATTCTTCCTATCATATCATTCCAAAAATAAAGTGTCAGTCCTTCTACAGGAAAATTGGCGTTTAGATTTCTCTATCATATTTTACACCTCCCATGTCATAAACTAGAAAAAAGAGGGACAGGTTCTTTGTCCCAAAGGAGGGGTGGTATGAGTCAAGGTAAAGGATTAACTGAAGAGAAATTGGCAAGTTATCCGCAGCAGCCGCATGGCGGGAAATTAGTGAATCGTGTTCTTACAGGGAAAGAACGTGATGAGGCGATGGAAAGGGCAAAAAAATTGCCAATGATTATGGTAGATTTAGAGGCTGTGATTACACTTGAAATGATTGCAACAGGTGTGTTATCTCCAAATGAAGGGTTTATGGTTGAAGACGATTATAAGTCCGTTCTTACAAACGGCCGATTGAAAAATGGGGTAGTTTGGCCAGTTCCACTAAGTTTTGCACCAATTGGTGATCGGAACAAGGAAATTATAAAAACACTATCCGTTGGGGATGAAGTAGCGCTAGCAGATGATACGAAAGAGCCAGTAGCTATCCTTAAGTTGGATGATATCTTTTATTATGATAGGGAGTTTCGTGCTTCTAATCTATTCGGAACAACCGATCGAAACCATCCGGGAGTAGATGCCATTTATCGAAGGATGGGGGATACAGCATTAGGTGGACCCATTCAATTGCTCAGGCGGGTTCATTGGGGACCGTTTGAAAATATACGAATGGAACCAAAAGATACGTGGAATCTATTTTATGAAGAAAAGAAATTTCGCTCCGTTGGGGGATTTATAACAGGTGCGAATCCTTTACATCGAGGACATGAATATATTCATAGAAATGCGTTAGAAGAAATGGATGGCTTGTTTGTTCAGCCTCTAGTAGAGATGGCCAAACGAGAATACACAAGACATGAGTTCCGTATGTTATCTTATCGAAGTGTACTAGATACGTATTATCCAAAAGAAAGGACCATTTTAGCACCACTACGGGTTACGTATATTTTTGCCGGACCTCGTGAAGCTGTTCTTCACGCGTTGATTATGAAAAATTATGGATGTACGCATGCCCTTATTGGTCGTGATCACGCAGGTATTGGGGATTACTATGATAAATATGCCAGCCATACTATTTTTGATGAATTCACTGCTGATGAACTAGGCATTGATATTCGCTTGTTCCATGAAGTGTTTTATTGCACGCGCTGTGACAATCCAGCAACAGAACAAACTTGTCCGCATGACCATCGCTATCGAATCAATATTTCTGGTACAGGTATCAGGGAAATGCTCCGTTATGGAGTGCTACCACCTAAAGAAATTGTTCGACCAGAATCAGCTCGAATTGCCATGCAGGGTGTTCAGCCAAAAGGAGTCGATGAGAACAACCAGGCCGTCTCACCAGTTGGAAAAACGATTAAGAGTATCTTTCCATATTATTTAAATTCCTCTCGGTTAGGTGGGGCAAAACGTGCACAGCCTTTAGATGTAGAGAATTTAACCATTGAAGATTTAGAAACAGCAGTTAGAGATGTTCGTGCCAATGCCGACCAAATTTACAAAGATATTTATCAAGAATTCAGTTATGTGACAGACACACTGCGTTCGACTCAAGCGGACTGGGTAACAGACGCTCGTGAATCCATCCATCAACAACAGGAAATGGTGATTGACTACTTAGAGGAAAAGGTGGATAAAGCACCAGAAAAAGCATCAGATGAATTTATGTACCAAGACAGGCAAGAAGCAGAACGCGAATTAAAAGTAGCTCGGAGAATTGCAGAAGACATCCCATCAGCACTGCGATCTGAAGAGCTGCAATACCGAACCTGGAACCCACTCCCATACAACCGCTACAGAGGCAGTGATGAAAAGTGATGGGGGACATGGACAGGTTCACTGTCCCAATTTTCCACCTAAAGCGAGCACGGTTCTAGACATCTTCCATCTGTCTGCTATACGATAAAGATAGTTGTTATTACATAGAAAGGGTGGAAAATATGAAGGTACTAGTAGTTGGAGCAAATGGTCAGATTGGGAAACATCTCGTTTCGTTTATTCAGGATAGTGATAAATTGAAAGCAAAAGCCATGATTCGTAAACAAGAGCAAGCTTCTTATTTTGAAAATTTAGGTGCAGAAACAGCGGTGGTGGATTTAGAAGGAGATATTGACACTATTGCCAAAGCTTGTGAGGACGTAGATGCGATGGTATTTACTGCGGGATCTGGACCGCATACAGGTAAAGACAAAACCATTATGGTTGATCTAGATGGTGCGGTGAAAACTGTGGAGGCAGCAAAAAAAGCTGGTGTGAAACGTTATGTGATGATCAGTTCGTTTGACACAAGTCGCGAAGCAATTCAAGCGGCACCATCTTCCTTTGCACCATATGTTGCAGCGAAGCATTATGCAGATGAATGGCTAAAGCGGACCGACTTAGATTACACAATCATTCATCCTGGCCTGTTAACTAATGACGAAGGAACAGGACAAGTTGAGGCAGCATCGAAAGTCGAACGCGGGGAAATCCCTCGTGAAGATGTAGCAAGTGTCATTGTTGCAAGCCTAGAGAACGATTCGACAATTAGAAAAGAATTTCAGATAGTCACTGGAACTACTCCGGTTAAGGACGCTGTTAAATCGATATAATAGAATAGAAGGTTGACTAGAAGACAATTTGCCGACTTGGTGAATTGTCTTTTTTTGGGAGGCAAAAGTGTTATTCGTTGCAGTTTATATTAACGATTGGAGAAGATAGCAACGAATCAGATGCGTTTATCACCGTACCAGGTATCAATATCTCCCAGAAAAAGTAGTCTATCTCTAACTTTCATACAAACAACAGACCCAATTCTTTTAAATACAGCCACAATCCAAAAAAAGCCTGTCCACATTTCTGCAGACAGACTTCAGTAAAAAAGGGGAAATATACAATTAAGGTTTCTTATGCCTTACAAATATTCGTCTTATTCTAGCTCAGTTTCTGATTCAGAAGCGGGATCTTCAGAATCTAATTCAAAATCTGATTCAGAATCAGGGTCTTCAGGATCTAACTCGGAATCTGTCCCGGATGCAGGATCTTCAGGGTCTACTTCAGAATCTGAACCAGGAGCAGGTTCTTCAGGATCTACTTCAGAATCTGAACCAGGAGCAGGTTCTTCAGGCTCTTCAGACTCTAAACCAGGATCCATTTCATCATTACCTGGGTTTGTTTCCGTTTCTGTTTCCGGTGGAGTTTCAATTATTTCCTCCTCGTTCGTATCCCCACCACATGCAGCTAAAGTCAATGCAGTACCGACAGAAAGTACACCTACCATGATGTTTTTAATTTTCATTTTCTATCTCCTTTCAGTTTTGACTTCTCTTAAAGAGTAACAAAGGCTTGTATCAAAACTGTGGAATAGCAATAACACCCTATTTACAAGTTTATGGCAAAAAGAGGTGATAAAGTAATAGGTGATAAGAACTCTAAAAACCTATCGTTTAGCAAGTCAACAGGATAAGAAAGAAAATCCTTTTATTACTTTATTAAACATTTGTAAAATCACATTTCATTGGTGCCTTTCTGGTGCCGCCTTTCTGGTGCCTGTCACCTGTCGAATACTATTCAGAAATGAAGTCATCTCCTCCCTTGGTAGATAAGGGGATAACAAATTTATTCGGTTCGACAAAATTCGGGGAGTGACAGGCACCTCCTAAGCACCTTCTATCAATTGATAAGTGTGCTGTGATAGGATATTTATGGAGGTTGTAAAATGTTATGTAATTGTTACCGTGTACTTCAAGTATTAGCAATTATTAAACAAAAATAAACTTTTCCATCAGTTCAAGCAACATGGCTTATACTTAAGATAGAGAAGAGGGGGACATATGGGAGAAAGAAGCAAAATTCTTATTGTAGAAGATGATTATGGAATTGCCCGGATTATGAGAGACCATTTAGATAGAGAAGGGTTTCACGTAACATGGGCATCTACTGGTGTAGAAGGCTGGGAGGACTTTAAAGACGATACCTATTCCTTAGTGATAGTTGATCTTATGCTGCCGGAAATGGATGGCTTTACTCTATGTGAAACGATTCGGTTAGAAAGTGATGTTCCGCTGCTAATTGTTAGTGCAAAGAATGAGGATGAAAGCAAGATTCAAGGACTAAATCTTGGGGCAGATGATTATTTGACCAAACCATTCAGTCTAAAGGAACTGACTGCACGTGTTCATTCACACCTAAGAAGATATCATCGGTATACAAAGAAACACTACAATGAGCAAAACATCCAGTACAAACATGGATTATCCATTGATTTCCTGAATGAGGCTGTGTTTTTAAATCAAGAGCTGGTTAATTTAACTGCCAAAGAGAAGGACATTCTATTTTTGTTAGCTAAGAATCCATTTATCACTTTCGAAAAATCGAAAGTCTATGAACATGTGTGGCAACTCAAAAATGTGGATGGAAATAATACAGTAACTGTACATATTAAAAGTCTGCGCCAAAAACTGAATGACACGCAAAAACAAGCAAAATTTATCCAGACTGTTTGGGGAGTTGGCTATCGCTTTATAGGAGAGCAATTGGGATGAAAATTAAAAATTGGTTAATCATCAGTTATCTGATTGTCATGCTTCTGCCGATTGTAGCGATTTATTTGCTCTATATAAATCTAAGTGACTATGACAGTCAGCAGGATTTAAAAGAATATCTTGAATTTCAGGAATTAGTATCTTCTTTGGAAAAGGAGTTGCAGGATACGTCTTTATATGAAATTCAGCCTGAAGAAAACTATCAGCATTTACGAAATCTTACCAGAAACAATCTCAAAATAGATTTATATCGCTATGATGGGATTACGCTGTTTTCCAGTATGGATACGCCTGGATCTTCTAGTTATTTTCAAGTGAATAAAGAAAAATTGTTTCAGAATTTAAATGAATATCAAAAGAATCCACGAACCTACACAACGAAAAAACTCGTTTTTAATGAGGAGAATCAATTAGTAGGACTATATGAAATTACCATGGGAAGAAATGCGTGGGTGGAAACAACTAGTAAGCGTACGGTACTGATGCTTAGTATCTTGGTTGCATTTTTCATCATTTTATATGCTATCCTCATTTGGTCCCTCAACCGAAAATTAAATCGGCCATTACACCAGTTGCAGGAACATATGAAGGCATTTGCGGAAGGGAAAGATTCTGAGCAAGAACTGGTGCAATCAAAAGATGAAATCGGGGTACTCATCTCGCATTTTGAAGATATGAAAGCCCAAATTAAAGAAACGAGAGAAGCGCTTACGGAACAGCAGCAGGAAAAAGAATATATGGTTGCCTCCTTATCTCATGATTTAAAAACGCCATTAACCGTTATTCGAACATACACAGAAGCTTTGGAAAATCATCAGTTATCGGAAGAAGAACGAAGGGAATATCAGACGATACTCAATGATAAATTGGATCATATGAAACAGATGATCGATGATTTATCTGTATTCACTGCCCTTCAATCATCCGAAAATATGTTGGAAAAGGTAAAAGTAAATGGGAATGAATTTTTTGAAATGTTATTTTCCGGATATGAGGAACCATGTGCAAGAAAAGGGATAGAACTATCAACAGAACTGTATGTAAGAAATTCCTATCACTTGGATCCGAAGCAGATGATTCGTCTCATAGATAACCTGATGGACAATAGCATTCGCTACACACCAAACAATCACAGCATTTGGCTTTCGGGCATATCATCGAAATCACCATTGCCACATTGGGTTTTTTCGGAATTTCAAAAGGAATTGGATGAATGGAGAAAAGATGGAACCGTTATTCTGATTCAAAATGAGGGAGAGGGAATCAAAGAAAGTAATCTGGAAAAAGTATTCCAGCCTTTCTATCAGAATGATGCTTCTAGAGGAAAAGGAGCTACATCAGGACTTGGATTAAGTATTGCAAAAATAATTATCGAAAAACACGATGGAAAAATGAACATTTGGTCAACTGAAAATAAAGGTACATTAATTGCCTGTTGGCTAAAGGAAAGGGGATAACATGAAGGTTATGTGGAGAAAAAGCATTATTTTAGTAAGTATAATCATCTTATTATTAGGAGGATGTTCACAAGGTATGAATGTTTCTGCGGAAGAAATTATCCATAATGCCATAGAGTCGGAGAAAGATGTTACTACCTATCATGGTGTGTCTGAAATGAAAATGTTCGATGGAGAAGAGATGACTGAACATATCATTCTCGAGGAAAATGTTGCAGATGAAAAGAGAAAGGTTCTTACGAAAGATCAGTTACTTGATCAAGAGGTTGAGGTATTTAATGATGGCCAGAAAATGATTATGTACGACAAAGGCAAAGGGCAGGCGCATGAAATGGATACATCCGAGCTTGGTGACATAGCAGGTTCAAGTCCAAAAGATCAGTTAAAAACAATGATGGAATCGATGAAGGACTCCCATACCTATGAAATGTCTGGCGAAGAAAAAGTGCTTGATTATGACACGTACCATATAGAGATTAAAGCAAATGAAGCAGATAATTTACTAGGGGATATGGAATTATGGGTAGACCAGAAAACTTGGTTTGTCGTTAAAATGATCTCAGAAACTGGAGATGTTCGAACAGAATTAGAATATACCGAGCTGGACTTTTCACCGGAATTTCCTGAAGGTACGTTCACTCTCGAGATTCCAGATGATGTAGAAATTGAAAACTTAGAAGAAAGTTTTGGTCCAGATACCGTAACATTGGAGGAAGCAGAAGAAGCATTAGGTCAAGCCTTTCTCGTATTACCGGAAGAAGAGGTACATCTCTCTAATGTACAGATGTATGATTTCTCAAGTGAGCTTGAGCGCTATGAGGTGGAATTAACATATAGTTCCGAAGAGGATATTCCAATGTTTACATTATCCATCTTTCCAACACCAGAGGAGATGGCGATTGAAGGAGCAGATCTAGAAATCCGGGGAAATCCTGCAGAATATGAAGAAGTAATTAATGGGTATCTTTGGGATGAAGATGGGTTGCGCTATTCGTTGTTAATGACGAATCCAGATGTAGAAGAGGAAGAAATATTGAATATGCTTGAAAATATGAAATTAAGTTCTGATGAGTAATGAAATAAATACCCGGGAAGGTGAAGCTTTATGCGGAACCTAGTAGGGGATAGGGAGTAAGTATACGGAGGGTGTAGGATGAGGGAGATAAGGTTATGTATCATTAAACAGGTGAAAAAAGGAAATCGTCATGCATTTAAGAAACTAGTTCAGCATTATCATCAAGCAGTTTACCGACTTTGTTATATTCTGATGGGGAACAAGCAAATGGCGGATGATCTTGCTTATGATACCTTTTTACATGTCTATTCCCATATTCACGATTATCCATTGACCAATCAAAAATTTTCATTGTGGTTATACCAACTAACGATTGATCTCGCACAAGTTCAAATGGATGAAGAAGATTTTAATGAGGTAAGTAAATGTTTCCTTCTTGAAAAATGTCCAGAAGCTGATATACAAGGATTTTTGATGCATGTATCTATGAAAGAAAGATTAGCCCTTATCCTGAAATCCAGTAATCATTTATCCATACAGGAAATCAGTGAAGTTCTTAATACCTCAAAAACCGAAACATTAACCTATCTTAGGCAAGGTAGAGAAATGTTGCGGGACCAACTAAATCAATGTTCTGTTTAATTTCAAAAATGTCAGTTCCTTCTTGCGATAGGGGCTGGCATTTTTTGTTTATGGTGTACATTGGGGTGGTAGCTGAGTATGGGCGGTTGATAGAGAGTATGGGGCGGTTGATAGAAAGTATGAGTCGGTTGATAGAGAGTATGGGGCGGTTGATAGAGAGTATGGGGCGGTTGATAGAGAGTATGGGGCGGTTGATAGAGAGTATGGGGCGGTTGATAGAGAGTATGGGGCGGTTGATAGAAAGTATGAGTCGGTTGATAGAAAGTATGGGGCGGTTGATAGAGAGTATGGGGCGGTTGATAGAGAGTATGGGGCGGTTGATAGAAAGTATGAGTCGGTTGATAGAGAGGGTGAGGCGTTTGATAGAGAGGGTGAGGCGGTTGATAGAAAGTATGGGGCGGTTGATAGAAGGGATGAGGCAGTTGATAGAAGGGATGAGGCAGTTGATAGAGAGGGAGGAGCGGTTGATAGAGAGTATGGGTCGGTTGATAGAAGGGATGAGGCAGTTGATAGAGAGTATGGGGCGGTTGATAGAGAGGATGAGTCGGTTGATAGAGCTCGCCAAACAATCGATAGAACATCCGCCAAGGCTGATAGCTCACCACAATCGGGTAAAAAAACAGGCCAAGCAGCTAATAGACACGCTCCATCCGAAACAACCAATGCTAGACGTGTAATTTCTTCCAAAAATATTTCCTCTATACCCTTGTAATACGAGGTGCATCGTATTACACTGGTAATGTTAATAAAAGAGGTGAAATCGATGGTTGATAAGGAAATGATGAAAGGAAGTATTGATTTATTAATATTGTCTCTCATTTCGCAGCGTGACCTGTATGGCTATGAGATTACTAAAATACTAAAGCGCTTAAGTGATGATACTTACGAGATGAGTGAGGGGACGTTGTATTCTGCGCTGAAACGATTAGAAAGAAAGCAGTGGGTTGAATCTTATTGGAGTGATACAGAAAATGGCCGGCGAAAGTATTATCACCTAACCGAAACAGGAGGGAAAGAACTAAAACGAAAGCAAGATAATTGGAAGTTAGTAGAATCACTCGTACATAAGAGTTCGGAGGGGCTGATATGACGGAGCGGTTCACAAAATTTGTTGATAAAACCGTTCAACAAATTGAAGGCAATCAGCAAGAGAAAGATGATTTGTACGAAGAATTAATGATTCACTTGGAATTGTCTAAAGAACAATTTGTCAAAGCAGGATTAAGTGAGACAGAGGCAGAAAAGAAGGCACTTGAAGATTTTGGAGAGGAAACAGAAATCGGTAGTGAAATCCAGCAGGCGATGTATCCATATAGAAAAGAAATGATGATAGTATTGGCTATTGGATCGATAATTTTTTCAATCGGTATTTATTTAGCTCAGCTATTTTTAGAAGGTGATGCCTATATTCTATGGCTGGTGCTCTCCATTATGGCAAGCGCTCTATTGTTCATCTTTTCTATCCAATCACGTGCCTTTTTCAATAGGCGCTTATGGATGAATAGCCTGCTTCTTATACATATTGCCATCTATTTGTTTGGATTACTACTCACCACAGGAGTAACAGTACCTTCTATCTCAGCACCATTAACCATCTTTGCGAGCATCATTATCCTGCTCGCTATCGTATTGATTTACCGTACGACCATTCATGATTACCGGGCGACTGATCATCCATTACCACATTATGCAAAATGGCTCCATGTGATTAACATGACAGCAGGAGTTGGTGTTATTGGCTATATTTTATTTTTCTTATGGGGAATGATGGTGATGATTGGCAGCTTGTCACCTGTTATGGTGATTCCTTTAATACCGCTGCTTGTGTGGATTAGTCTATATATTTGGCAAATGCATTTGATTCGCAAAAGAAGAAAAAAGGGAGCATATGCAGTAGCAGTTGTTCCAATGGCTGCTATCCTTCTAATGTTTTGGTACATAATTGTAATTTTTATCGGTATGTAAAGGGGTTTATGATGAAGAAAAAAACAATTATTTCTATCTTAATTATCATTGGATTAATAACGATCACGTTGATTGTGCTAGGAATCATCTTTGATAAAGAAGAGTTTGAAAAACAACAAGGACGTACTTCTATTTATGATGTATCGTCTAACGGAACGATTGCCTATGTGTTCTTTGATGAGGGCAATCCTGGTATTTATTTACAAAGTGATACGGCTAGTCCCGAAGAGCCAATTGTTCAGTTGAAAATAGATCAGGAAATTTTAGATATTAGCTTTTCTCCAGATGGAAAAAAGCTTGCCTATATTATTAGTCATAAAAATAAGCAAGAAGATCTAAAGAGTGCCATCCATGTGGTAAACGTAGAAACTGGCTCTAATCAGGTGTTGTTTGCTAAAAGAACGCTTGTGACGGAAATAGAATATCACCCAACCAATGAAGATATGCTCTATTATTTGAATGCAGATACGTTTGAAAACTACTCCCCCATTGCCAGTGCCAAACCGCATGATTTTGATGTGTTTAGTTATCAGATATCAAGCGGCGAAACAAAACAGCACACGGATTTGAAAAAATATATGATGCAGTCATTACGCGTCTCTAGGACGAAAAATACTGTATATGTATCGATGTTTGATGATACAGATGTAGAGACAGCAGAAGATAGCTTTGCAACATACCTGCGAATTTTTGAAATTAGTTTAGATGATCCAAAATCGATTCAAGTAGTAAGTCAGAAAGATAATGAACAGGACATATATGACTTTGCCGTAGCTGCAAATGATGATGCGTTTATCTATCAAGCAGTGAATGATACCGGAGAGGATGGGATTTTTCAATATGAGCTCTTTTTCTATGACCGTCAAACGGAACAAGGGGAACGCTTTACTCATTTAAGAGAACATACGACTAACCCAATAATTGGCCCGGATGAAAAGTACGTTTACTTTGTGGTAGATAAGCAATTTGGTAGCCCAAAACCGGACTATTACTTATATCAAATGACTATCGGTGGCGGCAATCCAGAAGAAATACCACTTTACATGAACTAGAAAGGAGATGTGCCCTATCGATTTTATACTGTTTGCTCTGTTCACGGTTATTGGTTCGTTTTTAATAATAGGTATGAATCACAAGGAGAAGAAGTGGATTGGCGGCATCGGAGGCTTGCTTGCGCTTATTTTTATAGTTGTTAGCCAAATAATTAAATTTCAATCAGGTTTTTTTGGAGCACGAAGTTTCGAAGCGTCTGAGCCTGTTGGACAATGGGTAGTTCCATGTTTCATCGTTTTAGGATTGTATCTGTTGGGAATGATTAATTACCGCTGGTTAAAAGCTGCTTGGAAAAAACAATCATGGCTTAGGTGGGCATTAATAAGTTTGGATATTCTGTTCAGTTTTATTTACCTTTGGTTTGGTGGCTTAGTATTGTTTGTAGTTGCCTTTACATATTTTCCTTTTGCCCCGTAGAATGATGGTGGAAATCCAAGAGGAAGGCACCTTTCTTACAAACTTTACACAAAGTAATTCATGAAAGAGACAGAGAGTTTAACATTTAATCGCTTATATTTGAATAATCAGTCATTTAGTCGTACTATTAAGATAAAATAGGATAGGGGGAAGTGGGGGCAATGTCTCTCGATCAACTTGCTAAAAAGAGATGGCTGACTATTCCTAGCAACACTAGAAAAAAGGTGGAAGAAAATGTCTATTGTGGCAATTGTGGCGTCACAACTATTGTGAATTATGAGGTAGATTCTTCTAATTTTCGGGTTTTTCTAGAGGGGTATTGTGAAAAGTGTGGATCAAAAGTCATGAGAGTTGTTGGTTAGTTAATAGTAGACATGGGGCATGATGATCAGTCGATTGATGGAAATGTTGGGATGAAAGTAGTAAGTTCATAGTTTTGCTCAAGGGTACGGATCAGTATAAAACCGTACCCTTTTAGTTTGGAGAAGATGAAACTTAAGATTCATTTCCCAAATCTCACCAGTGCTAGCAGTAGGCTGTCGCTCAAATTCCAGTGGTATAGAGAAATTCCCATCTGCTGGAGCGCTAGTCTCACGGAAGCGGAATAATTAAGGAATAGGAGGGCCACATGGTGTCTGGTGAAAATCCTGGACGTCCCATGTTGGCTGCTATTAATACATCCAATGAAATTTCGAAGCGGCTGGCGATATCTTGAAGTGTATCAGTAACTTCTATATCGTAAATAAAAGCAGGAACCTGTAGCAGTTGTTCTGATAGAATCTGGTTGGGGTTATTTATATGATTTACTTCAGCAACCAAGTCTATTGATGTGGAAAATCGTTGTGCAATGTTAAACAATGTATCGCCTGGTGCTGTGAAATAAAATGTACTTAATTCAGACATTGCAGCAGTAGGTACAACAAGTGTCTGCCCAGGAAAAATTAAATAAGAATCGGTAATAGGTGGAAACAAATAATTGCTGCGGGCAATTTCCTGAATATTACTTGCAAACCTTGAGGCAATGGAATACAGCGTATCTCCTGGCTGAACAGTATAAATAATTTGTGGACTTGTAGCAATACTCAAACTATCATCTCCAAAAGTTAAGAAATTCTCCATGTTATCCTATGCAGATTTTGGGTGAATGTACATGGGGAAATTTAAAAACTTTAGAAAGTCACAAAAACCCGTTTGATATACTTGAGTAAATAAAGTTAACTTATCAAATATAGCATGTTTATTTGGGGCATACTTAAAAGTTACTTGTTTGCATTCTGCCTAGATTTACAGAAATTTAAAGACGAAATCAGAAAATACCGCTCCGGAAATATACTTCGCGCACCTTAGGGGAGCAGCTGAGCCTCCTTCGTGCTGAAAAGCGTGTACGCCTGCGTCTTCCAGTAATGCTTCGAAGCGGCTTTCTCGGCGCAAGGGACAAGGGAGGTTATTCAAGTAGTTCCCTCACTACGCAGTCTCACCGATGCTCTTCTTCCCGCAGGACAAGGAACACTTCGGCAGGGTTACATCGCAAGCAGAAAAAAGTGGTTTTCTTTTTTCAAGGAGTCTACGTATATTTCCTCCGCTATGTAGCACATTGTTCGTTTTCTGATAAAACACTTTAGTTATGTCCCAGCCGAATCTCCATACTCTACAATATCTGTTTTTGTTTAAAAAAGTACCCTATAATTAAAGTTCATAGTATTATGATTTGTATGTTCGATATAATTTATATAATAGAGCCAGGAAAATTAACGCGATTGTTACCTTTATGGAGAATCTTAAAATCTCAATAACATATTCGGTTAAATCTTTCTCATAATATGAGTACATACCGTTTGAAGTTTGGATAGTATCTGTTTTTTCAATAAATAAAATTCCAATAGCAAGCGAACATATAAAGCCATATATACCTGTTTTAACTAGAAGTTTTTCCAAAATTACCACCTTCTTTTAGAATTTTAGCAAAACCTCACCTAAAATTAGACGAAGTATTTGCGGTTACTTTATTTTTCTCTCCACACCTGTTCGAGCAAGATAACTAGTCCTGTACCTACTAAAAGCCCGTTGCTCACTATATTTTGTAGAATTGCTGGGAAATTAGCGAATACTTCAGTTGGCAAAAACATGGTACCCATACCAAATAAATATGCGACCCCAACAATCGTTATCTTTCTGGAGTCTAATCTCTCCATGGAGACATTGTTTATCGCTAATCCTACCAATTGAACAAAGGTTGCCATTAATGCTGCATTTGCGATAGGAGAGGGAATACTAGAAATCAATGAAATAATTGGTGGGAAAAAGGCAATAAAGATTAATAGAATCGTTGCATAAATAAATGGCATTTTCCTTTTCTGTCCGGTTAACGCAATAAATCCAGAAGAAGTCGCTAAAGGAACATTGGCAATTGCCGAAAACATACCTGCTAGTCCATGGCTAATTCCAGAAAAAGCAGTTCCCCCGTTTATTTCTGCATTGCTGTTTTTAGATTTGATTCCTAGTGTCTGATTTGCAGCTACGATAGAAGCAACAATATTCGATAAAATAATGACAGCTGTCAGGAAAGCAACTGGAACGACACTAAGATCAAACGTTGGTGTACCAAAAGCAAACCATTTTGGGACAGAGAATAACTGAACACTTCCAGGCATTTCCTGGGCCCCTATGAAGACTACATATCCAATCCAGCCGATGACAATTCCAACAAGTACGCCGTAGTTACGTAACCATCCTCTAGCAAAGGAGGATAGACATAGGATAATAAAAAAGGTGATAAATGCAAGGGTAGCTTCTGACAGCTGTATCGTATTTGTATTACCCTGCAGGCCAAGCATCCCTTTTAAAAACGTTCCACTCAATTGCACGGTTAAGAGCAAGAAAAAAGTCCCTGTTACTAGTGGAGTAAAGATTGGTAAAATCTTTTGGGCGATTTTTAACAAACCAAACAAAAACAAAAATAAACCAGTCAGTATCATGATGGTTTCCAACGATCGCAATGTTTCGTTTAACGTGGAACCATTTTGAACCCCAGTTACAGCCATTACGGCAAAAATACTGATCCATAGTCCAGCCGGGCCTTCTGCTATTGGCAGTCGATGTCCAAAAAGACCTTGCAACAAGGAGGCAACTCCAATAACAAAAAAGGTGCGCTGCATTAGTCCAGAGACTTCACCAAAACTCATTTCATAAATGGCTCCGATAACTATCGGCAATGCCACGGAACTTGCTAACAGAAAAATAAACCATTGAACGGTCTCCATTGCCGTATTAGCAACTGTTGTCTTTTTCACAAAGCACACTCCTAATTCATACGATTTTCCATTATGTATGTAATGTTACATATTTTATCATATATAACAGAGAGACTAACAATATATTACTCTACTTATCGACTTTATGAACCGCTCATCTAAGTCTTTGCTAGTTTCTATCTCAGGTATCTAATATGGTAAACTTATCTGAAAGAGTCTCGTTCTTTATTTAAGGCTCTTTTCGTATCGTTTGTTGCTTTTTGTAGTTTATAGTTGATAGAAACTCCTGATAATCTGACTCCAGAGTAATGTGCTTAACTCTCGCTCCGGAAATACACTACGCTTTCCGCGGGGAGCTGGTGAGCCTTCTTCGTGCTGAAAAGCGTGTGCGCCTGCGTCTTCCAGTAGTGCTTCGAAGCGGGGTTTCTCGGCGCAAGGGAACGAGGAAGGTTATTCAAGTAGTTCCCTCACTACGCAGTCTCACCGATGCTCTTCTTCCCGCAGGACACGGAACGCTTCGGAGCGGAAATCAACATACCAAATTAGATATTTATTCTTTATTAAAGAACTCAGCAAACTATAATAACCATAAGGTAAAGTCATGTTATAAAGCAACAATCATCTAGAAAAGAGCCTAATTTAAAGTAATATAAAAGGTAGGGTTTTATGGAAATAATCTATTTCAGTGTCATCATACTAATTGCATCCATTCTCCAAACGAGTACAGGCTTTGGCTTTTCTATTTTGGCAACTCCTTTCCTTCTCTTATTATTCCATCCTGCAGAAGCGATACAGATTAATTTATTTTTATCCTTCGTTATCTCTTTTGCGTTAATTAGGAAGATTAAAAAAGACATTCATTTTGGCATTCTCAAACGACTTATTATTGGAAGTATTATTGGCCTACCAATAGGAATTGGAATTTTTTTACTAATGGATATGACAAAGTTAAAGCTAGTAGTAAGCTTGATTATCGTAGCTTTAACGATTTTACTTATGAAGCAATTTCGCATCCATCAAAAAGACGGACGTGATTTGGGAGTTGGAGGTCTCTCAGGTATGTTAACGACCAGTATCGGGATGCCTGGACCTCCTTTATTGTTATATTTTTCCGGAACCAACACACAAAAGGAAACATTGAGAGGGACGACACTTGCGTTTTATTTGTTTATCTATTTTATGAGTTTAATTATTCAGGTTACGATTGCTGGTACCACTCGTACGGTCTGGATTTCAAGCAGTATGGCCCTCCCTTTGATTTTCATCGGATTATATGCAGGACAACTCGTATTTAAATGGATGAATCAACGAACTTTCCAAATGATTATATACATTATTTTGTTAGTTACAGGTGGATATTTATTAATAGAAAGCCTTAGTGGATGGTGATTTGCCATAACCCTGCATAATTGTACACAGAATGTCGGATGGCTGCATTCCATTCTTGTTAATATCTAGATAAGGAGGTCATGATAATGGATTCACTTAAAGATATGAATGAAGCGATACAGTATATAGAAGATAATTTGATAAATGAGATAAGTTTTAGAGAAGTTGCGAGACGGGCTCGTTGCTCAGAGTATCATTTTAAACGGATGTTCTCATTTCTAGCAGGAGTTAGTTTATCAGAATATATTCGGAGAAGACGTTTGACACTTGCTGCATTTGAATTGAAGGACAGCAACATAAAAGTAATCGATATAGCAATTAAATATGGATATAGTTCACCAGACTCATTTACAAGAGCTTTTCAAAGTTTACACGGTATCACTCCATCAGAAGCAAGAAACAGCAATAAATCGCTCAAAGCCTATCCACGAATGACCTTCCAATTATCTATCAAAGGAGGAAATGAAATGAACTACCGAATCGTAGAAAAAGAAGCCTTTTCGATTGTTGGTGTGATGAAACGAGTTCCTATTGTCTTTGAAGGAGAAAATCCAGAAATCACAAAGATGTGGAAAATGTTAGACATGGAAAAAATAGATAGACTAAAAGAACTTTCCAATATCGAACCTAGCGGGTTGATCCAAGCTTCTACGAATTTCTCAGAAGGACGTATGGAGGAAAAGGGAGGATTGGACCAGTATATTGGAGTAGCGACAACCAATGCATGCCCAGAAGAATTTTCCCAGCTAAAGGTACCAGCCTTAACATGGGCTGTGTTTGAGTCTGTTGGTCCTTTTCCTAAAACACTGCAAGAAACTTGGGGACGTATTTATTCCGAATGGTTTCCATCTTCTAACTACCAACTAGCTGAAGGACCAGAAATCTTATGGAATGAAAGTAAAGATATTGAGTCTCCAACGTTTAAGAGTGAAATTTGGATTCCCGTGCAAAAGAATTAATGGGTTCATTCTTAAAAGTAAGTATGAATGGACGGTTAAATTGTGAGGAACAATTTAACCGTCCATTTTTATGATGTATCGGGTTAAGATAAAAAACTTAGATAAGGTCTATAGAAACGATTAATAATTACTGTTTTACCGTATCTAATCTAAGCTGAAGTCAGCCTTATTTAATCTCTCGGATAAACGCCAAACTCCCTCAGTACTCTAACCACTCGGGAAATGGGCAACCCTACAACAGTATAGTAATCGCCAATAACCTGTTTTACAAACATAGCTCCAAGACTTTGAATTCCGTAAGCACCTGCCTTATCATAAGGCTCTTTTGTGGATATATACCAATTTATTTCATCCTCAGATAATGGCCAAAATTCTACCTGTGTTCGTTCTACAAATACTACTTCATCATCTAGAGACCGAATCATGACTCCAGTTAATACTTCGTGAACATGTCCACTTAATGCTGACATCATTTGGAATGCTTCCTCTTTGTTCTGTGGTTTTTCAAAGATATTCTTTTGGTATGAAACAACGGTATCGGCGGAGAGTACTACCTCCGTTTCATTCTGAATTGGTATATTTCGTCCTTTAAGAATGGCTAATTGTTTTACTTTTTCCAAAGGGTTACTGGTCACGATTTGTGATTCATCGGTTCCTGGTTTACGAATGGTAAAAGGAATCTTAACCTGTTGTAATAACTCCTGCCTTCTAGGAGAGGAAGATGCTAAAATCAAATATTGGGCCATGCTTTCGTCAGTCCTCCTATCGTATTTCAATGATATAAATTCCCTCCCAATACGGATTAAAACTTACCAAAGATTCCATGGATATTCATCAGGTGGCTGGGACGTTACTTCTAATTCTTCCTTTTTAGTTGGATGCTCAAGGGTTAGCGAATGAGACCATAAGGCAATTTGCTGTCCTGGTTGATTGACGTCTTGTCCATACTTTTGATCTCCGTATAGTGGACAATTGCGGGAAGCAAGCTGAACTCGTATTTGATGGGGTCTTCCAGTATGAAGCGTGATGGAAAGCAAACTTAGCCCCTTTTTGGTACCAATAACGTTATATTCCAATATCGCTTTTTTAGCATTTTTTTGGTTCGGTTGAGCGGTATAAACTTTATTATTACGCCGATCCTTAACCAGATAATCTTCCAAGACTGCTTGGTTTTTCGATGGCTTCCCTCGCACAATAGCAAGGTATTTTTTATCAACGTCCTGTCTGCGGAAGGCGTCTGATAGTCGGGAGGCAGCTTTTGATGTTTTGGAGAACACCATTACGCCACCAACAGGCCTGTCCAATCGGTGGATAAGAGCAAGATACACATTCCCTGGTTTTTGATACCGGTATTTTATATCTTCTTTTAAGAATGATAGTAAATCCTGACTTTTCGAACGATCTTCTTGAACTGGTATATTAACTGGCTTTTCTACAAAAAGTAAATGATTATCCTCATAAAGTATTGGGACTTGCATGGTATAAACTCTCCTTCAATAAATCCTATAAATCAAATAGTAACACAAGAGCCTATCTGCAAACCAACCTTTCAGTCTATGATGTAATATGTTAGGAATAGAAATGGTTTATCTGGTTACTTTAAAAGAGACGAAAAGGAAAGGATTGGAGAGATAATTTATGATTTCCAAAAGGCATTTATTATTTAATATCGGTATAATAATCGTTCCTTGGCTATCGATGCTTTTCATAGGTAAGCGTAATTTCAAGCGTTTTTCTATAACTGGGGTTTTCATTGTTGTGTTCGAGATAATCAATCATATAATAGGCTATAAGCGGAGATGGTGGAAGTTTTTCGATAAGAAAAGGTCATTTTTAAAAGATGAGCTTCCATTTAGTATTGGACCATATATGCCGCTTACTATGTGGTTGCTTAAACTATCCTATGGAAATTTTAAAAAGTTTTGGTTACTTAATGCTATTGCAGATGGACTTTTTGCTTTTGTTATTATGAATTTTCTTGGACGTGTTAAAATAATCAGATTAAGAAGGTTAAATCACTTTCAATTTTTCCTCTATATCCATTATAAGGTTTTTATATTGTATGGCGTACAATATTTGGTTGAGAAGAAACTGTACAAAAAGGGATAACCATCTAGAAAGGTCAGTTCTTACGTGTAAAAGGACTGGCTTTTTTGTTTGTTTATTGAAAGAAACAAACTATTACATCCTAGAAAACCCTCCCCCTATATAAGGATGATTCAAGGACTAGTTAGTTAAAATGAGAAAAAAGTTTAATCAAAAAGTTCTATATTCTATTATTTAGTAATATTATTATAAAAAATATTCAGAAAAGTTAGAATGAGTTTTGGTAAGTGGTTGTTATTTTCAGCAGAAGCGATTTAAGGACTGAAATGTAATCGCTTTCTATGATTCTGGTTTAAGAAGGGGGTGTATCAAATATAAGATTAAAGAATAAATTGTCGGTGATCGGATGTACATTTAGAATAACTAGCAATAACGTACTACCAGAATTCTATAAAAAGATATGATTAAATTCATAGGAAGGTGGTAGCTACATGAGTTTAACCAAAAAGATTTTAATAGCTCTTGTTCTTGGTGTGGTTACAGGTATTATTTTAACTTTTGTACCGGAAAATATTTATTCTACCTTAGATTCTTATCTCTTAAATCCAGTTGGGCAGATATTTGTTAATTTAATTATGATGCTGGTTGTGCCAATCGTATTTGTATCGATTGTTCTTGGGACAGCAGGGCTTGGTGAACCAGCAAGACTTGGTAAAATTGGTGTACAGACGATTAGTTTTTTCCTTGTGACAACAGCTGTTGCACTTTGTATTAGCCTTGCCTTGGCCTATATCATTCAGCCAGGTAAGGAAGGAGTATTTGATGTAAGCAGCGCGAATTTTTGAAGCGAGTGAAGCTCCGCCAATCATGGAAACTATTGTCAATATTATTCCAACCAATCCAATATCATCGATGGCTGCAGGAGATATGCTTCAGCTTATCGCATTTGCTGTCTTTATTGGGATTGGGCTTGCTTTCTTGGGAGAGAAAACGCAAGGGATTTACAGTTTATTTGAGCAGGCCAATGAAATCCTGATGCTGCTTGTTAATTTCATTATGAAAACTGCCCCATATGGTGCCTTTGCTTTGATTGCTTCTGCTATAGGAGGGGCAGGATTAGATGCAGTGGGATCCATGGGTGCCTATATGATAACCGTTATTTTAGGCTTGATCCTACATGCCGGATTAACTTATTCTTTGATTATCTGGTTACTTGGTAGAGCAAATCCAATTCAATTTTACAAAGGATTTTTGCCAGCAATGTCTGTCGCATTTAGTACGGCTAGTTCTAGTGCCACATTGCCAGTGTCTATGAAAACTGCACAGGAAAATTTAGGGGTAAGCAAGAACATTAGCAGTTTCGTCCAGCCACTTGGTGCTACTATTAATATGGATGGTACAGCCGTTATGCAAGCTACTGCTGCCGTATTTATTTCACAAGTTTACGCGATACCTTTGGAATTCAGCGATATTATTGTAATTATCATAACAGCTACCCTAGCTAGTATTGGTACAGCTGGTGTGCCTGGTGTAGGATTAATTATGCTTGCCATGGTGCTTAATCAAGTTGGCCTGCCAGTAGAAGGGATTGCACTAATCATCGGTATTGACCGTATCCTAGATATGTTGCGAACAGCAATGAATATAACCGGAGACGCAACATGCGCATATATCATATCAGAAAATGACAAACGAAAGAAAGCAATCTAGGGACAGAGGGACAGGTTCCTCGTCCCACCTCTTGAAAGAAAGAAGGACGGTCACATGCTTCCATTTTGGTAGCATGTGACCGTCCTTTTGTTTTTAAGCAATATAGTCTTCTTTATCAATATCAGTTGCTTCTTTTTTAATATAGTATTTCCCTTTTGTTATAAGTGCTAAAACAATCGTTAGAATAGCAGCTAGTATAGAAGCAAAGAATGCGGCAGTGCTTTGCAGGAAGGTTCCCATAAACCCTAAAGCTGCAATAGTACCAAGGCCACTTGCTATTAGGAGTGCCCCTACACCTACTGGATTCCATCTATATAAATTACCTTGTCTTGCTTCATAATAACCAGGACCAATTTTTAAGAGTTTTTTAACAACAATCGCATCTACAACTAAAATAGTTGCCCAGGTTAGAAGGAAGACCCCTTGGAATGTCATGACAGCTTCCAGGTGATCTACAATGTTAAGAAGCATTAAGATGATTGCCGTTACCCCAGTAACTACTACCCAGAAACGTCTGCCAGGTTTAAATTTAAAGATATTTTCAAAGAAACTTGATAAAGATAAGGAACCACTATAAATATTCGTTACATTAATTCTTATTTGCGTTAACATCGTAAATAAAGCACCCCAAATACCAAGAAGCAATACAATATATACTCCAGGATTTGGTTCACCTAAACGTACGCCAAACCAGATACCAAGACCACCCATTACTCCAAAACAGAATATTTGAGGGATAAATCCGATAGCGAAAATTCCAATCTTCGTATCTTTTGGTTTTAAAAAGCGGGCATAATCTGATGCGAGAAGAGGGGTTAGACCCATAATGCCATGCTGCATTCCGATGCAGAGTAATAACGCGGTTCCGCCAACTTGAACTCCTTCAGGCAAGTAGGACCAAAAGCTTCCATCGTAGCCAGATGGTTTCATAGCAGCCATAATAATCGCGGCGATTAGGAAAACAAAAAACAATGGCAATGACCATTTCTGTAGTTTATCCAACTGCTTAATGCCAAACCAATTTAATGGGATGACAATCGTACCGAAGAAGATAATAAGCACCCATTCTGGGATGACAGGAAAGAATTCATGAACCGCAGCTACTAGAATCAAACCTTCTAGTGCACAATACATAATAAAATTTGTAGCATAAATAAATGAGGTTAGCGATGCTCCAATATAACCAAACCCACCGCCACGGGATAATAAGTTTACATTCATTCCTGATTTAGCAGATAAATAGGCGATAAATGTTCCAAGAATCCCCGCAACAATGATTGCATATACAGCAGATATAATGGCGTTAATAGCTCCAAACTGAAGTGCCATAACACTTCCCATTTGGAAATAAAAAATAGCTGTTGCAATTCCGAATGTAATGTTAGTAATACTTAACCAGCCCATGTTCCTCTCTTTTCGAGGTACTCTATCAAGTGAATAATCATCACTTGTTTCTTCCGTTTTCTCGTAATGTTGAGATTCGTAGGCTTCCATTTGTAATCAGCTCCTTTTTTGTTATTAATTGCACAATATTTGGTATGACGTCGCTAATTACATTTATTTCACGACAAAACGCAACTGTTTAAACATAACAACAAATAAAAAAAGTTTCAACTGTATATAGTGTTCGTATATGGAGGTTAGCACAGTAAACAACGTGATTATCTTGCTTATCCTCCGTTTATCTCACAGATAATGCCATAAACCGTATGTTAGGTGTCTTATTGAAAAAAATGTTTGGTTTGTGGAAATGGGGACGCGGGGACAGGTTAGTTGTCCCAAGCCGTTGGGACAACTAACCTGTCCCCGCGTCCCATCTTTTTAACTCATGATGGGGGAGAGAATTGGGAGGAAACGAATAACCCTGGGATAACAAGGTTAATTTATGATGGTGGTTTTGTAGATGAAACTACTGGATTTTTATCCTATGGTACCATTAATCCAGAAGAACCGAATCTTTATGTAACCCAAAATTCAGGAAAAACTTGGAGTAAAGCGAACTTCCAGATTCCAGAAAAGTATCAGCCGATTTTTGTTTCAGCTGAAGTACCTGTAAAAGAAGGAGAACATTTAGCTGTTTTAGTTAATCAAGGACCTAATGGTGATTATCAAGGTGGACAAGTAAAAGGAAAATTCATTTCAGAAGATAACGGAAAAACATGGGAATTTCTGATGGAGGTAGAGCCAGGTGAAGCTGATTACGAATAATTTAATTAAAGTAGTAGGCTGGAGTCTATTTTTATTGGCAATTGGGTCTTTTGGTTTGCAAATGGGATATTTATTCGTTCATGAAAGATTTCAAATAGAATATATTGATAATCGGTTATTTTACATGATAAATATATTCTGCATAATATGCTTGGCACTCGCCATCTTACTCTTACTTAGACTTAACAAAAGGTCCAAAATAATTGGTACAAGCGTTACAGGAATTATTATTATCGCTCACGTAGTGCTCCTTATAGATAGTAACCAGGAGATAAAAAACATAACAAGCATATCACCTAATTTCAAGCACGTCTTATCAATTAAAGAGAATACAGAGAATGGAAATGCAATTTATTACCGGTCATATTACGGTATTCTGGCTCGACCTAAAGAAAGATTGCCACATGAAACGGTTGGAGAATATAAAGTGGAGTGGTTAGCAAATGATGCTGCAGCTGTAACCTACAAAGCAGCAGATAATACGATACAGCAATTCGTTGGTACATATGGTGATCGTGGAACTGGCAGGTCTTATTATTATGTTGGAGCAGAGATGCATGGACAATGGGATGGTGAAAATGTAGAGGTAATAAGCAATACAGCAGGAATTTCTGTAACAGAAAATGGAGATACGGAACTTTTTGATTGGGATAACATTCATCAGTTTGGTACACTGGCTATTGTATTAAAAAAACATAATGAAGCTGTATGGACCATCTCATTAAACGAAAATTTTGAAGTACATCCAACTGCTTCTGATTCAACTGTAGGAAATATTAGCCTATATAAAGCAACCATGGAAGAAAATGAACCGATAATATTGTGGGACGCGGGGACAGGTTCTTTGTCCCAGTAGACACAGGGACAAAGAACCTGTCCCTCTGTCCCAACCACAAGGGGAAATGTTATGATTGGAACTGTTTTAAAGGGTGCTATGGACATTCTTAATAGAAATTGGCTAAAAATTATTGGTATGGTACTGTTAATTTACCTAATTAAGCTTGTAATTGGTACACTTCCTATTCAGGGGACACTAAGCATAAAAATGGATCCTTTAGCTGTTGCTACTTCCGAAACGCTTCAGTCTCTTCTAATAGGAGCATTTGTAAATAGCATCTTATTTTTTATACTTATTCAATATATTACCCTTACAAAGAATACAATGGGAAACAGATGGATGACAGCAATCACCTACCCATTTCGTAATGCGCGTTTATTGTATAAAGGGGTTATTATTTTCGTTCTAAATAATTTGCTGATCTATTTCATTGGGATGTTGATTATATACACAGGCATAGGCGCCGTTGTCATTGCTGCAGCTGGGTGGAATGTGCGAACGGGTATAGTAATTCTCATTTATCTTGTTTTATATGCTATTCTGTTTTGGCTATACTTAGGGATTTCACAGACAATGTATCTTTTACATGATGATCCGAAACTTGGTATATTCCGAAGTATAAAGAACAGCTTTTCGCTTATGAAGGGTTATAGATGGTCCTTATTGGGACTGTTCCTATTAACGGGAATAGCTTTAATAATAGGTGTGTTCTTATTTGTGATTGGGGCCATTTTTAGTCTGGTTCTATATGAAGTGGCTCGGTTAGCTTTTTACCAAGAACTCTTACGCAAGAAGCGGCAAAAGGAATGGCATGACAAAGTGAATGACGAAGAAGCATGATTGCCAGAGTTAAATTAGGAGATTAACTAAATATAAGAGAATGCAGTTTTTCCATTGGGTAAAGATACTTACTAAGGCACGTAATACCATGAAAAACTTGTGTTCTCTTTTTGTATTTTGGGGACGTGGGGATGGGGACGTGGGGACAGGTTAGTTGTCCCCCCACTGGGACAACCAACCTGTCCCCACGTCCCTTTTAAGGAAAATGGAGGAGTTTCATTGAATAAATATATCTTTTTATTGTTGTTCTTTTTAATCAGCATATTAATAGGTAATGGGGCAGTATTCGCTAGCAAAGAAGACAGACCTAAACCAGCTGAAGAATTTTATGAGGAATTTGGGTATGAACCAGTGGAAGAGGCAATAAAAAAAGCAGAACAGCATTTCGATCAAAAATTACCACTTCCTACGAGACTTCCAGCATTGACATTTACGCATTATTTTGGAAGGTTTGATAGGTTGGCTGGAGATATTAATGCTTCTTTTGAGTTGAAATTTATCCATGAACAGGTACCAGAGAATCATTACAAAATCGATGTTCGGCCAGCTGAAAACAGAATTCCAGTTAGAGATAAGGATATTATAGATGTTTTCAAATTAAAGAATGGAAAGGATGCAACATATCTAAAAATCTCAGGTTTCCATGTATTAGTCTTTGAACAAAGTAATTGGCAATATATCCTAAGTGTCGATAAGAGGGTTTCTGATAAAGTCCCTGCTGTAGACTTAGTTAAAATAGCTAATTCTATCCATGCATTTAAAAAGGATGACGGGGGGAAATAAATGAGTGGGGACATGGGGACAGGTTAGTTGTCCCAGCCTCGTGGGACAACTAACCTGTCCCCATGTCCCTTCTTAAATAAAAACGCCTTTCCCTTTTAAAGTAAAAGGAAAGGCATTTTTTCTATTCCTTATCAAGAAAACAGATCCATTAAACGATCCCAGAAGCCTTTTTCTTCTTCTTTAGGAGCTTCGACGGTTTCTGGTTCTTCGATTTGAATACTATCTGTACTAATGATAAATTGCACCGATTGGATTTTGTCGTTATTTTTTGATGAAACGAAAGATACAGGTTCGATATCTGATTTATCGTATTCAGAAACCATTTGATCGACTTCTTCTTTCATTTGATCTGGTAAATCATTGGTAGATTCATATAATTCGTTTGTACCGTTATGAAGTTCGGCTACACCATTTTCCAGTTCATTTGTTCCACCTGAAAGTTCTTCTATACCAGCGTGTAGCTCATGATAAGAATTCGCTAATTGGCCAACACCATTCGTATACTCTGTTAATCCAGAATGGAAGTCTTTGTAGTTAGAAGATAGTGCTTCTAATCCTTCCTGTAACTGACCAAGAGAATCGGAAACATCCATTCCTTCCAAGGAGGAATCAAGTTCAGATGCCATGGTGTCCATGTTTGTTGCCATTTCTTTAAGACCATTGCTAACTTCTGTTAAAGTAGGGTCTACAGCTTTGAAGGCTTTTTGTAGGTCTTCGTTAGTATAAGTTCCTTTGGCTATAAGTGCTTTTTCGTAGGTTTCTACTAACTTATCCACTGTTTCAGGATCAGCACCACTCATATATAATTCCTGAAATTCTTCTTCTGAGATTTCATGTTCCGGAATGGCTTGCATAGCTTCATCTAAAGCTGTATAAGCACTAGTATAGCCTTCTTTTAGCTCGTCCAATCCATCCGCTGATTCATTTAGTCCTTTAGAAATCTCCTTAAGCCCAGTAGCCAACTTTTCCAATTCACTTAAATCCACTTCACCAACATCCAAAGAACTGCTCATTGCTACAAGTGCTTGATCAATCGACTTAGATCCTTGAATAAGATCAGAAGATCCAGCACTAATATCAGACATTCCTTGCTTGTACTGAGCGGAGCCATCACGTAAGCTCGACACACCGCTATTCAAATCAGAAACTCCAGTTCTTAACTCTCCAACGCCATTGTTTACTTCCGCAATCGCATCTGTTAGAGACTCCATATCTCCAGTAACATCGTCCATATCTGGTGAGTCAATAGACATGGATGATGGAACTCCAGTAAATTCAATTCCATCCAGCTCAAAGCCGTCAACTTCGGCTTCTAGAACAAATTCTTCCTCTTTTTCCGGCATGACGGTAAAGGTCACTTGCTTGTTTTTACCAGCATTTGCAATCATTCCGTCAGGCGCTTGAATATTGCTGTAAATAGTTGGATCCAGTGTCATGGAAATCTGTAATAAATAGTTTTCGAAAAACAGTGGGTCCACCTGCTTATTAGCAGTTGTCTCGATATGGATTTCCACGTGTCCATCCTTACCAGCAAGTTCTTCCGGGTTCATTTTTTCCCCATCTAGAAAATAGGAAATGGAAATATTCCATGGAAGGGACTCATTATTCATATTTCCCTGATAATAGAATTTCCCTTCTGCTGCTTGAAACTCAACCGTATCATGGTTTTGCTCGATTTTTGATAAATCGGTTAGGTTTTTAAGACTTTCATAGTGACCATAATCGACAATGGTTCCGGCTTTTGCCACATCAAACGTGTTCACAACGAAAATTTCTTTGCTATCACCTGTAGCACCAAGTGTTGCGTATACAACTTCGTCTTTTGAAGAAATATTCCCTTTTGATTCGGAAGTTTCTTCTTCCGTCTTGTTTTGATTGGACTCAGCACTTACAAGAAATGACGGAAGTATTAGTAAGATTGCCATAAAGACAAAAAGTATTTTTTTCATTCGTTTCATCATCATTTCTCCTTACTATAATTAGCTTTCCAAGTTGTTTTTTCAATGACTTTATCAAATACCAACAGCATTGCAGGAAGGAATAGTACAACCATTAGAAATGCAAGCAATGCTCCTCGTCCTAACAGCAAACCGATCGATGACACGATAGGGTTAGAAGAGGTCCAGGATAAAATGAAACCGACACTGGATAAAATGGATGCTGAAATTAGGATAGAGAATAATTTTTCATCTACCGTTTTCTTCATAGCATTTAGTGCAGACATTTCCTTGCGATTTTCCTTAAATGCCTCTGTTAAAAGGATTCCATAATCGACAGTTGCAGCAAGCTGAACCGTACTAACAATTAGGTACCCGACGTACACTAAAGAGGTGCCAGTAAAATAGGGGATAGATAAATTAATCCACACTGCAGACTGAATTGTAAGCAACAGAACTACAGGGAATGAGATGGATTTAAATGTTACCAGTAAAACGATGGCGATTGTAATTACGGTTAACAAGTTTACAACCGTATTATCCTTCTGCACAACATTTTTCATATCGTAGAGGGTAACACTTTCCCCTAGTAGGTAAAAATCATCATAATACGTTTCAACTGTATCTTGTGTCGATTCAATTAAGCCGAACGCTTCTTCACCCTCGTTTTTAGTATTCGTATTTACAATAATACGACTGTAATTTTCGGAATAGAATTGCTCTGTCACCGATTCATCTATATACTCGGATGGTATTGCTGCGCTCACTGCATTAACATATGCTAGAACACTTGATACATGGTCCAGGTTTTCCAACTGCTGGACTAATTCTTCTTCTTTTGCTACATCACCTTTTGGAACAAGTAAGACCATCGGGGTGAATTTGCCAAAATTCTCTTCAATCTTTATCGCGTCACTTCCAGCGCGTGTGTTCTCCGGTTGCTCTCCTACCCCATAGATAAAGTTCGTTTGACCTTGTCCTAAAAAGGCAGGAACAATAAGCAGAAATACAATTACTAAACTCGGTATTCTCAACTTAGCTACTTTGCTTCCAACATTTCTGAAGCTTGGAATGAACTGCTTATGCTGCGTTTTATCAATCCATTTATATAAAAGTAAAGTTAATGCAGGTAAAAAGATCATGACACTAATAAAGCTCAAGACAATTCCTTTTACAAGATTAAGCCCTAAATCAGAACCAATTTCAAAGTTCATAAACGTCAGAGCGATAAAACCAAAGAACGTGGTGGACGCACTTGCAGCAATCGCAGGGAATGATCGTTTCATTGCTCGTCTCATTGCTACGTGCGGATATTCTTCTTGTTTCCTATAATCCTGGAAACTATGAAGTAGAAAGATTGCATAGTCTAGTGATACGGCCAATTGCAGAATTGGTGCAACAGACTGCGTAACAAATGAAACTTCACCAAGAAAGAAATTTGTTCCCATATTAATAAGGACAGAAACACCAATGGCTGTCAGGAAGAATATAGGTTCTGCCCAAGAGGTAGTAGATAGTACCAATATGATAATGATAATCGGTACCAGTAATGCTGCTGCATTAAGTGATTCACTACCAGCCATTTTTTGTGAATTGGCTGTATCGAGAGCGTCACCTGACATGGCGTTGTCATCGCCTATTAGTTCATAGATGTCATCCGTTATTGGAACCTCGTCCCCTTCACGAATACTAAACGTAAACAAGGCATTATCGTTCTTATAATAGGTTTCCACGGTGTCCTGATCCGCCATTTCAATAGGAGTTTTTATATCAATGGCATCGTCTAACCAGGTAACATCGGACACACCGTCGATGGCAGCAAGTTTCTCTTTCATTACAAGTGCTTCTTGTACGGTCACATCTTGAATCATGACCCTTGTGTTTGCTACAGAACCTTCAAATTCCTGCTCCATGACGTCCATTGCCTCCGTTGATGGGGCATCCTCCGGCAGGTAATCTACCATATTATAGTTTACGGATACAGTAAACGAAGCAAATATACTGATTAAGGTTAAAATCATAAATGCGATCACAATGGATTTTTTATATTTAATAATCTTTGCTGCCATGCTTAAAATATTTCATCCTCTCTTGCGTTAGAAAAATTTCCACTATATTATTATATAGACACAGTGTTGGATATACAACAAACAGTTTTGTTATTTACGTAAAAAGCACAACACAAATGGAATTTATGTTGGAAAACATAAAAATTTAAGGAGGACTTTACATTTGACTTCTTCTAAATTAGATCGAAGAAAAAAATATACCCGAATGATGTTAAAAGATAGCTTAATGAAATTACTAAAAGAAAAGCCAATTTCTTCCATTACCGTGAAGGAAATCTGTCAGTTAGCTGATATTAACCGCTCGACATTCTATTCCCATTACTCGGACCAATTTGATCTTTTGGCTCGAATGGAAGAAGAAATTATTGAGGATATGAATGAGTACTTAAGTCAATATAATTTTGCGAAAGAAGAGGAATCCCTACAAATGACAGAAAAGATGCTTGAATACATCGTATCGAAAAGCGATGTCTGTCAGACGTTACTTAATGAAAATGGGGATACGACATTTCCAAAGAGAGTTATGATTGTAGCACAACGATTTTTAATTGAAAACTGGGTGGATGAAAATAGCCTGAATGAGGATGTATCCGAGTACTTAAGCACATTTATTATTAGTGGCAGCATTCACGTGATTAAAAGCTGGCTGGATAATGGAATGGATAAATCGCCGAAAGAGTTGGCTAAAATGATAATCAATCTTACGAATAAAGGGTTGTCATTTGTGAAGTAAGGGTGAGTTGAGGTGTGTTACGTGGTAATTAAACAATCTGTAAGGTTTATACAAGAGACAAGGCACCCAATCTTTTTACGAATACAAACTTCCCTTCTGTATATCGTTTAGATTATAACTAAGTGGATAAAATGATAAAACATAATAGATATTAGTTTGGAAAGGAAGGTGTTTGGTTATGGCGGAGACGGTGCTAAAATTACCAGGGCTGGGGGATGATTATAAACCAGTTGGTGGAGAGACTCATGAGGTATTTGCGGCATTTGTTGGAGAAAATAATAAGAACTTTTTAGCGTTTATGCGTAACGAAAGAACGAAGGATCCTGTAGAAATGCTTGCATTAATACCATCCATTAAGCGCAAGTATTTGTATGAAAAATTAAACATGGAAACCAGATTGAGTGTGCAAATTAGCCAAAGACCAGATAAAGTTGTTGACTATAAGTTTCTCTAATTTTACTGACAAGGATGAACTTCATGAAACTAACCGGACTTAAAGATGACTTTTTATTACTTTCTGAGAAGCCTAAAGGATTACGTATATTCTTAGGCCAAGAACGCAGTAATATTCTAATTTTTCATCCTATAGAAGAATTAAGAAGACCTTCTGAATTAATGGCCCACATAAGTGGGGAAGAGAAGGCGTATTTATTAGACAAGTTAAATAATCAGATGGAATTGGTTGCCTATATTCGGAAGTTACCTTTGATGAAAAGCAGTTATACTCTATTCTTTCAAGCATTTGATGATGTTTTTCGTTACGTTTTTCATTCAAAACATGAAGATTTATTGGACTATCTAAAAGAAAAATCTAGAGGGAGAAATTACAATTATATAGTAGTAAAAGATGGTGAAGTAAGAGAAGTGCCTTACTTTTAATGTATCGTCTAAATTTTACTTCCTTTAAATTTACATATTTACATAAAAAGAGGGGGGACAAAGAAATTCAGATATATACTTGGCTTTCGATGATGGTGAGCTAGTGAGTCTACTATGTTCTGCCACCATACGTAGACTCACCTACGCTCGACTTCTGCTTTGTTCGTCTTTTGGCAAAAGACTTTACTTATGTCCCGGTCTCCCTTTCGTATTCCAGTTAATCCATTATCGCTACCAACCTACCAGAAATTTCATGGCGTTCGAGGCGTCCCAGTCCTTCTCCTATTTCATCAAAAGTAATTTTAGTAAGAACTGGATCAATATCACCGGATGCGAAAAGTTTGTATACTTCAGCAATATCGTCTCCATCTCCACCAACACTACCAAGCAGATCCGCACGTTTAAGGATTAAACTATCTGTATTTATAGTTGATTCTAGTTTACCCATACCGACAAGGACGACCTTACCACCTTGGGCTACAACATCCAATGCATCAGCAGTTGTTGTTCCGAACCCAGCATAGTCAACTATTAGTTCTGGAGCAACCTCAGCTAAATCCGTAACATTTTCATAGACTTCTTTTACTCCGATTTCTCTTGCTAGTTCACGAGCTTTCGGGCTTAAATCGACCGCATACACGTCCATTCCTTTCACGACAGCGGCACGAGCAGCTATTTGACCTAAACCACCGATACCGATAATGCCTACTTTCATACCAGGCTTTGCTTCTCCTCGTCTGAACATGGCATGATAGGAAGTCATTCCTGCATCGGTACCAGCGGCGGCTTGTGCAAAGCTCACGTTATCTGGAATAGGGACTAAATCTACTGCAGGAGCAGATACCTTATCTGCGTAACCTCCATCATACCCGTAACCTGGACCCATACCTACCTTACTTACTGGACATACACCTACTCGGTCACCAACTTGATAATCTGTAACACCTTCACCAACTTCAGAGATAACACCAGCTACTTCATGCCCCATTATAATTGGTGTATATTCAATAATATCTAACCATTTTTCATCTCTTAATGCCCCAACGTCTGAATGGCAAAGACCTGCAGCCTTGACATCAATGACAACTCTTCCTTCGGTTGCAACGGGATCTGGCTTCTCTACAATCTTTAATGGCACGTTTGTAGTAGTAAATTCCCAACCTTTCATTTTGCATCCCTCTTCCTTTTGTTTTATGAAAACCCTTCTAATTCAAACATAGTACAAACTACAAGGATTGGTCAATATTATTTGAATAGTAAAAAAGGGAGTTATATTTAGTTTTCGATTTTTTGTAACAATTGGCGTGGAGCAGCAAAATGACAGGGGAGTTTTATGGGAAGGAAATACTCGAACTTAGACAAAAATTTAGTAATTAAATGACAAATGAAAAGTCGAGTGCTTTCTCTAACACACTCGACTTTTCTTACTTAAATATCTCTTCCTGCTGCCCCAGGGTGTTTATTTGATGTCTTCGTATTATTTGTTTTTGGATCTCTATTCTTGGCACGCTCACCATGCCCAGGATAGTTCGTTTTTTCTTTTTGCTGATACTTAATAAACTTGTTAAAGTCTTGGTTAACCATAAACGACCCCTCCTTAACTAATAAATTACCCAATAGTATTTTCTTTAATCTGTTGGGAATATAACATTCATAAGGAATAATTTTAGCTTAATGGAAAAGATTAACCTTTAAAGGAGGAGGAATAAAATGAACCCTCATATTATCCGAATTGGATTAATAGTCATTTCGTGGCTTACTGCTATCTTTTTATCTAAGCAAACGTTTAGAAAATATTTACCGTTATCGATTTTCAGTTCCTTACTCGTTATATGCTTTTGTTTCATATCCCATAAATATAAATGGTGGAAAGTACGAGGTGGAATTGCAGAACTAACTTTCATGGATTTAAGTTTCATTCTGGGTCCTTTTTTTGTCGGTACCATGTGGGCATTTCGTGCATCGCCCCATAATTTTAAACGCTACTTACTTATCAATCTTTTCGCGAATTTTATGTTCTCATATCCATTGACTGCCTTTTTTGAAAAACATAACGTCTATAAATTAGTCAATTTTAAACGAATCCATCTTTTTGTATTTTACTATTTAATTTCGATCACTGTTTATGGATATCATTATCTTATCGAAAAATCTAACTCATTCGTTAACTCATTTCGTTAACTTTCTCTTTATGGAGCAAAAAAAAGAAGAACTGACAATAGTGTATGCTATCCAGCACTTATTTTAACAGTTATGGATACTATGTTAATTGCCGCTAATAATCCATACAACTGGTAATTTAATAACAAAAAATGTAGTGCTAACCCCTGTGTGATTGAGCACTACATTTATACTGCCATTTTTTATTAACTCTACGAAAACTGAACTATGAGCGTTTATATATTTTATTACGATTCTTCCGTATTTATATCTTCACTAACTATTTCTTTCTCATTTTCATTAGAAACAGCATTTTCTGTCTCTTCCTTTGGAGTGGTTTTTTGCTCTTCAAGAGAGCTTGCAATTTGGCCTAATTCTGTCTTAAGATTACCTTTTCCAGAAATGTTCTCAATAATTTCATTTAAGTCAATTCCGGTCATTTGTGATAAACTTTCCTGAAGATTGGCCATCATGCCTGTGACACTATTAGGTATGTTATTGACACCATTTCCGTTTCCACCATCAAGAATTCGAATAGAATCAACGTTGCTAAGTGGTTCAGATACAGCTTTGGCAAACTCTGGAAGCATCTTGATGAGCATTTCTGTCATCATGACATCTTTGTTTCGATTTAATGCTTCCGCACGTTTTTCTATCGCTTCAATTTCTGCTAAGCTCTTGATACGAATAACTTCTGCTTCCGCTCGACCAGCTTTTTCTTGTGCCTCTGCTTCCGCTTGAGCTGCTTTAATTCTTTCGTAATAATCAGCTTCTGCTTTTGCTTTTTTCACTTTCACTTCTTCTTCTTCTAATTTTACTTGTCTTTCACGTTCCAGTAATTGTAATCGTAACTGTTCTTCTTTCTCCTGACTAACGATCTTGAGTCGTTCTTTTTCTACTTCAATTTCTCTCTCGGCTTTTTCTAAAGCATAAGCAGCTTCCGTTTTCGCTTTCTCTCTTTCCGTTTCTGCTTTATTTTGTGCTTCTTGAATTTCCTTTTGTTTTCTTGATTCTGCAATGGCAATTTCTCTTTCGTATTCTTCTCGTTTTACATCTTCATTCATTTGGGCAACGTGAACTTTTGTTTCTCTTCGGTTCGTTGCTTCTGCAATTTCGGCAGCTTTTTGAACTTCTGCAGTACGAGGACGTCCAAGGTTGGTTAAGTAATCACTGCCCTCCACGTCTTTTAAGTCGGTAAGGCCTAGACTGGTTATTTTGAATCCCATGTCATCTAGTTGTTTCTGTGCAATATCCCGTACCTGCTCATTAAAGCTTTCCCGATCATTGTTAATTTGTTCAACTGTCATTTTTGAAAGAATGGCACGTAAATTGGAACCAAGTACTTCAGAAATATCTGCTTCTATTTCATCTTGGTCTCTTCCTAAGAACTGTTCTGCGTATTTAGCAATTCCGTCAAGAGAATCTGCCACTTTAATCATCGCAACGGCTTCTCCAACGATAGGAACTCCTTGTAGCGTGTATACGGTAGGAGTAGATATTTTTAATTGAAAAGCTGTTAAGGAAACAGGGGTATGTGTTTGGAACATTCTTAAGCGATGTCCACCACCACGTATTACCTTCATATATCTCCCTTGATCATCCTGGAAAATATTGGTTTCCTTTTCAGGATCTCCTAATTTTGGACCGGTTATGATTAAAGCGGTGTTGGAAGGGACTGTTTTATATTTTAGCTTCATATAAACAAACCAAACAATACCTCCAATAACTGCTAGTACGACAACTGCTAAAATAATGGATAATACAATTGCGAATTCCATGTTGTGCTCCTCTCATTAAATAGTCTTACTTTATTTCCCATAAATAAAATAAGCAAAATATTTATTCTTTTCTATATGTACATTATTTATTATACAATTTATGATTTCCGTATTTCAATAGATGGGGAAAAAGAATCGAATAGAATTTACAATCAGAGAGAAAAATCATGGCTTTATTAGACTAATGATGGTGAACGGTTTTTCTTTTTGGCTATTTTCTTAAACCAGCAGCCCACGGAAAGCGCAGTGTATTTCCGCAGTGGGTTAAGCACATTCCTATGAATTCAGATCATCAACAGTTTCTATCAACTGTAACAATAAAAAGCAATAACTTACGAAAAGAGCCTACTTTTTTAGTTACATAATTCACTTATCCTGAGGAATTCTAGAAGTATGTAGGAAGTATAAAGGAGTTGAAACGATGGAATTTTGTCCTTTGTGTAACGGTGTGGAAACGCTGATAGTTGAATGTCCCAATTGCCAAACAGCCATGGAGGATCAGGGGAAAGTTACTGATTTTTTTGATGATTATAGTGCTTATATGGATATAGATATGATGAAAATGTATGATGGAGATGCGAATTCACTGGAAAATCATGAATGCTTGCATTACTTTTATTGTTATACTTGTCATCACGAAGAAACAAAAGCAATGAAGGACTAAAGAGGCAGTGGGGGAGAGGGCGATTTTCTGTCACTGAATAACTCTAAGTACACTAGTTTGTGTCATATCTACCGCTACGGAAACCGAAACATATTTCCGAAGCGGTAATATACGTACTGACTAACTTCACAATTTATGTCATCCCACACCAACCATTACATAAATTTGTTTAACCTATCATAAGTTTCCACTAAAAACTCAAAGAATAACTTTTCTGTTGGCAACAGTTTTCGTTGTGTTGGGTATATGATACCAACCGTTCTTGTCAGATTAGGATCTTCTAAAGGTACGATAGTTGTTGACCTTGGGGTGTTATCAACCAATGTCATTTCAGGCATCAGAGCAACACCTAGACCAGCGGAAACCAATCCCTTTAATGCATCCATATTCTCGCCTTTAAAAGCAATGTTTGGAGTAAAGCCTGCATTGTTACACGCTTTAACCACCTGATTCCGAAAGACATGCCCTTCCGGCAATACCACAAATGGGTCGTCTTTCAGTTCTTGTAACATGATGGATGATTTATCTGCTAATGGATGATTAACAGGAAGAAGGGCTACGATATCTTCTGTAAATAGCGTTGTTCCTTTAATCTTTTTCACTTTTTCTTTATTAGGCATTGGTGCAATCATAGCCAAATTATAATCTCCATTCACCACACCTTTAATTAAATCATGGTATAATGCATTACTCATCTCGAATTTTGCATCTGGGTACTTTGTGCGAAATGCATAGATGGTGGAAGGAAGTATATGAGCTGCCATACTAATAGGGAACGCAATACGAACGGTTCCTTTTTCTGGATCCAGATATTCTTTTACTTCCCTTTTTGCCTCTTCAATCAAGTTCATAGCCTGCTTCATTCGTTCATAAAAAATTTTTCCTATTGGAGTTAACTTAACATTACGCCCTTCTCTAATAAAAAGTTCTACCCCTAATTCATCCTCAAGATTAAAAATTTGCCTGCTGACCGAAGACTGGGCAACATGGAGAGCATCTGCAGCCTCTGTAACATGTTCTCTTTCTGCTACTTCCATAAAATATGTAATTTGTCTTATTTCCATGACTTTTCCTCCATTCATGCATTTAACGCATCGGTTTCATCGTATATTCATATTGTAACTATCATGGATATAATTATAAAATAAAAACATGACAAAAATTGTAGTTTCGTAAATATTTAAATAAATTAGGGGTTGATATATTGAAAGTATTACAAGAGATGGAAATGACACATAAGCAAAACGTGAAGGATTACATTGATAATTTAATTAAAAAAGTAGAAAAACGTAATCCGAATGAATTGGAATTTCATCAGGCTGTTAAGGAAGTACTCGATTCTTTAATTCCTGTCCTTGTGAAAAATCCAACATACATTAAACAAGCTGTACTAGAAAGAATGGTAGAGCCTGAGCGCTTAATTACTTTTAGAGTACCATGGGTAGATGATCAAGGAAATGTAAAAGTGAATCGTGGATTTCGTGTTCAGTTCAATAGCGCAATTGGTCCGTACAAAGGGGGATTACGTTTTCATCCTTCTGTAAACACGAGCATCATTAAATTTCTAGGTTTTGAACAAATTTTAAAAAATTCCTTAACAGGTCAACCTATTGGCGGAGGAAAAGGTGGCTCTGACTTTGATCCAAAAGGAAAATCAGACTTAGAAATTATGCGCTTTTGCCAGAGCTTTATGACAGAACTTAGCAAACATATCGGACCAGATATTGATGTCCCTGCTGGTGATATTGGAGTTGGCGCAAGAGAAATTGGTTACATGTTTGGTCAATATAAGAAACTTAGAGGCGCTTATGAAGCCGGAGTTCTAACAGGAAAAGGTATTGGATACGGTGGTAGTTTAGGACGAAAAGAAGCAACGGGATATGGTACGGTTTATTTTGTAGATGAAATGCTAAAAGATCAAGGGCTAAGTTTCAATGATAGTACGGTCGTAGTATCAGGATCAGGGAATGTGTCGATTTATGCGATGGAAAAAGCGATGCAATTAGGTGCCAAAGTAGTAGCTTGCAGTGACTCAAGCGGTTATATCTATGATCCAAATGGAATAGATCTTGATACCATTAAACAATTAAAAGAAGTAGAGAACAAACGAATTTATGATTATGTGAAAATACACCCAGAAGCTTCCTTTAAAGTTGGATGTTCTGGCATCTGGTCCATTCCTTGTGACATTGCATTACCATGCGCAACGCAAAATGAGTTAGACAAAGAAGCTGCTGAATCATTAATCTCCAACGGTGTAAAAGCTATAGGCGAAGGTGCCAATATGCCATCTACTCAAGAAGCAATCGATGCGTTTTTAGAAAACGATATTTTGTTTGCACCTGCCAAAGCTGCAAATGCAGGGGGAGTAGCTGTTTCCGCATTAGAAATGGCTCAAAATAGCGCAAGGCTTGCTTGGACACAAGAAGAAGTTGATTCGAAATTGCAAGATATTATGAAGGATATCTATCAGAAGAGCATAAACGCATCTAAAGAATACGAAGCTGAAGGCAATCTTGTAATTGGTGCTAACATTGCAGGTTTTGTTAAAGTAGCAGATGCTATGATTGAACACGGTGTAATATAAATGCTGGATTACCGTTCCTATCTAATGATGGAGAATTATACAAAAAAAATGCGTAGTAGTCGGACTAAATCAGTCTCCCTGCTACGCATTTTTGATGTTTTATTTCTTTATATCAAATTACTTGGCATCAATTACTTGTTTCATCATTTTTATTTTACCTATTTGTTCCGCTTCTCGATAGGCAAGCATAATCAACAAGTCTTCATGTGTTTCAATATGACCATATGGAACTTTAAATTTAACATTTGATTTCCAGAACAGTTCATCATAACTGTTAATTCTTTCTTGCTGAGTTATTAAATGTTCCTGTAACTGTTCAAGCGATGGTGGGGTGATTGACCAGTCTGTAACTTTTATATCGGAACTAAATAGTTCAGCATATTCCTTAGGTATTTTTTGAGACTTATTTTGGTTTACAAATAATAATTTCTCATCTATAAATAATGTATTTCCAATGTGCCAGCGAATCGTATTATCGAAATAGTTGGATTGGTAATCTAACGTTTCTTTATCTAAATCTTGAATAAATGAAAGCAAAGAAGTTCTTGCAAGGTTAAATTGTTTTAATGCTGACATTGTTTTCCCTCCTCTATCACATAACACTATAAAGTATAGAGGAATCAAATGATAAATGAAAGAAATTAAGCCAGACAAGAAAGTTTAGTACTACTTTCTATCTCATGTACTCTAATCTGATACACCTCTGAATGTATGATATGATTTTATAGGTATACATAGTCGAATACTAGGGGGGTTACTTATGAATTACACATTTAATGGGAAGAAATCTACATTTCAAAACGATACTGCAGAAGCAACCATTCTATTTAAAAAAGTAGATGAGAGTAGTGTAGCTATTGACGTTACAATGAAACACTATGCAACAGATACCATCGCAACCTACCAAAAAGATATCGTGTTAAAGGAAGATGGAACCATCCATCACTACCCAATTAAAAATTATGAGGTGGAAGGAAAAATAGTAGGTAAAAACAATACGACTAAAAAGTACTTCACTCATATTTTAGGTGAAGAGGGTTATCAGGAATTCAGAAAGAAATTTTTAAAAGAATATGCGTTGCGTAAAGAGATGGAGTTAAGTTGTATCTTGTAAGAAGTAAAACAAAAGTAAGTAGTAGCTTGACTAAGAAGCTACTACCTACTTTTGATAACTTAGATATTTTTTCTCCTTTTGATTTGCTTTAATTCTGCATTTAAAGCTTTTAAGAGGGCAATACTCATCAAAATCACTACAAATGAAAATGGAAAAGCGGCTGCAATAATCGTATTTTGCAGAGCTGTTAATCCCCCGACATATAGCAAAACAAGTGCTACGGATGACTGTGCCAATCCCCAAACAATTTTTACGCTTGTTGCTGGATTCAGGGAACCATTTGTCGTTTGCATACCGAGTACAAAAGTTGCAGAATCAGCTGACGTAATAAAAAATGTTAGAAGGAGTGAGATAGAGATGATAGACAACATAAACGAAAATGACAAATTATCATACATATGAAAGTTTAATACTTCTATCGCAAATTGAGTAAGGTCAAATCCACTTTGCTGTACACTTGCCGCTGTTGTCCCAAAGGTAGCGAACCAAATACCACATATTACTGTTGGTACAACCATCACCCCAATGATGAATTCTCTAATAGTCCGCCCACGTGATACACGAGCGATAAACATCCCGACAAATGGTGCCCAGGCAATCCACCATGCCCAATAGAAAATAGTCCAGCCATTTAGCCAGGTGCGATTATCACCATCAAGTGGCATGGTTAGGAAACTCATTTGAATGATATTCTGCAAATAATTTCCAAAAGTTTCCGTGAACATGTTCAAAATCAGTAGGGTTGGTCCAACGAGCAAAACACTAAAAAACAATAATACTGCCAGTACCAAGTTCGCGTTAGACAAATATTGGATTCCCTTACTAAGCCCAGACCAAGCAGATAGGAGAAATAAAACGGTAATGATAAGGATGATAATAAATTGGGTAATGAAGTTTTCGGGTAATCCAAATAGGTGGGAAAGACCGGCATTAATTTGTGCAGCCCCTAACCCCAGTGAAGTTGCAACGCCGAATATGGTTGCAAATGTGGCAAGCACGTCTATTCCTTTTCCAAACGTTCCTTTCATTCTATCTCCAAAGAGAGGCTTCAAAGTAGAGGAAATTAAACCAGGTTCGCCTTTTCGAAATTGAAAGAATGCAAGTGAAAGGGCCACAAGTCCATACATTGCCCAACCATGAAATCCCCAGTGCAAATATGTGAATACTAAACCCTCCTTAATAGCTTGTTCAGAACCAGGTTCGGATAAAGGAGCGTCTGAAAAAGAGTGAAGTAGTGGTTCAGAAGCACCATAGAAAACAAGACCGATACCTAGTCCGGCAGAAAAAAGCATGGCAATCCATGATGTTGTGGTGAAGTCTGGCTTCTCATCATCTTTTCCTAAACGAATCTTACCATATGGGCTAAGCGCGATGAATATGGAAATAGTAATAAACCCAAGCATAATCCACATGTAATACCAGCCAAAGGTATTAGAGAGAAACGTATTTAGAGAAGAAGTAACTCTTTCTGCGTTTACAGGAAATAAGGATCCTAATAAAACCGCAATAATTATTAAAGCGGCAGTTATGTAAAAAACACTAGAGACTTTTTTCATAATAACCTCCTGATATATTCATTCATTTACGAGATAATTTTACGAGTTAGTATGATGTACAGAGGAGATTGTTATTCATCGGCGAATCCTCTTGGATGGAATGAAAACAGTGCGTAGTCGTTACATAAAGCATAACTACTACGCACTTGATGCAATGTAAGAATTAGACTCGATCATTGGACCAAATTAAAAGTTTTCCCAAATGGTACTTGCGGTTTAAATTTATCTGGTATTAACCACACGACGTCATAATCGATTTTTAGTTCTTCCCAAAAGTGTCCCGTTACATCCGTAATATAGAAAAGCTTTTCTATGCCATTTTCTTGTCCCCATTCGAGCGCATCTGTGTAGGAAGCTCTGCCATGGGTGTGAAACATGATGTTTTTTGCCTTTTTCGTGTCTGTTACTTCTCTCAGTTTATAATCTGCAAGAATTAATGGGATTTCTTCTTTAACTTCATCAAACAAAGTTATTATGTTGCGAATGGTTTCGATAGGGTATTCATCCGTTGATACATCTACGGCTAATGCAATATTCTTATCTTTTGAATGGTTAATCATGCTTAATAATTGTTTTTGCCAAGTCACGTTCACACCGCCTAGTTATGAAATAGAACAGTTGTATTATATGGAATAATGCATCTACTAATAGTGGAAAATTTTAACGCTAAGATAGAGAGGGTCAAATCATTCTTAAGTATAAAATCTCGCTGTATTCAAAACATATAATTATAATGAAAAAAGGGGAGGCCCTAATGAATTCAAAAAATAAAATTCCGCTTTGTGCACCAGAAATGGCAGCTCTATGGACTCAGTATATGTTTGATACAATGTCCATTTGCTTTTTTAGATATGCACTCAACCATATGGAGGATGAAGAGATAAGTGAACTTTATGAAAAAGCATTGATGTTATCAGAAAAACATATTAAGGAGATAAAGAAATTTTTTAAAGGTGAAAACTATCCTATTCCAAAAGGCTTTACTGAAGAAGATGTAGATGTGAATGCGCCAAGGCTTTTCCAGGATCCTTTTTACTTAAATTATTTATATATTATGTCCTTACAGGGGTTAACAGGTTATTCACTATCTGTAAGCACGTCAATTCGGTCTGATTTGCGCAAATATTATATGAAAGTGTATACCGAAACAATGAATCTTTTTGATCAAACAATAGAAATAATGTTGAATAAGGGACTTTTATCACGTCCTCCAATACTTACTCCACCTAGTTCTATTGATTTTGTGAAAGATCAAAGCTTTTTAACTGGTTGGTTGGGTGAACGTCGACCTCTTACTGCGATGGAAATTGGTGACATTACTTTTAATATGATGAAAATGCATCTACATGTGGGATTGAAAGTTGGTTTTAGTCAGGTTACGAAGTCAGATGCACTTCGCAAATATTCCAATCGTGGTGCGAAGATTGCCAACAAGCATATTAATGTATTTGAGGAGATCCTTCGTGAAGAAAAGTTAAGTTCTCCAGTAGCATGGCAATCGTTTGTTACTGATTCTACAACCCCTCCTTTTTCTGATAAATTAATGATGTATCAAATTCAATTGTCTTCACAAATTGCAATTGCTTTTTATGGTTCAGCTTTTAGCGTTAATGCCAGAAGAGATTTAGCTGCAAAACACATGAAATTAGCCGGCGAACTAGCGTTATACGCAGAGGACGGTTCAAATTTAATGATTAAAGAAGGCTGGTTGGAGCAGCCACCATTGGCGGTGGATAGAAGACAGTTATCCAAAGGGATAAAGAAATAGGGAAAAGGCTAAAACAAATAATTAGTTGCGTAGGTGGAGATTAGAGCCTAGAGTGGACATTCATCCTGTCCTCACTGCTAGGTTCTTTTTGGCTCTTATCTATTGATTGGGACTGAGAATACTCGGCTTAGCGAAAGGGATTGGCGATTGTTGTAATTAGGTCGCATTTTGTATAGAGTCCTGATATCTTTAATTCAGAATACTGCTCTGTCTTCGCTACGGAAAGCGAAGTATATTTCCGGAGCGGTATTTATGCACCGATCCACCAATCATGTTCGGGTTTTTCTTTAGAAAATACTTTTGTCCCAGTCTCTTCAATAACTAAATATCTAATGTGGATGATAACTTGTATTATGAATTTACACATAAATTTAGACTTGACTAAGCACGAGTCTGAAGACCCCGCAGCGAGGGAACTCCTTGATTAAGCTTCTTTGGCTCTTGCGCCGAGGAAGCCTACTTCGAAGCATTACTAGTAGACGCAGGCGCAGTATGCTTTTTCCGCGAGGAGGCAGAGGCTGTGCCCGCGAACCGCAAGTATTCTGCCAGAGCGAATGACAGCAGAAAACATTCATAAGTGTAAGCGAGAGATAACGATTCTGAATGAAATAAATGAGGAGTTTCCATCAACTCTGATATAGTAAAATAGCAACAAATCTTAAAACGAGCTACTCGAAAATTGTTCATTATGGGGATATAATATTTAAAGATAGATAACCCCTCTGCTAGTACAATAATATCAGGGTATTAAAAAGCTTAAAGACATTAATTACTGAACAAAACAGGAAAGGAAGTTATCTAAATGAACTTTAATGAGAAACTAACACAGTATGCTGAACTTGCTGTACAGGTAGGAATGAATGTTCAAAAAGGACAATATGTTCTTATTAATACAACAACAGAAACATTGGATTTTACCCGAATCGTTGTAAAAAAAGCATATGAAGCAGGAGCTTCTCGAGTCGAAGTGAACTTGACAGATGAAGTAATTCAACGAGCTTTTTATGAAATGGCTCCGGATGACGAATTTAATAGATATCCAGAGTGGGTGGTCAGACAGCGTGATGAACTGATCGAGAAAAAGGGAGTATTGTTGTGGATTGATGCTGAGAATCCAGATTTACTAGATGGAATTTCAACTGAAAGAATTGCGAAGCAGCAAAAAGCAGCTGGACAGGCACTAGAAAACTATCGGAACGCTGTCACCAATGATAAAATTGCCTGGTCGATTATTGCTGTACCTTCAAAGAATTGGGCAAAAAAAGTGTTCCCAGATAAACCAGAAGAAGAACAGGTAGATGCTCTTTGGGATGCGATATTCCATACAGTTCGCATAGGTGATGGGGACGCTGTTGAAAAGTGGAAGAATCATATTACCGAATTAGAAAAAAAAGCAAAATTATTGAATGATAAAAGATATAAAAAACTGCATTATAAAGCACCTGGAACTGAATTATCTATTGCATTACCGGAAAAACATATATGGTTATCGGGAGCAAGCACAACACCTGAAGAAACACCATTTATCGCGAATATGCCGACGGAAGAAGTTTATACAGCCCCACTGAAAACAGGTGTAAATGGCTATGTTTCCAATACCAAACCACTCGTTTTCCAAGGGAATGTCATTGATGATTTTAAATTAACCTTTGAAAATGGCAAAGTCGTTAAAGCGGAAGCAGTAAAAGGGGAAGAACTTTTGAACGAACTGCTTCAATCGGATGAAGGATCTTCCTATTTAGGAGAAGTTGCTCTCGTTCCACATCAATCACCAATATCATCTTCCAACATATTATTTTATAATACACTGTTTGATGAAAATGCTTCGAATCATTTGGCACTTGGTGATGCATATCCAACGTGTGTTGAAGGAGCACGAGACTTAGATAAGCAAGCAATTCAGAATCTTGGGCTAAACACGTCGATTACCCATGAGGATTTTATGATTGGTAATGGAGAAATGGATATAGATGGTGAGTTAAGTGACGGAACCCTCGAACCGATTTTCCGCAAGGGTAACTGGGCTTTTTAAATATAAAGTGTTTTTCATTATGGGGGGACTAAGGCCGCACCCTATATTAACTCCGATAAAGAAAGGCAACAATGTTTTAGAGATGAGCAAATGATAAAAAAGCCGTGGAGGCAATGTTCTCCACGGTTATGAGCCTAGATAACTATTAATTGATCGAGGCTGGCGACCGTTTTTCCATTCGGTTATTCCAAAAATTTCCTTAGAATCATAGTTGTTTATATGAATGTCCAGGTCATGAAAAATTCGATGGGCATATAGGATTCCCTGTACATCTTCGGTTTCTATTGCCTTTTCTAAAACTAATAATGCATTGGTGAAATCTCCTATTAATGCCTCATCTGACGATTCTTGAATGACAGCCTCTATTTGTTCTTGAATACGTTGGAGACGGTTTAAAACTTTGCTGTTGTTAAAATCAAAATTATGATACCTGCCCCATCCAGTCATATCATTAAAGTCTTCGTGTATGTTGGCAATAACTGTATTTTCTTTTGTGGCTTTCATAACATCTTCTGTATTTTCTACTTCCGTATCTTCACTTACTTGTACCGTGTCAGACAAATCCGGGTTTTCCGATTTCAAATCCTCCACAATACTTGCCTTTTCCGCTTCAATGGCTTTCTGCTCTTCCATCCTATCACTAATAAAATTAAATGCAAAAAATCCAATTCCAGCAATAACGAAAGCAACTAATGTAATAATAATGTACAATTTTTTATTCTTCATCATACTTCTCCCCATTTATTTCATAAATTATTTTCTTCCAAGATACTCTCGAATACTATCATTATTTGCGTCACGGTAAAGTGTCACTCCGTAAGATGGTTCATCAGATTCATACCCATTATACGCAACATGCAGGTCATGGACTAGTTGATAGGCAAGTACGAGACCATCTATATCTTTCTTATCCCTGGCTTCTGCAATTAATGGAGAAATATTATATAAATCTGCGTATAACCAATTATCCAGATCTAAAAGATGAGCAGCAGTGGAAGCCTGGTTTGCAGCACTAATCATATCTGAAAATATAATATGATCTTTCTCACGGTCAAAATCAGGATCCCACTTACCTTCTTCCAGTTTTTCTAATTGAAGATAAAGGATGTGAATTGCTACTTCCACATCACGTTTCATTGTTTCTTCGGTCCGTTCAGAATAGTCCTTAGTCAACTGTAACGAATCTGTTTCTAACACATTTTTTTGTTGAATAAACGCTGGTAGCCATTTTTCTTTCAGGCTTATACCAGTCTGTTTTTCCACATGCGTGATCGATTGATCTATAGGTGGTGTGGTATTTAGTAAATAGTTTAAACCAATACTGGCAACAAGTAAAAACATTGCAATGCTAGAATAATAGGCTAACTGTCCTTTCGGTTTCTGTTTCCGACCTGTTTTCTGCATTTCTTCTACTAATTTAATCTTCGTTTGCTGTTTTCTAGATTCATTCCAAGAAATATCATGTTCCAATTGTTTCAGAGATTTATCAAATGGTGTTTTCATAGACAAAGCCCTCCTTTAGAAGTTCTTTTTCTAAAGCTTGAATGGCTCTAGACAAGGTGGATTTTACTTTGCTTTCACTCCAGTTTAAAATTTCAGCCGTTTCTTTTATGGAAAACTCTTTGATTTTTCTTAAAATGATAATTTCACGATACGACTTTTTTAACCGTCCGATTGCCTGGAATAATTCATTAGAGCTTTCATTTATTTGAACTATCTCATCTGGAGATTCTCCTTTTGCTGCTTTGATAGGAAACATTTCCATTAAGTACAGATAAGGCTGTTTTTTCCTCATAAAATCTACGGTTACATTATGCGCAATGCTGAATAACCAAGTTTTTGGATTGGCTTCCCATTTAAAGGAGTGGAAATATTTATAAGCTTTTAAAAAAGTTTCTTGTGTCAGATCTTCAGCATGATGAGCATGTCGAATAGTCATAAGAATATAACGATATATCGACGAACTATATTTCGAATACCAATCTGTAATTACCCGTTGTTTATTAGACATAAAAGCACCTCTAGAATTATTATCATTACTTAGACGTATAAGAAATTAATTTGTCGCGTAATTTTTATATTTTTTTGATTATGAATTTGCTGTTTTTAAGAAAAATAACTGTCTTAAACGTAATTTGATGGTGTATCACCTCAAAAATATCTTGAGCAACTATCAAAACGGAGAGAGAGCACGGAGAATCCCACGGTTAGCATGGTGCTCTGCCGAAGCGAATATCCGCTCAAATCAATCATAAGTGTAAGCAAGCGCTAGACTATTCTTAATAAAGTAGGCCCGTAATCTATACAAATGTAAAGTAAAGTCATGAGAAAAAGGAACAATCTTATAGAAAAGAGCCTATCAAAATAGGGAACAACATATTTCACTTATTATAGGACAAATATCTGAAATTGAAAAAGTATCTTTATTATAAAGAATTTTCCCATTAAGGTAGAAAATCTGCTATTATAGTGTAAGTAATTAAAACAACGAGGAAAGTGGGGTGTGATTCTTTGAATTTTTGGATTCGCTGGACTGTATTTTTTATAGGATTAATGATTTTTAGTTTAGGAATTACAATGACAATAAATGTACAGCATTTGGGGATTCACCCTTGGGATGTATTGAATGTAGCAATGTTTAATTTAATCGGTTTATCTATTGGCTCGTGGGCTATTATCATATCTGGATTATTAATTGTCATTTCGTGGATTTTAGATAAGCGTTATATTAAAATCGGTACATTCTTCAATGCTGTATTGATTGGTGTGTTTGTAGATACGTATATGTGGCTTGATTTCCTTCCAAAAGCAACCAACACATGGATAGATATTTTGACAATGTTAGTAGGAATTGTCGTAATGGGTATTGGTGGTGGTATCTACAATGCAGCGAAAGTTGGCTCCGGCCCGCGTGATGGATTTATGCTATCCATTTCCGATAAAACTGGCGCATCCATTGGCAAAGTAAGAATTATTACAGAGAGTTCCGTGCTAGTTATTGGATTAATACTTGGAGGACCTGTCTTTATCGTGACGTTTATTTTTACATTTATCCAAAGCCCTATCTTCCAGGTAACCTACTTAAAACTGGCAAGTATTCTGGACCGGTTACCCTCAACATACTCCGATAAACGAGCAGTTTCAAAAATGTAATTTCGTATGAGTATTATAAACCCTTGTTCTTAAGTAAATAGAAATAGTCTCCTAGACAACTAAATGGTTGTCTATTTTTTTACGTTTTTTGCAAATTAGAACGATCTTTGAGTCAGAAATCCAGAATGGTACGAACTATTTCTAGGAAATAACACTTAAAAGGCCTCTAAAAAGAAATTATGGAATCTGCAAGGAAAATGGTACTGTGCTAGAATGATAAAAATTACAGAAAGGAATGATTAAATGGAGAGCAAATATGATTCATTTATGTACTATCCCGATTATTTACAAAAGAATTTGTTTGAGATTTTAGATGACATTTTTGATTTTTCACTTCACAACTTTCGACGAAAAATTTTGGCTGAAACAGAGGAGATTATTGTTCAGTTGAACTACTCAAAAGAAATCGAAAGTGATTTGATGTCACAACTGATTTATTGGATGATCTTTTGCAAGCCCATCGAGATGGAAAATAAGACGATTTATCAACATTATTTATTTCGGAATAAGACAAAAATGCGTGATAAGCCAACTCCAGTACAAAAAGTCCTAGTAAACTGGTTATTCCTAAACCCTGGTTTTTATATAGTTGAAAGCGACAACAGTCTGAGTGGCAGGGTTTATATATTTCGAAATATGTTAGATAATCGCCAAAAGTTGGTCTGTGTATTTCACACGCATTTTCAGCAAATGCAGCGCGGTGATTTAATAACAGGGATGGTCATGCCGATGGCGGATGAATCACATTCCATATTACGAGGATTCATCAGAATTCCAGCACCAATAAGTAAAACGATTGTAAGTCATATTGTTCCTCACTTTAAAAAGAATGCTTCTTCAGGAAACTACTACGCTAATCCACAATTATATCCATCATTATTAAATATTACGCTAAAACAAATGGAAAGAGGGAAAATAGTATAATGAACGTACGTATCAACGAGGAACAAGAGCAGGTGAATAAAATAATCGAACAAATATCCTGTAAGAAAATACGAATTGTCTTCATAAAGCGAATTATAAAAACCTCTCCTTAGAGACTATTTTCTATAGTTGCTGTGAAAAACTGAAAAAGAACGAGCATTATCGAGTTTTTGGTTAATGTTCACGTTTTCTTGGTGTTTTCAAAAAAACCCTACCTATGGTATGATGCATATTGTCTTCGACGGATCAAGCTAAATGAAGCTTGAAATATAAATAGGAAGAGGGAATTAGTTGAAAACAGAACAATTAAAGCAAGAATGGTTTGGTAATGTAAAAGGTGATGTGCTTGCAGGTCTTGTAGTTGCTTTAGCATTAATTCCAGAAGCAATTGCCTTTTCCATCATTGCTGGCGTCGATCCAATGGTAGGATTGTATGCATCATTTTGTATTGCGGTAGTTATCGCCTTTGTTGGCGGACGTCCGGGTATGATTTCTGCAGCAACCGGCGCAATGGCAATGTTGATGATCAACCTTGTTGCAGAATATGGATTAGAGTATTTATTAGCGGCAACCATTCTGACAGGAGTTATTCAGATACTGTTTGGTGTATTTAAGTTAGCGAATTTAATCAAATTCGTTCCACGTTCAGTAATGGTCGGATTTGTTAATGCTTTAGCTATTGTTATTTTTACCTCACAGCTTCAGCATTTTGTTGGCGAAACATGGATAATGTATGCATTAGTTGGACTCGCACTAGCTATTATCTATCTTTTCCCGAAAGTAACAACAGCCGTACCATCTACACTAGTAGCTATCATCGTTGTAACAGCAATCACTATTTTCGGTAATCTTGGTGTCCGTACGGTAGGGGATATGGGTGCATTAACACAACAGTTACCAGTATTTTTAATACCGGATATTCCATTAAACTTTGAAACATTAATGATCATATTCCCATACTCTTTATCTCTAGCAATTGTGGGATTGCTAGAATCATTGTTAACGGCAAATATAGTAGATGATATGACAGATACAGAGAGTAATAAAAACAAAGAGTCACGCGGACAAGGAATTGCGAATATCGTTTCAGGATTCTTTGGCGGGATGGCAGGTTGTGCCATGATTGGACAATCTGTGATTAACGTAAAATCCGGTGGTAAAGGACGCTTATCTGCTTTGGTAGCTGGTGTCTTCCTTATGTTCTTAATCGTCGTATTAGGTGGATTAGTTGTCCAAATACCAATGGCAGCACTGGTCGGTGTGATGATTATGGTTTCCATCAGTACATTTGATTGGTCATCCTTAACAACCTTACACAAAATACCACGTACAGACGCTATCGTTATGGTAGTGACAGTTGGTATCGTACTTGCAACACATGACCTTTCCAAAGGAGTATTAGCTGGAGTATTATTAAGTGCTATATTCTTTGCAGCGAAAATTTCCAAAGTTAAAGTTACAGAAGAAATGGATATGAGAAGTCAAAAACGCATTTATCGTGTGGAAGGACAATTATTCTTTGCTTCGGTTAATGATTTTACAGGAAAATTCCAATTTGCAGATTCTGTCAAAGAAGTGGTAATTGACTTAACGAATGCACACCTCTGGGATGATTCAGCTATAGGGGCTTTAGATAAAATAGAAATGAAATTCGAACAAAATGGAATTAATGTTCAGTATGTAGGATTAAATACAGAAAGTAAGCAATTGAAGAATCGAATTGGCGGCATGACGAAAGCTTCTGAGCATTAATTTTATAGGAGAATTTCTAAGTAGTGGGTAGTAATTCCTGTTTTTGGGGAGTTACTGCTCTTTTTGATTTTGGCTGTTTTTTTAGTTTTAGTAGGAAGATTGTTTGGATGATAAAATTTTGCTCAGATTGGGTAGAGAACGACGCCTTCTGAATCAGTATTGTACACATGTTAGGAGCGTTCATGCGGGTGCTGATTGAGAGTTATAGGCGTTAATCTGGCTTTATAGGCGTTAATCTGGCTTTATAGGCGTTAATCTGAATTTATAGGCGTTAATCTGAGTTTATAGGTGTTAATCTGAGTTTATAGGCGTTTACCTGAATTTATAGGCGTTAATCTGAGTTTATAGGCGTTAATCTGGATTTATAGGCGTTAATCTGGATTTATAGGCGTTAATCTGGATTTATAGGCGTTAATCTGAATTTATAGGCGTTAATCTGGATTTATAGGCGTTAATCTGAGTTTATAGGCGTTAATCTGAGTTTATAGGCGTTAATCTGAGTTTATAGGCGTTAATCTGAGTTTATAGGCGTTAATCTGAGTTTATAGGCGTTAATCTGAGTTTATAGGCGTTAATCTGAGTTTATAGGCGTTAATCTGAGTTTATAGGCGTTAATCTGAGTTTATAGGCGTTAATCTGGATTTATAGGCGTTAATCTGGATTTATAGGCGTTAATCTGAATTTATAGGCGTTAATCCGAATTTATAGGCGTTAATCCGAATTTATGGGCGTTAATCCGAATTTATAGGCGTTCACCTGAATTTATAGGCGTTAATCCGAATTTATGGGCGTTAATCCGAATTTATGGGCGTTAATCCGAATTTATAGGCGTTCACCTGAATTTATAGGCGTTAATCCGAATTTATAGGCGTTTACCTGAATTTATAGGTGTTCACCTAAATTTATAGGCGCTTACCCGAATTTATAAGTTCTCATCACAAGTTATAAGCTCATAATCTCTAACTAACTACCATGCTTCACACCCCAGCAAGACTCCACATAGCCAATCTAGTTAGAAAAAAACGAACCCTCACAAACAATGGGTTCGCTCACAATATTTAATTTTCCTTCAACGCGCCAGCCACAGGATAGTCCTCTAAATGTATTTCAAGTTCCTCGCCTAGCGTCAACTTTGCTAATTGCTGACCTATGTAAGGACCGGTGGTTAATCCGGATGAACCTAGCCCGTTTGCTAATAATAAGCCTTCGTATCCAGGTAATTTGCCAACTACAGGTAAGTATCCCGGAGTAAATGGCCTAAATCCGACACGTGTCTCTAAGAAGGTTCCATTCCTTAGGCCTGGTGCGATATCCATCACACTAGATAAAATTTCGTGTAAGCCACCAGCAGTAGTGCGACCATCAAATCCTTGGTCATCTTCATGGGTACTTCCGATAAGGATGCGTTGATCAAACGCTAAAATCAATTGACTTGTTGGCGGCATAACGACTGGCCATTTTGATGTATCTGAGCCGGGAATTTGCACATGCAGAATTTGTCCTTTTTGCGGAACAACATCAAAAGCAATATTTAATGGTTTAAGCAATTCATTCATCCATGCGCCTGTTGCTGCAATTACCATATCAGCCTTGTAAACATCGGTACCAACTTTTACACCTGTAACTCTAAATTCATCATGAACCAACTCGCCATTACCACGAATAACTGTCGCACCATGTTTCTCGGCGCCACGGAGTAGAGCGCTTCTCATCGCACGCCCGTCAACTCTTGCGCCGCCACTTACATGGACCGCTTGATATCCATCTGTCAACAGTGGAAACATGGCTTTTGTTTCTGTTTCATTAAGTAATGTGACATTGCCAATCTCAGTTGCATCTTCCCGTCGTTTAATCGCACGATCTCGCATTTTTATTAACTTTTCTTCATCTTTATGTAAACGAATAGTCCCTACTTGCGAATAGCCAGTGTCTTTTTCTCCATCTTCAGCCAGTTCTTTTACTAATTCTGGGTAAATTTTGGCACCAGCTTTTGCTAGTCTGTACCATGCTTTATTTCTTCGCTGAGAGATCCATGGACAAATCATCCCAGCAGCAGCGTCTGTTGCTTGGCCCTTATCAACACGGTCCACGACTATTACATCGGCACCATTTTTTGCTAAATAGTAGGCAGTACTTGCACCAACTATTCCTGCACCTACGATAATATATTTTTTCATAATTTATCCACAACCCATATATTTAATTGCTTTACCAAAAAGCATACCTCCTTCATCCATACATTTATTACTATAAAAATAAAGCAAGTAAATGTAAAATGATAGAAGAGTCAATTAAAAAGGAGGGAATGACAATTCTACAGAAAAATATCATTGGCAATATATTGTTTTTTACCGGAATTGGGTTGATTGTGGTCGGAATTATCTCGGCCTATCTAAATGCAGAGTATGTCAATTATGTCGGGCCGCATGGGGAAGAGGAAACAGTATTTGAATGGCGATTCTTCTTATCATCGATGACTCAATCCATTTTTAATGGAATGATGTTAATCGCCTTCTCGGAATTTATAAAATACTTAGATGCATTGAAAAATAAAAATATGCAAGGGGACACTCCTACACAAGAACATCACAACGAACATAGTAGCCTTCCAGTTACACCTTCCGAAAAGAAGCATGAAGTTTGGACGCTAACAGAAAATGATCAAGAAAAAATATATGAACTGTACGCCAATCAAGCCATCTTAGAGATAACCGCTTCGAATACGAAAGGATATTGCATTGTAAAAGTGCAGGATTATAATGGACCATTAGATCCAGGGTTAAAGGTAGTAGATGTTCGTGGTCAAGCAGCAGAAGAAGTTCATCACGCAGAGACAGTGAATCAATTGCTTGCATCTTATCGCAATACTTAATTTGAAGATGAATATGCCTTGTGATAGAATTTTAAAGTAAAACATGTTCATATATGAAAAAACTATGATAATCTAATAGTTGAATAATATACATAAAAGGAGTTGTAGAAAAATGGCAAAAACGTTAATCTTTGGACATAAAAACCCTGATACGGATACAATTTGCTCTGCATTAGCTTATGCAGATTTGAAAGTGAAATTAGGAGAAGACGCTGAACCAGCTAGACTTGGTGAAGTGAATAAAGAAACACAATTTGCTTTGGATTATTTTAAAGCTGAAGCACCGCAATTAATTGAAAAAGTAGAAGATGGTGCAGAGGTAATATTAGTGGACCATAATGAGTTCCAGCAAAGTGTAGAAAATATTAATCAAGCAAAAATTACGGAGGTTATCGATCATCACCGTGTTTCTAACTTTGAAACAAAGGAACCATTATTTTTCCGTGCAGAGCCAGTAGGATGTACAGCAACCATTTTAAATAAAATGTACAAAGAGAAAAATGTAGAAGTATCCAAAGAAATTGCAGGACTTTTACTATCCGCGATTATTTCTGATTCATTACTATTAAAATCTCCTACATGTACGGAAGAAGATGTGAATGCTGCTCGTGAGTTAGCGGAGATTGCTGGAGTAAACTTGGAAGAATATGGATTGGATATGCTTCAGGCTGGTGCAGATTTAAGTGATAAATCTGCTCTTGAACTAGTAACCATGGATGCAAAAGAATTCACAATGGGCAATGCAAAAGTAGAAATTGCTCAAGTTAATGCTGTTGATACGGAAACAGTTTATGCTATTCAACCAGAACTGGAGAAGGAAATTAATAAGATTGTAGATGATAAAGATTTAGATTTATTCTTATTTGTAGTAACAGATATCTTAAATAATGACTCCGAAGTACTGGCACTTGGAGAAGGAAAAGGTAAAGTAGAATCCGCCTATCATGTTACTTTAAGTGATAAGAACCGTGCACTTCTTAAAGGTGTTGTATCACGTAAGAAACAAATCGTAACGGTACTAACGGAAGAATTTTCGAAATAAGGATAGTAACCTAATAAACGGCAAATACTCTAATCAGAGTATTTGCCGTTTACTTTTAATTATCTTCATCATCATTTTCTTCTTCCTCATTTGTTTGCTGCAAAATATTATTTACCATATTTATTGCTTGATCTTTAATATCTGAATCATTTAATATGTCTTCCAGTTTATCCGAATTCTCGTTTGATTGAATCGTTTTTAAAATTTGTCCGAAATCAAATCCGTTGTTAGTGTCAAAGGAGTCACGATATTCATTTAAGATGGAAGTGCTATTTTTAAGAAGATCATTGCCCTCACTAGAATTCATTAATTTAGAAATGATTTGCTCAAGGTCTATAGAATTTGAATTGTTGTTTATCCAATTTTTAACAAAGCTATTTAACACGGTTTCCGTTTTCGTCATAGATGCTGAGTCCGAAGATGAGTGGTGTTTTTTGTTTCGAGAACGCTTTGATCGGTATACACTTTTTGACACTGAAATCCCTCCTTATGTTTTCTCTCTGTTCATGTTATGTGAAAAAATAGAGGGCGACCGTGTACCTGTCTACTGAATCAATAAAATATATGTTTGCCTACTACCAGGTTGTATATGATTTAGTAATTCCTCAAAGACTAATACAGGTGAAAGGAGGAATGCCCGAATGTCTGGTAAACCAAAAGGACCAAAGCAACAGGAACGCCCTCGTTTGCCTAAAAGTCCAGAACAACCCTATGGAGAACCTCTAAGTGGCTCCAAAAAGGTAAAAAATGCAAATCATTCTCGACAAAAACATAATCCTCATCACGATATGTAACAACAGTAAGATTCTTTTATTAAAAAAGCACTTTCATCACTTAATTGTGTGATGGAAGTGTCTTTAATTGAGGCCCCGCACCGCAGAACAGTTGGCTGCGATAAGTGGAGTGTATTTTTCGAAGAGGGATTAACACTCCAAACATGTTCGGGTTTTACTTTGATACGATTACGATCCCTCCGTCCCAGCATCATTTATTAATTACTAGCTGCAGCAGTTGTATAAATTTTTCGGGAGATAAGGGTTTGTACAATCATGAATATTCCCCCAACTGCCCAATACAATGGCAAAGCGGATGGTGCGCTCAACGAAATGATACCGATCATAATAGGGGACAGCATTCCCATAAATGCCATCTGTTGTTTCATTTTTGGATCCATCCCAATTTGTGAAACTTTAAATTGGAAAAAGTAAATGACGACAGCAGCGACGGTCAGAATAATATCCGTTTGACCTAAATCAAACCACAAAAATGAATGAGTTGCAATCTCAGGCGTCCGACGGATTGCATAGTAAAATCCAATTAGTATAGGCATTTGAATAATCATTGGCAAACAGCCACCGAGTGAAGCTAGCGGGTTCATATCATGCTTCTGATAAAGTTGCATCATTTCCTGCTGCATTTTTGCTTTAGACTCCGTATCTTTTTTTTCCTTATATTTTTCATTTAATGCATCAAGTTCAGGCTTCATACCATTCATTTTTTCTTTCATTTGTACACCGTTTTTCGTTTGCTTTAATATGAATGGCATGATCGCAAAGCGAATGAGCAATGTAATGATAATAATGGATAAACCGTAGTTCTCATTAAAGATTCCTGCAATCCATTTGATTAGTTGGGAAAATGGAAGAACAAAATATTGATCAAAAAATCCGGCAGAACTTGGATCAATTGGTTCCATAGCCATGTTTTGTTGGCATCCAGATAATAAGAGTAAAGCAAGAATCCCTATAATAACGCTATATTTTTTAATAAAAGTGAATACAGATGTTGTTTCCATTGTTTTCCTCCTCGATATTTTATTGATGGAAATAACGAGAAGGAATGAGCATCAGAATCATCATCTGGAGCTTCTATCCGTTTGGTTTTTGTTGTTATCCAATTGCGGATTTCTATGACTCGAGGAATGATAATCTGTCTTGGCAATTGCTGTATTTTAACGTCGTGAGATTTTCTTATATATAATTGATTCTCAAAAGCCTTATGCTCCAGGTTCACGTAAAATATGTCTATAGTAATGAGAGACAAAGCAATGCTTAAATAAAAATAGAATGGTGAGAACTCATAAAACATTTCATTAAATAATTCAAGCAACATCTGTATTCACCTCCTTTAATATGTAATTAAGAGTTTACTTTTTGCAGTGATAAATAATAGTACGTATTCATCCTATGATAGGTTTCACTTTTTAGCAATGGTAAAATAATCTAGGAGATGGATAATGATTATTTAGAACTTTATGAAACTTTCGATGGACTCTCTCGTAATATCGTTTGGGAGGGAGTATAAATGCCTAATATTTTAGTAAGGATAGAAGGGTTCGCTTTCTTAGTGATGTACAGATACAATTCTTGATTATTGTTGGATTGATTTGGACGGCACATATTGGGATGGACCGAATGATTGGATTTGGTTTAAAATATCCAACTGCATTTAAAGACACACATATACAAAGGATATAAGTTTCAGATACTCAGTCTTCAGGCTGAGTATTTTTCGAACTAAGGGTCGTGTTATTGGGACTTTATATTGCTTAAAATAGTAATAGTTAAAAGATGGAGGGCGAGATTATGATGGAACAGATTATTCATGTTCAGAATCTTAAGAAGTCATATAAAAAAAGAAAAACAAAAGAAGTGATACAGGCGGTAAAAGGAATTTCCTTTTCTGTAAGACGCGGGGAAATTTTAGGATTATTAGGACCTAATGGAGCAGGAAAATCAACTACAATTAAAATGATATGCGGCTTAGTGAAGCCTGATTCAGGAATTATTCAAATTAACGGTATCAATAATCAGGAAAAACGGTTAAAAGCATTACGTCACATAAGCGCTGTACTTGAAGGGAATCGAAATTTATATTGGCGGCTAACGGTAAGAGAAAATCTGGAATACTTTGCTGGTAATAGAGGTTTTTCACGAAAAGCTGTCACTGAACAAGTTGATGAGTTATTGGATGAATTTCAATTAAAGGGGAAAGAAAAGGAATTGGTGAACAGACTATCTCGAGGCATGCAGCAAAAACTAGCGATTGCCGTTGCAATGCTCGCTGATAGTGAAGTGATTTTACTGGACGAACCAACACTTGGACTGGATGTTGAAACGAGTTATGAAGTTCGGGAATTGCTGCGAAAAGTAGCAAACGAACACCAACGTACCATTATTATTAGTTCCCATGATATGGATGTTATTCAGGATATTTGCGAACGAACCGTAATTATTAATAATGGAGAAATTGTCACAAATGATAAGGTAGAAAATTTATTGAAACTATTTGATGTCCGTGCCTATAGCTTGACACTTGGAAATTTATTAAGTGACAATCAGCAGACCCTTTTGAAGAAGAAATTCGCAATATATCAATATACGCCTGATACCTATCAATCTAAATTAGAGGTTGAGTTGGCGAAGAGTGAAGAAATCTATGAGCTTTTTGATATTTTAAAACTGGCACGGACACCAGTGGAAGCTATAGATCGAAAGACTGTTAATTTTGAGCAAGTATTCCTGAAAATTGTAAAGGGGGAACAACAGAATGAAAAGCTTAAATCTTCTTAAAGCAAATACAAGGAAAGAGTATATCGAATTGAAACGATACTTACCAAATACGATTGCTTTACTTCTTACTTTTTATATTATTTTTTTAGCCATGTTTGCAGGAATTCAAGTGATTGGTGATCCAAGTACACAGGATGCGAATATCCAATTTGTTATAGTAAACTATATTTTTTGGTACTTGTCGATGATGGTTGTCCAAGACATTGGTTGGCAGATTACGAATGAAGCAACACAGGGAACTTTTGAACAACTTAGTATGTCTCCCATGGGTGTGTGGAGGATTCTTTTCGCCCGTTTAATTGCACTCGTTGCTGTCCATTTTTTGATTGTTGTTTTTTTGTTGTATTTATCCATGTTTACAACCGGCCAGTGGCTAAATATTGATGTCATATCTTTATTACCGATTCTTATATCTACACTTTTTAGTATGTTTGGTTTGGGCTTTATTATTGCTGGAATGTCGGTTGTCTTTAAACAAGTCCAAGCATTCTTGCAGATTCTGCAATTTATTTTAGCTGGGTTAGTATTTGTTCCTGTGTCTGTAGCTCCAATCTTAGCCTTTTTTCCAATTGTAAAAGGGGTTGACCTTGTACGCGGTATCATGATTGATGGGATAACACTCAGTCAAGTTGCATTTGCTGATTACATGATTCTTCTATTCAATGCGGTATTTTATTTTGTCATTGGATTAGTGTTTTACCTGAATTGTGAAAAAGTAGCGATGAAAAAGGGACTGCTTGCGCATTATTAGCATGGTTAGAGAAGGTGTTTGTTCCCAAGGAGCAAACACCTATTTTGGGTGTGTCTTGTAATTTCCTTTAAAATGGGTACTCGCTTATACATTCGGATGACAGTTGACATAGGTTATTAGTGTACCAAAAAAAGAAAGGAGATTGTCTATGAGACGACGTCATCATCACGGGCCACATTGCGGTTGTCCGAAATGTGTCTATCCGACTAAAGTTAATAATGTAAACACGTATTCCGAAAGTTGCGTAGAGCATGTACACCCTTCTCATACAAATGTAGTTAATCATCATACCGTGAAAAATTACCACACGTTCCCACACTCAACTTCGCATCAGAATGTAACAAACAGTGTAGATATAATGGGACCTCAATACAATGTGCCAGGACCAGGTCCAATGGGGCCAGGATTCGGTGCAGGAGCTGGACCAGGAGCAGGAATGGGACCAGGTTGGATGCAAGGTCAGATGCCAGGAGCAGGAATGGGACCAGGTGCCATGCAAGGTCAGATGCCAGGAGCAGGAATGGGACCAGGTGCCATGCAAGGTCAGATGCCAGGAGCAGGAATGGGCACTGGTGCACAACAAGGCCAGATGCCAGGCACAGGAATGGGCGCTGGTGCACAACAAGGTCAAATGCCAGGCACAGGAATGGGAACTGGTGCACAAGGTCAGATGCCAGGCATGATGAATAGAAAACCAAGATAACAGATAACAGTCATTATTGATAAGTAAGCTGGCAAATATTTGCCAGCTTTTCTTATGGGATTTATAATAATTGAAGGTTTATGAAAGAGGGATACATATGAAAATATTAACGGTTACTGGCTACAAACCGATGGAAATGGGTATTTTTAAAGAAAACGATCCACGAGTAACATTTGTCAAAGCTGCTATTGAAAAACGAATAATCAGTTTTATAGAAAACGAAGGTCTTGAGTGGGTGATTGTTACCGGACAAATGGGGGTAGAATTATGGACTGCTGAGATTGTTCTGGACTTAAAAGAAACTTATGATATTAACATTGCCATGTTTCCACCATTCGAGAATCAAGAAAGTCGCTGGCCAGATCCATTAAAGGAAAAGTACCAGGAGTTAACTTTTGTTGTTGATTTTTATAAGCCTTTATATGAAGGAGATTACAAAGGTCCATACCAGTTTCGTGCAAAAAATATGTGGCTGATCGAAAAAAGTGATGCCTGTCTTTTGTTAATGGATGAGGAATTTCCAGGAAGTACAAAGTATTTTTATGATGTGGCAAAAAAGGCCGATGGATATGAAATATTCACAATTACCCCTACAGATTTAGAAGATATCGTAGAAGAACTTAGGATGCAGGATCCCGATTATTGGGAGTGATAGGGAGCTGTGGTGGCAGCTTGTGCTTATTTTTTGATGAAATGCTAATATTTACAGTAAAATTGCTAAAGTTCACATCTCATACACCCCACTCATGCTTGAATCAACTCTCAGCCTCAAAAAACAAACCATAATCATTCTGCCTCGGCCTGCATAATATCTAATATCAATCAAAAAAGGTGGAATGATTATGTATTATCCTTACAATGCGCATTATCCTTATCAGTCGAATCCGAGTCCTAACCCCAATACGCAACAAATTACAAGACCTGCACGCGAACCAAGTCAGCCAAACACGATCACGGTAAGAGGCATGTCGAGCGTCTCTATTCAACCTGATATGGCCAGTGTCCAACTTGCCGTCCTAACAGAAAATATATCACTTACACAGGCACAAGAGGAAAATGCGGAGACAATGAATCAAGTGTTGGTAGCGATCGAGGCACAAGGAATTCCACAAGAAAAAATACAAACCTCTCGCTATACCATTCAGCCTAAATATGACTTTGTGGAAGGCAAACAAGTTTTCAGAGGTTATGAAGTTCAAAACGAAATCACTCTAAAGATTACGGAAATCCAAGAAACAGGGCAAATTATTGATGCGGCAGTAGATGCTGGTGTAAACCGTGTAATGAATATTCAATTTACCACACAAAATGAAAATGCTTATTATAATCAAGCATTGCAACAAGCTATTATAAATGCTATGGAGAAAGCGATGACGATAGCAGACACATTACAAATCAATCTTCATGAAACTCCCGTAAAATTAGTAGAAAAAGTAACAAGGGACCAGGTTACACCAAGAGTATTGGCAGCCAGCACCCAAGATAGTTTTTCTACCCCAATAAAACCAGGACAGATTCAAATACAAGCAGAAATAGACGCAATATTTAAATATTAAGAGGATTTCAAAAAAAAGAAGAGAATAATAAGTATAAGGTGGATGAAATGTCCGAAAAAGTAAACATTCATTTACTTTACATAACCGAGAAAAGGGGACTCTTATATAAATACAAAGTTATTCGGGAGGAAATGAGATGGGGGAATTTCCTAAACTGGAAACAAAAAGACTTGAGCTTGTGCAAATCGACCATAAATATGATAAAGACTTATATGAGATCTTATCAATGGATCGAGTAACCATCTATTACGGGAAAGAAAGTCTGGAAAGTCTAGAAGAAGCGAAAGAGATGATTGATGGATTTTATCATTTGTTTCGGCAAAAACGTAGTATCCGATGGGGAATTATCTGGAAAGAAACGGGGCAATTTTTAGGAACTGTGGGACTAAATAACTTGAATTTATGGAATAAAAAGGGAGAAATCGGATACGAACTGCATCCTGCCTTCTGGAGAAGAGGAATTACTTTAGAAGCAGCAAAAAAAGTACTTGCGTATTCATTTCATGAATTAAACTTATTTCGAATTGGTGCCGTAACTTTTCCTCAGAACACGGCTTCCAATCAACTTCTTAAAAAATTGGGATTCAAACAGGAAGGGCTCCTCAGAGGTTATTTACATCAGAATAATCAATCGCATGACGCTATCATACATTCCTTGTTAAAGCCGGAATGGTCTGTTCAAAACGAGGCTCCAGAGATAGAAGAAAGGCTGCAGTACACGGATCATATGACGGCAATTATCAGAAATGCTGAGAGGGAAGGGCAATTTGATTATCTTCCTGGTAAGGGAAAACCACTGAAAATGGCAGGACAAAGTATCCAATCAGAAGAAAGGCAACTCTATAAGACTCTTAAAGATAATCATATTCTTCCCAAATGGGTGAAATTAGCAAAAGAAATTGACATTTTAAAAGAAGAACTAAAGCAAACTGCGGGAAGAGAAAAACGGAAATTAGTCAAAGAGGTTAATAAAAAAATAAGAGAATATAATTATGCTTGTCCTCCTTCACTGCAAAAAAGGAAAGTGGTGGGATAGGGAGAATAAATCCCTATTCCTTCCACAGATAATCCATCATGTCATTTGTAAACAAATTGGTATCAATTGTACATGTTTCAGATTCAAGTCCATATTGCCAACCATAAAGCATCGAATTGTCTGGTCCTTGTGGATTGTATTCTGGAGCATTGTCTTTAGTGGTAACACCTTCTTGAGGGTACGCAGTCCAAACGATCATATTTTCTAGTGCTTCTGATTCCATTGCGTTATATGCTTCTAGAAGTTCACTTCCTTCGTCAAATACACCGTAAACTGCTGGGTAATAATTAGATTCATTAACTGTTTCATACCATGCTTGTAAAAAAGACGAATCAATTGGATACTCAGGTTCAATATCTACGAATAATGCTATGTCTTCAGGGATACTTAAATCTTCTGCCATGGCAATGGCTTGTTCCGCATGTTCTACACCTTGCTCATTACCAACAGCATCATTAACATGATTATAGATTACTAGAATGGAAATATCATTATCGTGGAGAAAGTTGACTTCCTCCCTATCCAAGCCTATGGAAACACCTTCGTTTTCACCGATATAGCGACCAAAAACAGAAGGTTCACCGAAATTGTCTACAATACAGGAGTAATGTTCCTCATCCGTATAGCTTGCTGAATCAACACCCCAGTAATGTTCTTGTGAGGACTCTTCCTCTGTATTTTCATCCTCACTACTTCCATCGTCGTTGTTATCTGAAGACTCCTCGTCGTTATTGTTTTCTTCTTCCCCATTTTCGGATTCTTCCTCATTACTGCCATCTTCTTCTGAGTTCGAATCCTGATTATTCTCTTCGTTACTAGCTTCCTCAGACTCCTCTTCATTGGAATTCTCTGTATCTGTATCCTCCGATTCATCCTCATTGTCCGAAGTTTCTTCGGTGTTGTTGTCGGGGGCTTCATTAACGTTTTCATTCATCGTCGGTGCCGCGACAAAGAAGATGACTAAAAACGTAATGGCAAAAAATGCAGCAAGACCCAACAGGGTGTAAACAAAGTAGTTTTTCATAAGATTTTCACCCTCCTTTCACACCTAATGCAGTATATTAAGAAATGCTTGTTGGTGTGCGAAAGGAAGGAGAAAATGTACGTATTGGCTAGTCACTGTGGAATGTATTTGCATAAAACTTTATAATATAGGAAGAGGCATCAAATTCTACCTTCTTTAACCGGATAGCTATATAGTGTTATAATGTTAAAAACTATTAATAAAATTCGAAAGTGAATAGGGTGATTACAGTGGTTTACACCATTCGGTATATGAAAAAGAAAGATATACCTCAGGTTCAGCATGTTGCCAAGACTAGCTGGAACAGTACATATGAAGGGATTATCCCACTTGACATTCAAAATAACTTTTTACAAAATGCATATAGTTATAAAAATATGAAAAGGCGATTAAAACACACGACTATTTTTGTTGCAGAAATGGATGGTAAAATTGTGGGTTTTGCCAACTATTCGCCTGTTTCAAAAGAAGGATCTACAATCCTAGGTGCCATCTATATTTATCCGGAATACCAAGGGAAGGGGATTGGATCTGCCTTTTTAAAAGAAGGAATGGAGAAATTGGGAGATGTGCGAAAAATTCAATTAAATGTGGAAAAAAACAATATAATTGGAATGCGCTTTTATGAGGCGAAGGGGTTTGAGAAAGTTAGAGAATATGAAGATGATTTTGATGGACATATACTAAAAACCGTTGAAATGGCACTTAAAGTCAAAGGAAGCATAGAAGTCCGTTAAAGTAGACCTTAAATTTTTATCTATGTAACCTAGTAATCTATTATTTTTGTTAGGATGTTTTGATGCGTAAAAAAAAAGACGATTCATTTCGTGAAATGAATTTTGGTGGAAAAATTGTAGTGATTACGTCTCTTGGACTGCTGGTTGCGTTAGCACTAGTATTTGTATTTGGGGCGTATTTCTTTGGATTCGTTGGTTTTTTTAATCTATTTAATGTTGAATATGAGACACTTGGCTCCTTATTCTTATTTATTACATTCATATTTATATTTAGTTTTATTACAGACCTTTTGGCACAAGCGTTCTTAGTGGTTTCGGCAACTTATTATTATAAAAACAAAGGCCAATTGATAGCACTAAAGATCATATTAGAATTTTTATTTGCCTGGCTAGCCATTTTTATCGTGGATGAGATGATGTTAAGCATTACAGTTCCTGTTGAGACAGAAATGATTGCTGCAGCAATAATGGTAGTAGCGGATTTAGTTTTTGACGGAAAGAAGAAGACTCGCAGAAAAAGAAAGAAAAAATAATAATAAATAAGAAGATAGAAAAAGTTAGGAGATAACGATGCATATTCGAAAATTAGCATCTAATGAAACACCACCTATGGATTTACTTCTAGGAGCAGACCCGGACAAGGAACATATAGAAAAGTATTTAGAAGATGGCCAATGTTATATTGGTATAAATGATCATGGTGAGAAAGTGATAGGAGTTTACGTCTTAGCAAGCACGAAAGATGACACGCTTGAGATTATGAATATATCAGTATTAGAAACGGAACAAAACAAAGGAATTGGAAAAGCATTAGTCGAACATGCGATAGAAACAGCAAAAAAACAAAATTTCTCCATACTAGAAGTAGGAACAGGAAATTCAAGCATCAGCCAAATAGCTTTTTATCAGAAGTGCGGCTTTCGCATGGTAGAGGTAGATTTTGACTATTTTACAAGAAATTACGAAGAAGTAATTGTTGAAAATGGAATCATTTGCCGAGATATGATTCGTTTAAAGATGGATGTGTAAATATTATTGTAGGTTGTGTTAAATCTTTTTATAGAGTTTGACATTCGTTGAGAGTTGGTTCTATTTTATAGCTTTTGGGAAACAAATTACGTGGGCTAATCGAAACCTCTCTACTCCCAGAGAAAGCTGGTTTTCCAAGGAGAGGGAGGCGGTGCTCACGGAAAGTTACAAAAAAGAAAAGAGGAAAAATATGTTACATAAAATGCGCTTATATAACGTACCATTTGAATCCATACAATCGGAAAGAAAGACAGTCGAAGTTCGGTTAAATGATGAAAAGCGCAGAAGTCTGCAGATTGGTGATGAAATAGAATTTACCAAGCTACCTAATCAAAACCAAAAACTTCGTGTACAAGTAATTGGACTGAAAACATTCCCTACGTTTAAAGAAATGTACGAATCGATTCCATCCTCGGCCTTTGATACACAAGGAGAATCTATCCAAGGAATGGTAGAAAATACGTACCAAATCTATACACCTGAACAAGAGAAAAAATGGGGGACTTTAGCAATTGAAATGAAATTATTAGATAAAAATTGAAGTTGTCTAAGAACCAGCCCTAAAATCAGTCATCGCTAAGATAAATTTCCTTTTACTTCCATTTAACTGAAGGTGATTTGTTAAATTACAAATTCTAGTCTTATATCCAATATCACACCTTCAACAAATCCACCAACACCCTCTGGCTAGAAAACATAAGTAATCCAACCAATAATAGTTATATGCAACACACAGATTCAAGACAATACACCTAGTTATTTACTTGATACTTGAAACAAACAGAAATAAATGACATTACAGTATACTACTTACATAATGAAAGGTTCTTTTCATATAGTTTATTTCCGTAGCGGCAACAGAGCGCTATTCTGAATTAAAGATATTCGCTCTTTTATACAAATGTATGGTGAAAAAACAACAATCTTATGGATAGTGCCTAATTGACAAATGAAAAGAGGGGAAGAATGAAACGATTTTTTGTAAGTATAATCATTATAACAATGGTGCTCCTGGTTGCTTGTTCTACAAAAGATTCAGTAGAAACTCAAGGGGATGCAACAATACAGGAAGCAAAACTGACTGATTTTGAAAAGCAATTTACGGATTTATTGGACGGTGTATCTTTTGTCCATGATATCGAAATAAAGAATGATCAGGTGAAGGAAATTTCTACTACCGTCGATGTCTATCAAAATGGAGAGTACAAGGATACGGTAGTTGAATTTGGAAAAGGGATATCTGAGACCGAGAAAGAAGAAACCATAAGAACGGTGTTTTTAAGCTCCATGTTAAATAAACATGATGAAAAGTGGATGAGTGCCGTGATGACAAATAGCGGCAGTGGAAGTGGAACCAATACGTATGATTCATCCGAAATAGTGAATTTAAACTCATCCGCATGGGGTGGCATTACTGATTCAACGCCACTTTTTATAGGAGAAAAACTTCCAATAGCCTCCATTGTTTATTCGAATAAAGAAAGCATCGTTATGTTGAACCATTTTTCTAGAGATGAAGCTTTGGAAAAGCAAACGAATTATGAACAGGTTTATATTTTATCGGTAGAAATACGATAGAAGAATATGTGTATAAGTCTGACTACTAGAAGCGCCATACGAAAAGAAGGCCGAACAATTACCAATCAAACACAAGGAGATTTAAAATTGGGATACATAGAAGATTTGCGAAAAGTAGTAGGACATCGACCATTAATTTTTCCAGGGGCTGTTGCTGTTATCGTCGATGATCTAGGTAGAATATTGCTGCAACAACGCACGCATCCAAAAGGAGTATGGGGTATACCTGGAGGTCTCATGGAACTTGGGGAGTCTACAGAAGAAGTGGCGCAACGTGAAGTAATGGAAGAAACGGGGTTGGTTATCCGTGATTTGCATTTAATCAATGTCTATTCTGGTGCAGATCAATTTATCAAAGCTGAAAATGGTGATGAATTTTATACCGTCACTGTTGCCTACTATACAACTAATTTTCAAGGCGATATCAAAGTAGATAAAATAGAATCCATTCAAATTGCATTTTTTTATCCAGATGAATTTCCAGCTAACATGGTCAAAAGTCATCGAGTTATATTAGATGAGTTTTTGGAAAAGCATTATCCTAAGTTAAGAAAGAGGAACTCTACGTGAGAACTGATCAAATGTCATTTACTATAAAGGTTGCATCGACAGGTGTAAGAAAGCCTGACCATAGGAAGGTACATGCACTAATACGGAACAAGATATGGAAATAAGACGTAAAAAAGGGGGGAGTATTTTGATTTTTCGTATCATCCAAAAAGCAATGAAGATGGATGTGAAATTCACTATTTTCATTGGTTTATTCGCATTTATATTAATTACTACAAAAATAATTCAACTTATCGAACCTGACACGTTTCCAGATTACTTTGATGCTTTGTGGTGGGTTATGACTACTGTAACAACGGTTGGATATGGAGATGTATCTCCAGTAACAGTAGGCGGTAAGATATTTGCAATGACCATTGTCTATGTTGTCGGAATAGGGATTATGGGGGTGGCAGTTGGATATGTTGTAGACGTTTATATCGATTACAAAAGAAGAAAGGAGACAGGGAAATTGAGTTATAAAGGAAAACATCATCATGTGATTATTAATTTTTCACGACGATCTAAAGAAACAATAAAAGAATTACTTAGTATGAACGAAGATAAGGATGTCGTTCTCGTTGATGGGGCATTAGAGAAGGACCCATTATAATGAACGCGTACATTTTGTAAGTGGTGATCCTGGTGATATTCATATTCTTTTAAAAGCCAATTTAGCAGAAGCAGAGTCCGTGATGATTTTTGCTTCAGATGAAGTTCAGCAATCTTCTCTTGCAGATGGTCAGACTCTTCTCATTGCAACAACCATCGAAGATTATTCCAAAAAAACGAACAAACCGATTTATACGATTGCTGAAATAAATGATGAAATACATATCCCTAGTTTTATCCATGGCGGTATAGATGAATTTGTAACGCCAACGCACACGAGTGCTCGATTAATCGCAAAAAGTGGTTCTTATAAAGGGGTAAGTGAAGTGTTCCGCCAGCTAGCTTCTTCTAACTATGGTTCGGATATATTCACCATTCAGCCCCACCGAAACTGGAGAACGTATAAAGATGCTTTTACTGATTTATATGAAAAAGGTGCAACATTAATTTCAATAGACAACGAATTAAATGTTACGGAAAAAACGGAGGAAATTCTTCGTAAAGAATCGAAATTATTAATTGTTTGCAAAGAAGAGACTTATGAAAAAATAAAGAGTTATATAGCACAATGAGTGTCAATCACAAAAGAGATTACTTCATACCATACACTGGCTTTAAAATTTTGTCATGATATTTTCATTTAGAAATACGTTTAAAAAAACAAGGAGTGATTAAGTGAAAATAGTGATAATTGGTAGCGGAATCGTAGGTGCTAGTGCTGCTTATCGACTGGCCAAAGACAATCATGAGGTGATCATGATTGATAACATACAGGAAGGAAAAGCAACAGCAGCAGGTGCGGGGATTGTATGTCCTTGGGTGTCGAGAGTAGAGGATAAAGACTGGTATAAAATAGCTAGAAATGGTGCTAAATTCTATCCATCCTTGATAGAAGAACTAAAAAAAGATGGAGAAAATGAGGTTGGTTATAAAAAGGTTGGTGCACTTTGTGTTAGTTCTAACAAAATGGAATTAGACGAGATTGAAAAAAAGATAAAAATAAAGCAACCAAACGCACCAGAATTAGGAGACATATCTAGGTATAATTCTGAACAAACAAGAGCCTTATTTCCCCCAATAAGTGAAAAGTATGAATCCGTATTTGTATCAGGAGCTGCACGGGTTGATGGCCGCTTGCTAACGGACGCAATGAAGCGAGCTGCTCAAAAACATGGTGCCAAACTAATCCAGGGTGATGGAAAGTTAGTATTTGAAGAGGGGAAAGTAACGGGAGTAACAGTCCATACAGATACTTATCAGGCAGATTATGTATTAGTTGCAGCAGGTGCATGGAGTCCAGCCCTTTTAGAACCATTAGGATTACAATTAAAGGTAGAGCCACAGCGGGGGCAGATTGCTCATATTAAATTGCCAGAGAAAGATACCTCCACTTGGCCTGTAGTGTTACCCCAAAGCAGCTATTATATGCTTGCTTTTGATGATTCAAGAATTGTGGCAGGAGCTACAAGGGAAACTGGCTCTGGTTATGATTACCGTATGACAGCAGGAGGGGTAAACGAGGTATTGACAGAAGCATTAGAGATTGCTCCAGATCTTTCCTCTGGAACATTAGAAGAAGTAAGAATTGGCTTTCGTCCTATGAGCTCAGATGGTTTGCCTTTGCTAGGAAAATTGGATTATGTAGACGGTCTTGTTTTGGCAACAGGATTGGGAGCATCTGGACTGACAATGGGACCTTACGTTGGGAAGTTAGCAGCATCTATTATGACTAGGGACGAAATTGATGTAGACCTCGATGTTTACAACCCAATGCGCTCTATAAGTAAAATAGAAAAGGTTTAAATTGCAACTGATGAAGAATCAAATTTCCTCAGCAGGTTATTCTATAACTGTTACCTTATCAAAAAGGGGTGAATATCATTGTCGCATTCTAAATCACGCCGTGAGCGCAGGTGGAGAGCAAGAAAACAGCAACAAAACCCTCATGGTAATGTAAAGTCATTCGAACAGTTAGCAAATGAAACGGAAAAGAACGGAAGAAGATAGGTGAAAGGACCAAGACCGGTGAATTGCGTCTTGGTCCTTTTTATTACTATTTTCTTATGGCATTTCATCATTTTTAGGACGGTTTTTGAAAGCTTCGTGTGTGACGATATCCTCTTCTTGTTCGAACTGTCGACTATGTTCTTTTTCCTCTACTAAGTTATCTTTCGGAAAGTTTCCAGGGTGTCCTTTTCTTTTATGATTAAATCCTTTACCACGGCTCATTCTTCATCTCTCCTTTCCATCATTTGTATTTAGTTTTTCCACAAAAGGTAGGTCAATACAGATTAGATACAGAATGATATTTATGTTAAAATTGGTATTATTGTGAATAATGTTTTGAGGAGTTTTTGTCAGTTGAGGAAGGATTGTGTTTTTTGTCAGATAGAGTTGGAACCAAAGCAAAGGATGCTTTTAAGCAACGAACATTGTATGTTTTTACAATTGGATGATAGCGATATTAAAGGAAAGAATTTAGAAGGTGCGGGGGTAATCGTACCAAAAAAACATCGTGAAACCGCATTTGATTTAACGAAGGATGAGTGGAATGCAACATACGATTTGCTTCTTGATGTACAAAAATATATAGATGAAAAGCACCAGCCTGATGGATACAATCTTGGATGGAATTGTGGGAAAGTTGGGGGGCAGCATATCTTTCATGCACACTTTCATGTATTACCAAGGTATCAAGATGAACCTCTATCAGGAAAAGGAATTCGTTATATGTTTAAAAACGAAAAAAATCAAAGAATACATGACGGTACTTAGAGTGAATTTTTTTGGCTCTGTTCTAGAAGATTGTTACTTTTTATCAGGACTCTACCTTATATTTTGTATAGAGTCCTAATATCCTTAATTCAGAACAGTGTTGCTCTCGCTCACACTTATGTTTGATTCGTGTGATTATCCGCTCCGGCAGAATACTTCGCTTAAATAGGCGCTTAAGATTACTTTGAACTTATATCTCTAGAAATTACGTCTTAAGACCGTTATGATCCTTAAAACAGCATATTTCATATTTCTTGTTTATACAAGTAGAGCAGACGCATAGCGGAGTGTATTTCCGTAGCGATGTTAACAAATCGCTCCATTAATTATTTATACTTAATTAAATATATTTGGAATTTCCATCTGTAAAATTCTTATAGCAACAAAATATAAGAAAAGAGCCTATTTATTTTATTGAAGATGCAATTGGAATGTACGTCCATGTGATTGTGATTTATGGTAAAAGCACTGTTACGGGTGGCCTTTTCATTTAAAAATGAAGCATGTCTTATAAAGTATACATAGTTCAACAAGAATGAGGCAATATATAGAGAGATATTCTTCGATTTTATTATAATGGAGGTCACTTATATGGCGCATCTGAACCTACATCAGAAATTACAAGAAGCAAGTCAGCAGGTGAATGCGGCTCAGGAGGCTGTAATCCAAGCACAGGGACAGGATATGCAACGACTTGAGCAAGCAGAGCAGCAATTGCAGCAAGCCGAACAGGTACTAAAAAATGTTCAAAGTGAAGCAGGAGAGGAAGCAACCGAAAATCCTCAATTTCAGCAAGCTTTTGAAGAATTACATGACGTACGCCAGCAAGTGCAAGAAGCACAGCAAAATATTAATGATATCTTATAGAACGAATAAGAAAAAAGGACCGGGTACTGGTCCTTTTTCTATGCACTGTATCCAAAGCATATATGTCTTTTATTAGGTTCATTTGGTCATCTTTTAAAAAGAGGCTTCTTTTAAAATGCCTTTGTTGTCCAGTCTTCGCAATTCCACATGTCTGTTACAATTCCATCATAAAACTCTGGTTCGTGGGAGATAAGCAGGACGCTTCCCTTATAATCTTTCAAGGCCCGCTTTAATTCAATTTTCGCGTCATGGTCCAGGTGATTCGTTGGTTCATCCAGTACAAGCAAATTAGTTTCTTGATTAATTAATTTACAAAGACGTACTTTGGCTTTCTCACCACCGCTTAATACCTTTACCTTGCTTTCAATATGTTTCGTCGTAAGTCCGCATTTCGCAAGTGCAGCTCGTACTTCATATTGTGTGAAGTGAGGAAATTCATCCCAAACTTCATCCAGACACGTTTTCTCGCTTTCCGTTTTCATTTCTTGTTCAAAGTATCCAATATGGAGATGGTCTCCTAGCTCTACGGAACCAGAAACAGGGGGGATCTCTCCAAGTATACTTCGGAGTAGCGTGGTTTTACCAATTCCGTTTGCACCATAAAGAGCAATCTTTTGACCGCGTTCCATGGATATATTCAGTGGTCTGGATAATGCTTCCTCATAACCAATCACTAGATCATTGGCTTCGAATAAATACTTGCCAGGTGTACGTGCTTGTTTGAAAAGGAATTGAGGTTTTGGTTTCTCTGCATCTAATTCAATGACGTCCATCTTATCTAGCTTTTTCTGACGAGACATTGCCATTCTGCTTGTGGCAGCATTTGCTTTATTTCTCGCTACGAAGTCTTTTAAATTGGCTATTTCCTTTTGTTGTTTCTTAAAGGCTGCCTCCAGCTGCTGTTTTTTCATATCATAGACACGCAGGAATTCATCATAATCCCCAGGGTAACGAGTTAATTCCTGGTTTTCCATATGATAGATTAAATTTACAACACTATTTAGGAATGGAATATCATGTGACACAAGAATAAACGCATGATCATAATTAATTAGATATTGTTTCAGCCATTCGATATGCTCGACGTCCAGATAGTTTGTAGGCTCATCGAGTAATAGTATATCTGGTTTTTCTAGTAGTAACTTAGCTAGCAAGACCTTGGTTCGCTGACCCCCACTTAAGTCGTGAACGTCACGGTCTAAACCGAATTCATCCAATCCAAGTCCATTGGCTACTTCTTCTGCTTTTGCATCAATTGTATAGAAATCACTATTTGATAGCGCATCTTGAATGCGTCCAGTTTCTTCCAAAAACTTTTCTAATTCATCCTGTCCAACTTGTCCCATTTTGGCAAACAGTTCATTCATTTTTGTTTCCATATCATATAAATACTGAAAAGCAGTTCTCAGTACGTCAAGGATTGTCATGCCTTGTTTTAGAACAGCATGCTGATCTAAATAGCCCACACGGACATTTTTGGACCATGTTACATTTCCTGCATCTGGTTCCAGTTTTCCTGTAATGATATTCATAAAAGTGGACTTGCCTTCTCCATTGGCACCGATAAGTCCAATATGTTCACCTTGTAATAATCGGAAAGAAACGTCATCGAAAATTGCTCGATCTCCGAATCCGTGACTTAAATTTTTTACGGTTAATAAGCTCATAATTAATACACCTTTTCTTTTAAAATACATACTTTTACTATTATAAAGGTCATGAAGAAAAAGGGCTAGTCACGATTTTATTAAAGTAATATTGGTTATATTATCTCCCTTACGATACAGATAATAAAATTAGTACCTATTACTAACACTTGGTATTGTTTGTGGGTGTAATTAATTGTATAATCAAATTAGCAAGGTGACGGAAAGGTGCGATATATTAAATGAACAAGAAAAAGATTGCTTTTGTAACTGATAGTACGGCTTTTTTAACAGAGGAATTACGAACGCATCCAGATGTTTATGTTGTACCGATTGTGGTCATTTCAGATGGGAAGGAATACGAAGACGGAGTGGACTTATCGGCTGATAAACTATACGAAATTATTCGGACGGAAAAAGAAGTACCTAAAACATCGCAGCCGAACGTAGCAAAATTCCAAGCATTATATGAACAGCTGAAGGAAGATTATGATGCGGCAATTGCCATACATGTTTCATCTAAATTAAGTGGGACTTTTTCCAGTTCCGTTACAGGTAAAGAGCAGTCCGATTTTCATGTTGAAGTTATTGACTCCTTATCCCTTTCTTATGCTATTACTGTACTTCTTTCAAAGGGATTGGAATTAGCAGAAATGGGAGAGGATGTCGCTACGATTGCCAATAAACTTAAGGATGCTTCGCATAACTCCAGAAATCTTGTTTTATTAGGTAGTCTAGAGCAATTATATAAAGGTGGAAGAATGTCTGGTGCATCCTTCTTAGTGGGGAATCTCCTGCAAATAAAGCCTATTCTTTCCATTAAATCCAATGGAGAGTTAGATTTATTGGAGAGGATTCGGTCAGAGAAAAAGGCGACGACTCGAATAATAACTTTGTTAAAGCAGTCCTGTGAGGAAAGCAAAGTGCAAAGAGTAGGAATTATGCATGGAAATACAATAGAAAAAGCAAAAGAATTAGAGAAGCGAATTAAGAGTGAAGTTCCTAGTGTGGAAATAACGATTGGTGATATTAGTTCGTCGCTTGCTGTGCATGCTGGTGAAGGAACGCTGGGATTGTTTTGGAGTGTAGTAGAATAAATATACTTAAAGGGTTCTCTTTATGATGAAGGAGGACTTTTTCTTTTTATAGATTCTTCAAAAAGTCCAGTAAAAATGATATATCGAAAATGGAGTCTTTGATAAAGAGTAAGAGTAAATGCTAAAGTTCACATTTGCAGCCATAAATTTTCCGATCATAAAAAAGAGGCTCTCCTGCGACAGATGCCTCTTTTTAAAGTATCTAAAATTCTATTAAACTATTTATACCGTTCTATGCAATAGGTTTGTTGTTATTTCATATAATGTTCGCTTATATTCTCCATCAGGCAATTTAGCCAAAGCTTTCAACGCCTTGTTTGTATATTTTTCAGCGACCTGCTGTGCTTTTTCGACACCTCGAGTTTCTTCGACGATTTCCATAATTTGCATCAAGTCATTCTCTGTTAATGCTTCTTTTTTCGCTAGCAATGGATGTAATACATTAGGTTTAGCTTTCATTGCGTAGAGTAAAGGCAATGTATAAATGCCTTGACGAATGTCAGCCATGCTTGGTTTTCCAAGTGTTTGGCTATCACCCTTAAAGTCTAGCACATCATCCATAATTTGAAATGCCATCCCAATGTAATGCCCCATATTCCATGCTGTCACCGCTTGTCTTCGTGACGCATCACTCGTGATAGCACCGGAGTAACAGCTTACTGCAAATAATTGTGCTGTCTTACCGGAAATACGAGATAGATAGTCTTTCACACTAGCAACTGTGCGATAACGAGAATTTAACTGATCCAATTCACCAGTTAAAATCTTCTCCATGCTTCGTGCATTGAACTCAAGGTGTGCCAGTGAGGAAGCATGTTTAGATAGTATCGTAAAGCAAACACAGAATAAATAATCGCCAGAGTAAATCGCAAATTGGTTACCTTTTTGTGTGTGAATGGTCGGATTGCTATGTCTGGTATCAGCTTCATCTATTACATCATCATGAACGAGTGTTGCCATGTGCAAAGTCTCAAGTGCTGCAGCTACTGCTATCGATCTCTCTTTTTCTTGACTAGAAGCTGAACCAATTTGGGAACATAATAGTGTGTAGGCAGGTCGAAGTAATTTCCCCCCCGAGTAGATTAAGTCTCTAATCGTAGACTCGATATTTTTATCATGGATTCGTACATGTGATTCTACCATTTGAAGGACAGATAAAAGGTCTGCTTTTATTTTTGGGTAAGATTCCCACATAGGATGAACTTGGACTTGCATCATAAAAACCCCCATTTATGTCAACACGTTAGATTAACGCGTATAATTTAACTCTTGTAAACTTCGATAATATTGAAGTTTTTCCACATGATTTAGTAAATAATTTGCAATGATACCAATAGCAATCCCAGATAGAATGCCAATAAAAGATAATACAGGTAGGTAGAGGAGGACGGTCCAGGTTTGGGCAATCCAGCTGGCTATCGTCAATTGACCGACATTATGCAAAATTGCTCCAGTAACACTGACACCAATTAGGCTAATACGAGAAGGCCCTAATTTTTTAACCCCCCACATTCCTATAAAACTTAATAATGCTCCTGCGCCACTATACATGAAAGTAGAAATTGTTCCACCGAGTAATGTAGCTAAGGTAATTCGAATCATGACAACTTTGCCAGCATCCTTCGTACTCAGTGTGTATAACGCCATACAGGTAATGATGTTGGCTAAACCGAGTTTGGCACCAGGTGCTACAGCAAAAGGAAAGGGAATAGCTCTTTCCAGTAAACTGATTATTACCGCTTGTGCAGCCAGTAATGCAATATAAACGAGGCGCTGGTTATTTGTCATAGTTATAACTTCCAATCTCTAAGATAGGTTAAATAGTCATGCCTTAAACGAAAATTAAGAACTGATAATTATTTCTTCATCCGTTGGCTCATTGGTTGTTGATTGAATTTCTATCACTATTTTGTGTGGTAAACAAACGATGGTTTCACCGGGTTTGGAAATAGCTCCAGTTCGAACACATACTTGATCAGAACAGGTTGCACTCTTTATACGAATATGTTCATGATCTACTTCTACTGTGTTCTTTTCGTGTTCAGATACGACAATATCAAAAACCTCCGTTTCAGTATTGCCAGTTAAAGGAACTCTTCTTGTTTCTTGGTTATCAACTGTAATTACGGCAACAAGCGTAGAATCATTACCTGCTTGTGCAGCTTGTTGGTAAGTAAATATACCAAAAGGCAGAAAAGATAGAAGGATGAGTAACACAATCAGGATAATGTCCCATGTTTTAACCATTTGGAAAAATTCCTTCATATCTTTTCACCTCATTTCATCATTAACAATAGTTAATTGCCGTTTTAATTAAGCACTTCTTTTTTCTGTTTTTGATTTACTTGCTGCAGAACCTTTATGGTCACTGTAAATGGCGCGTTCTTTGCCATACCACCAGTTACCTGCTACTTTTTGTAACCAAGGCACTACATAGTAATCAAGACCAATGGAACGACCTGAACCATTCATAAGAGCGATGGATGCAGGTAATGCCCAAACTTTATCCCAGCCAAGCATGGCAGATAGAGTAAACATTACTAGGAAACCAGCACTTGCTGCACTAGCTAACCAAGTGAATAAACCAAATACGATTGCTAATCCAATACCTAATTCAATAAATACCATCATTTTTTGCATAAAGATAGCCATTTCTGGTGTAGGAAGCATGATTTGCATAATCCATTCGAACCAGCCCCACATTTCACTCAAGATTGGTGTTGCCCATTCTCCGCCACCATCAGCAGCAGCTTCACTAGCACCACTTGTTGCGGTTTGTAACCATTCAAAAGGCATGTTGACTGTGTTGCCTGTTAACCAAGAATCTTCGCCTAATCCTTTAAACAATAGAGGGATATTACTAAAACTTGATGTTGCTTCTTTCCAGGTCGATTCTCCCCAAATCTTCGCACCTGCTTCAACTAACCAGAAACCACCAACGAAGAGTCGTAATGGTAAGCTCCATAGGACATTCCCAGTGCGTGTGATGGTATCACGGAAAATATTACGTTTGTCTTTTGTTTGGAAAAATTCATGCATAATATAATGGAACATATAATAGCCGCTTCTTATACCAAAGAAGTAATATAAATTAACCATGTGTTTCATAAAGTTAGCTAACCAGCCGCTTAGGCGAAGCCCCATTAGGTTAGCGACACCATATCTTGCACCGATGGATACCATCGTACCGTGATATTTACCTTCATATGCTTCTTTTTCACCATTATCAATTTCAGCAATAATAGATTTTGCAGCTGTCATACCAGTTTGTTCTGCTGCTTCTACGATTTGTGGAGTTGGTTTTCCTTCTTCTTCTTCAAAGTAAGCCAAGTCACCTATTACATAAACATTCTCGTAACCTTCAGCTTCCATGTACTCATTTACTTTTAGTCTTCCAGCTCTTGCAGAAGGTATACCATAATCTTCTGTATCAGAGTTAGCTTTCACACCTGCTGTCCAGATTAAGGTATGGGTCGGTAATTCTTCACCTGATTTTAATACCACTCTGTCTTCTTTCACTTCTACAATTGGTGAACTTTTTAGGATTTTAACTCCTTTTTTCACTAGGTAAGATTCTGCTTTATCTGCACTCTTACGATCTAGCATATTCAAAATGGTTGGTGCTGCTTCGACAACATATAAGCTAATATCATCTTCATCTAACTTATTTTCTTTTGCTAGACGATATTTCCATTCGATTAATTCCCCAACCATTTCAATACCGGTAAAGCCAGAACCACAAACAGTAAAAGTAAGCATTGCTTTACGTTTTTCTGGATCATGTTCTAATGCTGCACGTTTTGTAACATCTTCTAATTGATGTCTCACTTTCATGGCATCTTCCCATGACCATAATGTAAATCCATGTTCTTGTACGCCTGGTGTACCAAAATCGTTTGGTTCTCCACCCATACCAAGCACTAAATAATCAAAAGGGAAAGATCCATGTTCTGTTGTAACAGTTTTGGTTTTATAATCCACGTTTGTAACGTTGTCTGTGACAAGTTTCACTTTTGTTCGGTTGAATAACCTTCTTAAATCAAATTGAATGGCATCTGGTTCTACGCGATGCGCAGCTACTTCGTGTAACTCTGTCATCATCGTGTGATAAGAATGTCTATCTATTAATGTAATAGAAACAGAGTCATCATTTTTGTATTTCTTTGCTAACTTCTTGGCTGCATGGACGCCGGCATAACCTGCTCCAATAATTACAATATTTTTTTCAGCCATTTGTTTCACTCCCTTGAATTATTTATCACTGTAGAAATATTGATAATGTGAATATATGAACAATTGTATTGTATAATTAAATGGTTTATTTGTCTATAGAAAAATGTAATTTAATTCACAAATAATTGTGGGATGTCACATATTAGTAAAATGTAAATTGCGTATCTACTATATAAAATGTATATATAATAGTGAATATATAAATGCCATAAACTCTTCATAAATTTGTCTAGACAATATATGAATATAGATGTAAAATTAAAACGTAAACTATATTGTGATTGTTTTCACAATAGGTAAGTGATATTTTAATCGTGAAGTTTTCACTTATATTAGTTGAAAAAACTTTCGTTCGATATGGAAATAATAATATGAATAAAAGTCAAAATGAAAGGAGCAAGGTATGGTGAATAACAAGGTAATTATTTTTATTTTATTAGCTATTATATTGATAATAACTGGCTGTTCCAATGACCCAGAAACACATGCAGAAAAGTTAAATCTAATCGAAAACCCATATAAACAGACAGAGTTTTTGTTAGGGACCGTGGTTACGATAAAAATTTATGATGAGGGTAAGGAAGAAGTTCTAGGTTTAGTCTTTGACAAAATAGAGGAACTGGATCAAAAGATTACGGCTGATGAAGAAGGCTCTGAGATTAATACGATTAATGACAAGGCTGGAGAAGAAGCGGTAAACGTCTCTGAAGATATATTCCAACTTATTACGGAAGGGAAAAATTACAGCGAAGTAGCGGAAGGATCTTTTGATATTACGATTGGTCCGCTTACAAAGCTTTGGCATATTGGTTTTGATGATGCAAGAAAACCGGAGCAAGCGGAAATTGATGAGATTTTACCGTTAATTAATTACAAAAAAGTAGAATTAAATGAGAAAAATAAAAAGGTCTTTCTGAAAGATAAGGGTATGCGGATGGACTTAGGAGCGATTGCGAAAGGCTATATCGCTGATGAGGTAGTGCAACTATTAAAAGAAAACGGAGTTACAACAGCAATTATTGACTTGGGTGGAAATATTTTTGTTATGGGAAATCACTATTCGGGTAATCCATGGACCGTTGGGATTCAGGACCCATTTTCAGGTAGAGGGGACACAATCGGAAAATTGAAAGCTTCCAATAAATCAATCGTTACATCAGGAATATATGAAAGATACTTGGAAGTGGATGGTGTGAAATATCATCACCTATTAAATCCAAAGGACGGCTATCCATTTAATAACAAACTGGCAAGTGTATCTATTATAAGTGACAAATCCATCGATGGAGATGCCTTATCAACTGTCTTATTCTCAAAAGGTCTTCAGGATGGATTGGACTTCATTCATGAATTAGAAGGTGTCGAAGCAATTTTTATTATGGAAGATAAGACTATTTATACAACAGATGGTCTTACCGATAATTTTGAAATAACCAATGAGCAATTTACGTTTGGAAATGAGTAAGGGGGAGATTATTCGTGTCACTACCGACATTTTTAAAATTAGTAGAAATTCAAACAAAATTAGCTAGTCTATTTCCATTTATTGTCGGACTGCTATTTGTTATTTACCGTTTTGATGCCTTTGACCCTGTAAACACCATTATATTTTTCAGTGGAATGTTGATATTTGATTTAACTACAACAGCAATTAATAATTATATGGATTATAAAAAAGCAACAAGTGAAATTTATAAGAAGGAATCTAACATAATCGGTCAGAAAGAGATTCCGGAGTGGCTGGTTGTTACAACGATTTTGACCATGCTGTCTATTGCAACAACTCTAGGAATCTGGCTTGTTTTTCGAACAGATTTATTTGTCCTATTCATTGGTATGGTTTGCTTTGGTATTGGTATTTTCTATACATTTGGTCCGATTCCGCTATCACGTATGCCTTTGGGTGAGGTGTTCTCGGGTGTTACAATGGGATTCGGAATTACGTTTTTAATTATCTACGTAAATGCATTTGACCAAGGAATAGCGAATCTTCTATTAACTGGACGTACATTAAGTTTCGAAATGGATATTCTGTTGATGCTGGAGATTTTCTGGATTTCCCTTCCTTGTATATTTACGATTGCCAATATCATGCTAGCTAATAATATTTGTGATTTAGAAGATGATATAAAAAATAAACGATTTACCCTTCCATATTATATAGGAAGAAAAAATGCAGTGCGTTTATTTGATGCCCTTTATATTTTTTCCTTCCTTGCCATTTTAAGTGCTGTTAGTTTTAATGTACTGCCATTGGTAATGTTACTCGTATTAATTGTGGGTGTGCCAGTATTTCAGCATGTTCATAAGTTTAATCAAAAACAAAGCAAAGCAGAGACGTTCTCTGTATCGTTAAAAAATATGGTTCTTGTCAATGGCTCCATGGTTGCAGCGTTGATCATAGCTATTATTGTTTTATAGAAAGGAGCAACTACATGTTACCCCCTCGATTACAAGTTGAACAGTTGACATTCCGTTATGATGAACGGAAGCAGGAAAACACATTGGAGAATGTTTCATTTACGGTGCAAAAAGGGGAGTGGTTAGCTGTAGTTGGTCATAACGGTTCTGGTAAATCTACCTTGGCTAGGCTTCTAGTTGGTTTGTTAACACCGAATGAAGGAAGTGTTCATATTAATGGTATCAAGTTGGACGAAGACTCGAAGTGGAAGCTTCGCAGTCAAATCGGATTAATTTTTCAAAATCCGGAAAACCAGTTTATTGGTACGACTGTTAAAGATGATGTTGCTTTTGCTTTAGAAAACATGAACATGGCCTATGATGAAATGAAAGTGCGTGTAGAGCAAGCGCTAGAGATGGTTGGTTTAGAGGATTTCGCCGAGTATGATCCCTCCCGTTTATCTGGTGGACAAAAACAACGAGTCGCTATTGCTGGGCTTCTTGCCCTAAATCCTTCCATTCTTATTTTAGATGAAGCGATGGTGATGTTAGATCCTAAGAGCAGAAAAGAATTAATGGAAACGCTAAGCAACTTAAAAACAAATAATCATATCACGATTATTTCTATTACGCATGATATGAATGAAGCTCAGGCTGCAGATAGAATTCTGATGTTAAGTAGTGGGCAGATTCTTCATGATGGAGAGCCGGCGGAAGTTTTTCAAAAAGAACCTACGTTAGATGTTCCGTTTGCTGAGCAACTTAGACGAGAACTGGAGAATCGAGGCAGCAAGGTTCCTGATGGATATATGACAGAAGATGAAATGGTGCGATGGTTATGCAGATAAGATTAGATACAGTAACAGCGGATTATCGGGTCGGTCCAATTCGTAGTCCGAAAATATTAAATGCAGTAAGTACAACGGTGAAATCCAAGTCGTTTTCTGCGGTTGTTGGTCATACAGGTTCAGGGAAGTCCAGCTTACTGAAATTGACAAACGGTTTATTGCTGCCAACAAGTGGACAGGTCGAAATAGGTGACCACATTATAAAATCGGAAAACCCAAAAAAGTCGGTGAAAGCAGCCAGGAAAAAGGTAGGAATGGTATTTCAATTTCCTGAGTCTCAATTATTTGCTGAAACGGTAGAAAAGGATATTATTTTCGGACCACTTAACTTCGGTATGTCAGTGGAAGAAGCAAAAGTAATTGCAAAAGAAGTTATTGTACAGGTTGGTCTAGAGGTTTCAATATTGAAAAAATCCCCATTTTCTTTATCAGGGGGACAAAAAAGAAGAGTTGCAATTGCCGGGATCTTAGCGATGAATCCTGATATTTTAGTTTTAGATGAACCTGGAGCAGGGCTAGATCCAAAAGGAAAAAAAGAAATTATGTCGCTGATTCGTTCATGGCATGAAGAAAAAGGATTGACTACCATATTTGTAACCCATGATATGGATGACGTAGCGTTGTATGCAGATGAAGTGATTGTCATGGAAAAAGGCAGCATCGCATTTCAAGGGACTGTCAGAGATGCTTTCCGTGATGCTGACAGAGTACGTAATTGGCATCTGGAGCTTCCAGAAGCAAGAAGGTTTCAGTTAAAACTAGAGAAAGAAAAAGCAGTATCATTACCTAGGGTTTGTTTAACGCTAAATGAGTTAGCAGACGTGTTGATTGAGGTGGGGCTCGCATGAATAAGTTAATTTTAGGCAGATATTTCCCAGGCGATTCTATTCTTCACCAAATGGATGCACGAGCAAAGCTGCTTGCAGGTATATATTTTATTTTTGTATTATTTATTGCTAATAACTGGTTATCTTACGTGCTGCTTTGGTTATTTACTTTCTTTGTCATGCGTCTATCTGGAGTGAAATTTCGTGTTTATTTTCGAGGCGTACGTCCGCTGATCTGGCTAATTATATTTACCGTTTTCTTGCAGATTTTATTTACTGCTGGTGGCGAAATTTATATTGACTGGGGTCCGATTACTATTTCCGAGTTTGGTTTAATTAATGGTGTTTATATCTTTAGCCGATTTGTGATGATCATTTTCATTTCCACTGTTGTTACACTGACAACAAAACCAATTGATTTAACAGATGCTATCAATTATTTGCTTCACCCACTACGACGGTTAAAAGTTCCGGTAGATGAAATTTCCTTAATGCTATCTATTTCTTTACGGTTTATTCCTAATTTATTGGATGAAACGCAAAAGGTCATGGATGCTCAACGTGCTAGGGGAACAGAATTTGGCGAGGGATCACTAGTTCAGCAAATGAAAAAGATAGTCCCTATATTTTTACCATTATTTGTAAGTTCTTTGAATCGGGCAGAGGACATGGCAAATGCAATGGAGGTTAGAGGGTATCAATCAAGTAAACCAAGATCCTCTTTCCGACGTTTAAACTGGCATGGCAGAGATACCATTGGTTTATTGGTGATGGTTTTATTGACAATAGTGTTGGTTATGTTGCGAACAGAAGCGCACGTTTATTAGAAGAAGTCTTCTCTTGTGATTAAAGAGGGGGCTTTTTTCTATTTTTATAGTTTTTTTGCAAATGCTATTGTACACAATGAATTATTTTTTGTCGATTAACAACCTTTTGCTCTATAATAGGATTATCGCAAGGAGGGAAATCAATTAATGGCATATAAATCAGACATCGAAATTGCACAAGAAGTGGAAATCAAGCCAATTGAAGAAATAGCTGAAACAGCAGGCATCGAACGAAGTGATTTAGAATTATATGGTGATTATAAAGCGAAAATAAATTATAACGCCATGGATAAATTGCAAGATAGAGAAGATGGAAAATTAATCCTTGTTACTGCGATTTCACCAACACCAGCAGGAGAAGGGAAGACGACTACAGCAGTTGGATTGGGTGATGGATTGAAGCGTTTAGGCGAGAAGGCGATGATTGCTATCAGGGAGCCCTCCTTAGGTCCGGTATTTGGGATTAAAGGTGGAGCAGCTGGTGGTGGATATGCTCAAGTGGTTCCAATGGAAGATATTAATTTACATTTTACTGGTGATTTTCATGCTATTGGTGCGGCAAATAATTTACTTGCAGCCATGTTAGACAACCATATTCATCAGGGAAATGAATTGCAAATCGATACACGTAAGATTACTTGGAAACGCGCTGTAGATATGAATGACCGACAATTGCGATTTATCGTAGGTGGACTTCAAGGTAAAACGAATGGTGTCCCTAGAGAAGATGGTTTTGATATTACGGTAGCGTCTGAGATTATGGCAGTACTTTGTCTGTCTAATTCAATTGCTGAGTTGAAAGCCAAGCTAGAACAAATAATTATTGGTTATACATATGATGACAAACCGGTTACTGCAGGAGATTTGTACGCACATGGAGCGATGGCAGCTTTGTTAAAAGATGCATTAAAACCGAATCTAGTACAGACATTAGAACATACACCAGCTATTGTTCATGGTGGCCCTTTTGCCAACATTGCACACGGATGTAATAGTGTCATGGCAACAAAAATGGCATTAAAATATGCGGACTATGTAGTGACAGAAGCTGGATTTGGTGCAGATTTAGGTGCAGAAAAGTTCTTTGATATTAAATGCCGGTTATCTGGAGTAAAGCCATCCGCAGTTGTGTTAGTAGCAACAATTAGAGCATTAAAAATGCATGGAGGAGTTGCGAAATCTGAATTAGATGGTGAAAACTTGACAGCACTGGAAGCAGGATTGCCCAATTTAATGAAGCATTTAGAAAATATTCAAGATGTCCATGGTATGCCTGCAGTGGTTGCTATCAATAAATTCCCAACAGATACAGAAGCGGAGATAAATTTAATAAAAACAAGATGCAAGGAATATGGAGTCGAAGTGGTTCTCTCCGATGTGTGGGGAAACGGTGGTAGAGGAGCAGAAGATGTAGCCAAAGCAGTCATACGATTAGCGGAAGGATATAAACAACACAAGTATGTCTATGAATTGGATGACAGTATTACGAAGAAGATTGAAAAAGTGGTGCAAAAGGTATACGGCGGAAATGGCATTCAATTAACGCGGGAAGCTGCAAGGGAAATCGACAGACTCGAAAACTTAGGATTTGGAAATATACCTATTTGCATGGCGAAGACCCAGTATTCTTTCTCGGATGACCCATCGAAAATAGGACGGCCAGAAGATTTTACCGTAACAATTACGAATGTCAAAGTCTCTGCGGGGGCGGGGTTTATTGTAGTGCTGACAGGGAAAATAATGACGATGCCAGGCTTACCAAAAAGACCAGCAGCAGAAAGAATAGATGTTGATGAACAAGGCCAAATTCACGGTTTGTTTTAAAAAGTGTATTTAATTATTCAAGGATAAACCTAATCAAATAGAAGTATAAGGAGAACATTCATGATTTATGAGGAAGCAATTCAGTATATCAACAGTCCCAAGTACCATGGAATGAAACTGGGACTCGACAATATCAGGGCATTAATGGCAGCACTGGGAAACCCACAGAAACAGTTGAAATTCATTCATGTTGCAGGGACAAATGGCAAAGGTTCGGTAGCATCCTATCTTGCCCATATCTTGACAGAAGCTGGCTATAAAACAGGATTGTTCACTTCCCCTTACATAGAACAGTTTAATGAAAGAATTCAAGTCAATCATGAAAAAATCTCTAATGAATCACTCGGTAAAATAACTGGTGAAGTGAAAGAAAAAATATTAGAAATGAAACAAAATCCAACTGAATTTGAAATCATAACAGCAATTTCATTTCAATATTTCTATGAGCAACAGTGTGATATAGTTGTTCTGGAAGTAGGTCTAGGCGGAAAGCTTGATTCGACTAATGTCATTGATACACCTATATTGTCTGTCATTACTCCAATCAGTTATGATCATCAATCGTTTCTCGGTACAACACTGACAGAAATAGCTGGAGAAAAAGCAGGCATTATAAAGGAAAATGCGAAAGTACTGCTATACCCACAGGATAAGGACGCAGAAGAAGTAATTTATCAAGCTGCTCGAGAGAAAAATGCGGTAGTCTATCAACCAGATTTTGGAGCTATCAAAGATGTTCGCAGTAGCTTAACAGGGCAGTATTTCAGTTATCAATCTTATCAGGATCTGCAAATTAGCCTACTTGGAGAACACCAACTGAAAAATGCAGCACTAGCTATTGAAGCGGTGCATTTGCTGAATGAAGCAGGATTTTCGGTCCATGATGCAACATTGCGAAAAGGGTTAAGCAAAACAACTTGGCCAGGTCGCTTTGAAATCATTCATCAGAACCCCGTTGTTGTAATTGATGGAGCCCATAACATTGACAGTATTCAAGCATTAGTAGATAATTTAACAAAGTATTTTTCAAAGAAAAAAATCATTGCTATTCTCGGGGTTCTGAAAGATAAAGACGTTGATAAGATTTTAGAGGAAGTCTCACCAGTAATTAATCAGTTTATTACTGTAACACCAGATAGTCCTCGAGCAGTGGGCGCCGAGGAACTGGCAACACTTTTAGAAGAAAAAAATATACCTGTCACTTCAAGCGAAACATATGAAGAAGCGGTTCAATTAGCGTTTCAGGAAGCACGGGAAGACGACGTGATTTGTGCTTTTGGATCTCTTTATTATATCGGAGCAGTCCGGAGAATAGTTAGAAATAGAAAATAGGAAAGAAATGAGGCAGCAAATAATGGATAAAGAAAAGATTGCATCAGCGGTCAAAATGATTTTAGAAGCAATAGGAGATGACCCAGATAGACAGGGATTGCTTGATACTCCGAAACGTGTTGCGAATATGTATGAAGAAGTATTTGCAGGGCTTTCGAAAAACCCAGCTATTCACTGTGAAACAGTTTTTGAAGAGCAGCATGAGGAAATGGTACTCGTTAAAGATATTCCGTTTTCATCCATGTGTGAACATCATTTGGTTCCATTTATAGGAGAAGCGCACGTTGCATATATACCAAAGAATGGTCGTGTGATTGGATTAAGCAAAATAGCAAGAATTGTGGATGATATCAGCAAACGACCTCAACTTCAGGAGCGTATTACAAAATCTGTCGCTGATTTATTAATGGAAGAATTGGATCCTGTTGGTGTGATGGTCGTACTGGAAGCAGAACATATGTGTATGAGTATCCGTGGTGTGAACAAACAAGGGGCGAAAACCGTAACAAGCGCAGTGCGTGGTTCATTCCATTCAAATAGCAAATCAAGAAATGAAGTACTAGCACTTATTAATAAATAGATTTGTGGAGGGGTTTCCGCTGGATAAATCAGAACTTCGAAAATCTGCTATCGCAAAGCTGAAACATTTAGCTGACACCGAGAAAGAGCAAATTGACAAGCAATTGACGAGCAATTTAATCAGATCAAATCTTTGGACTGAGGCGAAAACTATTGGGATAACTGTGTCACAAGGTTTTGAATGGGATACAAAATCAATCATCGAAGAAGCATGGGAACAGGGGAAGACGGTCGCGGTTCCCAAATGTCTCCCAAAAGCGAAAAAAATGGATTTCTATAAATTAGAAAATTTCCATCAGCTGGAAAAAGTCTATTACAATCTACTCGAACCAAAGCCAGAAGAAACAGAGAAAATGGATAAAAATGAAATGGATTTGTTAATTGTTCCTGGATTAGTTTTTGATAAAAAAGGATATCGAATTGGTTTTGGAGGAGGTTTTTATGACCGGTTCCTAACAGATTATTCGAATGACACCATAGCATTACTACACTCTTCACAACTTGTGGAGAGTGTGCCGAGAGAATCATATGATATTCCGGTAGAAAATATAGTGACAGAGGCTGGTTTAGTTAGTTTATTATAATTTACTCCATTAAGTATTTATTTTTGTTAAAGTGAACCGCAGTTTATATAAATGTAAAGTCATGTTAAAAGCGACATTTTTCAGAAAAGAGAGTTTAATCTAAGAGAACATAAAAGAAGATTTTCTTTCTTGTGTTCTCTTTTGGCTTAATTGTGAGGTTCTCTATTTAAATAATATTCAGATAATATATAATTGTTTATAAAGGGAGGAGATGAATTTATGCAGTTAACTCATACTAGACTTTTAATAGACAATTATCGGGAGTGCTTTTTATTTTATCGGGATATTTTAGGATTAGCAGTTTCATGGGGGGATGAGGATTCTAATTATGCAGACTTTGAAGTAACTCCATCCTATAAGTTAGCAATATTTGATCGCAGGCAAATGGTAGAATCTCTTGGAAAGAATCATACGACCCTTGAGACTGCTCAAGATACATCGATGTTAATATTCAGAGTAGATAGTGTAGAAGAAACCTATTCAAAATTAAAGGATAAAGTATCGTTTATAACAGAACCGGTAAGCAGGGAAGACTGGGGAATTAAGGTTGCGCAATTTCGCGACCCGTCAGGAACTTTAATTGAAATCAATGAAGACCTTGGAAATATGTAAAAAAAACTCCCTTTGAAAATAAATCAGAGGGAGTTTTTATACTATTTTTCTACTGCTACAACAGCTTTGGAGGAACTTGCTTTCTTTTTATTATTAATCTGGCCATCTGTTCCAACTCGCTGGATGAAGAATGCGAGTATCAGTGCAAGACCAGCAATAAATGTTGAAACCAAGAGTGAAAAATTAATTCCATTTAACATTGCTTCGTTCATCATTTGAGCTTGCATTTCTGCTAATGCTTGTTGACTCATAGCAGGATCCATCGTAGCCATTGCTTTATTCGCTAGTTCTTCTGCTCTTGTTTCGGTGCGGTTATTCATCACCGTAATTAAGAGAGCAGAACCTATCGCACCGGATACTTGCTGCAGGGTGTTATTCATGGCGGTACCGTGAGGGTAGTCCTTGGCAGGAAGCTGATTTAACCCGTTTGTCATGATTGGCATCATTACCATAGACATTCCCAAACTACGAATCGCAAAGAGAATCATTAAGCTAGTATAAGAGATATTCATATCTAATTTGCTAAAATAAAAGGTTGTTATTATCGTAATCGATAGCCCTATAATACCGAGCGTCTTAGCACCATATTTATCAAAAAGTCTACCAGTAATAGGAGACATGAATCCCATAACTAGAGCACCTGGCAACATGAGCAGACCTGCCTCCATTGGTGTAAAGCCACGTACAGTTTGAACATAGATAGGTATTAATATCATTCCAGAGAACATTGCCATCGCTAGTACGATTGAAATAGCTGATGATAATGCGAACATTGGAAACTTAAAGATTCTAAATTCCAGCATTGGTTCTTCCATTTGCATTTGACGAAGAATGAGGGTGACCAATGAAACAACACCTATTATAATGGTTCCATAAACAAACGGACTGGACCATCCATGATCACTAGCTGTACTGAATCCGTATAATAATCCTCCAAATCCGAAACTGGAAAGAATGATAGAGAAGACATCCAGTTTAATATCACGCTGTGGTGTAAGATTTTTCAGTTTGAATATGCCGATTACTAGGGATAGAATGGCAATTGGTACAACTATCTCAAATAGGGTTCTCCAACTGTAATGCTCGACTACCCAACCGGATAGTGTAGGTCCAATTGCAGGTGCGACAATCATTACAAGACCGAAAGTACCCATCGCAGTACCTCTTTTTTCCACTGGAAAAGCAATCAGCATTACATTCATTAGAAGTGGCATCATGACAGCAGAACCAGATGCTTGAATCATACGTCCAACAAGAAGGACACCGAAAGTAGGTGAAACAGCTGCTAAAATAGTACCGATGGTAAATAGCGTCATAGCTGTCAAGAACAACCCTCTGTTTGTAAATCTCTGGATAAAAAATGCACTGGCTGGGATTAGAATCCCATTAATTAGCATGTATCCAGTAGTTAGCCATTGTACCGCTGTTGCATCTACTTCAAATTCCGTCATAATAGACGGGAGTGCAACATTTAATAAGGTTTCGTTTAAGATGGCGACAAACGCTCCAATAAAAAGAATGGCAATCATCCCATATGGAGGGTTGCTGTGTATTGAATTTTTTTCTGTCATTTTCTCATCCCCTGCATTTTCATTTTTGCTCTTTTCGCCCTAGTGTTTAACTAAATCGTATAAGAAAGAGCCTATATATCATCAATAAAATAAAGCCCCACATTTTTTAGAAATAGGGCTTATGATTTTTACGTTTCTTTAGACTTGTAATATTCTATACCGATAGTCTAAAAAAATCAACATCAATTTACATAACAGCAATTAACGTTTGATAAATAAGTGTTTAGTTACTAAAATGATGGTAGACTAGCATTACAAAAAAGGTGGTTTTCATGAATCGAAAACAAAAGCAAATTATTGACGCGGCACAAAAGCTATTTATTAAAAAGGGATATGCATCAACATCCATTCAAGATATTTTAAAGGAAGCCCAAATAGCAAAAGGGACGTTTTATAATTATTTCAGCTCGAAAAACGAGTGTTTAATGGCGATACTGGAATTAGTTAATCAGGAAATTGAGCAGGAACGCAGGCTACTTGTGAGTGAGGGAGAATCAAAAGATTTATCTGTATTTGCCAAACAAATTGAAGTGCGTTTTAACATAGATAAAAAACATAATTTAATGCAGCTCTTTCATTCTGTAACTTTTACGGATGATCAGGTTTTGAAAGATTTTATGACAAAATTATACATGAAAGAGATAAAGTGGATAGCAGAACGGTTTAAAGATATTTATGGAATTGAAATAGAGCGATTCTCATTGGATCATGCTATCTCTTTCTTAGGCATACTCCAGCAAGGGATGCTCGTGACGAAATTTTTCGCGACTACATCCAATGAAGTAGCAGAAGCAATTAAATTTGCACTTAACCAAACGGAAAAAATAATTACCAATTATAAAAATTCAGATGTCGTTCTTATCCATGAAGAATTATTCCATTCCTATTTGTATAAGGAAGAAGATAATAGTACTGACGTCAAAGCAATGATTATATGCAAACTAAATGATTTGCAGGAGAAACTTGATAAAAAATCTGATTATAAAGCTATTAACTATGTGCAATTTTTGTTGGATGAAGTACAGAATGAGGATCCACGCGTATTCTTATTGGAAAGTGTGTTGATGTCCTTACAAAAGATTGCAGGGGGAACGGAGGTTGAGCAAGAAGTAACAGAATTGACAAGGCTAGCTTGGCAATTGATTGATACAGGAGATAAGATGTAGCTCTCATTTATAATGTAGGGCTTTTTTTATTTTTATCAATCAGATGCGATTCCTATCATAAATTGCTAAAATAATAGTAAACCGCTATAGAATTGAGGAGAAACGATGCAGCTTACTATTAGAAAAATGACAGAGAAATATGCAATTGATGTTCTTTGTTGGAAGTATGAGAAACCGTATGATTTCTATAACAACGTACTTACCAGCGGTGCTATTATGGAATTGCTCACGTATAAATATTATGTAGTTTTAGATAAATATAATCATTTAATCGGATATTTCTGTGTTGGCAGGCCTGCGCAAGTTCCGGTTGGAGATCAACATGATGCTTACAAGGAAGACTGTATTGATATCGGAATTGGTATGAAGCCGGAACTGACAGGGAAAGGAAATGGGGAACGGTTCTTTTCTTATATCCTTCGTTTTGTTCAGGAACAGAATCAGCATAAGGATATACGCCTTACAGTTGCTACATTTAATAAAAGGGCTGTTCGCCTTTATGAGAAATTAGGCTTTGTAAAGCAGATTGCATTTGTAAGTGATAATGGTGTGGAATTTATTACGATGAAAAGAGCAGTGAAAAAGTGAGGTGTATGAAATTGGATGTTAAGGGCATCAATCATCTGTTGTTTTCTGTATCTAATCTTGAACGATCGATCGTATTCTATGAAAGTGTCTTTGGTGCAAAACTGTTAGTGAAGGGGAATAAGACGGCGTATTTTGATTTAAAAGGACTATGGTTAGCACTTAATGAGGAGAAAGGGATTCAAAGAAATGAAATTCACGAGTCATATACACATATTGCTTTTTCCATTGAAGAATCGCAATTTGATAGAATTCATACGAATTTACTAGACATGAAGGTAAATATTCTAAAAGGAAGGCCTCGTGATGTAGGAGATAAAAAGTCTATCTATTTCACAGATCCAGATGGGCATAAATTTGAATTTCATACAGGGAGTCTAAAGGATAGATTGGAGTATTATAAGTTGGATAAAAAGCATATGGAGTTCTTTGATTAATAGTTGATATGTATGAAAACTAGCATTCTGGTAATGGAGGAGAAGGTGGGATTCGAACCCACGCAGCAGTTGCCTGCCCTAATGCATTTCGAGTGCATCCCCTTCAGCCGGACTTGGGTACTTCTCCACTATAAATAAGGGGGATCTGTCACTTCCCAACGTTAATTCCAATAAATAATTATAAATAAAACTTCCAAATTTGTCTACACCTTTGAAATAATTTTCGACAAAAATCGGGGAGTGACAGGCACCGCTTAAAATGTTTTGGCTAGATTGGTTGCTTTTTGAATTGCTGTTGAAACGATTTCGTCTGCTTTTTCTGGGTGGTGGTCCATGCCTTCAACAAATAATTGCTCAAAGTCGGTGATTCCTAGAAAATCAAACATGGTTTTTACATATTGGCTTGCTGGATCGGATCCATTGTAAATTCCACCATTTGCTTGAATATGTAAAGCTTTCTTACCTTTTAGCAGGCCAACTGAACCAGTTTCTGTGTATTTAAAGGTTTTCCCAGCGACTGTAATTGCATCAAACCATGCCTTTAAATAAGTTGGAATACTTAAGTTCCAAAGTGGATTTGCAACAATAATCTTGTCCTTATCTAAAAAGCTTTCTGTAAAGGAATCGAAAAGTGTTACTTTATGCTGTTGCGAGTTAGTTAAAGAATGGAAGCGGCCACCTTTATTTAAACTATTCCATGCATCCAACAGTTCCCTATCAATATAAAACGAGAGGAGCGCCTATAAAACGAGAGGAGCGCCTATAAAACGAGAGGAGCGCCTATAAATCGAGAGGAGCGCCTATAAAACGAGAGGAGCGCCTATAAAACGAGAGGAGCGCCTATAAAACGAGAGGAGCGCCTATAAAATGAGAGGAGCGCCTATAAAACGAGAGGAGCGCCTATAAAACGAGAGGAGCGCCTATAAATGGAGAGGAGCGCCTATAAAATCGAGAGGAGCGCCTATAAATCGAGAGGAGCGCCTATAAATGGAGAGGAGCGCCTATGAAAAGAGAGGAGCGCCTATAAAAAGAGAGGAGCACCTATAAATCGAGAGGAGCGCCTATAAAACGAGAGGAGCGCCTATAAAACGAGAGGAGCGCCTATAAAAAGAGAGGAGCGCCTATAAAAAGAGAGGAGCGCCTATAAAAAGAGAGAAACGCCTATAGACCGTGAGAAGCATCTATAAGCCCTGCCTGCGGATAGCGAAGTATTCTGCCGGAGCGAGTGAGATATCATATATGTTGCTTCCCATTTCTCAACATAATAGCTAATCCATATGAGCAAATGGTAAATCTGTATCGATCTGTCCATGAAACTTTTCCATCGTTACGTTCTCTCCTTGAAGCCATTTTTCAAAATCAAACACAACAGGCTCTTGGTTTCCTCCTAAGGCAATCCACGCTTTTAGTTCTTTTGGCAGATAGGCGGAAGTGTGTATTGTGCCTACCCAGTTTTTATATTCTTTCGAGAAAACACCTTTATCTGTATCATTCATCATTTGAAAGGCTGTATGAACGTCAGAAACTTCACTTTTGTGTTTTTTCATTGCATTTAGGCGGTTATATGAATCATCCAAAATACGTTTATTTTCATCCTTTTGCAGCTCAAAGTGATTTGTGCAAACATGAGATTGACGAATATCAACAGACCTGGGAGTTGCTTCTACAATATATGTTTCATTATTTTTATCCAATAAGATATAACTAAATGAATGGCGATGTGGAATTTCTTTTAGGAAAGCAATTGCTTCATCCACACTTGCACAAGTTTCTAAAATCATGCGACCAATCATATGACAAACAAATCCTGCACCCGGTTTTTTTCGATGAATGGAATTGTATCCCATTGCTAACCCTTTCTCGTTCATACCGTCCATTCGACCTGTCACACGCTGTTGTGGTCCAATCACTGCATACCCTTGATCACTTGGTTGATAAATACTGTATCGTCCTTCATAAGTTTTTGGATGATAGTCGTAATTGCGTATTAAATAATCTTTACCAGTGAAAATGGAACAGCCGCTTTTTGGTGTATTTATTCGATAACCTCCGAAGTCGCGTAATATTTCATTCATTGGTGCTTCCATTGCATTCTGCAGACCCTCTAGCTCATCCCACATTCCAGGAGCATACCGATTTAAAATCTGTTTTGTTTCTTGGATATTTACCGTAAATCTTGGTCTTCGCAATTTCCAGAATTTCTTTCGGTTCTTGACAATTAAAGAATTTTTTAATTGCTTTCCTTGCATATATCCAAAATCATAATGACTTCCTCGAAATTGAATAATATCACTGAATATTTCTCTCATTTTATCCATCCTTCAATTAGTGTCTGATTCCAATTTTACATGTAAAAAATATGGATGAAAAGATTTCGCTCTAAACTGCAAATTCTGATTATATTATCTTCATTCACGGTTCATCCTAATATGTGTGAACAATTATTGAAACCTTTATTTTTCTCATGATTTTTATATCAAAATGGTTTAAAATCAATCTGACTTACATGAAAGTTTGGGAGGAAAACAAAATGCAAAAAGCAATTTTTGAACTAGAACCATTAACATGTCCATCTTGCATTAATAATATAGAGAACACATTAAATACAACTAATGGAATATATTCAGCTAGTGTTTCTTTTAGTTCTAAAATGGTAGAAACACAATATGATGAGAAACAAATCAAAGTAGAACAAATTGAAGAGATGATAAAAGAACTAGGTTATCCAGTAATGTTTGCTGAAATTTCATAAGTGTAAAAGACATACCAAATTTGTTAGAATTGGTATGTCTTTTTATTAGGCAGTAATTCGGTCGAGTATGATGTAAAGGATTAAATAAAAAATACTCAAGGGTCCTTTTAAAAGGAACCTTGAGCATTTATGATGCTGGTGAGAGGACTTGAACCCCCGACCCCTTCATTACGAGTGAAGTGCACTACCAACTGTGCTACACCAGCGAATAGAAATTGAAAACCACTATGAAATACATTATAAATAATAATCTTTTTTGTAAAATTCTTCAAGGGGTTTTAGCGATGTTCGAATATTAGAAAACTACAATGTAATAAAACTAAATAACTAGAAAATTTACCCATTATATGAAACAAACGTCACTTGAAGTAATTGCTTTTCTTTGAAATAATAATAGAAGTACTAATAAAGAATACATAAGTATGGAGGAATATATATCTATGAAAATAGTAGCTATGGTTGGTAGTAATCGTAAAGAATCGTATAATATGAAATTAACAAGATATATGCAGAACAGATATGCTGATAAAGTAGAAATTGAAATTTTACCAATTGATCAGCTTCCTTTTTATAACCAGGATGATGAACTAGATCCACCTGAAATTGTTAAAGAAATTAGAGAGAAAATAAAAGAAAGTGATGGAATTTTATTTGCGACACCGGAATACAATGCATCTATTCCAGCTTTGTTAAAAAATGCAATTGACTGGTTCTCTCGAGTAGAGACAGTATTAGTTGATAAACCTGCTATGATCGTCGGAGCATCAATGGGAGCATTAGGAACGGTAAAAGCTCAACTACAATTACGTCAGATTTTAAATGCAGTGAATGTATCCACAAGCACACTACCTGGAAATGAAGTGTATGTGGGATCTGTTCATACTAAAATGGATGACTACGGAAACTTGACAGACCAAGCAACTATCGAATTTATTGATTCTGTAGTAGATAACTTCATCCAATGGGTTGAAAAAACGGTTGTATATGAAAGTGCTTATTAATAAAGAGAAACTCGTCCTTGAATGAAGGGCGAGTTTTTTTGTGTAAAACGGACTAATGCTTGTTTGCTTCCTGACTGCTACTGACGTTAGAATCGAACTCTTTTTTTTTGTAATAATTTAGTGTAACTACATGCGTGATGAGAATAGCAAGTAGATTCAAAAATATAACAAGAAAGAGGAAAGAAGCTGACAAGACATTCATTAATGTGACAGTAGATTTCAAAAGAGGAGAGCCTTCATAATTAGTAGGGTCTTCCTGCAACATCTCTAAAAAGAAAAACGCTGGAATGATAGAAATGAAAATGTTTATTGCTGTTTTCCATCCTGCTTTGTAGTGTTCCTTATTCACACTATTTTTTGAAATCTCATATTGAAAGAAAGAAAAGAGTGTAGCATTTAGTAGTACTAATAATATAAATAAAAGAACGTTTGTATCCATAAGATAAACTTCCTCCACTGTTTCCACTGTTTTAATCAACCTATATTTGACAATATATCATATATTAACCTCTAAAATATTGTCCTTTTGAAAAACGGGGCTAATGAACCAATGAAAATCCATTCACTATTACTTAAGTCATTCTTGTAGCAAAAGTTACAATATACCAATGGATATATTCTTCTGAAGTTAAGGATTCCAATACTTTTGGTTGATATAGACTATATACGTAGACTATATGCTCTATCTTAAATAACTTAGTATGGCCTTCTGTCCTAAATTATGTAAAAACTCTTTAGGGATTTGTGCTTATTTTTTTAAATATTCTGTATGTGTGTAGATATTATCAATCTTTTCTTCTATAATATCAATGGAGATTGAGTTTAATACATTTATGGAGGTAATTTAATGTCTGGCATGATTCGATTAAGCCCGGAAGAATTAGAAAGTATTGCTAAGCGTTATGGTGTAGAAAGTGGTAATGTGATGAACATTATCGGTAATTTAGATGGACTTATGGAAACTTTACATCAAGTATGGGAAGGGAATGCAAAAGAAGCATTTCATGGACAATACGAAGAATTAAGACCATCCTTCTTAAGAATGGTGGAACTGCTAGAAGATGTAAATAGACAGTTAGCTTCTACTGCTCAAACCCTTCGAGAAACCGACGCAAATATTGCAAGTCAAATCCGCGGATAATACAACGATTTGGATGAGAAATAGTGCCGCAATCAGTACTAACTTGCAGGCACTATTTTTATTTGTAAGATAAGTGAGTCTTTGGATATGCATAATAGTAATCAGTAAAGAGTAGGTGTGTTTAAACGGTGTATATACAGATAACAGTTGATTTAAACAAATATAATAAACCTCCCATTGAAATAAGGTTGTCTGATCAACATTACATAAAAAAGTTAATTGATATTACTTGGAAGACGGTTAAATTGGAAGAAAAACCAAGAGAGGGACATTGGATTCGAGTGAAAAATCGAGATGAGATATACCTTGGGGTGCAAACATTAAAAGATTGTGGCATCACAACAGGAGATTGCGTAGAAGTTTTATAATTTAAAAAAGGAGGGAAGATACCAAATGAATGAAGACAAGCCCACCTACTGGGAATCGAAATTAGAAGCCAAAATATATGCTGAGAAAGAAAAAATTGACATTATATTCCATCGTGCCAAAGTAAAACTGCATGATGAATTGGAAATTCACCTTTTGAAATCGATGAATCCAGAATTTCAAAAGGATTTTATACTGACTGATGATCAGCTTACCATTCGAATTTTGCCGCCTAGTACGTATGAACCATTACATCATATTTACCGAAAGAGCGCTCAGTCGAAATGGCAGCTTGTGTATAACCTTATTCAGTCTATTCAACATCATTCTTTATCAAGGTTGCATTTATGGGTTTGTCCAGAGAATATTCTAATGGATCAAGGACTCATGCCTCATTTTCTTCATTATGGTGTGAAAGAAAGTATTCCACCATATGAAGAGGATCCAGAACGATTATGGATGGAAACAAAAGCGACTGTGGCTGCGATAGTGGAGCAAAAATATGACTTTATGACATATTTATCTCATCACGAAACCATTGATTTAACCCCGGTGACGAAGAAAATAATGGATGCTGCTTCGTATGATGAGTTGCTCACCATTGCCGATGAAAATATAAAAAGGGAAGAAGCATATGAAAAGACGGTTGTCCATATTCCAAAAAAGAAGTGGAAAGTACAACGGTATGGCATCTTAGCTTTAGGAATTTTATTAATCCCTGCAATTATTTTATCTGTATATGGTTTTTTCTTTAAAATTCCGGAAACGCAAGCCTATGTTGAGAGTAATCGGTATTATATGCAAAATCAGTATAGCTCTGTTGTTGAATCGTTAAATGGTTATGATGCTGAAGATATGCCCTACAGTGTACAATACCAGCTAGCGACTGCTTATATGATGAACGAATCCTTAACCGAAGAGCAGCGTAAGAACGTAGAAAATACCATTACCTTACAATCAGATAATCGATACTTCCTTTATTGGATTGATATTGGACGAGGTAATTATCAAGAAGCAATTGATATTGCGAGATTACTAGAGGACCGAGATTTAATTGTTTATGGATTATTACAGCTGCGGGAAGCAGTAAAAACGGATGAAAGCTTAAGTGGCGATGAAAGAGAAACAGAACTGGATTCCATTCAAAGAGAGATTGATGACTATTTAGAAGAAATGCAGGAAGAAACACAGGAAGATACAGAAGAAAGTAATCTCACAGAATAAGAAATAGATTGGGAGGTGTGAATTTGAGTGAGTTATGGGTCTTGTATGGGAATACGTATCAATATTTGCAACTAGGTGATAAAGAAGTGACAATTGGCAATCAATTATCTCATACGATCACCATACAAGCTTTTCCAGTCAAACCGGGAATTACAATAGTACCCAAAGAAGGGGCTTATTCGGTGTATCAGGAAAGCCAGTTCCTTGGAACATTAGAGGAAAAACGGTCATTGAAAGTTTTAATCAATAAAGAGGAAGTAACCATTATTTATCAGGCTCAAGAAACGGAAGAGAAATTGTATTATATCGGTAACCAGAATGAAGTATTATATCCTAATCAACATTCTAAAAAGTTTTCTCTTCTGAGAGATAAGAATAAGTGGAGGATAGAACCTTCTATTGAAGATGTATATATCAATGGTGAAAAAATGGTTGAAATGCGCCACCTTCAAGTCGGAGATATAATCTTTACCGATTTTTCAAGCATTACTTTAAAGGAAGGTGATGTTATTTCGGTATCGGGAAAGCAGCCGGAACATCTAATAGAAATGAAACAACCTACATCTGTCATGAAACAAAAATATCCTAAATACAGACGAACGCCCAGAATGATTTATGAATTACCGGAAGAGAAAGTACAATTTTCCTTTCCAACGGAAGAAACAGAGGATTACGGGCGTAGTTTGTGGCTCATTATTGCTCCTCCATTAATGATGTTAATCGTAATGGGAGTTGTGGCACTTGTACGTCCAAGGGGGATTTTTATCTTAATTTCTGTGGCTATGTTTGGAACCACCTTGGTAACATCTACATTTCAATATTTTAAAGAGAAAAAGATGCAGCGTAAGAGGAAAGAAAAGCGGAAACGATTATATACCCGTTATTTAGAAACCAAACGAGAAGAATTACAAGAGCTCTCAGAGAAACAACGAGAAATCTTATATTATCATTTCCCATCATTTGAACGGATGAAGTATTTAACTGGTGAAATTAGTGAGCGAATTTGGGAACGTAATCGAATGAGTAATGATTTTCTCCATTTTCGAGTGGGGAGAGCAACAGTGCCATCCAGTTATGAGGTTTCTGTACAACGACGGGATATGTCCAATCAGGAGATGGATGATTTACTTGAAAAGTCCCAGGAATTAGTTGCCCATTATAAGCAAGTACAGAATGTTCCACTCATCATTGACTTATCGGAAGGACCCATGGGGATGGTCGGAAAAGAATCTGTAGTTAAAAAAGAAATGCAGCAGGTTGTCGGCCAGTTAAGTTTCTTCCAAAGCTATCATGATATTCGTTTTGTTGCCATATTTGATGAGGCTGAGTATTCCTCATGGGAATGGATGAAGTGGCTGCCACAGTTTCAGCTGCCCCATTTATATGCAAGAGGTCTAATTTACAATGAGCAGACGCGCGATCAGCTGCTTTCATCGATTTATGAAATATTAAAAGAGCGAGCACTAGACGAGGAAAAAGAGAAAAAAATATACACTCCGCATTTTGTATTTGTTGTGACCAATCGTCAGTTGATTTCCGAACATGCCATACTGGAGTATTTGGAAGGAGAGAATCAACCTATTGGCATGTCTGTCATATTCGCTGCTGATACGAAAGAGAATCTATCAGAAAATATTCATACATTGGTTCGATATATTGATGAAACGCAGGGAGATATTTTAATAGAAAAACAAAAGGCCGTACATAAGCCATTTCAAATCGATGAGCATGCTACGACAAATAATGAACGTTTTGCGCGCACGCTTAGATCCTTAGACCACCAATTAGGAATGAGTAATTCTATTCCAGATAAAGTGACGTTCATGGAACTGTTTCAAAAAGACCATGTTTCCGAATTGAATATAGAGAATAAATGGCGAGAAAACCAATCTTCCCGGTCACTCGCTGTACCTGTTGGTCTAAAGGGGAGAGAAGACCTTGTTTACTTAAACCTTCATGAAAAAGCACATGGTCCTCATGGGTTATTGGCAGGTACAACAGGCTCAGGTAAGAGTGAATTTTTACAGACCTTTATCTTATCGTTAGCTGTTCATTTTCATCCTTACGAAGTTGCGTTTTTATTAATTGATTATAAAGGCGGGGGTATGGCACAGCCTTTCAAGAACATGCCACATTTGCTAGGGACAATTACGAATATTGAGGGAAGCAAGAACTTTAGTAAACGTGCCTTAGAATCGATAAAGAGTGAGTTGAAACGCAGACAGCACTTGTTTGATCAATATGAGGTCAATCATATCAATGATTACACAGAGTTATATAAAGAAGGAGAGGCAAAAAATCCACTACCTCATTTATTCCTTATTTCAGATGAGTTTGCTGAACTAAAAAGCGAAGAACCAGATTTTATTCGAGAATTGGTTAGTGCAGCAAGAATTGGTAGAAGTTTAGGCGTTCATTTGATTCTAGCAACTCAAAAACCTGGCGGGGTAATAGATGATCAAATTTGGAGTAATTCGCGTTTTAAAGTGGCATTGAAAGTTCAGGATGACAGTGACAGTAACGAGATTTTAAAAAATGGAGATGCTGCTAAAATTACTGTAACTGGCCGTGGATATTTGCAGGTAGGAAATAATGAAGTATATGAATTATTCCAATCTGCCTGGAGTGGTGCTCCTTATTCGAAAGATGCCTTTGGTACAGAAGATGAAGTGGCTCTAGTAACCGATTTAGGGCTTATTCCACTTTCAGATGTAGCATCAGAAGATACAGGCAAAAGAGATAAGAAAACAGAAATTGATGCTATTGTGGAAGAAATCACGACTGTTCAGCAACATATGGGGATTGAAAAGCTAAGAAGTCCTTGGCTGCCACCATTAGGGCATAGAATTGTAATGCAAACAACCGAAGATACGGAAGAAAATCAGTATCCAATTGGATTGGTGGATGAACCAGAAAAGCAAAAACAGTCTGTCTATCATTATCAATTAATGGATGATGGCAATGTTGGTATATTTGGGTCATCTGGTTACGGGAAATCCACAACCATGTTGACATTACTTATGCAATTAGCAGCTAGAAACACCCCGGAAGAAGTGCAATATTATATTTTTGATTTTGGTAACGGTGCATTGCTTCCATTGCAGCAACTTCCACATACAGGTGATTATTTCCGGTCAGATGATGAAAGGAAGATTGAAAAATTCTTAACATTTATATCGGAAGAAATGGAAAAAAGAAAACAATTATTCCGTGATTATGAAGTGAGTAATATAAAAATGTATAACACCATTGTTCCTGAGAAATTGCCAGCAATCTTTATTTCGATAGATAACTTTGATTTGGTAAAAGAGGAAATGATGGAAATTGAAAACCGATTTACGCAAATTTCACGTGATGGCCAGTCACTTGGGATTTATACAATTCTGACTGCAACAAGAACGAATGCTGTAAAACATGCATTAATGAGTAATTTAAAAACAAAAATCGTTCATTATTTAATGGACACATCCGAAAAATTTGCTGTAATTGGTAGAACACCATATGATACGGAAGCAATTCCTGGAAGAGTTTATATTAAAAAAGACGAAGCATACCTAGCGCAAATCTACCTACCTGTTGCTGGTGAAAATGATGTGGAAGTATTGGAAAATATGAAATCGTGTGTTCAAGAACTGAAAGAAAAATACCGACATACGGTTAAACCAAGAGCTATACCAATGCTGCCACGCAAGTTAAATATTGCGATGTTTTACAAAAACTACCATGTACAGCAAACAAAGAATAGGTTAGCTATAGGGTTAGATGAGGATTCAGTAATGCCTGTATACCTTGATTTTGAAAATAGTAAACATTGTCTGATTGTCGGAGAAGCGCAAAAAGGTAAAACCAATGTCTTACAACTCATGATAAACGGAATCAAAGAAGGTACGGATGAAGTGCAGATTGGCTTATTCGATTCAATTAATCGTTCTTTAATAGACTATGCAGAGGATGAACAAATCACGTATTTGGAAACGAAAGATCATATCAGCACTTGGCTAGCTGATATTCAAGAGGAATTCACGAAACGAAAAGACATATATGTGCAAGCTTCCCGGGAAAGAAAAACAGCAAGTCTAGCGTTCTCTCCTATTGTGCTGATGATTGATGGGATGGGGAACTTTCAACAAACCATTGATACTTTAATGCAGCCGAAGATAGCCGAGTTAGTGAAAAATTACAGTCACTTAGGATTTAGCATCATTGTTTCAGGAAGTGCTAATGAGTTCTCGAAAGGTTTCGATCCATTTACTAATGAAGTGAAACAGATTAAACAAGCAATCTTGCTCATGAAGAAGTCAGATCAAAATCTACTTACACTGCCTTACACCCGAAATGAACAAGACATACAAGCTGGATTTGGCTACTACGTACAAAATGGAAAAGCCAAAAAAATACAAATCCCGCACTACGATGCTGAAAGGGTGGTAACCATATGAATCAAAGAAAAAATTTTCCATTAGGAATTATTGTTAAACTGCTTATCGTTTTAGCACTACCTTTATTACTATTTCGTTACGTAGATAGTCAGCCACAGGTTAGTGGAACTAGTGGTTTCAGTAGTGAAGAAAATACAGTTACTGAAAGTATTGCTGTGGTAAATGAAGATAATGGACATGAGATGAATAATGAGACGATAACACTAGGAAAAGAGATTCCAATGCTCCTAAACGAACAAATCGAGCAAGGGGATTACAATTGGACTGTTATGAACCGGAGTGCAGCGAAGCAGGGATTTAATAATCAAAACTATGATGCTATTATTTATATTCCGTCTAACTTTACGGAAAACGTCATGACATTTACGCAGGATCAGCCCATGAAGGCTTCCGTTAATTACGAAATCCAGCCGAACTTGGAAGCAAAAGATCGCGAAAATATTCATCGAATCATGGCAAATGCCAAGAATATTATCAATCAGGAAATGTCTATGATTTATTGGAGTTATGTCGCGCAAGAAGTAGATCATATGAAAGAGCAATTTGATGCGATATTGCAAAAGGAAGTTGAATTTCAAGAAGCAATGTACGCCTTTTATGCACCATCTTCAAAAACACTAGCTTATGAGATTGACCAACATAAAAGTGATTTAGAAAATATTTTGGAACAAACTAGTCAAGTAGAAGGAGTTTCTGCTGATAGTGCTCATGCAGTGGATGAAGCAGAAGCACAGTTAAGTACTTTCGTAGAAGCCTTAGAGAACTATAAAGAGACCCAGCAAGAACAACAGCAGTTACTAGATATATTCCAAACAGAGAATCAAGAAGCGATTCAGGCTGGGGTGGATAGTTACCAAGAAGCTTTAGCAGTAAGTACGGATTTGGTTACTGCCCAATTTAACTCGTTTCAGCCGCCAGTTTATTTAGAACAAGAGAATATACAAAATGGTTTAAGCGGAATTACACAAAGTTATGAAACTATTTATGGACAAATCTATGAATTAAAGCATGGATCTTTAGATGAAAATGGGAAGCCAATTAATGGTTTTATTCATTGGAAAGAGCAAGGGAAAGACAATTTTAGAAAACAACTTTTTAAATTGAATGAGACTTTGCTGAATGTCTATAACACAGATATTTATAATCAAGCGAAGTCAGATTTATTTAATGTAGCAAACGAGATTGAAGAAAGTGGTACGGAAGACGTTATGCCAGAGTTGCCAGATGTACCAAATAATGAGGAAGTAGACTTTGGAGAAATAAAATCAAGTCTTCATCAATTAGATTCTTCTGTTAAAAATATGAAAGAATTAGTAGATGAATTAGTGAATTTACTTCCAGAAAAAGAAGAAACTCCGGAAGAGAAAGAGACAACAGTAGAAGAGGATAATGAAGAAGTAACAGAGGAAGAGGAATCCACAGAAGTAGATGGGGAAGAAGCATCGCAAGACGAGGAATCCGCAGAAGCAGATGGGGAAGAAGTATCACAAGACGAGGAATCCACAGAAGTAGATGGGGAAGAAGCATCACAAGACGAGGAATCCGCAGAAGCAGGTAGTAAAGAAGGGTTAGAGAAAGATAAAGATGAATCACCTGCAGAGAAACCGGAGCCAAAACCAACTGTACCTGACTGGACGCAGGTCTTAACTAATCTGGATAATTTGGAACAAAAAATTAATAATTTGTCAGGTGAAGATGGAGTTAACAAAACAATCAGTGATTGGAAAAAATATGCAAAAGAATTACAAAAAGCATATGATGATTTGGAAGAAATTCATTTACAGGTTTCGGATACAATGATAAATCAAATAATGAATAAGCAAAATGAAATTTACGGTGTTGAAACTATTGGTGAGGAAGAAGCCAAAGAGTTGAAAGGGATATTCCTTGATAAAGAAGTTTTAAAGGATAAAGATGCTGCATTACTTATGAGGTATTTTGGTAAGTTGGCGACACTACAAGAGAATCTTATTAACAAAGGACAAGTAGATTTAACATTTGTTAGGGAACTGTTAGCTCAAGATGAAGTTCAAGAAGAGCTAGATAAATTGTTAAGTATCCATACACCTTATACAGATCAACTCCAAGATATGTTTAGTGTTCTCCTGGATGATGGGGAAGATATTGGAGAAATGAAATTACTCGAACAACGTTTCAACAAACTGGTTGCAGATACTCAAAAATTCATGGATGAATATAATGCGCTAGTCGAAGAAGAACAGCATAAGATAATAGATAATGTAAATCAACTATTGTCAACAACAGATGAGATTACTAACCACCTCCAAACCGTCAACGCTGAAAACTATGAGTGGGAAGAATCCCCTTCAGTTGAATACTTAGACGGACAAATGGTGATGGATATTCAACAAGGAACAGCAGCTAATCTGGACCAACTCTCTGAATTAATGACTTCCTTGCAAGAAAGTCAAAGCAATATTACTAGTACGACAGAGGAATTACAGGAACAAGTAAATAATGTTCAGCAAGAATCAGACATTTTAAATGACAGATGGTCAACGAATGTCGCATCAACTGGATTAATTCGAGATGACATTTATGAAATTTTAGGAAACACAGTGGTCGATGGCCAGGAGAACTCAACTGTTTATCATCACTTATCCAGTCCTGTCAATGTTGCAGGTCAAGTAAACGGAAAAGTGTTATCTGAAACAGATGAGAGAGTACCACCAGTTATGATGTTTATTATCATATTAGTAAGTGGCCTAATGATTGGCTTCCTTTGCCATTACTATTCCAATATTTCCTATGTTGTTCAAGGTGCTTTATTCCTTATGTTGAATTTAGCAGTTGGATTAATTATTAGCATATATGGATTAAATCTGTATTCATTGGAAAATGCTCAAGCCATTCAATGGTCTGTTTTCACGATTCTATTATTAATGGCTTGCTCTAATATAGTTCGAGCTGGTTTGTTTATTGGCCCATTTGTTGGGTGGATGGCAAGCATTGTGATGATTGTATTTTTCATTTCACCATTAATGAATATTGTCATACCTGAGTTTAGCTTCGATAATCCTATTGCTAATGTGTATATGTCCTTACAATATAGTGGATTAGATGCACCTAAGTATTTAACCATGACCATTTTAATAGGTATCGTATTACTAGTTTCGGCATTTATTTATGCTCTTCAGATAATGCGTGATAAACCTAAGGTGGATGATCATGAAGAAAAGGCTTCTTAGTAATATCGTTTTAATTATCATTTTAATGGTTGGATCTCCAGTGCTTGCCGATGATTCAACCATTAAGGTGGAACCTAATATTTATAAAGGGAAAGATATTAATATAAACAGAAACTTCCAGGAAACTGAGCAAAAAAAACCACTTCCGGAAGAGCAAAAGAACTTAACGTTTGAAAAAGAAAATAAAACAGAAACAGATCGAATAGAAGAACAATTATTCTTATCATCAAATATAGAAACCAACACGATAGCAGCTAAAGCACAACAGTTTAATCTATTCTCGGAACAAGACAAGCGAGCGATACAGTTGACCGATGAAGCTGAAAGTGTACAGAATAACTCAACCATAATGATTTTAATGATAATAGCTGTAAGCCTTGTGATTGGAACGATGTTTTTCTTTATTATTCCAAGAATGAAACAGACCTACAATTGAATAAGAATTGTGGGTCTGTTTATATTATTTGCAAAGGCTCGTATCCCTTCGATTTTTCTCTTTATGAATGTTTTTGATTTTCTAAGCTGGGCCTTTGGTGTAATATCAAGTCGTTCCGCTGATGTGAAGAAAAAATAGGCCGTATGGAACGAGCGAAACGGGACATCATTAAAGAACAGTCTGAGAACCGGATACTATAATTATAAGAAATTAATCTATTAAATCTATGTGTGTAGACGTAAAATTATCCATTTCAAATTAGTTTGCACTTTCCTAAATTTATTTACATTTTTTACATATTCCAGGAAACACTACCAAATGCAAATAATTACATAGGAAGGTGTATAGCGATGAAAAAGTATGTTTTTGCAGCTGTTATGACGGCAATGTTTATCTTTGGATTTACTAATCCTGGAATGTCAGTTTCAGCAAGCATGGATTTTGATCCTGTTTGGAGCCTTAAAGAAAAGGACGATAATAAGGGAGAAGAAAAAGAGAAACATCATCACTTCAAGAGCGATGCAATGGTAAAATTACACGCAAAAGAACTTGGAATTGAAGTAGAAGGCAAGGATATCGAAACGTTAAAACAAGAAGTATACGAAGCGTGGATAAAAAAATCGGCTGAAAAATTCGGAATCGATCCAGAAGGTAAAAAATTAGACACATTAAAGAAGGAAGTTATGGAAGTAAAAATGTTGCAAAAAGCGGAAGAACTTGGAATCGAAACAGAAGGAAAGGATACGAAAAAACTAGCTGAAGAAGTACATCAGGCAAAATTAATTCAAAAAGCAGAAGAGTTAGGAATATCTACAGAGGGAAAACAATCAGATGAGTTGAAAAAAGAAATGTTTGAAGTAAAGATAAATATGGAAGCAGAAGCTTTAGGACTAGATACGGTAGGGAAAGAACTACGTGAACTTGCTAAAGAAATAAAACAAGCAAAATTAACACAAGCTGCAGAACAATTAGGTATTGAAACAGAAGGGAAGGACTCAGAAGCGTTGCTCGATGAGATTATTACCGATCATTATGAAGAAGCCAAAGAACAACAAGTTTATCCGTTTGAAAGAGAAGTGCATTAAAGAAGAGACAAAATACCTGAATCTATAGTAGGATTCAGGTATTTTTATGGCTACAGTAGAAAAAAATGACATACCAAATGTCCTACTTTTCCGACTAATCTAAAGAATTAGCGAGTATATGTAAAGATATGTAAGTATTTAGTGTATTAATAGATTGTAAATCAATTTTTCGCCTGTATATTCGAAAATATAAGTTTAAATTAAATTTTCTAAAAAATATAAAATCTGATACTATTAATTATATTAGTTTTTCTGACAAATCTCGATTAGAGAAACGCAATATTTAAAGGGGGCAGTTTTTTTATGAAGGTTAGTACATGGAAGTTGGGAGTTACTTTATTTATATCATTAGCACTAGTTCTTTTACTAGCAGCATGTGGAAGCAGTGAAGAGTCTAGTACAGAAGAAGAAGGATCGTCTGGTGGTGAGGAAGCTGCAACTGAAGAAAGTGCAGAAGAATCAAGTACAGATGAAGAGGCTAGTTCAAATGCCGAATTAGAGGAAACATATACAGTAGTTAGCGATACATCTTTCGTGCCATTTGAGTTCCAAGATGAAAATGGTGAATACACAGGATTTGATATTGAATTAATTAAAGCTATCTCTGAAGAGGCTGGTTTTGAGATAGAATTAGAAACAACGAATTTTGATGGAATTATTCCAGGATTACAAACAGGACAATTTGATATCGCTATTGCAGGTATCAGTATAACAGAAGAAAGAAAACAGGTAATTGATTATTCTGATCCTTATTATGAATCTGGGTTACATATTGGGGTGGCAGCAGATAATGATGAGATTCAAGGATTAGAAGATTTAGAAGGAAAAACAGTTGCAACACGTTTAGGATCTACCAGTTCCGCATTTATTAAAGAAAATATAGAAAGTGCAACACCTAACGAATATGAACAGCTTGACCAAGCATATTTAGCAGTTGAAAATGGCAGTGCTGATGCGATTCTTTATGATGCACCAAATGTGAGCTATTACATCAAAACAGCTGGTGAGGGCAAGTTGAAAGTAGTTGGTGACCTGTATCAAGCTGAGAACTATGGTATTGCAATTACGAAAGGAAAAGAAGAACTAGTGACTGCGATTAATGATGCATTGGCATCATTAAAAGAAAATGGCAAGTACGACGAAATCTATGAGGAATGGTTCGGTAGCAAACCAGAATAATAACTTTATAGACAATCCAGAGGTATGCTTCAGTGAAAAATAATAATTAGAATAAGGCTTATCTCCTTGCAGGTAAGCCTTATTTTATTATAGAACTTAAGAGGTGGAAATATGGAAGGAAGATTTAATTGGGCTGGTGTGATAGAATTTATACCAGAACTTGGCACAGGACTATATTATACTTTATTAATTTCAATTGTTGGACTTTTAATCGGCTTTATTTTAGGAGCAATATTTGGTCTTGGACGAATTTCTAAGAATAAGCTGTTTTATGGAATATCAGCAGTCTATGTTGAAGTCATACGTGGAACCCCCGTATTGGTACAGGCAATCTGGATATTCTTTGCACTCCCATTAATTACTGGATACAATATGGATTCAGTAATGGCAGGTATTGTGGTAATTGCCATTAATTCAGGAGCTTATATAGCTGAGATTGTTCGTGGTTCGGTTCAATCGATTGAGAAGGGACAAGTTGAAGCTGGACGTTCTCTTGGTTTAAGTCAGAATCAAACAATGCGATACATTGTTTGGCCTCAAGCATTCAAGCGAATGATACCTCCGTTAGGAAACCAGTTTATAATTAGTATAAAAGATACTTCACTATTATCTGTTATCCTTGTACCAGAGCTTATGTTCCAAGGAAGATTAATTGCTTCCAACTATTTTAACGCAGTAGAAATCTATACAACTGTAGCAGTCTTCTACCTATTTATTACTTTAACATTATCTTATGTATTACGCATTGTCGAAAGAAGGTTGGATGTTCAGTGATTAAAGTTAAAGATTTACACAAAAAATTTGGTGATAACGAGGTTTTAAAAGGAATAGATTGTGAGATTCAGTCTTCTGAGGTTGTCTGTGTCATCGGACCAAGTGGTTCTGGAAAAAGTACATTCCTTCGCTGCTTAAATATGCTAGAATCCATTACAAGCGGTGATGTTGAGGTTGATGGTCAAAATTTGAAAGACCCTAAAACAAACATTAACATGGTCCGAACAGAAGTTGGAATGGTATTTCAGCAGTTTAATTTATTCCCTCACAAAACGGTCATAGAAAATATAATGCTTGCACCCGAAAAAGTACGGAAAATTTCAAGTAGTGAAGCAAGAGAACGAGGGTTGAAACTTCTTGAAAAAGTAGGATTATCTGAAAAGGCAGATCAATATCCATCTTCCCTATCTGGTGGACAACAGCAGCGTGTTGCTATTGCTAGAGCTTTAGCAATGGAACCAAAGTTAATGCTTTTTGATGAGCCGACTTCAGCTCTAGACCCGGAATTGGTTGGGGAAGTGCTGGAAGTAATGAAGCAGCTGGCACTTGAGGGGATGACGATGGTAGTTGTAACACATGAAATGGGATTTGCTCGTGAAGTAGCAGATCGTGTGCTGTTTATGGATGAGGGGATTATTATGGAAGAAGGGAAACCAGAGCAAATTTTCTCTAATCCTAAATCTGAACGTACGAAGGAATTTTTAAATAAAGTTCTTTAGTTCACTCATACCATGGATTCCCATTAGTAATTTGAAAAAGTATATGTTATGCTAGATAAGCGATGAGCTGATTTGTGTAAGTCGAGGGATTGTGCAACACGTGTGAATGTGAACACACGGATCACCTCGCCACAAATAGGAAAAAGACGCCTATAGTTGATATAGGCGTCTTTTAAATATGGGAAAAATAATAAAAGTGCTAAACTAAAGAGGATAAAATAAAGAGGTGATGACATGAAAAAAATCAAGCTAGGTACTAGTGATTTAGAAGTTTCTAATATTGCACTAGGTTGTATGAGCATGGGAAATAAGACTACGGAAGAAGCCTCAAAAGTATTACATAATGCCCTAGAACTGGGAATTGATTTCTTCGACCATGCAGATATCTATGCAAGTGGAAAATCAGAAGAGATATTCTCTGAAGTATTGACACCATCAACAAGAGACAAAATCACCATTCAAACAAAAACTGGAATACGAAAGGGCTTTTTTGACTTCTCAAAAGAACATATTATAAATTCTGTGGAGGGAAGTTTAAAAAGACTAAAAACGGACTACATTGATATTTTGCTGCTCCATCGTCCAGATGCGTTAGTAGAGCCCGAAGAAGTTGCTGAAGCATTTTCAGAGCTGCATAAAAGTGGCAAAGTACGTCATTTTGGTGTCAGTAATCATAATCCAATGCAAATAGAGTTATTAAAAAAATATGTAGAACAAGAATTAATTGTGAATCAGCTTCAGTTAAGTGTGATGCACACGGGGATGATTGATGCTGGTTTACAAGTGAATACGAAACACGAAAATGGAGTGAATCGTGACGGGAGTGTATTAGACTATAGCCGCTTAAATAATATGACGATTCAGGCATGGTCACCTTTCCGATATGGAAACTTTGAAGGTTTGTTTATTGATAATGATGAATTTCCGGAAGTGAATAGTAAACTGGAAGAAATCGGTGATAAGTATCATATCAATAAATCAGCTGCGGCCATCGCGTGGATTCTAAGACACCCAGCAAAAATTCAGGCAATCGTTGGTACAATGACTCCAGAGCGGTTAACCAATATTGCGAAAGCGTCTGCTGTAGAGTTAACTAGAGAAGAATGGTATGAATTGTACCGTGCAGCTGGGAATGAACTTCCTTAACCTTTCTTATTAAGGCTATTTTATGTATAGTTTGGTTGCTTTTTGAGTTGTACAGTTGATAGAAATTGTTAATAACTTGAATTCAGAGTAATATGCTTAACCTCGCTGCGGAAAGCGACTGCCCGGAGCGGAAATCAACAGAGCACTACATTAGAGATTTATAGTTAATTAAATAAATTTGGAATCTATACAAAATGCAAGATAAAGTCATGTTAAAAAGCAACGATTTCTTAGCTAAGTGCCTTTATTAAAAAACAGAAACAGATCTCCGAAAGTAGTTGGGGATCTGTTTTTAATTGATTGTTCTGTACGTAATAGGGATGTAATAACTAGTAAAGAAAATTCCACACTTTTGCCATAAGTTTACCATATAATTGGACTGGTTTTAGTGAAAGGATATTTAAACAGAATAGGTGTAGGCACAATGAAGAAGAAATATTTGACATTACTATTAGTAGTATTAACTCTCAATTTAATAGTTTCTCCGCAAATCTTCGCAGAAACCTCAGAACCTGAAACTCCTACTATTGAAAGTGAAGCAGCAATCTTACTTGAAGCTGATTCTGGGCAGGTACTATATAGTAAAAATGAGGAAAAAGAAATGTATCCTGCTAGTTTAACAAAAATGGCAACAGCCATATATGCGATTGAGAAAGGGAACCTAGATGATGTTGTCACCATAAGTGCTAATGCGGTAGATGTGGATGGCACAACCGTTTTTCTTGTAGAAGAGGAAAAAGTTCTATTAAAACAACTCATTCAAGGGATGCTTATCAATTCTGGTAATGATGCCTCCGTAGCAATTGCAGAACATTTAAGTGGAAGTGTGAAGAAGTTTTCAGAAGATTTGAATACGTATTTGACCAAAGTTATTGGAATAAAAGATACTCAACTAAATAATCCACACGGACTTTATAATCCCGGTCATGTTACAACAGCTGGTGATTTAGCTAGGATTGTTCAATATGCTATGAAAAATGAAGTATTTATGGATATTTTTGGGACGAAGTATTTAGAATGGAATGGGAAAACGTGGGATACAACCATTCAAACACATCATAAACTCCTAAAAGGAGAATACCCGTATGAAGGTATTACTGGTGGTAAAAATGGTTTTGTCAGTAAGTCAGGTTATACCTTAGCAACTACGGCAAAAAAGGACGATTTAAGTTTAATTGTAGTTACTTTAAACCATCCTATGAAAGATGGGGTGTATACGGACACTATTAATCTATTAGACTATGGGTTTGAACATTTTAAAACCTCTAAGATTGAGAAGGGTACATCCTATTTTCTGGGAAATCAAGAGTATGTAATACCTGAAACGGTTCGTTACACTCATTCATTACATGAGGAAGTTAAAAAAGAAGTGCAAGATGAAGGAGTACTTCGAATACAAGATAGTATGCTGACGACAACAATACCCTTGCATCAAGTTTCCAGAGAAAAAGAAAAACAACTTGATACTACCTCTGTAAAAAGCAGTAATAACAACAGTTCTGGCTTTTTCGATTTATCAACAATGATACCGATAGGATCACTATGTGTCTTTATGCTAATCTTAGTGTTTATTCGGAAAAGAAGAGCGCAAAGGTAATAGGAGGAACCGGTCAACCTTCTTGATAATATGCTATCAAGAAGGTTATTTTTTTGGGTAACGTTACTAATAAGGAAAACACACATAGTTATAAAGTGTGTAAAGACACTTAAAGTCTATGATGATTACAGGAGGAATACAAATGTATCCATATTATCCTTATATGTATTATGGAGTGCCAGCCCTACCGGTTAACTCATTTAGATCGCAACCATATTTTTATCCTAATCAACCCCATCATCCATACCGGCAGCAACCAATAAATGGTCAAGTAACCTGGACAGAAGGAGGGGATGTTACTAAATGTGATATACCATGGTCAGAAAATGAATATATGACAGCGGCTGTTGGAGAGGATTCTCCTTACCAATGTGGTCAGTTACTTAAGATAAGAAATGTAGCTGCACCTTATGGAAGAGAAATTATTGTGATGATTGTTGATGAAGTAGCTGGTTTCCCACCAAACAGAGTCAATGTTCATCGCAAAGCTTTTGAAGCGCTAGGTGTAAACCCAAATATAGGTGTATTAAACGTAGAAATTATTCCAACGCCTGAATTAGAACAGGAAAAATGGGGAAAATATTTATTAGAAGTTACTCAAACAGCCTATCCAAATTATCAAATAACAGATTATCGAACCATCGGGAAAACCAAGGTTTCCGATTCTCAAATGAAAGAGACCTATGAATTCTCCTTACAATCGTATCAAGAAATGATAAAAGTCAGAGGAACAGTCATTTATAACCCGAATACGGATAGAATAGTTTCTTTTGATATAAAAGAAATGTAACTATAGCTGAGAGGTTTGTCTCAGCTTTTTTATTGCTCTTTAAGGTTTTGAGCTTACTCACTATGTCTTTTGCATAATAAAAATTAAAAAGATTAAACTATGTAAATGATTTTTCCCTATTTAATTCTATTGTCCTTAGACTCTTTTATAAGTCTCATTGCTTTTAACAATGTCGGAGTCTTAGCCGTTTAAAACGAAACTTTATTCAGAAATCTATAATAGCGTAGTATGCTGCCTGAGCGAAAGCAAAAATTAGGACAAGCGAGAGCATCATCATAACTTTTTACTAGTAGGGTCTTTATACAAAATACGATATAACTATAAAAGCAGATGACCAATAGCCATTCTTAAAATTAATGAAAAAATATTTTGTTGGTGTGAAGTATTTGGCTAGAGCAATTAAGCTGTTATCTCTACGGTAATTATGATAAAATACATAAGTTGCCTTTGATAGGATTACTATTTTTTGGAAATTATTATAGCAAGTGCTTGAAAGAAGGAAGGAATTATATAATGACAGATCAAACATCTTCTGGGCAATCAACAGATACTATCAATAAGGTACCAATTGTTATTGTCTTGATTTCAGGTGCGTTTGTTACTATTTTGAACCAGACGCTATTAGGTACAGCGTTACCGCATATCATGGCAGATCTTCAAGTTGATGAAAATACTGTTCAATGGTTACAGTCCGTATTTATGTTGGTTAACGGGATAATGATTCCAGTAACGGCATTTTTAATAGGAAAGTTTACAACACGGGGTTTATTTTTAACTGCAATGACTCTATTTACAATAGGTACATTGTCGGCAGCTATCGCACCAGGTTTTTCTGTATTACTGATAGGAAGAATACTTCAAGCAGCGGGTGCAGGTATCATGATGCCCTTAATGCAGACAATTATGATGCTCATATTCCCTATCGAAAAAAGAGGAACAATTATGGGGATGTTTGGGCTGGTTATCGCCTTTGCACCAGCAATTGGCCCTTCTTTATCAGGATACATCGTGGAACATGCCCCATGGAGAACCTTATTCTATATGATTTTACCGATAGCAATTATAGATATTATTGTGGCATATTTTATTCTTAAAAATGTTACCAAACGAACCAATCCAAAAATTGATGTGTTATCCATTATTTTATCTACCTTTGGATTTGGGGGATTTTTATATGGATTTAGTATTGCAGGAAGTGCCGGATGGGGAAGTGTGCAAGTAATTACTTCCTTTATAGTTGGGTCCATTACATTAACATGGTTTATCGTGAGACAGACCAAACTGAAAGAACCTATTCTAGAATTTAGTGTATTTAAATACAAAATGTTTACATTAACTACCGCTTTAGGCATGGTTACATTCATGGCAATGATTGGAGCAGCGGTTGTATTACCTTTATATATGCAAAACATGTTAGGTTTTTCGGCATTTCATTCTGGATTAGCATTGTTGCCTGGAGCTGTTTTACAGGGAATAATGAACCCGATAACCGGGAGATTATTTGATAAGTATGGGGCAAGATGGCTATCTATTATCGGTTTGTCTTTAATTGTAATTACAACGTTTATGTTGGCTATCTTAACAGATCAAACCACTTTCACGTATATTGCAACCGTGCATGCATTTCGAATGTTAGGTATAGCCATGGTCATGATGCCAGCAACTACAGCTGGATTAAATGTTTTGCCGATGCATTTAATTTCTCATGGTACAGCAGTGAATAATACATTTCGTCAGGTTTCAGGTGCCATAGGTACTGCACTGCCGATAACGATTATGACGACTGCAGCTGTCCCTGAAGAAGGAATTAATGGAATTATTCATGGGGTGAACGTATCATTTATTGTTTCGGGGATATTTGCCATCATTGGTCTTTTGATAGCTTTTTATATTAAAGACAGAAAAGAAGTTAAAATCAGCTCAAGGTAAATTCTTATAAATAGCTCTTTCTAAAAGATTGTTCCTTTTGGAAACATGTCTTTGTTTCATATTTTGTATAGACTGTTGATCACTTTAATTAAGAACACCGCTATACATCCGCTACGGAAATACACTCCGCTTTCCGCGGGCGCTGCTGAGCCTACTCCGAGCTATCGCTCTACGTAGTCTTACCTAGGCTTTTCATCCCGCAGGACAAGGAACGCTTCGGCAGGGTTACATCGCATGTAGAAAAAAGTGGTTTTCTTTTTTCAAGGAGTCTCCGTGTATTTCCTTCGCTAGTTTAGTGCTTTTTAACTTCTAATCGTGTTATAAAGGTTCTTAGATATAGCCACTACTTTTAAGCAAGTTGATTGGAGCGGGAGGGCAGTCGACTCCTCGAAAATAAAGGGCAATTTTCTTCGTGCGATGTAATGCTGCCGCAGCCTTCCTTGTCCTGCGGGAAAAGAGGCCTAGATGAGACCCCGGAGTGCGATAGCACGAGGAGGCTCATCAGCCGCCCTAAGGTGCGCGACTGCCCGGAGCGGAAATCAACAATGCACCTTATTTCATATTTATTCTTAATTAAATAAATCAACAATTTCTATCAACTACGACATTTAAAAAGGAACAAAGTATACAAAAGAGCCTATAAAAAATAAGGATGTTATAGTACATCCTTATTTTTATGCAATTCTTTATGGTAAGTCATTTGGACGTACGATGACTTCATTTACATTGACCCGTGATGGTTGATTCACAGCATAGAATACAGCCTCTGCGACATCTTTACTTTGGAGTGGAGTTACTTCAGGACCGCTTGTTAACATATCGATAGCTTCCTGGTCGGTGATGGTGCTAGCTAAATCAGTTGCTGTAAATCCGGGTGAAATGGAGGTGGTACGAATATTGGTTCCAGCTAGCTCTTTTCCCAATCCTTCCATAATTACTCTCGCAGCAAACTTAGTAGCTGCATACACCGTTTCTGCAGGTGCTACTTCATGGCCAGCAACGGAGGAGGTTGTAATAATATGCCCTTCATTGCGTTCCATCATATAGGGTAATACGGCGTTCACACCGTATAGTACACCTTTAATGTTAACGTCAATCATCTTTTCCCATTCATCTACTTTTCTATTTTTCATAAAGCTAAGCGGCATTAGTCCAGTATTGTTAAAGAGGATGTCAACTTGTTGAAATTCTTTTATAGTAAAGTCTATCAATTCCTGTACTTCTTTCTGTGAAGTTACATCCGTTACTTTTATTTTGACATTCCCGTTATATTGGCTCAATCGGTCTAGAATAGCTTGTATTTTGTCTTTTCTTCTTGCTGCCAGCACGACATTATAACCTTCGTGAACAAATTTTTCAGCCGTTGCTTCCCCAATACCACTGCTAGCTCCGGTAATAACAATAGTTTTGTTTTTCCTAATCATTAAATATACACCTCATACATTCTAGTTGTGAAATTATTTTGCAATAACGTTCGATTGTTCTTTACTTTTTTGTATATTTATTACATATTTCATCATGAAAACACCAATTAAACCAAATACGAGAAATCCTCCACTCATTAGTTGTTCTGGTATGATTCCACCGATAGTAACTGCTGCACCAGCAATAATCATTTGTCCTTGGCCAGCTAAACTATCCAAAGCGAGATAAGAACTTCGGTATGAACCATCAGCTAAATCGGCAAGTAATCCTTGATGAACGGGAACATAAATTAATTCTCCTATGGATATAAAGAACATTAAGGCAATTAATGCCCATGGAGAAGCTGTATAGCTCAATAGGGCATAGCCGCTTACATAAATACTCATTCCAAAAAGGAGTTTCCAGGTATTCGATTTGTTTTTGATCAGCCAGGTAACAAAGCCCACTGTAAATACAACAAGCAAGGTATTTTCAGCTTGAAGTATTCCGACCATGTTTAATCCATTAATGGTGAAAGAGTCATATAATGAAATCTCCGTCATGTTCTTTTCTAAATGAATCGCGATATAATTGGTTAAATGACCTTCCAGAGAGAAAACCAATAAGGAACCAATGAGAAATATCATATATGTACCATCTTTTAATACATGGAGATAATTAGACCACATAGAGGATGGAGCTCTTGGATCCTTTGTTTCTTTTTTAACAAAAGTTTCTCCAATAAACAGAAAAGTAATCAAAGAAGAAGTCATAGAAATAGCAGCAACGAATAGAAATAAATAAAAATGATATTCTTCAAATAAGAATGCTCCTGTAATACTGCCAAGCGCAACAGATAAATTGATTATCCAATACATTGCTGTAAACACAAAATTCCGTTCTTCCTTTTTAAGTAAATCATAAATCATTGCGGTAGAAACAGGATAAAATATTCCACTACAAAACATGTTTACAAGAAACAGGATAAAACTCAAATATGGCGATAAAAACCATGGGGAATTTGCAAAAGCAATCGCTAAAAATGATAAGCCAATTCCTAGTTCGGAAAGTACAAGTAACTTCTTTCGACCGTTTTGATCGGACCAGTAACCACCGCACAAACCACCAATAATACCTGAAACAATAACAGAAATAACGAGTATACCGGTAATCGTTTCTCCTACTAATCTGCTAAAGTAAATGGCGATAAAAGGCATAATTGTCATCGTAGCTAAATTGGTGGCAAACTGTAAATATAAACGAATTTTTATAGATGGGTGCAGTTGCCTGAATTTGGACAAAATCTAACCTCCTATCTGTAAGTATATATCTAATAACCTTGGGTCGGTTTGTAAGGGATTTATGTATCAGATACGTAAAATCTTCTCTATGTATTACTAGTCATCTTGAGAAATCTTTTAAATAGATTTCGTACTGACTTAGCTAATAACAAATATCTGAATAGACTTGTTAATTCTCACTCTGGGCAGTAATTCACCATAGATCATGGCCACAGCCTCCTCACGAAAAAATCACGATTACGTGTCTACGCATAAGTGTTTTCTCGCAGGAGTGGATAAAAAATAGGAAAGCAAGTTTTCCTAACAACTTGCTTTCCAGTATAATTAATATGTTACTTATTTGTTAAACTTATTATATGCTCCGTGCATAACTGGACCCACATATTCATTTAGTTTCCAGCCATGTTTGATTGCAGCAGTAACAAATGCTTTTGCGTTCGTAACAGCTTCTTTCACGGGTTTGCCGTGTGCTAGGTTTGCTGTGATCGCAGCAGCAAATGTACAGCCAGCACCATGATTGTAAGTTGTATTAATCTTATCTCCTTCTAAAACAATATATTCTTTTCCGTCATAGAAGAGATCAATTGCTTTGTCATGCTGAAGTGCTTTCCCGCCTTTAATTACAACGTTTTTGGCACCTAATTCATGGATGATAGCAGCTGCTTCTTTCATGCCTTCAATATCTTTGATTGGACCACTTGTACCTGCTAATTGCCATGCTTCAAAAAGGTTCGGTGTAGTAACAAGTGCTTGAGGTAGCAATAATTCTCGCATAGCATCGGTGTTTTCTGGTTGTAATACTTCATCTTCGCCTTTACATACCATTACAGGATCAAGTACGTATTTATCTAAGTTTGCTTCTTTGAATTTCTTTGCACCAAGTTCTATGATGTCAACTGTACCCAGCATGCCTGATTTTGCAGCATCAATACCAACAGATAAAGCTGTATCTAATTGTTTTTCAACAAGGTTTACATCTATTGGTGCAACATTGTGGTGCCACCCTTGAGGATCCATTGTAACGATACTTGTTAATGCAGTCATTCCATACGTATCATGTTCCTGAAAAGTTTTAAGATCCGCTGCTTGTCCTGCCCCGCCACTTGTATCCGAACCAGCAAGTGTTAGTGTTTTTTTCATTGTCATGTTGAAGTCCCCCTATATAAACCCTATTTATTTTCAGATGGAAAATAAATGTTATAATAATAAACTATAAACTCTTTTTTTATGAGTGTAAAGGTAGGGTAAAGAATTTTTATGCGTTTTTTCGACATAGACATGCAGTGAAATGACGTACGATGTAGTAAAAATAGTTCTAATTTCCCTGTATATTGACAGTATAATTTACAGATTTTATACTATAATTAGAATAGGGATTGGAGTAGCTGCAACTACCCAAACCCCAATCAACTACAAACCGCATAAAGAGCGGTTGACCAAGATAATGATGATTGAAACTTTTGAAGTAATCGCCAACCTTAGTCATAGCAGGCGGTTACTTCTTTTTATTTATATACACGACCATAGTCACTGTAATTGTAATTACCGCAATCAGTGTATTACTGAATTGTGACATTAAACTCAAGTGTTCGTATGCCGTCAAATTACCACCTCCCTTCACAAGGGAAGATGGTCAACCGCCCACTATACATTTATAGTTGATATAAATATTCTACCATAAATGCCGTAGGAATATAATCGTAAAATAGAACTAATGTTCTGTTTTTGTTAGTAGTAAAAGCTACTTATATAAAGATGGAAATTAGATAATCCTATTAATAAGTATTTATTAATAGGAGAGACACTATGGACAAACATCATTTTGGAAATTTACAGCAGTTAAAAGAAGTACAAACGAATATTTTTTTAACAGAGGAACTAATTTCGCAGGCTATTCAAAAGTACAATTCTGATCCATTATTATATGAAGAAGCAATCAGACAAGCTTCCAAAGAACTCTCACATGTGCAATCTGTCTTGGATCAGTCTATGTTTACCTAGCGATGAAAATCAGGTTATTTTCTAGAAAGGATGCTTTCTTTTTAGAATAACTCCCTATCAAATCTAAAGAAAATAGGATATTTATGACTATTTTGTAAACGTTTACAAACTTCTGACAATAATACAAACTCCCATGATAAAATAGAGGTAGAAAGATCAAGCCTTATGATCAAGGGAGGGGTCATTGTTATGACCACAAAAATTCTCGTTGCTTATGATGGGTCTGAGCTAAGTAAACAAGCTATAGAAGAAGCTAAGCTACAATTGAAAATCACCCCTGATGCTGAAGTACATGTTGTGACCGTAGTTACAATAAGTGGTCCTACAACAAACTATACGATTGCAAAAAGTATTACGATGGAAATGGCTGATAACATGCGTCCAATTATGGACCGTATCGAGAAGGATCTTAAAGAAGAAGGAATGAATGTTCACACGGAAGTGCTTGTTAATTACAATCAGCGAAATCCAGGCTCTAAGATTTGTGAATACGCGGATGAAAATGAAATTGATTTAATTATTGTTGGAAGTCGTGGTCTGGGAACAATGAGCAGGTTCTTCTTGGGTAGTGTAAGCAATAATATCGTTCATCATGCCCATTGCAAGGTCTTGATTATTAGATAGTCAACACAAGTTTAGAATTCTGTACAACCAACTTTTCAGTAGTCTAATTGTTCATGAATTGGACTACTTTTTCTTGTCCATTAAAACAACAATAATTAAATAGATTATACTATTATACTTTACCAATCTAAAGTAGTGACGCATAATAGAATTAATTAAATTAATATATAGTAGGAAGGAAAAACGTACATGGAAAATCCGTATAAACAAGTAGAATGGTTAGTAGAAACAAGCATTGAGGAGATACAGGAAAAGCTAGATATAGGTGAAGTAACTTCCACGGAATTAGTTAAGATGTATTTTTATAGAATCAAAGAATTTGATCAAAAAGGACCTAAGATTAATTCTATCCTTGAAATTAATCCTGAAGCAATTCATATTGCAGAAACATTGGATTATGAGCGTAAAACAACTGGTAAAAGAGGGCCTTTACATGGGATACCTGTTGTTATCAAAGATAATATTGATACAGGAGATAAAATGCATACAAGTGCAGGTTCTCTAGTATTGGCTGAATCCTATGCGAAAGAGGATGCATTCCTGGTAAAACAACTTCGTAAGGCTGGTGCCATAATTTTAGGAAAAACCAATCTTACAGAATGGGCAAACTTTATGGCGGAAGATATGCCTACAGGGTATAGTTCCCGTGGAGGGCAAGTATTAAATCCATATGGTTCCCATTTTATCGTTGGTGGCTCAAGTGCAGGATCGGGTGCGGCGATTGCGGCCAATTTTGCTTCTGTTGCTGTTGGTACAGAAACTTCAGGTTCCATTCTTAGTCCATCCAGTCAAAATTCCTTAGTAGGAATAAAGCCCACCATTGGTTTAGTTAGCAGAAGTGGAATTATCCCTATTTCACATACTCAAGATACAGCTGGACCAATGGCTAGAACTGTTGCAGACGCAGTGATTTTGTTGAACGTATTACAAGGTTCTGATTCCAAGGATCCGATTACTTCAAGGAATTCATTGGAAGACAAAGATTTTACCCATTTTCTAATGAAAAATGGATTGAAAGGAAAGCGAATAGGTATTGTCCGTAAACCCTATTTAGAAAGTTTAAAGGAATCTAAACTGACTGTAATTGAAAAAGCAATAGAAGAGGTCGAACAGCTTGGAGCAGAAATAGTGGATGGGGTTGAAATACCTTCCCAGGAATTAGACGAAGATATTACGGTCATGCTCTATGAGTTTAAGAATGACCTTAATGCGTATTTGAAAAATGTAGATGCCTCTCTAGGTGTACGCACATTAGCTGATGTGATTAAGAAAAATAATGAAATTGGAGAACAAGCATTAAAGTTTGGGCAGAAAGTACTTATACAATCAGAGGAAACCACAGGAAATCTAACTGATCCAGAGTACCTTTCAAGTCTGTTAAAAGATGCTTACCTATCTCGCGAGAAAGGGCTTAATGAAGTGTTAGAAGGTGAAAACCTAGATGCGTTAATTTTCCCTGATAATGATGGAGCAATGATTCCAGCAAAAGCTGGTTATCCTTCCATTACAGTTCCTGCAGGTTATACGTGTGAAGGAGAACCGGTAGGAATCACATTTACTGGCACAGCATATAGTGAGCCTAGATTAATTGAAATAGCCTATTCCTATGAGCAAGGAACAAAGCATCGAGTACCACCAGTTTTAAAAGGAGTGAAACTTTAAGTTTAAGGAAGATTTTTTGAGTATATATTGTTGCAATTTAAATGTCGTAGTAGAAAGAAATTCCTGATATATTTAATTCAGTATAAATAACTAATGGGGCGATTCGTTAACACCGCTACGGAAATACACTCCTCTTTCCGCGGGGAGCTGGTGAGCCTCCTTCGTGCTGTCGCACTACGTAGTCTCACCGATGCTCTTCTTCCCGCAGGAGTCTCCGTGTATTTCCTTCGCTATGTGGCAGCTCTACTTGTATAAACAAGAAATATGCTATTTTCAAGAATAATAATGGTCTTAAACGTGATTTCAAGAACTTTCATTTCAAAAATATATTATGCATCTATCTTAGCGGAGGCAGAATACGGAGACTCCTGTGGGAATAGCACGTGTCCGAAGACCCCGCAGGAAGTGGTTTTCTTCCGAGGAGGCTGAGGCCGTGCCCGCGGAAAGCGAAGTATTCTGCCGGAGCGAATGATCGCACATATCAAACATAAATGCGAGCGAGAGCTACACTATTCTGAATTAAAGATATAAACAGTCTATACAAAATGTGAAACAAAGCCAGGCTTAAAAAAGGAAAACTTTTTAAAAGAAGGAAGCTGTTATTGCGATAGCTTCCTTCTTTATTATTTAAAATTATCTGATATTTATGTTAACTTATTATATAGGAGAGTAGACTGTTAATTTATCTACCAAATGATGAGGAGACCAATCATGCAAAAAGTGAATGGATTAACCCCGGGTATGATCGAACAGAATATCAGTAAGATGAGAGAGATGTTCCCTGAGGTATTTACGAATTCAAAATTAGATAAGAATAAGCTTATGCTATTATTGGGAGAGAGTATAGAAGAGGATGAAGAAAGCTACGAATTTAGCTGGAGAGGTAAGAAGGCTGCTATCCGTTTGGGACAAGAACCAACTTCTAAAACACTCCAGCCTCGTATCGAAAAAAGTATAGACTGGGATCGAACCAATAATATTTATATTGAAGGGGATAACTTAGATGCATTAAAAATACTGCAGCAATCCTATCAAGAAAAAGTCAAGATGATTTACATCGACCCCCCTTATAATACAGGGATGGGCTTCATTTTTAATGATAATTTTAGAGAACCGATTAGTAGTTATAAAACGAGCGCTTCTTCCAGTCAATTAACAGGAAGATTTCATAGCAATTGGCTAAGCTTTATGTACCCTAGGCTGATGCTCGCTCGTAGATTACTCACAGAAGACGGAATGATTTTTATAAGTATTAATGATAAAGAGCTATATAATTTAAAGAAGGTGTGTGATGAAATATTTGGAGAAGAAAATTTTGTCACCACTCTAATTTGGGAGAAAAAGAAAAAACCTTCCTTTCTAGATAGAAATGTTGGCTGTGTTACGGAATATATTCTTGTTTTTTCAAAGAATAATGAGAAATCACATGCGCTTTCTATTGAGAAAACAGAAGAAGGAAAGAAATATCCATTTAATAATGCAGGAAATACCTTACGAACATTAACTTTCCCAGAGAATGCTGTGACATTTCGAATTCCAGATACTATTGTAAATGCTCAAGACATGTCTGCTGGTAAAATTATTACGGAGTTATTAGACGATGTTGTTATTGAAAATGGACGAAATAAAAATACCTTTCGATTAAAGGGAGAGTGGCGTTACTCTCAGGAAAAAGTTTATGAAATTGTTAAGAATAGGGAAGAGATAGTTATCAGCAAGGTTCCTTTTCGACCAAACCATGTGAAGAGAGGCGGAAAGGTTAAGAAAATGAGAAATCTATTTTCAATAGCAGGGTATGGCTTTCCAACATATGAAGATGCAGATAAGGAAATTACAGATATATTTGGTAAAAAGATATTTGACTATTCTAAACCAGAAAGACTAATAAGAGGATTAATTCAATCACTTTTATATAATGATAATCAGGCAATTGTGTTGGATTTTTTCTCTGGTTCTGGAACAACAGGGGAAGCTGTTTGGCGTCTTAATAATGAGTTTGGGACAAATCATCAATTTATTCTCGTACAACTTCCTGAAAAAATCGATTCACAGTCAGCAGCATATCACGAAGGTTTTCAATCAATAAGTGAAATAGGTAGGGAGCGCTTAAAACGAAGCAAGGAAAGGCTATTTAAGCAGAATTCACGGCCAAACCAGGATCTAGGGTTTAAATTTTTTCATATAGATGATAACTAGAGGTTTTCCTACTGTTTTAGTATGAATTAATGATATACTAACTTATAGGAGGGATTTGTTATGGATGTTATGGAAGCAATAAAAAAAAGAAGAGAAATTACAAGATATGCTGACATGAATATACCGTCAGACACGTTGGATAAAATTGCAGATGCTGGTTATTTTGCACCGTCAGGAAATAATCTTCCATCTAAGCAGCTAATAGTTGTGCAAGAACGTCAGACCCTTGACAAACTCGCTGAAACGACACCATATATGAAATGGTTGAAAGAAGCTCCTGCTGCTGTGGCAGTTACTGGTAATCCATCTGTTAGTAAATACTGGTTACAGGACGCGTCCATAGCATGTGGTTACATTTGGTTAGAAGCGGTTGAGCTTGGTCTTGGATCAGCTTTCGGAGCAGTCTATCATTCTGAAGATCCGGAAGAATCGGTAAAGCGTGAAAGTCACGTAAGAGATTTATTAGATATTCCAAAAGAAAATCACATAGTTGCTGTCATAGGTTTGGGGTATCCTAAAGAGCAACCTAAACCAAAGAAACATATTCCAAGGGAAAAGGTAATATCATATGAGCGTATGAGCAATTTTAAAGAGTAAAATAGCGAATGGTGTAGTGACTATTCGCTATTTTTATTTGTTAGGAAAGTTACGGAATGGACCAAAGTATCTCTTTTAAATCGAATAAACGCATTAAAAATTTTTTTCTCCAAATATGTTTGTTATAATAATTTTATCTTAAGTATGTTGGGAGTAGTTATTATGGCAGAATTAAAATACGATATTATCCAAACGATTGCAGTACTATCAGAATCACCAAAAGGCTGGACGAAGGAACTAAATTTAATTAGCTGGAATGGAAGGGATCCAAAATATGATCTTAGAGACTGGGCTCCGGATAAGATGAAAATGGGCAAGGGCGTTACTTTAACGAAAGAAGAACTATTAAAACTAAAAGATTCCTTAGAAGAGATTAAATAGGACTATAGAAAAAGTCTTGCGTAATATCTTTATCTATGATAACATAGAAAAGTCGCAAGAACATACGGGACATTAGCTCAGTCGGTAGAGCAGCTGACTCTTAATCAGCGGGTCGTAGGTTCGATCCCTACATGTCCCATTCATAAACAACGACAAGCGAGGAAGGCTAATATAGCTTATCCTTGCTTTTTTTATATTGGCGCTTTTCGTATATTTTGTGGCTTTTTTAATGTAGTAGTAGATAGAAACTGTTGATAAATTTAATTAAGAGTAGTGTAGGTCTCGCTCACACTTATGATTGATTTGTGCTACCATTCGCTCCGGCAGAATACTTGCGGTTCGCGGGCACGGCCTCAGCCTCCCCGCGGAAAGCGAAGTGTATTTCCGTAACGGGAACAGAGTAGTATTCTGAATTAAAGATGTTCGTACTCTAACAAAATATGAAACAAAGTCATAATACAAAAGGTAAGAATCTTTTAGAAAGATCCTTTATATTAAACTTGCATTTAATTATCATCATGCTAACTCATGTGATTTAGCAAGTGTTCGTTTTATAGTTTAATAGAGGTTATCAATGTATGAATTCTTCCAACATATCCTTAGATATAGAGTAAGGTTTACACAAGTAGTGATAGGTATCACGTAGCGTAGGTTATGCACCAGTTTCTTATGTCATATTTTCTATTAACCTCGACTTAGATTATAAACAATGATACGTCTGAAAAAACATTTTATTAACAAAAATGAAAGTTGGGAAGGTTTATGAAAGAAATAGTTATTATTTTAGCTGAAATTGTAAATGAAATACACGATATTATAGTAGATTTGCTTGGATTTCATATGACAGATAAGGAACTTCATTTCTGGATTATTGGGATTATAGGCATGATGACATTTTTAGTAGTCTATTTCTTTTTCAAACTAATAGAAAAGCTAAAATGGAGTATCACTATCCTTTCCTTTATTTATACTTTTACCGGAATGGTTGTGTTAGTTTTTGCAATTGAATTACAACAGGCCATTACAAATCGAGGTAATATGGAATTTGCCGATGCAGTTGCAGGTTTGTGGGGATTCATTGTCCTATTTTTAATTTATGCTATTATAGGATTAATCATCTATGGAATTAAAAAGTTTTTAGATAGAAACAGGTCATAAAAACGAGCACTTGACTAACAAGAGCTCGTTTTTCTTTAATCATCAAGGGACTTTTTCACTTCTTCAAAGTGTGGTGCGAGAATGTTTTTTAACACATTAGCACTATGACTAAATTTTTCTTGTTCATCACTATCTAATTCAAGTTCAACAATATTACGGATTCCGCCACGATTTATGACTGCAGGTACTCCAATATAAACATCATTTTCATTGTATTGACCATCAAGGTGTGCAGAAACAGTCAGTATTGAATTTTCATTAGTCAAGATAGCTTTCGTAATCCGGACAAGTCCCATGGCAATACCGTAATAGGTTGCACCCTTGCTTTGAATGATTTTATAGGCAGCATCACGAACATTAACAAAGATCTCATCTAGATCTTCTTTATTGTATTCATTATCCTGGCTGATGATTTTATTAATATGAGTGGTACCAAGACTTGCAGAACTATATACAGGCAATTCACTGTCCCCGTGTTCACCGATGATATATGCATGGACATTTGTTGGAGCAATCTTGAAATACTCACCAAGAGAATAACGAAAACGAGCTGTATCCAGAATAGTACCAGAACCTATCACACGTTCTTTAGGTAATTTACTATATTTCCACGTCGCATAACTTAAAATGTCGACAGGATTAGTTGCAACTAGGAAGATACCATCAAATCCGCTTTCCATCACCTGGTCAACAATGCTCTTAAATATCTTTAGGTTTTTTTCTACTAGGTCAAGTCTTGTTTCCCCAGGCTTTTGATTCGCGCCAGCACAAATAACTACTAAGTCAACATTTTCACAATCTTCATATGTACCAAATCGAATATTCATAGGGCTTGGAGCAAATGCTTTCCCGTGATTTAAATCAATCACGTCCCCTTTTGCTTTATCCTCATTTAAGTCAATCATAATAAGTTCATGTGCAATACCTTGATTCATTAATGCAAATGCGTAGCTTGAACCGACAAAGCCTGTTCCAATTAAAGCGACACGACTAATACGAACATTATCCATCTATACTATTCCTCCTAAAAAATAAATCAGTTTCTATCTTACCAAAAAATGGTATTACATTTCTAAAATAACAGTATTTTTTCTTAGATTTCTCTAAAGTTTAGAAAATATGTATAAATGCAATGAAATAATAAGGAGCTGAAAAACTCAGCTCCTTGCATCCTATGTTCAAAATATTAATAACCTTTTTTTCCTTCCTCTTTCACAGAGGCTGTTGCAGAAATATCCTCTTCTTCCACTCGTTGAAGTTTATCTGCTTGCCCAGCGTTTTCGATATCTCCAGTTGCTTTATAGCCGGCAACTTCAGCATTGGACGTTGTACCATAAAGCCCCATGCCCCCTAATTTCACGTTGATTTTCTCATTGGATTTTTCATTATTATCTTTTGCCATAATTCCACCTCCTAACGGTAATTTAACCGAAGAAGTGAAAAATATGTCAGCGTTATGGATTGTAGAGTAAAAAGTAACTTAACTAATAGAAAACGTATATTGTTTTTCTCTTTGAAATTCACCATTTTGGTATGTGCGCTCATGAAATCTAACATTATAGTTATTATCGATTAGTAAAACGGTAGAGGATCTCGTTCCATATTCTGGTGACTTGATAAATAACGGGGAGAGCATTCTCTCCATGTCAATGCCAACTCCTGTGTTAGGCAATATATCATCAGATGCACGTTCTGAATCGGAAGTAATTTTAAATAATTCATCAGGGTCTATCTTTTGATTGTTGTTTATATATTCATGCAGCATTTTTTTCCCTTTGACAACTTTTGGCCAAGGCGTATTGAGGGTATGGTTGCTTAATCCGTGTGTACCAGGTAAAACTTTATTAACTTCATCTAGTACATTATTATAATGAAATAATTCCTCGTGATTTCCTAAAAGAATATTAAAACCAGCATACGCTGTTTTATTTTTTTGTAATTGAGATAAAAATTCTTCTGGGGTTTCATTACTGGCAAGATAACTCTTAACGATTTCTCCGCGCGATATGTTCCCTGTCTCGGCTAACTTTGGATCCCGATAGTTCGTTAATGCAGCAAAACGCCCTTTCTTCGTTACACCTAACCAAGTACCCATTTGCAATAAATCACGCCCTGCAAGGATAGTTGGTTCATCCTCCCAATAGGCTGCTGGTGCTGTTGGTCGTTTGTAAAACTCATCTCGATTTGCTGCTACAATGAGTTTATATTTTGCATGATCATGATAATGGAAATTAATTAGACACATTCGTATTTTCTCCCCTTTTGTCATATTATACGAAGAGTGGGGGATGAATACAAAAATTTAATCTTCTAATAATTTTATTTTCCTATTGACATTTACCTTTTTTCTATCCATAATAATTTTAATAATACTTTGAACGTGAACGAAGGACTAGTATGTGAAATTTGTAGTGTCAGAGAGTGGAACTTAACGAGCTGAGAGGTTCCATCACATACAAGTCACAGAACCTACCTTTATCAGTCCTGTGCCAAATCACAGGCGTTTCTTCAGCGTTATTTGAAGAAAAGTGGGATGTGTTTGAACATCCAAAAATGGTGGTACCGCGGAAGCTAAAAGCTCTTTCGTCCTTTTTATTAGGGATGATTGGGCTTTTTTATATATAAAATATCATAACAGGAGCATGATGATGAAATGGCGAAGGAACGTATCGTTGTGAAGATTGGAAGCAGTTCTTTGACAAATGAAAAAGGAGAAATTGACCAAGAGAAATTGATGGACCATGTAAAAGCGATAGTTGAATTGCGGAAAAGAAAACACGAGGTCCTTTTAGTATCTTCTGGTGCCGTCGCTGCTGGGTTTAAAAAACTTGGATATTCCTCCAGACCGGTAACAATCAAAGGAAAACAAGCAGCTGCAGCAGTTGGGCAAAGCCTTCTAATTCAAACATATATGGAAAAATTTCAAGCCTATAATTTATCAGCTGCATTAATTCTCTTAACACGGTCGGACTTTTCCAATCGGGAACGATATCGAAATGCTTTTGCCACGTTAAGCGAACTATTGGACAGAGGTATTTTACCAATAATTAATGAGAATGACACCGTGTCTGTTGATGAGTTAACGTTTGGGGATAACGATATGCTTTCTGCTTTAGTTAGTGGATTTGTTCATGCTGATCGTTTAATTATTCTAACAGATATCAATGGAATTTATAATGGAAATCCTCGCACCAATCCAGATGCCAAAAGGTTTGATTATTTAGAGAACATCTCAGAGGATATGTTTAAAGCTGTAGATGATAAAGGCTCCAAAGTCGGAACTGGTGGAATGAAATCCAAACTTCTGGCTGCAAAAACGGCACTTTCTTTGGGAGTTCCTGTTTTTATTGGGAAAGGCGCAGGTAAGAATAAATTGCTGGAAGTTATCGATGGAAATGGCAATGGTACATATATTGCGAACCAAGATTTAAACTGGATTAATACTAGAAAACAATGGATTGCTTTACATTCAGAGTCTTCAGGGAAAATCTTTGTAGATCAAGGGGCAGAAGAAGCAATTCTTTACAATGGCAAAAGTTTACTTTCAGCAGGTGTTTTTAAAGTCAAAGGAATTTTTGAAAAAGGGGATGTTGTAGAAGTCGTAAGTGCCAACCGATTTCTCGGAAAAGGTCAGGTTAAATGTTCATCGGGCGACTTAAAACAACGAATTGAATTGCGTAAGAACCAGGGTGCAGAATTTTCATCACCAGCATTGGAAGTTATCCATCGCGACCACTGGGTAGAACATATAAACAAAATTGGGGAGGAGATTTAACATGAATGAAGTACAGGTAAAAGGAAAAAAAGCGCAGGATGCCAGTTATCAAATGACAGCACTAACGGAGGAAGAGAAAAATCAGGCATTACGACTGATTGCAGAACAAATTGTAGATGATAGTGCATCTATCATAGTGGAAAATCAAAAGGATATTGAGAGTGGAAGAGAAAAAGGTCTATCAGAAGCTGTATTAGATCGAATTTTTTTGGATGAAAGCAGAATTAAAGGGATGGCTGAAGGAATTAGGCAAGTAACGGAGTTAAATGATCCTATTGGTGAAATATTGGAAACGATTGAAAAAGAAAATGGATTATTTATTGAAAAAAGAAGGGTTCCCATTGGTGTGGTAGGAATGATTTACGAAGCAAGGCCAAATGTAACAATTGATGCAGCAGCCCTCACTTTAAAAACAGGGAATACAGTGATACTACGAGGAAGCTCTTCGGCAAAATTTTCCAATACCGCACTTGTCAAATCCATTCACCAAGCATTGGGAAAAAGTTCTATCCCAGTTGATGCGGTTCAATTAGTAGAAGATACAAGTAGAGAAACTGCAAAAGAATTGTTTCGTCTAAATGAATTTCTTGATGTTCTTATTCCGCGTGGCGGGAAAAATTTAATCGATACTGTTGTGAGAGAATCTACAGTTCCTGTCATTGAGACTGGTGCAGGAAATTGCCATATTTATATCGATGAATCTGCTAATCCTAAAATGGCGGAAGAAATTGTGTTAAATGCTAAATTGCAGCGTCCATCAGTATGTAATGCCATCGAATCTCTTTTAATCCATCGAGTTTGGTTTGAAAAGCATGGTGTAGTACTTTTGGAGCAGCTTAAGGATAATAACGTAGAAATTTTTGCTGATGAAATAGTAGATGAAGCTTTCCCTGGAGCAAAAGCTGCAACCGAAGAGGATTGGTATACAGAATATCTTGGTCTAACTGTTAGTGTTAAATTAGTGGACGACGTTAAAAAGGCTATTAAACATATCAATAAATATGGAACAAGACATTCAGAAGCAATCATTACGGAAAATGATTCGCATGCGACTATGTTTCAACAAGGTGTAGATGCAGCAGCGGTTTACCATAATGCATCAACAAGATTTACGGATGGATTTGAATTTGGTTATGGAGCGGAAATAGGAATAAGTACGCAAAAACTTCATGCAAGAGGACCAATGGGATTACCTGCATTAACTTCCAGCAAGTTTTTCATTAAAGGAAATGGGCAGGTAAGGAACTAAATAGGTATGGTGATTGTATTTAGGGTAAACTAATGGCGATTAATGGATTCGAACATACAGTGGATTTACTCGATGAAAGGATGATAGCCATGGAACTTACAGTCAAATGGAATGAAAAGATGGCCTTTTCTGGAATGACTCCATCCGGTCATGAACTTAAAATGGATGCAGCTGAGGAAATTGGCGGAGAAAATTCCGGTGCAAGACCAACCGAATTGTTACTTAATGCAGTAGCTGGGTGTACAGGAATTGATATCATTTCCATTTTAAAAAAGATGCGTATGGAGCCCACTGCATTCCAAATGGATGTCCAAGGCCAACGTGCAGATGATCACCCAAAACGATTTACTACCATTCATATTCATTATTCCTTGGACGGGGAATTGTCAGAGGACAAAGTAGTAAGAGCTATTAATTTATCCAAAGATAAGTATTGCTCTGTATCTCATTCCTTAAATGCAGAGCTTACGGCAAGTTACTCGCTCAATGGATCAGAAGAGAAACAGTTATAAAAGAATAAGACGAACAATACTCTTGTGTTATTGTTCGTCTTCTTAATGTTTAATTATTGTTCTTCGCCAAATACTTCTTTCCATTCATTTCGCTTCTCAAGCATTTCGTGTGCTATTTCTTTTGCACCTTCAAGGCTGTGACTTGCTGCCCAACCACATTGTACTTCGTTACACGCAGGAACTTCTTCCGCCTTTAGTACGTCTTCTAATGTTTTTTCTACAGTGTCTAAGATTTTATCATAGTTATCATCGTTAAGAACCGTTAAATAAAAACCAGTTTGGCAACCCATTGGACTTAAGTCAACGATCGTATTATGGTGGTTTCTAATTAACTCAGCCATTAAATGCTCCAATGAATGCAATCCTGGCATTTCCATATGTTCCTTATTTGGCTGTTTGAAACGCAAGTCATATTTATGAATAACATCACCGTTTGCACCTTCTGTAACACCAGCTAAGCGAATATAAGGTGCTTGTACTTTTGTATGATCAAGGTTAAAGCTTTCTACGTTCATTTTTTTAACCATATCGACACTCCTAAACTATTAAAATATTTTACTGCTATATTAAATAGTAACATATTTAGCGAAAAGTGTAATGGGGATTCCTTTGGTTTTGTGTGATGGGAATGAGAGGAAAATGGTCAGAGAAAACTTTTTCTGATGCATTGAGAGAGGTTTGATCGACAAGTATGAAATAAATCAACAAGAAACACCAACCATTCGCTTCCTTCCTCTATTTTTTCTATAATAAAACCAAGCAGAAAAATTCAGGAGGCCATTACGTTGACTATACCTTTAAAAAATATCATTCTAAGAAAATTACATATGAGCTTGAAGAATCCCTTCACCACAAGTTTCGGAACAACACAAGAAAAAGAAATATTTATTATTGAGGCATATGATTCAGACGGTAACTGCGGGTATGGAGAATCAGTGGCTTTTTCGTCTCCATGGTATACAGAAGAAACCGTGAAGACTAGTCAGCATATGATAGAGGATTTTCTAGTACCTATTCTTCAAAAAAATGAAATCAGCCATCCAGATGATGTTTCTAAATTATTCAGTCCAATAAAACGAAACAATATGGCAAAAGCAGCAGTAGAAGGGGCAATTTGGGATCTTTATGCGAAAAGAAATAATATCACTCTAGCTGAAGCGCTAGGTGGAGAGAAAAAAGAAATTGATGTTGGAATTAGTATCGGCATCCAACCTACAATGAATGATTTACTTCATACGATTGATAAAAGCCTTAATGAAGGGTATAAGCGAATCAAATTAAAAATTAAACCAGGAGCGGATATGGAAGTACTCCGAGAAGTACGTGCTCACTTTCCAAGTACACTGATTATGGCAGATGCCAATTCTGCCTATACTTTAGAGGATATTGATCACCTAAAAAAACTAGATGATCTAGAACTTATGATGATTGAACAGCCACTTGCGCATGATGATATTGTTGACCACGCCAAGTTACAGTCACAAATACAAACACCAATCTGTCTGGATGAAAGTATTCATTCTTTAGAGGATGTAAGGAAGGCATATGAACTAGGAAGCTGCAAGATTATGAATGTGAAAATTGGCCGTGTTGGTGGCTTAACAGAGGCGTTACGTATCCATGATTATTGCCGGAAGCACGATATAAAAGTCTGGTGTGGTGGCATGCTAGAAGCAGGGGTTGGACGAGCGCACAACATAGCTCTGACTACCTTGCCACAGTTCGTATTGCCAGGCGATACCGCAGGGTCATCTCATTATTGGGAGAAGGATATTATCGTGCCGGAAGTCGTCGCGCAGCATGGCGTGATAAAAGTACCAGATAAACCTGGTATTGGTTATGAGCTTAATTCGGACGCAATCAATGAGTATACCGATTGGTGGAAGGAGTTTCATTTTGAATCGTAAAAACACGAGCAGCCATGTTTCTGGCTGCTCGCTATTTTTTTATCCCCAAATTTCTTTTGAGATATCTACAATGTATTTTAATTTTTCCCACTGTTGTTCTTCCGTTAAAATATTCCCATGATGGGTAGAAGCGAATCCACATTGTGGGCTAATACATAATTGTTCTAATGGCACATATTGGGTTGCTTCTTCTACACGTGCTTTTATGGTATCTTTATCTTCTAATTCTCCATGTTTCGAAGTGAATAATCCTAAAACGACTTGTGGACCACCAGTAGGGATGGAATCCAATGGTTGAAAATCACCGGAACGATCGTCATCATATTCCAAGAAAAAGCCGTTTACTTTTTCTTTAGCAAATAGCGTTGGAGCAATTTTTGCGTAGCTTCCCTCAAATGCCCATTTCGAACGATAATTTCCTCGGCATAGGTGAGTGGTTACAATCAAATCTTCTGGCTTATCTTCTAAAACACCATTAGCAACACGTAATGCCAAGTCAATTAATTTCTCACGGGAATAGCCGCTATCGTTAAATGGAATTTCTGGTGCATTCAGACCAGCGATATAGACATCATCTAATTGCAAGTAACGGCATCCTGCATCATAAAATGCTTTAATTGCATCACGGTAAACTTGGATAACATCATTTGCATATTCTTCTACATCTGGATAGATTTCTAAATTGCGAATCCCTGCGTTAAATAATTGGTTTGGGCTTGGGATTGTTTGTTTTGCAATAGCACGATCACCAACAATTTCTTTAAACTCGATAAAATCTCTTATATGTGGATGATCTAGATTGAAGGAAATCTTTCCAGTAACACGGACATCATAGCGTTCTGTTTCCTCACCCTTAAAGGCAAAACCTTGTTCTGGAACATAACCCTCTACACCGTTTAAATGCTCTAAGAAATCTGTGTGCCAGAATCTGCGACGAAATTCTCCATCTGTCACTGCCTTCAGCCCAACTTCAATTTGTTTGTCAACAACACGTTTAATTTCTTCTGTCTCAATGTTGTGTAATTCTTCAGCGTTAATCTTTCCATTTTGAAAATCTTTTCTGGCTTGATGAATTCTTTCTGGTCTTAATAAACTCCCAACATGGTCAGCTCTAAATGGTGCTTTAACTAAAGTTTTTGTCATTTGAAAAACCTCTCCCTTTGTATAATATCTTAAATACTAAAAAACCCTCTTCTTAAATAAGAAGAGGGTTAGACAGACATTGACTAGCAACTCTTCTTATCTTTTAGCTTTTTAGCTGCTGGAATTGGCACAGTACTATTAAAAGTCCGCTGCCGAGGCTTCCAAGGGCCAGTCCCTCCACCTCTCTGGATAAGAAAATTTCGAACTATTAAATTATGAATTTACTATACACCTCTTAGAAATAATTGTCAATATCCAAACTGTAAAAAATATAAACGAAACACATATCTTGCAATTATTATAACTACCGTTAAAATATGTATTATATAACAAGAAATGGATTTTACGAACTGTAGTATTCTGGCACACCAAGCGTTCAGTCCAATGGTAATAAAAATAAATAAATTTAAAATATGTTTTTAAATGGCTCTTTTCGCTATAGGTTGTTGCTTTTTGAAGTTTTAGAGTTGATAGAAACTGTTGATATATTTAATTAAGAGTAGTATAGCTCTCGCTTACATTAATGAAAGTTTTGTGCTATCATTCGCTCCGACAGAATACTACGCTTTCCGCGGGCACGGCTTCAGCCTCCTCGCGGAAAAAGCGCCGCTGCGGGGTCTTCAGACTCGTGCTTTTCCCGCAGGAGTCTACGTATTCTGCCTCCGCTATGTTAGATGGTCTAGATATTTTTATAGCTGAAGTCCGTAATGTCACGTTTGGGATAGCTCTTCCTCATATAAAATAAATTTGTTTACTTAAAATCAAGTAGCGGATATATAGCAGTATTCTTAATTAAAGTGATCAACAGTCTATATAAAATGTAAAGTAAAGTCATTTTATAAAGCAACAATGCAACAATTTTTCAGAAGACAGTCTTTTAATTAGAACAAGAGGGGACCTTACATGCTTTCTAAAATAACGGATAATATATATAAATTAGTTGTGAAATTTCCACAGGGGATGGGGGATGTAAACAGTTATCTAATTAAAGGAGAAAATGGATATACTGTTATAGATACAGGTACTAATCATCAAAATGCAATCGATATTTGGCAGCGTGTCATCGATTCAGGAATTATGGTTGAAAAAGTGGTGTTAACTCATACACATGAGGATCATATTGGTCTTGCGCGCTGGTTTAAGGAAACAATAGGAGTTCCTATCATCGTATCTAAATTTGGTCTAAGTGAAATGGAAAAAAGGCGAAATATGCCGTTAAAACAATTCAACCAATTGATTACAAAGTACGATGGACCTGCACTGCCGAAAAACTATAAGGATGATACATCTATCTATGAGTTTATGCCAGATGAACTATTTGATAGTCAACAAGATATTCTGATTGGTGAAGATATATATCAAACGATTTGGACGCCTGGCCATGCATATGATCAGTATTGTTTTTATAATAAAAAGAAGAATATAATGATTGTAGGAGATCATATATTGAAAGATTTTTCACCGGTAATTGGGCTCTGGAATGGGGAGGAAACGAATCCGCTGAAAGAGTACTTTGATTCCTTGGAGAAAATTAAACAATACAAACCAAGTATTGCACTACCTGGACATGGTGAATCGATTGTTGACTTGCAGACACGTGTAGAAGAAATTCAGGAAAGACATCAATTCCGACTTGAACAAGTGATAGGTGCAATTAAGCAGGAATATAAGACTGCAAGCCAAATCAGTCATGAAATATATAATACACTCAATGTTATTATCAATTTAAGTGCATTTATGGCAACTGTTACAAGGTTGATTTATTTAGAATCTCTAGGGAAAATAGAAAGAAAAGTCGTAAATGGTAAACATATGTTTCGTGCAATCTAGTTCTTCTTCTTTATATTGAAAATCTAGTTTAGGAGTAATATCATGAATAAGAATTCAGAAGTTTTCCTGGCAACTTTTAATAGAATTGAGAAAGAATTAAAGTCTTTATTGATTCATAAAAAAGAAGTTGGTTTTTCTAAAGCAGTAAAAATCTTACGCAATTCGAATGCTATTGTAAAACAATATAGTGATGACCTTTTAGAGTTTGCTGAGTTAAGAAATGCGATTATCCATAATAAAACAGATGCCACCTTCGCTATTGCTGAACCACACGACTCTATCGTGGAAAGTATCATGAAAATAGAAAAAGAATTAACCCAGCCAAGAAGGGTTATTAATGTTTTTTCTCGAAAAGTATATACGTTTCAGCAGGATGATACCATGGAATCTTTATTGAATGTTATACGAGAAAAACAATTTACGAAGTTTCCTATCTATCGTGGAAATGAATTTCAAGGGTTAATAACACAAAAAGGAATTACCAATTGGTTAGCTCATCATGTTAACGATTCAAACAAGATGATGGAAAGCTTCCTGGAAGATGTTCTCAAGTATGAGAAAGATGGAAATTATAAATTCATTTCCGGTGATAGTTCTGTTTATGAAGCAGTAGAGGTTTTTAAAGAACAACTTGGAAAAGGCATACGCTTAGAAGCATTGCTTATAACAAGTCATGGTAAAACTACTGAAAAATTAGCTGGCATTATTACAAACTGGGATATTATGAAAGTTAATGCCTAATAGAAGAAAGAGAAGGCGGAGAATACGATGAATTTTGTATCAATTGATTTTGAGACAGCCAATGAAAAACGATTTAGTCCGTGTGCGATTGGGGTAGTAATTGCCAATGAGAAAGAAATCCTAGATGAGTTTTACAGTTTAATTAATCCAATGATGGCTTTTAGCTCGTTTAATACGTACATTCATGGAATAGATGAACAGGATGTTCTGGATGCGCCAACCTTTAGTGAGTTGTGGCCCAGATTAGATGAATTTCTAACAAATAATCTGGTTATAGCGCATAATGCCAGCTTTGATATGAGTGTCATACGAAATACGTTGGACTATTTCCAGTTACCTTATCCAGAGTTGGATTATCTATGTACCGTAAAACTCTCCCAAAAAATTTGGCCGGATTTAGAGAATCACAAGTTAAACACGTTAGCAGAGTTTCACGGCTTTAATTTGGAGCATCATCATGCCCTGGAGGATGCGCGAGTTGCAGCGCAAGTTATGATGAAGACTATGGAGCATTATGAAACAGATTCTGTTGATACTATTTTGGAAGACTTGCAGATGGCAAAAGGAAGAATTTATGAGCGAGGCTACGTCCCTCCGAAAGTAAAAAGAAAACGCCAAAGAAAAAAATTATATATAAAATAAAAGAATTAGCACACAAGCTTTGTGTGCTTTTTAACGTTTTTCTACAAATAACAGGATAAAGGTTGCAACAGGTCCTAGTACGAGTGAAAGTAAAAACCAATTAAGTCCGGTTCGATTTTTCCCTTGTGCCAAGCCAGCATTTATCAATGCTAAGGTTCCCCAACCAACAAAATATTCATTCTGCATTTAAAATCTCCCCTTTTTTATATCCTATCATAATCATATTCAAAGAATTAAATTGTATAGCGACACCTGCATAGTTTTTTTAACTTAAACACAATTTAATAGTGAACACATCAGTTGTGAATCGGAGGTGTCTGGTTGGATTTTCTAAAAGAGTTTTTAATTTTATTTGGAAGAGTTTTCACGATATTGCCATTAATGTTATTGGCTACATTATTTATGGGAAAACGATCTATCGGGGAACTTCCAATATTTGATTTCTTGATATTGTTGTCTCTTGGTTCGGTCGTAGGGGCTGATATTGCGGACCCAAAAATAGAACATATACATACAGCGATAGCAATTATTTTAATAGCTATATTACAGAAAATCGTGGTAAAAGGGAAAATCAGCAATAGGAAGTTTGGAAAGCTTGCTACATTTGAACCTACCGTTGTTATTAAAGATGGGAAATTTATAACCGAGAATTTAAAAGATATTAATTACTCTATTGACAATTTATTAATGATGTTAAGAGAAAAGGATGTTTTTGATCTGCGTGCAGTAAAGTTAGGAATCATAGAAGCCAATGGGAAATTATCTGTATTAAAAACGGCAAGTAAATCCAATGTTGTTTTAGAAGATATAAATATCTTTAATAAACAGCCAGAATTCACGTTACCGGTAATTATTGAAGGAAAGATATATGAAGAAGTGCTTGAAGATTTTAATTTAGACGAAAATTGGGTGAAAGAACAGTTGAATAGTGCAGGAATTGAGGATATGGAAGAAGTATTTTATGCAGCGGTTGATCAGAATCATACATTTCATGTTTCCCTAAAAAGAGAAAATATTAAGATTCCGAAAATCACTCATTAGGCAATCGTAATTGATTGAGTAGCTGACATTAACAGGGTAATATCCACATCGGTAAAAAGCAACAACCATCATATATAGTTCAGAATCTATAAAAGAAGGAACAAAATTAGTTCATTTCGTAAGTGGGATTGCTATATTACGATGTCGTGTTGATAGAAATTGTGGATTTAGTTAATTAAGAATAGTGCTTTATATCCGCTACGGAAATACACTACGCTTTCCGTGGGCGGCTGGTGAGCCTCCTCGTGTTGTCGCACTGCGGGAAGAGCACGTGTCCGAAGCCTCCGCAGTAAGGGCACCACTTGATTAAGCTTCTTTGAACCTTGCGCCGAGAAAGCCTACTTCGAAGCGTTACTAGCAAATGCAGGCGCAGTTACGGTTTGTTGCGAGGGAGGCTGAGGCCGTGCCTGTGGAAACCGAAGTATTCTGCCGGAGCGAATGGTAGCACAAAGCATTCATAAGCGTAAACGAAAGTACACTATTCTGAATTAAAGTAATCCACAGTATACAAGATGCGATACACTATAAAAAAGCTGTTATTTAGAAATTTGCTAAAAACTATGTTCTGAATTAAAATAATAGAAAGAATATTCAACCGGATTAACAGCAATTTTTCTTTATAGGAGTGGTAAAATGAGTGTGAAATCTAATGAGGAATTGGAATTAAGTAAAACGCTGGAACGCGCGCGAAGAAATACTTTAGGTGATTTATTAAGCAGGACAACAGATCGATATCCTGATAAAGATGCAATTGCTTACAATGGTGAAAGATTAACATTTCGAGAATTAGATAATTTAGTGAACCAGACAGCTCAAGCTTTTTTGGCAGATGGAGTAAAAAAAGGGGATATGATTACGGTTCTTTCAAAGAACAGTCGAGATTTTGTGCTAGCAAATTTTGCCTTAGCTCGTGTTGGAGCTGTCATGATTCCTGTAAATTATATGCTAAGTGTAAGTGATATACAGTATATATTAGAGCATGCTGGAGCAACTGGATTTCTAGCCTCACTGGAATATGCCAAAGTGTTAGACGAGGCTTCGAGTACATTAGATATTAAATTTAAATATTTAATGGATACACTACCCTCATATAAAGGAGAATTATCAGATTGGACACCATTATCCGTGGCACGAGATGGGAAATCTACGGAACTTGTGGATATAGATATTGCAGATGATGATCTTGCGCATGTACTTTATACAAGTGGAACAGAGTCGAAGCCAAAAGGTGTGATGCTGACACACAAAAGTATCATAAGCGAGTATGTCAGCACAATTATTGATGCGAATATTAATAAGAAAGATGTCGTTATTCATGCCTTACCACTTTATCATAGTGCCCAGCTTCACGTGTTCTTGGGTCCAAGTATTTATGTAGGTTCAAGTGGTATTGTGTTAAGTTCAGCGACACCGGAAATCATTTTAAAAACGATTGAAGAAGAAAAAGTAACATCCTTATTTTGCCCACCTACCGTTTGGATTTCATTACTCCGTCATCCGGATTTTGATAAACGTGACTTGTCTACATTACGAAAAGGATATTACGGGGCAGCTATTATGCCTCGTGAAGTAATTAAAGAATTGAGTGAACGTCTTCCGAATGTAGAACTTTGGAATTGTTATGGACAGACAGAAGTAGCGCCTTTGGTAACAGTTCTGCAGCCTGAGGACCAATTAACAAAACTAGGGTCAGCAGGAATGCCTGTACTGAATTGTCAGACAAGAATTGTAGACGAAAATGATGTAGAAGTTGCTCGTGGAGAAATTGGAGAGATTGTGCATCGTACACCACATGCGATGAAGGGGTATTTACATGCTCCAGAAAAAACGGCAGAAGCTTTTAGAAATGGATGGTTTCATAGTGGCGATTTAGGGGTTATGGATGAAGATGGCTATATAACGATAATTGACCGTAAAAAAGACATGATTAATACTGGTGGTGTTAATGTTTCCAGCAGAGAAGTGGAAGAAGCTATTTACCAGATGGAAGGTGTCTCAGAAGTTGCGGTTATTGGAATTCCTGATGCCTATTGGATTGAGGCAATCACAGCAATCATCGTTCCAAAAGACGGATATACCTTCACAAAGGAAGATGTTTTGGAATTCTGTAAAGCGAATCTGTCTAAATTTAAAGTTCCAAAATATGTGGAGGTCACAAAAGAGTTACCGAAAAACCCAAGTGGAAAAGTTCTAAAAAGGACATTGCGCGACAAATACGAAGGGTTAGCAAAAGAATAGAAATGAAAGAACGGGCCGTAATGGTACCGTTCTTTTTTTAATCACGAAGCATACATAAATAAATTTTAGAAACACTAATAATTGGAGGTGTTCAAATGACAGATAAAAAGCGAAGTAAAAAAAGAGTGAATACTAGTATTAATCCCCAGGGGTTAACGGAAGATGTGGCAGATCAGCAGCCAAAATCTCAGCTTGAACAACGTGCCAAAAAGAAAAATACAAAGATTTAGTTAACAAGAGGTGAACCGTCATAGATAAAACGTTAAAGTATTTGCGTGAATCGTTGGCTAATTATAGTGAAAACGAGATATGTCAGCATATACTTAGGAAATTGGAGCAGAAAGAGTATAAGAGTGAGGAACAGTTTGTTGAGGATTTAGATGAAGAAGAAATTGCGTATTTAGACAATGTCTTAGAAAATGAATTAAACTACGCTAAGAATGTACAAAATGATGAAAGAGTAGAACAGCTTACAGAAGTGTTTGAGTTATTATTTTAATGAATTGGTAGGAATTTACTATTGTCATATCGAACTAAACAGGGTATTATATAAATACAAGCTACATTGTGCGTATTTAATTAAGTTTTAACCTCTAATCGAATAATAGGGAGTTTTACATCGGAATCCTAATGCCGGGCCGTCAACTGGAACGGAAGGCAGGAAGATTTCTGCGAACACCCACTTTGTGAAGTGGTGGTTTAAAACTTTTTATTATATAAATACGGCAATTGTGGCTGTACTACATAGTGAATTTCTAAGACTAGTTCCTTTTTTGGGGCTAGTCTTTTTAATGGTCTAAGAAATTATATTCCTTTTTTATTATAAGTAATTCTTCTTCATTACGATAACAAATCGATATCACTTCTCAGCTATGCTCCTTGATATACTTATTATTATAAAAGGGAGGGGTTTTGATGAATTTTAAATACGAAAAGATAGAACATGTTCAATTAGCTGCACCAGCTGGAGGGGAAGAAAAGGCACGTAAATTTTACGTTGATTTGTTAGGATTTGAAGAATTGGAAAAGCCTCCATTGTTGAAGGAAAATGGAGGTGTATGGTTTAAAGCAGGTACAGTGGAAATCCATCTCGGAATAGAATCTCCTTTTATACCCGCTAGAAAAGCACATCCAGCTATTTTGGTACAAAATATAGAACAAATGAAAACATACCTTAAAGACAAGGACGTCGTTTTTCAGGTCGACAATAAACTTCCAGAGGCAAATAGATTCTACTTATCAGATCCTTTTGGTAATCGAATAGAAATGTTAGAATGGAAGTAATCATTTTAATTCTTTGAAATCTTGGTATCCGAATTATTTGAAAGTTTTTTTGAATAATGTTCGGGTTGCAATATAATTATTCCATGCTATACTAGTAACATCATCTTAATTGAATACTATTTTCATATAATCGCGGGGATATGGCCTGCAAGTTTCTACCGGTTTACCGTAAATGAGCCGACTATGAAAAGCGGATAATGACTAAGTATATGCAATGATTGTATAATCTTTTTCATTTTATTTTCTCATGTTTTGTTCAAAAGCTCAGGAAATTTGCTTCTTCATAGGCAGAAGCAAATTTCCTGAGCTTTTTCTGTTATGTAATAATATCAAGGAATTAAATGGAGGTTGTTTGTGTAATGGAAGAACTAAAACAGAAGATTTCACAAGAAGGTAAAGTATTATCTGAATCTGTACTGAAAGTAGATTCTTTTTTAAATCATCAAATCGATCCCGTTCTAATGCAGAAGATTGGAGAAGAATTTGCAACTCGGTTTACAAAGGCAGGGATTACAAAAGTTTTAACGTTGGAATCTTCTGGTATTGCCCCTGCTGTTATGACTGCATTGCAACTGGGGGTGACTACTGTTATTGCAAGGAAGCGTAAATCACTTACTCTAATTGATGATTTATATTCGGCTGAAGTTCATTCGTTTACGAAACAAGAAACAAGTGAAATATCGATTTCAAAAGATTATATTACTAGCAAGGATAATGTGCTAATAATTGATGATTTTCTAGCAAATGGGCAAGCTGCGTTAGGGTTGATGGATATAGTTAAGCAATCTGGTGCAAAAGTTGCTGGAATTGGAATTGTAATTGAAAAGGGATTCCAACCTGGAGGAAATCAGTTGCGTGAACGTGGGATCCAAGTGGAATCATTGGCAATAATTGAATCGCTAAACGGTGGAAAAGTGAAATTTAAGGAGGAAGTATCCATATGAAAACAGCAGCATTGAGCATTCAGCACGTACTTGCTATGTATGCAGGTGCCATTCTAGTTCCATTAATAGTTGGTGGAGCTTTAGGGTTAACTTCGGAACAACTTACATATTTAGTGGCTATTGACATATTTATGTGTGGAGTTGCCACAATCCTACAAGTACTTAGTAATCGTTTCTTTGGAATTGGACTTCCGGTAGTTCTTGGGTGTACCTTCACAGCGGTTGGACCGATGATTGCAATTGGTGGACAATACGGAATTACAGCTATTTATGGAGCTATTATTATTTCTGGATTATTTGTTGTAGCGATAAGTACGGTATTTGGAAAACTTGTACGGTTCTTTCCACCAGTTGTAACTGGAAGTGTCGTAACTATTATTGGGATCACCCTTATACCAGTTGCCATTAATGATTTGGGTGGCGGTCAAGGTGCAAATGATTTCGGTTCGGTTGCAAATCTATCATTGGGCTTTGGAACGCTTGTTTTTATCATACTTATGTACCGATTCTCTAGCGGCTTCACTCGCTCTATATCAATCTTAATTGGTTTAATCATTGGTACGTTAACAGCTGCTTTCATGGGCAAGGTAGACTTTAGTGCTGTAACAGAAGCATCTTACTTTCACATGATTCAGCCTTTTTATTTCGGACTGCCAACATTTGAGTGGTCAGCAATTATCACGATGATCTTAGTAGCAATGGTATCTTTAGTGGAATCAACCGGTGTTTATTTTGCGCTTGGAGATATTACAAAAAGAGATTTGTCTGAAGATGATTTATCAAAAGGATATCGAGCAGAAGGTATTGCTGTATTTCTAGGTGGTATTTTTAATGCTTTTCAATATACTGCTTTCTCTCAAAATGTGGGATTAATCCAGCTTACTGGTGTAAAATCTCGTAAAGTGATTTTTGTTGCTGGGGGTATTCTGATTGGTTTAGGATTAGTTCCTAAAATTGCAGCCTTAACAACGATTATCCCTACCTCTGTATTAGGTGGAGCCATGATTGCAATGTTTGGAATGGTTATCTCACAAGGTATCAAAATGCTCGGGAAAGTTATCAATGATTCACCTGGCAATTCCATGATTATTGCTTGCTCCGTTGGAATGGGATTGGGAGTAACGGTAGTTCCTGAATTGTTTGCTACTTTACCATCTAGTGTTCAAATTTTAACAAGCAATGGTATTGTCGCAGGAAGTGTCACAGCAATTGTATTGAATATTGTCTTTAATATGAGAACAGAGAAAAAGCCTGTAATTGCTTTAAAGGAAAAAGAAGCTTAATAACGATGACAAGGGTATCACCATTAGTGGTGATGCTCTTTTTCATTTGGTTCTGGATAGTGCTATTACCAGCTACGGATGGCGTAATATTCTATTGGAGTGAATGCAAATGTAAAAGCAATTTTGTTGCTTTATTAATGTCGTAATTGTTAGAGATTCCTAATTTATTTAATTAAGAATAGTTATCTCTCACTTTCACTTATGAATGTTTTCTGCTGGCATTCGCTCCGGCAGAATACTTCGCTTTCCGCAGACACGGCCTCAGCCTCCTCGGAAGAAACCCACTTCCTTGAAAAAGAAGAGCACTTTTTCTGCGTGCGATGTAACCCTGCCGAAGTGTTCCTTGTCCTGCGGGAAGAAGAGCATCGGTGAGACTACGTAGTGAGGGAACTACTTGAATATTCCTCCCTGCTCCCTTGCGCCGAGGAAGCCCGCTTCAAAGCATCACTGGAAGACGCAGGCGCACACGATTTTCAGCACGAAGGAGGCTCACCAGCTCCCCGCGGAAAGCGGAGTGTATTTCCGTAGCGGGGGATAAGCAGTATTCTGAATTAAAGATATCAACAGTCTATACAAAATATAAAACAAAGTCATATTACAAAAAACAACAAATCTTTAGAAAATAGCCTGGATTTTAAATAATTATGAAGTAGATAGTTAAGGCATATGCTAAACTAATAGGTAAATAGTTAATATGAATATTATCGTTATCTGGGGGAGTGGGATGAAGAGAAAAATAATAAAAACAGCATTGGTTGTAGTAGGCATTGTCTTTGTCATGTTATTGTTGGTTGTTAATTACTTTTATGGAGAAGCTGTCAAGCGTGGAATGGCAGTGGAGTTGTATCGTGGGGAGGAGACAATGCAGGTAATGGCCAGTCCGCAAGATCAATCTCTCATAGAAGAAGCCAATGTATGGTTTGACCAGCAGGAGCATACTTTAATAGAACTGGAATCATACGACGATTTAATATTAAAAGCAAAATTAATAGAAAATGATACACTTCAAAATAAAGCAGTTATCCTTGCTCATGGATACCGCTCAACGAGTGAGAGCATGGGGCAGTATGCGAAGTTTTATTATGATCAAGGATTTGACGTGCTAATTCCCGATGCACGAGGGCACGGGGAAAGTGAAGGAGATTATATTGGGTATGGCTGGCATGATCGTCTTGATTATCTTGGATGGATTGAGCTATTAATTGATAGATATAAATCTGAACAAATTCTTATGCACGGTAATTCCATGGGGGCTTCGGCCGTATTAATGACTAGTGGGGAGGACCTCCCAGAAGAAGTAAAAGGAATTATTGCAGATAGTGGGTATACAACGGTAAAAGAAGAATTAACACACCAATTAAGGCATTTATATAATCTGCCGGCATTTCCGCTACTTCATTTAACAAGTATCATGACTGTTATAAGATCAGGATATTCATTTGAAGAGGCCTCCGCATTAAATCAAGTTAAAGAAAATAATCTTCCAATATTTCTTGTTCACGGCGAAGAAGATGAATTAGTACCAACAGAGATGGCTAAAGAACTTTATGAAGCGGCTGCAGGGGGAAAGGAATTATGGTTAGTCCCTGGCGCAGGACATACAGATGCTTATGACATTGCTACCGAAGAATATCAGGATAGATTAGTAGACTTCATAAAGCAAACGATAAAGTGATAAAAACACTGCTGGCAATAGACTGGCAGTGTTCTAGTTTTCTCCTGATATCTTATTAATAACGGGGGTCTTTTTCTGTTTTCCTATAGAAGATACTATACTATGCAAAATCATTCCTGCTATAACGAGTATCATTCCTATAAAAGATAGGAAGCTCGGCAATGCTAAACTTAAGAAAAGTATCTCTCCAATCAAGGCAAAGACTACTTCTCCTGATTGTGTAGCCTCTACTCCAGCAAGTTTTTGATTATCGTGACGAACTAGTTCCGTTGCATAAAAAAATAAAGCAGTTGCAATGATCCCAGATGAAATGGCAACAATAAACGTCTGTGACATCTGCCTGCCATCGGGTAATCCGTGAACGATAGAGCCATATACAGAAAGTAAGAGCCAAAAAGGCATGGAGGCAATTGTCATACCTAGAATTCTTTGAAAAGTGTTAAGTTCTCCATTCACAACCTCCATCATTTTCCGATTTCCTAAAGGATAAGCAAATGCTGAAACGATAAGGGGGACCACACAAAGAATAACATTTACTAGTGTAACAGATGATGCATGTTCCATCTGCATGATAAAGACTCCGGCTAAAATAATCAAGGAGATAATGATACCTTGAACGGGAATCTTTTGTTTTTGATCTTTGGCTAAAAAGGGAACAAGCAGTGAACCAGCAACAATGGTTAACTGAAAGGTAGCGGCAACAAGCCAACCTGGTCCGTAAACCGTAGCAAAAGTGAGTGGGGAGTAGAACAGACCAAATCCAATGGTACTCCATAAAAGCCAAGGTTTATAATTCCTTTTTAGATGACGTATGACGGGTAGTATATTTCTCTGATATCCTACAATCAGAAATAAAATTGGAAGCATGAAGAAAAATCTTAATGATGCACTCCATACCCAACTACCGCCCTCTAGTTCCATTGAACGATTTAATACAAAAGTCACAGAAAAAAATAATGCTCCCAAAAGTCCTATTATGATTGCCTTCACAAAGTATTCCTCCTAATCAAAATTCCAAATTATAGCATAGGATAACAGAGTTTTTGCTGTAAATAAAAAGAGATATTAAAAAAATAAAAGTATTCATCTTAATTATATACCTAATAATTCTGAATTATATAACATAATCGAATGTTTAATGAACATATAATAAATTGGACTTAGTCAAAAAGAAGGAAGGGAGGGATAGGTGTGGGAGTGAAGTTAATGAAAATTGCAGTAGTTTATTTTATGATAGGAATTTTGTTTGGATTGTATATGTCCATCTTTCATGTTTTTACATTAACAAGTGTTCACGCGCATTTAAATTTATTAGGTTGGATGTCATTAGCTATCGCCGGTATATTTTATATTTTATTTCCACAGCTTGCCGAAACAGGTGCAGCAAAAGCACACTTTTGGCTTCATAACATTGGACTTCCAGTGATGATGATATCTATTGCACTTGCAATCTTAGAAGTGAGCCCGCTATTTTTTCCACTTGCTACAATAGGAGGGGTAGTAACGGTAATAGGAATTTTTTGTTTTGGTTTTAATGTCATCGCTAATTTAAGAGCAAATTAATGCGTTGGGCTCCCATAAGCTATTGGGAGTCTTTATTTATAGATAAAAATTTAAAGGATGATAGAGTTTTTTACAGAATTATATAATAATAGTATTTTTTTATATTATAATAGTATTAACACCATTTTTTGAAAAGGGGAGTGTAACTATTGGAAAGTATGCCAGCAGGTTTTTGGGTTCTATATGGTATTATTCTTTCACTAGTATTAATAAGTAGTATCATATATTGGGTTATTCGAAAATTTAGTCCATTAGCAGCTATCGCATTAATTTTTTCTCTTTTACTTCCATTGATTTCCTTTGTTTATACTGTGCAAAGAACAGAAGGTAGCCCATATGAATATATAATGATACAGCTGCAGGCGGATCATTGGCTCGCAATTTTCATTGCGGTTGGTTATGTTTACATATCGATTTGGCTCCTTATCGTTTTGGCAGATTTATTAATTAAAGCTTATAAAATACCGTACGTTTATGATAGGTTAAACTGGTTAGGAAATAAGATCGCTCATTATTGGAATAGATATATTTATCAACATATGAAACGCTGGTTATTAGTTATTAAGGAAAAACTGTCAAATAAGAAGAATAAGAATGAGTTGCATGAAGAACCAAGGAAAGAAAGTCAATAGAGAAGAGAGCAGTCTTATGAGGTTTTCAGAAGCGGTTCTATCCTTTTTGCTATAAAGCCGTAGCTGAAATGAAAATTTCTGAAGGGCTTTATAGCCTTTTTTTTATTTGTATTTATGCTATGCTGTAGAAAATATTAGATGAGAAATTTGAAACTCAACAATAGACAGGGGTAGTAATGATGAACAAGAAGATTCTATCCTTTCCACCAGTATTACCTAAGAATCCAAAGGTGCTGATTCTAGGGTCGATGCCAAGTGTCAAATCCCTTGAAAAAATGCAATATTATGGAAACCCTCGCAACCATTTTTGGCCCATATTATTTGAATTATTTAACGAAGAGCCGATTGCAGAATATGAAAAACGAGTGGATTTTGTAAAAAAGCATCATATTGCCTTATGGGATTCGATTGCAGCTTGTTATCGGAAAGGGAGTCTGGATGCAGACATTATGGATGAAGTACCAAACAATATGATAGGTTTGCTTGAACAATATCCGTCAATTTCATTTATTGGGTGTAATGGAACAAAGTCTTATCAAACCTTCTTAAAACATTTCGATGTCAATCAACTTAATGGTGTTGAAGTTATGAAATTGCCTTCCAGCAGTCCAATTCCTGGACGATACAATAAATCATACTCGGAAAAAGTGGAAGCATGGAGTGAAATTTTGAATCATATCTGAGTTAGCAATATAATATCATATATAGTGTGCTTCATATGGGTGCCCTAAAAACGAGCCGTAAGTTCCTGCACTTACGACTCGAACAGGTTCCTGCAACAAATTGGGCTGCTTTACTTCAGGGTTTCCTGAAAAAAAGTAATCTTATCCGGGGGGAATCGGAGCGGATTACTTTTTTTCTTGGTTGTTGTTCACAATTAACAACACGAGCATGGCAAATGAGAGCATCAACTCTATGGTTTTGTCAATTGGAATCAATCGCTTCAACCCCCTTCTTAAGGGTTTAAGCAACCAACATGTTTATTAACTTGCAGGACCTGTTCAATATATTATACTACACAAAAATTCATAACAGTTAAAATAGTAAGAAAATGATAGAATAATACTATACTGTTAGCTATTTTAATAAGATGATAGTAGAGGAAAATGTTTTTAAGTACTCAAAATGTCCTACCAATTATTAGGAGATTTGGATGTGCCTTTTATAGTCGTGTTTATATCTACGGTAAAAGTTAATCATGGGTTCTATGGTATCTTTTAAATCTGGACATTCAATTCCTGATCCCTCTAAATCAGTAATAGTTTGTGTTGTATCGTAGGAAGAGTCAATGATAAAATAATCCATTGCTTCTTTCTCAATACGAATCCATTTACGAACTAATTTTGAATATAAAGGTAAACTAGCTACTGATTTTGAAACAATGCCTTTTGGTGTTTTCCCTAGATAAGCTTCACATACCATTTTATAGATTTCTCTCATGGTATAGGCATTCGGATCTGTTACATGATATGTTTTTCCTTCTCCTATTTTATCAATAGCTAGATAGCTCGTTGCCATTAACACATAATCCGATGGTACAAAATTACCTTCCACGTTTCCTTCGCCTAAATAGGGAATAATTGGCAATGATCCAATACGATCGAATAAGTTCAGCAAGAAATACATGCCATCAAATTTAATGGTTTCTCCAGTTTTTGAATGTCCTTTTACAATTCCGGGTCTGATAATGGTAGTTGGAATAGATGTTTTTAACTTGTCTACCAAAATTTCAGCTTTGAATTTTGTTTTCTCATAATGATTACGAAAGGATTGATTTTCGTTTAATTCATTTTCAAATATGTTACCTTCTCTTGTTCCGGAGATATAAGCGGTACTAAAATAGATGTAACGTTCTAGATGGAAAAGAGTTCTTAACCATTTATTGACGTTATCGGTTCCTTTTACATTTACCTGATAGGCAAGCGTTTCAGGAACAGCTAAGTCGTAAACTGCTGCCAAGTGAAAAACATGGGTAACATTCTGTTGTAGTTCCGCTTGTATCTGCTTATTTATAGCCAGCTTTTCTTCCGTAATATCTCCTTCAACAATCGTAATCTTTTCATCATCGAATCTTTCAGTTTTTGAAAAATACATGCGTTCTTTTTCTGCTTGTTCCTTAAGTTTAGGGAGTACCAGCAAATAAATATGTTCGATAGTGGACCGGTGATCTTTTATTAGTTGCTGTAAGAGATTTCTTGCAAGAAATCCTGGATAACCAGTTATGAAATATGTTTGCATCTGTTACCACTCCTCTTCATTTTAGTTAGATTATATCATTTTTAGAAAAGTAAAAATATAAATATTGCTATCGCGAAATAAATTACGTATAATCATGTTAACTTAAGGAAATTTTAATGGGCGATGTGTTCATTTAACTGCAGTTACTACCAATAAGGGGGATATTTCAATGAGAAAACATATCATCTTGCAAACAGATTTTGGTTTAAGTGATGGAGCAGTTAGTGCGATGTATGGTGTTGCACTGTCAGTCGACCCATGGCTCAGAATTTTTGACTTAACTCATGATATTCCTCCTTTTAATATTTGGGAAGCCTCATACAGACTTTATCAAACGGTGGAATATTGGCCGGAAGACAGTGTTTTTGTATCTGTGGTAGACCCAGGAGTTGGGACAGACAGATTGAGTGTCGTGGTTAAAACGGGGTTAAATCAATATATCGTTACTCCAGATAATGGGACACTAACTCATATTAAAGATAAATTTGGAATTGTCGAAGCAAGAATTATCGAGGAGGAATTCAATCGATTGCCGAATTCTGGTGAATCTTACACATTTCATGGTCGCGATGTTTATGTCTATACAGCCGCAAGACTAGCATCTGGTATTATATCATTTGAGGATGTCGGCCCGGAACTAAGTGTGGAGAATTTGACTTTACTCCCCCTTGCCAAAACAGAAGTTAAAGAGAAAGAGAAAGTAATCACTGGTAATATAGATATCCTAGATGTACGATTTGGAAACCTGTGGACCAACATAGAGCGGGAATTATTTGTAGAGACAGGGGTTCTATATGGTGACTTTTTAGAGGTTACTATTGAGAATAATAAGCGGCATCTTTATAAAAATATGATAAAATTTGTTCGTTCCTTTGCAGATAGTCGTTTAGGTGAAGCCCTTTTATTTGTAAATTCACTTGATAAAATTGGAGTTGCAATAAATCAAGGGTCTTTTGCTAAAGCATATCATATCGAAACAGGAGATAATTGGAAAATCAGTTTTAGAAAAGTAGATGTATGATTTTGATAAGAGGTAACGGACCTCTTATTTTTTTGCATAGCTATTTTTGTATAGTTTGTTGCTTTTTGAAGTTTTACAGTTGATAGAAGCTCCTGATTTATTTAATTCAGAATAATTATCTCTCGCTTTCACTTATGAATGTTTTCTGCTGGCAATCGCTCCGGCAGAATACTTCGCTTTCCGCGGGCACGGCCTCAGCCTCCTCGGAAGAAACCCACTTCCTTGAAAAAGAAGAGCACTTTTTCTGCGTGCGATGTTTCGCTGACGAAGCGTTCCTTGTCCTGCGGGGTCTTCGGACACGTGCTTTTCCCGCAGGAGTCTCCGCATTCTGCCTCCGCTATGATATACTCTCTAGATATTTTTAAAGCTATAGTCTATAATGTCGCGTTTTGGGCATTGCTCCTCGTAAAATAGAATTATTCTAGTTAAAATCAAGTAGAGCAGAAATTTAGCGAAGGAAATACACGGAGATTCCTTGAAAAAAGAAGGCCACTTTTTTCTGCGTGCGATGTTTCGCTGACGAAGCGTTCCTTGTCCTGCGGGAAGAAGAGCATCGGTGAGACTACGTAGTGAGGGAACTACTTGAATAACCTCCCTTGTCCCTTGCGCCGAGAAAGCCCGCTTCGAAGCATTACTGGAAGACGCAGGCGCACACGCTCTTCAGCACGGAGGAGGCTCACCAGCTCCCCGCGGAAAGCGGAGTGTATTTCCGTAGCGGAGGCAGAGTAGTATTCTGAATTAAAGATATTAGGGCTCTATACAAAATATGAAACAAAGTCATATTACAAAAAGCAACAATTCTTTAGAAAAGAGCCTTTTGCTCAAATGTTAATCTAAAGGATGACCAACATAATATACTTTGTTGTGCATATAAAAGCTGTCCGGTTTAGGCAATCTATTCTATCCCTTTTGTTGTTTTCATCCTCATAATTCTTTGGTATGTTTAAAAGAAAATAGGCAGAGGAAGAGGATGTGAAGTTTTGAAGATATTCTGGGCTCGGTTTGTATCATTTATGGGTTTATGGACACTTTTAATTGGATTAGGAAGTTTCAATATACCAATCAGCATATTATTTTTTTCTTCTTTCCTTGAATAAATCAGTATTATTATTGTATTTATCTTTACTATTCATTTCTTTTGTTCATAGTTATTTCGTTACTGATTACAATAGTTTAAGTATTTTGATCTTAATCTTCTTATTAATGGATGCAATGTTCTACATCAACTATAAGGTGTTGATTGGATATTTCGTGTTTGTAAATGTCATGATGCTTCTCCTTATGTATACCCAAGAAATTCTTGGTCTGGAATTGATTCTTTATTGTGTCTTATTAGACTTTCTAATTTTTGTTATTTATGGAATGACCAAAGATAGGAAAGAACAGCAAGGGATTTATGAGGAACTTTATGGAGAATATCGAAAACTAAAGCGGATGAACATGCAATTAGAACATAATGCTCGATTAGAGGAACGTACCAAGATAGCTCGAGATATTCACGATTCTGTTGGGCATCGCTTAACAGCTTTAATAATGAAATTAGAAATGCTATCCATTAAACAAAAAAATGAGGCATATGAAGAGTTAAAGAAAATGGCAAAGGACAGCTTAGAGGAAACGAGACAAGCTGTAAAAGCGCTTCAATCGGAAGAAAATGAGGGAATTTCTACGGTTGTTCATCTGATTCGCAGGTTAGAAGCGGAAAGTCATATGCTCGTTCAATTAACAATTAAACAAGGTGTATTATCCATTCCACTTTCTAATCAGAAAAATGTAGCCCTATATCGTGCCATTCAGGAATCGTTAACAAATGCCATGCGTCATGGTGACTCTCGGGAAGTTCACGTTATTTTAAGCAAATCAGCAACAGGGGATCTATCATTTGAAATTAAGAATATGATTCATCTCTCTAAATCTATAGTTTATGGTTTTGGGATAAGAAACATGAAACAGCGTGTGGAAGATGTAAACGGAATACTACATGTTTATCAAAATGAAAAGGAATTTATTGTGCTTGGGACCATCCCAAATGAGGGGGAATAGAATGTTACAGGTATTGTTAGTAGAAGATCAAACAATTGTGAGACAAGGATTAAAGGTAATACTGGAGCAGGACCCGAATATCCAGGTTACACATGAAGCGGCAGATGGTGAGGACGCAATACATATACTTGAAAAACATATGATTGATTTCGTTATGATGGATGTTAGGATGCCGGTTATGAACGGTATTGAAGCAACCAGAAAAATTAAACATCGATGGCCACATGTGAAAATATTAATACTAACAACGTTCAATGATGATGATTATGCGCTTCAAGCATTGGAAGAGGGAGCGAATGGGTTTCTTTTAAAAACGGCTGAACCCGATAAGTTAATAGAAGCTGTAAAAAGCTGTATGAAGGGTGGTATGACCATCCATGATGAAGTTGCTGCAAAAGTTGTTCCACGATTATTAAAGAAAACGAATAAATCTAAGGAATTACAAATTGATCTTTCGCCGAGAGAGTTAGCAATTACAAAGTTGGTTGGAAAGGGTTTTACAAATAAAGAGATTGCAGGGAACCTTCATTTGTCTGTAGGAACTGTTAAAAATCATATAACCCATATCCTACAAAAAACAGGGTTAGCAGACCGCACAAAACTGGCCATATATGCAATAAAAAATGGGATCAGCGATGAATAAGCAAGTTGTCATTATTTTGTTATAACTATATTCCCTTATCGAATTTTATATCCTATATACTTATTCTATAAGGTAGTTTTGCAAGTTTATAGAAGTAATATTGAGTTAGAAAGTTGGTAGTAAAGATGTTAGAAATTATATTAGATGAATTTCATCCTTCTACATTATGGAATGGTGGAATATTTATCTTTTCGGCGTTTGCAATCATCATTTATTTTTTATTATTGCCATCGTCTAAAAGTCATTCTATATGGAAATCAATGGCCTTTTTGGCAGGTATAGCTGCGCTGTATGCAGCATTAGGAAGTCCATTAAATATTATTGGTAGAATTAAATTCAGTACTCATATCATTCAAGTCATTCTATTATATCTTATTGCACCACCATTGTTTATTGTGGGATTTAAAAATGAGATTTTCAATCAAGTTAAACAGGTTAATATATTGGATAATCTTATAAATGTCATGACTAAGCCGGTGGTCGCAATGAGTACATTCTATCTTCTTTTTTATGGTTATCATGTTCCTGCAATCTTTAGTTATTCACGGCTTGATTTATATTTAAATTATTTTGTTTTACTTATTATTTTTATTGCTGCAATCCTAATATGGATACCAATTCTAAAACCTGGTAAATTGTCTGATAAACAGAAACTTATTTATGGATTAGTTAACATTTTGTTAATGATTCCCTACAGTATTTTTTTACTAATGGCAAAAGAAGGCATCTATTCCCTCTATACGGATATAGACTTATTTATGTCTTCACTAGTAGTGTGTTTGCCAGATGCAGAATATTTAACACCAGAATTTTATCAATCACTCCTCCCATTTGATCCTGTAGCAGAACAACAAAAAGGTGGGATCTTACTCCTTATTAGCCAGATTGTTATTTTTACTGTGGGCACTTTTGCAGGAACAAAAATAAAAAAACGTAACAAACCTTAAACTCTCTGTTTTACAGGGAGTTTTTTTAGTAAAGGAATTTTCTCTTAAGCTAGGACGGCATTAATTGTCCAACAAAATGTTACCTTTTATTCTTCGCATTTTGTATAGACTGTTGATCACTTTAATTAAGAATACCGCTATACATCCGCTACGGAAATACACTCCGCTTTCCGCGGGCGCTGCTGAGCCTACTCCGAGCTATCGCTCTACGTAGTCTCACCTAGGCTTTTCATCCCGCAGGAGTCTCCGTGTATTTCCTTCGCTAGTTTAGTGCTTTTTAACTTCTAATCGTGTTATAAAGGTTCTTAGATATAGCCACTACTTTTAAGCAAGTTGATAGGAGCGGAGGGCAGTCGACTCCTCGAAAATAAAGGGCAATTTTCTTCGTGCGATGTAATGCTGCCGCAGCCTTCCTTGTCCTGCGGGAAAAGAGGCCTAGATGAGACCCCGGAGTGCGATAGCACGAGGAGGCTCATCAGCCGCCCTAAGGTGCGCGACTGCCCGGAGCGGAAATCAACAATGCACCTTATTTCATATTTATTCTTAATTAAATAAATCAGGAGTTTCTATCAACTACGAAGATTCAAAGCTTAGAATTTACGAAAAGTGACTATGGTCATGGTTTGGAAGTAAGTTTAGTGACTTCGGGTAGTGTGCTTAAATCAGGTTATATCGTAAACTAAGATTAGAGGAGGGGATTGGTATGTTAGAGTTAGTGGATTCAACCAAATCCTTTAAAAAGGTCAAAGCAGTGAAGAAATTAAATATGTTTATTGAAAAAGGAGAAATTGTAGGTCTTCTCGGGCCCAATGGTGCTGGAAAGTCCACCGCAATTTCGATGCTTTCATCTTTAATGGAACCAACAAGTGGTGATGTCCGCTATTGCAATAAAAGTATTCTGAAGAATCCAGCACCGCTAAGAAAGATTCTTGGTATGGTTCCTCAGGAGATTGCTTTATATGAAGATTTAACTGCTATAGAAAATTTACAGTTTTTTGGTAGACTTTATCGCATGAAGGGAAAAGAATTGCAGAGAAAAATAGATGTAATACTGGAATTAATCGGTTTAACAGATCATCGAAAGGATATCGTGAAAAAGTTTTCTGGAGGAATGAAGCGGAGGTTAAATATTGGAGTAGCATTGCTGCATGATCCTGAAGTTATAATCATGGACGAACCAACTGTAGGCATTGATCCGCAATCCAGGAATTATATTCTAGAAACAGTAAAGCGGCTAAATGAAGAACGACAAATGACGGTTCTTTATACGAGTCATTATATGGAAGAAGTAGAGTTTCTTTGTGACCGAATTTATATTATGGACAAAGGAAATCTCATTGCATCTGGTACAAAGCAAGAAATTAAGCAGATTCTTTCAGCCGAGAACACCATTTCCATTAAAGCAGACAGATGGAATGATGCGTTTATTGCCAGTATAGAGAGTAGCCCAACAATCCACCGAATAAAAGTGGAGGAAAAGGAAATTACTATCGTCGTTCCGAAAGAGGTTAATATGTTTTCAGAACTGGCAAAAATGGCAGAACAAGCTGGGTTAGAATTAAGGTCCATTGATATTAACTCTCCAACACTTGAAGATGTCTTCCTGCATTTAACAGGAAGAGCTTTAAGGGATTAGGAGGGATATCTATGTTATGGCAGATTATAAAGAAGCAAGCTTTGATTTTGTTGAGAAACCCAGTCCAGATTTTATTATTATTGGGGCTTCCTATCATTTTAATTACCATATTAGGTACGGCGCTTAGTAATTGGATGGATGGAGAATCAATTGAAATCAATGTAAAGGTTGCAATGATAGAGCAGGAAGACGAGGAAAAGCAGGTTAACCAATTTATTTCTGATATTGAATCTGGTGTTATTCCAGAAACCGCAATAGAGATGATCAAAGAAACTGCACCACAAATCGCTCCTATTGGTATATTAAAAGACTCTGTTTTTAAGAGCGAAGAATTAGCAAATATGATAGATTTGCATGAAGCTAAACCCTCTGAAAAGGAAGAGTTATTGGATGACAGCTCATTTGCTGCTGTTATAGAAGTACCGGAAAATTTCACTTATGATACATTACAGACCATCATGCTCCATGAGGACATAAGTCCAGAATTACGAGTGTACCATAATGAGCAACAGGAAATTGGTGCAAATATAGTTAGTGATATACTAACTCAATTTCAGGAACAGATGACATTTGGAGTCTTTTTATCTGAGAAAGGCATAGACCTGGATGCCATTCAAATCGATACTAATGAACTTCCTGGAGAAGTGAAGAGGATTAATCAAGGGAATCCTATCTCATCAAAAGACTATTATACTATTGGTATGGCTGTGATGAATGTATTATTTATGGCAACGGCAATTGGTTGGATATCTTTTCATGAAAAAGCAACACATGTGTTTGATCGTGTCATAATTGCTAATGTATCTAAATGGATATATTTCTTAGGGATTTTACTGTCAGGTATGATTTTTGCCTTTATACAATTGCTCGTACTATTTAGCTTTGCTTGGATTGTATTTGATGTAACCTGGCCAGATTTGACTTCTTTTCTTATTGTTAGCTTGTTTATTTCTATTTCTGTTGGTGGGTTAACAGTCCTTTTAGCTGCAATTAGCTATCGACTCAATTCGGAGAACATTATTGATTTCTTTGGAAGTGTCGTAGTCAGCTTAATGGCGTTTATCGGTGGAAGTTTCTTTCCTATTGGGGATTCATCAAAATTATTGCAAACGTTAGGGGACTTGACTCCAAATGGGGCAGGAATGTCTGCTTATTTGACGATATTAAGAGGGGAAGGAATAAGTGAAGTAAGCCATCACCTCTTATACATCCTTGGCTTTGCTATTTCTTCCATCATCATTGGCGCACTTAGTTTTCCAAAAAGGGGGGCATCCGCATGAATGGTATATTGGTAGCAAAATTTACAACATTTATACGTAAACCTTGGATGTTTCTGCTTTTTACCACCATGTCTATCATTTTCGCTTTAATACTAGGAACTAGTGGAGGAATGACTTCTATTTCTGTTCCTGTTTATGGTTCGAGTAACATTCAAGAATCTTTTATAGGGAAATCCTTGGAAAAGAATGATGTTTACACATTTAATTGGATGACTGAAAAAGAAATGTTGGATCTGATTGCTGATGGCAAATCAGAGGTTGGAGTCATTGTGAAAGAAGATGATTTTCAACTAGTCGTAGGAGTTGAATCTACCAATGCACAAATGGTGGAACAAACAATTCATGACATTTATGCGAAAAAATTACAGCAAGAAAAACTCTTTGAGGAAGTTGAAGCACAAACGGATTCAGAGAAACAACTATTAGACGAAGAATATAAAACGGCTATGGATTCTCCGGTTTTTACAATGAAAACTAGCAATTTTAGTAGCTCAGAAGCATTTGTCTATGATAATGAGACTCATTTTTTATTTGGATTTACCTTATTTTTCGTCATTTACACGATAGCGTACAATGTATTGCCTATCTTGCTGGAGAAAAAAGAAGGAATCTGGGATCGTATGATATTATCTCCAGTGAGAAAGACTGAAATGTATATCGCAAATTTAGTTTATAGTTTTTTTGAAGGTTATTTACAAGTGCTAATTATATTCTTAGTGTTCCATTTTTGGATAGGGGTTGATTTCCAAGGTAGATTCTTGGAGGCTGTGCTATTGTTGATACCATATGTTTTTGCAGTCGTTTCTTTATCCATCTTTATTACAGCATGTGTGAAAAATGCCCAACAATTTAATGCTGTTTTACCCATTGTTGCAGTGAGTATGGCAATGATTGGTGGTGCTTACTGGCCAATAGAAATTGTCGAGTCAGAGGTATTATTAGCACTTTCCAAAATAAATCCATTAACTTATGGTATGGAAGCACTAAATGGGATGGTGGTCTATGGGTATCCACTGGAAGAAGTATTATTACCAATTAGTATTTTAGTTTTAATGGGTGTGGTTCTGATGGGATTAGGTATTCATTTGATGGAAAGAAGGCATGTGTAAGGCAATATATAGATAGTAATTGAATAGCTCTTTTCATACAGTATTCTTCATTAAAGTTGACCAGAGTCTTTTATAAAATCTGGAACAAGGTTATATGCTAAAAGAAACAATCTTTTAGAAAATAGCCCTGAATGTTAAATAAATAATTTCTAGAATCTACCACCCCAGCTCGCCTTTTCCTTATTGAATATTCTAGTATAATAGAATTATAAAGGTGATTCTAAAAGACTGGTAAATATGATACGGTATATACCAGTCTTTTTAAAGCACATATAATCGTGCGTTAAAGGGGGCGAGTTGGTGAAAAGAAGGAAGCTATGGATAAAACTTAGTATTGGACTATTTCTTATCGTACTAATGATAAATTTTGTTATTGGTTATGTATTATACGATATGGCCATTGCTCGAAATGTGAAAGACTTTCTAACAGGAAACCAGGATTTAGAAGTTTCTGCTGAGGCAATGGAGGAATTTACTGCTGGTAGCTGGCGGGATTGGGTAAGAAGTCAGGCATTTGACGAATGGCAACTACAATCTTTTGATGATTTGACACTTCAGGGATATTTTCTGGAAGCGGAACAGCCAACTAATAAAACGGTTGTTTTTGCTCATGGCTACTTAGGTCGTGCAAGTGATATGGGATTATTTGGACAATATTATTATGAGAATCTTGGATACAATATGTTCACTGCGGATATGCGGGGGCATGGCAATAGTGAAGGAGAGTATATTGGTTTTGGCTGGCATGATCGATTAGATCTAATTGATTGGGTACACCGAGTGATCGAGGAACTGGGAGAAGATACAGAGATTGTACTTCATGGGGTTTCTATGGGTGCAGCTACTGTTTTAATGGCGAGTGGTGAGGAATTGCCAAGTAATGTAAAAGCTATTGTCGCTGATAGCCCGTATTCTACTGTATATGATCTTTTCTCCTACCAGCTAGATCGTATGTTCAAACTGCCAGAAATCCCTATCCTTCCAACAACAGGACTTGTTACGGATATCAAAACGGGATATAACTTTAAAGAAGCATCTGCACTAAAACAGGTGCAAAAAGCGGAAGTACCAATATTGTACTTTCATGGAGGCAGTGACACTTTTGTTCCGACAGAAATGACGCAAGAATTAGTGGAACATACGAATAGTGAAACGGAGTTAATGATTGTGGAGAAAGCAAGTCATGGTGAATCGATTGTGTTAGAAAAAAAGAGCTATATAGAAAAGCTAACTAGTTTTTTAGAAAAATTTACAGATTGATCGAATCAAGTAACTAGTTAAAACTAATACAAAAAAACCAAGCAGTTGACTGTTTGGTTTTTTTGTTGATTAATATTTTTTAAATGACAGCGCTGTATTAAGGACGTTAAAGCGAATAAACCGTTTTACAAGAACAAAAAATTATACATGTTATATACGGAATAAATGAATGATTATCTATATTTTATGCATAAATATTAATATTTTTTTATAAATATACTTGCATAAATAACTTTTAAAAACTATAATAATGAATAATTCGAAAATTCGAAAGGGAGTTATACCGTGAAGAATGTAGCGATTATTGGAGGAACAGGATATGGGGCGGTAGAGTTAATCCGATTACTCCAATTGCATGAATTTATGCATATAAAAAAAATAATATCACATTCCCAGTATGGGGAAGGAATTGCAAATACTTATCCTCATTTAACTGAATTTATAAAAGAACCCATGGAAGAGTTAGATATTGATCGTTTAAAAGAAGAGGTGGATATCATTTTCTTTGCAACTCCAGCTGGTGTGGCTAAAGATATTATACCAGATTTTCAAGGCTCTTCTGTACAGTGTATAGATTTATCTGGAGATTTACGATTAACCTCAGCTGAACAATACAAGGAATGGTATGGCAAAGATCCAGCACCGCAGGAAACCTTAGACAAGGCAGTATATGGATTGCCCGAGGTATATAAGGAACAAGTAAAGCAAGCACAGATCATCTCGAATCCAGGCTGTTTTCCAACATCCGCTTTACTCGGATTAATACCAGCAATTGAACATCAGGTAATTGCAAATCAATCAATTGTTATCGATGGAAAAACGGGTGTATCTGGTGCTGGAAGAAAACAATCAGCGATGACGCATTTTTCGGAGACGAATGAAAATGTAAAACCATATAAGATTGGAGCCCATCAGCACATACCAGAAATTGAAAAATACTTATCTGATATCGCCAAAGATTCTATTACAACGACATTTACTACACATTTAATTCCAATGACACGAGGTTTAATTTGCACGATGTATGCACCGTTAGAAAAAAATATAACATCGTCAGAAGTGATTGACCTTTATGAATCTTACTACGAAACACACCCATTTATTCGTATTAGAGACGAGGGAACTTTTCCAACAACTCGAGAAGTTTATGGAAGTAATTACTGTGATATTGGGTTGTACGTTGATCAGCGAACAAATCAACTTGTTGTAGAGTCAGCTATAGATAACCTTGTAAAAGGAGCTGCGGGTCAAGCGATACAGAATGCTAATTTAATGAATGGCTGGGATGAAAAACACGGGCTTAACACGATACCGATTTATCCATAAGAGAGGGTGGAAAGAGTGATTTTAACAAAGGGGAAGAAAATACAAGTTTTGCAAGATGGGCATGTTACAAGCCCAAAAGGGTTCTCGGCCGGTGGAGTACATTGTGGACTGCGTAAAACCAAACTTGATTTTGGGTGGATTCATTCGGAAGTCCCAGCATGTGCTGCTGGAGTGTATACGTTGAATGCATTTCAGGCAGCTCCACTAAAGGTTACGAAAAACAGTTTGGAAAAAGATGACCAATTGCAAACCATTGTTGTCAATTCAGGTAACGCTAACTCATTTACAGGTACACAAGGCTATCAGGATGCCTTGAAAATGCAGCAATTAGCTGCTGAAAAATTGAAGGTGGAAGTGGATAATGTTGCCGTTGCATCGACGGGTGTCATTGGAGAATTATTGCCGATGGAGAATATTGAAGCTGGGATACAGTCAATTGGGGATTCTAATCATCTGTCTCCAGAGAAATTTGAGCAGTCCATATTAACGACAGATACCATCACAAAACATGTTGCTGTTCAAATAGAAATTGATGGTAAGACGATTACCATTGGTGGTGCTGCAAAAGGATCAGGTATGATACATCCCAATATGGCAACAATGCTTGGGTTTATTACAACGGATGCTGCAGTTGAAGCACAAAGCTTACAAAAAGCATTGCGCAGTATAACGGATTGTTCATTTAACATGATCACAGTCGATGGTGATTCCAGTACAAATGATATGGTGCTGGTTTTGGCTAATGGAATGAAGGAAAATCATCTCCTCACTGAGAATCATGCGGATTGGATGCGATTTGTGGAGGCATTAAAATTTGTCAGCGAAGAATTAGCCAAACAAATCGCGAAAGACGGGGAAGGTGCTACGAAATTAATTGAAGTGAATACTACAGGAGCACCATCTGAAACAGCAGCCAAACAAGTAGCCAAAGCTGTCATATCATCTAATTTGGTGAAAACAGCAATATACGGTGCAGATCCCAATTGGGGACGGATTATTTGTGCTGTAGGATATAGCGAGCAGCCAATAAATACGGATAAAATAAGTATTTCCCTTGGAGAAATCGAGGTTGTCCATCATGGTCAGGTTGTTAATTTTAACGAACATGAAGCTAGTCAATATTTACAGGCGGACGCTGTAATCATCAACGTTCATATGCAAGACGGAATGTATCAAGCTACAGCTTGGGGTTGTGATTTAACCTATGATTACGTAAAAATTAACGCATCCTACAGAACGTGAGGTGAGTAGAATGAATACTATTATTTTAAAAATGGGCGGAAGTATCTTAGAAAAACTGCCAATAAGTTTTTATCAGAAAGTTGCAGAGTTGAGAAAATCAGGAATCTGTCAACCAATCATTGTTCATGGAGGCGGTCCGGAAATCAATCTGGCGTTAAAACAATCTAATGTAGAAACAACCTTTGTGGATGGATTGAGGGTAACGACGGAAGAAGTTTTAAATGTAGCAGAAATGGTAATGAGCGGTTCGATTAATAAACGGATTGTTGCAAAAATAAATAAATCCAATGGGAAAGCATTTGGTTTAAGTGGGGTTGACGGTTCCTTATTACATGCCGAACCAGTGGATCAATCAGGTAAGCTTGGGTTCGTAGGTCAAGTGGCTAAGGTGAATGATACATGGTTAAAGTTGATTATCGAAAAAGGCGGAATTCCGGTTATTTCTCCTATTGGCATTGATTCGAAAGGTACTCGCTATAATATCAATGGGGATATGGCGGCGGCTGCGGTTGCCAGTGCGATGAAAGGAAAACTAATCTTTGTCAGTGATATTCCGGGGGTAATGGAAACGATTAATGGCAAGCAAGTTGTCCATTCTAAACTGTCAAAGCATAAAATCGAATCTATGATTACTTCTGGTGTCATTTATGGTGGAATGATTCCAAAAGTGCGATCAGCAATTAATGCCCTTTCTGGTGGTGTAAGTGAGTCAGTTATTATCGATGGATTAACACCAACTAATCTAGAAGGTTACTTGAATGGGCAAATGATAGGAACAAAAATTGTGATGGGGGAGTTACAACATGTCTAATTCCATTAGCGAGAAAAAACGGGCAACCATGAATACATATAATCGTTTTCCTGTGAGAATGGTGCGAGGAAAAGGAAGTAAGGTTTGGGATGAGCAGGATAATCAGTACCTAGATTATACATCAGGCATCGCTACATGTAATCTGGGGCATGTACCAGATTATGTACATGGACAAGTGAAAGAACAACTAGATTTGCTCTGGCATTGCTCCAATTTATATGAGATTCCTAACCAGGAAAAGCTATCTGAATTATTATCGATAAACAGTGTATTAGATCAAGTTTTCTTTTGTAATAGTGGAGCAGAAGCTAATGAAGCTGCAATCAAATTAGCGAAAAAATATGCCAAGGATCAGGGGAATTCGGAACGAACAGAGATTGTTACTTTTAAACAATCCTTCCATGGCCGAACAGGGACGACAATGGCTGCAACGGCACAAGAAAAAATCCATCAGGGTTTTACCCCATTAACACCGGGTTTTCGTTATTTACCATTTAATGATTTTAACAGTTTAAAAGAAATCAATGATGGTAAAACAACTGCTGTTTTAGTAGAAATCATTCAAGGGGAAGGCGGAGTACGACCTGTAAATAGTGACTGGCTAAAAGAACTGGACAAAATTTGTAAGGATAACGATATTCTCTTGATGTTAGATGAAGTCCAAACAGGCATAGGAAGAACAGGAACATTATTTGCATATGAACAATATGACGTGGAGCCTGATGTAATCACTTTAGCAAAAGGCTTAGGATCCGGTGTTCCTATCGGTGCAACGCTTGCTAAAGAGAACGTGGCGGCATCTTTTCAGCCTGGTTCACATGGTAGTACATTTGGTGGTAATCCATTAGCTGCAACTGCTGGTGTGGCAACGATGGAGAACATGGTGCAAGAAGGGTTCTTGGAAGAAGTTCAGGAAAAAAGTTCCTGGCTAAATGAGGAGCTGCTGCAACTACAGAAATCTTATGAAGTAATAGAAGAGGTAAGAGGTAATGGATTCTTGATTGGTATCGAGCTTTCAGAACAGGTGGGAACATGGATTAATAAATTTCGGGAAAAAGGTATTTTAGTACTTGCGGCTGGCGTAAATGTACTGCGAATTTTACCTCCATTAACGACAACAAAAGAAGAATTAAACCGATTCATAATGACTTTTAAAGAAATTTTATCGGAGACGGAGGGGACAACATCATGACGAAGGGTTATCTCATATTGGAAACGGGTGAGCAGTTTGTTGGTGATTGGATAGGAGCTGAAATGGAAATAGAAGGAGAAGTGGTTTTTAATACAAGCATGACTGGCTATCAGGAAATGATTACTGATCCATCATATGCAGGGCAAATTTTAACTTTCTCTTATCCGATTATTGGTAGTTATGGAGTCAATGATCAGGATTCCGAAAGCAATTGTATTAATGTCACTGCTGTTATTATTAATGATCTTTGTGAAGAACCAAGTCACTATCAATCTACACATTCTATTTCTTCCCACCTAAAAGCAGCTAATGTTCCAGGATTAGCCAATGTGGATACCCGCACTCTCGTAGGGGCGATTCGCAAACACAAAACAGTAAGAGGGAGACTGGTGAAAGAATTAAAGTCCCCTGTGAAATGGGGAAATAAAGATACAGTAGATTTGGTTCAGCGAGTTTCTGTTAACGAAAAGATAACCTACGGAGATGGTCCGTATCATGTTGTTCTAGTAGATTTTGGCTATAAGAAATCCATTTTAGATGCTTTGCTTAAGGAAAATTGCAAAGTAACAATTGTTCCATATAATACTTCCTTTGAGATTATACAGGAACTGAATCCAGATGGAATTCTATTAAGTAATGGACCAGGGAATCCAATGGAGTTAAAGCAGGTGTTTCCAACTGTTAAAGCACTAACAGAGAACTATCCGACACTCGGTATTTGTCTGGGGCATCAGTTAATTGCACTTGCATATGGTGCCAAAACTGAAAAACTCCCATATGGCCATCGTGGTGGGAATCATCCGGTTAAGGACGTGCAAACAGGTAAAGTTCGAATGACCTCGCAAAATCATGGATATGTGGTAGTTGAAGAAAGTGTCGACACAGAATTATTTGATATGTTATTTAAAAATGTAAATGATAAATCGGTGGAAGGCATGAAACATGTGCATTTACCTGTTCAATCCGTACAGTTTCACCCAGAAGCACATCCAGGACCAAGTGATACAGAATATATTTTTATGGAATTCATTCATCAGGTAGTTACTTCTGGAGGGGAGAAATATGTCGAAGCATAAAACGTTGAATAAGGTTCTTGTCGTTGGATCAGGACCAATAGTAATCGGGCAAGCAGCAGAATTTGACTATGCAGGTACGCAAGCCTGTCTAGCATTAAGGGAAGAAGGGATTGAAGTGGTGCTGGTAAATAATAACCCAGCAACCATTATGACGGATGAAAATATTGCCGATCATGTTTATTTGGAGCCACTGACCGTTCCTTCCTTAGAGAAAATAATTGCCAAGGAGAAACCAGATGGCTTAATTGGTACGTTGGGTGGACAAACGGGGCTGAATTTAACCGTCCAATTACATGAGCAAGGAATTTTAGATAAATATCATGTAGAGCTTCTAGGTACTTCTGTTTCCTCTATTCAAAGAGGGGAAGATCGTGAAAAGTTTCGTCAGTTAATGATTGATATAAATGAACCGATAGCTGAATCTAAAATTGTGGAAAATATCGAAGAAGGATTGGAATTTATAAGAGAAATTGGCTTTCCGGTTATCCTAAGACCTGCATATACACTTGGTGGGGAAGGCGGTGGATTTGCCTATCATGAAGAAGATTTCATCAATCTTCTGAAAAATGGATTGAAATTAAGTCCGATTAGCCAGGTATTAGTTGAAAAAAGTATTAAAGGCTGGAAAGAAATCGAATATGAAGTTATGCGAGATGCGAACGATACATGCGTCATTGTTTGTAACATGGAAAACATGGATCCGGTTGGCGTTCATACGGGTGATTCGATTGTTGTTGCCCCTTCACAGACATTATCAGATGTTGAATATCAAATGCTTCGGTCTTCTTCATTGAAAGTGATTCGCGCATTGGATGTGGTTGGGGGATGTAATATTCAATTTGCCTTACATCCGGAATCCAATGAGTATTGTATTATTGAAGTAAATCCTCGGGTGAGCAGATCTTCAGCATTAGCATCGAAGGCAACCGGTTATCCTATTGCACGTATTGCTGCCAAGTGCGCAATTGGTCAACATTTAGATGAAATTATTAACCCGATTACAGGAAATACATATGCATCATTTGAACCTGCATTGGATTATGTGGTGATAAAACTACCTCGTTTTCCATTTGATAAATTTACAGAAGCAGACCGAACGTTAGGTACGCAAATGAAGGCGACCGGAGAGGTGATGGCGATTGACCGTACCTTTGAAGGTGCCTTGAACAAAGCGGTACGTTCACTAGAAATGAATGTTTATAGTCTAAAATGGCCCGGAATGGAGAAGAAAACACAAGAAGAATTGCTGGAACTTCTTTCTATTCCAAATGATTTACGATTGTTTGCAATTGCTGAAGCATTTTACCGTAACATGGACATAAATCGATTAATAAAAATAACCAATATTGATTTTTGGTTTTTGAGAAAAGTGCAGCAAATTATAGAGTGTGAGCAATCCTTGGGAGATTTTGAATGGCCACAGGTTCCAAACGAGAGATTGCAGGAAGCAAAACGATTTAATATAAGTGATAATCGAATAGCCGAACTGATTGGAACTACTGCAAAGACTTTGCGTGACTTTTATAAAGAGATGGGGTTACAGCCAGTATATAAATTAGTTGATACCTGTGCTGGTGAATTTGATGCTATTACCCCTTATTATTATTCTACATGGCATGGTCGAGATGAGGTGGAGCCTAGTAGGGATAGGAAAAAAATATTGGTTTTAGGGTCGGGTCCTATTCGCATTGGTCAAGGTGTTGAATTTGATTATTGCTCTGTCCATGCAGCATGGGCAGTGAAAGAATTGGGGTACGAAGCGGTGGTTATTAACAATAATCCGGAAACGGTTAGTACCGATTATTCTATAGCAGACCGTTTATATTTTGAGCCACTTGCATTAGAGGATGTGCTAGCAGTCATACAAAAAGAAGAGGTGGAAGGCGTCCTCATCCAATTTGGTGGTCAAACAGCTATTAATCTAGCAAATAATTTAAAAGAAGAAGGCATTCACATTTTTGGAACGCTGCCTGAACATATAGATCAAATGGAAGATAGGGAACAATTCTATGAAGTTCTCAATCAATTAAATATCCCACATATCACTGGGCATATTGTTCATTCCGTAGAAGAATTATCTGAATCGGCAACTGAACTCGGGTTCCCGGTGTTAATCCGCCCATCCTATGTTATTGGCGGGCAATCGATGTTTATTTGTAATAATTACAATGAACTATATGGGTATGTTTCACGAATTCAGAAGGACACAGATGATCGTTGCTGGCCATTATTGATTGATCAATATTTGCCAGGAGTAGAATGTGAAATTGATGTCATTAGTGATGGGAAAGATATTGTAGTGCCAGGAATCTTTGAACATATAGAAAAAGCAGGGGTGCATTCTGGTGATAGTATGAGTATTTTTCCTACAATATCTCTATCAGATGAGGTGAAAGGGCAATTAGTGGAAATGGCACATCAGATTAGCAGAACTGTGCCAATTATCGGCGTAATGAATATTCAATTCGTCATTCATGATGATGTGATTTATGTATTGGAAGTAAATCCAAGATCATCTCGTACGATACCAATAATGAGTAAATTAACAGGTATTCCTATGATTAAATGGGCTGTGATGACGCAGTTAGGCATATCGTTAGGGCAAATTACCAATGAATTTGGTTTGTTGCAAGAGCCAAAAAATTATACGGTCAAAGCTCCAGTCTTTTCAGCGAGTAAATTAAAAGGAGTAGACCATGTATTAGGACCTGAGATGAAATCTACTGGAGAGATTATAGGTATCGGGTCTTCTAAAAATGAAGCATTGAAGAAAGTATCTTCTTACATGGGGAATTGGGAGCAAGTGAATAAGGTTTTTGTGTCCATTTCTGATCGATTAAAAGAAGAAAGTGTGTCGCTAATATTTCAATTGGTCGATTCAGGAGCTGAAATCGTAGCAACAGAAGGAACTGCGGAATTCTTAGAATCAAAAGGAATTACTGCAAAGGAAATTGCAAACGATAAGTCTGATTTACTTGATTATTGGATTACAGACGTACCTGATCTTGTCTTAAATATTCCAAATCAAGGACGTGAAAAAGAGAAAATCGGATTTTTTATTCGCGAATTAGCTGTCCGTTATCAAACTTCGTATTTTACGAGTCTAGAAACTTTACAGGCAATGTTTGATTGTTATAATAGCCAACAGCAAGAGGGAGTCACGCTATCCTTGCAGGAATATTTAGGTCAAAGTGAAGTGAAATTATAGGATAGAGAATAAGCGATGGCAAGGGTGCGGGGAGTGCCCTTGCTTTTTTGTTTTCTAGTTGTGAAAAATATTTGACTGCAGGTTTAAACGATGAAAGATGGATATCGACTATATAAAATGATATCAATGATTTTAAAAGCGACAATCATTTAGAATAGAGCCTAAAAAAACAGCCACCACACTTACCGTGCACTGGCTGTTAATCTAATTCCATTTTATATATATTTTTCAAACCATTTACAAATCTCGTCCAAGCGTGCGATGCGCATATTTGGATCGCCACTGCGGCTTAGTTCGTGATCAGCACCAGGAAATCGCACAAACTCAACTTCTTTACGTAAATGTTTTAGTGCTACAAAGAGTTGTTCTCCTTGTTCGATAGGACAGCGATAATCGAGTTCACCGTGTAATATTAGCAGAGGGGTTTTTACCTTTTTAGCATATTTAATAGGTGAGAAATCCCATAGTTTAGCAGGATCTTCTAGTAGATGATGTCCAAGCTCCCATTTAGTAAAGAAATAACCGATATCACTAACACCGTAAAAACTGAGCCAGTTCGAAATAGATCGTTGTGTTACGGCCGCTTTGAAACGGTTTGTATGTCCAACAATCCAGTTAGTCATAAATCCACCATAACTTCCACCAGTTACTCCTAGGCGTGATTCGTCTATAAAACTATAATTCTCTAAAGCATAATCAACAGCTGTCATTAAATCAGAATAATCACCGCCACCATAATCAGATCGAACTGCATCCACGAATTCTTGTCCATATCCATGGCTCCCACGTGGATTGATGTAAAGCACTGCATATCCTTTTGCTGCAAGCAGTTGCATTTCATGGAAAAAGGTTTGTCCGTACATGGCGTGAGGTCCACCATGTATCTCTAAAACAAAAGGATATTTTTCTCCTTCTTTGAATCCAAATGGCTTCAGTAGCCATCCTTGAATTTCGAGACCATCCTCAGCAGGAATGGCTAGAGTTTCCGGTTTGATAACTTCAACTTCCTTTAAAAACGCGTCATTTGAGTGCGTTAGTTGGGTTAAGGAAAAGTCTTGTGTTAATAAGTAATTGTTACATGGATTAGTAGGTGTACTTATTCCAAGTATAAAAGATCCCGACCCAGCATCATAAGAAAATCCATATACGTGATTATCATTTTTATATAGGACATTTATCTTAAAGTCTAAAGTGACTTCATACAACCCAGTGGAACCAAAGTCTGTTGCAATAAAAAATAGACTTGTTTCATCCTTAGACCAAACTGGACCCGTTTTAGAACTTCCTAATCTAGTATCACTTGCAACAGCATCACCTATTTGAACGTCGAAATCTTTAGTTAAACATGTACGTTGTCCTGTTCTTACATCAAGAATAAATATTTCCGTTAGCGTTGCACCAGCATATTGGTATTCATGGCCAAAAAATGCGATTTTATCCCCACTTGGAGAAAAAGAAGCGTTGTAGTAACTGCCTTCATCGTTTGTTAGTTTCTTTACTTCTTTAGTATCAGAATCAAGTAAGTAAAGATTATGATTAAGCTCATAATCAGCATTCGGACTTAAATTAGCAGCAAAGATAAGATACTTTCCATCAGGTGAAATATCTTGGTAACTGTGGTCTGCATCTGCCGTAGTTAATTGTTCAAATGTTTCATGGACCATATCATAACGAATGATTTGTGTATGTTTATTATCCAAAAAGCCCGTTCCATTGGCTTTATATTTTAGACGATTCACAAATAAAGGCTCTTTTCTCTTTTCTTCGGTTTCTTTTTGTCTTTCTTCTTTGGAAAGTTCCTTTTGGTTATGAATGTCATCATCTGCATCTAAAGTTGCGCTGAAAATAATATATCTCCCATCCTTAGACCATGCTGGATTGAAAGCTCCATTTTTAAAAGTAGTAATTTGTTTCGCTTCACCGCCATCTGTATGTAATAACCACAGCTGAGAAACACCAGTGCGATCAGACTGAAAAACTGCTTTTTTTCCATTTGGTGAAAATGCTAGATTACTAGTTTTATGATGACCATATGTCCATTGTTTAGGTGGTTCTTGTGTTAATTTTTGATAGTAAACATTTGATTCATATTCATTTTTATCATTAATAATGGTAGAGACGTAAGTGTATGCTTTCCCATCTGGTGTGAACTGTGGATCGCTAAATATTTCAATTTTGGTTAAATCTTCTGATGTAATTGGACGTTTGTTGTTGGTCATATTGACTCCTCCTAAAAAATTATCACAGTTATACTTGGTTACGAATCATTTGGTTTTTTAGTTGTTTTCTCTAATTTCATTAAAAACGTATTTAGTTCTTTTGGGGATCTAAAGACTAGAACATTTGTATTTTCCAATTTCGCTATTTTTTTGCGAAGGGCAGGGGCTTTTTCTTTATTAAAATTTTTAACCCATTGGAAAAACTCCCAATCTATTTTTTCGGGACAGTCTTTACCCATGTCAGGTCTGGTTTTATTGTGATATTGAATTCTGCGCTTCGTTATTCTGTATAGGTATAGAATGGTCCTATAATGAAGAAAAATGACGGTATCAGCAAGTTCAAGTCTTTTGTCCATAGTTCCACTATAGTTCCCATCAATGATCCAGGATTCTTGTTGTAAAATTTCTTCTTGCTTTTTGATAAAGTCATCTTTGTTCAATGGTTTCCAACCAGGTTGCCAGTGAAGAGCATCAAGATGATAGAAAGGAATATGTAGTATCGAACCGAGTTGTTTGGCTAAAGTTGATTTTCCTGCGCCACTTCCACCAAGAATGACTATTCGTTTCATAAAAACCTCCTATACTAGAAAAGGAAAGAGTGACCGTTAATAGATCACTCTCTTGATTCTGCTTGTATGGTTTGATGAATCTTTGCATCCTTTTCGTAAGCTGTTTGCAATTGTCTGGTGATATCACCAGGCTTTCCGTCATTAACTACGGTATTATCTACTTGAATAATTGGTAAAATTTCCGAGGTACTGCTTGTTAGGAAAATTTCATCAGCTGAGCTCATGTCGCTCACTTGAAAAGCCTGTTCTATAAATGGGATATTATGTTTCTTTGCAAAGCGCTCTACTGCCATTCTAACGCATCCATGCAATATATTATTTTTGGCAGGGTGGGTGAAAATTTTTCCATCCTTCACTAAATATACATTGGAACTACTGCATTCGGTTACTGTACCATCTTTGTGTAAAATTGCTTCATAACAGCTATTTTCTTTTGCTTCTTGTTTTGCAAGAACGTTTGGTAGGAGGTTTAAACTTTTGATATAGCAATTTTCCCAGCGAACATCACGTTGTGTAATGGTTTTTACACCGTTTGTCAGACTATCTAAATTACGTGGCAAATCTTGCACATAGGCATAAATGTTAGGTAACACATCTTCTCCTGGGAAGATATGATCACGTGGTGCAGAACCACGAGTTGCCTGTAAGTATAGTTTTCCGTCCGTTTTCATTTCGTTCCTGCTTAGCAACTCCAGTAATAGCTTTTTTAGTTCCTCTTTATTAAATGGAAGTTTTAGCTTTATCGCATCAGCAGAACGAAATAACCGGTCCACATGTTCTTCAAATAAATAATAGGTTCCATGGTAAATACGGATAACTTCATATATTCCATCCCCAAATTGTAAGCCCCGTTCTTCAAATGGGTATTTTAAATGTTCCCGATGTGTAAATCTGGACTGTGTCATGATAATTGGATAAACAGACATTCCCATTCCCCTCCCCTTAAATAAGTCTAGTTTATATCGATTGTATGTTATTGTAAATATAATTGTTTGTACTTTAAGAAAATTTTGTGCATGGGGAATTCGTAATTTGTATAGAATGCGAATTACTTTAATTAAAGATAAATGTAGTGCCTTGTTGATTTCCGCTCCGGGCAGTCGCTTTCCGCGGGCGGCTGATGAGCCTCCTCGTGCTACCGCACTGCGGGGTCTCATC
>NZ_RBZP01000051.1 GCF_003628505.1 Oceanobacillus halophilus | reverse complement strand
TATTCAAGGAATTACAATCTAATTTTACGAGAAAACAAATAGAGGAGTGGGCCCAAGAAACAGGCTTTATGAAAAGGAAAACAAAACTCAAGCCGGAATATTTCTTTTTACTTTGTTCTTGCTTAGGGGAATCCTTTGGAGAGAAAAGTTTGGTTGAACTCTGCGCTCAACTTTGTTCAACCTTTGACGTAGAATTAACCTCAGAAGGCCTTAATCAACGCTTTAATTCTAAGGCAGTCGAATTCTTAAAGAAAATGTATCAATCTATTTTTTCTAATCAACTAGCTTATCCGATGGTTGAAAATCGTTTGTTTAATCGTCTTCGAATTCTCGATTCGTCTGGTTTTAACTTACCCGCAGATTACCTAGATTACAAAGGCGCTAGCGGATCTGGAGTAAAAGTACAGCTTGAATATGAGTTATATCAAGGGAGTTTTTTACACCTTCTCGTACAAGAAGGGAAAGAAAGTGACAGTAACTACCCAAAAGTTATTCGAGACACCATTCAACCTGGTGACTTGTGTTTACGTGATTTAGGATATTTTTCTCTGGAAAACCTTATTGATATTGAAAAAAGAGGTGGTTATTATCTCTCCAGATTAAAAAATAATATGAATCTATATCAACAAAATAAAGAGGGAAGATGGGAGAAGATGGATCTGGAAAAGATAACGAAAGACTTACAGCGAGGGGAAACCTTGGAACTACCAAACATTCGGATCGGTTATTGGGTCAAAGAACCCTTAATTACACGTGTTGTCCTCACCAAGCTAACAGAAGAACAGGAAGAAAAAAGGCAAGCTCATTTAAATAAAAAAAAGAAGAAAGGGAAAAAACCCCTTTCCGCACAGAAAAATATATCTGTTAACATCTACGTGACAAATATACCACAGAAAATGGTAAAAAAGGAAGAAATACATTCCTTATATTCTTTAAGGTGGCAAATTGAGATTTTATTTAAAACATGGAAATCATTATTTGAAATTCATCGGGTAAAGAAGATGAAAAAAGAGCGATTTGAGTGTCATTTATACGGTAC
>NZ_RBZP01000050.1 GCF_003628505.1 Oceanobacillus halophilus | reverse complement strand
AGTGACTTATATATGTATAAAGCTATTAAGAAACTGATAAAAATCTCATTCGTTATTAGTTTTCTGGAGACGTGCTCCTGAGTTTCTGTAGAAAACATGATTCCGGACAACTTTCGTGTTTTAACTTTTTCATGAAACGGACCAGAAAGGCCTCTTTTTGCGTGTTTTAGGTTCTATCACAGAAAGCTTTTGGCAGATTTGCCGCAAAGGTTTGGTAACTTCAAATGGTCATAACTTTTGACTCGTGTACTCGTTTTAGGTGATTCCAATTGCTATGTTTTCATCTTTAAGTCATCTACATCAGTATGTAATTACCTAATAACATGTTTATACTATTTTGGACGAATTTCATCATGGAAATTACTAGTTTACTTGTTTAAGTAACATATGTTTACATATATATATCAACACTTGTTTTATCCATTTTTAAACATCATGAACACAATAACAAGAACATATATAGCATGAAAGAAACACAAAGAGCATGAAAATGATAATTAAGCAAGGATTATGTTAGGGTTTGCTTACAACTTTTGGCTTTCTACAAAGAAAGGAAAGTAGCAAGTAAGGAAAAGGACTTTGATTGATTATGCTTCACTTTACTTCACTTCAAGCAATCTTTCTGTTGGCATAAATATTACGATATTTAATCTAAACATCTCGTTATATTTTGATGATGACAAAGATGTAAGTTACAACATATAACGTAAAGTGCTTAAGTTACTTGTGATCACAATTCTTCTATGCATTCTTACGTCGACAAGCCTCGACATCTCAACGTCTCAAGTATGCTTCAACAATCACTTAAGGTATGAATAAACAAGTGTTTAATACATCTCATGATCAAAGGGGTATTTAATTAATTAATACAAAGTTTATTTAATTATATAAACATATTATATATTTTTGAAAAACACTTTTGGTAATAAAGAAAAATGTTTTAATCATACTAAATATATGAATTCAAATTTTTAACCAAAATCAGTTAGTTTTTCACCAAATAAACTTTCCCCACTAAATGACAAGTTTTTTGGCCGTTACAGCTGGGCGGCCCCCTTAATTATAAGGGGCGGCCCCCTTAAAATTAAGGGGACCGGCTTGTTATCGAGGGTGGTCCCCTTAATCATTAAGGGGGCCAGCCTACTGAGACTTGCAA
>NZ_RBZP01000004.1 GCF_003628505.1 Oceanobacillus halophilus | reverse complement strand
GAGAGGAGCGCCTATAAAAAGAGAGGAGCGCCTATAAAAAGAGAGGAGCGCCTATAAAAAGAGAGGAGCGCCTATAAAAAGAGAGGAGCGCCTATAAAACGGGAGGAACGCCTATAAAAAGGAAGGAGCGCCTATAAAAAGGAAGGAGCGCCTATAAAAAGGAAGGAGCGCCTATAAAAAGTGAGGAACGCCTATAAAACGTAAGGAGTGCCTATAAAAAGGAAGGAGCGCCTATAAACAAGAGAGAAACGTCTCTAATACTGGAAAACCCACCTACAAAACCCAAGCGCTTCTCTCCCACCACATCCAAAATAACTTTGACCCCACCCTACTGTGTATAATATAATAAGACTGGTAATCAGAAAGAGGTGTACGTGATGATAGATCGTTTACAGACATTGGAAGATCGTTATAATAAATTAAATGAGCTTTTAAGTGATCCGGAGATCGTGAATGATACAACGAAATTGCGTGATTATTCGAAGGAACAGTCGGGCTTGGAGGATGTCGTTCAGGCTTATCGTGAATATAAAGATGTCACTCAGCAGTTGAAAGATGCGAAGGAAATGCTGGAGGATGACTTGGATGATGAAATGTATGAAATGGCGAAGATGGAAATTTCAGAGTTAACGGATGCGAAAGAAGAATTAGAGGAGAAGATGAAAATATTGCTTCTTCCTAAAGACCCGAATGATGACAAAAACGTGTTTATGGAAATCCGTGGTGCCGCGGGTGGAGATGAGGCTGCGTTATTTGCTGGGGATTTATATCGTATGTATTCCCGCTATGCAGAGGCTCAAGGTTGGAAAACTGATATAATGGAAGCTAATACGACTGGTGTTGGTGGATATAAAGAAATTATTTTCATGATTAATGGGAATGGTGCGTACTCCAAACTCAAATGGGAAAATGGGGCGCATCGTGTGCAGCGTGTTCCGGAAACCGAATCTGGTGGACGTATTCATACTTCGACTGCTACTGTTGCTGTTTTACCAGAAGCAGAAGAAGTAGAAGTAGAAGTTCATGAGAAAGATATTCGTGTTGATACGTTTGCTTCCAGTGGTCCGGGTGGGCAAAGTGTTAATACGACAATGTCAGCTGTGCGTTTGACCCACGTTCCAACTGGTATCGTTGTTTCGATCCAGGATGAAAAATCACAAATTAAAAACAAAGAAAAAGCGATGAAAGTACTGCGTGCTCGTATTTATGATAAATACCAGCAGGAAGCACAGGCGGAATATGATGAAAACAGAAAATCTGCGGTTGGTACGGGAGACCGTTCGGAACGTATCCGTACGTATAATTTTCCGCAAAACCGTGTAACGGATCACCGCATTGGCTTAACGATTCAGAAATTGGATCAGATTTTGCAAGGGAAATTAGATGAATTTATTGATGCCCTTCAAGTAGAAGAACAAGCGAAAAAACTGGAGCAAATTGGTGAATAATATGAGCGATAAATTATATGAAGTCCTTAAACGGGCTTCTCTTTTTTTAGAAGAGCATCATCGGGAGCCAGGAGTAGCTGAAATCCTCCTTCAACATCACCTGAACGTGTCACGAAGTCAGTTTTATATGATGATGCAGGATTCCATTCCGCAAGAAACGATAGCCAATTTTGAAAAGGATATCGAAAAACATGCGGAAACCGGTATCCCTGTGCAGCATCTTACTGGCTATGAGGAGTTTTATGGTAGGGAATTTGCCGTGAATGAGCATGTACTTATTCCAAGACCTGAGACAGAAGAGTTGGTTTTGCACGTGATCAATCAGGTGAAAAATCAAACGGTCACGATTGCAGATATAGGTACAGGAAGTGGAATCATCGCAGCGACGTTAGCACTGGAGTTGCCGGAAGCTGCTGTGTATGCTTCTGACATCTCTGAAGCTGCCCTTGCAACTGCACGTGAAAATGCTGAAAAACTTGATGCCGATGTTACCTTTCTACAAGGTAATTTTCTCAAACCATTTATACAAGGAAACATCCAGGTGGATGTCATCGTTTCGAATCCCCCTTATATTGCAAGAGCAGAGGAAGAACTTCTTTCCGATACGGTAAAGAACTTCGACCCGGAGCTGGCACTTTTTGCGGATGAAGAAGGATTGGCTGCATATCGTGAAATCATTCAACAGGCCAAGGTACTCCCGCATTTGGAAATGATCGTTTTTGAAATTGGCCATACACAAGGAGAAGCACTGCACCAGCTTATCCGTAAAACGTTCCCAACAGCCAGGATTCAAACGATTCAAGACATAAATAAAAAAGACCGAATAGTGTCAGCGAAATTATAAAAGCTGCACGGCCTTCTTCCGATATCTAATAAAAAAATACGACTCCATTCGAATATGTTGTTACTTTGGAACTTTTGCAGTTGATAGAAACTGTTGATATATTTAATTCAGAATAGTAGTTCTCGATTTCACTTATGAATGTTTTCTGCTGGCAATCGCTCCGGCAGAATACTTCGCTTTCCGCGGGCACGGCCTTAGCCTCCTCGGGGAAAAAGCGCCGCTGCGGGGTCTTCAGACTCGTGCTTTTCCCGCAGGACAAGGAAGACTACGTCAGCGAAGCATCGCACGAAGAAAATGTGCTTTTCATTTTGGAGGAGTCCCGTATTCTGCCTCCGCTATATTACATGCACTAGATATTTTTAAAGCTATACTTCATAATTTTACGTTTAGGGTAGTTGGTCCTCCTAGAATACAGAATTTTTCTAGTAAAATTTAAGTAGAACAGGAACTAAGCGAAGGAAATACACGAAGACTCCTGCGGGAAGAAGAGCATCGGTGAGACTACTTTGTGCGTCAGCACGAAGGAGGCTCACCAGCTCCCCGCGGAAAGCGTAGTGTATTTCCGTAGCGGGGACAGAGCACTATTCTAAATTAAGGATATTCGCTCTTTATTCAAAATGCAAAGTAAAGTCATATCAAAAGCACAATCTATCTTTTAAAAACAGCCCTAAAATAAAAAATAATAGATTACTAGTTTAAAATCCAATCCCTCTGTCCATAATGAAGACTAAACCGAGGGAGAGGAGAACGAACAAATGAAAAAACTAGTATTTATTGCATTTATATTTTTAATTTTATTTTTGTCATTCCCATCTAAAGGAGTTAGCCAAGAAGGCATTGATCAGGATTATCAAGTAATTCCAGATGAAGCAATCCGATTAAGAATCCTAGCAAATAGCGATAATGATAAAGACCAAGCATTGAAACAACTTGTGCGTGATCGTGTGAATGAGGAAGTTTCAGGTTGGGTTGAGCATATGACGGATATTAATGATGCACGTCAGTTAATAGAGGAACGAATTCCAGAAATTGATAAAATGGTTGGCGAAGTAATAGAAGAAGAAGGTTTTGAAAATGACTTTTCCGTAGAATATGGGAAGAACGTGGAATTTCCAACAAAGCTTTATGATTCTTATCTTTATCCAGCAGGTCAATATGAAGCTATTCTCATTACCATTGGTGAAGGGAAAGGAGATAATTGGTGGTGTGTGCTGTTTCCACCACTATGCTTCCTGGATTTCTCCTTTGGATCAAGCGTTTCAGCGGCTGATGCAAGTGAAGCAGAAGAATTAGAAGCGGAAGAAACAGTAGAAGAGCAAGAAGAGGAAACGGAAGTGAAATTTTTCTTGTTTGAATGGTTAGGTTTGTCATAACTCTCTATTTTATGCATAGGATGGTAGAAATGGTAAATAATGATTCTATCAAATCTTTAAATGAATAGAAGAGGTGAGAAGGATGAATATTATTCCGGCAAAAAAGGCTAACAAAGAGCAGCTTGACGATTTCTTTACGAGAAATGATAATTTGGATAGGGACGGCTTGATACAAAATGGATTTGTTGTAGAAATGGATTCCAAAATAGAAGGCTGCTTTATCCTTAATCAAGTGGAAGAAGGTGTTTATTGGCTGAAGCAACTGTATATTACAAGGACAGAGGCAAATAAATTACCCGTCCTTCTTGAGTCGATTCTAACGATTGCCAAGTCCAAACAAGCAAGAAGTGTCTATGTACATAGTCATCAACCAGTTGTGGATATAATCCTGGAAGCTTTGCAATTTCACCCACAGAAAAAATCAAGTTTTGTGGATAAACATCCAATTGATAAAGGGAACTGGTGGTCTTACAACGTTTCATAAGTTGCCTGTATATCGTGTTTATTCAGAATATCTTGGAAAAACTGATAGATATGCACACTATCCACAAGACCATGTGCATAACTTGTTGGAAAACTGTGAGTAATTGGTCCTAATTGTGTATAAAACGACATTTTTCGCATAAGATTACGTTAATATCAAGGATGACCCTGTGGATAAGTGAATCTGCAGGGTTTTTATTTGTCCACTGGCAGTAATGAGCTTTTGTTCTTTGCGAAATAGGTCCGTTTCCTCTACAATGTATGATAGAAAAGAGGTAACAGTGATGGTTGAAACGAAACGATGGAACGTTAATAATGAACAAAATCAATATTGGAAAGCGATAGAAGAAGCAGCTGCATTGCTGAAAAGTGGGGAAACCGTTGCCTTTCCAACAGAAACTGTTTATGGATTGGGAGCAGATGCGACAAATCCGGAAGCGGTTGCCAAAATTTTTGCAGCAAAAGGTAGGCCGCAAGATAACCCATTAATTGCACATGTAGCTACAATAAATCAATTGAAAAGGCTTGTGGATAACATTCCAACCTACGTGGAAGAACTTATCAATATCTTTTCGCCAGGACCGATTACATATGTTTTATCAACAAATGGTACTTGTGCGGAAAACGTAACTGCCGGGTTGTCCACAATCGGCGTACGAATCCCTGATCATCCAGTGGCACAGGATTTACTAGAAACATGTGATATTCCAGTTGCCGCCCCGAGTGCCAATATTTCTGGTAAGCCAAGTCCGACAACTGCGGACCATGTATGGGATGATTTGTATGGAAAAATTGCTGGATTATTAGATGGAGGACCAACAGGGGTGGGGCTGGAGTCAACGGTGGTGGATTGTACACAAGATATCCCCATTATCCTACGACCTGGTGGAATTACGAAAGAGCAGCTGGAAGAAGTAGTGGGAACTGTCATGATAGATCCGGCACTTGCAAATAAAAAGGAAAAACCAAAAGCACCTGGAATGAAATATCGCCATTATTCCCCAGATGTACCGATGCTCTTAGTGGAAGGCTCAGCGAAAATGATACAAAACGTTACTGACCAGGAGCGGGAACTAGGAAAGAAAGTAGGTATATTAGCCAGTAAACAAACAGCTGAATTACTAAAAGCCGACGAAATCCTTTCACTGGGAGAAAATATCCATGAAATTGCCACCCATTTATACGATGGGCTCCGCAAATTTAAGCAAGGAGATGTGGATATCATCGTCTGTGAGGCCTTTTCAGAAGAGGGCATCGGACAAGCGGTGATGAATCGATTGAAAAAAGCAGCTAGTGAATCTATTCGGGAAACATATTAAATAGTGTAGTAATTAGAAGGCTAAATCGTATATGATTTAGTCTTTTCTCATTTCTGAGATTAAGGTTCTTTTCTAATAGATTGGGACTGCAATTACTTTCTAAATAAGCATAAAAACTTGAAAAAGCATAACCATTTATTTCTAACTGGTGTAAGATTGATAAAAAATGCAAGATTCTTATTAGACGGAGGATTTTTATGGATAAAAAAAGAAAGTTGTTATTATTTATTGCATCCAGTTTAGATGGATATATTGCTGCAAAAGACGAGTCACTTGAGTGGCTTTATAACGTTGACGGGGAAGGCGATAATGGGTTTTCAGAGTTTTATGACACGGTAGATACAGTTTTACTTGGTAAAAGAACTTACGATTGGGTAATGAGGTAAGATATCGACGAATTCCCATATAAAAATAAAAACTGCTATGTGTTTACAAGGTCTTCTATCAGGGATACCGAAGATGTGAAATTTGTGAATGACGATGTAACTGAATTCATGGAAAAACTAAAAAGCCAAGATGGAAAAAACATTTGGATTGTCGGTGGAGGAGATTTGTTACATTCATTTATCCAAGAAAAATTAGTGGATGAGATCATAATAACAGTTGCCCCTACTTTACTTGGTAAAGGAATTCCATTATTTAAAGAGGGAGACTATCAATTAGACCTTTCGTTGAAGGGAATGAGAAATTTCAACCAGTTTGTAGAACTTCATTATGAGGTTACGAACGAATGATAGAACAACCCAGATTTTACTGCCTTTTCATCATAGAATAGACAAAGTCGTAGAAAGAAAAGAGAATCAACAATAAACATATTCCCCCTCGGACATGCATATATTTTATAAGCATGTCCGAGGGGGTTACTTTATGGCGGAGTATTATATTGGAGAAATTATATCATTACTATTTATGGCATTTGCTTTGGGAATGGATGCATTTTCTGTGAGTCTCGGAATGGGAATGCAACAATTAAGACTGAAGAGAATTGCAATCATCGGACTTGCAATTGGCTTGTTCCATATAATGATGCCATTTATCGGTATTCTTCTAGGTAAGTTTATTTCAGAGGGAATTGGAGATTTCGCTACGATTGCTGGAGGAGTGCTACTCTTGGGAATCGGCGCCCAAATGATTATTAACGCTTTTATTCAGGACACCAAACAACTTATTGAACCAGTTGGATTCGGTTTGCTTGTTGTTGCACTAACGGTCAGTCTGGACAGTTTTTCCGTCGGCCTAGGCCTTGGAATGTCAGGAGCGAAAACAGCATTAGCTATTATGATGTTTGGTGCAGCTAGCACAATCCTAACTTGGACAGGCCTATTGCTAGGAAGAAAAGTACGAGGATTTCTCGGAGTCTACAGCGAAATCCTAGGTGGCAGCATTTTATGTGGATTTGGAATTAACATATTAATGATGTAGAAAATCTCTGCTTGGGTAGAGATCTTTTTTATAAAAATTTACCCCATCCACTAGGTTAAGCCTGGTGGATTTTCTGATTTCACCTAACAAGATGGCCGTTATTATGGTATATTTGAACTAATAAACATGTTTTTAAATTACTTCTATAATTCTGTGATATAACGTCATTACTGGAGGGTGGATCCCATTATGAAAATATTATTTGTCTGTACTGGAAACACATGTCGTAGCCCGATGGCTGAAGCTTTGTTGAAAAACAAATGGCCAGAAGCAAAAGTAGATTCTGCAGGCATTTTCGCTGCAACAGGTCAGCCAGCAACATATAATACGATGAAAGTATTGGAACAGCAACAGATTCCAATGAATCATCAAACGAAGCCAGTAACAGAAAAACGATTAAAGTGGGCCGATGTTGTCTTAACAATGACTTCGAAACATAAACAATCTTTAATCATGGATTTTCCAGAGTTTCAAGAAAAGTATTTTACCCTTAAAGAATATGTCTCTGATGCCGATAAAAAGATATGGGAAGAGTTAAAACGAGCATATGCTGAACTAGAGGACAAACGCTTACAGATTGTTCAGCAAAATAAAAAATTAGATAAACACCATATGATAGATAAATTATTGGAAGAACAGTTACGGGATGATATTGCTGAGATTCGCAGCTTGGAGTCGAATCTGATTAACTATGACGTTTCTGACCCATTCGGAGGCGATCTGAAAGTGTATCAACAAACGTTGGAGGAGCTAAATCAATATATAGATCAGCTTATTAGAAAAATCAAAGAATAGCTTGGAGGAAGGAACATGCAAAGGAAATACCGATTCAGTTTGCGGGTCAAATTAGTATTTTTCACTACTATTCTAGCACTCATTACCTATGGAACCAGTGCATTCTTTTTATACGTTTTATATGACTATATACAAGAATATATTCAAATACCATTTGAGTGGTATACTATTTTGACATTGCTGGGCGGTATTTTCTGGTCAGGCCTTTTAGCTTTTTTTGCGGCATTCGTCATTACCAAACCATTGGAAAAGTTAACGGAAATTGCCTCCAAAGCTGCGGAAGGCAATTTAAATCAGACAGTAGAAATTCCTAAATCCGATGACGAGATTCGGGCACTAACAGTCTCGGTTGAAACGATGTTGAAAAATATAAATAACATGGTACATGACATTGATGAAAATTTTAAAAGCACTAATCAAGCTGTGATGCACATGAGAGATGCTTCCAGTAAGGCAGCAAATCATTCCACCATCATCGGTACTTCCATTGATGAAATTTCCAAAGGGGCAGAGAATTCATCGGAAGCTATTCAAAACACAGCAGAAGCAATAGAAGTGGCTACAGAATTAGCTGGACAAGTTCAGGAAAAAGCCAGTCAATCCAAAGAAAAATCTACGACCATGTTACATACATTAAATCATAGTAAGCAGGTAGTGAATCAATTGGTAGTAGGTATCCAGAAGTTAGCGAATGAACAGGAAGTTTCCTTGAAAGATGTAGAACACTTAAAACAAAATGCACAGCAAGTAGAGTCGATTATTAGTATGGTTGGTGAAATTGCGGAACAAACCAATCTACTTGCATTAAATGCCTCGATTGAAGCAGCTCGAGCTGGAGAACATGGAAGAGGATTTGCCGTTGTTGCCGAAGAAATTCGCAAGCTTGCTGATCAAAGTGCGCAAGCTGTACAACAGATATCCCGTTTGATAACAACCATGCAAGAGGATGTCGGACGAGTTGTGAAGAAGATTAATGCTAACCTAAATTATGCGAAGCAAGAGTCAGAAAATGGTGCACAAACCAATGTAGCTATTGAGGAAATGGCAGGATCCGTTACGGACGTTGCAGAGGAAATTGATTTAATAACTAAGTTAGTAGATAAACAGATTGAATCGATTCAAGATACGGTTCGCCAGTCTCAGGAAGTGGCGGCAATTGCGGAGGAAACTTCTGCTGGAGCGCAGGAAGTAAATGCTGCTATTCAAGAGCAAGTCGCAACCATCGAAGAAGTTGATAGTTTAGCGTATAATATAGAAGAGCAAGCGAAAAATCTAAACAAACAGATTCGCAAGTTTGAAGTGGCAGATAAACAAGTAGATGAATAGCTTGACTGAGGCTGTTTTATGTTAGGTTCATCCTTCGTAAAACAGCCTTATTCTACAATCCAGGGGGTAATTTTCATGGATAGGATAAAAAGGGATATGAATGTTGTCACGATGGAATGGTTAAATTCTGGTCTTTTGCAAAAAGGGGATAGGTTTGTCCTTGGCTGTTCCACAAGCGAGATAGCCGGAAAGCATATTGGCACTTCAGGAAGTGAAGAGATTGCGAGTGTTATTTTTGAAGAGATGAAAGAATTACAAAGGGAAACCGGAGTAAAGCTGGCGTTTCAATGTTGTGAACACTTAAACCGATCCCTTGTTGTGGAAAGAGAAACAATGCTTGAGCAGAATTTGGATGAGGTTTCCGTTATTCCTGTACCCAAAGCGGGCGGATCCATGGCGGCTTATGCCTTTAAACATATGGATGATCCAGTAGTGGTAGAGTTTATCACTGCGCATGCAGGTATGGATATTGGTGAAACCATGATTGGGATGCATCTCAAGCATGTGGCAGTTCCATTAAGATTGAACCATCGGATAATTGGGGATGCCAGAGTCAATGCTGCTTACACAAGGCCCAAATTAATCGGTGGTGCACGTGCTAATTATGAAAATACAAGGCTGAATGACAGCTGTAAATAGTTCAATGTGCGGATTTTGATTCAGCAAAGCAGGTGATTTAAGATAATTTTTAAAATTTCTATTTAAAAATCGAACGATAACAGATACAATAGAAACATGATTGGATTTTTTAATGGATTTTATTACATAGGGGGCTAATAAAATGGAACATGTAAAACAACAGGATTCTGAAATTTTCGCAGCGATTCAAGCAGAAACGACTCGCCAGCAAGATAAAATTGAATTGATTGCATCTGAAAACTTTGTTTCACAAGCGGTAATGGAAGCGATGGGATCTGTCTTAACAAACAAATATGCGGAAGGTTATCCAGGAAAAAGATACTACGGTGGCTGTGAGCATGTCGATGTGGTGGAGAATTTAGCGCGTGATCGAGCAAAAGAATTATTCGGAGCAGATCATGCCAATGTACAGCCGCATTCTGGAGCGCAAGCTAATATGGCCGTGTATTTCTCTGTTTTAGAAACTGGTGACACTGTACTAGGAATGAACTTAAACCATGGTGGGCACTTAACACATGGAAGCCCAGTAAATTTCAGTGGAAAACAATATAACTTTGTGGAATACGGTGTGGATAAAGAAACAGAAACACTGGATTATGAAGCGGTTTTAGAAAAAGCAAAAGAGGTAAAACCAAAACTAATCGTTGCTGGTGCTAGTGCCTATTCTCGTGAAATCGATTTTGCGAAATTCCGTGAAATTGCTGATGAAGTAGGAGCCTATTTAATGGTGGACATGGCTCATATTGCTGGGCTTGTTGCAGCAGGATTGCACCCAAATCCAGTTCCATATTCTGACTTTGTTACAACAACAACCCATAAAACATTGCGCGGCCCTCGTGGTGGAATGATTTTATGCAAAGAACAATATGCGAAACAAGTGGATAAATCCGTATTCCCTGGAATTCAAGGCGGCCCACTCATGCACATCATCGCAGCCAAGGCAGTATGTTTTAAAGAAGCATTATCCGATGACTTCAAAGCATATGCGAAACAAATCGTTAAAAATGCAAAAGTGCTTGGCGAAGCATTTGTCGAAGAAGGTTTGCGTATCGTTTCCGGTGGGACGGACAATCATTTATTACTTGTTGACGTTACCCCGCTTGAACTTACTGGAAAAGTAGCAGAACATGTTCTGGACGAGGTAGGAATTACAACGAACAAAAATACGATTCCATTTGATACAAAGAGCCCATTCGTAACAAGCGGTGTCCGAATTGGCACAGCAGCAGTAACCACACGCGGATTTGGTGAAACAGAAATGAAAGAAATCGCATCCATCATTTCTAACACATTAAAAAATCACGAAGACGAAGCAACATTAAAAGAAGCCAAAGAACGTGTTAGTGCGTTAACGGAGAAGTTTCCGTTGTATACAGCATAATGGTGGAGTTTGGAGGATGTTCCTTATTGGGGAGCGTCCTTTTTTGTGTGGGGGGTGGTTGTGACTGGGGGCGCCTGTGAAAGGAGAGGAGCGCCTATAAATCGGTGGAAGCGCCTATAAAACGTTGGAAGCGCCTATAAAACGGTGGGAGCGCCTATAAACCGGTGGGAGCGCCTATAAAACGGTGGGAGCGCCTATAAAACGGTGGGAACGCCTATAAACCGGTGGGAGCGCCTATAAACCGGTGGGAGCGCCTATAAAACGGTGGGAGCGCCTATAAAACGTTGGGAGCGCCTATAAACCGGTGGGAGCGCCTATAAACCGGTGGGAGCGCCTATAAAACGGGAGGAGCGCCTATAAAACGGGAGGAGCGCCTATAAATTGGTGGGAGCGCCTATAAAACGGTGGGATCGCCTATAAATCGGTGGAAGCGCCTATAAACCGGTGGGAGCGCCTATAAAATGGGAGGAGCGCCTAAAAATCGGTGGGATCGCCTATAAATTGGTGGAAGCGCCTATAAAAGGTTGGGAGCGCCTATAAAAGGTTGGGAGCGCCTATAAATTGGTGGGAGCGCCTATAAAACGGTGGAAGCGCCTATAAAACGGTGGGAGCGCCTATAAAACGGTGGAAGCGCCTATAAATTGGTGTAAGCGCCTATAAACCGTTGGGAGCGCCTATAAAACGGTGGAAGCGCCTATAAAACGTTGGGAGCGCCTATAAAACGTTGGGAGCGCCTATAAACCGTTGGGAGCGCCTATAAAACGTTGGGAGCGCCTATAAAATGTGAGGAGCGCCTATAAAAGGAGAGGAGCGCCTATGAAACAGACATACCGCCTATACTATAAATCTCAAAACCCGCCACACAAACTCGCTCCCCTCACAGCCCACTCCACAACCTACAAAAAATAAGTATTTTCTCCAACAATCTTTCCACTAAGCTTGAATACCTGTCATTTTTTCAGTACAATTTGAGAGATATAAATTATAAGGAGTGAACGGAATAATGGGTAATGTATTCGTTTTTGATCATCCGTTAATTCAACATAAATTAACGTACATAAGAGATAAAAGCACCGGGACGAAGGAATTTAGGGAGTTAGTTGATGAAGTTGCGATGTTAATGGCTTTTGAAATTACAAGAGATTTGCCATTACAGGATGTGGAAGTGGAAACACCTGTGACTGCTGCTAAGGCCAAAGTACTTGCTGGTAAGAAGATTGGTTTGGTACCTATTTTACGTGCAGGGTTAGGTATGGTTGATGGTGTTCGTAAGCTGATTCCTGCAGCGAAAGTTGGGCATGTTGGATTGTACCGTGATCCGGAAACATTACAGCCGGTGGAATATTATATTAAATTACCTTCTGATATAAATGAACGTGAATTGATTGTTATTGACCCAATGCTTGCAACGGGCGGATCTGCAAATGATGCGATTGCTTCCTTGAAAAAACGCGGAGCGCAAAATATCCGATTAATGTGCTTGGTAGCAGCGCCAGAGGGTGTGGAATTAATTAAGAAAGAACACCCTGATGTGGATATTTATCTAGCTGCTTTAGATGAAAAACTAGATGACCACGGATATATCGTACCAGGACTTGGTGACGCTGGAGACAGACTTTTCGGTACAAAATAATCAGTATGAGAGAACTGCTATTTCCTTTTAATGGATAGCAGTTCTTTTATTGAAAGATAAGAAGTTTTAACATTTATACCTACTACAGTGTTTTTATTTGAACTCTCGTTCGTTCTAAATATGGTGAAGTGCTTGGATTCGCTTCGGCAGAATACTACACTTTCCGCGGGCACAGCCTCAGTCTTCTCGTGGAAAGATCATAACTGCACCATTGTCTGTTTGGAAGTAGGCTTTCTCGACGCAAGAGCCAAAGAAGGTTATTCAAGTAGTACCCTAGCTGCGGGGTTCGGACACGTGCTGATTCCACAGGACAAGGAATGCTAAGGAAGCGTTCTATCGCACAAAGAAAATAGATCGTTATTTTCGAGGAGTCTCCGCATTCTGCCTTCGCTAGTTCTAGTTTTCTGATTGTTGTATCGTTTTAAACTGTATAGGTACGTTTGAAAGAATCTTTTCATTTAAGGAGATACTACAAATATGTTAACGACGCGAATATAGATTTTATTAGTATAGATTAGCGGAGGAAATACACGGAGACTCCTTGAAAAAAGAAAACCACTTTTTTCTGCGTGCGATGTTTCGTTTCGCTGCCGAAGCGTTCCTTGTCCTGTGGGAAGAAAAGCCTAGGTGAGACTACGGAGAGCGGATAGCTCGGAGTAGGCTCAGCAGCGCCCGCGGAAAGCGTAGTGTATTTCCGTAGCGGATAAACGCAGAAATCATCTTTATGTTGGGTTCAAAAACTAAACTGAGTAATTTTTTTAGTATTAGGAAATCATCAATACTGGTTCATTCAGATTCCCTTAAGTAACAGAAACCCTCCTATTAAAATATAATTTATCAAGAAGGATAGGAGGGTTATGTATGAAGGATAAAGTGCAATTAGATGAGCAAATTCAGAACATGATCAATGAAGGAGGGATTGGAGTCGCTTCTCATTATGATTATGAGTCCAAGGATAAAGACGAGAGCCAAACGTAATTGCATGTATATTTTCTCCACATGAACAAAAAATAGGAAGAAAAAAAGGGGATTTTGTTCATGCGTCTATATCTACTTATTATATCAGCTATTTTAATTGTCTTTTTCCCCCTGTCTGTACAAGCAGAAGATGATTTGCAATCCATTATTATTGAAGTGGATGGAGACCCGGAAGAGCATAAGAAATATATTGAATCCTATCACCCGTATATTGAAGTGATAGAGACGTATGAATTGCTGTTTAATGGGCTTGCCATTCAGGGAGACCCAAAACACTTGGAGAAGATGGAGTCCCTTGAATTTATTAAGGCCATACATTCGGTTCAAACATACCAGGCACTACCTTTTTCTAATTTATCCGATTCCAAAGACGCAGCACCCATCACCGATCCATCTAAAGCGATGCAAGATGAAAACCTCGTTACCCCTTCCACATTAAATGATACGTCCTATACGGGAAAAGGTGTGAAAGTGGCAGTGATTGATACAGGGATTGACTATGAGCACCCGGACCTTGCTGTAAATTATCGATCAGGCTTTGATTTAGTGGATTTGGATGATGATCCGATGGAAACGAAGGCGGAACAAGGAATGCCAACATTGCATGGGTCCCATGTTTCGGGGATTATTGCTGCTAATGGAGATTTGCAAGGAGTAGCACCAGATGCAGAAATTTATGCGTATCGTGCGCTTGGCCCAGGTGGTGCTGGTACTTCCGTCCAAGTAATTGCAGCGATGGAACAGGCTGCACGTGATGATGTCGATGTGATGAATTTATCCTTAGGAAATACCGTTAATGGACCGGATTATCCCACTAGTGTTGCTGTGAATAAGGCGGTGGAACTCGGAATTCCTGTCGTGATTGCCAACGGAAATAGTGGACCAAATAATTGGACGGTTGGCGCACCGGCTACGGCAACGAAGGCATTTTCTGTAGGAGCTTCTACTAATCCGCAAAATGTCCCTTTTTTATATGAACGTTTGGAAGATAAGCCAATTGCACTGCAAATGATGGTAGGGTCAGAGGCTTGGAATTTGGAAAGGCCTTATCCGGTAGTAGATGGTCAATCGGATATGGGTTTAAGAGGAAAAATTGCACTTCTTAAACGTGGCGGCGAGATTCCTTTTTATGAATTGGCAAAAGAAGCAGAAAATAAAGGGGCTAAAGCCGTACTCATTGCTAATAATGAAGAAGAATTGGTGCGGGGGTCGATTGAAAATGCTGAGGATCCAGTTTCTATCCCCGTTGCAATGCTTTCACAAGAAGACGGAGAGTGGTTGTTGAAGGAAAAGGAGGAGAGAAGTCTTTTTTTAGATACATCCTACCAGGAAGTTGCCACCACTATTGCTCCGTTTAGCTCGAGAGGACCAGTAACGGTTAATTGGAATATTAAACCGGATATTCTTGCGCCTGGAACGAATATTATTAGTACCGTTCCTGGCGGTTATCAGGCGCTGCAAGGGACAAGCATGGCTGCTCCACACGTAGCTGGTGTCATGGCACTTATGAAAGAAGCACATCCGGATTGGTCGATTGAACAACTATATGGAGCCATTGAAACAACAGCTTCTCCGTTAGTATCAGAGGAAGGGAAACTGTTAGATCCAATAATTCAAGGGATGGGAATTATCCAACCGCAAAAAGCGATTGACACAGAAACCATTATTCATGATGCGCAACTTGCTTTTGGAAAAATAGAAGACTATAACGAAACGAAAACCTTAGAGGTGGAGATAGAAAATACCACGAATCAGGATCAAACCTATTCCTTTGATATTCCAAACAAGCAAAGGGGAGTGACCTGGAATCTGCCACAGTCTTTTACAGTGAAAAAACAAGAAACGAAAAACATTCCTATTGAGCTGAGTATCACAACTCCGCAAGTAGATAAAGGGTTACATCAAGGCTGGCTCACCTTAAACAAAGAAAATGGGGACCATGCATCCTATCAATTGCCCTATCTGTTTATTAACCAAGCAGCAGAAAATCCAAAAGCAATGGGATTCGAATTTTCCTTAAAAACATTCTCGGAAGATTCCTTCGCATATAATATCTATTTGACAGAGAAAGCCAAACGAGTAGAGGTGGATTTATATGACCCCCAATCGTTGCTATTTAATAGAACCTTACTCGTGGCAGAAGACCTAGACGTTGGAATGAATGAAGGCGAAATGAAAAAATCAGAAGTCGGTAAACCGGGACAATATGCCGTTATCGTAACAGTTTATTTAGAAGATGGGACCTATGAAAGCTATGAGACCATGTTGTTTATCGAGTGATGGAAATAGAAGACTCTGCATGCAGGGTCTTCTATCTTATGTTAAGGCTTCTTTTCTATAGGCTCATTTCGTATACTTTGTTGCTTTTAGTACGTCATAGTTGATAGAAACTTCGAATTCACTTAATTAAGAATAGTTAGCTCTCGCTTGTATTTCCGTAGCGGAGTTAAGCGCATTACAAAGAACTCAATTATACGCACATTCTATCATCAGACTAAACAGTAAATCCTAAGTACAATTTCCTATTATCAGTTTGTTCACACAATTGTCAATTATTAAAAGGTAACCTCTACTATATAGAGACGTTCCCGCACCATTTATCCAATGTCTATAAGAACGGAAATAATGCGCTACATGCCTACGTTTTCAGCAGATATTAGAGGGTTTAAATTAATGTAAATTATCTAACTAAAGCAATTGACAATGGAGGTCAAGCTAAGGTAAACTTACTTAGTGTGAGATGATAAGGTTTTCAATAAAAGTATACACACTGTGTATATAGTGAAAACCTATGATACATAGTAATAGGAAGTTATTCATCATCTTTACATTCCTCTTAACAAAAGGGAAAGTGCTGTTTAACCGTAGCTTTAAATCGACATTAATCCCCTATTAGGTTAGAATATCCAGTGAGTGAAAAATTTAGCTTGAATTAGGAGCGAAGGGTAACATGTCAGAGTATGAAAGCATGATAAGACGACAACGAAAATGGATGCTCTACCTTCTGGCTATTTTGGTTCTGGGGACTGGTTTCACACCCTACACTGAAATCTTTAATGGCCTAATCCTGGGGACAGTCATCAGTTTCTACAATCTATGGTTATTACAGCAAAAGACCAATGCATTTGGAAAATCCGTTGCTGAGTCTGGAACAGCTCGGGGGGGCCTAGGAGTTTTCTCGAGATTAGCAGCAGCAGCAATAGGGGTTCTACTTGCACTCCGATTTCCAGAAATCTTCCATATCATGGCCGTAGCTATCGGAATTTTATCTTCTTATCTTATCATTCTATTTGATATGCTTATTGTTATCATCACGCAAAAGAAGAAACCGAATAATTCATAAGATAGCCGTATGATTATGGTGGATAGTTGCAGTTTCTGCATGAGGAAGCTAAGAATAGCGCCAGAAAACCTTGGCAACCCTTAGTTTTCTAACAAAAAGTATGAAAAGAGGTGATAGATTTGGATCATACAGCTCCAATAGTTGAAGATGTATTTGGAATTTCCTGGCTTGATTTTAATTTGGCTAATGTCTTCATGATAGCTGTAACATCATTAATAGTTTTCATTATTAGTGTTTTAGGTGCAAGAAAGTTACAAATGAAACCTACGGGTGCTCAAAACGTCATGGAGTGGGTTCTTGACTTCATAAAAGGAATCGTCAACGATACGATGGATTGGAAAACAGGAAAACTATTTCTTCCGTTGGCTATAACTTTATTCTCGTATATTCTAGTAGGGAATATGTTAGGGGTAATAACCAATGGGGTTGTCGGTCATGACCTATGGTGGAAATCTCCAACAGCTGATCCAGGTATTACATTAACATTGTCGACGATGGTGATTGTTCTAAGTCATTTTTATGGAGTGAAGTTACGAGGTGGAAAAGCATATGTGAAAGATTACTTCACACCGATGTGGCCACTTTTCCCAATCAAACTAGTAGAAGAATTCTCAAATACGTTAACGCTAGGTTTACGTCTTTTCGGGAACATTTATGCAGGAGAAGTATTACTATCATTATTGGTAGGATTAACTACCACTAGTGTCCTTGGATTCTTAGGAGGAGCAATACCATTCCTGGCATGGCAAGGATTTAGTGTGTTTATAGGTGGGATTCAGGCATTTATCTTTACAATGCTAGCCATGGTTTATATTTCACACAAAGTTAGTGAGGAACATTAAAAAAGGTAATCAGCCAGTTTTAGCTAACCGTTAAAATTGGATTAATAAAATTATTTTTAACAATTATGAGGAGGATTTATATTATGGGAGCTTTAGCAGCAGCAATAGCAGTAGGTTTAGCAGCACTTGGTGCAGGTGTTGGTAATGGTTTAATCGTTAGTCGTACAGTAGAAGGGATTGCTCGTCAACCAGAACTTAGAGGGCAATTACAAACAACCATGTTTATTGGTGTAGGTCTAGTTGAGGCGATGCCGATTATCGCGGTAGTTATCGCATTAATGGTAATGTAATTAAATTTAATAGAGATTATTCGATTAAATAGAAATGGCGAAGTTAATCTTCTAAAGGACCTTCGCCGTTGTTTTCATGTAACTAATTCATATTATGTAATAGGTCATTACATAACGATTGTCTGTTCAAAAGTCGATGAAACAGGCCGACTTACTTGAACTTTTCCTTAAACGAGATTCTTGTAATATTCACTGTTATAAGTGAAAGGAGTGAATTCTGTGCACGTATTTGCGGGTAATTCTTATATATTTGCAGCTCTTGGTGGACTGCATATTGGAGATATGTTGACGCAATTGTTCTTCTTCATCGTATTGCTGACTCTCATCAAGAAATTTGCTTGGGGACCAGTAATGAACATGATGCAAAAGCGTGAAGAATATGTTGCGAATGAAATTGAATCAGCGGAACAGAGTCGTAAAGAAGCAGAATCAGCAGCGAAAAAAGCTCAAGCTGAATTGAATCAAGTGAAGCAAGAAGCACAGAAAATGTTTGAAGATGCAAAAAATGCTGGAGCAAAGCAAGAGCAAGATATTATAGATACAGCTCGAAAAGAAGCAGAGCGTATCAAACAACAAGCTCAAGCTGAGATTCAAAATGAAAAAGAACAAGCATTGCAAGCACTTCAAGATCAAGTTGCATCACTATCTGTACTGATTGCAAGCAAAGTGATTGAAAAAGAAATTAACGAACAGGATCAAGAGAAATTGATTAACGATTATCTTAAAGAGGTAGGAGAAGAGCGATGAGTGAAGCACTAGTTGCCAAACGTTATGCAGAGGCTCTTTTTACACTCGGACAAGAGAAATTGTATCTAGATAAATTTGTCGAAGAATTTTCGGTTGTTCGTGAAGTTTTTGAAACGAATGAACAACTAGTCACATTCCTAACGCATCCTGGGATTAATAATGGCAAAAAGAAAGAACTAATAGATAAGTCTTTTCAGGGCTTTCAGAAAGATGTTGTTAACACAATAAAACTGTTGGTTGAACGACATCATACGGTAGTTATTCCGGCCATTATTGATGCATTCTTACAACGAGTGAACGATGCGAAAGGAATTGCAGATGCAACTGTTTATTCTGTTCGCGAATTAACGGACGACGAAAAACTGAAAGTAAAAGAGTCTTTCGTAAAACGTTTAAATAAACAAGAAATTCGTATTCAAAATATTGTAGACCCATCTCTAATGGGTGGAATTAAAATCCGCGTCGGCAATACCATTTACGATGGTTCCATCAGCGGTAAGTTGAAGCGTTTCGAACGGAATATTCTAACTGCAAACATATAGGATAGGGGTGAAAATGGTATGAGCATTAAAGCTGAAGAAATCAGCTCACTGATTAAACAGCAAATCGCAAATTATGATGCGGATATAGAAGTTAGTGACGTTGGAACAGTTACAGAAGTTGGGGACGGTATCGCACGTGCGCACGGTCTTGACAACGCAATGGCTGGTGAGCTACTTGAGTTTTCCAACGGTGTTATGGGTCTAGCTCAGAACTTGGAAGAAAGTAACGTTGGTATCGTTATTTTAGGACCATACACAGAAATTAAAGAAGGCGATGAAGTTCGCCGTACAGGTCGTATTATGCAAGTACCAGTAGGAGACAATTTATTAGGTCGTGTGGTGAATCCACTTGGACAACCAATTGATGGTAATGGTCCAATTGAAACAACGAAAACACGTCCAATTGAAGCTGCTGCGCCAGGAGTTATGGATCGTAAATCAGTTGACGAACCACTTCAAACAGGTATTAAAGCGATCGACGCGCTTGTACCAATCGGACGTGGACAACGTGAGTTAATCATCGGTGACCGTCAAACTGGTAAAACAACATTGGCAGTAGATACAATCATTAACCAAAAAGATCAGGATATGATTAGTATCTATGTTGCAATTGGACAAAAAGAATCTACTGTACGTGCTACGGTTGAAACATTCCGCCGTTACGGTGCATTAGAAAATACCATTGTTGTAAGTGCTGGTGCATCTGATCCTGCCCCATTACAATACCTTGCTCCATATGCAGGTGTAGCGATGGGTGAAGAATTCATGTACAACGGAAAACACGTACTAGTTGTTTACGATGACTTATCCAAACAAGCGGTAGCGTATCGTGAACTTTCCTTGCTATTACGTCGTCCACCAGGTCGTGAAGCATTCCCAGGGGATGTATTCTACTTGCACTCACGCTTACTAGAACGTGCAGCGAAATTGAGTGATGCAAAAGGTGGCGGTTCCTTAACTGCACTACCATTTGTTGAAACACAAGCAGGGGATATTTCAGCATATATCCCAACAAACGTTATATCCATCACGGACGGACAAATCTTCTTGCAATCTGATCTATTCTTCTCAGGTGTACGTCCAGCTATTAACGCTGGTTTATCCGTATCTCGTGTTGGTGGTTCCGCACAAATTAAAGCGATGAAGAAAGTTGCCGGTACATTACGTCTTGACCTTGCTTCTTTCCGTGAACTAGAAGCATTTAGTCAATTCGGTTCAGACTTGGATAAAGCAACCCAAGCAAAACTGAATCGTGGGGAACGTACCGTAGAAGTACTAAAACAAGGATTACATCAAACATTAGCTGTTGAAAAACAAGTAATGATCATCTATGCATTAACCAAAGGATTCCTTGATGACATCCCTGTAGAAGACGTACTACGTTTTGAAACAGAAATGAATACTTGGTTAGACTCCAACCGTGCAGAGCTTCTTGCTTCCATCCGCGAAACTGGTAACTTACCAGAAGCAGAAGACATGAACGATGCAATTGAATCATTCAAGAAAACATTCTTGCCGTCTGATCAGTAATAGTGCCATTGTAAAAAAATCTATTACTAAAAGATAGTAGAAAAACATACACTAGCGGAGGAAATACACGTAGACTCCGGCGGGATGAAAGGCATCGGCGAGACCCCGAAGAGCTTTAGCTCGAGGAGGCTCGCCAGCCGCCCGCGGAAAGCGAAGTGTATTTCCGGAGCGGGTAAACGCACCCAACACTCTTACTCCGCAGTCATATATAGTAACATAAATTGAGAAGTAACTTTTAATAGAGCATAGTGATGCAGAAATCGATGATAAATGTCGATTTCTGACATCTAACCTCTGGTATGAAAGTGTGGTGAAATAAGTTTGGCATCACTTAGAGATATTAAAGCGCGAATTGATTCGACAAAGAAAACAAAACAAATTACCGGTGCAATGGAACTTGTATCTGCCTCAAAAATGAACAAAGCAGAACAAAACGCAAAAGGTTATGTCCCTTACAGTGAGAAAATGCAGGCGGTTGTTGCTAACATTGCCAATAGCAGTACCGACGTATCTCACCCCATGCTAGAAACACGCGAAGTCAAGAAGACGGCGTACTTGGTCATTACTTCTGACCGTGGATTAGTTGGTGGGTATAACAGTCACGTATTAAAAACATTGCAAAACACGATCCAGGAACGTCATCAATCACCTGATGAATATACCGTTATTGTTGTAGGACGAAAAGGTTACGATTATTGCAGAAAACGGAATATTCCTGTTACTAACAGTATTCTGGGCGTAGCAGATCACCCGGTGTTTGCTGATATCAAAGATATTGCCAAATCTACTGTTCAAATGTTTACGGATGAAGAAATAGATGAATTAAATATTATCTACAATCATTATGTAAGTGCCATTTCACAAGTACCAACTATGAAAAAGTTGTTGCCTATTGAAGATATGCACGAACATGGAAGTATCACTGGACAGTACGAATATGAACCAGATCAGGAAGAAATTTTAAAAGTACTTTTACCACTATATGCTGAAAGCTTAATTTTCGGTGCATTACTAGATGGTAAAGCGAGTGAGCACGCTGCAAGTATGACGGCGATGCGTAGTGCAACGGATAATGCAAACGAACTGATCGATGATTTAACATTGTCCTATAACCGCGCACGTCAAGGTCAAATTACACAGCAAATCACTGAAATCGTTGGTGGAGCAGCAGCGCTTGAGTAGCTCTAAGACCATCTAAAAGCTAGGAGGGAATTCTTTTGAGCAAAGGACATGTAACACAAGTAATGGGGCCGGTTGTTGACGTAAAGTTCGATGACGATGCGCTCCCAGAAATTTATGATGCCCTTACTGTTAAAATTGATGTAGATGAACAAACAACGACCAATCTAACGTTAGAAGTTGCTCTTCAATTAGGCGATAATGTTGTTCGTACAATTGCGATGTCATCTACGGATGGATTACAACGTGGAGCAGAAGTAACTGGTTTAGGACAACCTATTTCTGTACCAGTTGGTGATGTAACACTAGGAAGAGTATTTAACGTATTAGGTGACAAGATCGACTTAGATGAAGACTTGGCAACGGATGTACGCAGAGACCCAATTCACCGTGAACCACCAAAGTTTGAAAATCTGTCTACTGAAACAGAAATTTTGGAAACGGGAATTAAGGTTGTAGACTTATTAGCGCCATATATTAAAGGTGGTAAAATCGGTCTATTCGGTGGTGCCGGAGTAGGTAAAACCGTTCTAATTCAGGAATTAATTAACAACATCGCGCAAGAACACGGTGGTATTTCCGTATTCGCTGGTGTTGGTGAACGTACACGTGAAGGTAACGACCTTTACTATGAAATGAAAGACTCTGGCGTTATTACAAAAACTGCCATGGTATTTGGTCAAATGAACGAGCCACCTGGTGCACGTATGCGTGTAGCACTTACTGGTTTGACAATGGCTGAATATTTCCGTGATGAACAAGGACAAGACGTGCTTCTATTCATCGATAATATTTTCCGCTTTACACAAGCTGGTTCAGAGGTATCTGCCCTACTTGGACGTATGCCATCTGCCGTTGGTTACCAACCAACACTATCATCAGAAATGGGTGCCCTACAGGAACGTATTACATCTACGGATAAAGGTTCCGTAACATCGATTCAGGCTATCTATGTACCTGCCGATGACTATACGGATCCGGCACCAGCAACAACTTTCGCGCACTTGGATGCAACGACTAACTTGGATCGTAAACTTTCCGAGCAAGGTATTTACCCTGCGGTGGATCCATTAGAATCAACATCCCGTGCCCTTGACCCTGAAGTTGTAGGGGAAGAACACTACAAAGTAGCAACAGAAGTACAACAAACACTTCAACGCTACAAAGAATTACAAGATATTATCGCAATCCTAGGTATGGATGAATTAGGTGACGAGGACAAACTAGTTGTTGCTCGTGCCCGTCGTATTCAATTCTTCCTATCTCAAAACTTCCACGTTGCGGAACAGTTTACAGGACAACCAGGTTCCTATGTTCCTGTACAAGAAACGGTAAAAGGATTTAGAGAGATCTTGGATGGTAAATACGATGACCTACCGGAAGATGCATTCCGTCTTGTAGGACGTATTGAAGAAGTGGTTGAAAAAGCAGAACAAATGGCATAAGAAAAGCGAAATTGCCCTGTTAGAGACTGTGCCTGGCCAAGCTAGCTTGTTAGGTGCGAGGTCTTTGGGTGAAAGAGCTAGAATAAATTGGTATGGAAGAGGAGTAGGTTGGATAATAATTTATTATCTTTCCTCTCCTCAATCATAGGAGGGGTTACATTGAAAACACTAACTGTGAGTGTTGTTACTCCTAATGGTCCCGTTTTAGAACAAGAGTATGAAATGGTTGTTGCTAGAGCAGAAAGTGGTGAGATTGGTATTTTGCCAAATCACATTCCGCTAATAGCTCCTTTATCCATTGCTGCTGTTCGTTTGAAAAAGGGTAATGATGAACGACATTTAGCTGTTAATGGAGGAGTAATGGAAGTTAGCTCGAACCAAGTCTCCATCCTTGCACAATCTGCAGAAAAACCTGAAGATATCGATGAACAACGTGCAAGAGAGGCAAAAGAACGAGCAGAACGCCGCCTGCAATCCAAACAGGATAATGTTGATTACCTACGGGCTGAATTAGCACTCCGACGAGCGACGAATCGTTTAAACGTTATAGACAAATAATATATGCAGTGTGATGCTGCATAAGCTGAGGAAATCCCTTATGGCAGAAATGTTGTAAGGGATTCTTTGGGTTCATAACAGTTGGAGTAAGGTCTATGTTTAATGGTGGGAAGTATATCGACGGAAGCGTGCTATTATCAACGAGAACAGAGCATAAATCAACAGAGAATAGGGATATACCAACGGAAGAAGTAGCTATATCAACGACCGAGTAGGATATCGACGGAAGTGCACGACATATCAACGAGAAAAGAACAAAAAAAAACAGAGATTAGGGATATATCAACGTAATAAGTGCCGATATCAACGAACGAGTAAGAACTCGACTCAAAGTACGTCCTTTTCACTAAAGCAAATAAAGATATCAAAAAATACTCCACATGGTAAACCCAATACGGCAAACCTGGCTTATAAAATGCTTTCATATTCGACCAATGATGACTTACATAGGTCACGTGCATGTGAAGCTTCCCGTTTTTCTACATTATTTGTTTCCACACTTCGTACTTTATCGGTATTTCCTGGGAAATCTAATCATTTTTCTACATAAGTTGCTAGGTTATAATCAGAGATACCATCGAAATTAGGTGATAATTTTGTCGTTGCACCCAATCCGTTGACTTTTCACTTCATTAATGGCAAAGTAGCTAGTAGTAAATAAAACAAGGTGGTTTTTATGTTATCAATTGGGCAATGGGCGTTAGTTAGTATTTTTTCACATTTCCTATTTATATATATTACTTGGAAAATATTAATAGGTATTAATCTCGATCCAATTATTCGAAAAGGCAAAGTTACTGAAGCGAGGATTTTATTGTTCTTTGTTGCCATTGTGATCGGTGCTGGTGTCAGTAGGTTTTTCCTGGAAATCGTACAATGGTCCAGTGATTTAATTTACCTTTTCTAGATAGGAATTTAAATGGTGGTTTCTTGAATGATGGAGCTGCCTTTTTTAATGGTTAAATATTAGTTTTGTTATATAAACCGTATATTCGGTTGAAAAAATTCTTTTCATTGAAAGTGATGCAACAACTATGTTAACGAAACTAATTCTTTGGTTTTAGTAAAACATAAAATAATTTTAAACTAGTTCACCCAGAGAAGAAGAGAGAAAACGAGTTTTTCTTCGTATATCTTTTCTATAAATCTAGTAAATTGAATCGTATATTAATAGACCCCTCTGTTCATACTGTTACTAACAGTATAAACGGAGGGGTTTTTTCATGTTACGTATTATTTTCACTACAATATTCATTTTGTTTACAGCTAATGCAACCGTACAGGGGTTAGAAATGGATGAGCTGGAGGATATGGTATCTTTCGTTGATAGTCAAAATTTAACTGTGAGTAAATGGCAAGTTGTCATGAAAGAGAAAATGGAAGAAGAAGCGATAAGAGAAATAATAGAAGAACTTAAAAATAGTTATAAAGTCACTAGGACCGAAGATGAAAATATAATAAAATATCACATTAGAGACACTCATAAAGAAGCAAGCTTTAACGTAATATATAGTGTTGTACTACCTAAGGACAAGGTTTCTTATCCTGAACTGACAGTAGTTATCGAAGGGGAAGCATGGGATGAATCTGTTCAGTCTGATTATCGATTGATAAAAGATTCCATTTCTGCAAAATATTTCACAAAAAGTCAACGCGAATTTGCTTGGCTTCGTACTACTGGTAGTGATATAATCAGTGGAGGTGCATTTGAACATAATTTGACAAATCACTTCAATTTGCAACATCAAACTACACAATTAGACAAAGTTTCAAATTCTGTGTGTAGTAAATATATTTATGGGTATACACAAAAATGGAATGAAAAAATCACCATTGAAAACACCCCGATTAACATCCAAGTCGCAATAACCAAAAATGACAAAAGCATTCCAGAAATGACGTTAGGAACACCTATCCTAATAAATGAATATTAATATAGTGAAAATGGATCTGAAGGAGATTTGTAACATGGAAAAAATCATCGTAAGAGGCGGACACCAATTAAATGGTACTGTTCGAGTTGAAGGTGCCAAAAATGCGGTACTTCCGGTTATTGCTGCAAGCTTGATAGCGAGTGAAGGCAAAAGCATTATTACTGAAGTTCCTGTCCTAGCTGATGTATATACGATTAATGAAGTCTTACGAAATATGAACGCTGAAGTTAATTTTGATCCTGATAAAAATACGGTAACAGTAGACGCTTCCAATGAATTAAAGACAGAAGCACCATTCGAGTATGTTCGTAAAATGCGTGCTTCTGTGTTAGTGTTGGGACCATTATTGGCCCGTTATGGTCACGCGAAGGTTGCTATGCCTGGAGGGTGTGCGATTGGATCACGTCCAATTGATTTACACTTAAAAGGTTTCGAAGCAATGGGCGCCAAAATCCACGTTGGCAATGGCTTTGTAGAAGCAAATGTGGATGGACGCCTTAAAGGAGCTAAAATTTATTTAGATATGCCAAGTGTAGGTGCAACTGAAAATATTATGATGGCTGCTGCCTTAGCTGAAGGAAAAACCGTCATTGAAAACTGTGCAAAAGAGCCAGAAATAGTTGACCTTGCTAACTATCTGAATAAAATGGGTGCCAAAATTGTTGGTGCAGGAACAGAAACGATTCGAATTAAAGGTGTAGATAAATTACACGGGGTGAATCATCCAATTATTCCAGATCGGATAGAAGCAGGTACATTTATGGTTGCTGCTGCAATTACTGGTGGAAACATCTTAATTGAAAATGCAGAAGCTGATCATCTTCGTTCCGTTATTTCGAAATTAGAAGAAATGAACGTTACTATTCGAGAAGAAGCTGGTGGCATTCGAGTAATTGGGCCAAAACAAAGCGAATTAAAAGCTACGGATATTAAAACATTGCCATATCCTGGATTTCCAACCGATATGCAATCCCAATTAATGGCATTGATGCTGCAAGCAAAAGGCACAAGTGTTATCACGGAGACCGTTTTTGAAAATCGCTTTATGCATGTAGAAGAATTCAGACGAATGAATGCAAAAATGAAAATTGAAGGACGCAGTGTTATCATTGAAGGTCCATCCGAATTACAAGGTGCAGAAGTTGCTGCTACGGATTTACGTGCTGCGGCTGCATTGATATTGGCTGGACTATGTTCAGATGGCTACACTCGAGTAACGGAACTGAAACATCTTGACCGTGGATATGTAGACTTAGCAAGCAAATTAGCTTCACTAGGTGCTGATATTGAACGCGTAGATGAAGACGGTGAGGTTATGGTGAAAGTAGACCAAAAAAACAAACGAATGATAGCTAGATTATCTTAACAACAATAATTAGGCGTACAATAGATAAATGGAAATCGCATGGCTTTCTAGAAAATGAGAGCTGTGCGATTTTTATTATGGACTTATTTACGAACGTGCGACGTTGCAGCTGGGGGATGGTTTAATTTAACAGATGCTTGAGGGAACAACAAATATGTAACGGATGTAAAAGGGAAAATAGTTGAGCAATAAAATCAATTTTAAGAATATATAGAATATAATAGCGCAGAAGCTGTACGCCTGCAAGTATTTTTTTTGAATCAATAGAAATTAAACCTGATTTACCTCTCTATAAAAAACATCAAATTTCGATAAACAGTGACAGAAACAGAAACGATTTTCGTCTTTTAGTAAAAATATTATTTATTTTTAAACTAAATCATGATAAAATTAATAGAAAATTAACAATTATTAAAGATGATGAAATGTTTTATTGTTTTTAATTAGGTTGCGATACTGTAACTGGCTATAGTTTTCATAAAAGGAGAAAACATCATGGAAATAATCGATACACATTGCGATGCATTATTAAAGCTGCAACTAGCAAAACGAGGTGTATATTATAATAGGGAACCCCTTGATTATCAAAGTTCCGATGAATTACATACGAATCTCAAGCGATTACGAGCAGGCCAGGTGAAGGTACAGTTTTATGCTATTTTTATCATGCCTGATATTCCCTCTGATGAAAAGTGGCAGCATGCATTAGAACAAATTGATTTATTTTATACGGAGATCATTGCTAAGAATCCAGAAATCAAGCACATCAAAAATTGGAATGATATCGATGAATTGAAGGATGGTGAAATCGGTGCTGTTCTTACATTAGAAGGTGCTGATGCTTTTGGGAATGATCTAATAAAATTGAATCACCTTTATCGGTTAGGAGTTCTTTCCATTGGTTTAACCTGGAATAATGCAAATCTATGTGCTGATGGGGCTGAAGAGCCGCGTGGTGGAGGATTGACTTTACTTGGAAAAGAAGTAGTGAAGTTAAACAATCAGCACCGAGTATTTACCGATGTTGCACATTCGACCATTAAAGGATTTTGGGATATGGCGGAAATTGCTGACTACATCATTGATAGCCATGCGAATGCTAGAGCATTGTGTGACCATCCACGTAACTTAAATGATGAACAAATACGGATGTTAATTAAAAAAAATGGGATTATGCATGTAGTTTTTACGCCACCATTTATAAATAAAGACAGCAAAAAGGCTAATCTGACCGATTTAATTCGCCATATCGAACATATTTGTTCGTTGGGTGGGGTTAGAAATATTGGGTTTGGTTCGGATTTTGATGGTATTTCCTTATTTGTAGATGATTTGGAAAATGCTTCCCACTATCAAAATTTAATTAATGAACTGCTCCGTCATTATACAGAAGAGCAAGTCAGGGGATTTGCTTATCAGAATTTCTTGGATAAACGACCTAAATAGTTAGGTAGCAAAATGCAACCCATAGAAGAGGACTTAATCCAATAATAGTAGTGTCTCTTCTTTGTATGTTTTGCTAAAAATAAAAACTAAAATGTAAGCCCTTTTATATTTATGTTATTTGTATTAACGCAAAATTAATATTCCCTTTTTGTAAATTTCATGTTAAAGTTAATAGAAAATTACCAATTATAGGAAATTATGTAGAAGACGTACAGATGAAAAGGTAAATGTTATCTAAAAAAATCCATCTAGAAGCAAGACTCCTCTTAGTGACTTTTCGAAAACTACTTCACGCCACAAGATATTCAACATTCATTTCATTCTATCAGTAAGTATAAAAAATAGATTGCTAGTATTACAACGTAGAATATGGGGGGTGAGCATGGATATGCTCCGTTACATGTTAAGAAGATTGTTAATTGCACTTGTGACACTTTGGATTATTGTTACGATTACATTTATCCTGATGGTCACTGTGCCTGGTTCACCATTTAGTGATGAACGCTCATCCAATGAAGCAGTTCAGGCAAATTTGGAGGCACATTACAACTTAGATGATCCATATTATATGCAGTATTTACTTTATTTAAAAAATATTTCTATGCTTGATTTAGGTCCATCCATAAAACAACCCAATCAGACTGTCAATGACTTATTGGGAAGGGGATTTCCTATCTCTTTTGAACTAGGTATGATAACGATTATTTTTGCAGTTGTTTCTGGAGTAGTTTTAGGAATTATTTCTGCACTGAGACATAATGGAGTGCTTGATTATCTGTCCATGGGGTTTGCAGTATTGGGTATTTCCATCCCGAACTTTATTTTAGCTACCTTATTTATACAAAAATTAGCAGCAGATTGGGAGTTTTTCCCTGTTGCTACATGGTCAAGCCCAATGCATATGGTACTTCCAGTAGCGGCACTTGCCACGGGGCCGATGGCGATTATCGCTAGGCTGACAAGGTCTACGATGTTAGAAGTTTTAACACAAGATTACATAAAAATGGCTCGTGCGAAAGGTTTATCTCCATGGAAAATTACATTTAAACATGCACTTAGAAATGCGTTGATGCCTGTTGTGACGATTATGGGGACACTGCTTGCGGGGATATTAACGGGAACATTTGTTATTGAACAGATTTTTGCCATTCCGGGAATGGGTAAATACTTTGTTGAAAGTATCAACCAGCGTGACTATCCCGTAATTATGGGAACAACCGTTTTTTATAGTACCTTTTTGATTTTCATGCTTCTGCTAGTGGATATTGTTTATGGAATCATAGACCCTCGAATTAAATTACATAAAAAGGGAGGGGAGTAAGATGAAGACAGCTGAAGTAGAGGCTCAGCATTCTTCCTCCAAGATACCTGATGAGTGGTTTCAATTAAAAGAAAAGGATAAAAATGCATCTGAAGTTGTTTCTCGACCTTCCTTATCCTATTGGCAGGATGCATGGCGAAGATTACGAAAAAATAAAATGGCTATGTTAGGACTGGTTTTTCTTGTCATACTCTCGTTCATGGCAATTTTTGGACCAGTCATGACACCCTATGAAGTGAATAAACAGGACCTGCCGAATCAGTATCAAGCACCGTCATCGGAACACTGGTTTGGAACGGATTCTGCAGGAAGAGATGTTTTTACTAGAACATGGTATGGGGCGAGAATTTCCCTGTTCGTAGGGTTAGTAGCAGCACTAATTGATGTATTCATCGGAATTATTTATGGTGGGATTTCTGGATATAAGGGTGGACGTACCGATAATATCATGATGCGTATTATTGAAATTTTATATGGAATCCCTAGTTTACTAGTAACTATTCTATTGCTTGTGGTAATGGGACCTAGTTTGTTTACCATTATTCTCGCCTTAACGATAACCGGATGGGTGGGAATGGCCCGAATTGTTCGGGGGCAGGTGCTGCAAATCAAAAACTATGAATATGTCCTTGCCTCTCAATCATTCGGAGGAAAAACGGCACGGATTATTCGAAAACATCTGCTGCCAAATACAATGGGACCGATTATTGTTCAAATGACCTTATCTGTACCATCTGCTATTTTTGCGGAGGCTTTCTTGAGTTTCATAGGGTTAGGAATACAATCGCCATATGCGAGTTGGGGTGTGATGGCCAATGATTCACTTGGCGCCATTTTATCCGGTAATTGGTGGACGTTATTCTTCCCAGCCTTCTTTATATCTTTTACAATGTTTGCATTTAATGTCTTAGGTGATGGGCTTCAGGATGCACTGGATCCGAAGCTTAGGAAGTAGGTGACGATCATGGAAAAAATACTAGATATTAAAGATCTACATGTTACGTTTACAACTTATGGAGGAACCGTCCAGGCTGTTAGAGGTGTGGATTTATATCTGAATAAAGGAGAAACATTAGCCATTGTTGGTGAATCAGGGTGCGGGAAGAGTGTGACATCCAATGCCATTATGCGCTTGATTCCAAGTCCGCCAGGGAAAATTTCCAACGGTACGATTCATTTTAAAGGGCAAGACTTAACCAAAGTATCGGAGAAAAAGATGCGGTCTATCCGTGGTGTTGACATATCTATGATTTTTCAGGACCCAATGACCGCGTTAAACCCAACGCTAACAATTGGAACGCAATTAATGGAAGGGTTACGTCAGCATAAGGATGTATCGGTAAAAGAAGCCAAACAAAAAGCGATAGAGATGATGAACTTAGTTGGAATACCAAATCCAGAAGAAAGGCTAAAACAGTATCCACATCAATTTAGTGGTGGGATGAGGCAACGGATTGTTATTGCCATAGCCTTGATTTGTGAACCTGAACTTCTCATTGCAGATGAACCAACAACTGCTTTGGATGTAACCATTCAAGCGCAAATCCTGGAGCTCTTTGCAAAAATTCAAGAAGAAACAGGAGTCTCTATCATATTAATCACCCATGATTTAGGGGTGGTGGCTAAAATAGCCGATCGAATTGCAGTGATGTATGCAGGTAAGATTATCGAAACTGGCACGAAGCGGGATATTTTTTACCGCCCGCAGCATCCATATACAAAAGGTTTATTACACTCCGTTCCACGTTTGGATGAAAAAGGCAAACTGCATCCAATTGATGGGACACCACCAGATTTATTCTCACCTCCACAAGGTTGTCCTTTTGCAGCTAGATGTCCACTTGCTATGGAGGTGTGTGATAAAGTTTATCCCATTAAATCCGAGCGATCAGATACACATCAAGTGAACTGTTGGCTACAGGATGAACGGGCTAAACACTTACTAGCCGAAACAGCTAGCAAATAAATTTTTTTAAGAGGGGGAAAAAGCATGAAGAAGTTTCTCGTATTTCTTCTCACCGTATTAACTATTGCTGTTCTTGCAGCATGTACAACTGGTGAAGATGCAGGGGAAGAAACAACAGATGAGAGTGAAACAGAAGCGCCAGAAGAATCTGGAACAGAAGAAACAGAGGAAGGTACAGAGGAAGAATCGAGTGGAGACAAAGTGCTTCGTCTAAATAATGGAATTGAGCCGACTTCACTTGATCCATCTATTGGTTTTGACCAAGTATCATGGGATCCATTAAATAACCTAATGGAAGGCTTAACGCGTCTAGATCAAGAGCATGTAGCTGCTCCAGGTGCAGCAGAGAGCTGGGACATTTCTGAAGATGGTTTAACCTATACATTCCATCTTCGCGAGGATGCCAACTGGTCGAATGGGGACCCGGTTGTTGCTGAAGACTTTGTTTATGCATGGAAATACATGCTTGATCCAGAAACAGCATCTCCAGCTGCTTTCTTAGGGTACTTTATAGAAGGAGCTGAAGCATACAATGCAGGTGATGGTTCAGCTGATGATGTAGCCGTAACGGCGGTTGATGAAAAAACATTGGAAGTGAAACTGGAAGCACCAGCTGGTTTCTTCTTAGATGTATTAACCAATCCAGCATTCTTCCCGGTTAACCATAAGGTTGCTGAGGAAAATCCAGACTGGCATGCAGAAGCAGATTCATTTGTGGGTAATGGACCATTTATGCTTGAATCTTGGGAACATGACGTAGAAATGGTATTTGCGAAAAACCCGGAATATTGGGATGCTGACACCGTGAAATTAGATCAAATCCATTTTGCCATGGTTAATGATACCAATACACAGTACCAAATGTTTGAAAGTGGAGAACTAGACACAGCAAGTATTCCACCAGAATTATCTGATCAGCTAATTGATGGAGACGATGTTTTCATTGGTCCATATGGTGGTTTGGAATTTTTCCGCTTTAATGTAACAGCAGAACCATTCCAAAACAAGAAAATCAGACAGGCGTTTTCCTATGCAGTAAACCGTGATGATATTGCGCAATATGTAGTGAAAAATGGGGTAGAACCTGCTTACGGCTTCATCTCTCCTGGTTTCACGTCGCCAACTGGTGAAGACTTCCGTGATGTTAATGGAGATTTAGTATCCTTTGATGCAGAACAGGCGAAACAATTGCTAGAAGAAGGAATGGCTGAAGAAGGCTATGATGAGTTACCAGCTATTACATTGTCGTATAACACGAGTGATACAAATAAAGCAGTAGCGGAAACGTTACAAGATATGTTTATTGAGAATTTAGGTGTGGAAGTAACACTTGAAAACCAAGAATGGGGAGTTTTTGTTGAAGCACAGCAAAACCTTGAACTTCAACTTTCTCGTAGTTCATTCATTAATGACTACAATGACCCAGTTAACTTCCTGGAAAGCTTCATCACTGACTCTTACATGAATCGTACTGGATTCTCTAATGAAGAGTATGATGAGCTAATTGCTAATGGTAAATCAGAAACAGATCAAGAGAAACGCTGGGAATATTTATACGAAGCAGAAAAATTATTGGCTGAAGAAATGATTGCCATGCCAATTCGCTACTACAATACCGTTGTTCTAGAATCAGACGGTGTATCTGGAATACTTCGTCATCCAGTAGGATACTTTGATCTTAAGTATGCCGATAAACAATAATTTAAGTTTTGTGTGGAGAGGCTCATTTGAATGCAAATGGGCCCTCCTATTATATTTTAATTGATTATAGGAATTTGTCGTGGTTATATGGAAGTAATGGATTTGGATTTTTTACATATATTTTACTGATTGTTTGTTACATAATTTTACTATATGGTAACTGGGGGGCTTTAAATCGCTCCGGAAAAACCCCCACTAAGTTTAAAAGAAAAAATATTTCTACATAAAATACATCGAAGGAGTGACTGACATATGATTAAACCAAATAGATTGCAAAAGGGAGATACGATTGGTGTGATTGCGCCTGCAGGGCCTCCAAAAATGGAAAAACTGAAGCAAGCAATTCCACTTATTGAAAGCTTTGGACTTCGTGTTCAATTAGGGAAACATGTGGATAAAGTTCATGGCTATTTAGCGGGCACGGACCAACAACGTTTGGAAGATTTTCATGATATGATTGCCAATCCAACTATAAAGGCAATCATTTTTGCGCGTGGTGGTTATGGAACGGGACGGATTGCTCCTTTCTTAGACTATCAATTAGTTAAAAATAATCCTAAAATCATCTGGGGATATAGCGACATTACCTTTTTACATACAGCCATTCGTCAATTAACTGGCTTGGTAACTTTTCATGGTCCAATGCTTGCATCCGATCTTGGAAAAGAAGATTTTGATACATATTCCCTGTCTTTGTTTCAGCAACTTTTCGACCCTGAGACACTGATTTATTCGGAAAATAATTCTATTAATCTTAACCCACTTCAAATACTCGCTCCCGGTGAAGCAGAAGGGCAATTAGTTGGTGGGAACTTATCCCTATTAAATAGCACATTAGGAACGCCGTATGAAATTGATGTGAAAGATAAACTGCTATTAATTGAAGATATAGGAGAAGAACCTTATCAAGTGGACAGCATGCTTAACCAATTAAAATTATCTGGTAAAATAGAGGATGCAAACGGAATTATCGTTGGTGATTTTGCCGAAACAGAGACCGAACTAACCTCTTCTCTTACACTAGAGCAGGTTTTCCAAGAATATTTTGCTGACCTATCTATACCAGTAATGAGTGGATTTAATATCGGCCACTGTTTCCCACACTTCGCTGTGCCATTAGGAACGAAGGCAAGGTTGTCAACAAGTAGGAAAACGTTGGAGATTGAGCCTGGGGTTGGGTGATGGTTGTTGTAGGGGGCCGAGGTTGATATGGAGCGCGGGTCGGTTGATAGAACGGTGAACGCGGTTGATAGAGATCTCGAGTCGGTTGATAGAGAGCGCGAGCCGGTTGATAGAACGGAGAACGCGGTTGATATGGATCTCGAGCCGGTTGATAGAACAGCCATCGCGGTTGATAGAACCCCTGAGTCGGTTGATAGAACAGCCATCGCGGTTGATAGAGCCCCCTGAGCCGGTTGCCAGAACAGCGAACGGACCTAATAAAAGATCAATGAACATAGGAGGATACAGAAAATGAAAATAACAGACATCCAAACATTCCGAGTGGCTATTCCATTACATACACCTTTTAAGACAGCACTTCGTACCGTGACGGTGGCTGAGACAATTGTAACAAAAGTTACGTGTGATAATGGGGTTGTCGGATGGGGGGAAGCACCTCCGACACATGTAATCACGGGAGATAGCTTAGATAGCATTGAATTTGCGATTAATGGGATTTTTAAACCGCTATTAATGGATGAGTCTCTTGCTAATCGGGAAGAGGTATTCGAAAAGATTCATGGAAGTATGGTTGGAAATTCCAGTGCAAAAGCAGCGATGGATATGGCATTATATGATTGTATTGCTCAACGTGCGGATATGCCACTTTATCAGTTTATTGGTGGTTATCAAGATACGATTGAGACGGATTATACGGTGAGTGTGAATAGTCCGGAAGAAATGGCTCGAGATGCGAGAAAATATGTGGATAATGGATTTTCTGTTTTAAAGATTAAAGTAGGGAAGGATCTTATTGAAACGGATATTAAGCGGATTGAAGCCATTCGAAAGGAAATAGGTTCGGAGGTAGTGATCCGTTTGGATGCGAACCAAGGATGGAAACCGAAAGAAGCGGTTCAGGCGATTCGAAAAATGGAAGAGCGCGGATTAAATATTGAACTAATTGAACAGCCGGTGAAAGCACATGATTTTGATGGATTGAAGTATGTGACGGATAATACGGAAACGGCCATTATGGCTGATGAAAGTGTCTTTTCCTCTTATGATGCGAAAAGAATTCTTGAAATGGGTGCGGCTGATTTAATAAATATAAAATTAATGAAAGCTGGCGGTATTCATCAAGCGGTGAAAATAGCCAAACTCGCTGATAGTTATGGGGTAGAATGTATGGTTGGAAGTATGATTGAGACGAAAATTGGCATTACGGCTGCAGCACATTTTGCAGCAAGTCAGCCAAACGTTACACGCTTTGATTTTGACGCGCCACTCATGTTAGCAGGGGATATAGCAGATGGTGGGATTACGTATAAGGGCCGAGTGATAGAGCTAGGAAGTCAAGCGGGGCTTGGAATTCGCGGGATGGATGAGTCGTTCTTGATAGAAAAATAAGTGCAAGCCATTCCTACTGTATCGGGTATAAAACATAGTAAGCACGAATTTCGGTCAAACGTTTGTTTTAAAGAATCCATTAAAACAAACGTTTGATCGAATAAATGAAAAACAGGAAAGGAGCATGATGATGTTTAAACAAACGTTTGATCTATTCCCAGAAGAGATGTGGGTAACCGCTGTTCAGGTAGCAACCGTGTGGACGAAACCGGAATCAGTACGGGAAATCGATCAGCCTGGAGTAACCAATCCAACCAATATAGAAGGTTGGATAGATTCACTAGATTATCAAGCTAGTCTTGCATTATGCGATGAAAATAGAGTGCAAAGCCAGTTATTATATGGAGAACCAGTCCTCGTGACGGAAATAAAAGATGACTTTGCGCATGTGATTATTCCAAGTCAGCCATCGAAAAAGGATGAGAGAGGTTATCCAGGCTGGGTACCTTTGAGTCAATTGAAAAAGGTAAATAAAGCGGATTGGGTTCAACCTAAGACGGCAGCTGTGAATACAGGGAAAGCCTGGCTGGAATCTGAAACAGGCGAAAAAGTAATGAAGCTTAGTTACCAAACGTTATTACCAGTAGCAGCGGTTGGGGATAATCGTGTGGAAGTGAAGACAGCCCATGGAAACAGATTTCTGCCATTACAAGATGTTCGTATTTTTCAAACCGAAGAAGGAATCGAACCGGGCAGCGGAGAAAATATTGTAAAAGCTGGAGAACCGTATCTTAACCTATCTTATTTCTGGGGTGGAATGAGTGCGTTTGGCTATGACTGTTCTGGCTTGGCCTATGCAACCCACAAAGCTAATGGCTACAAGATTCCTCGAGATGCTGGTGATCAAGCAAATGCGGGAAGCGAGGTACCGTTAGATTCCTTAGAAATCGGTGATTTGCTCTTTTTTGCTTATGAAGAAGGAAAAGGGAAAATCCATCATGTAGGGATTTATTATGGAGATGGCAAAATGCTTCACTCGCCTCAAACTGGAAAAGGCATCGAGATTACGCCACTTGCAGGAACAAAATATGAAAAAGAGCTTTGTGCAGCAAGACGGTATTGGAAGTAACTTGGACACCGCCGTATAGCAAGATTTTTAAATAGATATAACATGGAATCCGGTGAAATTTTGTTTTCTTATTTCTGGTGCAAAGGGGAATATTCATGAATGAAAAGATTTTGGAAGTAAAAAACTTAACCAAAAACTTTGAGATGGGGAAAGGGAAAGTCTTAAAGGCGGTAAATGATGTCACATTTCATGTGAACAAAGGGGAAACGTTTGGTTTGGTGGGGGAATCTGGATGCGGTAAATCCACCATTGGCCGAACAATCATGGGGCTATATAATAAAACAAGCGGAGATGCTATTTTTGATGGCGTTAATATCCATGAATTAAATGAAAAGGAAAAGTTTAAATTTCACCGTAGAATGCAAATGATTTTTCAAGACCCTTATGCTTCACTCAATCCAAGATCGACGGTTAAAGAAGTTATCTCAGAACCGATGGAAATCCATGGTCTGTATAAAGAGAAAACAGAACAATTGGATCGGGTATATGAATTGTTGGAAGAGGTAGGCTTAAATCGCGATCATGTGAATCGCTATCCTCACGAGTTCAGTGGCGGACAGCGACAACGGATTGGCATTGCCAGAGCACTGGCGCTTGATCCAGAATTTATTATTGCTGATGAGCCAATCTCTGCCTTGGATGTTTCTGTGCAGGCACAGGTGGTGAATCTATTAAAGGACTTGCAAACGGAAAAGGGCCTAACCTTTCTATTTATTGCCCATGATTTGGCGATGGTACGTCAATTTGCTGATCGAATCGGTGTGATGTATTTAGGGAATATGGTGGAATTAACGGACAGCAATCAGTTGTATGAAAATCCACTTCATCCTTATACGAAGGCATTACTTTCTGCTATTCCGATACCAGACCCAGATATGGAGGAAAAACGGGAAAGGATTATCCTGGAGGGCGAATTGCCAAGCCCTATTAATCCACCAAGTGGCTGTGTTTTCCGGACGCGTTGTCCGATGGCAATGGAAGTTTGCTCCAAGGTTAAACCAGTATGGCAGGAAGTGGGACAAAACCATTATGTTGCTTGTCATTTATACGATGATACATTAGATGAAAAGGAAAAAGAAAAAGTGGAACCGGTTATGAATTAAATAAGTGTGCCCCATACATTAGCTTGCGCGATGTATGGGTATTTTTATGTTGGGAACATTGGCCTATACACTTCTAGCAAAAATAAGTTCTGCAAATACCTCCAGCATCATATTCTTACATAGGAGCTCATTCGTTCCTGCAAAACATTTTTCATTTTTTGGTTCTATTGAAATGAGTTTCTTAATAAATTGTTTAATAGGGATGCTAGATTAGACAAAATTCATAAGACAAAAGAGGAGGTAAGCTGTGAACGGACGTAAATATCCATACAAACCAGTCAGACGATGGAAACGAAAAAACTCGATATTGATCAAGCAATTAAAGAAGAAACACTCATCTTATGGGAAAACATACTATAAAACGAAAAACACGAAAGCAAATTTTAAAAAAGTCATTCCAATGAAAACGACAAACACATCACGACCATGGAGTCTTCCGACGGCATTTACTATAATGGTGCTCGTACTAATTATTCTAGTTATCCCGACAATGATTGTCGTTCCATTTGGCAGTAAAGGACAGGAAGCGGCTACAGTCACCAAAACAATGGATACAACGGTAGAAACTGCATCTTCGCCATTTGCGGTAGAGGTGATGCGTTCATCGACAGATACGGTGGAGAATATTCCGCTAGAAGATTATGTGGCTGGGGTAGTTGCTGCTGAGATGCCAGCGGAGTTTGAATTAGAAGCTTTAAAGGCCCAGGCGCTGGCGGCAAGAACGTATACAGTTAATCACTTGCTTCATGGAGATGAAGCAGTTGAATATGATGTTACCGATACAGTTACTCATCAAGTGTACTTAAGTGAAGAAGATTTAATTAAACAATGGGGCAGTGAATACCCAGAGAAAATGAACAAGATAAAAAAAGCGGTGAATGCAACCAAAGGACAGATACTAACGTATGAAGAGTCACCAATAACAGCAGCATTTTTTTCAACAAGCAATGGCTACACGGAAAACTCGGAAGACTATTGGGAAAACGAATTGCCTTACTTAAGAAGTGTGGAAAGTCCGTGGGATGAAGATTCCCCTAAATTCCTAAGCCAGGATACTTTTACAGTAGAACAAATTGAAACAGCTTTAGAAATCGATCTGCCTAATGATAAACCTTCCTATATAGAAGAGGCTCGCACAGATAGCGGTCGGGTAAAAGAAATAGGAATTGAAGGAAATAATTTCTCAGGGAGAGAAATACGGGAGAAATTAGAATTGAAATCAAGTGATTTTACCATTAAACAAAACAATGGACACTTTGTCATCACGACAGAAGGCTATGGCCATGGAGTTGGCATGAGCCAGTACGGTGCCCATTATATGGCGCAAAGTGGAAAAACATATGAAGACATTATCAATCATTATTACCAAGGTGTACAAATCAGCTCCGTAGATGAAACCGCACCAACCCTCGTCTCGAAATAAGGCGGGGGGTTTTTTTGTCTGTCTTTTGAGATGGAGGCTTTTTATTGAGTTTTACAGTTGGTAGAAATTGTTGATAATTTAAATTCATAGTAAGGTGCATAACCCCGCTGCGGAAATACACTCCGCTTTCCGCGGGGAGCTGGTGAGCCTCCTCCGTGCTAACGCACTACGCAGTCTCACCGATGCTCTTCTTCCCGCAGGAGTCTCCGTGTATTTCCTCCGCTATGTTGTCTGCTCTACATTATATATTTAAGGAGAATAATAATCTTAAATGTGATCTTATGAGTTATAAAACTAAACATGAACACCTATCAAAGCGGAGGCAGAATACGAAGACTCCTGCGGGAATAGCACGTGTCCGAAGACCCCGCAGCGATGGTCTTTCCGCGAGGAGGCTGAGGCCGTGTCCGCGGAAAGCGTAGTATTCTGCCGGAGCGAATACCTGCACAAAACAATCATAAGTGCGAGCGAGAACTCCACTATTCTAAATGAAGTCTACAGTCTTGGAGGAGCAATAATCTATTAGAGGATAATCTTTTCTATAAAAACACACCCTCTCACAACCATATAAACCCTTAATTTACCCATGTTTTATAAAAAAATGCATAAAATATCATAATTTTTTTGCGGAAATGTATATATTTCTTCTTTTCTGATAACAATGGTTTTTGAGGTGATGTTCTAATGAGTGAAGAAAAACAAGGAACTCCAAAAAATAAATGGAGTCGTATTTTCCGGAAGAAATGGTTTTTCCCAGCATTATATTTAACCATTGCAGCTCTTCTATTAGCAGTTGTCGTTTGGTACCAAAATCTAGATAATCAAGTACCAAGTGCGGATGAAGAAGTGCAAGACGAGCAAGTGACAGATAATTACGAGCCAACTCCAGATGGGGAAGAAGCACAGCCAGTACTCGATCAGCAAGAAACTATTAAGTTCCCATTAACAGATCCAGATCAAGCAGAAATCGTAACTAAATTTTATGATTACAATGCATCAGAAGAAGATCAAGAAAATGCTTTGGTATTCTATAATAATAGATATTACCAAAGTACAGGAGTTGACTTTGCTTCAGAAGAACCATTTGAAGTACAAGCTTCACTAAGTGGTACGGTTACGGAAGTGAAAGAAGATCCATTGTTAGGTAATGTTGTCATATTGTCGCATGAAAATGATGTAACAACATACTATGCAAGCCTTGGTGAAGTTGCCGTAACTGCTGGTGACGAAGTAAAACAAGGGGACCAATTAGGAACAGCTGGGAAGAATATTTTCGGAAAAGATAACGGAACGCATGTACATTTTGAACTAAGAAAAGGTGACAAAGGAGTCAATCCAGAAAGCTTCTTCAATCAGCCAGTTAGTGCTCTAGATGAGCTTGAAGGCGAAGAAGTTAGTGAAGAATCAGAAGGAAGCGAAGAATCTGCAGCAAGTGAAGAAGCAGAATCCGAAGAAGCTTCTGAGCCAACGGACTCTGAAAATGTGACCGATGAAGAATCAACAGATGAAACTGAAGAATCTGCGGATGAAGAAGAAACAGATTCTGACAAGGAAGAAGAAGATTCTTCAGATAACTCCTAAATTTTACTAGATAGGAGGAAAATACTCTAGCAATCTCTTGCTAGAGTATTTTTATTTATTAAATATTTTTTCACTTGTATAGACCTGTTCAAAGTGCATGGTTACAGGCTTTTAGAAGTCTGAACATCAAATTATGTCGAACGATTATTCTATTTTTGAGCAATAATTATGATAATATAAAGATGTCAGAAAATGATTTATTATTCATTTTTTTGCAGAATCTCAGTCAAGTTTACACAAATGATAAATAGAGAAGATAGAGATCATTTTTCATCGTGTAGGAAAGGGGAATAGGAATGAAGTTGTCAGCTGTAGAATTAATATCAGATACCAATGATTTAACCTTTGAACAGCTTATAGTTGCGCTTGAAATGGAGCATGACGAAGATAGACTATTGGATAAAATAAAAGATTTTTGCTTACAATCTTCTTCTAACGACATTCAGAAAAAAGGCATGGAATTTCTTCTGATGAATGGTTATTATGAAGATCTGAAAAAGCTAATTAAAATAAATGAACAATCTCCGGAATGGTCCAATCGACAGTGGGCAGAGGTATATAAAATTTTTCTAGCATTAAAGCGTCGTGATTACGAACCTAACCAGCTCATTGATAAGATGGAAAGGATCCATACGAGTGAACCTGAACTTCTTTGCTTACTGGAGTTTGCAAAAGTAAACGTACAATACAATATGGAGTATTATTATAATCTCGGAAATTCCTTAAAAGCATATGAAGAATTAATAAAGGAAATAGATGACTTTTTCTTTTTAAAAAGTCTAAAAATCAGATATAACCAAGTAGCACTCGTCTATACGTTAATGAGGAATGAAATCATTGTCGCTCGCAGGCTAGCCTATAAAATATTTAATGAAACTAGTAACCCAAGTGTACGCATGGATACTCACATAAAAATTGGATTATCCTATACTTTTGAATCCTATATTCAAGCTATGTTTCATATGAAAGAAGCGCTAAGCATAGCCAAAAAATATAATATAAAATCTGCTATTTACTTAATTGAACAACAAAATATCCCATTTTTAGCAGCCCACTTCAATAAAGCAGAACATATATCAACCACTGAAAAAAGCGAACAAGCCCACCTTGAAATAGCCAAAGGAAATAAACAAAAGGCGATTGAATTGTTAGAAAATATCCCGTTAAATACACCATTTCGCAAATACTATTTGGGAAAAGCAAAACAGGATAGAACCTTATTAGTACAATCATATAAGGATTTTGTCCATAAGCGCAGCGACTATTTTTTCAGCAGGTTGCCGCTAAATGAGCTAAGAAAGTTATATGTATGAGAGTTTGCAAGTCCTTTCTAAAAGGGTTTGTATATAAAAAGTCCATTTAAAAATGGAAAAGGAGAGGTTTCATGAAAAGAAACAAATTTCTTTTACTGATGGTAGTTGTAGGAGTTATAGTTGTGACTGGAGCCTGGGATACAGCTTATGATCCAGGATTAGGGGATTTATTTTCATAGGTAAAAACGAAGGATGCTGCACGAAAATGCGGCATCCTATTTTCATGATTTTATGTTTGGCGGTGATTTATCTAAAAATTGTTTAAAAATACTTCTTGTCCGTTGTCCTAAATGTTCAAATTTTATCATAAACATGAGTTAAGTGTAATAAAATGATTACAAATCAGTCATTTAGCAACATCTGAGGTGAGAGCTCATGTGGCTGGTAGGACATATGTAAAATGAATGCTACCTTTCTATATTTATTCGATGAAAATACAGAAAATTCTTGTAATTAATTTTATAAAAAAGAACTTTAAATATATATTGTACATAGACACATTTGCAGATCCGAACGATTCTCCGATGAATGAACAAGCCGCATTACTTGAACACCTTGTCTCAATTATGCACCTCGGAAGTTATCAACTTAGGGAGGCGAACGGTGTGCACGATTACATCAAAGAAAGAACGCTTAGGATAGGAAGACATATCGTAGAGACGAAGAAAACCGTACGTACGATAGCTAAGGAATTTGGCGTTTCCAAAAGTACCGTCCACAAAGACCTTACAGAACGCTTACCAGAAATTAACCCCGAATTAGCCAATCAAGTTAAAGAAGTCCTGGAATACCACAAAGCAATTAGACATCTTAGAGGAGGTGAGGCCACGAGGAAAAAATACAAAGTTAATCCCAAAAGCGAAGACACCGCAAAACCAGTAGGATAAGGTAGGAGGAAAAACATAGGTGAAAAAAGTCAGCCTGTTGAAGTTGGAGGCTGGCTTTTTTATGTGGTTTTGGGGGTGTGGAATGGTAAGGTAGTGTGGGAGGGCGGGTTTTTGGTGGATGGGTGTTAATGGAAGTGTGTGGGGATGGATATCGACGGAAACCAGCCGGATATCGACCATATTTAAGTGTATATCAACGTTCGATGAGATTATATCAACATAAAAAGGTGGTAAATCAACGGAGGCCCGGGATATCGACGGAACTCAGCCAGATATCGACCATATTTAGTTGTATATCAACGTTAAATGATATTATATCAACACAAAAAGGTGGTAAATCAACGAAGGACCGGGATATCAACGGAACCCAGCCAGGTATCGACCATATTTAGTTGTATATCAACGTTAAATGATATTATATCAACACAAAAAGGTGGTAAATCAACGAAGGACCGGGATATCAACGGAACTCAGCCAGGTATCGACCATATTTAAGTGTATATCAACGTTCGATGAGAGTATATCAACAATAAATGGTGGTAAATCAACGGAGGCCTAGGATATCAACGGAACCCAGCCAGATATCGACCATACTTAAGCGTATATCAACGTTCGATGAGATTATATCAACAATAAAAAGTGGTAAATCAACGGACGCCCAGGATATCAACGGAACTCAGCCAGATATCAACGAAAGCAAATGCTAAATCAACGACTTCTAAGCACCTATCAACGAGAAATATTTGTATCAACATCAAACAGTGGGAAATCTACTTTGTATACCTATCACCACCTTTGCCGCAGTTCACAAAAATTCGACAAAAAACTTTTCATTATAGCAGTTAATTGTTGAAATTTGTGGTAAAATATTGTACTAGTAGCATTATGTTTTCGGACAGATGCAAGATAGTTAAGCTTAGGAGGATCTACACACATGTTTTCTAGGGATATTGGAATTGACCTTGGAACGGCGAATGTTTTAATTCATGTTAAAGGTAAAGGAATTGTTTTGAACGAACCATCCGTTGTTGCTATGGATCGTAACACAGGGAAAGTCCTTGAAGTTGGTGAAGCGGCACGACGCATGGTTGGACGAACACCAGGGAACATTGAGGCAATTCGCCCTCTTAAAGATGGCGTAATAGCTGATTTTGATGTTACAGAAGCAATGCTCAAGCATTTTATCAATAAAATCAATGTGAAAGGATTTCTTTCTAAACCTAGAATGCTTATTTGTTGCCCAACAAACATTACCAAAGTGGAGCAAAAAGCGATCAAGGAAGCAGCGGAGAAATCTGGCGGGAAAAAAGTGTACTTAGAAGAAGAACCGAAAGTAGCGGCAATTGGGGCAGGAATGGAAATCTTCCAGCCTAGCGGTAATATGGTTGTAGATATCGGTGGCGGTACGACGGATGTAGCTGTGTTATCGATGGGAGGAATTGTTACTTCTGAATCGATTAAAATGGCTGGGGATAAATTCGATGTCGAAATTCTCCAATATATCAAGAAAAAATATAAACTTCTAATCGGTGAACGTACGGCGGAAGATATCAAAGTCGAAGTTGCAACGGTTTTTGAAGGCTCAAGAAACGAAGAGATTGATATTCGCGGTCGTGACATGGTTTCCGGGCTTCCACGTACCATTACTGTAAACTCGGTAGAAATTGAAGAAGCACTGCGCGAATCCGTTTATTTAATTGTACAAGCTGCAAAATCCGTACTAGAGCGCACACCACCTGAACTATCTGCAGACATTATTGATCGCGGAATTATTCTAACAGGCGGTGGAGCATTGGTTCACGGAATCGATCAATTGCTTGCAGAAGAATTGAAAGTCCCTGTGTTTATTGCGGAAGAGCCAATGAACTGTGTTGCAAAAGGTACAGGCATTATGCTTGAAAACATTGACAAAGTGGAAAGAAAAGCCATCTAAATAGGGTTCAAAAGGAGGATGAAAAGGAACGAGAAATTTGCGGGTTGCACAGCTAACGTCGAAATTTCACGTGCCCTTTTTATCCTTTTGCTCTTTTATAAGGTTCTTTTCTATTTCCGTAGCGGGGTTAATCACATTACTATGAATTCATATTAATTTCTATCAACTGATAAGCTGAAATAAAGAAATGATCCTTACATAAACATTTTTTTCAAGTAACGGAGGAATCCAAATGTTAAGAGGTTTTTATACAGCTGCAAGTGGGATGATTGCCCAGCAGCGATCTCAGGAAGCATTGTCTAATAATATCGCGAATATGAATACTCCTGGTTACAAAGCAGATCAAGCAGCTAAACGAGCTTTTCCGGAACTGTTAATTCAGCAGATGAGTTCGAAGCAAATTCCTGCTTCAAATGGGTCGAATATCACCTCGAAAAAAACTATCGGTTCTTTAAACACTGGTGTGTATGTACAGGAAATGATTCCGAACTTTTCCCAAGGAGATATAAGGGAAACATCTATCAAAACAGACTTGGCAATTGTTCCAGGAAATGTTCCGGATGAAGATGGCGCCTTATTTTTTACCGTTCAAAACGAAGATGGTGAAGTGCGTTATACAAGAAACGGGAATTTCACGGTGGATGGACAAGGTTTTCTTGTGACTGGTCAAGGATACTATGTGTTAGATGATGCAGGTAACCCAATTGAAACAGATGGAATGGAATTTATCGTGGATCCAGATGGAACGTTGCAAACGGCAGATGGACAAACAATTGAACTGGGAATTTCCTACACGGATAACGTTCTTGACATGGTAAAAGAGGGTAATGATTTGTTTAACGGGGAAGCAGCTGCTGTCCCAGAGGGAACGACATTTACGGTGAAGCAAGGTTTTCTTGAAGGATCCAATGTAGATGCAATGCAAACGATGACAGATATGATGACTGCGTACCGTTTATTTGAAACGAATCAGCGAGTACTGAAGGCATACGATGAGAGTATGGGAAAAGCGGTTAATGACATAGGGAAACTAGGGTAATAGAAAAACAGGAGGCAAATGGTAGGAACGAACGGGAACTTAACATTTGCTATCTTTGTTGATTGGAGGGGAATGAATGTCACGAACGATGATACAAGCTGCAGTTACGATGAATCAGTTGCAAAATAAATTGGATTTAATCAGCAATAACATGGCTAACAGTCAGACTACTGGATATAAGACCCGAGAAGCAGAATTTTCCTCGCTACTATTTCAGCAGATGAATAACTTGAAAAATCCGGAAAATGATGAAGTGCGTATGACTCCAGATGGTATTCGAATTGGCTCCGGCGCTCGGCTGGGATCTGAGAACATGAATCTGACTCAAGGAGCAATCAAAAACACTGGTCGGGCGTTGGATACAGCATTGCTGGAGGAAAATTACCTTTACCAGATTCAAGTGACCGAGAATGATGTGACCGAAACAAGATACACACGTGATGGCGCCTTTTATTTGAGTCCGATGGAAGATAATGAAACAGTCATGCTCACAACAAGTGACGGACATCCCGTTCTGGGTGCTGATGGTCCAATTGTCATAGCAGATGGATTTGAAGCTATTTCGATTGGGGAAAACGGACAAGTACAAGTGAAACGTGGGAATCAGACGGAAACTGCTGGAACAATCGAGGTTGTACAAGCAGTTCGTCCTAATTTGCTAGAAGCAACTGGGGGAAACATGTTTCGGCTTCCTGACTTAGCAGAACTTGGCCTTGATTTTGAAGAGATTATTCAAAATCCAGAACAAAATCGTGCACTTGTACAGAGCCAAGCATTGGAACAATCCAATGTCGATGTCGCTAAGCAAATGTCTGATTTGATCTTAACGCAAAGATCGTACCAGTTTAATTCTCGTACGATTTCCATGAGTGATCAAATGATGGGGCTTGTGAATCAATTGAGATCTTGATGACTTAAACTTGATTCTTCTGTAAAGCTCTATTCAAAAAGATTGTTGCTTTTTTTAACATGACTTTACCTTACATCTTGTATAGACTGTGGGTTACTTTTATTAAGAATAGTATTGCTCTCGCTCACTCTTATGATTAGTTTGTGCGGTGAAACGCTCCGGCAGAATACTTGTGGTTCGCGGGCACGGCCTCAGCCTCCTCGCTGAAAACCGTAACTGCACCTGTGTCCACAAGTACCGCTTCGAAGTAGGATTCCTCAGCTCAAGGGCCATAGAAGATTAATCAAGTAGTCACCTTACTGGGGGTCTTGGGACACGTGCTTTTCTCCCGCAGGACTAGGAAGTCTACGTCAGCATTGCATCGCACGAAGAAAATTGCCTTTTATTTTCGAGGAGACTCCGTATTCTGCCTCCGCTAAGATAGATGCACAAGATATATTTGAGAGAAAGTTCTTGAAATCACGTTTAAGATCATTTTTATTCTTGAAAATAGCTTATTTCCTGTTTATACAAGTAGAGCAGACGCACAGCGGAGGAAATACACGGAGACTCCTGTGGGAAGAAGAGCATCGGTGAGACTGCTTTGTGCGTCAGCACAAAGGAGGCTCACCAGCTCCCCGCGGAAAGCGTAGTGTATTTCCGTAGCGGGGTTAAGCACATTACTATGAATTCAGATTATCAACAGTTTCTGTCAACTGTAAAACTTCAAAAGCAACAAACTATGTGAAAAGAGCCTTCTGTAAAAAGTGCGATTAAATAAACTCTTAAGAAACAAGCAATAAAAATTAACTTCTAAACTAAAAATAAGACGAATATACTAAAAAAAGAATGGGGAATTCCGTTAATTACCAGTAAAAAATTGAAAAAATTCTAGATATATATGACTATCTTGTGATAAACTTTTATATAATAAGATTGTCCTGAAAAAACTAATAGGACTGTTTGTCAGGGATTAAGGAGTTAACTGCCATGTCAACAAACCAATTAGAAAAAGTTGCTGAGAAACCATCACGAAAATTGCTAAAGGATAAAAAGCAAAAATCAGTGGAAAAAGAATCTCAAGCAACAGATAAACAAACGAGAAAGCAGCAAAAGGAGAAACGAAAAGCGGCCAAGCGTGAAAACAAACGTCCTAGAAGGCGTATCTTTCCCATTTGGCTCCGTATCATTCTTCTTATCATTTTTGCAGCCGCAGCGTTAGTTGCAGGTTTAATGGTCGGGTATGGAATTATGGGAGATGGCAACCCAACAGATATTTTAAAAACTGAAACCTGGCAACACATAATCGATATCGTATTTAAAGAAGCATAGAATGTTCCTGGAAAAGGAATATTCTGTGCTTTTTCGTGTTTATGGGAGGGAGAAGGTATTGGGGTGTGTGATGGGGTAAAGCGATCTACTTGTTAATGGATGTTTCGTTGATATCCGCCTCAAGTTCGTCGATATCTACCTTGAACGTAGATAAGTTGCAAGTGAACGTTGATAATATGCTGTTTCATGTAGATAAGTGTGCAAGTTTCGTTGATATCCGCCTGAAGTTCGTCGATAACTGCCCAGAACGTAGATAAGGTGCAAGTGAACGTTGATAACAAGCTAATTCGTGTAGATAAAAAAGCAAGTTTCGTTGATATCGACCTCAAGTTCGTCGATATTCCCTTCAGTCGATGATATACCTCTACCCATTCCCATTATCATCTTTCATACCTTCCCAAACTACAACTCCAACTTCCTTCCCAACTGCTGAAATGATATAATAACTCCAAGTAAATACCAATGAGAAGGAGTACGATAATGATGATGGATATCGAACAAATTAAAGAAGTTATTCCGCATCGCTATCCGTTTTTATTAGTGGATAAGGTGACGGAGATGGAAGAAGGTAAGCGCGTTGTGGGGTTGAAAAATGTAACCGCAAATGAACCTTTTTTCCAAGGACATTTTCCTGAATATGCGGTAATGCCGGGAGTTTTGATTATCGAAGCACTTGCACAGGTTGGAGCGATTGCGGTGTTAAATATCGAAGCGAATAAAGGGAAACTAGGATTTTTAGCTGGCGTGGATAAATGCCGTTTCAAACGCCAAGTAAGACCGGGCGATCAATTAAAGCTCGAAGTGGAAATTACTCGCATGAAAGGACCTATCGGAAAAGGAAAAGGAATCGCCACGGTTGACGGTGAGCTTGCCTGTGAGGCAGAGATTACTTTTGCGATCAAATAGCTAATACATAAGTTAACGAGAAATTTTTACAAAAACTTACAAAAAACACGTATTAGTTCCCTCAGAATGGACAACCTAATGGAGAAACGTACATCAAAGGAGGAAACTAATGTGAATAAAAAATATTTATTTAAGTTAGGTGCGCCAATCCTGGCATTATCTTTAGTTGCTGCATGTGGTAATGACGATGATCCAGATCCAATTGAAGATGATGCACCAGTTGAGGATGAAGCTCCTGATGGAGAAAATGGTGATACAGAAGCTCCATTAACGGATGAAGATGAAGCGCCATTAAACCAGGAAGATGACAATGGCAATGAAAATATCATGGAAGATGATGGAGAAAATGGTGCCGACAATAATGGCGACGATGAAGTATTAGAAGAACCAAATGACATTGGTGAAGACGAAGAAGAATAATGAACATATGAGAAAAACTTGGCTATCGCAAGAAATTACAGGCGATAGCTTCAGTTATACTTAATTAAGCAAAAAAAAGCAGAACATCCTATTCGATTATTAGGGGGTTCTGCTTTATATATGTATATCGATAGTTTTGCCTAATGTCGGATGACTGGCTGACTCGGTTGATTCTCCAAGCATGTTAGCTAACTGACTACCTTGCTGATCGGCCATATTCATTACTTTGTCCATCAATGCAACACCAGCATTCGCTCGTACTTCACTTTGTGCCATCACTACGGAAAGTCCTGCAATATCCAAAATATCCCTCCTCGATTGATTTTAGTATAGCATACATCCTATTTTGGTTGCTAGGATGAAATGGAAGTAAAATGCGACTAATTACCTAGTTGTGAATCTGAATTTTCTCAAGGAAATTAGCGTATTTTTCTAAAAAGATTCCCCCTTGTTCCCGTTAGACTAGTATTCCTAAAAATTTCCAATAAATAAAAATTTTAAAACAATTTTAAATAATATATTGAATTTTTTGTTCAATATAGTAAAATAGTATTAGAAAACGCGCGAAATGACAAAATGCAGCAAAATACGAACCATAAAAAAACTAAAAAATGGAAAAGGGGTTTTTGTAATGAAGCATTATTATCAAATAACTAGAAGGACGAAGATGATTATGTCAAACGATTCAACCTTTTATCGATCGTGTATTATTGAAGAGAGTTATGGTTACAAGGCGCAGGAGACGAAAGAAGTTTACACCGGATTAAAGCCACTGCAAATCATTTCTTTTAACTGTAAACTTTCAGGTTCCACTCTTAGCGGAAGGAAAGAAGTTGTTAAGGATATATTAAAATCCTCCAGTAAAATACCTATCCCAATCATCCCACAGCAAGGTATATATATCTTCCCAACTACATCTTCGAAAAATAAAAATTGCATTTGGTTATCGTATCGACACATAAAAAATTATGAAGAGTATAACAAAAACCAAACCATCGTCACCTTCATAGATGGCACTAGCAAAATCATACATACATCCAAAGCCATTTTCGACAAACAGTATAAACGCGCAAGCCAAGTTATCGTCTACTTTAACCGAAACACACTCTTCGGGAAAGGACCGAAATTGTGGTGAGATTTTTAGGAGTAGAAAGTCTGAGGTAGTTAAAATCGGTTATTATTGATTCTAGCTTGTTCTAGATTTAGGTTGATTACAATTTGCTCCGGAAGAATACGACGCTTTCTATGGGCACGGTCTTAGCTTCCTCGGAAAGCGGAGTGTATTTCCATAGAGAGCGAATGCGCAAAAACAAAAAAACTACAAAAAGAAACTTAAAAATAACGAAACCAATCACATACTAAAATCGTATAGCATATAGACAGGAAGAGGATAATTTGTCCTCTTTTTTTCTTTATCCAAATTACTGCATCAAAGTGGAAAGCGAGGAGTAAACGTGGGATAATAGGAAACGTTAAACAGATGTGCAGTTAGGGATACTTACATATAAAAATCGTTCTTTGCATGAAGGAATATATTTCGTAAAAAACTATATCTATCACATATTGGTAGGACGAATGCACGATAAAAGGAGAGGAGCTTTTTCGAATGAAGAAAAGATGGAGCTTAATCATGTTCATTATTTTGCTGACGACATTACTTGCCGCTTGTGCAGAGGAAGATGATACTTCGAGCGAAGAGGAAGAAGAAAGAGTGGTAACCGTAGAAGTTGCTGAGGTGGAAGAAAAAGATATGACCGTGGAGAGATCTGTTTTCGGACGTACAGCACCAAACAGTTCCACCCCAATCATGGTCCAAACACCCGGTGAAGTGGATGAACTGGAAGTAGAAGATGGGGAGCAAGTGGAAGAAGACGATATCCTTGTTAGACTTTCAACTCCTGCTGGAAAACAAAATATCCGTGCTTCTAAAGACGGAGAAATCATTAACTTACAGGTTAGTGAGGGGGACATGGCAAGTACGGAAGAGCCTATCGCTATGATTGCAGATTTGGATACGGTGAAAGTTCAATTTTCCGTAACAGCAGATGTTCGTTCATTGATTTCTCTGGAAGATACCGTGGATACAAGGATAGATGGTGAAGAATATGAAGCAACGATAACAAAAATAGATACATTGCCTGATGACACAGGATTATATCCAGTTGTGGCAACAGTAGAAAATGATGAGAATGAAATCATACCTGGTATGGTTAGTGAAGTTCTCATTCCAGAAGAAAAATATGAATCTGCCTTAATCGTACCTACCGCAGCAATCGTGGAGGAAAATGAGGAATCATTTGTTTACATCGTAAAGGATAATGCAGCAACCAAACAGGTAGTTACGATTTTAGAAACCCAATCAGATGTAACAGCTATCGAAGGTGAAATTCAAGAAGGAGATCAGGTTGTCACTTCTGGTCAAATCACATTAACTGATGGCATTCAGGTAGATGTTACGGGGGGCGAATAGAACTTGAAACTTGTAAATACATCCGTCAAACGTCCTGTTGGCGTCATCATGATAGTGCTGGCCATTTTAGCGCTCGGGATTATGTCCGTTCGAAATTTGGCAGTTGATCTTTTTCCGAAAATTGATTTACCCGTCGCAGTGGTCGCAACCAGTTACTCGGATGCAGCGCCAGAGGACATTGAAAATTTAATCTCCCGTCCCGTGGAATCCGCTGTGAGCACAGTAGAAGGGATTGATACCATTCAGTCTCAGTCACAATCTGGTGCTTCACTAGTTATTATGATGTTTAAAAATGGGACCGACTTGGACCAGGCGTTACTTGATGTCCGGGAAAAAGTGGATCAAGTAAAAGGCATGTTACCAGAAGAAGCGGGAGATCCAAGCATTTTACGTTTCAGCCCTGAAGCGATGCCTGTTATGTATGTTGGTGTAACAGGAAAAGACGCTGCCACCCTAACAGCCGTTGCAAACGACGAAATTGTTCCTTTCTTTGAAAGACAAGCGGGCGTTGCTTCTGTCACTGTTGAAGGTGGAAAAAATCGAGAAATTCAGCTGGAACTAGATCCGGCGAAGCTTCAGCAATATGGGGTTTCGTCACAAATGATCATGCAGGCATTAAATGAAACGAATCAGTCTGCAAGTGTTGGGACGGTCGATAAAGGAAATAAGGATCTGCAAATGCGCGTTTCTGGAGAGTTTGAGTCCCTTGATGATATTAGAGAAACCATTATCCAGACACAAGCAGGAGCAACAATTCATGTAGAAGATGTTGCAGAAGTGAAGGACACATTCCAGGAAGCGAGTTCTGCATCTCTGGTAAATGGCGAGGAATCCCTCGTTCTATCAATTATGAAACAGACCGATGCGAACACGGTGGAAGTGGCCTCAACCATTCGGGATAACCTGCAAAACATCCAATCAGAGCTTGGGGATATTGATTTAGAGGTACTGATTGATACGTCGGAATTTATTGAGATGTCGATTGATTCCGTGATGAAAAATATCATCATCGGTGGTATCATATCCGTCTTTATCTTGCTATTATTCCTAAGAAGTATTCGGGCAACTCTTGTTATCGGACTATCGATTCCAATTGCATTGATTACCACATTCGCTTTGATGTACTTTACGGGCGAAACATTGAACGTACTGACATTAGGCGGGTTAGCGTTGGGTATCGGGATGATGGTCGACAGTTCCATCGTTATTTTGGAAAATATTTATTCCTACCGAAAACGAGGAAACAGCTTATTTGATTCCGCAACAAAAGGTGCATCCGAACTTGCGCCAGCCGTTATTGCATCAACAACGACGACATTGGTTGTGTTCTTGCCAATGGTATTCGTGGAAGGAATGGCAGCAGAATTATTCATGCCACTTGGCTTAGCGGTTGTCTTTTCCTTAATTGCTTCCTTAATTGTTGCAATTACCCTTGTGCCAATGCTTTCCTCTAAATTACTTGCAAAAGCAATGGAAGACCACGGACGCCGTTACTGGTTTGACCGTTTCCTTGATTGGTTAAGAGATCGCTATACGAGCGTATTAAAAGCAGTAGTGAAATTTAGGAAAACAACCATTGCAGTAGTTATTGCTATAATTATCGGAAGTTTGGCGCTCATTCCAATGATTGGAGCAGAGTTCATTCCGGCATCTGATCAAGGGCAAGCGCAAATTTCGGTTGAGACAGAACCTGGAACGACGTTTGAATACACCTATGACATTGCCGAACAAGTGAACGAAGTATTAGTGGATTATGAAGATGTATTGGACGTTAGTTATGTGACAGTAAGTGGTTCTGACGGAAACGCGATGATGGGTGGAGGTTCAGGTGGAGCAACGTACACCTTACAGCTCATCCCAGCGACAGAACGAGATCGTTCAACAGATGAAATCGTTCAGGAAATGGATGAAAAGTTCCGTGAAATAGCGGGCGCGGAAATTACGGCCAGTTCGATGGGTGCCACCATGAGTATGGGTGACCCGATTCAAATTGCGTTAACCGGGCCAGAACATGACGTATTACAGGAATTATCGGAACAAGTCGTCGATGAAATTTCCACGGTAGAAGGAGTGTTTAATCCAACTTCCTCTGCATCAGAAGGTATTCCACAAATGGAAATTAACATTATTGAAGATAAAGCAGCTATGTACGGTTTGACGGAGTCAGGAATTACCGGCCAAATCCAAATGCAATTTAATGGCCAAACCGCAACAAGATATCGTGAAGCAGGGCGTGAGATGGATGTTGTCCTTACGTATCCTGATGATCAACAAGGTACCATAAGTGATGCGAAAAACTTGAAAATCCAAACAGCAAACGGAGCAACTATTCCATTAACAGAAGTTGCAACGTTTGAAGAGGTTCAAGGACCAGCAACACTAACAAGGGAAAATCAGCAACCACAAACCAATGTGACAAGTGCCATTGCAGAACGTGACTTGGCAAGTGTAGTAGCAGATGTGGAAACTCGATTGGAGGCGATGAACCTTCCTGAAGGATACAGCTATTCCATGGGTGGCCAGGCAGAAGACATGGCAGAATCATTTGGGCAATTAGCTTTAGCCCTTGTATTCTCGATTTTCCTAGTCTATGCAGTCATGGCGGTTCAGTTTGAAAACTTCCTGTTCCCATTCATTATCATGTTTGCATTACCAACAACCGTAATCGGCGTATTGGTCGGACTGTTTGTAACTGGATTACCACTAAGTATCCCAGGCTTTATCGGGATCATCATGCTCGCCGGTATAGTCGTGAATAACTCAATCGTACTAGTGGATTATATAAACATTCTCCGGCGCCGTGGCATGACCAGAAAACAAGCCATTATCGAAGCAGGACGAAACAGGCTGCGCCCAATCCTAATGACCACACTAACCACCGTATTAGCCATGGTTCCACTAGGACTCGCACTAGGCGAAGGAGCCGAAATGCAACAGCCATTAGCTGTAACCATCATCTTTGGATTGAGCGTATCAACCCTGTTTACACTGTTCTTTGTACCAGTTATTTATACCTTGTTTGATGATTTAACTGCAAAGGTAACTGGAAGAAGGAAACGGAAGAAGAAAAAAGAAGCGTAATGAAATGTGTGTAGAAAAAAGGCCAAATCTTAGGGATTTGGCCTTTTTTTGGTGGGAGTGGGGGTGTGATGTGGTGCGGGTCGGTTGATAGGAGGGTTGGGGCGGTTGATAGAAGGAGCGGGGCGGTTGATAGAAGGAGCGGGGCGGTTGATAGAAGGAGCGGGTCGGTTGATAGAAGGAGCGGGTCGGTTGATAGAAGGAGCGGGTCGGTTGATAGAAGGATTGAGGCGGTTGATAGAAGGAGTGAGTCGGTTGATAGGAGGGGTGAGTCGGTTGAAAGAAGGGTTGAGTCGGTTGATAGAAGGGATGAGTCGGTTGATAGAAGGGATGAGTCGGTTGATAGAAGGGATGAGGCGGTTGATAGAAAGGGTGAGTCGGTTGATAGAGGGAGCGAGGCGGTTGATAGAAGGAGTGAGGCGGTTGATAGAAGGGTTGAGGCGGTTGATAGGAGGAGCGGGGCGGTTGATAGAAGGGATGAGTCGGTTGATAGGAGGAGTGAGGCGGTTGATAGAAGGAGCGTGGCGGTTGATAGAAGGAGCGGGTCGGTTGATAGAAGGAGCGGGTCGGTTGATAGAAGGAGCGAGTCGGTTGATAGAAGGAGCGAGTCGGTTGATAGAAGGAGCGGGTCGGTTGATAGAAGGAGTGAGGCGGTTGATAGAAGGAGTGGGGCGGTTGATAGGATGGCTGAGTCGGTTGATAGAAGGATCAGGTCAGTCGATAGGAGGAAGAGATACCTCTAAATTTCATTGGATATCCTAGCTGTTTCTCAATTATTCTTCTATATTTTATAAAAAATAAAAGGAGTTTGTCATATTGTGTCGTATTTTATATATAGACTAAAGAAAAGGAGTGGTAGGTATGATGGAACATCCACGAAGTAAGTTTTTGGAATTACTTAGTCTAAAAGTTTTGGATATAAGGCTAAGGGCAGATCATCCTGAAAAGGAAAAAGTAAGATCAGATTTGAAAATTAAGTATGCAGAATTAAAAGGGGAAAGGGAGGTAGCATATACATTAGATTTTCTGGATAAAAGTAAATTTGTAGTAATGCACAATTTGCGGCTCCCCGATCATAACGGTCACTTTCAAATTGATACGCTAATTCTTACGGAGAAAGTTTTTCTTGTCGTAGAAGTGAAAAACTGGCAGGGAACCGTCATTTTTTCTGAAAATGGACAAGTAACAAGAATTCCACCAGATGGTAGTGAAGAAGGGTATAAAAATCCGGTTGACCAAGCAGAAACCCAGAGCTATCGCCTTCAACAATGGCTTCTCCAGCATAACCTCTCTGACATCCCGTTTGAGTATTTGGTTGTAATCAGCTTCCCAAAGACCATTATTAAACCATCTTCCCCAAATGTAACAATCCCACACGAAGTCATACACAATAGCAAATTAATCTTCAGAGTCCAGGAAATAGTATCCAAATATGATAAGCAGATTCGCAACATGGGTCAATTAAAAAGATTAGCCAAAACCCTTGCAGATGCCCATGTGCCGCCAAAAAATATCCTGTCAAAATATAATTTTACCGACAGTGACCTAATAAAAGGTGTGTTTTGTCCAGAATGTGGCACTGTTCTGATGACAAAAATCAATACAAAATGGCATTGTAAGCAATGTGAATACAGTTCTGATGAAGCTTATAAATATGCCCTACTTGATTATCGGCTGTTTTATGGTGACTGGATAACCAATAAAATTGCAAGGGAATTTTTGCTTATTGCCTCCCCAACTGTGGTACAAAGGATATTAAAAAAGGTATGTAAAACAGCGGAGGGGAAAAATAGGTGGAGAAGATACCAGTTGGATTATAGGAAACTGAAACTAGATACGAAACGGAAAGCATTAAAAGAGCGGGTGAGTAGATAGAGGGAGAGGAGTGATTGCGGGTCGGTCGATAGGAAGTTCAGGTCGGTTGATAGGAAGTTCAGGTCGGTTGATAGGAAGTTCAGGTCGGTTGATAGGAAGTTCAGGTCGGTTGATAGGGATCTCAAGTCGGTTGATAGGGAACTCGAGTCGGTTGATAGGGGACTCGAGTCGGTTGATAAGGATCTCAAGTCGGTTGATAAGGATCTCAAGTCGGTTGATAGGGAACTCAAGTCGGTTGATAGGGAACTCGAGTCGGTTGATAGGGAACTCGAGTCGGTTGATAGGGAACTCAAGTCGGTTGATAGGAGTCTCGGGTCGGTTGATAGGGAACTCAAGTCGGTTGATAGGAGTCTCGGGTCGGTTGATAGGAAGTTCAGGTCGGTTGATAGGAAGTTCAGGTCAGTTGATAGGGAGTTCAAGTCGGTTGATAGGGAACTCAAGTCGGTTGATAGGGAGTTCAAGTCGGTTGATAGGGATCTCAAGTCGGTTGATATGGAACTCGAGTCGGTTGATAGGGAACTCGAGTCGGTTGATAGGGATCTCAAGTCGATTGATAGGGAGTCCAAGTCAATCGATAGAAACCCCAGGAGCTCGATACAATACAAAACCCAAACCAGTTAACAAACCCACAAAAACACCACACGCCCCAAAGCGTGTGGTGCTCATCACATCATTTTATTAAACGTCCCACCAATGGTTTCCGTCTCGTTCTAATAGTTCATCGGCTTCTTTTGGTCCCATGGATCCTGATTTGTAATTTGGGAAGTTAGGTTGTTGCTCTGCCCATGTTTCTAGGATTGGGTCTACGAATTCCCAGGAGAGGGCTACTTCATCCCAGTGTGTGAAGTTGGTTGCGTCGCCGATGGTGCAGTCATACAATAATTTTTCGTATGCTTCTGGAGTGTTGATTCCTGGTACGTCATTATTATTCAATGATAGTTGAACTGGTTCTGCTAAGGAACCGGCTCCGGCTTTGTTGGCGTTAATCGACAGCGTGATACCTTCGTCTGGCTGGATTTTAATGCTCAACAGATTTGGATGTCTTTCTTTTTCCGATTTATAGTATAGGTTCATTGGCAAGTCTTTAAATTGAATGGTGATGTCGATGGTCTTTTTAGCCATTCGCTTACCGGTTCGGACATAAATTGGAACGCCAGCCCAGCGGTAGTTGTCGATGACGAGTTTGCCGGCTACGTAGGTTTCTGTGGTAGAATTGGCAAGCTGCTCATCTTCTTCACGGTAACTTGGAAGGGCTTCTCCATTCATTTCGCCTGAATCATATTGTCCTCGGACAAAGTATTTATCGATTTTTTCTGAATCGATTTTACGTAAGGCGCGGAGTACTTTGATTTTTTCCGAACGGATTTCATCGGTTGTTAACTTAATTGGTGGCTCCATTAAGAGCAGTGCAACCATTTGTAGGATATGGTTTTGCAGCATATCTCTGACAGCGCCGGATTCATCATAGTAGCGTGCGCGCTCTTCCACGCCGAGTGTTTCGCTAGCTGTGATTTGGATGTTGGAGATATATTGGTTGTTCCACAAATGCTCGAAAATCCCGTTGGCAAAACGGATAACCTCAATATTTTGTACCATTTCTTTTCCTAAATAATGGTCAATACGATAAATTTGGTCTTCATCAAACGCCTCTCGAATTTCATTGTTCAGTTCTTTTGCGGAACTTAAATTGGTTCCGAATGGTTTTTCAATGATTAAGCGTGTCCAGCCGCTGGATTCTTTTAATCCGTATTCTTTCAGTTTTTTTGCGATTAAACCAAAGAAATTAGGAGCCATGGCCAAGTAGAAGAGACGGTTTCCTTCTGTCTGATACTTATCTTCCAGATCTATCATTAATTTATTTAATCCATCATAGGTAGAGTCATCGGTTACATCAAAGGAATTATAGTAGAAATGGGAGGTGAACTCGCGTAAATCCTCGTCTGCAGAAGAGAAAGAAGCCTGTTTAATTGATTGTTCTACATTCTCTCTTAATATCTCATCTGTCCAAGGACGGCGTGCTAGTCCAACTACAGCAAAATTCTCACTTAATTTTCCTTTTTTATACAAGTTATAGATGGAAGGGAACAATTTTCGCTTAGCCAAATCTCCTGTTGCCCCGAATATTACAATTGTAGCTTTAGGTTGTCGTTTTTCACTCATTTCAGATCCCCTCACTTAATAAAATATATATCTTCTATAATATAGAAAACAGAATTTTATATCAAATGTTGTGGGTTCGAAGACGGTAAAAAGTTTATTTTGAATATTATAGAGCTTTTTTCCAGCCTACTTCCTCACAAAAACTTTCTTCACAATTTGGTTTACTACTTCCGAAAACATCAGTCCGATTGCAATTCCACCGGCAAGCAGCATCGCTTGAGCGGATAATTGCACGGCTAAATCATAGTTATTTTCCACGAATTGCCGCATGGCATTGTAGGCGATTCCACCCGGGACAAGGGGGATGATGCCGGAAACGGTGTAGATGATAATGGGAGTTTTCCACACTTTTGCGCTAATGTAGCTCAATATAGAAACGAGCATGGCTCCGAAAAGTGTTGCCGGAACAACATCGACACCTTGATCAACCAATAGATAATACAAAATCCAGCCAAACATGCCGACGAGTCCACTTTGAATGATGGCGTTCTTTGGGATATTAAAAATGATTCCGAAGCCTGCGGATGCGATGAAACTGGTAACAAGCTGCGCAACAATAGTCATAGGCAGAAAACCTCCTTAAAGAAACGTGTAAATAATCGCGACCCCAGCCCCGATGGCAAATGCCGTTAGCAGCGCTTCAATCCCTTTAGAAACACCGGCTATCAAGTGACCAGCCAACAAATCACGAACCGCATTTGTAATTAAGAGTCCGGGAACAAGTGGCATCACCGCACCAATAATGACAAGGTCCAGCGAATCTCCGAAGCCATAGCTAATAAACAATAAAGATGATAAACCAATGAAAAAGGCTCCGAAAAACTCAGCTAAAAAGCGAATTTCCAAAAACCGTTCAAATCCAAGCATGCCAGTAAACCCAATACCACCAGCAATGACGGCGGGGAGAAAGTCATTCCAAGTACCACCGAACATAATAGAAAAGCAACCACTGACAAGGGCGGAAGCAAAAATCTGCAGCCAAGCAGGATAATGCTTGTCATTTTCCACGTTTTTCAATAAAGTGTACGCATTCCCTAAATCTAAATCTCCAGCAGTGATTCTCCGCGAAATGCTATTCACTTCTGCGATTTTATGTAAATCTGCGGTAGACCTTTTGGTAATCCTTAGGAACTTCGTCTCGGATGCAAAATCAACAGAAAAGTTAATCGCAGTAGGCGTGGCATAGCTCTGAGCATCCGGCGCCCCAAATGCATCCGCAATCCGACTCATCGTGTCCTCTACCCGATAAGTTTCCGCACCACTAACAAGCATAATTTTCCCTGCCAGCATACAAACCTTCTCAATCATCGCCTGTTCCATCAAACCTCGCCTGCCAATCCATGTCGTAATCTTCCTATATTATAAAGGCTGTGAAGGTGGAAAGAAAGCGTAAATATGCATAGCTTGGGTAGTGTGCGGAATGGAGGAGAACTGATTTGGAGGTGGGATGGAAATATATCTACGGGGAATGTCATATATCAACGAGAGTAGTGCGTATATCTACGAACAGAAGCAGGATATCGACAAGAGCAGAATATATCAACGGAGAAAGCTGATATATCAACAAAGAGAGGTAGGAAATCAACGAAAGAGGTGCATATATATACGAAAAGAGGCAGGATATCGACAATGGCAGAGGATATCAACGGAAAAAGCGGTTATATCTACAATAAAGATAGGAAATCAAAGAATACCAAGCATATATCAACACGAAACAACCAAATATCTACACACTCACACTACGCACAAAAAAAGCCTTTACTTCAACTAAGCAAAGGCTCTAAACTATTAAGGTACCATCAAAAACAGCATGACAAGTGCAATAATCGGAATTGCATTAACCAAGCCCATTCCCATGAATCCAAATGTGCGGATCATTGGTTTGTGTTCTGGCTCGACGTCGAGTCTTGACTGTGTGAAAACATAGAAAATAGAAAAGACCATGAGTGCTATAACGATAACCATTGGGACGAATAGCTCATCAATGGATGAGACGGTTTCCATGTTGATGAATCCATAAATAATAAGTAAGATTGGAATGGATTCACTAATAGCAACCCCGATAAATAATTTGGTTTGAATTTTTTCCAGATTGTCTGGATTCTCTTTTAATTGCGAGACACTTCTTTTGAAAACTGCCAAAATCCCGATTACGGCAATGACAGCGGCTAAAACTGGTATGTATTGCATTTTCCCAACCCCTTTCCTGTGAATAATATATCATAGGAAATGACTGGAAGGAATAGTACTTTCACAATTTCTGTGTGCAGAGTTTTCTAATAAGCATCTTTTCTGAAAGGTTGTTACTAATTAACATGACTTTACGTTACATTTTACATAGAGTTCTAATATCTTTAATTCAGAATACTGCTCTGTCCCCGCTGCGGAAATACACTCCGCTTTTCGCCGGGAGCTGGTGAGCCTCCTTCGTGCTCATGCACTCAGTAGTCTCACCGATGCTCTTCTTCCCGCAGGACAAGGAACGCTTCGACAGCGAAACACAGCAAATAGAAAAAGTGGTTTTATTTTTTCAAGGAGTCTCCCGTGTATTTTCTTCGCTAATTTAGTGCTTTTTAACTTCCTAGCATGTTAAAGGATCTATTGAAATATCCCCGCTATTAAGCAGGTTGATTGGAGCGGAGGGCAGTCGACTCCTGCGGGAATAGCACGTGTCTGAAGACCCCGCAGGAAGTGGTTTTCTTCCGAGGAGGCTGAAGCCGTGCCCGCGGAAAGCGACTGACCGGAGCGGAAATCAACAATGCACTATATTAGACATTTACTTTTAATTCAATAAATTAACAATTCCCATCAACCGCACAACCTCAACAAGCAACAAACAATACGAATGACCCTTTAATAAAATGTATTAAAAGTAGTTCGCTTTGGTAAGCTATCTACTTTTTCGCTATAATTTAGTAGAATAAGGTAAAGACTAAGACCAAGACATACCAACATTAGGAGAATATTATGTTCAACTATGTCGATTTAATCATCGCGTTTTTTATCGCTTTTTTTGCAACGTTAGTATTTACATATCCTGTAAAAAAATTGGCAATGCGAATTGGAGCGGTGGATTTTCCGAATCATCGTAAAATACATAAAATCGTTACACCCAGGCTTGGTGGACTGGCCATTTTTATCGGGGCTTTTTTGGGTGCGTTGTATTTGCAGCCATACCATGAACATTTGCCTGAAATCTTATTAGGTGCCATTGTGATTCTTATTACGGGCGCTTTGGATGATAAATACAGTATACGTCCTGCTGCAAAATTGACGGGTCAGCTTATTGCTGCCTCTTTTCTCGTGAATTCCGGATTGATCATTGAGCGAATCACCATTCCACTAATTGGGATGGTAGATCTGGGGTTTTTCAGTGTACTTATTACAGTGCTGTGGGTGGTTGGAATTACCAATGCCATTAACCTGATTGATGGGCTGGATGGACTGGCTACTGGTGTGACAAGCATTGCTCTGATTAGCATTTTTATCATGTCCATTATGGATACACAGGTCATTGTTGCTTTTCTTTCCATTGCATTGATCGGGGCAAATATGGGCTTTTTATTTCATAATTTTTACCCGGCAAAAATTTATATGGGGGATAGTGGATCGAATTTCCTTGGCTACATGATTGCTGTTGTATCAATTCTTGGCCTGTTTAAGGAAATTGCCTTCTTTAGTTTTATCATTCCGTTAATTGTGCTTGCGGTGCCTATTTTTGATACGTTATTTGCGATTGTTCGGCGGGCGTGGAATAAGGAAAAAATCATGCAACCGGATAATAAGCATGTGCATTACCGACTGATTGAAGCAGGGTATTCCCATCGACAGACCGTCCTGATTATATATGGTTTTAGTGCCTTGTTTGGTGCCTTAGCCATTATCTTTTCCAATGTTGGTTTATCCGCATTAATCATTGTGACGGTCTTTGTGTTAATTGTCCTGCATCTTTTTGCAGAAGTGGCAGGCATTGTGTTAGGTGGGAAGAAGCCAGTGATTGATACGTTTAAAAAAGGGTTTCGGAAGATGAGAAGAGAAAGAAGTTAAGAAGAAGGACGCGGTACAGGATCAATGAGAAATTTTGGATTAGGTACCGCTCTTCACCTACCAGCCTACATCCTTTTTAATCAACAAAAAGGCTATTCTTAAAATGACATAATCGTTGAGGATTCTTGGATTGTATTCCGTAAGTTTGGCTAGTTTGTTTAGTTTGTATTGAAGCGTGTTTTTATGAATAAATAATTCTTCTGCAGTTTTGTTAATGCTGCCATTATTCTTTCCATAAACTTCTATCATCTGACCGTACTCTCTTAATTCTTTTGGACATAAATTGGATAGGACTTTATCCACATAATATTGTTTGCTGGTAGTAGATACCCTGTTTAGAATAAGTCCTATATCAAGATCTTTAAAATAATTGATACGTTGATTATTTGTTGAATTAGCCCAGTTGATAGCCGATTTGGCTTGCTGATAAGACTGTTTTATCGATCTTGTATGAATGGTGGAACTGCCTATTCCAAAGCTTAATTCAATACCCAGATTTTCTTTAGTTTCTTTTGTAATATGATTTAATGTCCGTTCCATATCGTTTTCAAAACGATGGTCGAGGATAAGGATAATCTCATCACCTTTTATGGTGAAGAAGTTTTCCTGATTAAATAGCACATATTTTTCAAAGATTGAATTCAACCTATCTACTAGATGATGACTAGATTGAACTTTTTTCACAAACTTACCAATAATAATAATCCTTGGCTTGTTTAAGTCAACTTCGAAAAGTTTGTTAATATTTGTTTTGCTTTGTTCAGATTCTGGTTGAAATAATAAATAGTCGACAATCATTCGGTTATTTTCTCTACGTTGGATAGTTAGATTCTTTAACCATGCATCTTTAACTAGAATCTCGGTCATTTTTTTAATGATTTGACCAAACTTAGTCACTTCTTCTTTTTCTCCTGTTATACCAATTACTCCGACGATGTTATTTTCAAAGTAGATAGGTATATTGATGCCCTTTCTCGCACCTTTAAATTGTTCATCTCTTTCAATAATTAAATCCATTTTGGTAGCTAATACTTTCCTCGCACCTTCATGGTCTGTATTAATTCTTTCTATGTTGGTACTGGCTATTACAATTCCTCTTGTATCAATAAAATTTAAATCCTGATTAATAATTCCCTTCATGTCGGTGACGATTTCTTGAGCTAGTGTTGGCGATACCTCCATGATAACACCCTTTCTTCACATGATTGGTTTTGTTATAGGTACTAAATAATTGTAATCTATCAGTTTGTGAAAAATGTTACATGTAATATAGATTAATAGTAATAAAAGTATAAAATAGAATTAGAAACCGATTACAAGAAAGTTAAGTGGTAAACGGTTTCAATAATCGTTACTAGTTTTATTTTAAGCTATTTTGTCGAATCAGGCAAAATTAATCTGCTAATTTTAGAAAGGGGAAAGATAAAATGAAAGTCGGATTTATTGGATTAGGAATTATGGGGAAACCAATGTCAAAAAATGTGATAAAAGCTGGTTATGAATTAACCGTTTTTGACTTCAACCAATCATCTATTGAAGAATTAGGAGAGTTAGGTGCCAACCAGGCTGCTAGTGGCAAAGAAGTGGCTGAACAATCAGATGTTGTTATTACCATGTTACCAAATTCACCACACGTGAAATCGGCAATATTTGCAGAAAATGGTCTAGCAGAAGGTTTGACAGAAGGAAAGACAGTCATTGATATGAGTTCTATTTCACCAGTTGCCAGCCAGGAATTTGCTAAGGAGTTGGAACAATCAGGTGTTGAATTTCTTGATGCACCAGTATCTGGTGGGGAACCTGGAGCAATAGAAGGTACCATTGCAGTTATGGTCGGTGGGAAGAAAGAGGAATTTGATAAATACTATGATTTACTCATGACTATGGCAGGTTCTGTAACTTATGTTGGTGAAGTTGGAGCTGGAAATATTACGAAATTAGCAAACCAAATGATTGTAGCAGTTAATATTGCAGCAGTAAGTGAAGCGTTCACATTATCAAAAAAAGCAGGTGTGGATCCAAATCTAGTATTTGAAGCAATTAAAGGTGGCTTAGCAGGAAGTAATGTGATGAATGCAAAGGCTCCAATGATGTTATCTAGAAATTTTGAGCCAGGATTCCGTATTGAACTGCATATCAAAGATTTACAAAATGCGTTAGATACATCACATTCAATCAATACATCCCTACCATTGACTTCTCAAGTAATGGAAATGATGCAAGCTCTTAAAATAGATGGCCATGAAAAAGATGACCATGCAAGTTTAGCTAAATATTATGAAAAAATAAACAATCTAATAATTGAATAAATAGTTATCCAATATCATGTTTAATAGTTCACAAAATGGAAATTGATTGCCGGTTACCTGTCAGTAATCCCCACTTTTTAAATAAAAATGACAAGTGGGGGACAGGCCAGGCAACAAGTAATGGGAATATTTGATATAGAAATTTATTAAAACTATTTTACCTTAGAAAGGAACGAGAAAAATGATTCCAAAGATAACAGAAATGAAGGTATATCCAGTAGCGGGTTATGATAGCATGTTATTAAATTTAAGTGGAGCCCACGGTCCGTATTTTACAAGGAATATTATTATCCTAAAAGCAGACAATGGGGAAACCGGTGTTGGAGAAGTACCAGGTGGAGAAAAAATCACAAAAACCCTTGAAGAAGCAAAAAGCTTAGTTATAGGCAGGTCCGTTGGAGACTATAAAAATATTTTAAAAAGTGTTCAAGATAATTTTAAACATTTAGATGCAGGTGGAAGAGGATTACAAACCTTTGATTTGCGAACGACTGTCCATGCAATGACTGCTATTGAAGCTGCATTACTTGATTTACTTGGAAAATTCTTTGAACTTCCAGTAGCGGCATTACTTGGTGATGGGCAACAACGGGAACAAGTGAAAATGCTAGGCTATTTATTCTATGTAGGGGATAAGGATAAAACAGATCTGCCTTATCTTTCAGATGACGATGATAGCGATGATTGGGGTAAATTGAGACGAAAAGAAGCATTGACTCCAGAAGCGGTGGTTGCATTAGCAAAAGCTGCCCATAAGCGCTATGGCTTTGAAGACTTTAAGCTTAAAGGTGGCGTTTTAGACGGAAAGGAAGAAGTTAAGGCAATTAAAGCTTTGCATGAAGCATTCCCAGAAGCTCGTATCACAGTGGATCCAAATGGAGCATGGTCATTAAATGAAGCGGTTAGTTTGCTAAAAGACATGCATGGTGTTTTAGCATATGCAGAAGATCCATGTGGAGCTGAAGGAGGTTATTCTGGAAGAGAGATTTTATCCGAATTTAGAAAAGCAACCGGTTTACCAACTGCAACGAATATGATTGCAACAGATTGGAGACAAATGCAGCACGCAGTTGCTCTTCAAAGTGTATCGATTCCATTGGCAGATCCACATTTCTGGACAATGCAAGGCTCTGTTCGAGTGGCGCAGTTATGTAATGATTTTGGTTTAACATGGGGCTCTCATTCCAATAACCATTTCGATATTTCTCTAGCTATGTTCAGTCATACTGCAGCAGCAGCACCTGGCGAAATTACGGCCATTGACAGTCATTGGATTTGGCAAGATGGACAACATTTAACGAAACAACCATATCAAATTAAAAATGGGGAAATTACCGTTTCTAAAGACATCCATGGTTTAGGTGTAGAATTGGATATGGAACGGGTCGAAGATGCACATAAACTATATGTAGATAATAATTTAGGTGCTCGCGATGACGCTCTAGCTATGCAATATCTAATACCAGGATGGACTTTCGATAATAAAAAACCTGCCCTGGTAAGATAATGTACCAAGAAGAATGACGCAGAGGAGATTCTAATGATGAATATAGATAAAATCAAAGGTATTATTGTTCCTATTATTACGCCTGTTGACGAAAATGAACATATTGATGAAGTAAAATTACGATTTATGGTGGACCATGTCATTGAAAATGGAGTTCACGGAATCTTAGCATTTGGCAGTAATGGGGAATTTTACATGTTTGATGATGAGGAATTAGAGAATGCATTTGAAATTATTATGGATCAGACGAATGGACGTGTCCCTGTATACTTCGGTATTGGCGCTATTCGTACCAGGAAAGCCATTCAATTAGCTAAAATGGCGGAAGCTCACGGAGCATTCGGAGTTTCTATCTTACAACCAATGTTTGTCAAACCAACGTATGAGGAGTTATATGATCATTTTAAGGCAGTAAGTGAAGCAATCCCAAATACACCAGTATTGCTTTATAATAACCCTGGAAAAACAGGTTACACCATGACAGCTAATCTGGTGGATCAATTAGCGCATAATCTCCCGAATATTGTTGGTATGAAAGATTCAAGTGGTGACTTTTCTCTATTAAGTGAGTATATTCGTCGTACAAGAGATATAGAATTTAACGTATTAGCTGGGAAAGATACGCTTATTTTCCCTGGATTATGCATGGGCGCGACAGGAGCTGTTTGTTCCACAGCAAATATGTTTGGGCCACTTGTCACATCTATCTATAACAAATATGTACAAGGAGATGTGCAAGGAGCACTCGAAGCACAATTCACGTTGAATCCTATCCGTATCTCTCAAGATAATGCGAGCTTTCCTGCTGCTACCAAGGATATGTCCAATTTGTTAGGGTTAGATGTAGGAAACCCGGTATTACCTATTAAAAGCTCACAGGGTGAGGTTTTAGAAAATATGAAAAATAAAATTGAAGAATCAGAGTTGCTTAGTCGATAAGTTATGATTCATCCCCATAAAACGGTGACATAGAGGTGAGAATATGGAAAATACACGGATTATCATAGCTTGTGACTCATTTAAAGGAAGCGCAACGACTATTGAAGTGGGAAATTACATTGAACAGGGAATCAAGAAAGTAGACAAAAACGTAGATGTTGTGAAATTTCCCATTGGAGATGGTGGGGAAGGAACCGTTGATAGCCTAGTGATAGGCTGTAATGGCGAATATCAGTATGCGGAAGTTGTAGGACCTAGAGGGAAACGGTTAAATGCAAAATTCGGCATGATCGAAGGAAATACAGCAGTGATCGAGATGGCAGAAGCATCTGGGTTGCAGCTTATTGAAGATAAGGAACGGAATCCTTTTGAGGCAACGACATATGGTACAGGTGAACTAATTAAAGTTGCTCTCGACCATGGTGCTAGGAAAATTTACATCGGACTTGGCGGAAGTGCTACCAATGATGGTGGTATTGGTATGGCACAAGCTTTAGGAGTATCTTTTAAAGATAAAGACGGCCAAGAAGTAGGATATGGTGCAAACGGCGTCCGTAACATTGCTACGATTGATACAACGAATATAGATAAGAGACTCGCAAGCGTTCCAATCATCGCGCTATCAGATGTGACGAACCCTCTTTGTGGTAAGAATGGAGCATCCTATATTTATGGGCCACAAAAAGGCGCATCTGAAGAAGATGTGAAGGTTCTGGACGAGATTTTATTTCACTATGGCATGCTCATTAAAGAGCAATTGAAATTAGATATAGCAGAGAATGTTGGAGCAGGTGCTGCAGGTGGCTTAGGTGCTGGATTAATGGCATTTTGTAACGTGAAATTAGAAAATGGCATTACCAAAATCTTGGAACTGATTAAGTTGGAAGACCAATTAAAGGATGCGGATTTAGTTATTACGGGTGAAGGAAAAATGGATAGCCAATCCCTCTATGGGAAAGCGCCAATCGGTGTAGCGACTCTGGCAAAACGTAAGGATGTTCCAGTTATTGCGATTGTAGGAAGTGCTGATTATGATTTGCATGAAGTGTACAAACACGGAATTGACTTCATTCTAGATACGGTTATTAAACCAATGCCATTAGTGGAAGCGATTTCAAATGTAGAGAAACTATTAAATATTGCAGGAGAGTCGGCATATCGAGCATTTAAATTAAATACAAAGTAGCTTTAATGCTCAATGATTATAAAAAGACAATCCAGAGCGCGCTATAGAGGTAGAACGCTTGGATTGCAGCTTCTCAAAAATAATTAGGTAATGTAATCATAATGGAAATAGTGAAAAACATCAAGCAATCTGCTCTTTTCCAATTCAAAAGTTGCTTGGTGTGGCTTTTCAAAGTGGAAAACCTAAAAGTACGAAACGAAACAAAAGACGATAGGAATTTTAATAGATTCCAAGGTCTCGTATATACACAGATAAGAAAATAGATGAAATAAAAGGAGGTCCAAAATTATGCCATTAGTATATGTTGCTATCGGTGTAGTACTATTGTTGGTATTAATTATTGCATTTAAATTAGATGCTTTTATCTCATTGATATTAGTTTCCTTGGTGATTGGTCTTATAAGTGGTTTGACTCCAATGGATGCCTTTGAAGCTGTCCAAACGGGGATGGGTGACCAATTAGGTGGTTTAGCACTAGTCATTGGCTTTGGCTCAATGATAGGTAAGTTGATGGCAGATAGTGGAGCTGCTCAACGAATAGCAACAACATTAACGCAAAAGTTTGGTACAAAAAATGTCCATATTGCGATGATGATCACTGCCTTTTTAATTGGTATTACGTTGTTTTTCGATGTTGCCTTTATACTACTTGTTCCAATTGTATTTACCATTTCAGCAAAAACAGGCGTGAGTTTGCTGAAAATCGGCTTACCAATGGCTGTTGCTTTATCGACTACACACAGCTTCTTGCCGCCTCATCCAGGACCAACTGCTGTTGCGGGAATCTATGAAGCAAGTATTGGACAAGTATTAGTATTAGGAATCATTATTGCGATTCCATCCATTTTTGTTGCCGGGTATCTTTTCCCAAAAGCTAGTTTTATTAAAAAGATGAATCCGACCCTTCCAGAAGGACTGTATAATCCAAAAGAGTTTACAGACGAAGAAATGCCAGGAATTGCTATAAGTATTATCACTCCATTAATTCCAGTGATTCTAATGGCAACTTTGGGAGTTGCGGAGTTAACAATGGATCAAAATACGGCACTGTTTGGTTTCCTATCCTTTATTGGTGAACCAGCAATTGCACTATTACTATCTGTTATTCTAGCAATCTATACATTTGGAATTCGCTGCGGCAGAAAGATGACGGACATTGGAAAATCAATATCTTCTTCTTTAAAAGCTATTGCTGTAATCCTGCTCTTAACAGGTGCTGGTGGTTCTTTTAAAGAAGTACTTATTCAAAGTGGTGTAACCGAATACATCGAACAGGCTATGGCAGGTTGGACGATTTCTCCATTGATTTTAGCCTGGATTATCGCCGCTGTTCTAAGAATTGCTGTTGGTTCTGCAACAGTTGCAGTTATGACAGCTTCCGGTATTGTTTTACCACTATTAGGAATGAATGGTGCTACACCAGCATTAATGGTATTGGCTACAACTTCCGGTAGTGTTGCATTCTCTCATGTTAATGATACTGGTTTCTGGCTGTACAAAGAATATTTTAACCTATCTGTTAAAGACGCAATTATATCAAGAACAACCTATACTACAATTCTTGCAGTTTGCGGATTAATTGGTGTGTTAATCTTGAACTTGTTTGTATAATAAATCCTTTAAGAATTGGAAGAACAGAATAACATTTGATATCACTGATATACTAGCTGACAAATGTTTGTAATATGACCATCGGTAGTTTATTAATAAGCCTACTGATGGTTTTCTTTTTATATATTCTTGTGTGATAGGTTTTTTTCTACCCACTCCCATAGACTCATCCCAAAACCACGAAATTCCTCACTTTTTGTGGAATCCTGCAACAAACGCACATCTATTTGCCTATGACTTTTAGCACTTTTTCGAGTCCCTAAATTTCTTTAGAATGAATATATCTGAATATTAAGACTCAGAAAAATATGAAGAAGGAGGCTTTTTGTCAAAATTAATCTAGCAATCTAGTAAATGAAATCAAGGGGGAGAAACATGCTGAAAAAAGTCACCGTTTTATTAGCGGCAATTTTATTAGTTTTTGGTAACTTTGCGTTTGCAGTTAGTGCGCAGACGATTCATGTACCAGAATTAAACAAAACAAAAGAAACACTAACAGCAGATACATTCGAGGAATCGGTCGATCCGAATAAAGAAGTAAGGGTTATTGTGGAAATGGATGGAGAAGCAGCCATTCAGAGCGCCACAAAAAAAGGGAAAAGATTTAAAGAACTTTCCAAAGGCCAAAAGAAGCAGTTAGAAAAAGCGGCGAAAAAGAAACAAAAAAGTGTAAAGAATAAAATGAAAGGCAAAAACGTAAAGGCTAAATTCCTAAATGAGTATACGGCAGTTGTTAATGGATTTAGTGCGGAAGTGAAACAAGGGGACATGAAGGAAATTGAATCGATCCCTGAGGTAAAAGGTGTTTACGTAGTTAATACATACGAGCAGCCAATCGAAACGCCAGATATGAATTACAGCAAAGAAATCGTACAGGCTCAGCAAGCTTGGCGTGATTATGGTTATACAGGGGAAGGCATGGTAGTTGGAATTATTGATACAGGAATTGATTATAACCATAACGATATGGTCCTTGATGACAGCGAAACAGCTGCATTAACGGAGGCGGAAGTAAATGAAGTGATTGCAGATAATGAGTTGCCTGGTCAATTTTACACTGAAAAAGTTCCATACGGATATAATTACATGGATGAAAATGACGAGGTGCGTGAAATTCATGCAGAGGCATCCTACCACGGAATGCATGTGGCTGGTACGGTAGGCGCAAATGGCGAGGAAGAAAATGGTGGAATTCAAGGTATTGCACCAGATACACAATTACTTGCCTTGAAAGTTTTCGGTAATGATCCTGCATTCCAATCCACATATGGCGATGTTTATATTAAAGCGATTGATGATGCCATTAAGCTTGGAGCGGATGTATTGAACATGAGTCTTGGTTCTCCGTCTGGGTTTGTTGATCCAGAGTCTCCGGAGCAAACGGCTGTCACACGTGCGGTGGATAATGGCATCCTCATGTCCATTTCTGCTGGGAACTCGGCGATGTTTGGTGACGGATTTTTCTACCCATATGCATTCAATCCAGATTATGGAGTGAATGGGTCACCAGGTGTTGCTTATGACTCTTTACAGGTAGCGTCTTTTGAAAATTCCTATATGGAAGTAGACTCCGTTCAATATACCATGGATGGGTCGGAACCAGAGATTGCAGCATTCCTCTCAGCGGGAAATGTGCATCCGAATGATGTGGATGAGAAAAATTTTGAAGTCGTAGAAGCAGGGTTAGGATATCCGGAAGATCTAGAAGGAAAAGATGTCGAAGGAAAATATGCGCTGATCCAACGTGGAGAATTAGCCTTTACAGAAAAAGCATTGAATGCACAAGCAGCAGGGGCAGCAGGTGTGATTATTTATAACAATGAAGATGGTATGGTCAGCATGGCGACCGAGGCTGCGATTGTGATTCCGCAATTGTTCATGGCGAAAAGTGATGGAGAGGCACTTGCGGAAGCATTAATAGATGGACAGGCAGTAACACTGGAATTTGCAGGGGATAAGACAACGATTGAAAACCCAGAGGCAGGGCAAATGAGTGCATTCAGTTCCTGGGGATTAACACCAAACTTAGATTTCAAACCAGAAATTACCGCACCAGGTGGACAAATTTACTCGACCTTAAATGATAACAAGTATGGATTAATGAGTGGTACATCCATGGCGGCCCCACACGTATCAGGTGGTGGAGCGTTAGTGTTAGAACGTGTGAATGAGGAATTTGGCTATGAAGGAGCCGATCGCGTTCTATTAACGAAAAATCTATTAATGAACACGTCAGAACAAGTAGAATTTGAAGAAGCTCTTGTTTCTCCACGCCGTCAAGGGGCTGGAATGATGCAATTGCACAGCGCACTTTCTACGCCAGTAATGGTAACAGATCCAGCAACTGGTGAAGCAAAAGTCGCATTGAAAGAAGTAACCGAAAACGAAGTGAGCTTTGAATTAACGGCAGAAAACTTTTCTGATGATGCAGTGACGTATGAAGTTGCGGCAAATGCACAGACAGATTCTCCTGTTGACGGTGGCGGAGTGTTTGTAGCTGCACCAAATCTTTTCCCTGCATTCGATTTAGAAGAAGTGGCAACCGTGAACGGAGAAGCAACGAGTACTATCGAAGTACCTGCCAATGGGCAGACCACTTTTGAAGTAAGTATCGACGTCAGTGAGTGGGATGCAGATCTACGGTCATATTTTGAAAATGGATACTGGTTAGAAGGGTTTGTGACGTTAACGGACTCAACAGACACGAATCCTGAATTAACCGTTCCGTATGTTGGTTTTAAAGGAGAATGGGATGCAGCACCAATTTTCGATACACCAGTATGGGATCCGTTGAGTTACTACGGAATGACCGGTGTGGGAACATCCCTCGAAGATGAAAGTTATGGTTTCCTAAGCGAAGACCCAGAAACAACAGCATTCTCACCAAATGGGGACGGCATACAAGATGATGCGATGATGATTCTATCCTTCATGCGAAATGCCAAAGAAGCTAATTTCCATGTACTGGACGAGAACGGTGATGTAGTAGAAACCCTATATAGTGATTCGTATTTCAGAAAAAATTATTATGATAGTGGACAAGCACTGCATTATACCTTGTCTCCAGACTGGGCATGGGACGGCACCATCAATGGACAACCTGCCGATGATGGTCAGTACTATCTGCAGGTAGAAGCAGTCATCGACTATGAAGGTGCAGAATGGCAAACATTTGAATTGCCAGTCATGCTAGATAAACAAGCACCAGAAGTAGAAGCGGATATCAACCGCGGAAAGCGCGAAGTTTCCCTAGAAGTTGCCGATGAAAACGGCAGCGGAATCGCTTACTGGGAAGTCTTCATTGACGGCGAATCAGACGGTCCAATTGAGGGCGAAACAGAGCTTGAGTTAGATGGCATTCATCCAAGCCAAGTGGTGAAAGTCGTAGCAGTGGACCATGCAGGTAATGTAGCAGAAGATGTTGTGATGGGACCACAAGGAAAAGCTAAGGGTAAGTTGAAAGGGAATAAGTAAGAGTGGAATGAGCTGGCGCTTGGGGCGCCAGCTTGTTTTGTTTTGGGGGTGGGGGTTCTATCGAATGTTTCGCGCGTTCAATCACCCGCCTCGCACGTTCTATCAACCGCCCCGCGCGCTTAATCAACCGTGAAGCGCATTCTATCGACCGCCCCGCACGTTCTATCACCCGCGAAACACATTCAATCAACCGCCCCGCGCGCTCAATCACCCGCGAAGCACGTTCTATCAACCGCGCCGCGCGCTCAATCAACCGTGAAGCGCATTCTATCGACCGCCTTGCTCTCTCAATCACCCGCGAAGCACGTTCTGTCAACCGCCCCGCGCGCTCAATCAACCGCCTTATACCTGGGAGAAATAGTTTAATAAACTTTATTAAACTTTATTTCATTATCTTTCTTTCTAAATGATAAGATGTATAATAAAGGTGAATACTCGCATCTGTGAAGTTGTGGGAATTTCAAAAAATGGACTTAGGAGGCGTTTATGATGAAAAATATTAATTCCCCAGAAGAACTGTATAAGGAATTAGAAACACTCAATAAGGAAAATAAAATTTCCCGATTTTCGGTGCCGGGGAAGGGGAGATTTACATTAGTATATGAAGAAAGAGAGAAAACGATTAAGGAGGAAGTAGATGAAGATGAAGAATTAAAACGGATGATTCAAGAGAGTAGAAGAGAATATAAAGAAGGTAAATATAAAAGTACTAGTGAAATTATTAAATCAATGTTCAATGAGGATTATTTGAAGTAATGGAGAAAGTATATTGGTCCGAATCAGCTGAAAGAAAAATGCTCACATATGAGAGTAAATATTTTACGATAGTGGAAACAAGATCCTATATAGCTTATTTAATGAACAGTATAGAAAATATTCTTCTAAATCCCCATTTAAGCACGCGTTATACAGAAGAACAAGGGAAATATAAAGGTTTATCTCGAGTGGTTTTTAATAAGTTTAAGATTTATTATGAAAAGCTAGATAACCAGATTATAATTGTAGCTATCAAGTTTCCCCGAGAAAAGTGAGTCCATCCTCTTGAATATTCTCTACACTTATATCTCCCCATCAAAGATACCTTCTTCATAATCATCTTATTCTAAAGCAGCTAGATGTATCAGACAGTTTGAAGAATCTCCAGACGCGTTTAAATAAAGACAGCAAGAAAAAGTGAGGGACAATCTGAAAAATAAAAGTTGATAAATTGGAAAATATCCGGTACATGGTTGCCAGCAGGTTTTTGTGCATTATTATCTGTTCTTTTACTAGAACTTATCGAAAAATAAATAAGCACACTCTTTCTATCGACTGCTTCATGGATTCAATCACCCGCCTTGCGCGCTCAATCACCCGCCTCGCACGTTCTATCGCTCGTCTCGCGCATTCAATCAACCGCCTCGCACGTTCTATCGATCGCCCCGCGCGCTCAATCACCCGCCCCGCGCGCTCAATCACCCGCCTCGCACGTTCAATCACCCGCCCCGCACGTTCTATCGATCGCCCCGCGCGCTCAATCAACCGCCCCGCGCGCTCAATCACCCGCGCCGCACGTTCTATCGCTCGTCTCGCGCATTCAATCAACCGCCCCCGCACGTTCTATCGCTCGTCTCGCGCATTCAATCAACCGCCCCCACCATCCCACAACACCACTCTACCCCAAATACTTCCGATATTCCCTAGGTGTCACTCCTACACGTTCCTTAAAAAAACGGCTAAAATGGGCTTCACTCTTAAAACCACAAGCCTGGCATAGTTCTTTAAACGTCCAATCGGGATACGTTTTAAGCAGATGAAGTGATTGGGTGAAGCGGTATTGCATGAGATAGTCCATGATCGTATAACCTGTTTGTTCTTTGAAAAGGTGTACGAGATATGATTTGCTTAAATTAATTTGATCGGCGATATCATCCAGGGTGATTTTCTCCTTGAAATGCTCCTGTACAAAGGTTGCAATTTGCTGGATATAGGCACTTTTATCATTTTCGAGGTTTTCGAATTCAGTGAGCTTCTTGTTTTGGAAACGTTGTATGGTAAAGAGCAAATCGACTAGCTCTATTTTTAGTTGCATTTCCACGTCAAAGAAGTTTTGTGATAATAGTAGTTTTTCCATTCTTTTCATCAGTTGGATGACTTCATCGATGCCGGTGTTATTTGTTCGATAGATAGAATAGTGGTTGCGTTCAAATGGTTCTACCAAATGATAGCTATCCAGAAATTGAAGCAAGGGAGCGAGCCAGTCGATGGAAAATTGGATGATGCTCCTGTCATATAGCGAAGGGTCACCTTGGATCGAGGGTTTATGCAATTTGCTTCCGTCCATCAGGATTATATCACCGGAAACGAGGGGATATACTTTGTTATCAATTAAATAATTGCATGTCCCAGAATGAAAGATGAATAGTTCATAATGGAAATGGGTGTGAATGTCGATATTTCGATGAACCCCTTTTTGGTGCGTGGTAACAAAGAGTTTGTATGAGCTTGGTGTTTGTCCGTTATGTTCCACAGTAACTACTCCTTTTCTGTATTATACAAGTTTCATGAACAGGGGAAGGGATGGAAGAAAAGCACCGCATGCTTTTTCCCCATCCCTATTCTAGCAATCAATTATTCTGTTTCATTCCCCAAATCTTTCTGCATATGGTAAAGCGTCTTCTTGTCTAAGTTATAGACGAGGAACATCGCTGCCATTACCAGAGATAGACCGATAATCGGGAATAAGACAGAAAGGTTTTTAACACCAGTCGCATATTCCACTGTCCATGTGGATGCTTCTTTCAAATCCAATCCTGGCAAGAGGAAGGCGATTGCAGCTGGAACGATAGCTGCGCCGAAACCTTGTCCGAGTTTTCGAATCATGGAATACATGGAGTAAACGGAGCCCTCATTTCGTTTGCCAGTTTTCCATTCCTGATAGTCGATAGCATCAGCAACCATCGCCCATGTGTACATAACGAGACCAAAGGAGAAGGTGCTACCAAGGGCAAGTAAGGCTAACCATACAAATGGGTTACTTATCGGTAAAAGTAACATCATGATATTAATCGCGATACTAATAATCATCGGGTAAGCAACAATTTCTTTTTTACCATATCGTTTAACAAGTTTATTACCAATGGTCGCTCCAATAATCATTGTTGGGATAATCGTAATAATAATTGTAAACGAATTCAATCTTCCGTCTTGGAAATACAACTGGAATGTTAAGGTATTCAGCTGCTGGGAACCGTTGATAAATAGTATTTGTGCAAAAGCGACAAGCGTAAGTCCAATCATCGCTCGATTTTTAAAGTAATCTTTCAGTGTGCCAAAGAAACTGTACGTTCCTTTTGCTTCTTTTTTATTGGTATGAATGATTCGTTCTTCCGTATTTCGATAAAGAATGTAGTAACAAAGAATCGTCAAGACAACCGTGATCAAGGTAATTGGGAACATCAATTCACCTTGGAAAACACTTCTTGTTTCTCCGTTAACCACCACGTCTGAATAAAGAAACATCGGGATAAATAGCATATAAAGAATATTTGGGACAAATCCGCCAATACTTCTGGCAGTAGATAAAGCAGTTCGTTGTGATGGCTTGGTAGTCATAACCGAACTTAAGGCCCCGTATGGAACGTTGACAAATGTGTAAAGAACGGTCCATAGTAAATTACTTCCTAGGAATAACGCTATTTTCGCACCATAGGACCATTCGGAAGCATCGTAAAACATGATCGGCATCGTAATCGCCAAAAGAGGAGCCATTCGAATAATCCATGGTTTAAATTTATCTCTTGTTTTCAATTGAACGCGGTCAATGATCATTCCGATAATTGGGTCATTGATTCCGTCAAATATTTTGATGATTAATATAATAGCGGCATAATGAACCAGATCAATGCCTATGAACTGTGTGAAGTAAATAAACATGAACATATTGATAAGGTCAAAACTGAAATTCCCGCCTAAATCTCCTGTGAAATACCCAATAATATCGCGTTTCCCAAAAGGGCGCTTGGATGTATCATATTTAGTTGTGGTCTTTTTTTCTGGCTCTTGCTGCTGTTGTACTTCCTGAACGGTGCTCGTTTCCATGCCTTTCGCCTCCTTGAAATAGGTGTTTTGTCTTACTTTACTTTGTAAATGAAACAAACAAATGTTTAAAGCCCTTACATTTTTGAAATTAAAAAATATATGTCATCCCCCCTCATACACAAGAGGGGATGCGCCTCTTAGTTTTGCTGTTTCTTCGCAAATACGACATACATATTACAGTCTTTGACATTCGTTTCGTCCTGGTTTCCGCCTAATGTTAGGGCGGTTCCGGCATCTACCGTCTTTTTGAACAGTGTGTGTGAATGATTTTTAACGAAAAGTTTGCTTTCTGTTTCCTCGTATTCTTCGATTAACCACTCTGGACGTTCCAAGAGATCATCGTGTGCAATCCAGACCTCTGTTTGCTGCTCTACGGAAAAATGCATTAAGTCGAGTGCTTTATAATTCCTGTCCTCGTTAGGCACTTGGATATACTCACTGCCAATCAGATGGTTAGGCAGGTATGGAAATTCGTCTTCCTCATCACTGAAAATGAGTGCTCCGATATGTGCGTTCCCTTTAACGCCGCCAGGAACAGCAATTCCCGAATAAGAAAAATCGTTAATAAGCGTAGGTCCAGCGTTTTCTTCATCTGTAAGCTTTAGGTTAGGGTCTGGCCCTTCTCCTACTGGTGGCTCTTCTCCAAGCGTAATTCCCGGTACAACCGGCATTTCTTCAGTCAATCCATTCCAAACAGCCACAGGTTTTGCTTCGATTTCGACCGAGTCTGACTGTAGTCCGGCAACCTTTGCTGTTACGTTTACCAAGCCGGGTGTCTGGGTGGAACGAATAGCGACTCGGTTAACGCCTGCTTCTAAGTCCAAATACGGATTATTGGTTGAATGTTCTTTTCCGCTGTTATAACCGCCCCTGTAAATGGCTGGTCCTTCTACTTGAAAATCAATTCGACCTTCAAACGTTGGACAGCGATTACCATCTCCATCGATGGCTTCTGCATCAATCAGTACCACATCCGACCCGTTTGCACGAAAGCCGTTTGGTCCTGTGATAACGGAAAGTTTGACAGATACTGGATCTCCTGCCGTTTTCTTTACTTGTTCGGCAACGGTGTTTCCTTCTTCATCATAAGCAACAGCTTTCACAGTTCCAGGTTCCCAAATAATGTTTTCGAATGTAAATAAGTAGTCATGGCTGAGAGCGCCAAAACCTTGGGAATTCCCGTTGATAAATAATTCTACTTTGGGAGCATTGGCCATCACGTAAACATCTTTCACCGTACCTTTTGGATAATTCCAATGGCCGATGAGATGAACTTGTGGGTCGTTTCTGTAAATGGCTTTAAGGGAAAAGTAGGCTTCTTTTGGAAGCATGACCCCATCCACGACACCACTTACTCTGGATACTTCTGAATAAACACGTCCATGACTGGTCGAGTCAGAAAAAATCCAATTCGCTCCGCCACCATGCGCTGGATGACTAATTTTCTCATAATGTTTCGCCTGATTCCGGGCAAACTCTTCCGATGTTAAATTATATGCGGAACCAGCTGCCGTCTCGTAATCTTCGTATCCTGGAGTGAATCTGTCCCACACTCGTCTTGCAGCTTCTTCCCGGTTGTATTCTCCCTCGATAACCGGTTTTCCCTTGCTCTTTAACTCCCAGCTACCTTCTGTCCCGATTGATACATCGACATAATCACTCATGGTTAAATTACATCTTCTATGAGCATAGGCACGGTTTCCATGGGGGTCCCACGTATCTGTCATATTTTTAAGCGTTTGTGCTTCTTGCTCAGGTACACTCTGATTTCCGCCTTCCCAAACTAAAATAGAAGGGTGGTTTCGGTAATAGATAATCATATCGCGATAGGCATTGGCACGAATGGTATACGAAACATCACTATAAACTCCGCCAACCGTACTTCCTTCTCCATCCACACCAGGTTGAACGGTAATCAATCCGTATTTGTCCGCCAGTTCTACATCCACTGGAGCGCCAGCTGAATGTCCCCAGCGAATGAAGTTTCCACCAGCATCCTTCATCTGTTGGAAAATAAATCCATGCATCCAATTCGGATAAGCAGCTCCGAGGCCCGCCCATTCATTGGTTGGTCTTTGACCCCAGCCCTGTAGCTTCAGAGGCTGACCATTGATAAAGAAGCCTTGATTATTGGTAAATTCAAACGTCCGGATTCCGAATGGCGTTTCTTGAGTGTCGACTACTTCTTCATCGACAACTAATTTGGAGCGAACCGTGTAAACATAGGGATGAACTGGGAACCAACGATGGATGTCTGTTAAATGACCAGCTGTATGGAAAATAACCTTTTCGCCACTTGCTAATTCCCGGCTTTCATTCATCGTTAAGACAACGTTTCCATCCCGGTCCAGTACCTCCGTAACAAAATCAGTCGTTTTGGACGTGTCATGTCCGTTAATTACTTCGGCTTCTACATGAACATCGGCGGAATCTTCTTTGATATCTGTTGCATACACGTAGGTGCCTTGAGTTTTTAAAAAGCTGTACAGTGGCAAGGTGATATGCAATTTATCTTTGATATGAAGGTAAACGTTTCGATAAATCCCACCATGCGTTGGATGCCAGTGCGAATCATGCCAGCTTAAGATATCTCCTGTTTCTTCTGTTTTATAGGGGAACGTGTTATCTACCATGATCGCTAACACATTTTCTGTGTCCCCAAAGGTTACATATGGTGTTAAATCAAAGCCAAATGGGATAAAACCATTCTCGTATTTTCCTTCGAGTTTCTTCCCATTGATATAAACATCTGCAGCCTGTCGAACGCCTTCAAATTCAATGAATATTTTCTTATCTTCATCTTCCTTGTTCAGCTTGAAATACTTGCGGTACCACGTTTTCCCGGTGAACATATTGCGCTCCCCATTATGTCCGCCTTCCATGTAATTATCGAAGGTATCGATATCGTTGAAGGTGTGTGGTGCACTAACCGTTTCCCAGTCGGAATCATTAAAGGCAGGTTTATCGGCACCGGGTATATCTGCTTTTTTAAACTTCCATCCAATGTTGAAATTCCATTTGTTTTTTAATGTATCGTTAGCCGAATTTACTACTTTTTCTATTGTAAGATTAAGCTTTTCAGTCAAATGTTCATTACCTCCTTTTTATAGATTGCTAGATGTGCATCTGGTTGTAATCCCTTTCAAATAAGCGGGAATGAATAATGGATACACTGAGTTCTATTAGATATACTTCTTTGATTACGTTTTATTTTAGGTGAAAAAGGGGAGGAAGTCTATGTCTGAGATAGTTGATTGTTTGGGGAAACTTGACTGAAATTGCTTTTTGTTTGTTGCTATATAAGAACAAGAAAAATAGAATTTGTGGAATAGTTACCGCTGCGGAAATACACTTCGCTTTCCACGGGGAGCTGGTGAGCCTCCTGGTGCTTAAAAGCGTGTGCACCTGCGTCTTATAGTAACGCTTCGAAGTGGGCTTTCTCGGCGCAAGGGAACGAAGAAGATTAATCAAGTAGTCCCCTCACTCCGGGGTCTCACCTATGCTCTTCTTCCCGCAGGATAAGGAACGCTTCGGCAGCGAAACATCGCACGCAGAAAAAAGTGGTCTTCTTTTTTCAAGGAGTCTTCGTGTATTTCCTTCGCTGGTTTGGTGCTTTTATTTCTCGAAGATATTACATTCTTTTTGTTCAATAGGTCTATAGCTTAAGCATTGTCTGTGCTTTAAGAGGGTGGATTGGATGTTTTATCGGAGTACTAAGTTTTTGCGGTCAAGTTCACCTTAGTCTCATTTAGTGAAGAGCTACTTTATAATCTGGTGGAAGTTCTACTCTTCGGGAATATTCACGTAATATTTCCATTTCCCGGGGAATATTGACAAAGGTTATATTTACTTTGTCGAAATTAGGGGGTGGCTGTATAGTTAGCTGTAGAAAATTCACGTGATTCTTACACCACTTTACTATTCAATTAATACAGCAAATGGAAGAACCTATCTTCTTACTCCAAATGAAGGGGATGCCCGTGGTTTGATTGTTATTCCGAGGAGGCTAGTATAGGAGAAATCATCGATTAAATCGAGTTAAATGCAGACCACTATGCAGGCTAAACGCAAGAAGAACTGGATCAAGCAGTAGAAAAAGGACTTCCTAAAAAATTAGCGAAGACCGATTTAACCATTAAAAATGGAAAAAGTGAAGAGGGCACCTATGAATCTCTCTATACATACGGAGGCCGTTGCTTCTCTATTTATGATGCAGAAACAATGGAACTCATTTTTGATAGTGGAAATGAGTTAGGAAAAATAATAGCAGAAGCAATGCCAGAGCATTTTAATACGAATTAAAATTGGATGGCAGAAGCGATGCAAAAGGTCCGGAGCCGGAAACGGTTGTTCAAGGGGAAATGGATGGGGTGCCTTACGCCTTTATCGTGCTTGAACGGTTCAGTGGGATGATGGTCTACGATTTATTCGAACCAGTCGGTCCAAAGTTCGTATCTTTACTATCTAGTTGTGACTTTACAGAAGGCGTAGCGGGTGACGTATCGCCTGAAGGGTTAGAATTTATCCTAGTGGAAGATAGCCCAACGAAAAAAAGCCTTGCTTGTAGCTGCGCATAAAGATTCTGGAACTGTTGCGGTATATGAATGGTAAAGACATCAAAGATCAGATAAAAACACATAATGAGAATCGTGGATATAATAGATGGAAGTAAGTATGAATAAAGGAAAAGCCGTCCATCCGTATAGGAAATGTATTTATTTCCTAGTTCTTCCGATAATATTAGGAACTTATTTTTTCAAAAGATATTCGCGTATATTAAAAAAACATCGGCCGACAGATAGGGGAATTCTTGTGTGTCGGCCGATGTGTTGCCTAAAAAAGGATTCAAACAAACGTTTGATCTAAAATATGCGGGATAAATATTTCAAACAAACGTTTGATCAAATCAGAGGAATTAGATGAAATTCAAACAGTTGTTTGAACAGAATCCTTGGTAATAAAGGATTTTGATTAAACAAACGTTTGATTTACTCCTCCTTTTGATGGTTTAGAGAGAATTTATATGCTGATACTTTAAGGGAGGGTTATTCTTTTAGTTTCCCTTTTGTTTTGGGTGTTAAACCTGAATGTTAATTTTATTTTTGTATTTATATGCTATTTATTTGTCGCAGTTGATAGTATTAATTTTATTCAATCAGAATATAAACCTGAAAGCATTACATGATCAGTGGCAACATTTAATCAAAGAGCGATAAAAGTATATAGAAAAATTGGATTTAACGATGTAAAAAACTTTTATGCAAGATACAAATGGTTGCACCTTTGCGTTTATAAAGATGGAATATAGATGTAAATAATTCTTATTAAAGTAATGGGAGGCTAATGGAGTTAGATTTTGGAGTGAATTTTCTATTGAAATAAGGATAGGTTCTAAAAATGATTCTTTCAATGGTATAATGGTGTTAATAAATAATAAGGCGGTGTTTGAGATGAGTGTTAATCGTGAAGAACTAAAACGGCTAAGTGACTTAATCCACGAAGAAGATACGGCTGAGGTTTATGACTTTATTGGTTATTTAAATATGAAAAGGGAAAGAGAAGCCATTGAGCAAATGGATTTAGACCTGTTTTCTAAGGATAAGGAACTCATCAAGCAAGTACAGAAAAGTCGTGAAGATCGCGAAAATGGACGTGTTTATAATCAAGAGCAGGGACTAAAGTATCTTCAACATAAAATCAGGGAATTTGAAAGTGAACAAAACTTATAATGTCTATTGGTCACAAACTGCCTTTTTTATGGAAAGGGAAGAAGAACGAGAGTCCCAGCGACGAGCGGATAGATACGGGTCGAACAATACGAAAATGTATTTTAATAAAGTAAAAAGAAGATAAACTAAACTAATCTTGTCAAACAAAAAACATTCTAGTTTGCAGTTCTTTCATAATAGGGTGCTTTAGTCTTGCAAAACAATGTAAAAGAACGCTTGGATAACTTAATATCCAAGCGTATTTCTTTATCAATTGTAATGTACTTTACCTTGTTATTCTGTGTGAGTTCTGTTGATATATTGTCTTCTAAATACATTTTTGTACACCCAAACCGAACTACTTAACAAAAAGCAACAAATGAATAGAATACAGCAAATAAAATAAGTCCATTTCCTGTTTATCGACCAACCATCCATAGCATTTTATTCCTTAAATGAACGAAGTATGGACAATTTATCCACCACTACAAAATAACTTGTAAAAATCCCATCTATGGGGATAGTAATGAGTAAAAAAAGGATGGTTAAAAGATGCAGCCATTTACTCATTACAACATAAAGCAAACAGAAAACGGAGTAGAGATAGTCTTATATCTTGATCAAAACTTAGCTGAGTTCTCGGATGAATTAGGGAATGTCTCTAAATCGGCAGAGTCGAATATGAAAGGGGAAGCGGTTAGTTTTGTGAAAAGAATGTTTCCTTCATTAAAAGTTAAGTCCGTTAAAATTATGGCTGGTGCTATGTTGCTAACAACCTTTGGAATTGGAACACTAACTACAAGTGAGGTTTCTGCGGCAGAGTCAACGGTCAGTCAATCACAAACGATGAGTCAATCCTATCGCGTTTCGGCAGGAGATACCCTTTACAAGATTGCAACAAAAAACGGAACGACTGTAGAAGCCATCAAACAAGCAAACGGATTAACGTCAAATAACTTACAAATCGGACAAACCTTAACGATTCCAACTAGAGGGACAACGACTCCGGTTCAAAGCAAAAGTACAAGCTATCAAGTAGTCTCAGGAGATACTCTATACAAGATTGCTACAGAAAACGGAACGACTGTAGATGCGATTAAACAAGCAAACGGATTAACGTCGAACAACTTACAAGTAGGTCAAACGTTAACGATTCCAACTGGAGGGACAACGACTCCGGTACAAAGCAAAAGTAAAAGCTATCAAGTAGTCCGAGGAGATACCCTATACAAAATTGCTACAGAAAACGGAACGACTGTAGATTCGATTAAGCAAGCAAACGGATTAACGTCGAACAACTTACAAATCGGACAAACCTTAACCATTCCAACTGGAGGGACAACAACTCCGGTACAAAGCAAAAGTACAAGCTATCAGGTGGTCCCAGGAGATACTCTTTACAAGATAGCCACGCAAAATGGAACGACTGTGTATGCGATTAAACAAGCAAATGGATTAACGACAAATAACTTGCAAGTAGGTCAAATGTTAACCATTCCTACTGGAGGTACAGCTCCTGTACAAAGCAAAAGTACAACCTATCAAGTAGTTCCAGGAGATACTCTCTATAAGATAGCCACGCAAAATGGAACGACTGTCGATGCAATTAAACAAGCGAACAGGTTAACGTCGAATAACTTACAAATTGGACAAACATTAACTATCCCTTCTGGCGCTTCCTTAGCAATGGAAGCCTCTAGTGAGATAGCTACTCCTAAAGCAGAACAACCATCAGAAGTGAACCAAGAAGACCTCGAGTGGTTGGCGAAAATGATATACAGTGAAGGGAGAGGGGAGTCACTAGAAGGTCAAATTGCGGTTGGTGCCGTTATTATGAATCGGGTGAAAAGTCCGTTGTTTCCGAACAAAGTAAAGGATGTGTTGTTTGAGAAAAGTTACGGGTATTATCAGTTTACACCAGCAGAAACTGGTGCGATCAACTCAGCTACTCCTAATGCGCAAAATAGGGAAGCGGCGAGACGGGCGATGAATGGGGAGGATCCGACGAATGGGGCGTTGTTTTTTTATAATCCGAAGAAGACGTCGAGTGCTTATTTGAGGAGTCGTGAGGTTTCGACGGTGATAGGGGGGCATGTGTTTGCTTATTAGATTTTTAAGATGATAAAGTAAGATTACTTTGGTTGGTCCAGTTTGGGGATGCTCTCATTTGGCCAGCCTTTTTATCTGTTTGGGGAATTAAAACAAACGTTTGATTTATGAAATCTGACTGGAACTACTTTAGAAATAACTCCACTTTATTAGTTAAATCTAATCTATTTTGTCTATACTAAATCAAGTGTGAACTTAAATTTGATAAAAGAGGATATATTATATGGTTTCAAATGTAAAAGTTACTAGTCAGTTAGAGAAATTTTTTATTTACTTTATTTTGTTCCAGCCTATTTTAGATGTAGTGGCCTATCTAGGGGTTCCTATATCATTACTAGTACGAGTTATGGCATTGGGAATTGGATTAATATACATAGTAATGCTCCCTAAATCTAAGCATAAAACGATAGCTTTCTATATATTATTTATTATAGGTATTTTTATGGTTAGTAATTTACTAATGAGTTGGATGGTAAAAGATCCATTCTATCCATCCTTTGAAATTTCCTATATGGTAAAAAACTTCTTTTTTATAGAAATGCTAATTGTATATGCATTTGTATTCCAATCATATGCTATTAAGCCTCATTGGAAAGGACTTATCGAGCGATTTATATTTATTAATATTTCCTTAATAGCTCTCGTTATGTTTATCTCTGAAGTTACAAACACCAGTAAACCTAGTTATGTTCATTTTAATAAAGCTGGGTCATCAGGCTGGTTTTATGCTGGGAACGAATTGAGTGCTATATTGGCAATGGGGTTTAGCGTTATGGTGTTATATATGATAAATAAAAAAGTGCAAAGCAGGAAATTAGCTGTTTTACCACTTATTATTCTAACGATTTGGTCTATGATGGCCGTTGGAACGAAGGTAGCATTTGGTGCCGTTCTAGTTGTCCTTGGTTTAACGGTAGTCTATTCTGTCATTAAAATCTTTAAGAACAAAAGAGGGTGGATGGATTTACTTGTTTATACATTATTACTAGTAGGAACGATCGCTATCGCACCAGGTACAGCGATTGGGGAGAACCTTAATTTATCCTTTGGTCCTACGGTAAAAAATATCGAACAAGAAACACCACCAAAGGAAGACATAGGTAATGATAGACAATTAACGAAAGAAGCATTAAGTGGAAGAGATGACTTTTTAAAAGAAAAGCAAGAAGATTATAAGAAAGCACCATTGATACAACAGTCATTCGGAATGGGTGCAGCTGGAATTTATGAGGATTCAGCTAAATTAATTGAGATGGATTTTTTTGATTGGTTTTTTAGTTATGGGTTTATAGGGATGATTCTTTTGATAATCCCATTACTTTATTTTGTCATTAAAATTCTAACCAATCTAATAAAATCCCCACTAAAGGTTTTTGATTCTACCATATTTTTTGTAGGTGTAGGAATTGGTTTAGGGCTGGGTACAGCTTTTATTGCTGGGCATGTTTTAACAGCACCTGCAGTTAGTATATACTTAGCGATTCTTATAAGTTTTCTATCTACAGTAATGAATAACACCAAAAAAGAATAAATCTGAATGAAAAATCCCGGAGAAGACATTTTCTCCGGGATTTATTTCATATAGATCGCTTTGACTAAATTCTCGCTCGATTGACCGTTGGAATATCGGTTCCATTCATTTGAAAAATCCTTAATACGTTTCATATGAAAATCTTTCTTTTTGATTACTTCAATGAGTTGGTTCATGTTTTCTACGATAGGTCCAGGAACCATATCCTCATAGGTTTCCCAAAATCCGCGAGCTTCTGCGTATTCATCGATATCGTAAGCAAAGAACACCATGGGTTTATTTAAAATGGCATACTCGACAGGGATGGAAGAGTAGTCAGTGATCAAAATATCCGCAATGATAAGCATATGATTAATATTATAGCTGCTAACATCATAGACGAATTCAGGATACGCATTGTTAATATCCGCTTTGACCGCAGGATGAAGACTTAAAAATAACACATAGTCCTCTTTGAAATGTTTGTACATTTCATCCATATTTAATTTGATCTCCTGAACATCTAATTCATTATCCCGATAGGTCGGTGCATACAAAATGACTTTCTTCTCCTTAATGATAGGAAAGTAACTGCATAAAGCTTGTGCAGCTTTTTTTGTCGTCTCTTTATCATAAAAGAAATCAGTCCTGGGAATTCCAGTTCGTAATATCTGCTTATTCCTAATTCCAAATCCTTCTTTAAAAATATGAGCCATCTTTTCTGAACCAACGACAACATAATTAAACCGCTGATAGACAGATTTAAATCGTTTAAAAGCACTTTCGGGCCGCTTTTCAATGGATAAGTCCTTAAGTCCAAATTGTTTAATAGCCCCAGCAGCATGCCACAGCTGTACACAAGTTACCTCGGACTTGAAAGAGGTGACAGCTAAAAACCCAAAATAATTATCTACAAAGATTTTTTCAGAAGTTGCTAAATGATAGATGGAACGCATCCAATTTAGTAAGTGAACCGTTTTAAAGTTTATCATTCGTCTGTTTGGCCGCTTTTTAAATTGGATATTACAAGGATGAGTTTTTAATATAACAATTTCATGATTGGTTTGTTTCTCTACTTCTCTTAGAGTATATAAAATATTTCGCCCAAAAGAAGCAACGAAGGTCGTTTTTTCTTGAAGCGGAAATAGTTTAAAAAACTCAAAGAGAACACGAAAGGCAAAAAGATAAATGGATATAGCAGCTTCTCTAACCATTTTTCAAAAACTGATTTAAATCAGTCTTAATTTTGGTAGTAGAAATTCCGACGGTTCGCGGTAAATATATAACCTCGCAATATTCTTTTAAAAAATCAAATTTACCTTTCCAGTCATCTCCCATAATAAAAACATCAATATCATATTTTTTTATGTCTTCTACCTTTTGATCCCACGTATGTTCCGGGATAACTTTGTCTACATAGCGTATAGCCTCCAGAATAGCCTTCCGTTGCTCAAAACTATAATAAGCTTTTTTTCCTTTTAAAGCGTTAAATTCGTCTGATGATATACCAACAATTAAATAGTCACCATACTCTTTTGCGCGCCTCAGTATATTAATGTGACCATTGTGAAGGAAATCAAATGTACCATAGGTGATTACTTTTTTCATCGTATAATTCCTCCATAACATAGTTCTTCTACTACTAGTATGAGTTAAATTAGCTAAGTTATATTACCTAATTTAATTTACAAACTATTCAAAACAAATTAACAGGGAATTAATGTTGAGGAATTATACTGAAGATGTAAAACAATTATTGGAAGGGAGAAATGTAATGAATATTCGAGGTGTTGCTCATAGAGGTTATCCAGTAGAGTATCCGGAAAATACGTTATCTTCATTTCAGGCAGCGATAGAGATGGGATTTACCCATATGGAATTGGATGTACATTTATCAAAAGATGGTGTACCTGTTGTCATGCACGATGCCAAGATTGACAGGATGACAGATGGGCAAGGTCAAATACGTCATTATACATTTCAAGAATTGCGTAAGTTTCTAATAAAAGGGAAAGAAAAGATACCATCGCTAGCGGAAGTTCTGCGATTAGCTAAAGATAAAATAATTGTTTCCATTGAATTAAAGAATCCTAACCTTTATAAAGGAGTGGAAGAAAAAGTAATTCAGGTTGTTCAAAGCCTTAATATGATGGATCAAGTATATTTCATTTCCTTTGATTATAAATCACTTGTAAAAATAAGAAAATTATCTACGGAAGCGGAATTGGGTCCATTAGTAAATAAAATCAAACGCACACACTTTCGATTAATGGAAAATTTAAATGCGAAATATGTAGCGGTGAGGTACGATGGAATCAAAGAAAAATACATTCAAAAATGTGAGGAAAAAGGAATACAGCTTGTTGCATGGACGGTAAATACAAAAGAACAGATGATAAATGTTCAAAGGTATCCATCCATCTTAAACACCACAGATGAATTAGAAAAATACAGAAATCACTTTTATCCTCATCTAAAGGTAAAAAAGGAGCAGCTAATTATTTGAATGTAACCTCATAATAGAGAAACTCGTCTAAAAGTTAAACGAGATTATTTACGTGTTTAAGCAGGAGGATAAGTATGGAATATATTGCTCTTGTCATTTGTTTCGCAGCAGCTATCCTGATAACCCCACTAATTAAGAAGCTTGCACTAACAATCGGAGCAACTGACAAACCAAACCAACGAAAAGTACATGAAACAGCTATGCCTAGGCTTGGTGGACTAGCTATTTTTATTAGTTTCTTAATTGGAACGGTCTTTTTCCTCCCAAGTACTACAGAGGCATGGCCAATGGTAATAGGGGCAACTATAATTATTATAACTGGGCTGCTAGATGATTTATATAATATCCCTGCAAAGTTTAAATTGTTAGGTCAGGTTATCGCTGCTGTGGTAACAGTGTCAGGAGGAGTAACCATTGATTTTATTACATTGTTTACAGATGAAAAATTTGAATTTGGCATCTTTGCGGTGCCGATAACAATTATGTGGATTGTAGCTATTACGAATGCAATTAACTTAATTGACGGACTGGATGGTTTGGCAGCAGGTGTATCTTCTATCGCATTTATAACAATTACTGGATTAGCCATAACGATGGGAGATTATTTTATTGCGCTAATTAGTCTCATCATGTTAGGAAGTACGCTGGGCTTTCTCGTATATAATTTTTATCCAGCTAAAATATTTATGGGAGATACAGGTTCTCTCTTTTTAGGGTATATGATAAGTGTTATCGCAGTGATGGGGCTGTATAAGGAAGTAACCATCGTTTCACTTGTTGTGCCAATTATGATTCTCGCTATTCCGATACTGGATACAACCTTTGCAATTGTGCGTCGATTGATTCATAAGAAACCAATATCTGCGCCAGATAAAGATCACTTGCATCACTGCATTATACGTTTAGGCTACACACATAGGCAGACAGTTATTATGATTTACGCACTCAGTTCTCTATTTAGCATTGCCGCTATCGTATTTACAAGATCAACCCTCTGGGGATCGATACTCATACTATTATCATTGTTAATTCTGGTTGAGTTGATTGTGGAAGTAACTGGTTTAATCAGTGAAAACTATCGCCCTTTGCTTAAGTGGATGGATAATGGGAGGAAGATAGGGAGGTAAACTTGGAGAGCGCTAGAGATGTGGGGGAGACTCGATTCCCGCGTGAAGCGTGCACCAGATATAGGGGATCCAGATTTTCACGTAAAAACCCGAAGTTCATGTCTTCGGGTTTTTTGATTTGTAGGAAATGTTGTGTTCTTTTGAATCAAATTAACAGGAAATGATAATTTCCTTCACTAAAAAAGCGCCCGCCATCAAATAAAACAGCGAGCGCTCCCTCTACATACGAAAGATATATATGCAAATTTCCATCCCCATCATACTCATGCTCCATATCAAACGCATCTAGTAATTCATCCAGAGAAATCCCTTTTATCTCTCGTTTCTCAAAGAAAGCGGCCTTATCAATCGTATGCATTTCCTTCTGGATAGTTACTGTCTCATCATTAAAAGCTACACTAAATTCCGTATCATTCTCTGCCACATTCATCTGCAAGTACTCTTCCACAAATTGAACATCTACAAATAATTCATTTTGGTAGTAAAATAAGAAATCACGATAAGAAAAAGTCTCTTTACTATTTCGCTCTGCCTTATCAACTATACCTGACAGATAATTCTGATGTTCTACTTGAGAAGAATAAGCCTCTGTAATCCGGCTATTTTCTGTAATGGCGTAGTTATTAATTTTTCTCCCTTCAGGTGCATTGACTAAGTTATTCACATCAAAATAATAAATGGCTTTTACTCTTGGATATAGTTTTGGCAGATACTTATACATCCTGCTTATCTTCTCTTCCGCAAAATCAACATGATATAACCCATCTGTTACAGTATAATTGGTAGCGCCGAATTCTCCGATTACAATTGGTTTCGTATCACTATATCTATTATAAACATAGTCTAATAGCCTTAATGGATCCTCAAAATCTGATTTGTCTTCTAATCGGTCATTGTGGTATACAACGTTATATATATTGACCCCAACATAGTCCACATATTCATCGCCGGGGTAAAACTTACTAATGGTGTGCTCCGGCATTGTAAAAACATTCCAAAGCATCATGACATTCGGTGCTTCTTCCTCCATCACGTCATGCACTAACTTCCATTTTTTTATGTATAAATCAGCATTTCCAGAATAAGCGGTCCAGTTCCCATTCATTTCACTTGCATAACGCAGCAATATCGGTACATTAACTTCTCTTGCTTTCTTAGCAAACGCCCGTAAATACTCGTCATCCTTTACTTCCTCTAGACCATTATTGGGCTCCCAGGCAATTTGAGGGAATCCTCCGACTGATTTTACTTGATGGACCCATTCAGTTGGGAAGGGCTGTCCATACCCTACGTACCTAAAATAAGAGGCATGATTTTTCCCCGATACTTCATTAAATTTATTCATGCTTGTATCAATGAACTCATCTTGAATGACATATCCACCGAGATAAATACCATCCTGTGGTTCATATTTTGCAAGCGGTACATCGTCTTTATGTAGAAAGATTGTTGTCCCAAGTCCCTTGTCATACGCTTCTTTCTGCTGTTCTTCAGGACTAGATAGTTGAATCGTATTGGTTTTCTGGTCAAGGTAATAATTGACCTGAATTCCCAAATATTTTTTCAAGTGCAAATCGGGTAAATAAACGACATCATTATCTACCAGATATTCACGTATTTCATTCTCCTTCGCCTGGCTATTTTGAACTATGTTTCTATCATATATCAGTTGATTATCCTGATACGTAATAGATACTTTCTCTTCTGCTTGTTCCACTTCTAAATCAAGTATCTCTCTAAGATCTACTAAGGAAATATATAAATGGCCATTTCCAGTAAAAACATCATATTGAAGCTTATAATGGTCACCGTCAAAAACAATATCCTTAGAATATCGAGAGCTATTGTCTTCTCCAGCTGCTGAGTCAGACCAATTCAACGATTGATTTCCTATCCAAATAGTAACGCCAATTATCATTATTGTAGCTACAACTGCAACTAAGAGGATTTTTTTATTGGCCATGTGCTTTCCTTCCTTTCATTGGAAAGTGTTTGCAATGCTATTTCTGCTGTTTTTAGAGCAAGTTTTCGATAGTTGCTAACTAATCCATCAAGTCGCTCACGCTCATTTGCTTCATCCAATAACAACCGATTAGCATGTTCTAACAAAGATTCGTGATTCCAGTCATCCTTTTCTACATGACCTGTTACGGATTGATGAAACATCTCTACGAATGCATCTATCTTTGGATCATACGAAATAGCTATAAAAGGTGTGTTGCCAATAGCTGCAAATATTAGGGAGTGCAGGCGCATACCGATTAGTAAATTTGCTTCGGAAATGACGGCAATTTTCTCTTCCAGTGATGCATCTGGAGGAAACATTTGGCTACCTTTAACCATGAGGTTCGCTATATCCTCTGAGGCCTTCTGATCCTGTTTCCCATGCATCGGAACAAATATAATGTCATAACCACTTTGAACAAGCGAATCCAAGCAATCTGCTATAATTTCTTTATAATGTATCTCAGTTGGCCAATCTCTTACCGAAACAGCAATGGTATTTTCTTTTGGGTTCCGCTCTAGCTGATCTAGAAGGATACTTAACACAGGGTCTGGAACAAGTATGGATTTTTTCTCCACCCCAACTTCTTTCAATAGATTCTGTGAATCCTGGTCTCTTACGGTAATGCCATCCGTCTTATTAAATATATGGCGGATAATCCATTTTCCGAGTTCGCTGTTAACTGGGCCAATTCCTTGTGCATAGATAAACACCGGTTTTTTATGCCATTTGGCTAGCTGGATAATACCACAATAATAGGGAATAGACTTCATACTTGTTTTATCTTGCATAAGGCTACCACCACCACTAATAAGTCCATCAGATTCCTTTATCACTCGGTTTACTTCTTTACATTGGTTCCGTTTAACTGCATGAACGTCATATAATCTTTCCGTTAAGAGTGGATCTTGAGATAAGACAGTAATCTTTATATCCGGTTGAACCTTTTTGATCGCTAGAATCATAGAATATAAAATTGCCTCATCGCCAACATTATCAAAACCGTAATAACCAGATAGAACGACGTGCATTAGGACCACCTCGATTGAAAGATTTTAGAAAACCAGGAATAGCATTTTTTATACACGTAAATTAGTAACAAACCAATAAGATACCCAATCATTACACTATACAACGTCCTTAAAAACGAAATATATAATGGGATATGAAAATGAGTAAAAGTATTCATCATGGACAAAAATCCAATAGTGCCGGGTAATAATAAAACATTTCCTAAAGTTTTGTGTTGGTTCATTACGTATAAACCTAATAGATAAAATGGAAAACCGATGAGAAACTCCTTTGTCCTTGGCCGAACATATAACCATTCCTCGAGTTTATTACGAAGGATTAACTCGAAATCACTCACAAGTCCGGTATTTCCAGTTCTACTAACATAATAAATTCCAACCAAAGTAATAAGTAATCCAACGAAAAGATGCCAATATTTCACTTCAGATTGGAGCAATCTTTTGTTTGTGAAAAGTTTAAGTAGCTGCTTTCCAAATAAATACAAGGCAACGAAGAGGATTGGTACAACATAAACTAATTTCACTCCTCGAAAAACTTCTATCCCGGTTACAAATGCATTTCCATTTAATAGACCAATAACCATGAAAATGCCAGCCACGCTTATTCCAAGGGCTTTTATATATTGCAGACTAATCTTACCTATCGTATTCGTTTTTGAATGGGATGTTGCTATTACAGCAAAAATTGGCGTGATAATCGCTATAACCAATGCAAAGGCTTGGAGGATTATTAGTTTATCTAAAGCCAAATACAAACCAGCCATGCAAATCATCAATAAAACAGTTAAATCATGAAACCATTTGTTTTTCATGATGCGTGAGGCTGAATAAGTAAATAAGATACCAGCAAGCAAAAGAGCGATTTGTGTCCAAATAGATATAGAGATTTTTTCAATAGGCTTAGGTGAACCAGGATTGAAATGAGAAGGCATGTTTTCGACTACTCCAGAAACAAAGGACTCAGCAACTTTTATACTTTCCTCCGGGTCTCCTGTTGGTAAATGAAAGAAGAGGGAGCGTATATTTCGTTCTTTTACAGCACGAACGGCTTGATTTATGTTTTCCTCCAATGGCTTCTGAGTAAGATTCATACTGTGGAGCCGCAGAATGTCATAGTCTGTGTTTCTTGCAACTGTCTGAAATCCCCTTTGATGTGAAAATTCAATCATGTAAAAGTGGAAGCCCGCTGTATTTAGTTGTTTCATCCATGTATTTATTTTTTCCGTCTCAGGGTAACCAACTACTTCTTCCCCTGAGAAAAGAAGGTTTGTATCTCTGTTCCTGAATTGAAGTAACTTATCAAGGTGAGACTGCCTGAGATTTTCGTCATTAGGAACTCGGAAAATAAATTTGAGATTATGTCTTTCTATCTGCTGAACAATGGATTCATCATAATGAAGCATCAATCCAAGGGGAAAATCTTCTGGAACGTAATAAAAAGGGACACCAGAAATAACAATCTCCTTTGGTTCCATACTTTCTACTAATAAATCCTGATAGTGTGGTTCCTCTGGTATGGTAATATAATAACCATTCTCATCAATTTCAAAAGGCATGACCTCCTTTGAGAAGAGCAGCATTTTTTCTATTTCCGTACCTGTATAAAGGCTAATTATGCCTTGTTTTTCTAGGCTTTTAATTGTAATAGGATTTATACTTACGGTTGTAAGTCCAGCCTCCTTTAACCGGGAAAGTACCTCATCAATGGAAAAGGAACTGTCGACCGTTAAGTGATGAATTTCCTCAAAAGGAGCTACTATTTCATAAGTATTATTCTGTCCTTCCGCATTCCAGCGATCGTATACACTTGGAGAAGAAATAAGCAGTAATAACAAAATCATCATCCAAATCCATTTTTGTCTAACCACCATTTTCCTCCTCTCCTTCCAAAACGTGTGAATGACTGGAATTCCTCTTAAATCTTCTCTTTTAATAACTTTCCAGAAAAATAAAAGGAAAAAGTAAACAGTTATCCCTGTTATAAATGCTACGAAGACGTACAACAATGCCTGCAATCTGGACCAATTCTCGAAATGTATAAAAATAGTAGGCAATCCCACAACACCGGCCATGATGATAGAAGCAAATAGAATTTTCATAGAATCAACGTTTATAAAGGAAAAGGGGACTCTCTTATAAATCATCAAACTATTTAGGGCGTATATAATCAGGTAAATCAATAAAGTGGAGATAGCAGCGCCCATCAAACCTAAAATTTGAACCATATATATATTAGAGAATGCTTTTAGTAATACCCCGATAAAAACGAGGAAAGCGGCTTGTTTTGCCAAATTGATTCCTTGAAGGATTCCTGTTGTTAAGACAGTAAGGGATGTGAAAATGGAGCTAAGTCCTAGAATTGCGATAAAAGAACTGCCTTCTAAATCTGCGAATAAACCTAGATTAATTGGCAGACCTAGAACAAGTAATCCCAAGGCAGCTGGCCAGGATATTAAACGTGCTATATGAAAGGTTTTTTCAATGGCTCTTCTTGTACCGAGCATATCTTTATCCACTAATTTTTCCGTAAGCAGGGGAATTAATGGTAAAACAACCGAAGTGGCAAAGATGGTTGCTATTTGTACCAAAGCAAGACCACGGCCGTATATTCCATAAGTATAATTAATCTCATCTGTATTTACTCCATAATGATTCAATCCATAGGGAATGGTTAAGGAATCAACAAAGTTGAACAATGCCATGGTGATTGACCCGATAGCAATTGGGATGGATAAAAAGAGTATTTTTTTACTAAATTGTTTAAATGTTTGAAATGTGTAAGGTTTCTTTGAAGTGGGTTTCTTAGAAGTAAGTTGATATTTCGTTCGTAAATAAAGTAAAGAAGCAAAGACTCCTAGGACAGATCCAATCATGATCCATCCTGCTACAAGATCACTTGTAAAATCCTTTGCAACAAGCACATAAGCAATGCCAAGAATGGCTCCCACACGAATAATTTGTTCAAAGACTTGCGAAATCGCGGTTGGGCCCATATCGCCATAACCTTGGAAAAACCCCCGATAAACAGCCATATATGGAGCAACCAGAAGACTAGCTGCGACAACAATTAGTGCTAATTGAGTAGTAGAACCACCTAAAGCATTAGCTATAGGAGATGAAAGGAGATAAATAATAACAAAGCTGATTACCCCAAAGCAGATAGCTAAGATACGTGCTGTCACGTAAATAGGCCTCACATTTGCTTCTTGACCCTTTGCTCTTTCTTCGGCAATTAACTTAGAGATAGCGGTAGGAATACCAGCAACCGACAAAATAAGGGCAACCATGTATACTGGGTAGACTAAGGTAAATATTCCAAGAACTTCATCACCGGCAATATTCTGTAATGGAATACGGAATAAACTACCTAAAACTTTAGAAATGAGTGTTGCAATTGTTAAGATAATCGTTCCCTTTATAAAAGTTGCCCGCCCCATCATTAGAATCCTTTCCTTTTTTGTTTAAGTATACGGAATGCGAAACGAGGAAGGGCTAGCATCCTCCGCCATCTGGTTGGTTGTTTCATTAATCGGTAAAACCACTCAAGGTTTAACTTTTGCCAAAATATAGGTGCCCGCTTAACCGTACCTGCAACCGCATCAAAGGAACCTCCAACCCCGATAAATACCCCTTGTTCAAATTTGGTTATATTCTCTGAGATCCATTTTTCCTGTCTGGGTACGCCTAATGCTACGAAAGTGATGTCTGGTTTTAGCTCAGCAATTCGTTCAGCAATATTATTGTTTTCCCAGTCAAAAAACCCATCATTAGAACCAACAATATGTATATTCTTATAATTCGCTTCTATTTTGCTTATTGCTTTATCGAGTGTTTCCCTTTGTGCACCAAGCAAGAAAATCCTATACTCCTTTTCATTGGCTACATCTAACAGTTGCATCATCGTATCAAAACCGGTAACTCGCTCTGGCAAGGGATTATTTAAGATGCTTGCAGCTTTAACAATACCTATCCCATCTGCTGTTATATAGTCCGCTTGTTCCAAATACTGTTTAAATTCCTTCTCTTCATTTGCTTTCATTACCACTTCTGGATTTGCAGTCACGACAAAAGTCTTTTGCCTTTCTTGGATTCGCTGATTAAGTAACGAAACAAAGTCCTCTTGATTGGTATGTAAGAATGGGATTCCCATAATGTTTACGTGCTTCATAGATTGTAACTCCTTTAGTGAGAATAAAAAATTGTCCCTTTTTATTCCTCATTATATCTGAAACTTTCTAATTTATCCCAAATGATCAAGTAGATGATTACATGGTTGGAATGAATCCCATTATATAACTTATATATTCATGGTAATATAAATTTTTGGTTTTGTGATTTATGATGGTGAAAGTTTAGGAAGGCTTTACAATATTAACGTTTATTTTACATGCTTAAAGAAATAGCAACATAAAAAATCCCTTTCCATATGAGAAAGGGATTAAACAAGAATTTCTTTTCTTTCTGTTTCTTTTTCTTCCACACCAGTTATAAATCTAGCTAATTTTAAACTAGCATTGCCATTAGAGTACTCATTCCATTGCTTAGCAAATAATTTCACTTCATCTAAGTTAAAAGCATGATCCTGAATGACTTGGACCAATTCCATGGTAGAAAACGCAACCGGTCCTGGCATTTGATTCTCATAATCTTCTATTAGACCACTTTTAATCTTATATTCTTCCATATCATATGCATAGAAAATCATTGGTCTTTCCAGTAACGCAAATTCAAATGGAATGGAAGAGTAATCGGTGATTAGCACATCTGTAATTAACAATAAGGAATTAACCTCTGTAAAGTCAGAAACATCATATACAAAGTCATAGTAGCCCTCGTCAATGGCATTAGTCACTGCTGGATGCAGTTTAATAAAAAGGACATACTCATCCGATAGTTTTTCATACATTTGATTAATTTCCAGTTCTAACTCATAATCAGTTAGATGATCATTACGAAATGTTGGAGCATATAGTATGATTTTTCTCCCATTAATAGACGGGAACTGTTGGTTAATTTCTGTATACATTTGCTGTTTCTTCTGTTCATCAAACAAAATATCCGAACGGGGTATACCTGTGCGGATAAATCGATCATCCTCTAAACCGAAGCTTTTGTGAAAAGTGGTAGCCATTTTCTCGGAACCAACAACTGTATAATCGAAATGGTTATAAACCTTTTGAAAACGTTTCATAGCCTTTTCAGTTCGTGCATCATTGCTAGGATCTTCTAACCCAAATCGTTTAATAGCTCCAGCAGCATGCCAGAGCTGAATGCAAGTTACATTTGGTCTGAATTTGGTAACAGCTAAAAAGCCCTGATAATTATCTACTAAAATCGTAGTAGCTGTAGCTAGGTGATAGATCGATTTTATGAATTGAGTAGGTTGTTGGATAGTAAAAGACAACGTATCATCAACCACTTGTCCAAAATCGTACCTGCATTTTTCATCTTTTAAGACAATAACTTCTTCATCAGATATATCTTTTATAGCTTTTGCCGTGTACATAATATTATCCCCAAATGAAGCAACAGCAACTGTTTTTTTCTTTTGGGGAAATAGTTTAAAAGTATGAAAGATTATTTGAAAAGCAAAAAGGTAGAGATGTATGGCTAACTCCCTAAGCATTGTTTGCTTGGTTTAGGTCGTTTTTGATTTTCGTTGTAGAGATTCCAACGGTGCGTGGTAAATAAACAACTTCACAATAATCTTTCAAGAAGTCAAATTTACCTTCCCAATCATCTCCCATAACGAAAACATCGACATCATGGTTTTGAACATCTTCTACTTTTTGCTCCCATTTATGCTCAGGAATAACTTCATCCACATAGCGAATGGCTTCTAAGATTGCTTTACGTTGCTCAAAAGTATAGTAAGCTTTTTTTCCTTTAATGGCATTGAATTCATCAGATGAAATAGCTACAATCAAGTAGTCCCCATATTCTTTAGCACGACGTAAGATATTAATATGTCCTGTATGAAGTAAATCGAATGTTCCGTACGTGATTACTTTTTTCATTCGTAAGACCTCCGTTGAATTTCTATATAGGGTATTATAACATATTATTTTGAGTTAATTTCATAGTAGCTTTACAAAAATTTTACATTCTCAAATCTATTATATTATATTATAAGAATCCCATAATGCAAACAGACAATTTTTGGTTGAAGCGATCGAATGAATATGGATGAAGTTTATTTGGTAATATATAGATGTATAACTAAAATTGTATAATAAAAATGATATCTAAAAGCAGTTTACAACGAATATCATTACATGGTTTTAAACATCAGAATTAAATATGAAAGGATATAATGGACTAGGTTGTATAGATTATATAACTATGGAGTTTCTTGAGAGTTTTGAATACTTCATTTGGAGGAATAAAAGTGAAATATATAACTAAGATAAAAGAGATAAATAAGGATTCCATTATTTTTGAGAAAGTCGATAACTTTATTGTAAAAAATGTTTTTCTAACAGATCAGGAAGACAACGAGAAGCTATCAGTTAGTTTTTTGGATACTGAAAATTTACTAGCTATAGAATTGTCAGGAGAATTATTAGCTTCTTCACTTGCTTCATTATTCGTTAATGGTGAAGAATTGACGGTTGTAAACGACTTTTACGGCTTAATTAATATTGACAATTCCAAAACTTTAATTGTTAAAGCCAAAAATAAAAGGTTGCAGTTAAAATTGGAAGATTCATATCTAGATAAAAATCAGATGTTAGACGGTCAGTCGAATAGAATTATCACAGGAACTATAAATATAGGTGAGCCTACATACTTAAATAGAGAACTTATTATATATGTGAATAGATATAACTTGCCGGAAGAATTTGAGGTTTGCTTAACTAATGATAATCATACGATGGAATATTTGAACTTCTATTACAAAAATGAATCATTAACAATTGATTTAGACTCATTAACCTTGGATAAAACCAGTGAAGGGGAATGGTATTTTTGTATAAAGAGCGAAATTAATTCTAATACCCTTTTAGAATATCTTGGGAGCGAAAGTGAATCAAATAGCGCTGATGGTTTTATCAAACATATAAAAACACTAGTTGTAAATAATAATAAATATTGTTATGGACTTTATATTAACCACAGTAAGTTAATGTATTGTCAATTATCTGAAGATAAGTATTTTAATGTGGCTCATTTATCTAAAGGAGAGAATATTCTTATAAACGAGATTGAATTCAATGATAACATGTTGAGTTTTTCATTAATCAATCAACCAATTACAGAAAGTACCCTATTTAGAATATTACTTGTTTCCCGTAAAACTAATGAACAAATAGAAAGAGTTACAACTGTTAGTGATAATTATATCCAATGCTCGTTTAATAGTCTTGAAAGTGGGGAATTAAATAATTTAATTAATGGTAGATGGGATATTTATGGTCAATTAATCTCAGAGGAAGGTACTTTATACGGTAGAATGGAGGAGTATGATGATGTATTAGGTAAGGAGAAGATACATTATCAAACTTTGAATAATGGAGAGGCAATACTTATATATCGTACTGAATACAATAACCTTTCCTTAGTCAAGGGAAGAGAACATAATGTTTTTAGGGAGAAAAATAAAATTACAACAAAGATGACAGAATTTCAAAAGAAAAAAAATGAAGGATACATTTTTTCTTTTGAAATTAAATCTGAAAGTGAATTAAAAATACAAAGTATACATTTAAAACTTCGCTCAAATGATAATGCTAAAAACATTAGTATTGATGATTTTACAGTTGCAAATATTGAAGAGAATAGATATGGAATAAGTTGTAGGTATTATGTTGATTGGACTCAAGACTTTTTTCCATTATATTGGGATCTGTATGTGTTGTGTAAAGATGAAAGTAAAACACAGGGATTGATTAAAGTAAACAAGGCTACTAAAGACTTGTTATCTAAAGTCAATCAAGATTATTTTAAAAATGCAATAAAATCAAAAGATAAAAAAATGATGTATCCCTATGTAACACTTGGCAAAGACATAGCTATTATGATGAGAGAGAGAGAAGGTTATGAAAATCATTGGAACAAACTGAAAGAAAAGCTAGCTTTCGCTATTTATATTTTTCTCAAACCTTTTTATTTTAGAAACAAGGATATTTGGATTGGATTTGAGAAATTTTCCAGCACAGCTCAGGATAATGGTTACGCCTTTTTCTCTTTCGTTGATAAAAATAATCTGCATGATGACTTTTACTTTGTTATTAATAAAAACTCACCTGACTATAAAAGGGTTGCCAAACAAAGCAGTAATATAATCAAATTCATGTCATTTAAATATTTCTTATATTTATTTGCTGCAAAGCTTTTGGTTTCTTCTGAAACAAAGAGGCACGTGTATAATCTACGAGTAAGAGCGGGCTTGGTTGCAAGAGCCATTGATAGGAAGAAAAGTGTCTTTCTACAGCATGGTGTTACTGCACTTAAAAAATCTAACGTCTTTAAGAAAGCTAAAGGAAGAGGTAACTTTGATTTAGTAGTTGCAACCTCTGAAATGGAAAAGGAAATTATAAATCAGAACTGGAAATATTCTAATGATGAAATTATTGTAACTGGTTTTGCTAGATGGGATAAATTAACAGACAAATCGAAGGAAAGAAAAAAGAAAAAGATTTTTGTTATGCCGACTTGGAGAACATGGATGGAAGACATGCCAAAAGAGGAATTCAAAAAGTCCGATTATTATTCAAATTATGTTTCTCTTCTAACATCAAAGGAGATTAATAATATTTTAATTGATAATAATTTAGAACTTGTTTTCTTTCTCCATCCGAAATTTAAACAATATATAACAGAATTTAATATACAAAATAACAATATAACTATTAGAGAATTTTTGGATATAAAGGTTAATGAAGAAATTATGGAATCTTCGCTTATGATAAGCGATTACTCTTCAGTAACTTGGGATATGTTCTTTTTGAATAAACCTGTGATTTTCTTTCAATTTGATTATGAAAAATATGATCAATATGAAGGAAGTTACTTGGATATGGCTACTGAGATTTTTGGCGATCGCGTGATGAATATTGATGAATTAGCAAAAGAGTTGAAAAACTATGTGGAAAATGATTTTTCAATCAAGCCTGAATTTCAAGTTTTACGCGAGGAATATTTCAAGTATATTGATCACGATAACTCAAAAAGGATTTTCGATTCGATAAAAAGAATGAAATAGGGTGAAGATATGCATTTGGAAATTAAGAATAACCGATTAATTGTATCAACTAAATTAAAGAAAATGCTAAGTAAGATAGTAATCAATAATTTTAGCATTAACTATTCTTTCCAGAAGAGACATTTTGGGGAAGAACTAGTTTTTGAACCAGAAGAGATTTTCCCTAGTAATACCTTTATTGAAATAAAATTCTATGATGAACACGATCATCTTCTGGATATAGACCTTAAAAAGAATGGGATATTTCCATTCTCATATACTGTGGATCAGGCTGGAGTATTGGTTAAAATATATAATAAAATCTTATTGAAATTTGTTGATACTAATTGTGTGTTCAATAATAAGAATGGTTATGAATTATCAAAACCTAAACATTTTAGACTGGATGAAAAGCAATCTATTCAGCTAGGGGAAAGCAAAAATATAGCTAACAATCATTTACATAATTTATTAGCTATTGCTATTCAAAAAGAAATTAAAATAGTTCATTTGATACCAATAGTTATTGAAGATGGTTGCTTATTTTTCCCTAATGAATATCTAACAGGGCTATTTGATTTAGAGTTGGTAATAGTTCGAAATAATAATATATTTAAGTTTGCATCGATTGATGTACCAAAGGTAATCAAAGAAGTTGCTTTAGAGAAATTAAGCTATAATATTGAGAAAATCAGTGATACAAGTTTTTCCCTTCATTTTAGCTCCGAGATAGATACTATAAAAAAAGCCTATATAATTACTGATGACTGTTTATTTTCTGGATCTATCGATAAAGATAAATTTATGATTGTATTTAATGATATTAAAATAGGTAATGTAAAGAAAGTAAAGTTAGTTATGCAAGTAGATTATAAAGTTCTGACAGATGATCTAAGAGAAAAAAGTAAAATGTATGAATTAGGAATTTTGCTCGATTATGTTGATTTAAGAAAATATAAGATTTCAAAAGAGATTGTAAAAAATGCACAAAAGTTAAATGTAACAAATATTAGCATTGATAAAACGGTACTATCCTTTGATTTGATAGATAGTTCAGAGTATGATCTGAACTTAAATCCTTTACTACTGTTGCAAGAAAGAAAAACGAATAATATTTATTATATTAGTGGAAACAGAAGATATAATACGCTTTATTTTAACTTTAGAAACTTTCTGGACCAAACTGACAGTAAAGGTGTGAAAAGATGGAACTTATTTTTGCTTTATGATGCTAACGGTTTAGTAAGTTATCAGTTAGGATGCTTTGATGCTGATTTTAATGAAAAACCTAATAAGTTCTTTAATATCTTCAAACAGGAATTTGAAAATAATTCTACATATAATCATAGGTCTAGAATATATCTTGCTGCAAAAAATGAGCTATCTTTAGTGAAAAATAATTTATCAAACTTAATTAGAGAGCAATATTCAATTAAGACAGAAATAGATAAGTTTTCAATGAAAAAAAATGTAGTTAGATTAAGAATAAACCTTCAAACGCCATACAGTGAATATTTGAATATAGGTGATGTTCACTTAATTTACAGAAATAAGGATAAGCTTGATGATAGAAAATATACGGTAGAAAAAGTTCAAAAGTATAATAAAGGTATATATATATATTGTACAGTTGACCTATTAGAAAAAGGCTTTTATCCGTTGTATTGGGATGTTTACATAGGATTAATTAAAAATAGTAAGGAATATTATGTAAAGGTTTCTAAGGTTTCACAAGAAGTTTACCACGATGTTGATAACACAATTTCTAAGTATCAATTTAAAGTTAATAATGAAGAAATTATATATCCTTATATCACATTATCTAAAGATTTATCTTTCACCTATAGAAAAAAAGAATATTTTGAGAACAGATATTACTTATTTAAAGAGAATATTGCTTTTTATGTGGCAATGCTCTTTAGAAAACATTTATCTAAAAAGGACATATGGATAGCTTTTGAGAAGCTTGCTATGTCGGCACATGATAGTGGATATTATTTCTTTGATTATGTTTATAAGAATAATAAACATGATAATTTTTACTATGTAATAAGAAAAGACTCCCCAGAGATAGTTAATCTGGAGGATAAAAAAGATAGAATAATTTACTTCATGTCATTTAAATACTTTGTTTATATGTTTGCAGCTAAACTTCTTATCTCTTCAGACACTAAAAGAAATAGTTATAACTTGAAGTTAAAGAAAAGTAAACTAGCAAAAGCTTTAACAGATAAAAAACTTGTTTATTTACAGCATGGAGTAAATGGCTTGAAAGTAGTCCGTGATTTTTATAAGGATAGAGGTGTGTTTGATTTAGTCATAGCTCCCTCTGAATATGAACGGAAGATGATTATCAATTATTGGGGTTATGATAGGTCAGAGGTTGTAACGACAGGATTAGCCAGATGGGATGGTTTAGAGGATAAATCTGATCAAATCAACTATAAGCAAATATTCCTAATGCCCACTTGGAGAACATGGATGGACGGTATGACGCGGCAACAATTCATCGAGAGTGAATACTATAAAAAATATAATGAATTCTTGTCTTCTGAAAAACTTCATAAATTGTTGGAAGAGAATAATATAAAGATAAAATTCTTCCTTCATCCAAAATTTAAAGATTATATTGACTTATTTACTATCAATTCAAATCATATTGAAAAGTTTGGTTTTCTTGAAGTCCCTTTGGATGAAATGATTATGAAAAGTTCCTTAATGATATCTGATTATTCAAGTGTTATTTGGGAGATGTTTTATTTGAAAAAACCATGCGTGTTTTTCCATTTTGATCGGGATAAGTATTTAGAATATGAAGGAACATACATGGATCTTGATAAAGATTTATTCGGAGATGTCGCTTTCGACACTGTAAATTTAATAAACATAGTCGAATCATATATTAATAACGACTTTCGGGAAAAAGAGGAATTTGGAAACCTTAGAAACACTTATTTTACTTATATGGACCATAATAATTCAGAAAGAATTTATGACGCTATTCAGGAGAATAAGAAAAACTTATATCAAAAATCTAAGAAAAAAAGGATAAAGTTAAGTCATATAATACCATTCAAATGGAGAAGAAAAATTCTTAATTTCAAGGATAGACTAATTAGTTAGCCAGTTATTAAAATAAAGATCTGGGTGGATTTCGAAATAATAAATAATTGGTTTCCAAAATTATCAAAGTAAGCAAACTGTGTATAACTATTTTTCTTAGTTGTTCCTCTTTAATCGAATTTCTTATTAAATTTAACTGTTCTGATTCCCCAAGCACTTTTTGTCTTTTTACAAAGGAGAAGTTAAACCATGATATCACGTAAAAAAAGAAATTTATTTTACCTAGCCAACTCGTTTAGTGAAAAATTTGGAGGTCGAACTCAAGCTACCTTTTATAGAGCAGAAATGCTTAAAAACAATGCTAAAAACTCATTCATTATGACGTTTAATTATAAGCTTAATTATGGCCAAATAATTAAGAATATAAGAGAACACAGAAATATATCGCCACAAATTACATTTTTAAATATATTTGAATTCTATGCGGATGAAGATCTTTATTCAATCAAAGATACGATAGCAAAGGTATTTTTTAAGAAGAGGGAAGAATATAGGTATAAATATATTGAATCTAAAAATGCATACAAGGTTTATAACCAGTCTCATCAAATATGCTATATTCAGCTTGCAAATGACAATACCATAAATTATATTGATTATTTTGATGAAAAGCTAAGAAAAATTAGACGTGAAACATACGATGCCTACGGGAATAAGAGAAAAGAGTCATTTTATGATATGAGAAAAAATAAGGTTATAAAAACAAACTTTCTAACCAAAAATGAGAGAATCTTTCTGAGTATTGATTATGATATAGAGTCAGGAAAAGGAAATAACTGTTTGATTTTTGATAAGAGTGGAAAAGTTAAATATATATTTGATAGTGAAACTGCTATGAGAGAATTTTGGTTAGCTAAACTTAATGAAAAATATAAGAATGCGATTTTTTTCTGTGAAGATCGTGAACTAGATGAGTTGCTTGCGAAAAATAGATATACGGATAAGATAAAATCAATTCCAGTAATACATAGCAGTCATTTGAGAAAACCTTATACATTCGGCTCTCGAATTAATGAGTATAATGGGAGATTATTAAGTAAAATTGACAGGCATTCAGCAGTTGTAGTACTGACTAATGAACAACTAAAGCATATTAACAATCAGATTGGTATTTTTGATAATCTGTATCAGATACCTCATTCTGTAAATCTAAAAAAGAATAATAATAATTTGACAAGAGATAATAATAAGATTGTAGTTATATCGAGATTTGTGGAGATAAAACGTATCATAGATATTTTAAAGGCTTTCTTAATTGTTTCTAAAGTTTATCCAGAAGCAAAGCTAGAATTATGGGGGACAGGTGAAGAAAAGAGAATGTACCAGGAATTTATTGATGAAAACAATCTGAATCAATCTGTTAAAATTATGGGGTATACTAGTAAACCACATGAGGTGTTTCATTCAGCTGGATTCTCTGTGATTACTTCAAAATATGAGGGATTTGGAATGACTATATTAGAAAGTCTGTCAAACGGTACCCCTGTTATCGCCTATGATTTTAACTATGGACCTAGAGAATTAATAAATAATGGTTTGAATGGCTTTGTTGTACCGAATGGAGACATAGAAAGTCTTGCTGACAAAATGGAATATTTAGTAAAAAATAAAGAGATTCTAAATTCATTCTCTAAACAAGCTCAACAAGATGTGAAGAAGTTTGATATCGAATTGATTAAAAGTAAATGGGTTTCTCTTATTGAAGATGTGGAGAAAGCTTCAAATTTCAAACCAAAAAAGTTATATAAAAGAATATTATTATCTGAATTAATCAAAGTGAATGCAAGCTTAAGGAATGAAAATGATATCGTTCAAGTAGAGTTTAATATTCATAATACGGTGTCAGTAGGTGAGTCGAACGAAAGATATTATGTGTACATCGAGAATTATTTTGATCTAGATAAACTTGATAATCGATATGTTGTAGCAGAAAAGGTAGAGTCAACTTTATATAATGAAGTAATTATTGCTAAATTTGATTTTGATGTAGAAACTTATAATGAATTAAAAAAAGACAATAAAATAAAATTGAAACTAGGTATTTCTAGTGGAAGGAATTTCAGCTTTGTTGATGTAAATCATCCTGATAGAATCTTCCAGTAAATTGTCTCATAGAAATCATATAAAAAAACTGAGAAGACGCTGTTTTGGTGGATTCTTGGTTTTTTTATTGTATTTTTTACTTCTGTACATCTAAAAATCAAGTCTTTGTAAACAAAAGAACTTTTTTGTCGTAATTTGTATTTAAAAACTCGTTTTTTTTAGTATAATAGTTAAATAGGAAAATAGAACCTTATTTAAAAAACTATTTATCTATTATATTAAAAGGAGGAGAAAGGAGATATAAATGAAAAAGGTTGGAATATTAATAATTGTTTTTGTTTTATTTTTAGCTCCCAATGTAAGCGTAGCGGCTACAGGTAAAGACTTCGTAGAAAAGACTACCGTTGAGGGGGATGAAACAAAGGAAAGCAATATAGAAGAGAGTAATAGTCAATTGGAAGATAATAATACTGTTATTACGGAGTCAGATGAACAGGAAAATAATAAACCACAAAATATTCATGATGATTCTGATACCGATACCGAAGTAACAGATGTAGAAGAGCAAGAAACTGATGATGTAAACAGTTCTACAGAGTATAAGGGGATAACAGAAGAAGGAGTAAAAACAGAAGTAGAAAATGAAGAGACAGATGAAAAAAAGGAATTGAATGAAGAGTCAGATCCAGTAGAAGAAGTTGATAAATCGAAAAAAACTGAAGACGAGATTTATGAAGAAAAACAGGATGTTGATGAAGTGTATAAGGACTCCTCTAATGAAGATGAGCAGCGGAATGTTACGATATTATCAACTATAAATGAGTCATCAACTAGTAAACTAGGGCACCTTAATAATAGTGATGTTTTAATTTATCAAGATATAGGTGATGAATCGTCTACTAAGGCTGGGAAAAATTATATAGGAGCAGTTTACTATATAAAAAAACAAGCAGAAATGGATGGTCAAGTTTATTATCTGATAAGTGAACAGGCAAGTAGTGAAAGAGGAGTAATCGGATGGGTGAAAGCTGAAGACTTATCAACCCATGACCACAAAGGCGTTGACACCAAATCTAAAACCTTTTATATCAAAGGAACAGGGAATGCCTATAGTAAGGCATGGGGTGGAAGTGAAGATCATGTGTTTGATTTGTCAAATTATAAAGGTAAACAGTTTAATGTCCATAAAACCGAAAAAGTAGGCAAAAATACGTGGTATAGAGGAGACTTTGAAGGAGAAAGAGTGTTCATACATTCTGCATATTTGACTAATGAAACTGCTAACCAAATAGAGGAACGTAAGATTAGCAAATTAGGACATTTGAAGAATAATGATGTTGTTATTTACCAAGAGATAGGTAATGAATCGTCCATTAGATCTGCCAAGGATTACATTAATTTTGTATATTATATAAAAAAACAAGCAGAAGTTGACGGTCAAATTTATTATCTGATAAGTGAACAGGCAAGTAGTGAAAGAGGAGTAATCGGATGGGTGAAAGCTGAAGACTTATCAACCCATGATCACAAAGGCGTCGACACCAAATCTAAAACCTTTTATATCAAAGGAACAGGAAATGCTTATAGTAAGGCGTGGGGTGGAAGTGAAGATCATGTGTTTGATTTGTCAAATCATGAAGGTAAACAGTTTAACGTCCATAAAACCGAAAGAGTAGGCAAAAATACGTGGTATAGAGGAGACTTTGAAGGAGAAAGAGTGTTCATACATTCTGCGTATTTAACTACTGAAATTGGAAGTAGCACCAGTAAGTTAGGACAGCTAAAAAGTAGCAATGTTCTAATTTATAAAGAAATTGGAGATGCAACATCTTCTGTTCCAGCCAATGATTATACTGAAGCAGTATATTACATCAAAAAGCAAGCGGAAACTTCTGAACAAGTTTATTATTTGATAAGTGAAAAAGCAAGTAGTGAAAGAGGAGTAATCGGTTGGGTAAAAGCAGAAGATATATCCACTCATAATCATGTAGGTATTGATACCAAGTCAAAAACCTTTATTGTTAAAGGAACAGGAAATGCCTATAGTAAAGCGTGGGGCGGGAGTAAGGATTTAGTATATGACCTATCTAAATATGAAGAATCGGAATTTAAAGTTAACAAAACCGAAAGAGTAGGAAATAATACTTGGTATAGAGGTGACCTAGATGGGGAAAGAGTCTTTATCCATTCTGCTTATCTTGAAGTGAAATCAGCGAGTAATACCAGTAAATTAGGACATCTTAAAAGTTCAGATGTATTAATTTATCAAAGCATCATTGATGAATATAGTGCTGACAAGCCAAGTTCTGAACATATGAATAAAGTATATTATATTAAAAAGCAAGCTGAATATGAAAAACAACTTTACTATTTAATTAGTAATCAAGCTAGTAGTGAAAGAGGAATAGTAGGTTGGGTAAAAGCAGAGGATCTATCTACTCATGATCATGTAGGAGTAGATTCTAAATCAAAAACCCTATACATCAAGGGAACAGGAAACGCCTATAGAAAAGCATGGGGCGGAAATAAGGATTTAGTTTACGACCTTTTTGCATATGAAGGACTTGAATTTCAAGTTAACAAAACTGAAAAAGTAGGTAACAATACATGGTACAGAGGAATACTTGATGGTGAAGAAGTATTTATTCATACTGCTTATCTAACAACAAAATCTGAAAATAGTACTAGTAAACTAGCACACTTTAATAACAGTAATGTTATTATCTATGAAAGTATCGGTAATATAGACACATCAGAAAAAGCAGGAAGTAAATACATGGATAGTGTCTATTATATTAAGAAACAAGCTAAAGTAAACAATCAAGTTTATTACTTAGTTAGTGATCAACCAAGTAGCAGAAATGGAATAATCGGTTGGGTGAAAGCCGAGGATCTATCCATTCATAATCATGTTGGAGTAGATACGAACTCAAAAGTATTTTACACGATTGGCACTGGTAATGCTTATGATAGAGCGTGGGGTGGGAAGGAGAATCTAGTTTATAACCTTTCTGAACATGCTGAAGAGAGATTCCAAGTAAACAAAACAGAAAAAGTTGGAAATAACACTTGGTACCGTGGAATTCTTAATAACAAAGAAGTATGGATACATGAAGCTTATCTAGATACTTCAACTATCAGTTATCAAAATTTTGATATATCATTAGAAGAGGCTCTAGATATCCAAATGAATCAATTACAGCAAACGGATAAATATAGAAACGAAACTGCATATATCCATAGTGATAAAGTTGAAATCACTAGAACAGATAAAATAACGGGTGATGGAGTTAATTTAAGAACTGCGCCTAATTTTAATAATAATGTTAAATACAATGTAGGTATTGGTACAGCAATAAAAATTCTTGATGAAGTAACCGGGGCTGAACATAAAGGAAGTACTAAATGGTATAAATTATCTTATAAAGATTCAACTTTATATGTCCATACTTCACTTGCCCAAAAAGGTGCTAAAAGTTTTAAGACAACTGATAATATTGAAGTAAGAGCTAAGAATAGCAAATCTGCTCATGTATATGGAGTACTTTCAGAAGGATCGACTGTAAACGTAGTGGATGAAAAAGGAGAATGGTATGAAATAACCTATACCACCTGGAGAAATCCAACCCGCGATGACGTACGTTATTATATGAATCCAGATAACAATGATATATTCCAGCATCTAGTTCTGTCAGAAAGTATAGGAGTGAATGCTAATTCTTTAAATACTCTTCTTAACGGAAAAGGCATTCTTAATAAAAGAGGCCAAGAATTCATTGATGCGGCTGTGACTCATAAAGTTAATGAAATCTATCTGATTTCTCATGCTTTACATGAAACAGGAAATGGAACATCTAGTCTTGCAACAGGTATAGAAGTTGGGTTAAATAAATCAGGTGATCCTGTACTAGTTACTTCCAAAAATAGAAATAGCTTAACGGACATTGAAACTGTCCATAACATGTATGGTATTGATGCGGTTGATGGAGATGCACATCGTGGAGGAGCAATACGAGCATACGAAGAGGAATGGTTTACACCGAAAGATGCAATAATCGGTGGTGCAAAATTTATTGGAGAGGATTATATCCATAATTCATACAATCAGGATACCTTGTATAAGATGCGTTGGAACCCTGCAAGTCCAGGATATCCTCAATATGCAACAGATATTGCATGGGCTACTAAGCAAATCGCAAATATCAAGACTATGTATGAGATGATCGATAATCCACTATTAAAATTCAATGTTATTCAATATAGATAATAAAAGTATTTTATAAAGAACTTTAGTATCTTAGTTACTAAAATCTCCATGTAACTAAGATGCTATTTTTTTACTGCATAGATTGATAATATCATAGGGGGAGAAGATGAAGAATTTAGTTTTATATATTAGTATTATAAGTTGTTTATTAATATTTAGCCCTGTAATTAGTTTTGGTGACGAAATTAGTGACTCAAACAAAAATGACCTAAATGAATTTGGTATTGAAGTTGGTACCGAAGTTTATGGTGAGGATATTAGTGAACTTTCGGAAGAACAGTTACAGTACATACCGAAAGGCTGGAGAGATGGCGAGTTTGAGTCTGAACACCTATCTTCAGATGAAGTTAAGTCATCTATTTATATAAGGTCTATTTATCCAGATGTAAATAATTATATTAGAAACCTCAATGTCTCAAAAGTTCGTTATGAATACAAGGATTTTTTTACAAAATTCACTTATCGTAATGGATATGGCGCGATAGAAGGTGTTGTTGCACATGAAACAGCTAACGATAATTCAAATATAACGCAAGAAATTAGCTATATGTCGAGAAATCATGAAAATGCCTTCGTTCATGCATTTGTTGATCATGAAAATATTATAGAAATACATCCTTTGAATTATGGTGCTTGGGGTGCAGGAAGAATTGCAAACCAACGTTTTGTTCACGTAGAGTTGGTGAGAGTAAATAATTTTGATCAATTTGCTAGATCTATAAACAACTATGCAGATTACATTGCGGATATTTTATACACCTATAATCTAGGAGTGAATAGTGCGGAGCGCGATGGAAAAGGAACTTTATGGTCACACAAAGCAGTAAGTATACACTTAGGTAAAACAAATCACGTAGATCCGCATGGTTATTTTGCGAGATATGGTTATAATTGGAACGAATTCTTAGAGTTGGTGAATGATAGACACAATAAAATAGTTAGCAGCAGAAAAGCAAATACTAGTAAAGTTGGACATCTGAAATCGAGCGATGCATTAATTTATAATAATCCAGTTAACTTAAGTAATTCGTCTAAAGCAGGTTCTTCAAACACAGATGAAGTTTTTTATATAAAAGCTGAAGCCACAATTAATGGTAAGGTGTATTACTTATTAAGTAGGAAACCTAATACAAAGAATGGAGTCTTAGGATGGGCTAAAGCAGAAGATTTAAGGATTCATAATCACGTCGGTATAGATACAGAGTCAAAAAGTTTCATAGTAAATGGAAATGGCAAGGCATTTAACAAAGTATGGGGTGGAGATGACAATATTGTTTATCATGACCTTTCTAAGTATAAGTATAAGGATTTTAAAATAAATAAGACGGAAAAAGTAGGAAATAATATCTGGTACCGAGGGGTATTACAGGGGAGAACGGTGTGGATACACGAAAACTTTGTTGAAACTCAAAAAGAACAAAAGACTAGTAAGCTTGGACATATAAAAAATAAAGATGTAAAAATCTATGAATCAATAGGGAATGAAAACTCTGCAAATTTAGCTGGAGAAAAAAGAAGTAATAAAGTTTATTATATAAAAAAACAAGCAAAAATTGGAAGTGAGAGTTTTTATTTAATTAGCGAACAACCAAGCAGTAAAAATGGAGTAATTGGCTGGGTGAAGGCGAAAGATTTATCCACACATGTTCATAAAGGAGTAGATACTAAATCAAAAACTCTCCACATTAAAGGGACAGGAAATGCCTATAGTAAAGCCTGGGGAGGAGACGATGATTTAGTTTATAACTTGTCTGAACATGCAGGAAAGGAATTAAAAGTAAATAAAACAGAAAGCGTAGGGAAGAACACATGGTATCGAGGATATTTGGATGGAGAACAAGTATTTATTCATTCAAGCTATGTAGCTGTTAAAACAGAAAGTGGCACCAGCCAACTAGGACATATTAATAATAGTGATGTATTGATTTATCAAAATATTGGTGACAAGTCGTCAGCAATAAATGCGGAGGAGTATATGAATGCCGTATACTACATTAAAAAGCAAGCCAAACTCGATAATCAAACCTACTATTTACTTAGCGAGCAGCCAAGCAGTAAAAATGGAGTAATTGGCTGGGTGAAGGCGAAAGATTTATCCACACATGTTCATAAAGGGGTAGATACTAAATCAAAAACTCTCCACATTAAAGGGACAGGGAAAGCCTATACTAAAGCCTGGGGAGGAGATGAAGATTTAGTCTATAATTTGTCAGAACATGCAGGAAAGGAATTAAAAGTAAATAAAACGGAAAGCGTAGGAAAGAACACGTGGTATCGAGGATATTTGGATGGAGAACAAGTATTTATTCATTCAAGTTATGTAGCTGTTAAAACAGAAAGTGGCACCAGTAAATTAGGGCACATTAAACATAGTGATGTATTAATTTATCAAAATATCGGTGATAAGACAACAGCTAAATCTGCAAATGAGTATTTGAACGCTGTGTACTACATTAAAAAGCAAACCAAACTCGACAATCAAATATATTACTTAATAAGTAAACAACCAAGTAGTGAAAGAGGAATAATTGGCTGGGTGAGAGAAGAGGATTTATCTACCCATAATCATAAAGGTGTAGATACTAAATCAAAAATATTTCACACCAAAGGTACAGGAGAGGCCTATAGTAAAGCCTGGGGAGGTAGTAAAGATTTAGTTTATGATTTGTCTGAGTATGCAGGAAAAAAACTTAAAGTTAATAAGACGGAAACTGTAGGAAAAAATACTTGGTATCGAGGATATTTGGAGGGTAAGCAAGTATTTATTCATTCTAGTTATTTGGAATAAATTAAATAAAATTGAATAAATCAGAATTACAAGAGTACATCAAATATGCTATTATTATATTTGATGTACTCTTTTGTTGTTTTCTGAAGAATATTATCGAAAAAAACTCGACTTAAAGTATTTATAAAAAATATATAATTGATTATAATAAACAAAAGATTTATGGCTGAAATATTAGTAGTATTTAGGAGGATTATTATGCCTGAAATAAAAAAGGCTATTATACCAGCAGCTGGGTTAGGAACAAGATTTTTGCCAGCTACTAAAGCGATGCCTAAAGAAATGTTACCAATTGTAGATAGACCTACTATCGAATATATAGTAGAAGAAGCGGTAAAATCGGGGATTGAAGATATTATCATTGTGACTGGAAAAGGGAAAAGAGCGATAGAAGATCATTTTGACTATTCATTTGAATTACAAGAAAATCTTCTTCGTAAAGAAAAATTTGAACTACTAGATAGAGTAAAGAAATCCGCAAAGGTAGACATACATTATATTAGACAGAAAGAACCAAAAGGTTTAGGTCATGCCATTTGGTGTGCCAGAAAATTTATTGGAGAAGAGCCTTTTGCTGTATTGTTGGGTGATGATATCATAAGGAATGATGAGCCTGGATTATTGCAATTAATAAAGGAGCATGAAATTACCAGTTCATCTATTGTCGCCGTAAAACAAGTGCCATTTGATGAAACGCATAGATATGGTGTAATTGATTACCATGAGCACGTAGGTAGAAGATTTTTGGTGAAAGATTTTGTGGAAAAGCCAAAAGAAGGAACAGCGCCTTCTAACATGGCAATCATAGGAAGGTATATTTTGACACCTGAAATATTTGACTTTTTAGGTGAACAAAGTCCCGGTGCTGGTGGAGAAATTCAACTTACAGATGCTATACAAGAATTAAATAGAATCCAAAAAGTTTATGCGTATGATATTGAAGGTAAGAGATATGATGTTGGGGAGAAACTTGGATTTATTGAAACTACCTTAGAAATTGCTTTATCTAGAGAAGATTTGCGTGAACCGTTAATTAACTACTTGAAAGAGTTAAACGAGAAATTAAATAATAAATCTCTAATTCAAAAAAAATAAAAGATAAAAAAACGAAAAGATCTTATAATCTTTTCGTTTATATTTTGCTATTGAAAGGAATACGATTATGAACTTAGATAGCATAAGAAAAAAAATGAAATTATTTATTGATAAAACATTAAAAAGATTATATAAAGTAAGTTTTAAAACACTAGGTAATCTACCTCCTAAAAAGAAAACAGTTGTTTTTGAGAGTTTTTTAGGCAAACAATATAGTGATAGTCCAAGAGCAATTTTTGAATATATGCAACAATATTATCCTGATTATAAAATGTATTGGAGTATTGACAGGAGATATATCGATTCTTTTCAAGATGGAAATCTGAATAAAGTAAAAAGGCTATCTTTAAAGTGGTTATTTTTAATGGCAAGAGCTGAGTTTTGGGTATCTAATAGCCGACTACCATTGTGGATACCGAAACCGATTCATACAACCTATGTCCAAACATGGCATGGAACACCTTTAAAGAAGTTAGCAGCAGATATGAATGAAGTTCATATGCCTGGAACTAATACAGAGAAGTATAAAAAGAATTTTATAAAGGAAGCAAGTAAGTGGGATTATCTAGTTTCACCAAACGCATATTCGACTAAAATTTTTAAGAGAGCTTTTCATTTTGAAAAAAAAATAATTGAATCGGGCTATCCTAGAAATGACTTCATAATTAACAATAACAATCAAGAAACAATAGAAAATATAAAAAAACAATCTGAATTACCATTAGATAAGAAAATCATTCTTTATGCACCTACTTGGAGAGATAATCAATTTTATGCTAAGGGTAAGTATAAATTTGAATTGCAAATGGATTTGGATAGAATGAAGCAAGAACTTGGAGATGACTATATCATCTTATTACGTTTACATTACCTTGTTGCAGAAAATTTAAATTTAAGTGGATATGAAGATTTTGTTTATGATTTCTCTCATCATGTTGATATAAGAGAACTTTATTTGATTTCAGATATATTAATTACTGATTATTCATCGGTTTTCTTTGATTATGCTAACTTAAAAAGGCCAATTATGTTTTTTGTTTATGATATAGAAGACTATAGGGATAATCTAAGAGGTTTCTATTTTGATTTTGAAAAGAAAGCACCTGGACCTCTTCTGAAAACCACTAAAGAAATAATAAATAAAATTAAGGAAATTGACGAAAGAGGCTTTATTCCATCTGATAAAACTGAAGCCTTTTATAAAAAATTTTGTTATTTAGAGGATGGTCAAGCAAGTAAACGAGTAGTAGAAGAAGTGTTTGCCGAAAGTTGAATCAAAATCATCATCATAATTATAGATATACCTGTTTTATTCTTGTATTACTGTTATTTGTATAATATGAGATTGTGGTATAATAATAATTCATATATAGAGTTGAAAGGACACACTTATGAAATCTGCAATAACTGTATTGAAAGAGCAAATAAACCATTTTTACTTAATTCGCAGGCTATCTCTATATGAATTAAAGAGTAAAAACAAAAATAATTACTTAGGAATTGCCTGGGAGATTTTAAACCCATCTATACAAATACTTATTTATTGGTTTGTATTTGGAACCCTTCGTGACAGAGAACCAGTCTCAGTTGGAGGTGCCGAAGTTCCGTTCTTTTATTGGCTTTTAGCTGCGTTTTTCCTATGGATATTTTTCTATCAGTCCACTATTCAAGGGTCTAAATCTATCTATTCTAGATTGCGTATGCTTTCAAAAATGAATTTTCCAATGAGCATTATTCCTAGTTATGTAATATTTTCACAGTTTTATGTACATTTATTTATGTTAACAATTACAATCATTATTTTTCAATTTGCAGGCTACTACATTAATATTTATTACTTACAGCTCATTTATTTTATTTTAGCTGGGCTGTGTTTAATTTTCTCTATATCGTTAATAACTTCGACATTATCAACAATTATTAGAGACGTGCATATGTTTTTAAATTCTACACTTAGAATGCTGTTGTATCTATCCGGGGTATTATGGCCTGTTACATTGCTTGTCGATTTCCCCGCAATCATGAATTTAATGAAGTTAAATCCACTTTATTATATTATTGAAGGCTATAGAACATCATTCTTTGGTTCTGAATGGTATTTTATCACACACTGGGAATATACTCTGATATTTTGGGGAGTAGTATTAGTATTGTTTTTGATTGGTGCTGCAATGCATGTCAAATTTAGAAGACATTTTATTGATTATCTATAAGGGTTTGTGATAAAAATGGAAAAAGCAATTATAGCAAAGAACATTTCAAAGAAATATAAATTGTATAGTGGAACAAAAGAGCGATTATTGGATTTAGTCACACCAAAAAGTTATGGTGAAGATTTTTATGCACTTGCAAATGTTAGTTTTGAAGCAGAGATAGGGGATATTATTGGGTTTATAGGAATTAATGGATCAGGAAAATCTACGTTATCGAATATAGTGGCCGGAATCGTTCCTGAAACTTCTGGAAGTGTTCAGGTTAATGGGCAATCTGCGCTTATTGCGGTTTCAGCAGGTTTAAAAAATGATTTAACTGGTAGAGATAATATTGAGTTAAAGTTGTTAATGCTTGGTTTTAGTAAAGACAAAATTAAAGAACTGGAACCTAGCATTATTGAATTTGCAGAGCTTGAAAAGTTCATTGATCAGCCTGTTAAGTCTTATTCAAGTGGGATGAAATCCCGACTTGGTTTTGCGATATCAGTTAATGTTGACCCTGACATTCTTATTATTGATGAAGCATTATCGGTTGGGGATAAAGCATTTGCGGATAAAAGTTTAAAAAAGATGAAAGAATTCAAACAAAGAGGGAAAACAATGATCTTTGTAAGTCACTCTATTGGACAAATGAAAGAGTTTTGTGAGAAAATTTTATGGTTAGAGTATGGAATGGTAAAAGATTTTGGATTAGTTGAGGAAGTCATTCCAAAGTATGAATTATTCTTAAAAGAATGGAAAAATATGTCCTCTAAGGAACGAAAGGCTTATAGAGATGCCGGTATAAAGCGTCAGAAAGAGGCCTTGGCCCAGTTAACATAGGATTATAAAATAGGAGACGTATATATGAAAAAAATATGCATATTACTAGTAGCTATATTAATGATAAATACCTTTCCTGCTGGTGTTTATGGTGAGAGTTTTGGCCCTAGTGAATGGAATCAATATCGGATGATTAGTGATAAGAATGCGGTATATAATAATGGTTCTGAACCATTGAATTCACAAGTATATCAAACTGCCGATGAAGTAAGGTCAACCCCAGTCGTAGTAGGGAACAAATTATTTGTAGGAAATCATAACTCTGGTGATTTATTTGCGTTTGATGTAGTTACTGGTGAAGAACTATGGAGAAATAAAGCTCCTAACTGGATTCACTCTGAAATGATATATCAAGATGACATAGTTTATGTAGGCTTTGGTAATCGTTTTTTTCAAGACAATGGAATTCGTGGAACTGGAGAAAGTGGCCTTTTAGCACTTGATGCTGATTCAGGTGATATTCTCTGGAAGTACAATACTGATGGAGAAGTGATGCCAACCCCTGCTTATTACGACGGAGCAGTCTACATTGCAACTGGGGATAGACATTTATATAAACTCGATTCTAAGACCGGTGATCTGTTGCATAAAGAAGAATTAGGATCTACTACTAGTATGTCTTCACCTAATATTAATGATGATACACTATTTGTAGGTGGGAGTGGTCCGTTACCATATACTTTTTCTGCGTATGATTTGTTGCAGGATGACTTAGCATGGCAAACGGAATTTCCTAAAGTGATAGCAGGGTTAGACGACGTACCACCAGCTGTATCAGAAGATATTGTCGTAACTACTGCTTTAGAAGGGGAACGGGATACTCCTGAACATTTTATGTATGCTTTAGATAAGGAATCAGGCGATATTATTTGGAAAGTAAGTCTAGGAATCGGAGAGATGGTTAGTAATAATAAATCTGGTGCTCCTATGATATATGAAGGGAAGATATATGTAGGTAGTCCAATTACGAAAACCTTCTATGCTTATGACTTGGAAACTGGTGATAAATTATGGGAATTTGAAAACGAGGTTATGAAAGCCCCACCTGTAGCTCAAGATGGTGTTGTATACTTTTCTAACACGAAAGGCTTTGTATACGCACTAAATTCAGAAACAGGAGAGAAATTGGGAGAGGTAGAGTTAGAAGGTAAATTAGCTCCAGCTGGTCCAATAATAATAAATGATACTTTATTTGTTGGCAGTCAGGATACAAATGTATATGCCGTTCCATTGTCAGATTTTGGAATATCGAAAAACTTCATTAATTCATCTGATAAAGAAGCTACTAATGGAATAAACTATGTCCTACTTGCAATAGTAGCGGTGATTGTTATTATTTTAGGTTTCTTCCTATATAGAAAAAGGAAAAATATCTAAGCTAAAGGCTATTCTGTAATTGCAGAATAGCCTTTTAGCTTAGATTTAGAAGAAAATTATAGCAATGTATTCAAGTGCGAAAATAGCTTTCTTCACCCCACAGCAAATACCCCAGGATTATTAGAAAACACACCATCAACCCCATAATCCAGAAGCGCTTCATAATGCTCAACAGAATTCACAGTATATGGATAAACCTTAAATCCATATGCCTTACAATACTCGATAAATAAACGATCTGTATACACTTGATTCGGATGAATACTGGTGATGTTTAATCCACTATTTTGGGCGTACTTCCATGGCTCTAAGATACGATAATAAAACAACATACCTAAGGGGATGTCGGAATTCAATTCTTGCACTTTTTTTAATGCCGTATGATCAAATGATGAAATAAGGATATTTTCTAGGCGGTTATTCTCTGAAAGGCAATCTAATAATATTTTCTCTATTCCTTCATAGATGACTGGAATGTTTTTAATTTCAATATTAAGAAGGATATATTCTGGACATATATTCAGAACTTCTTGCAGCGTTGGCAATGTAACTCCTTTATATTCACCACTAAAGGAGGAACCTACATCGATGTTTTTGATTTCTTTTAATGTAAAATCCTGTATTTTCCCCTTCACATCTGGGTTCAAGCGTCTGAATGTGTGATCATGACAAACGATGAGTTGTTTATCCTTGGTAAGTTGAACATCTAATTCGATGGCATTAGCACCTTGTTCCATGGCCTTTTGGAAGGCGGGGATTGTATTCTCAGGGGCTTCCGTTAAGGAACCGCGATGAGCGAAGTTTAAAACCAAATCAAATCATCTCCCTAATGGTTAAATTTAGAAATTGCATAACATATCGCATTTATTTCTTATACCAATTTGTGAATATTTTACATGTTTTTCTAAAAGCAGGGAAGCTTAAATAATGCAAACGGTGACTTTCTATTTAAATATCTATAAATTTCCATTTTATCATGGTGATTTATATAGAATAGAGATATAATTTAGTGAGGATACGTGAATAGGACGACCCTTAATAAAAAGAGGTGGGGTAGTTTTGCTGAAAATTATACTACTGGCGATGCTATGTTTCGTCATGTCAATATTAATTACACCAGTAATCATAAAATTAGCTAAAAAATTTAATATTACGGACAAGCCAAATAATCGAAAGATGCATAGTAATCCAATCCCTACACTTGGCGGCTTAGTGATTTTTATTAGTTTTTTATTTGGTTTACTAATTCTTCAGCCACACGAGCAATATCATCTTTCCATTGTAGTTGGAGCATTTGTCATCGTTGCTCTAGGGGTTTTGGATGATCGATTTGACTTATCACCTAGAATAAAGTTTCTAACGCAATTAGTTGTTGCATCGCTAGTTGTGTTTTGGGGTGGTCTGGACATTGACTTTATTAACTTGCCGTTTGGCGGAGAAATCAACTTTGGCTTACTAAGCCCGATTATTACGATATTGTGGATAACTGGGATTACCAATGCAATTAACTTGATTGATGGATTAGATGGGTTAGCGGCTGGAGTATCGACTATTGCTCTAATCACCATTGCGGGTATGGCAATTATTATGGGTGATGTATATGTAACAACCATAGCAGTCATTTTATTCTTTAGTACACTTGGTTTCTTACGGTATAATTTTCATCCAGCGAAGATTTTTATGGGGGATACCGGAGCATTATTTTTAGGTTATATGATCTCTGTACTAGCCTTACTTGGATTTAAAAATGTAACCTTTATTTCTTTTGTTATACCGATTTTTATTCTGGGAGTGCCCATATCAGACACGTTAATTGCCATGGTTCGGAGATTTATTAATAAACAGCCGATATCAAAGCCTGATAGTTCCCACTTGCATCATCGATTATTAAAGAGTGGATTTACGCATAAGCAAACGGTATTGGTTATCTATGCATTAAGTGCGATGTTCAGTTTAGCAGCCATATTATTTTCGATGACAACAATTTGGGGATCCATTCTTATCTTTCTAATTGCCCTATTCGTGTTACAGATACTTATTGAAAATCTGGAATTAATAAATAGTCAATATAAACCATTAACGAACTTATACAGAGCAATGAAGCAAAAACCATAAAGAAAAGAGCTGCTTGTCGCAGCTCTTTTTTAGTATGTTATTTCTTCACTTGTTGTTTCAGTTGGTTGACTTGCAGTGGTTGTTTCAATTAGATCAAGATGTTCTTGCAGTGCTTGTTTTGTTTCTCCTAGGACCATTTCATCTAATTTCCAGTAGTACGTTCCACTTGGCTGGTAATCAGTACCTTCGAGTGTGATGGTTTGGAAATCTAAGTTCTTTCCAGAGGTGCCATAAGAGACAAAACTTTTCATTTCACTGAATGTCATATTAGTTGTCATGTTGCTTCCTACAGCTTCAATGACATCATCCATATTTAATATGGAATTAACAGATACGGACTTTTGAACAACCGCTTTAATAATTTCTTGCTGGCGTTTTCCTCGTTCGATATCATTATCTAACTTTCTGGTCCGTGCTAATGCCAGTGCTTCTTCCCCATCTAATTCCTGTTCCCCAGGTAGAAGATGAATGGCTCTTGCTTTATCTTTAGAGTTCTGTTCATACAATTCATATGGTACTTCTACATTAATTCCTCCAATAGCATCCACAACATCAATAAATGCTTCGAAGTTCAATTTAACATAATAATCAATTGGTATTTCCAATAAGTTCTCAACTGTATCAATGGTAGCTTTTGTTCCACCATAAGCATGAGCATGGTTAATTTTCGTTTCGTATCCTACCTCTGGAATATATACTAAGGAGTCACGTGGGATACTTACTAATTTTACGCTGTTATCAATTTTATTTAAAGTTGCTACCATCAAGGTATCTGTTCTGGAACTTTCTGCATTGTTTCTGACGTTACTTGCATCAACACCCATTATTAATACGGAAACATTATCCTCAGTTGGATCAACAATCGTTTCACGTAAATCAGATTTTTCTCTTCCATCATCTTCATAAGAATCGGTTAATACGGAGTCTGCTTTGATATATAAATACGATGCGTAAGATAATACAGCTAAAAAGGCAATAACGATAGGTAATATGATAAAGTATACACGTTTACGGATTTTACGCTTTTTTGTTTTTACTAAACGTGTCGTTTCTTTATTATTGCGTTTAGACATTTAATAAGCCCCTTTAATAAAGATAGGATTTTTAAAAATAAAATACAAAAGGTTACACTATATTTTACTATGAATCTATAAACTCGTAAATGCTTTTTTGACAAAATCAGCTATTTTCCGTAGCTTTCAAAAATTTCCTTATGAAGGAAGTATTTACTAGTATAAAAAGGTCTATCATCAATAATAATATGTTAATACGGTAAAAAAAGTACACTCAATTAAGGGTGAATGAAGATGATGCATCTTACAATAATTATCCCTCATTATAATTCTGTGGAATCTTTGGAGAAATTATTAAACAGCATTCCTACAAGTGAAGGAATAGAAATAATTGTCATTGACGATAAAAGCACGCAAGGATTAGATAAATGGAATGAGCTATTAATTGACTTCAGAAACGGGCAGACTATCTTTATGAGGAATGAAACAAATAAAAAAGGAGCTGGGGTCTGCAGAAATATTGGGCTAGAGAAAGCTAGGGGAGAATGGATTCTTTTTGCTGATTCCGATGATTATTTTGTATCGAGTTTTTATGAAAAAATTAAACCTTTTTTAAACTCTGATTACGATGTGATCTTTTTTAGACCTGATAGTATCGATATAGAAACAGGGAAAAGTTCAGACAGACACCTTTTCTATGAAAATCTAGTGGTGAATTATTTGTATAATCCTGATATAAAGACCGAAGCACCTCTAAGGTACTTTTATAGTGTCCCATGGTCGAAATTAATTAAAAGAAGTTTTCTGCAAAGCAATCGAATTAATTTTGATGAAGTAATGGCCTCCAATGATGTAATGTTTTCTACAAAAGTAGGTTATTATATGAACCATTTTTATGTATCAAATGATGTGATTTACTGTGTGACAAAAAGTAACGATAGTTTAACTGCTAAAAAAAGTGAGAAGATGTTCAACACAAGGTTAGGTGTGTTTATCAATCATTGTCGTTTTTTGCAAGATAATTTAACCAAAAAAGAATTAGAAGTACTAAATATAAATGGACGCATGATGATTATTCTAGCATGGAAATATAATTTAGGTATTCATAAAGCTTTTTCCGTATATCGGCAATTAAGGAACAACCACATAAAGGTTTTTGAATGGAGACTGATGAACCCAATTTTAATTTTCCTGAGGAGCTATTCTTTTATTCAAGCGTTTGTGAAAAAATCTTTAAATTAAATTATTGGATGAGATAGGCATGAGTGACTTTTTATTTTCTAGGCAAATCATACCAAAGGGGAAGATGACAGAACACATTCAGCGAATCTACACGGGAGATAAACCACCTGTGTTGGAGTTTCATGGTGAATGGGGTTCGGTAGCTGTTAGCCAGAATCTATATCGAGCTTTTCAGCCATATGAAACAGATAAGTATCTGTGTATTGTTATCGGTGGTCCCGTTTTATACTTTTGTGATAACCATTTCCTGAAAGATGGGAAAAATAATAACGGTACTAGACACATTTATAACCGCTGGCAGCAAGGGGATATTAATTGGAAGGAAGATGTAAGCGGACCCTTTGTCTTCTTGATAATTAATAAAGAAACTTCAGAGATTCAGTGCATTACGGATATGATGTCTTTTATACCAGTTTTTATTTATCGGAATTCACAAAATATCATGTTAGGAACACATGTGGATGCACTAGCAAGGGCTGCTGGGCAAACAGATGATATGGATTCGATTTCGATAGCTGATTTTATCCTGCATAGTGTAGTTACCTTTCCTTATACAATTTATAAATCGATTCATCAGAGTAGTCCTGCAACACATAATATTATTCAAGGTAACGTAGTGGAAAAAACTATTCCATATTGGATTCCTGAAGAAGAACAACGATATTCGTCCATGAACGTCGCTGCAAATAACATAAGAAATGCCCTAACAAAATATGTCAATACCATTACGAGTGAAGTATCAGACATTGCTCAATTTATTAGTGGAGGGGAAGATTCACGAGTACTTTCTGCATTACTAAAGGACAATCCTAGAGATGCCTACGTTTTTCTGGATCAGATGAATACGGAAGGAAGAATGGCCAAAAAAGCGGCAAAGAAATATGGAGCAACTTTTAAAATGGCTCAACGAGACAGACTACATTATTTGCACATGTTACCTGATACCGCTGAACTAGTAGGCGGCGGTTCCGAATATCGCCATGCGCATGCTTTTGGATTTCAAGAAAGTTATGGTTTACATAAATATGATGCTGTTTTCGGAGGCTTATTTGCGGATGCCTTATTAAAAGGAGCTCGAATCCAAAAAACACCGCTTTCCATACGATATTCGTTTGTGCCGGATATTAGGGAGAAGACTTCCACTAAAGGTAACCGCAATACAAATAGACAGATAAAAGCGGAGATTTTGTCGGAAATAAGCTCAAGGAGAAAGTCACATTTTAACTACGTGAAAAGTTTTAGAGAGAATTCGGCGGAGGAATGGTTTGAGTTGTGGCCGAGTTCGATGAATATGAATATACCAAACATTCATGCCAATCGTAGGTTAATGAGAAGCTATGAGCCATTTATGGATAAGGAAGTAGTGAAAATCAGTGCGACCGTACCACAGGAGTGGAAACTTAATCGCAGACTTTTTCAGCAAGCTGTGAAGCCTTTCTTAAAACCAACCAAATGGCTATTTCACAGTGATGGGCGCTTGCCATACTTTCCTTGGTATATCAATTCATTCGTAGCTTTCGTGACTTGGGTGTATTTCCGCTTAGGGTATAGGATAGGATTCGTTAAAGGAAATCAGGGGCCATGGGCTGATTGGGAGGCGGTCGTAAAAAGTAGTGACTGGGAACATGCCGTGGGAGAATATTCCAGTGGATTTTCTAAGATCTCCCCCTTGTTTTTAGAACAAGATGTTGAACAGCTGTTTCAAAGTAATGCATTTAATCTAAGACAAAAAGTAAATTTGTTACAGGTTTTATATCAATTGGCTAATAGATAGCCATACGATTATAATTTGGCGCCTAGTTGGTTATATTGATGGACATAATCATGTTTCAATCAATGAGGTGCTATTATTGAAAATATTACATTTAAACGCAGGAAATGAAACTGGTGGAGGCATGTACCATATACTGGCTTTGCTAAAAGAATTAGATAAAAATCAGTTTATTCTAGGTGTGCTTGAGAAAGGTGAACTATTACAAAGGGCTAAATCAGAAGGGATTAAAACGGTGTATTTTTCGAATAACACACGATTTAGTCTCCCTCTCATTCAAAAGATTAAGAACTATGTTAAACAACAACAAATTAGTATTATCCATACTCATGGACCCAGGGCGAACGTCTATGCCTCTGTATTAAAACGGTTAATACCGTTTCAATGGACGGTAACCGTACATAGCAACCCAACGATGGATTTTATGGAAAAAGGTAAATATGGGGATTTTCTCTGTCGGTTAAATATCAATGCCTTAAAAAAGGCAGATAAAATCATTGTTATCTCCGAACCTTTTCGTACCTGTTTAAATGAATTTGGTATCGAAAATGAGAGAATTGTTACCGCATTAAATGGAATTAAATTTCAGCAAGATAAAAAAACCTACCTGAAGAGAACCGTTCTTGGTTTTGCAGAGGAGGACTTTATATTTTTGATGGTGGCTAGACTGGAACAGGTCAAAGGACACCACATAGCATTTAAAGCCTTTGCAAATATATTGGATAGATTTCCCAACTGTAAACTGGTTTTAGTTGGAGATGGTTCGCTTAAAGAAGAATTAGAAACCTTAGTCAAAGATCTTGGCATTCAGGAAAATGTATCCTTTATGGGTCATCGGGATGATGTGGATTGTTTCTATCAGTTAGCCGACATAACGTTATTAACATCATTAAGTGAGAGCTTTCCACTTGTATTATTGGAGTCTGCACGGGCCAAAACACCTGTTATTGCAACGGATGTGGGGGGAGTAAATAATTTAATTGTCAATAATAATCTTGGCTGGATTATCCCTCCAAATCGTGTGGATGATTTAATTCTTGCAATGGAAGAAGCCATTCACTTTCACCAAATTGGTCGTTTAGACTTTATGGGGGAGTCTCTTTATGATTATGCTTCACGTCATTTCACCGTAGAAAAGTTTGCTAATCGAATTTATGACGTCTATTTGAGTATGTTAAAAGTTGAATAGGGAAACTTATACAATTGGAAATATCTTGTGAAGGGGTTGCCTATGAATTCTCCATTGGTTACGGTATTTATTCCCGTATATAATAGTGAACGATACATAGAGGAGGCCATTACGAGTATCATTAGACAGACGTATGATCATTTAGAGATACTTATAATCGATGATGGTTCTACCGATCAGTCGGTGGAAATAATAAAAAGGTTTGAGGACTCTCGCATTCGGTTCCTACAGAATAAAGAGAATAAGGGAATACCCTATACAAGGAATGTTGGTTTAAGGGAAGCTAATGGCAAATACCTAGCAGTGATGGATGCGGATGATATTGCTGTTAAATATAGAATTGAAAAACAAGTAGGATACCTAGAGAGAAATAGGAATGTAGATGCAGTCGGAAGCTATTATAAGGAATTTGGGAGAAAAATTAATAAAGTGGTCTCATCCAATCTTAAAACTTCGGCGGAATTGAAAACAGGTTTAATTTTTATCAATCGAATCGGAAACCCTACGTCTATGATTCGAATGGAAACCGTACATAAATATCAATTACGCTATAATGAACACTATTTTGTTGCTCAAGATTATGATATGTGGGTACAGCTATCCAAGATTGGCCATTTACATATTATACCTGAAGTGTTATTACACTATCGGATGGGACATGCCAATATAACGAAAAACTCTAATGTAAAGAAAATGGACCAAAGAAAAAAAATACTTGATTCTATTCATCAAGATATTTTATCCTATTACACATTTGAACTGACGCAGCAAGAAGTAAGCGTTTTTTGTGCCTTTTTTAATGACATCCATGGACTCACAATAGATCATCACACCATAACACTACTACCTATTGTTTTACGAAAAATGGAAGAACAAAATAGACAGTATCAATTATTTGAGGAGAGGCTGTTTGCTCGAATTATTCGCAGTACCGTTTTTACGATGCTCCAATATCACCGAATGACATTACTGGGAAAGTTAAGTATCTACAATAAAGTCTGTAGAACGAATACGAATTTCTTTTCAGTGACCAGGGATTTTTTAATGATATTAATGAAGCATGCGTATAGCATGGTTAGAAGTCTCTTTTCATAAGATTCTGATGGTAAATTTACAATATCATAACATGACAGTGATGGGAGGTAGCATCTATAATAGGTATAGAATAGATAATATAGTAGGTTGGAGTGAAATCATTGAATAAGCCTATAAAAGTAATGACCGTATTCGGTACAAGGCCAGAGGCAATCAAAATGGCACCATTAGTTCTTGAATTAAAAAAACGTCCATTGGAATTTCAATCACTGGTAACAGTTACTGCGCAACATCGAGAAATGCTTGATCAGGTACTTCAGATTTTTGATATTATTCCTGATTATGATTTAAATATTATGAAGAAGCAACAATCTCTAGCGCAAATCACCACACGTGCGTTAGAAGGTCTTGATAAGGTACTAAAAGAAACACAACCAGATATCGTGTTAGTACATGGAGATACGACTACGACCTTTGCTGCATCTCTAGCTGCTTATTATAATCAGATAGCTGTAGGTCATGTTGAAGCTGGATTACGAACGTGGAATAAATACTCACCATATCCAGAAGAAATGAATCGACAAATAACCGGTATTCTAGCAGATTTACATTTTGCACCAACAGAAAAATCCAAGCTAAATCTAGTAAATGAAAATAAACCAGAGGATCGTATTTATGTTACTGGCAATACAGCTATTGACGCATTGAAAAATACGGTAGATACAAATTATTCCAATCCGATTTTAGATAGCTTAGGAGAAGAAAGATTAGTCCTAATGACCGCGCACCGCAGGGAAAATATAGGTGAGAATATGGAGCAAATGTTTCGTGCAATTAAGCGGTTGGTAGAGTCGCATGAAGATATTAAAGTGATTTATCCAGTACATCTAAACCCAGTTGTTCAGAAAACAGCGAATGAAATCCTCGGACAGGATCATCGTATTAAGTTAATAGAACCTTTAGGTGTTGTTGATTTTCATAATTTTGCAGCTCGTTCTCATTTAATTTTAACAGATTCCGGTGGTGTACAGGAAGAAGCCCCATCTCTAGGTGTACCTGTACTGGTTCTCCGTGATACAACAGAACGCCCAGAAGGTATCGAAGCGGGTACATTAAAATTAGCAGGTACAAAGGAAGCGGACATCTTTGCCTTAGCGAATGAACTATTAAGTGATAAAGAGGCTCACGATAAGATGGCGAAAGCCTCAAATCCATATGGTGATGGAGAAGCTTCTCGGAGGATTGCAGATGCTATGATAGAGTACTTTAATAGATAAAGCCACAGATTATTCTGTGGCTTTTTTTTTAGATGAGCTCTCGTTTGTTCTAATTATAATAAAGTGCTTGAATTTGCTCCGGCAGAATACTTGCGGTTAACTAGCGCGGTCTTAGCCTCCTAGCAGAAAGACCGAAACTGTACCTGTGTTTCTAGTAACTCTCCGTAGTAGGCTTCCTAGGCGCAAAGGCCATAGAAGTTTAATCATGTAGTTCCCTCGCTACGGGGGCTTCGAACACGTGCTGTTCCCGTAGGACAAGGAATGCTACGGCAGCGAAACATCGCACGAAAAAAATAGATATTTAATTTCAAGGAGTATCCGTATTCTGCTTTCGCTATATCTGGTTTTCTGATTAATAATACTGATTAGCGGAGGAAATACGCGGAGACTCCTGCGGGAAGAAAAGCCTAGGTGAGACTATGGAGAGCGACAGCTCGGAGTAGGCTCAGCAGCGCCCGCGGAAAGCGTAGTGTATTTTCCGTAGCGGTAAATGTGCACTAAATTTATACCAACCCTCTTTTCGTTTGCTATATATAATCGGAAAAGAGATTCAAAACATAGGCAAATTATTGTGTTATCTCTACTGTTCTTAACATCTTTCCCTCGCAAAACTGAACCCGTTAGAATATCCTGTGGCTTTTTTTATTCAAAATTCTTTTACCATTTCCCTATAGTCTAAATGTAGGTATAAAGGGCATAATTACTAGTAGTTTAGGTTAGAAAAGGAATATACATATGAGAAATAAAATGGAAAGACTCGTGAAACAGCCTTTTATACGGAATGTTTTTATATTGTCCTCGGGAACGGCTGCGGCACAAATAGTGACCATGGCTTTGTCCCCGATTGTTACGAGACTCTTTGGACCAGAAGCTTATGGGTTGATGGGGACTTTTACTGCAATTGTCTTTATTATTACTCCTATTGCGGCATTAACCTACCCAATGGCTATCGTACTTCCCAAAAGTGATAGCGATGCAAAGGGATTAGTGAAGCTTTCTTTAGCCATTTCTGGTGTCATCACCTTATTTGTAGCATTACTACTAATCATCTTCAGCCAGCAAATTGTCACATTATTTGGGATTGAAGAAATTGCACCTTATTTGTATTTGATTCCGATTGTTGTATTACTTGCTGGTTATTTACAGGTGGTAGAGCAGTGGTTCATTCGGAAGAAACAGTTTGGTGTCTCAGCTAAGGCAACATTTACGCAGTCCATTATTGTTAATGGTGGAAAAGTGGGATTTGGCTTTTTCCACCCTGTTGCAGGGGTATTGATTATTTTTTCAGCGATTTCACAAGGATTAATGGCATCATTGATGTTGGTTTATGCTAAATACTCCTTTCGTTCGGTTATCGCAGAATCGGTGAGTGTACCTATCAAAGAACTTGCTAAGAAATATCGGGATTTTCCCATGTTTAGAGCTCCGCAAGTTTTTCTAAATGCAGTTTCTCAGAGCTTACCTATCCTTTTATTAACAACGTTTTTTGGACCTGCAGCGGCTGGATTTTACTCTATTGGAAGGACCGTACTTGGTGTGCCTTCACAACTAATAGGGAAATCTGTAGGGGATGTATTTTATCCTAGAATTGCAGAAGCAGCGAATCATAAAGAAAATATGACGCAGTTAATAAAAAAAGCTACTCTTGCATTAGGGGCGGTAGGAATCCTTCCCTATGGTTTAGTGATTCTTTTTGGTCCATGGCTTTATGGACTGGTTTTTGGTTTAGAATGGGTGAAAGCAGGGGAATATGCACGTTGGATTGCCTTATGGATATACTTTATGTTTATGAATCAACCAAGTGTGAAAGCTTTACCGGTTATGTCTGCTCAGTCTTTTCATTTGAAATTTACGGTTATCACCCTGAGCACTCGAACCATCCTCTTAGCAATTGGGTATTATGTATTTTCAAGTGACCTCGTAGCTATTGCCTTATTCGGAGTTTCTGGTGCAATTTTAAATATCCTTTTAATCGTGTTAACAATCCATAAAAGTAAGGGTTTTAAACCAGTAGGGGAGGAATAGCAGGGTGCCTACGTTATTTGTCTGTGGAGATATCGTTAATTATGAGAATGCTAATGGAATGATTTGTTCCGATCTGTTAGCGGACAAGATAAGAAAAGTTGACTTCTCCATTGGGAATTTGGAAGCGCCAATCGAAGGAGTTGGTGAGCCAATAAGGAAAATTGGTCCTCATCATTTTCAAAGAAAGTCAACAATTGATGGGTTGAAGAAGCAAGGATTTGATTTATTATGTCTAGCTAATAATCATATGATGGATTATGGAGAGCAGGGCTTATTAGCTACCATAGAAGAAGCAGAGCGAGCTGAAATTAAGACGGTTGGTGCAGGGAAAACATTGGAAGAAGCGTATCAACCTTTGGTAACAACGATACGTGATCTGAAAATAGGGTTTATAAATGCATGTGAAGCTCAATTTGGTGTATTGGATTACCATTCAAAGTCGAATCAACCTGGGTATGCCTGGATTAATCATGACCGTATAGATGAGATGATTCTAGAGTTAAAAAATGTTTGCGATTTTGTTATCGTGTTAGCGCATGCTGGATTAGAACATTACTCTATCCCCCAAAAAGAATGGCGACACAGATATAAACATTTTTGTCATCTTGGCGCAGATATAGTGGTTGGCTCCCACCCTCATGTTCCACAAGGATATGAATACTACCGTGATTCGTTAATATTCTATAGTTTAGGTAATTTTTATTTTGATTCGGCTAATTTTAAGGAAAAAGAGGACCGTTCATACTCAGTCATACTGGATTTGAATAAAGACAGACCTATTAAGTTTGAGCCAGTATTTCATCAGAAGCAGGACGGAAAAGTACAGTTATCATCACCCGAAAAACAAATTAATCTGGAGCACTTGAATGCATCGTTGGATCAAGAATATGAGGACTTACTTGAACAAATGTCTCTAGATATCTTCCATAATCGCATAAAAGGGAAGCTTTCGGACTCCTTATTACCATTTCCGTTAGAGCGGAGTTGGAAGTCCACTATAAAGAATTTCATTCGAAAAAGGCTGGGAAGAAACAGAGTGGATAAAAAAGAAATACAACTCTTACATTATTTGAGAAACGAATCGTATTATTACGCAGCTAGACATGCACTAGAGGTTTTAAGCAAGAAATAAGTAAGGTGCCTGGCACTGTTCGCATTTTTTGATAATAAGGCGAACGTCGCAAACCCTTGTCCGCCATAGGGTAAAGCTACAATGGAGTATTCGACAAAATCCGGGAAGTGCCAGGCACCTCTTAAGTTGGCACCACTTGTGTTATTGTATGCCTTCGATGGTGAATGTGGCGGATTGCATATGGTTGGTTCCGAGTTTGTTTCTAAATTCGGATCCTGTAACGGTTATTTCTTTTGTTTCTCCACTTATTCTGATCTTGGTGGGTCGATTATATTTTGTTTCGGTAACAGTGACATTAATGATTTTCCCAACTTCTGGATATAAACTTTGTAGTTGTTGCTTGGTGATGGTGTAACTCCACCAATTACTTGCATATTTGGATCTGTCATATGGATCTTCCTTCCCTATTAAGTAGGGTACGTTGTTGCCCCAAACATCTACCGCATCTACCGTTTGTCCACCTGCAGATGCAGAATATACTGCATCAATCAGTGCTCCATTATAAAGAATAACTTCTCCTTTGGTAGCTGAAATAGCTTGGTTTATGTTTCTGACATATTGCTCTGGAATTGCTTGTGGAATCCCATTATAAACCTGTGACCTCGTTGTATCATAGACATCAAATTTCTTGTTGGGATTAATTTGTTTTAAAGCATACGTTCTTGCAGCTAAAGTCTGCACTTTAAATAAATCTAGATTGTTCCAGCTTGGAATAATCTCGTATGGAACTACCCCTTTTAAGTAGTTTTCAATATTTAAATGGTTGACAAGATCTAGTTTATCTTTGGATGTAGAAACAGAGAAATTCCCTTCATAGTATTTATTATTAAAGATAAGAAGGCCGTCATTTGATGAAGAAACCTGGAAAGCTTTCGTAAGTTCATACGTTCTCCCGCTATTTTCTAAGGTGTACTTCCCATCTTTATATATGATCGTTGTTTTCGTGTTTGGCAAGAATTCCCTATCACCAACCTGGTAGGCTTGGTTACTGGAAATAGTGAGCTTATCCAACCCTTCCGCTAATAAGACACGGATATTTTGATTACTCGTATCTCGTACACCGATTCCTGTTCCCGTGTAATAATAACTTAAGATTTCATCGTAAGCGTATCCTTCACTTGCCATACCGTAAGCACCGTGTTGCGTCATACCTACAGCATGTCCATATCCTCTTCCAGTAATGAAAAAACTATTGATATTTTCCTTGATGCCAGCTCTTGCAGTTACTAATTGTTGTAAGGTTCGTGCGTCAGCGATACCTGTTATCGGCAGACCATTTTGTTGCTGGAACTCTTTTACTTTATTTTCGGTTAATGTTCCATAGTAATTAGTAGGTACATTAACGACTTTGAAACCTACATCATTCAAATAGGTTTGCAATAGTTTAACGTCATTTCCGCTATCCTCTTGCTTCATCACTCGGTTGAATGGAGAGGGAATCGTTTGACTAATTACTTCTTCTAATTTCTTTAACGTTGCTTCACCAGCTATACCGTCCGCAGTCAAATTGTACGCACGCTGAAATTCTTTGACCGTATGAGTGGTAATTGGGCCATAGCTTGTATTCGGGTTATCGGATACTTTAAATCCGGCTTTTTCTAGGTCTAATTTTAGTTGAATAACTTTTTTGTGTTTGACGCCTTCTTTTAAAAGAATCGTTTCTTCTTCGTTCGAATCACCATGTTCTCCTTTGACGATTTTTTCCAGTGTATCTAACGTCTTCGCATCGGCAATTCCAGTAACGGAAAGTCCGTATTTTCTTTGGAACTTTTTAACTTGTTCTTCTGTTTTTGGTCCAAAGTCATTATTCGGATTATTGGATACGATAAAACCAAGCTTAGCTAGATTTATTTTCATTTGTTTGACATCTGGATGGGAAATGCCGTTTGCTAAAACGGTTGTTCCCGTTAATAATTCATCTAATTTATTCAGTGTTATTGCATCTGCCACTCCAGTAGGATGCAGTCCATAAGCAGATTGAAAATCTTTTACCGTACTTTCTGTTTTCGGCCCGTAGTCATTATTCGGATTATTAGAAACAGTAAAACCAAGTTTGGCAAGTTTTAATTTGAGTTGTTTAACATCAGGATGAGAAACACCATTACTTAAAACAGTAGAAGATGCTAGCAATTCCTCAACTTTATTTATGGTATTCGCATCTGCTACTCCGGTTGCTTTTAACCCATAAGCGGATTGAAAGTCTTTAACCGTACTTTCCGTTTTCGGTCCAAAGTCGTTGTTTGGGTTGTTGGATACAATAAATCCGAGTTTGGCCAAATTTAATTTCAGTTTTTTAACATCTGGATGGGAATCACCGTTTGCGAACACGGTAGAAGTGGTCAATAGTTCCTCTATTTTGTTTAACGTTTTAGTGTCCGCAACACCTGTCGTTTTTAGTCCATTGGCAGATTGGAATTCCTTCACTGTACTTTCTGTTTTCGGACCATAGTCATTATTTGGGTTGTTCGACACGATATAACCAAGTCTAGCCAAATCTAGTTTGAGTTGCTTCACGTCCGGATGGGAAACCCCATTTGCTAAAACGATAGAAGCAGACGATAACGCATCTAATTTACTCAGTGTTTCCGCATCCGCAACACCTGTAGGTTGGAGTCCATAAGCTGCCTGAAAGTCTTTAACCGTACTTTCCGTTTTTGGTCCAAAGTCGTTGTTCGGATTGTTGGAAACGATAAACCCGAGCTTGGCTAGATTTAATTTCATCTTCTTAACATCTGGATTGGATGTGCCAGGTGCAAGAATGACTGTAGATGATTGATCTTTCGTTTCTTCCACACGAGTTGTACCTTGTTCGTCCTTACCGGGAATCTTAAGTACTTGATTGATAAAAATAGTATCAGCTGTTAAGTCATTTGCTGCTTTCATTTGGTTTATATCTACATCGAACTTGTTGGATATGGAAGTTAATGTATCACCGGGTTTCACTGTGTAGCTTCCCATATCATTGTCAATGGATTCTTTAGCAATCTCTTGTTTTACTTCTATTTCTGGAAGAGAAGTATCTTCTGGGTTTGTCTCTATGGTTGGTTGCTCTGGAATCACCGGATTATCAGTAGGGATGATTAAATCTTGATTAGCATAAATTGCATCACTTGTAAGCCCATTAATTTGTTTAAGTTCATCAATGTTTAGTTTATACTCACTAGCAATATGAGTTAAAGTATCTCCCGGTTGAACGGTATAGATTATCACGTCATTTGGTATGTTATTTGCTTCTTCTGCAGAGACGGAGGTATGAATGGGGAGAGCTGCAAGAATCATGGTACCAAACGCAATCTTAACAATACCGCCCTTCACATTCGGTAAATGAGTAGAAACGTACTTTCGTGCTTCATTTTCAAGAATCCATTTCTTTCCTTTTGCCAAAAACTCTTCGCCAAATTCTTCGTAACCATACCGTTTATCAATATATAAAGTAACTACAATCTTATGATGTTTTTCTTCTATTGAATGGTTAACAAATAACTGCTGCATCATGCCACTCCTAAAACGTATTGTTAAAGGTTAGTTTTAGCAGTTTTGATTTGTTCATTCTCTAAATAGTGATGGTATGAATTTTATTACTTTAGACGATAATGTCTAGAGTAGTTGTCGGTTAGACAATAGAACGAAGAGAGATGAAACGAGAATCTATGCAAACTATTTTTAGGACCGAATCGATTAAATTTGTTTTAGTCGGTTTTTTTAATACGATTCATTATTATGCGTGGTATTTGCTATTCACGGAACCATTGGCAATTTACTATCTGATAGGTCATTGGATGGCTTTTGTGATTAGTATGATTGGGTCATTTTATTTAAATACCTATTTTACGTACCGTTCCAAGCCAAGTTGGAAGAAGTTTTTCCAATTTCCATTAACCTATCTTGTTAATATTGCTGTTTCCACTAGTGCACTTTATATCTTTAGAGAGTGGGTAGGTTTGGATAATAAAATCGCACCATTATTGGCTGCGGGTATGGCTATACCGTTTACTTTTGTCATTTCACGAAAAATCTTAAAATCATAAAGGAGCATGTTGCGTTGAAAAAGTTAAGCATCGTTGTTCCATGCTATAACGAACAAGAAAATGTATACGATTTTTATCAAGAAACACAAAAGTATGTAAAAGAAATTCAAGCTGAAATAGAGTTTGTTTTTATTGATGATGGCAGTAAGGATCAGACACTTTCCATTCTTCGTGATTTAGCGAATCATGATGAGAATGTTAATTTTATTTCCTTTAGCAGGAATTTTGGAAAAGAGTCTGCTATTCTTGCTGGATTTCATTATGCAACAGGGGACGCAGTAATCTTGATGGATGTTGATTTACAACATCCACCATCATTAATTCCAATTATGTGGAAGTATTATGAAGAGGGATATGACCAAGTTATTGGAAAAAGGAATCGAAAAGGGGAAGGCTTTTGGAGACGACACTTAACGAACCTTTATTACAAAGTAGCCAATCAACTGGTGGAAATCTCTATAACGAATGGGGTAGGAGATTTTCGATTATTAAGTAGACGAGCATTAAATGCAGTCTTAAAGATGAGCGAATACAATCGTTTCTCGAAGGGCCTATTTGCCTGGATCGGTTTTCATGAAAAGTTGATTGAATATGATAATCAGGTTCGTATGGATGGAAATGGAAAGTGGAGTTTCAAGAGCCTGCTCAATTATGGAATCGATGGTGTTTTATCTTTTAACACGAAACCATTAAGAGTTGCTATTCATGGAGGCACGTATATCACGATAGCTGGTTTTATCTACATATTTCTAACACTAATCAATTATTTTTTACATGGCATTGAAACACCTGGTTATTTTACTACTATCTCAGCGATTATCATCCTTGGTGGAGTACAGTTACTGTTTTTAGGAATTATCGGAGAATATATTGGGCGAATTTATTGTGAAATAAAAGACAGACCACACTATTTGATTCAAGAAAAAAGGGTAAAGGAGTAAGTAAATGCCAGAACAGTTTTTTTCTAAATTAAAGAGCATGGTAAAAAGAGAATGGAAAATTGCCTTCCTTAGCACGGTAATTATTGGTTTCCTAACTCATATGTACGTGTTCACCAATATGTTACTTAATCATGATGGAATTAATAATATGCATCATCCCCAGAATCATTTATCCTCCGGACGATTTTTTCTCGCCCCTTTTAGTGGGATTAGTTCTTTTTTTAATTTGCCATGGATAAATGGTTTGCTATCTATCTTTTATATTGCCTTAACAGTAGTTGCGCTTACGGAATTTTATAAGTTAAAGAAAACCCCATCCATTGTCCTAGTTGCTGGGATTATGGTTACTTTCCCAACCATTGCTTCTACTTTTGCTTATATGTATACAGCAGATGGCTACATGGCAGGGTTATTATTGGCTATTTTGTCTTTAGTGGTTACGAAGAAGTTTAAGTTAGGATTTTTGCCTTCATCCTTTCTTTTATTTATAAGTGTTGGCATTTATCAAGCAAACTTGCCAATTGTACTTACAGCAGTTTTAGTATGGCTTATTATTGAATTACTATTTAAACAAAATGTAAAAGAGACTCTTCAATTGTTCATCCAATATGTCATCATGATTTCTATTGGAATGCTTCTGTATGTCTTATTATTTAAATCCTATCAAAACACCAGGGGGATTGTTGATTACCAGGGATTGAATAGTGTTGGTTTTGAAATAAGTATGATTCCGGAGCAATTAAAAAAGATAGTAAACAGATTTCTCGACTTTTTTGGCAGAGGTTTTGTATCGGATATGCCAATAAACTTGTTTGAAATACTAAATATCTTTTTAGCCATTTTAATTTTAATTGCGGTGATTGTAGCGATAATAAGAAATATACAACATTTATCCCTTTTAAAAACGGTTTCGATTATCCTAGCTGGTTTATTATTGCCAGTTGCTGCGTTTGTTCTTTATTTTGTTTCACCTGGTGTGAGTTATCATATGTTAATGGTTTTAGCCTTGGCATTCCTTTATATATTTCCTATCATTATCTATGACAGATTGCAGGAACCGGTTTTATCTGTGAAAGTCTTTTCATGGAGCGCGGTAGTTCTGCTGTTTTTAATTGTTTTTAACTTTGCTATCATCAGCAATATATCTTATTTTAATATGGAACTGCGCTATGAAAAATCCTACGCGTTCATGAATCGATTACTAGACAGAATCGAGCAGTTGGAAGGTTATGATAATGTGTCTCAAGTAGCTATCCTAGGATATCATCATGTAGAGACCAATCTCTCATCGAATAAGGTACGTGAAAATATTCCAGGCATGACTGGCGTAATAGGTGAGACCTTTTTGAGTGCACCATATCATTTCACTGGAATGTGGGCTACTTTTTTTGGTGAAAACTTTAGTTTCGTGAATCAGGACCGGTTGAGTGAGTTGAGGGAGAATGATTTGGTTCAAGAGATGAATGCTTGGCCTGCAAAAGAGTCTGTCGTAATTATTGATGATGTTGTTGTTATTAAGTTGAGTGAATAAAGAATGTAGGATAAAACTCCACTGCATGTAACATGTAGTGGAGTTTTTTTAACTACCTTTTCTTTCTGTTTTCTGTAAAAATTCTTAATGGTGCGGTTAGCTGCCATGACTTACTGTTTAGTGTGTCATTCAGTCGTTTATGAAGGTGTTTTCTTTCTTGTTCAAGAATCGTGACTTTTTGTTTTAGTTGCTTGATTTCCAGTTCCTTTACTTTCAGTTGTAATTCACTGTCCTTAATCATCTGATCCCCCTCTTTAGATTGTGCAAATGATAATACTAATTTTTCTACATCCTCCACAGCAGGTAAAATAAAATCGGATAATTCTGTTTCTAACCCTTGTCGACCTAGCTTCTGAAAATAAAAGAGGACTAATGCGTAAAGGAAAAAGATCTTTTCAATCATCGTGAGATTCTTATTATTCGTATCATTTTCCAGATAGAGGTGCTTTACCTCTGAATAAGGGAGTAAAATACTTGTGAAGTACCTGGCAATATCAATAAAATGCGGACCGATTGTGTGAGATGTCCAGTCAATAACGCTAGGATTTCTATTTTCTCTCTTTATCAGCACATTTTGAAAAGCGAAGTCACCATGCAATAAGGAATAATGCTTTTCTGGATTTATGAAGGTATATAACTCGTTATCCATGATTACAGTTTCTAGGCGTTCGATAAGTTGGTGTACTGCTTTTGGATATCGATGCTGTTTCATAATGGCTTTCACGGCTTGAAATAGCTTCTGGTTGTAACCTTCTTTATGAATCTGCGTGAAAAAGTGAACGACAGAAATAGCACGACCTTTTCTAAATTGGAACACGTAATTTGGTAATGGATAGTTATCTAATTGCTCATAAGAAATGGAAGTTATTTGTTGAGATGCTTTAATTACATTTATGAGATAATCTTCCTTGGCAATTGAATTCGTATCGATAGAATCAATCATTTCTACCGTTATATAGGATATCTTATCAATAACTAGTGAATCGATATATTCTGGTACGACGTTTCTTAGCTGTGAGAAGCTAGTACACATGTCTTTATAGAAATTTTCCTCTCGTCCAGCCCCGTTGTTTTTATTCGTGTATTTAGAGATTTTGGTGAAAAATTTCCTTCCTTTATACTCGTGAATAAAAGCTCCTAGATTATTTTTTCCGTCTATGTAAACATAGTTTGATCGAACCTCTTGGGCATTTTCAGCAAACCTTTTTTGAATTTGTTCGGTAAGTTGTTCAAATGATAGACCATGTTTATGTTTTAAAGCAATTTGATAGGTTTTTTTGGCTTTGTTGTACTTCTTTAAGAAAGAATAACTACGGCCAAGTCGAAAGTGGTAATCCGCATGTGTTGGATTTAATTTAATTAAGCTTATTGCGACGTTTTTTGCAGCTTCCCAGTCTCCTAATAAATCATATAAATTATGATACTCTAGTAAGATACGTTCACTTTGTGCGTGTTGATTTTTGCCTTCGTCCAGCACTTTTTTAGCAGCTGCAGTTCTGCCTGAAATTCTGAGGCTTCTGGCATAGGATGCATAAACCGTTTCATTGCTGGAATCTTTTTGTATATGGAGATATTGCTCGAAGTATTCTATTGATTTTTTCCATTGATGTTTCTTCTGGGCTTCTTTGGCCAGAGTTAATAGATCGCTCCCCATAAAATCCACGTCCTTTGTTTTGTGCAGATATGATTATTATACGAATCTATTGGGGTATGGACAAGTAATGATACAAAAGGGAGGTGGAACATAGTGATAGGTAGATAAGGTAAAAAAATGAGGCTGAGACAGAAGTGTTTTTTTCATAAGAAAAACCGAACATGATTGGTGAATCGGTGCATAAATACCGCTCCGGAAATATACTTCGCTTTCCGCGGGGAGCTGGTGAGCCTCCTTCGTGCTGAAAAGCGTGTGCGCCTGCGTCTTCCAGTGATGCTTTGAAGCGGGCTTCCTCGGCGCAAGGGAGCAGGGAAGAGTATTCAAGTAGTTCCCTCACTACGCAGTATCACCGATGCTCTTCTTCCCGCAGGACAAGGAACGCTTCGGCAGTGAAACATCGCACGCAGAAAAAAGTGGTCTTCTTTTTTCAAGGAGTCTACGTATATTTCCTCCGTTATTTAGCACATTGTTCGTTTTCTGATTTAAACACTTTAGTTATGTCCCAGCCCCATTTTCTTAGTCGTCGGTTGAATCTTCGCTATTATTATTTACAGCGGGGTCTGGCTCGAAAATAGCAATCACTTTTTTATTTCCGTTCATCGTAATAGTTCTAGATTTAGCATTTCCAAGGAGGTCACCTATCCAGCCGGCAAAAATCATTCCTTCTGCTGGGTGTGCTTCTACTCTAATTGTAGAGCCTTCCTTAGCACTTGTTTGAGAAGCGGTAATCATACCCTTACCTTTCACTTCCGTAGTCAGAGAATAAACTGGTACTTCCTTTTCTTCATCAGGTGACTGTTCAGGTTTCTCTTCTTCAATTTCTTCCTTTTCTTTATTATCTTCTTTATCTGTTGAATTATTGGAGTCGTCTTTTGGACTTGAATCGTTATTCTTAGTATCTTCTTTTTTATCTTTCTTAGATTTAGAACTGGATTCAGAATTAGATTTACTGCTACTATCTTTCGAGTTGTTTGACGTACTGTTTGATCCTGCACTTTCAGAACTATCATACGATACTCCGTCCCTCACAAACACAGCCTGAATATCCTTATCCCCATCCATCAACACGTTAATCCTCGAATTACTTCCACTAACGCTGCCTCTCCATCCGCTAAACTTCCAACCAGCATCAGCTTGAGCGACAAGAGTGATTGTCTCGTTATCTGCATAAGTGGAATTTAAACTATCCCGGAGAATGTTACCTCCACCTGAGATGGAAAGAGTTAGTTCATGATGACCGGTTTCTTTGAAAATGGCTTTGACTGACATACTGTTCTCAACCGTGATGCTTAGAGGGTTATTAGTTCCTGTTACATCTCCATCCCAGCGAACAAATTCCCAACCTGCAGCGGGATTGGCTTCAAGTGTTACCTCGCTTCCAGTAGTGTAAGTCGTTTCATTAGGGGAGACCGTAACCGTTCCTTGTCCCTCTGTATCGGTTTTGATATGTTTATTTTCGCCTTCGACAACTAGATTAATCTCTTCTTCTAATTCTTGATAAGTTAAAGTGATAGTAGATATTCCTTCATCAGTTGTTTCTATTGAAACTTGCTGACCTTCCGTATCGGAAAACTTAACAATATCCTCACTAGTTGCCCATTCTGGGTTAATCTCCATCTCTTCGCCATCAGCATCTACACCCGTTACGGATACTGCTATTTCTTGACCTATAGAAAGTGGATCAATTTCTTCAGGTGTAACGTTCATTTCTTCTACTACTTGTTCTTCAATATGTAGTTCGGTTTCTTTCGTAATTGAGCCAACTGTTGCAGTGATTTCTGCTGTACCTGTTTCCTCTGCAGTAAATGTAACGGAAGTGGTGGTGGTATTATCTAGTTCCCCTTGGGATGGATCATCAACTTCCCATTCAGCTTCTACTGGGATTACAGATCCATCATTCTTTGTCCACTCTAGGACAAGGTTTCGATTATGTCCAGCTTGCACGTAATGTCTTTCCACTGCTATCTCGAGATTAGATTCTAGTAGCTCGAATAATTCTGTGAGTGCTGTATCATTTGTTGCATCTATACCTTCTTCAAACGCATTAATCGCTCCAGGTAAATCGCTCTTTCCTTCGTAAGCTAATGATAGGAAATAATAGAATTGGGTTTCTTTCGGTTTTAGTCTGATGCCTTCATTTAAAGTATCAATTGCATCATCGTATTTCGAAAGTCCCATATAAGCACTTGCTAAACCGATACGAGCCTCTGTGTTTGAAGCATCCTCTTTTAGTATCTCTTTGAAAAGTTCAACGCTTTTCTCGTATTCTTCGTTATCCAGCGCCTCTTCGGCTAACTCGAAACTATCAGTGGGTGATTCGGACTGTACGACTTGTACAGTAAAAAATATGGCCACACCAATTGTTAAAACACCTAACAATGTAAAAATAATAGATTTTCTATTCATGAACAGACAAGCCCCTCTATACATACTAAATTTTACCTATATTATACATGATTTTACATAATTTGCTAAGAGTCTAGTGGACTTGTATTTGTTGTTTGTGAGATTCGTGTGAGGGTGGGGGAGATGCGTGATGGGGAATCGTGCGAGAGGGAGTTGAATTCGCGTGATGATGGTGTGAAATCGAGCGGGGATAGAATGAGGTCGTGCGTGGGGAGGGGGCTCGCGCGATGTGATGGGTTGCTTGCTCGAATTAGGAGTATTGTGGCGCGACTTTTGGGAGGCTTTGCTCGATTATCATGCTGCCACGCACGATTTTTATGAGTATGGAGTCGTGTTTTGACAAAATTTTACGAAAAGTTATAATTAATTTGTATTATCTTAATAAAAAGAGGAGGAGATATGAGTGGAGATTAAATATCGAACGGTGCCTTTGGTTTTGCGGAAATATGAGGCGTTGGCGCGGAGGTTGAGGAGGGGGCATCCGAAGTGGGCGGAGGTGCAGTATGAGTTGGCGAAGAGGCGGAAAGGGTATGCTGGGGAGAAGAAGGTGGATTATTACCTTCGGATGCTGGCGTCTAAGTTTACGATACTTCATGATGTTTGTTTGAATGTAAATGGACAGACCTTCCAGATGGATAACCTCATTATAACCCCACATGCAATCTACATTATTGATGTCAAAAGCTACCATGGCTCGATTAACTTTGACCACATTCTGAAGCAATCCATCCACGCAGATGGCAAGACGGAAAGAGGATATATGTACCCCATCACACAAGTAGAACTTCAGCAATACAAACTCCAACAATGGCTTCTGGAACAATCCCTACCAAGTATTCCTATCTATCATTTTGTTGCGATTAGTGAACCGAGTACCAGTATTCATGTGAAAGGCGATGAAGAAGCAGTTGCAAAAATCGTTGGGCACGGAGAAGATATGCCAAGGAGAATTTTACATCAAGAAGAACTCCTAACCAATGGCCCCGTATTCCAGCATCAACAAATCTGCTATGCCATCAAAAATAATTGCGTCGAATTTGATTTGGATGTGATGGATATTCATCAACTGAATCAATCTGATTTACAACAAGGCGTGTTTTGCCCTGAGTGTGGATACCTGGGAATCCCCCGCACACACAGTGGCTGGTACTGCCATCAATGCCAGAAGAAATACCGAAACGCGCATATGCCAGCGATAGATGATTACCTGCTCCTCGTCAAACCGCGGATACGAAATTCAGAATGTATGGAATGGTTAAAAGTTAACTCTCGAAGCACGATTACTCGAATCCTACAGAATTCAGACTTGCTTTATGATGCGAAGCGGAGATGGTGGATGAAGTAGGGATGATGCATTCGCGCGAGGTTGTCGTGGAAACGAGCGAGTGTGAGGTTGAATGGAGCGGGAGAGGTTTAGAATCGCGCGAGGCCTCGGCTAAGTCGTGCGAGGAGAACGTTGAAACGCGCGGTTCCGTGTAGGAATCGTGCGAGAGGAAGATTGAAACACGCGAGTTTGCGTCAGAATCGAGTGAGAAGGGGGTTAATACAGGCGTGGTTATGGTTAGTGTGTTGTCAAAACAAGCTGACACTTTTATTTATATATACTAAATAACAGTTGAGTGTACGAGCGCTTGTTGTGTGGAAGGTGCTTGCACCGCTTGTGTTTTGAATCGTGCGCACTGTGTTTTATTCGAGCGGGAGTGGATTAAAATCGTGCGTGGGCATACTTAAATCGGTCGGGGGATGCTTTAATTCGCGCGGGTTCGTGGTTGAATCGGCCGAGGAGTGGTCTGAATCGCGCGGGGGTGTTTTTGGAGTGTGGGTTTGTTTCTTCTATTTAACCTTACGGTCTCCTTTATTAAGAAATATTTGCCACTAATCCCAATAATATATAGTACATTTGAACTACATAAGATAAAAACGTTTCCATTATTGACTTCATAGTAATTTAGCAAGAGTAAAATGCAATTCGACCCCCATAAATCGACAATTTTCCTTTAAAACTTTTAAAAAAACATACATCAATGTGTAATCATATGATATAATTCCTTATTGTGAAGTCCAATGAACTTATATATGAATTTTATACAAACATAGAATACATGATCATGGAGGTTAAGACATGGAGGAGACGATTTCCTTAAAGGAAATATTTGAGGTTTTGAAGAAGCGAATGATTTTAATTATATCACTTACGTTAGGTGCTGCTATCTTAGCTGCGGTTGTTAGTTATTTTCTATTAACACCCACCTATGAATCTAGTTCCCAGTTTATTGTGAATCAGAAGGAACAAGATCCTGCAGCGGCACAAGTGACGTCGAATGATATTCAAACAAACATTCGTTTGATCAATACGTATAACGTGATTATTAAGAGTCCTGCTATATTAGATGAAGTAATTGAAACGTTGAATTTGCCATACACAACAGGTGCTTTAAGTGAGAAGATTAATGTAGCGAGTGCGCAAGATTCACAGGTGGTTACGGTGACGGTGACGGATGAGAATCCTGCTACTGCGGTTGAGATTGCGAATACGACGGTAGAAACGTTCCAAAATAATATTCCGGAAATTATGAGTGTGGATAATGTTAGTATCTTGACTCGTGCGGAGTTAAGTGAGAATCCATCTCCGGTTGCGCCGAATCCTATTCTTAATATCGCGATTGCGATTGTTTTAGGTGTAATGGTTGGTGTGGGTATTGCTTTCTTACTTGAATATCTTGATAATACTGTTACTACGGAAGATGATGTGGAGAAGAAACTTGGACTACCTGTTATCGGTGTGATTTCTCAAGTGAGTGATCGTGAAATGATGGAAGGGCAAGTTACTTTCCAGCAACAGCAACAACGTGCGAAAAGAGGTGCTTTAAATGGCGCGCAAAAGACCAGCTAAGATAACGAATAAAATGAGGCAGCTGATTACGAAAGTGAATCCGAAGTCACCTATCTCTGAACAATACCGTACCATTCGTACGAATATCCAGTTTTCGTCGGTAGATAATGAGATTCAATCATTGATTGTTACTTCTTCTGGGCCGAGTGAAGGGAAGTCTACCACTGTTGCTAACCTTGCTGTTGTGTATGCACAATCTGGGAAGCGTGTGTTGTTAATTGATGCAGACTTGAGAAAGCCGACTGTTCATTATACGTTCCGGTTGGATAATTTAAGAGGATTAAGCAATATCCTTGTTGGTGAAAACACGATCGATGAAGCAACAAACCGTACAGATGTGGAGAACTTGGATGTTATTTCTTGTGGGCCGATACCGCCGAATCCATCTGAATTATTAGCTTCTCGTAAAATGGAGCAGTTTCTTGAAGAAGCGAAGAAGACGTATGATATCGTGATTTTTGATACTCCACCAGTATTAGCTGTTACGGATGCTCAGATACTTGCGAATATCGTAGATGGATCTATCTTGGTTGTAAAGAGCAAGCATACAGAATTAGAAGCTGCGACTAAGGCGAAAGATGCATTAGAACCTGCGAAGGCAAAACTTCTAGGTACTGTATTGAATGGTCGTGAAAAGCAGAACTCTAACTATTACTATTATTACGGCACGAATTAACCGGATAGAACTCCTTGCAACGTAAACATGTGAGGAGTTTTTCTTTTGGAAATGCTTCCTGATATTACTAGTGAGAAATACAAGAAATCACTGTTAAAATTTTTAAAATCTGTTACACTATTTCTTGTGACTAATTACCTATTTTCTGTAAAAGAGATGTAAATAAATATTTAGATGGCTTAAGAACATTGTTACATCTTGCCTAGTTTTGTTATAATAAGTCATAAAATATTCAAAAAAATATCGGCTGAGAAGGTGATTATATTGATCGATATCCATTCGCACATTTTACCTGGTATAGATGATGGAGCGAAGACGGAAGATGATAGTTTGAAAATGGCTCGCGAAGCTGTTAAGCAGGGAATAACCTCCATAATCGCAACTCCTCACCATAGAAATGGAAAATATGACAATGACCGAGCTAGTATTGTACGAGATGTAGCTATCCTAAATGAACTATTAGAGGATGCGGATATTCCGCTGACCGTTCTGCCGGGTCAGGAAACAAGAATTAACGGCGAGATGATTGAGGATATAAACAGTGGGGATTTGCTTCCATTAAATGAATCGAAATATATCTTTGTCGAGTTTCCATCAGGACATGTTCCTCGATATTCCTCGCAAATGTTATTTGATTTGCAAGTAGCGGGGTATAAACCGATTATTGTGCATCCAGAACGAAATAGGGAGCTTATGGAACATCCATCTAAGATGTATGACTTTGTGAAAAATGGTGCATTAACGCAAGTGACTGCTGCTAGTGTGGTTGGGAAGTTTGGGAAGAACATACAGAAGTTCTCTCAGCAATTAATAGAAGCTAACTTGACGCATTTTATTGCTTCGGATGCTCATAATACAACGACTAGAGGTTTTTGTATGGATGATGCGTTTCGTTTGATAAAGAATGAGTTTGGTAGTGATTATTACTTTATGTTTCTAGAAAATAGTCAGCTATTAGTAGATAACATGAATGTGAATTTTGTGGAGCCGTCTCGTGTGAAGAAAAAGAAGAAGTTTTTGGGGTTGTTTTAGGTAAATAAAAGTATCTTCCCATGAAGGTACTTCTTGTGCCTTCATGGTACATAAGTAGATTTATAGATTAAATAGAAAGGTCGGCTGTAAATGTCCTATAAAAAAAGATTAACGTTATTAATCTTACTAGACTCTGCGATTGTCAGTACGGCAATATTTCTCGCAACATGGATTGTTTATCCAAGCACAGAAATGACTCTAACAGGACCTATTATTATTAGCGCAGTTGCACTTTTATTCTTTCATCATACTTTTGCATTTCTATATAAGCTGTATAACAAAGTATGGTCCTATGCTAGTGTTGGGGAATTAGTAGCGATTGTAAAAGCTATTACTCTATCAATCTTCGCGACTGGGGTTGTGCAGTTTCTCTTTAATGACTTCTCCGTGTATCGTCGCGCGCTAATCGTAACCTGGTTATTACACATTATCCTTATAGGGGGATCGCGATTTGCTTGGCGCATTTATCGCGATCGATACTTAACCAATACTGAAGACCAGAAACGTACCCTAATTGTTGGTGCAGGTGCAGCTGGTGCAATGATTGCTCGCCAATTAAAGAATGAGCATAATCATGTGGAATTATGTCCGGTTGCTTTTGTGGATGATGACCTCAATAAACAAAAGATGCAATTATACAATCTCCCAGTAGAAGGGACGATTAAAGATATTCCGACGGTCGTAGAAAACTTGAATATCGAGCATATCGTTATCGCCATTCCTTCGTTAACGAATGGGGAATTGAATGAGATTGTTGCTGAATGTAATAAGACGAATGCGAAAGTGAAAATGATTCCGAAAATCGAGGACTTAATGACTGGGAAAGTCAATGTCCAGCATTTGAAAAATGTGGAAGTAGAAGATTTACTTGGCCGTGAACCCGTCAAACTGGATATTGATAAGATATCGGAGTATGTTACTGGTAGTACAGTCATGGTTACGGGCGCTGGAGGTTCCATTGGTTCCGAAATTTGTCGTCAGTTGATGAAATTTACTCCTGAGCGAATTCTGTTAGTCGGTCATGGGGAGTACAGCATTTATAACATTGATATGGAATTGAAAAATCAATATAAGGATTCAGCTATTGAAATTGTTCCGATTATTGGGGACGTACAGGACAGAGAACGTATCTTTCAAATTGTAGGAGAACATACCCCTAGAATTATTTATCATGCAGCAGCACATAAACATGTGCCGTTGATGGAGTATAATCCGCATGAAGCGGTGAAAAACAATATTGTCGGTACGAAAAATGTCGCAGAAGCTGCAGATACCTTTGGTGTTCAGACCTTTGTTATGGTTTCGACGGATAAAGCTGTTAACCCCACAAATGTGATGGGTGCGACGAAACGTGTAGCGGAAATGATTGTGCAAGACATGGCACAGCACAGTAAAACAAAATTCGTTGCCGTACGTTTTGGTAATGTGCTAGGAAGCCGCGGGAGTGTTATTCCGCTGTTTAAGAAACAGATTGAAAATGGCGGACCAGTTACTGTTACACATCCAGATATGACAAGATATTTTATGACGATACCGGAAGCATCACGTCTTGTTATTCAGGCAGGGACGTTAGCTAATGGCGGTGAAATCTTTGTTCTCGACATGGGAGAACCAGTGAAAATTGTGGATTTAGCTCGTAATCTGATTAAACTATCCGGTTATACAGAAGAAGAAATTCCGATTGCTTTCTCTGGTATTCGTCCTGGAGAGAAGATGTTTGAGGAAATACTCAATGAAAATGAAGTTCTTCCTGGTGAGGTTTATGAGAAGATTTATGTTGGTCGGACGGTTGAGATTGATTCTACGATGATTAAAGAGTTGATTGGTAATTTGGATGAGTTGGATTCGGTTAAGTTGAAAGATGCGTTGATGAATATTGTTTATAGAGAACGTGAATTGTTGACTAGTTAAATTACAACACTTCTATGAAAGAGCCTAACCTACCGCTGCGGATATACACTTCGATTTCCGCGGGGAGCTGGTGAGCCTACTACGTGCTAACGCACTTCGTAGTCTCACCGATGCTCTTCTTCCCGCAGGACAAGGAAGGCTTCGAAAGCGATACATCGCACGAAGAAAAAATAGTTTTCTTTTTCGAGGAGTCTACGTTTATTTCCTTCGCTGGTGTGGTGTTCTGTTACAAATCTTCTTTCATTGAATTAATATCTGAAAAATAATTTTCAAACAATCACAATAGAATTATGGAGGACTAAGAATGAGAACAGTTAAAAAAGCGATTATTCCAGCTGCTGGATTAGGTACGAGATTTTTACCAGCGACAAAGGCTATGCCAAAGGAAATGTTGCCGATTGTTGATCGGCCTACGATTGAGTATATTGTGGAAGAGGCGATTGAGTCTGGTATTGAGGATATTATTATTGTTACTGGTAAAGGGAAACGTGCGATAGAAGATCATTTTGACCGTAATTTTGAGTTGGAAGAGAACTTAAAGGGAAAAGGAAAATTAAAGTTACTAGATAAGATTAATCAATCTTCTAAGGTGGAAATGCATTATATTCGTCAGAAAGAGCCTAAAGGACTTGGGCATGCGGTTTGGTGTGCTCGTAAATTTATTGGGGATGAGCCTTTTGCGGTTTTATTAGGTGATGATATTGTGCGTGTGCAGGGTGATGAAAAGCCTGCCTTGCGGCAGTTGATTGGTGAGTTTGAGGAGACTCAGTCTTCGGTTGTTGGTGTTCAACGGGTTCCTGAAAGTGAGACGGATCGTTATGGGATTGTGGATCCTTTAAGTGCTGAGGATAGGCGTTATAAAGTTCGTAGTTTTGTTGAGAAGCCTAAGAAGGGGACAGCTCCTTCGGACCTGGCTATTATGGGACGTTATGTGTTTACTCCTGAAATCTTTAACTTCTTAGATAAGCAGCAAGTTGGTGCTGGTGGGGAAATTCAGCTGACGGATGCGATTGAGATGCTGAATGAGCTTCAAAGTGTGTATGCTTATGATTTTGAAGGTAAGAGGTATGATGTTGGGGAAAAATTAGGATTTGTGAAGACGACGGTTGATTTGGCTTTGGAGAATGAGGAGATTAGGGAAGATCTTTACAGGTATTTGGAAGGGAAACTGGAAGAAATTAAGTTAAACATATAGTGTATGCTTATGTTACTATAATATAGGTTGTTTGCGAAATTTGTAGATATTTAGAAGAAAATATAGGTGATGCCTCCTTACCTTTATCAATGGAGGTACTCGGCTGTGCTGTGGGTTGTATAGGACCTTAGACACTTGTTGTCAGGAGCGTGGTGTGAGGTGGGGTTGGATGCCCTGTTTAATTATATAATACCTCTTAGAATTGGCAGTTGTGGCATTACAAGAGTTAGTGTGCAATACCAATTTTTTATAGGGGTGAGCTCTATGATGAATAGTACAAGGTTAGGAAAATGGTTTAATGATAGAGGTTTTACTTTAATCGAAGTTCTAGCTGTGCTAGTGATCTTAAGCATTATATTATTGATAGCTGTTCCAACTTTTACAGCAAGTATTGCAAAGGCTAATGCCGAGGTTTGCCATGCGAATGTAGAAGAGTTGGAAAGGGCCTATGAGAGATATTTGGTTTTAGAACAACTTGATCATGAAGAGCATTTTTTTACTGATTTTTCTATGGAATTTGCTGATACTATTTGTCCTGAAGATGGGATTGTTAGTTATTTTGAAGGAGAAGTAAATTGTGATAAACATTCTGTGGAAGATGACCATGACTATGAAGATGAGGAAGATGAGGTTCCGTATTTGTAGGGTGTATTAGAAGTGGATTTTAGATGGGAAGGGTATAGGATTGCTGGTTTGCTTCGGTTTCCCATTTTTTTAGTTATTTGGTGATTGGATGGTGGTGTGGAAGTCAGAATGGTCAATAGATAACCACAACATATTGTGTTAAAACCAGTGAAAAATCATTATATTATACAATATATGGGATTTATCTATATAACATAGTACCATTTTGTTAGTATATGAAGATAAAATGCCTAAAATCAGGTATTTTGGTTTTAGAAAACGTTGATTTGACGGGCTTTTCAGCAACCTAAAATATGGAAAATATTGAATGGAGTTAAGGAACTGAGTATCGCAGTTAGATTGAACGCTAGAAACCTTGCGGGATAAGGGTTTGAGGGTTTTTTAGTGAGATTTATAGATTGATTGAATGGTATATATAATAGGAAGAAAGGCGATTTGAAGCGGTTATGAAGTAAATATCTATTTCGTATTTGTTAGGTAGATTGAATAGATATTACGAGGTGAATATCGGATATGGATAAAACACAATATGTAGTATTGAAATTTGCGTAAATGTGTTGCATAGTGGTAACGAGGTGAGTATTGTAATTTGATAAGAAAACACAATATGTAGTATTAAAATTTAATTAAATTCGGTAAAACATACTATATGTTGATTTTTTCATCTATTTCTCATATTGAATATTATATCCGAGGTGAGTATCGTAATATGATAACAATACGCAATATGTAGTATTAAAAATCAGTTTGTAACGACAAAACATACTATATGTTGATTTTTCATCTATTTCGCATATTGAATATAAAATGCGAGGTGGCTATCAGAAGTAGATAACAATTTTAGTGGTTTAGTAGTTGGTTGGAGTTTTGAAGGTTCCAAGTAAGTCCTAATCTACTAAAATATTAACTTAACAAGGGAAGGAAGTCTAGAAGATGGAGTCGACTAAAGTGAAAGAAAGAATATTCCTCTCTTCACCACATATGAGTGATGAGGGTTACGAAATGCAGTATGTACAAGAGGCTTTTGATACTAACTGGATTGCTCCTCTTGGAGAAAACGTAAATGAATTTGAAAAAGAACTGGCCGAGAAGGTTGGTTCTAAGGCTGCTGCGGCACTTTCTTCTGGTACTGCTGCTATACACTTAGCTCTTAAAGCGGCGGGAGTTGGAGATGGGGATATTGTATTTTGTCCAACACTTACTTTTTCTGCTACTGCAAATCCAATCATCTATCAAAATGCAGTTCCTGTTTTTATAGATAGTGATTATGAAACTTGGAACATGAGTCCTATTGCTTTGGAAAAAGCATTTGAGAAGTATCCAGAAGTAAAGGCAGTTATTGTTGTTCATCTATATGGCTTGTCCGCTGATATGGATAAGATTATGGATATTTGTAAGAAACATAATGTACCGGTTATAGAAGATGCTGCTGAGTCATTGGGTACTTACTATAAAGGTAAGCAAACAGGGACTTTTGGCGATTATGGCATCTTCTCTTTTAATGGGAACAAAATTATCACTACTTCTGGTGGTGGAATGCTTGTTTCTAATAATGAAGAGAGAATTGCTAAGGCAAGATTTTGGGCCACTCAATCCCGGGATCAAGCAAGGCATTATCAACATAGTGAATTAGGATTTAATTATCGGATGAGTAATGTTGTTGCTGGGATTGGCAGAGGGCAGCTCAAAGTGCTAGATCAAAGAGTTGCCAAAAAGAACTACATTTTTGAATTCTATAAAAGAGAGCTTGGAGCGCTTGAAGGTATTGAATTCATGCCTAGCAATGAGTGGAATGAGCCTAACTACTGGTTAAGTTCAATGACTCTAAATGGCAAAGTTAGACCGATTGATATTATGGAGACTCTTGAAAAAGAGAATATTGAATCAAGGCCAGTTTGGAAGCCAATGCATATGCAGCCTTTCTTTGAGAAGTATGATTTTGTTGGAACAGGTGTATCAGAAAAGTTGTTTGAGAATGGTGTATGTTTGCCTTCTGATACGAAGATGACGGATGAAGACTTAGAAAGAGTTGTAAAGAATATCAAAGGGTTGTGGTTAGAATAATGAAGAATTCCAAAGGTGGTATTTATAGAAGGTTTGTAAAAAGACCAATGGATTTCATGCTTTCTTTAATCGCTATTATTGTTCTTAGTCCAGTATTTCTAATAGTTGCGCTACTTGTGAGAACGAAGTTAGGTAGTCCTGTGCTATTTAAGCAGGAGCGACCAGGGTTGAATGAAAAGATTTTTACGATGTATAAGTTTCGAACAATGACCGATGAGAGGAATAATAATGGAGATTTATTACCGGATCAGGTTAGACTAACTAAATTTGGGAAGTTACTACGGTCAACATCATTAGACGAACTCCCAGAACTATTCAATATTTTAAAGGGGGATATGTCTATTGTTGGTCCTAGACCACTATTAATAAGATACTTACCTTATTACACTGATAAAGAAAGAGTCCGTCATAATGTTAGACCTGGATTAACAGGTTTATCACAGGTAAGCGGAAGGAATTTATTAGAGTGGAATAAACGTCTACAACTTGACGTTCAATATGCACAGAGCGTTTCTTTTACTCAGGATGTTTATATTATTTTTCTCACATTAAAAAAGGTAATACAAAGAAAAGACATTGCTGTGGGAAATCAACATGTTATTAAAAGCTTAGATGTTGAAAGAGGGGTTTCAAACCATGCAGATATTTAAGTTAACAATAGATGATATTGAAAAATATAAAGAAGAAATAGTTACAATGCTGAAGCAATCATTTGAGAAGAGTTTTCCAGAATTAAATTATGAACCAACATCATTTTATGATCGAGTTGAATCACTTAAAGTATATTTAAATGAAAAAAAGGCTTTAGTTTATGGAAGTGAAATTGACGAAAGCTTAGCTGGTTTTGTGTGGTTTTTTGAAAAGGATACACCGAAGGGTAAATTAATTCATATAAATCATTTTGTTGTCGATGAGAATTTTAGACGCAGAGGTCTGGGAAATACCCTTTGGAATATGGTTGAAGAATATGCAAGTAAAAGAGGAATAGAAGAAATCGAATTACTTGTTACTAAAAATAATGAGAATGCTGTTAATTTTTATCTGAACAGGAATTTTGAAGTTGAGCGGCTTGTTATGAAAAAGAGGTTGTTAAAATGAATGACATATATTTTGAAGAAAATTATGGGAAGTTGTATGAGGATATTGAAAACGGTAAGAGCGAGGTCTTTGAATATAACAGTTCTATAGGTAAAGTATTTCATCTATTCATAAAACGTGAAATACCCTTTTCGGTTAATGGTAAAAAATATTATGATCTTGTGACACCCTATGGGTATGGTGGGCCGTTAATAATTGAGTGCAAGGAAGGCTATAGGGTTGAACTGGTAAAGAATTTTGAGGATGAGTTTCAAAAATACTGTAATGATAATGATATCGTGAGTGAATTTGTAAGATTCCATCCAATTGAAGGAAACGCTATAGATTTTAAAGAGTGTTATGAAATAAACCATATTAGAAATACTGTCGGAACTAATCTAGTGGATTTCAACGATCCCTTTCAATCGGAGTTTTCAAAGTCATGTAGGAAAAATATTAGGAAAGCACTAAAAGAAGATATAAGTTATAAAATTACAAAAGCTCCAACCGATATTAGTGAATTCAAAAAAATTTATTATTCAACAATGAATCGTAATAACGCCGATGACTATTATTACTTTAATGATGATTACTTTAATCGAAGTGTAAAACTATTTAGGGACAATCTATTATTAGTAGAAGCCATATACCAAGGACAAACTATAGCTATGGGATTCTATTTTATTTATGGCGAGACAATACACATACATCTATCTGGTACCCTTAGTGAATTCCTTTATTTGTCACCAGCATATATATTAAGATTTGCGGTTACAGAATGGGGGAAGAAAAATGGATACAGGTTAATTCATCATGGTGGTGGACGTACGAATGATCCTAAAGATTCCCTTTTCTCTTTTAAAAAGCAGTTCGGAAAAAATACTGAATTTGAATTTTATATAGGAAAAAAGATATGGAATAAATATATCTATGAGAAACTTTGTGAAATAAACAAGGTTGTGGAAGAAGATAACTACTTTCCGGCTTATAGGAGTAAAAATGTAAAACAAGAAAGTTTAGTTTAGTTCAAATAAGAGAATTTAAATATATTGTGAGGAAAATGATGAAGATTCTTTATGTAACAACAATCTCAAATACTATGGGTTTTTTTACAGACCATATAAATATGCTATTAGATCAAGGGCATACTGTTGATATGGCTTGTAATATGGTAAAGCCAATTAATTCTGAATTAATAAGACGTGGTTGTAAGGTTTATAACTTAGAATTTCAAAGGTCTCCTTTAAGAAAAGAAAATTATAGTGCTTATAGGAAATTAAAAAAGCTTATACATGATGAGAAGTATGATTTAGTTCATACACATACACCTATAGCTTCATTTTGTGCAAGACTTGCTTGCAGAAATATGGACAATGTAAAAATGATTTATACTGCACACGGGTTTCATTTTTTTAAAGGAGCTCCACTTAAAAACTGGCTTTTATATTATCCATCTGAGCGATGGATGGCTAAATATACAAATGTGATAATAACGATTAATAAAGAAGACTATGAAAGAGCCAATAGTTCGTTTAAAGCCAAGAGTGTTAAGTATGTACCAGGTGTCGGAATAGAAACCAAAAGGTTTTCTGAAGTAAATGTAGATAAAACCATAAAACGTCGTGACTTAGGAGTTCCCGATGGAGCATATATTATGCTTTCATTAGGTGAACTTAATAGAAACAAAAATCATGAAACAGTTATCAAAGCTGTAGCAAAATTAAACAACCCAAATTACTATTATCTAATATGTGGCCAAGGACCCTATGAAAATCAATTGAAAGAATTGATAGAAGAATTAGGGTTAAAGGAACAAGTAAAGTTGTTAGGCTATCGAAATGATATTGCGGAAATCTGCAAGGTTTCTGATGTTTTTATTTTCCCTTCATTTAGAGAAGGTTTATCTGTAGCTCTAATGGAAGCAATGGCTAGTGGATTATCGGTTATCTGCTCAGATATTAGAGGGAATAGAGATCTCATAATAAACGATAAAGGTGGATATCTAGTTAATCCAAATGATGTTGATGGTTTTGCTATGTATATAGATAAGATTTTAAAGAGTCCTATGTTAAGAGATGAGTTTAGCTTTTTTAATCAAAATAGAATTAAGAAATTTGATAAAAATAATGTTTTGAAAAACATAAGTAATATTTACAAAAATAGTCATGAAGAGGAGATTAACTAAGTGAAAAAGTATGTAATTCTTCCATCTAGTGGTGATTTAAACCGTGGTGACCAAGCGCTTGTTTGGGAAACTATGGGGATTGCAAAGAAGGCAGGTTGTAAAGGCAAGTTTTATATGCTAGCTCAAAAGAAAAGCTTAGCTAAGCAGTCGCATAAAATTGGAATAGAAGTGCTGTTACCTATTCTTAAACACCCTAGTAGAAAATTTAAATCTAAAGAGAACAATCAATATAATAAAGCTTTAATTTTAAAATGGGGTTCTGTAGCACTATTGGATTTACTTAAAAGCTTATTTCTTTTAACGAGTATTACCAGAATGCTTATATCTCCGTTTTTATCAAAAAGTGAAAAAGAGACATTAAATATTTTGAAAGAAAGCGATGCGTGCTTTGTAAAAGGTGGAGGATTTATACATTCATCAGGGAAACTTACTGATTCTTATACAGTCTATTTTCAATTATTCCATGTCTTACTCGCTCAATCTTTAGGCAAACCTGTTTTTGTTATGCCAAATTCATTTGGTCCGTTCGATGGAATTGGAATAGCTTGGCTAGTACGTAAAGTATTAAATCGCAGTAAAGTTGTTACAGTTAGAGAAAGTATATCAAAAAAGATGCTCACGGAGATAGGAGTAGATTCACAACAGTTTCCTGATTTAGGATTTGCCCTAGAAAAAAATGAGAGAGATAATTCGGAAGTTATTGATCTTCGTGAACAATATCCAGGCAGAAAATTAGTTGCAATTACTGCCAGACCTTATAGATTTCCTAGAAGTTCTGACCCTGCAAAAAAATATCAAGAATATTTGGATGGAATAGTTAAATTTTCAAAATGGCTCTATGAAAATAACTATTTGCCCGTATTTATTGAACATACCCTATCTGAAACAACACATGAAGATGATGGAACATGTATATCTCAGATAGTATCAAAGTTGAATACAGGAGAATATTCTTTAATTTCTAATGTAGAATACACGTGTAGGGATTTAAAATCCATATATAGTGACTTCGATTTTGTTGTAGGCACAAGGTTTCATTCGGTGATTTTTGCATTATCTGAGGGAATTCCATCAATTGCAATAACATATGGTGGAAACAAAGGACAAGGCATTATGCATGACTTAGGTATAGGCCAATATGCAATTTCAATCAGTGAATTTGGTGCTGAAAAAGCGATATCAACTATTAGCAAATTAAATGAAAACGATCAAGATATCCGTTCTCACTTAAAGAAATGTAAAATTGAAATAGATGAACAGCATCGAAAGTTAGCAAATTTGGTTAAAGATTACAATGACCTAGGTGGAGATAATAAATGAAAACAATATTTGTACACAGTCATGTTTTCTTAAAAAAACAAGGACAGTACTATACAAGTGGAAGCTTGACTGCCGATGTAATGCGGCGTTATATAAATATTTTTGGTAATATCACCCTTGTAACAAGGGGGAGAGATGTTAGTGAAGTAAAAGAAGGTTTAGAGCCATCAAGTATTGAAAATACATCATTTGTTAGAGTGCCAAATTATAAATCAATATCTAAACTTCATTCCTTTTTCTCAGCGAAGAAAATAATTGAAAATCAAGTGAAAGAAGCTGATTTCATAATTGCAAGGACAAGTTCATTAGCCAATATAGCAATAAAATATGCAAAAAAATATAATAAGCCCTATCTAGTTGAAGTAGTAGGATGCTCGTGGGATGCTTCATGGAATTATAACCTTATTGGTAAACTAATAGCACCGTACAATTACTTTAAACAAAAAAAGGTGGTGAAAGAAGCCCCTTATGCTGTATATGTTACTAATGAATTTTTACAAAGGCGTTACCCTACAAATGGAAAAAGCACTAATTGTTCAAATGTGACTTTGCAAGAATTTGATGACGTCGTTCTTGAAAAAAGGCTTAATAAAATTAAATCCTTAACTAAAGAAAGTAAGATAATTATTGGTACAACCGCTGCAGTTAATGTTAAATATAAAGGGCAACAACGTGTTATCAAGGCATTAGGCGAACTCAAAAAGAAAGGAATCAAAAACTTTGAGTATCAGCTTGTGGGTGGTGGAGATCAAAACTTCTTAAAATCTATAGCTGAAAAATATGAAGTTAGTGATTATATAAAATTTTTAGGTCCTTTACCTCATAATAAAGTGTTTGAGTGGTTAGAGACTATTGATATATATGCTCAACCAAGTATGCAAGAAGGCTTGCCACGTGCTTTAATTGAAGCAATGAGCAGGGGGATACCAGCAATTGGTGCAGATACAGCTGGTATTCCTGAACTATTAGAAAATAAATATATTTTTAGTAATAATAGAAATAACTTTTTAGAAATTACTAATATATTGTTGGGATTGGGACCAGAAGAGATGTTTGAACAGGCAAAAAGAAATTTTAAAGAGTCAATAAAATATGATAAGAATGTAATTGAAACAAGGAGATATGATTTCTTTCAGGAATTTATTAATAATAGTAAAATACATTAATTTAAACTACTTATAGGGATTGAGACAATGAGTTCAAAAAATAGTAAAAAAGATAGTTGTTTATTTCTTTGGTTAAATAGTAACGAATTTCATGCAATTGAGGCTTCAAAGAGAGGGGTTACTGTTGGGCAAATGTACACGCAATCTGGTACTTTTTTTCGATTGATTAGAAGGCTATTTTTAATGCTACATTTGCCTAGTATTTCACTTCTGCTTAACTCTTGGAAAAAAAATATCAAATTTTATGATACTGTAATCATTCATGCATCTCAGTTGGCACCACCTGTGGTTAAATATATTAGAAAAAAAAATCCTGATATAAGAATTATAGTTTGGTTTTGGAATCCAGTAGATAAATGTGTTCCTTTAGACAAATTTTCTGGAACAAATTGTGAATTTTGGTCATTTGATGAAAAGGATTGTAAGTCGTATGGATTAAGATATAATTCACAATATTATTTTAAGGGATTGAAGTTGGAAAATAGAAAAATTGAATATGATGTATTTTTCGTTGGTGGTGACAAAGGAAGAATAAATGAGTTAATAGAAATTCAAAGTTGGTTAAATAATAATTTGGTAACAAATTACTTCCATATTACTCCAACAAAAAAAATAAATGAAAAATACAGAGATGTATATAAGGAGAGAATTCCTTATTCTAAAGTATTAGAATATATTTCTAAGAGTAACGCAATCCTAGATATTGTATCTGAAAATCAGAATGGTTTAACTTTGAGGCCATTAGAAGCTCTTTTCTTTAATAAAAAATTAATAACTAATGATAGAAATATCATATATAAAGATTTTTATAGGAAAGAAAATATTTTTATTTTAGGTACAGATGATATTGATTATTTGCCTGAATTTCTGAATGAACCCTTTATACCAGTTGATTTAAATGTTAGGAATAACTACGATTTTGATACCTGGATAAGTAGGTTTTTTGTAGAGAATAATGAGTTTAACAACAAATGAAAATGATGAAGATTAGGTTGATGAATAGTGACTCTGATACTATATTTATTTTTTATATTAACAAATTTAATTAATGCTTATAAAAAAAGAACGTCCAAGGGTTTGGCAATTACAACATTAGTATTTATCTTTATTTTAATGGGTGGTTCTGGAGTTAATTATTTAGGTCAAAATGATTATGTTAATTATAAAATTGATTACGAAACTGCTAGTAACCAAGGACTAATGGACAGTAAAGAAATAGGTTATATGTTGCTATTGAAGTTTGGAAACATACTAAACTTGGACTTTTTTACATTTCGTTTAATAATCCTCGGTATATGTTTAATTGTTATTTATTTCGGTGTTATAAAAAGATATTCCTATAACTCAAATTATATTCTTCTAGCATATATGCTATATCCAATGATAATTGATAGTGAACAATTCAGAAATTTTATTGCTCTAACGATTCTATTATATGGTATTAGATTTCTTGGTTCCTATAAGATTAAAAATAAGATTAAGTTTCTATTAACTATAATAATTGCAAGCAGTATTCATGTCTCATTCGCCCTGTATATAGTATTGTTACTTGTTGACTTAAAAAACAAGAAAATCCTAGTAAAAGGTATTGCGTTAAGTGCTCTTATATTTGCGTTAATAGTCTTTTTAAATAATAATCAAATCCCTTTTATTTCTTCTATACAGAACTTAATAGGTGTCGATAAGTTTACAAGCTATACTGATAAAAAAACAGAGTATGGTTTTTTAATACCCTTTACTCTCCACACTTTTAACTTTTTACTCGCACTATGGGCGAAGAATATTATTTATAATAAAGTTAATTCGAATATAACTACTTATGAACAATTGAATGCATTACAAAAGGAAAGAACAGGTCAATCAGATATATCTTTTATAAATATGATATTTTATGTAAATATAATTGGATTCCTATTTTTCCCTTTATTCATGACTTCCTTGCATTTCTACAGGATTGTAAGAAACTTAATGTTGCTTAATTTTATATCATATTCAATAGTTTCAAGTTATTTAAAGAAAGATAGTGCATTAAAATTGCTCTTTAATCTATGTATCCTGACTAGTATACTGATGTGGTTATTTTTAGATTTATTTATTACCACATCACCTGAACGTTTAATATATCAATTTTTTAATAGAAATTACTTTTTAAACTAGCTATAAGGCTCTTATTACTATTTATTTAAGTGATATCACCAGTATAAAAATGGCACTAGAACCAAATTCTGGTGCCGTTAAGGGAAAACTTGATTCGCTAAAATAATATTGATTAGGTCCTAGATATTTAATATTTGGGAGTATAGAATATGTTAATCCTACATGGAATATTCAGTTTCTAAACTACTATCTGTAAGGATAGAATTTTTACTCGTAAAGGCTTTATGTGAGAATGAGGCACCGCCTAACTATAATTCAAGATTACTCTTTTCAAAATGCTTTCATAGTTTGTATATAGTCCTGATCAGAGGGAATTCAATATTTTTTATAAGAGCTTGATTACAATAAATATAATATAGAGGTGTAATTTTGAATCATAAAGCTATAAATTTATTAAGGAACTTTTCATACACGTTATCATCCAACTTATTATCCTTAATAATATCCACTTTAGTTGTTCTGATAATACCAAAATTTATAGGGGTAGAAGAATACGGCTATTGGCAACTATACATTTTTTATACAGGGTATGTAGGTTTTTTTCATTTCGGTTGGAATGATGGAATTTATTTGCGGTATGGCGGAGAACACTACGAAAAATTAAATAAAAGGTTATTCCATTCTCAATTTTATATGCTCGTAATGCTACAAGCCTTATTCTTTGTATCTTTTATATTAATATCATTCGTATTTTTAGATAGTGGTAATAGATTATTTGTATTACAAATGACGTCGTTCTGTATGTTAATTGTGAATTCGAGATATATGTTATTATTCTTATTACAAGCAACTAATAGAATAAAAGATTATGCCCGTGTAACGATATTGGATAGAGTTCTGTATGCAATCCTGATAATTAGTTCTTTAACTATAAACTTTATTGATTTTAAGTGGATGATAACTTTTGATTTGGTGGGAAAATCACTCTCCTTAATATACGCTATGTACCTTTGTAAGGATATAGTATTTAGCAAGACCTTTTCATTTTACTTCAGTTTTAAAGAAATGATTGATAATATTCATGTTGGTATAAAGTTAATGTTTTCCAACTTCGCAAGCAAATTAATAATAGGAGTAGTGAGATTTGGCGTTGAGAGATCATGGAGTGTATCTACATTTGGTAAAGTATCCTTAACGCTAAGCATAAGTGGTATGATGATGATATTTATAAATGCAATAGGTATTATATTATTTCCACTACTAAGAAGAAGCCCAGAAGAAAAGTTACCTACAGTATACATTACAATGAGAGATTTCTTAATGGCAATTTTGTTAGGAATTTTATTTATTTATTATCCATTAAAGGAAATATTAATTAACTGGTTACCTCATTATGAGGAGGGATTAAAATATATGGCACTCCTTTTTCCTATGCTTTTATTTGAGGGAAAGATGGCATTATTAATTAATACTTATCTAAAGACCTTAAGGAAAGAGAAAATGATGCTGACTATTAATTTAATTGTTCTTACAATCAGTATAATTATAACTGTTATTACTACAATAATTTTTAAAAACCTTGATTTAGCTGTTTTATCCATTGTTATTATACTAGCTATTCGTTCAATTTTTTCAGAGTTATATTTGTCTAAAATACTGAAGGTTTCTGTAGCAAAAGATATTATTTTAGAATTAGGATTGACGGTCTTATTTATTTTTATAGCATGGTTTATTGATTCATGGTATATAATTATTATTTACTTCATGGCATACGTAGTATATTTAATAATTAAATACAAAGATCTTACAGTAACTTATAGAAATATAATTAAAATATTGGTAAAGAGTTAATATGTATAATCGTAGATTTGAATTTTAGGTGGAATTACATCTATACTAATATACTTTGGAGAAGGGGTTGCTTTTATGAAGGGAATCATACTTGCAGGTGGTAGTGGTACTAGACTTTATCCATTAACAATGGTCACAAGTAAGCAGTTATTACCAATTTACGACAAACCAATGATTTACTACCCGCTATCAACTTTAATGCTTGCTGGAATTAAGGATATATTAATTATATCAACACCAGAAGATACTCCAAGATTTGAAGCGTTATTAGGTAATGGTTCACAATTTGGAATAAATCTCGAATATAAAGTTCAGCCGAGCCCAGATGGATTAGCTCAGGCTTTTTTAATTGGTGAAAAATTCATTGGTGATGATTCCGTGGCGATGATATTAGGGGACAATATCTACTATGGAAGTGGTATGAGAAAAATATTACAACGTGCAGCAAATAAGGAAAATGGTGCTACTGTATTTGGATATCATGTGCAAGATCCTCACCGTTTTGGGGTTGTAGAATTTAATGAGGACGGCAAGGTAATTAGTGTTAAAGAAAAACCGGAAGTACCAAAATCTAATTATGCTATTACGGGGTTATATTTCTATGATAATCGTGTCGTGGATATAGCTAAAAATGTCCAACCTTCTGCACGTGGTGAACTCGAAATCACCTCAATAAATGAAGCATATTTAAAAATGGGAGATTTAGAAGTGGAGTTATTAGGCAGAGGGTTTACTTGGTTGGATACTGGAACTCATCAAAGTTTAGTAGAGGCTACAAATTTTGTTAAGACCGTTGAAGAGCATCAAGGAATAAAGATTGCTGCTCCGGAGGAAGTTGCCTTTATTAATAGTTGGATTACTAAAGAGCAGTTATGGGATTGTGGCGAAAAGCTAAGTAAAACTGGATATGGTCAATATTTAATGAAAGTTGCAAATGGAGAAATACAATATTAAGTATTGAAAGAAGTGATATAAAAAATGAAATTTACTAAAACTGATTTAGATGGTGTAGTAATAATAGAACCTAAAGTATTTGGAGATCATCGTGGCTGGTTTATGGAAACGTATAATAAGTCGAATTTAGCTGAAGCAGGAATAAATATAAAATTCGTTCAGGATAATCAATCCTTCTCGGCTGCAAAAGGTACTCTTCGAGGATTACATTATCAATTAAATCCGAAAGCACAGACAAAATTGGTGCGTTGTACTAAGGGAGCAATTTATGATGTTGCAGTCGATATACGAAAAGGTAGTTCAACATTTGGAAAATGGTTTGGATTAGAATTGACTGAGGAGAATAAAAAGCAATTACTAATTCCAAAAGGATTTGCACATGGTTTTATGACCTTAACTGAAGATGTAGAAGTTCAATATAAAGTAGACGAGCTTTATGCTCCTGATTGTGACAGAGGTATCATTTGGAATGATCCTGAAATTGGAATTGAATGGCCAATGGACGTTACGCCTATATTGTCAGCAAAAGATGAAAAAGTACCATTACTGAAGGATGCTGAAAATAATTTCATTTATGGAGAGTAATGTTATGAAAATTTTAGTAACTGGCTATACAGGCCAACTTGGTTATGATGTTGTTCATTATGGAAAGCAATGGGGACTTAATATGATAGGTATCAGTTCTTCAGACTTAGACTTAACAAATGAAGATACTGTTTTTATCTATATTAATAAGATTAAGCCAGATGCAATAATTCATTGTGCTGCATATACCGCAGTTGATAGGGCTGAAGATGAGAAAAGTACATGTTGGAAAGTTAACGTAGAAGGTACAAAATATCTAGCTAAAGCTGCTAAAAGTATTCATGCAAAGTTTATGTATATTAGCACCGACTATGTATTTGATGGAAAGGGTGAAATCCCATTTAAAGAAACTGACAAGCCTAATCCAGTTGGATACTATGGCAAAACAAAATATGAAGGTGAAGAGTTAGTTAAAAGATTGTTAGAGAATTGGTTTATTGTTCGTATATCATGGGTTTTTGGTATTAATGGGAATAATTTTGTCAAGACAATGTTACGATTGGCTAACACTAGAGATGAATTGAATGTCGTCAGTGATCAATTTGGTTCTCCAACCTATACATTTGACTTAGCTAAATTGCTAATTAACATGATCCAAAGTGAGAAGTATGGGATATATCATGCTTCCAATGAGGGTTTTTGTAACTGGGCTGAGTTTGCTAAGGAAATATTTAAACATGCAAATAAAGATATTAAAGTAAATTCTATTGCAACAGAAGACTATCCAACTGCTGCCGTACGTCCTAAAAATTCCCGAATGTCAAAGCAAAAACTGGTGGAAAATGGGTTTTCCACATTACCAACATGGCAGGATGCAGTTGGAAGATACTTAAAAGAGTTAAAACTAGAGGTGAAATAGATGACAAGAAAAAAAGTGCTTGTTACTGGTGGTGCGGGTTTCATTGGCGGTAACTTTGTACAGTATATGGTCAATAAATACAAGGAATATGATATATATAATTTGGATTTATTAACATATGCTGGAGATTTAACTAAACATCGTGATATTGAAACTAAGGAAAACTATCATTTTGTAAAAGCAGATATTGCAAATCGTGATACAATAATACCTCTTTTTGAAAAAGAGAAGTTTGATTATGTAGTTCATTTTGCAGCAGAAAGCCACGTTGACCGTTCTATTACAGACCCAGGAGTATTCGTTCAAACTAATGTACTTGGAACACAAGTATTGTTAGAAGCTTCAAAGCAAGTTGGAGTTACAAAATTTATCCATGTATCAACTGATGAAGTTTATGGTGAACTAGACTTTGACCCGACGACATTTTTCACTGAAGAAACTTCGCTACAACCGAACAGCCCATATAGTGCAAGTAAAGCATCTTCTGATTTATTAGTCCGTGCTTATCATGAAACGTATGACTTGCCAATTAATATAACTCGCTGCTCGAATAACTATGGACCATATCACTTTCCTGAAAAGTTAATTCCGTTAACAATATCCCGTGTATTAAATGATCAAAACGTTCCTGTATATGGTGATGGAAAGAACATCCGTGATTGGTTACATGTTATTGATCATTGTGCTGCAATTGACCTTGTGATGCATATGGGCTTAAACGGAGAAGTATACAATGTTGGTGGACATAATGAGCGTACAAATCTAGAAGTGGTAAAGGCTATAATTAGTACATTAGGTAAATCAGAGGATTTAATAGAATTTGTTAAAGACCGTCTTGGTCACGATAAACGGTATGCTATTGACCCAACTAAATTAGAACAATTAGGATGGAAACCTACTTATACATTTGAAACAGGTATTGCCCATACTATTCAATGGTATCTTGATAACAAAAAATGGTTGGAGCAAATAATAAGCGGAGAGTATCAAAATTATTTCGAAAAACAGTATAGTATGTAAAGCCCTTACTATTAAGAAAGGAAGGCATGTCTATGTACAAAATTGCAGTAGCTGGTACAGGTTACGTCGGTTTAGTTGCCGGTGTTTGTTTTGCTGAAGTAGGCCATCAAGTAACCTGTGTTGATATAGATGAAAAAAAAGTAGAATTAATGAGGTCTGGAGTTTCTCCAATTTATGAAACAGGCTTAGAAGAGTTGATGGCTAATAATTATTCTGCTGGAAGAATTGAGTATACAACTGACTTCAAATCAGCCTACAAAGATGCTGATGCAATTTTTATTGGTGTAGGGACACCTGAACAACCTGATGGTTCTGCAAATTTATCATACATTGCTACAGTTGCTAGACAAATTGCTGAATCAGTAGAAAAAGATTGTCTAGTAGTAGTTAAATCTACAGTTCCAGTTGGAACGAATGATAAAGTGGAACAGATTATTCAGGACTTTTTAGTCAAAGATGTGAAAGTAGAAGTAGCATCAAACCCTGAATTCTTAGCGCAAGGATCTGCCGTTCATGATACTCTTCATGCTGAGAGAATAATTATTGGAACAGAAAGTAAATGGGCTGAGGAATTATTAACAAAAATTTATGAACCGTTTCACTTACCGATTGTTTCAGTAAATAGAAGATCGGCAGAAATGATAAAGTATGCGTCTAATGACTTCCTTGCATTAAAAATTTCTTATATGAACGACATAGCTAATCTTTGTGAACTGGTTGGAGCGGATATTCAGGATGTAGCTATGGGAATGAGCTTTGATGAGCGTATTGGAAGTAAGTTCTTAAATGCAGGGATTGGTTTTGGGGGTTCATGCTTCCCTAAAGATACTAAAGCACTCGAGTATATTGCTAAACAGAACGGTTATGAACTCAAAACGGTTAAAGCGGCAATTGATGTAAATAAAGAACAAAAAACAATGCTTTATAAGAAAGCTAGTAAAAGACTTATTACCTTTAATGGTCTTAAAGTTGCTGTTCTAGGATTGACATTTAAGCCAGGAACGGATGATTTGAGGGAAGCTGCATCTCTTGAAAATGTACCTTTATTATTAGAACAAGGTGCAGATATCTACGCTTATGATCCTGTTGGAGCAGAAAACTTTGCTAAGGTTTATCCAGAAGGAAAAAACGGTAGGGGTAGCATTACTTATGTTGCTAATATAGAGCATGCTTTGGAAGGTGCGAATGTCTGCTTTGTCTTTACCGAATGGGGAGAAGTAAAAGCAATTACGCCTGAAACCTATAAGAAATTAATGAGAACACCATTAGTATATGATGGTAGAAACATTTATGGTGTCGAGGATATGCAAGAAGCAGGAGTAGAGTATCACTCAATCGGAAGAAAGCCTGCAACTAGAGCAGCTGTTAAGGAGTCGAAGAATCTTGAATTACAAAACTCTTGATCCTAGTAAAACCTATTTAATCACTGGAGCAGCTGGTTTTATCGGATACTACTTATCTAGAAAACTACTAGAACAGGGATGCCAAGTGATTGGTATTGATAATATTAATGACTACTATGATGTGAACCTTAAACATACTCGTTTAGCGAATTTGGAACCTTATGAAAGGTTTACTTTTATTAAAGGCGACATATCAGACAAGGATATGATAATGAAGACTTTTGAAGATTACAAGCCTAATGTTGTAGTAAACTTAGCTGCACAAGCAGGAGTAAGGTATTCAATAGAGAATCCGGATGTCTATATTCAAAGTAACATCATTGGCTTTTATAATATCCTTGAGGCCTGTAGATATCATCCAGTGGATCATCTTGTATATGCATCATCTAGTTCAGTTTATGGTGCCAATAAAAAGGTTCCTTTTGAGGAAACAGATTTTGTAGATAATCCAGTATCACTTTATGCATCTACAAAGAAATCAAATGAATTGATGGCCCATACGTATAGCCACCTTTATAAGATCCCAGCTACGGGGCTCCGGTTCTTTACTGTTTACGGTCCAATGGGTAGACCAGATATGGCCTATTTTGGATTTGCCAATAAGTATTTTGCTGATGAACCAATTAAGATATTTAATAATGGTGATTTTGAAAATGACCTTTATCGTGACTTTACTTATATCGATGACATCGTTGAAGGGATTCAACGATTATTAAGTAATCCACCAGAAGGTGATGTTCAACATAAAGTCTTTAATATCGGAAACAATAGCCCAGAGAAGTTGATGGTGTTTATTGAAACGTTAGAAAAGGCCTTAAGTAAAGCGCTAAGTAAAGAGGTACAATTTGAAAAGATCTTTGAACCAATTAAGCCAGGTGATGTACCTGCTACTTATGCTTCAACAGATCAATTGCAGAAAGCTGTAGGATTTAAACCGGAAACTACTATTGAAGAAGGCTTGCAGAAATTTGCAAACTGGTATGTAGATTATTATAAAATTAAGTAATACTTTTTTGTAGAAATATACAGGAAAGGAGGTTTTCATCATATGAACATACTAGTAACTGGTGGAGCTGGATATATAGGATCACACACTTGTGTTGCTTTGTTAGAAGCAGGACATTCGGTAATAATAGCTGATAATCTTTCTAACAGTAAGAGTGAGACTGTTATGAAAATAATGGACATTGCTGATAAAGAAGTTAATTTTTACGAGATTGATGTAACAGATGCAGAAGCCATTGATATTATTTTCAGAAATTATAAGATTGATGGTGTGATTCATTTTGCGGGCCTTAAGGCAGTAGGTGAATCTACAGAGAAACCACTAGAATATTATTACAACAACATTGTAAGTACAATGATTCTAACAAAAGCTTGTCAGAAATATGGTGTAAATCGGTTTGTTTTTAGCTCATCAGCAACAGTGTATGGAGATAATAAAGTGCCTTTTGTTGAAACAATGGATCTCTTACCAACGACTAATCCTTACGGTGAAACGAAAGCCATGAGTGAGCGGATTCTTACTGATATAGCAAATGCAAACCCTGCTTTTTCTGTATCAATTCTTCGATATTTCAATCCGGTAGGAGCTCATGAGAGTGGATTAATTGGTGAAGCCCCTAATGGAATCCCCAATAACCTTATGCCATATGTTACTCAGGTGGCAAAAGGTAAACTTGATAGATTACGTGTGTTTGGCAATGACTACCCAACGGTGGATGGCACTGGGGTACGAGATTATATTCATGTATTGGATCTTGCTGAGGGCCATGTTGCTGCACTGGAAAATTTAACTGCAGGTGTTCATGTTTATAACTTGGGAACTGGAAAAGGTACTAGTGTATTAGAGTTAGTAAAAGCCTTTGAAGAAGCAAATGATATTGAGGTCCCTTATGAAATAGTTGATCGGAGATCTGGGGATATTGCTTCATGTTATGCGGATGCTTCAAAAGCAAAGAGGGAACTAGGCTGGACTGCTAAACGGGATATTATTGCAATGTGCCAGGATTCTTGGCGATTTGAGAAGAATTATAAGGAATAAGTATAGGAAACAACTATTACCCGCTGGGCTTAATGCTCGGCGGGTATATTTGTCATGCTTATTTTTTTATGCATTTAATATCTGTTTGTCAATAATTTTGCCCTCTTCTAGATCGATAAACATGGCGGTAACTTTTAATCGTAGCAATCTAGGGGGATATTTAAGTACAATCTCATATATTTTATCATTGCTTACCGCTATTGTGTATTTAGTAATATCATCTTTATCATATATAGCTAGTCTGCCATAAGTTCTCCATAAAAGTTCTCTTGTACGCATATCATATCTAAAATGCTTATCATTATCTTCTCGTGTCCGAAAGAATCTAAGCAATTTGGGGTCAGTCCCCCACCACGTTAATGCGCTAAAGTACACAAGTGCCTTTGCAATTGAAAATGAATGATTTTTTAAAAAAGAGAGTGAGTTACTAGTTTTGAGCTGCTCCCTGTCAAGTAGACAATGGAAATAATAAAAATTTACTTAAGCGGCTTTAGCTCTATATTCAACAGGGCTAAGGCCGTTTAGTCTTTCTTGATATCTATCTTAATTGTAAGGCTAAAGGGTCATAGAACCCCATCACATTTGAGTATTGCGGACAGAATGAGCCAGCTGTGCGGAGTTTTGAGCCACTGTTTGCGGACAAAAGAGCCAGTGAATGCGGAGGAGAGAGCCACCGCTATAGCTATAAATAAAAATCCAGCCATTGAAGTAGTTTTATTCTAATTCAATGGCTGCAATGTATTATCAGGTATTGGTGTCAGACCCCCACTGCGTTAATGTGCTAAAGTACACAATGGTTAAAAAGGAGAGTTGATTAATGATCGACTCTCCTTTAAATTTTTTTATAGATATTATTTAAGAATATTGTTAAAATTAAAATCATAGCAACTTCATTAAACGGATGGGCGGTTGACCATCTCCCGAAAGAAGGGAGGTGGGAAGATGACGACATATGAAGCAATAATGATAGCACTTACCTCAAACCTAGTTTTGATAGGTGTTTTGGCATCCATAGTAAAGGTCAGGAATTTGGGGTCAGACCCCCACTGCATTAATGTGCTAAAGTGTACAATTGATAATAGGAGCTTTTTTATTTTTGTAAATTAAATAACATACCAAATCTATCAATTGTAATTATTTCTACACATGCAAGGTCAATGGGTCAGACCCCACTGCATAAAATTCTAATCCTAGTAATTAGAATATCGAATAACTGGTAGAAACTCCTTGATTGCCATTTAGTAATTTTGATTTCGGGGTCAGACCCCCACCGCGTTAATGTGGTAAAGTGTACAAGTGTATGTGATTTTGAATATAATGTTTGTAATATTGCAGATGAATTGATCCACTTATGCGGAATCTCAGGCCAGTCTTTCTATTTTTGTTTGTAGGCTATACATATTGGTGTATAAATAATTACGATGAAGAAAACAGAAATGATTTACCGTAATTTAGTTTACTTCAATGTTAACAAAGTGTAATCCATTTTAATGTGGAATTTGGTGTCAGACCCCCACTGCGTTAATGTGCTAAAGTGCACAATGGTTAAAAAGGAGAGTTGATTAATGATCGACTCTCCTTTAAATTTTTTTATAGATATTATTTAAGAATATTGTTAAAATTAAAATCATAGCAACTTCATTAAACGGATGGGCGGTTGACCATCTCCCGAAAGAAGGGAGGTGGGAAGATGACGACATATGAAGCAATAATGATAGCACTTACCTCAAACCTAGTTTTGATAGGTGTTTTGGCATTCATAGTAAAGGTCGTTAAACAGAGAAAAAAGTAACCGCCTAGCCCCCGAGCAAAGGATAGGATAGTTACTTTTTCAAAAGTACTTAATATTTTTTGGTCAGCCGTTCTTCTTGCGGCATGTAGTTGCTTAGGCTGAGTGTTAGTAGCACTCAGTCTATTTTTATTTTATTATAATTCTATTTATATTATACATAACTTTCGTTTGTTTATGCAATTATTTATTATAATTTGATTTATTAAGATTAAATGCAAAGTGTCAAAAACTTAGGTCACAGTGACACCTTGAAATTTGTCGAATGTTAGTAGATAAAATAGTAGTAAGAATATGATAAAATAAAGTAGCAACTGAATATTGTGAGGGTGGTTGGTTGTCGCTCTTCTTTCCTTTTAATGGAAAGGAGGTGATGATCATGGAAACATTTCTTGAATTTCTACGAGAAGTTCTGAAAGGGATTGTGCGTGAGATTACCGCATATTTCTTTAGGAAAAACATACTAGAACACAAGAAAGCCACCCTGTGCCGTCGAAAGCTAAAGGGTGGTTCTCAGAAAAACGAATAAAATTTTGACAACCACCACCCTGACGGTAGAGGTTGCAGGAGAAGTGTTACAGCACTTCTCCTTTTATCTATATCCATTATACATAAAATTATTACAAATTTCTAGATGGAATTTGGGGTCAGACCCCCACTGCATTAATGTGCTAAAGTGCACAATGAAAAAAAGGAGAGTTGATTAATGAACTACATAAAGTGAATGGTGGTTGGTGTCAGACCCACGAGGTTTAAGATTTAGAACAAATATACCAAAATAAAGTTTTAGCATATTTAAATGGTCCCAAAATGAAGTTTTCGGTATACAATAACCGTAATTTGCCTCTCCTATACCGTCCAATTTTCACTTTTAGCACTTTGACTTTATCTAGGACTTCCTATAACTTTTATCTAACATATAATTTTTAAAGATAAAGGGGTTGAGAGAATGGCGACAGTAGTTTCTAGTATTGGGCTAAAGGGAATGGAAGGGTATCGTGTACAGGTGGAGGTGCAGCTTGTTCCAGGGACGGATGGGGTGAGTATTGTTGGTCTTCCGGATGCCTCTGTCAAGGAATCCAAAGACAGGGTGATGGGTGCGTTGTATGCAAATGATTGTGAGATTCGGGATCAAAAAGTGATTATTAACTTATCACCAGCGGAACAGAAGAAGAATAGTCCGATATTTGATTTGGCAATGGCCATTGCGGTCATGAAGGAGGCGGAGGAAATTACGGACGCGATACCGGATGATGCCGCATTTCTAGGGGTGTTATCACTGGATGGGACGATTAAGTCGGTAGCGGGGATGTTGCCGGCGATTGTGGCTGCTAGAAGAGAAGGGTTTAAGATTTTGTATTTACCTAGGATGGAGGATATGCCACTGGAGTCGATGGATGGCATCGAACTAAGGTTTGTGGAAACACTGCAGGAAGTCATTCAATCCTTTTCTGGTCAGTTATCTGTTTTTACCACTTTTCCTAGATCCCCCATAGAAACCACAGAAGTTACGGCTACCTATGAGAAAGACTTCCAACATGTGTTAGGTCATAAACAAGCAAAACGTGCGTTAGAAATTGCTGCAGCGGGAGGACATCATGTACTGATGGTAGGCCCTCCTGGGTGTGGAAAGAGCTTGCTTTCGGAAACTTTTGCATCAATCCTGCCTCCATTAAAACAAGAGAGCCGATTTGATGTGATGAGTATTTATCAATTGGCTGGTTTACAACCTCCATTCGCTGCTAATCCTCCTTATCGATCTCCGCATCATTCGGCGTCGGCTGTATCACTCATTGGCGGTGGTGCTCATCCAAAACCGGGAGAAGTGTCCCTTGCTCATCATGGGGTTCTTTTCCTGGATGAAATGGCGGAGTTTCCAAAACGAACGTTGGATATGCTGCGTCAGCCCATGGAAACGGGAAAGGTAACGATTAGCCGTGCAGCATCTACCGTCACCTATCCTGCTAATTTTTTACTGATTGGTGCCATGAATCCTTGTCCCTGTGGTCATTTAGGTTCCAAACACCGCTATTGTACCTGTACTGCAAAGCAAATCACTGCGTATAATAATCGGATTTCTGGTCCTATTCAAGACCGGATGGATATGCTCCTTAAATTGGATAGTGTATCCTTAGAAAACGAGTCTGCTAAAAATAACGAAACATCTGAAAGGATACGCAAACGGGTAATAGCAGCGAGAGAAAGGCAATATGGACGATATGGAACAGAGGAATGCAATGCAACCATTGAAAATGAGAGATTGATAGAATGTACGATTCTAACAGAAGAACAAGAAAAAATGATGCGGAGATGGGCGAGTAAAAAGAATTGGAGTACCAGAGTTCAAATGAAAATACGAAGACTTGCCAGGACCATTTCCGATTTAAGTGGGGATGAGCACATTACAAATGAAGCCATTTGGGAGGCCGTTACCTTAAGACGTTCAGAAAATATTCATTCGCAAAAAGGAATGGTGAAATAGATGGCCAGAAAACTTCGCGTTTGGTACCCAGGTGCCATGTTTCATATTACAAGCCGTGGCAATAGACGAGCAGCGATTTTTTATGATGAGAATGATCAACGAGCCTACTTCGATATCTTAGAACAAGCGAGAATTTACTATCCCTTTCATCTCCACGCATATTGCCTCATGACCAACCATATCCACCTTCAACTGGAAACCATTAACCATCATCCAAAAGATATCATGAAGATGCTAAATTCCCGTTATGCCCTCTATTTCAATAAGCGCCACCGCCTTGTCGGACATGTTTTCCAAGGACGGTATGGAGCGGAACTGATTGAAACGATTGATTATGAATTAGAGGTAAGCAGGTATATTCACTTAAATCCACTCGAAGCAGAAATGGTGAACAAGCCAGAAGAATATCGGTGGAGTAGTTATCGGGCGTATGTTTTAGGTGAAGAGAATCCGCATGTGAGGACGGAGCGGATTTTGGGTCATTTTAAGGAGCCGAGGGAGGTGGGGTATCGGAGGTTTGTGGAGGGGGAAGTTTAGTAGCAGGATCACAGGGACAGGCACGTAACTCTAGGTCACAGTGACACTCGAAATTTGTCAAAACTGGTGTCAGCCCCCCCACTGCGTTATTGTGCTAAAGTTAATTGCTTGTGTTAGTTTTGAGCGGATAGGGTAAGGATTTTTTCTAAAAAAGGCAAAGGTTACACGGTGTGAGCTGGATGTATCAGGCTATGACGGCGGGAGAAAGGATTACTTGGTATGATGATGAAGAGCGTTTTATTATAATCGTGAGAACTTGTTAAATGAACAGTTTTCATTGGGAGGTAGGGTGTTCTCTGATTCCGAATGTGTTAAATATAAGAGTAGGCCAAGGGAATTAAACTCTTTCACATAAGTTAAACTACTAAAATAGTAAAGGATCTATCTAAATGGATATTCAACTAATAAAAGACTTTCTTCCTATCCTTGGGGTTATTGTAGGTTTTCTGTTAGCAACGGTAAAAGATTTAGTTCAAAATAGATTGCAGAATAAACCTAGGGTTAAGATAGATATGAAAAAAGGGAATTTTAATTATTTTATAGATGGTACGGATACAGATGGATTTTCCTTTAGAAGAACTTGTAAACCACATATAGCTGGATATTTTGACTTAAACTTACAGATTGATGTATATAATTATGGTAAGGGCGATACAGCAATAAAGGAAATTCTAATAGAAACAAAGGTTAACAAAAATGATAAGGCTTTTCTCCAGCCAGAAATGGAAATTAAAGGAAGAGAGAATAACGATTACTCTTTTAATTTACCTTCAAAAACTATAGAAACTATAAATTTAAAATTGAGGGTTGAAAAGGAAGAGGATTCTGAAGCATTATTCAATGAAGAAGTCACGCTTTTACCAGAAGATAATAAAAGACTTCTGTTTACAATCTTAGTAAAAAATATTAACAATAAAACGTATAAATTAAAGGTAGAGCCGTTGTCAATATTAACTGCTGTTGAATAGGCTATGGGGTCAGTCCTTCACAAAGTTAATGTGCTATAGTGCACAATATTTGAATGGAACACATAAAATCACTCTGCGCCATCGCAAGCAAAAGGTTGATTCTCAGAGAAATAAATATTTTTAAATTCTAGGTCACAGTGACACCCCGATATTAGTAGATAGAAAAACAGTAAGAATTTGATAAAATAAAGTTTTGAAAGGGTTAGCGCGTAAAATTTTTTTGAGAGCAAGTCACTAGTGTGTCGTGATTTGCTCTCTCATTTTGTTATTGGGGATTTTTCGATTAACCAACCTCTGCATTTGATAACTTCAATTTATTCTTTAACATCCTCAAGTATTTCGTCCGCAAATTCTTTTATCTTATCCTCGTTATTTGCTGAAAATAATTTTGAATTTTCCCCGAGTATGTTTAGTGCAATTTCAATATTCTTATCAGGCTTATTAAAATAAACAACTGTTAATAAATCATTTTTTATTTGGGAATTATTATTTATTTGTTCGATCTTGGAGAAGTTCCATGCCCATTCTTTTGCAACTTGAGTTGCCATTTTAGTCTTTTTGGGAGAATAGTCGAATGATAATGTTTTAATATATTTTTTCCTTAAATTTTCCTTGGATTCATATGAAAAATCCAAAGTAATATCTTCTGAGCCAACATCAATCGTATAGTTTTTTGAAACTTTATTTGTAGAGATTGATTTTTTTAGAACTCTATTCATAATTGTTTTTACTTCCTGCTCTGAAATACGTTTATTTTTCTTTGCATCAAAATATACATAGGTTTTAAATAAGTTTTCAAAATCCCTTAAAGGATTATTAGAACGTATCATACGAGTGTTGGAAAACTGTAATTGATTAGAGTAAAAGTTTGTATTTTTTTCTAAAAAGTTTTCATCGCTAATATGTTTTAAGGAAGGCCCATGATCTGTACCTTGAGTAAACTCATTTTCAACACCCATTAATACAAGTTTTAAAAATTCAATATCAACCTCATCATCAAATTTTTTTACACGTGAAAAATTACTTGTATAACGGAAATCAATAAAACCTTCAGATGGACAGTGAAATACTAAACCTATGTTAATAAATTCTTCTCTTGTCTCATTCGGTATATATCGTAATACGGAAAATTTACATAAAGTACTCATGTTACCCCTCCTTTCCATTTTGGTAATAATAGATGTAGACATTCTAGAATTTCTTCTACTCTATTAATTCTGTCCATTAAATAATTTACTAGTACATCTTTCTCGTTTTCATTAATATTCCAGGATTGAGGAATATTATCCATTATTTCTTTTAAGGTCTCAATCGAAATTACTTGTAACTTTTGTAAGATATTGCTAAATGGATTATGACCATCAACAAAAGGAACCAATTTATGATAAACATACCCTGTCATATTGAAAGGTTCAAACTTTTCACCTATTCTAATCTTAAGTTGATGTTCATCCCAAAGAGGTCCAATATCAAATGCATGAGTATGATCTATAACAACTATTGATTGCTTCTCATAGTCAAATATTAAGTTTCCTCCGTTAGAGTCTCGATCTTTATTGCAGATAATCTGATCAAAAACGAATAAATCTGGTATTATATCCTTATTATATGCTCTTTTAACGATTTGAGGTGTATTTATAGGAAAAACTTTTTTAATTTTCTTCGTCCCAAAGTGAATCCCTGCTTTTATTTCTTCTTGCGTATGCCTAGAGATCTCTTTACCATAATCATTTACAAAGGTATCTCCTACCTCTATCAAGGAAGGACTAGCTAATGGCAATTCTAGAATTCTAGCTACCTCAGCACATACATATTCATTTATAAGAGCTTTATGTCCTTCAGGATTTTGCAAAAACTTAACAACGTATTCTTCCCCAGAACAATTAATTATATAAGGTTTTGTTACTCCGTTTTTTATTGGAGAAATTGGCATTTGAACCTGTAAAGTCTCCATCTAGGCACCCCAATCAACAACTCTTAAATAATAGATATTCTTTAATACATAGTGAACAATTATTATTTAGTGACAGCCGCAACTCTATATAAGGATATTTTACCATAGTAATTGAACTTTTACTCTAATAACAAATCAGGTAAAAGATTCAGACCCTGACTGCGTTTTTAATATTGAATAAATAGCTTTCTCCATTATACTAATTAACGGGAAATAGTATAGTGGAGATGTAAGTATTTAACATGGAAGCTAGATGAGCATCTTCTGTATATAGTATATGCTCAGACATTAATGGAACTGAAAAGCAATGGTATGAAATATATCCAGAGGTTTTAAGCGAGGAACAGTTGCGACAGTTATTACCCAATCTTTACATATATAGATCAAAATTCCCTCATAAAGATGAAAATCCTCCGCATACAGATCAATTAACTATAACAGATTCTTTGATAAAAATACTGTTATCGAAGAAGAAAACGGGGAGTTATATGTGAAAGAAATTATTTTGCAAACTTTCAGTTAATATCTTTTATAGACTATAAATCTATATTGATATATATGGTTGAGAAAGTAAATAGTTAAAATCTATATGCAGCCACCATTGACTTAACCTTTTTACCATGTTGAGGACAATCGCAGGTCTGTCATAAAGGAACTGAAGGGATAGGCACCTCGCGCCACTCTAGATAGCCAACTGGATCGGTGAATCTGTTCTTCTGGATTCCTGTTTATTTTATAGTATTGCTATTTATGTAGTAGCATAGGTTGAACAGATCGTGGGTTTTATTTCTGTGAATATGGAGAGATTAGTGGAATTTGGGGATTAGCCACACCGCAAGGACGAATGTTCGCATCCTTGCTACAGTAAATTTGGATTGGAGTAAAGATATGACTGAAGAACAGGAATTATACGTGAATGAATTAAATAAAATGATAAACCAATTCATCCTGCATTCTAAAAAATTTGTGGAGTGGTCTGCATTTTCTTATGGGGCAGCAGATTTACTTAGAGTACCTGAGCCTAATAATAAGTTCACCTATGATCACGAATATTTTAATTTCACTAAGAGTACTAAGACTTTAATCAGTATACGTAGCTTATTAAAAATGGGCCATAACGAGGATGTATTAATTCTGGTAAGAAGTATCTTTGAAAATTATTTGAGCAGTAGATATCTGAACGAAAATGAGGGAGATATCAAGAATTTCACACTAGTAAACTTAAAATTATTTTTTAGAGAGTATGTCTATGATTTTAAGGAAAATGTGATTAAGGACCGTAACGGTGAAAAGATTTCGGAAAGATTAAATCCAAGTGAATTTAAACTTGGAGATGATAAAAAATATTATAGTTTATTCTATGATTTACTATCATCAGTTGGACACAGTAATTTTGGAACCAGTAATTTTTACGTCGATGAAAGTTTAGGTTTTACTCTTAATAAGAATAATTATCCTGTAGTAACACGCTTTTTTGTTATATTTGTATTTACTAAACTATTCGAGCTTATTGTTACAGTGGAAGGTGAAGACTTTTATAATACTCGGGAAGAGGAAGTTTGTTATAACTTAGTCATCGATTCACTTATATATCAGGACAATTTAATAATTCAATTAATAGATGCAATTTCACGAGATACTGCCACTAATCCGAAGAAGTCTAAATACTTTAATAAAAAAATGATAGAAATGTTTAAAGCAATGCGTAAATCTTTACGAGAAGAATTAGGTAGCGTAAAAAAGGAGTTTCTAGACTGACACATTCTAGGACACAGTGACGCCCCGGAATTTTTCGAATGTGTTGATGGGTACGATGAATAGTAGGAAATGTATGCATTTCCTACTTGTATATCAAATAAACTCAAGTTTAAACTTGAGTTAGCAGGACCACAGGGACTAAATGATTTTGGCGTCAGCCCCCCACTGCGTTAATGTGCTAAAGAGCACAATGATTAAAAAGGAGAGTTGATTAACTAAATAGTACTCTCTTTTAAATTTAAAATATAATTCTTATAATACAAAACTATATAAATTATTTTCAATTTCTTCTTCTGTGATTCCAATATAACGTAAAGTTATTTCCGGTTTAGCATGATTTAAAATCATCTAGAGCTTAGCAAGATCCTTGGTTCGCTTAACTTATACTACCAATATCAAAATGTCTTCCGCATCGTATGAGTGCCGATGCTGTCTATCTCCGCCATGTCGGCTGCTTTTGCAATTTCCAGTATGCTTGCGTGGTGGTGATTGCTTGATTGCCTTTTCTACTATGTAAAAAACATACATAATTACCAATCAAAACCTAGTTACTTTTTTCGTCAATCTTTATATAATTACATTTGTTGAGTTACTTAACTTACACATAAACCAATGGGGGAATGACATAAATGCCAACTTTATCACAAGTCGTCGCAGCTGGAACTATATCTGTTATTACAGCTGGTGCAATTACTTTAGGTGGTATGACTTACTGGAATGGAAATAAAACTGTAAATGATGCTATTACAACATTACAAGAACATGGAAATAAAATAGAGTTGTATGAAATGAACGAAAATCAATTAGTTGCTAAAATTAATGAATTAAAATCCTTAAGAGATGATTTGCAAACACAAATTAATACCCTTACTGATGAAGGTAAAGCAGATGACGAAGAAATTGCTGGTTTGAAAGCCGAAGTAGAGGATTATACGAACCAAATCACTTCTTTAACAGATGATTTAAATACAGCAAATGAAGAAATTGCTACAGCAGAAGATAATGGTGACAAACTTGCTCAAAGAATACTTGATTTAGAAGCCGAACTACAAAATGCAAATGATGATATTACACGTCTTCAAGAGCAATTAGCTACTACTACTAATCAAACAAGTGATAAGGAACCAAAAACAGATAGTGAAATGGCTATAATCTTAGAAGAACCAACAACAGAAGATGGAACAACTCAAGATCCGGTAGGACAAGAATAGCAAATTAGAACGCTCAGAATATTGAACTGCACCTCAATTGTTGGACACAAACAATTGTTGGAGGTGCAGTTTTTATATGGCTAAATTTACTGAAGAAGATAAAATAAATGCAGTTCAAAGTTATTTAGAAGGAAAAGAGAGTTATCATTCCATCGGAAGAACTATTGGGACGTCTTCTAGTGTGGTAATGAACTGGGTATCTCAATATAATCTTTATGGTATAGAAGGTCTATTGAAGAAATCCTATACAAGTTACTCGGAACCGTTTAAACTAGACGTACTTAATTATATTGATTCTAGGTCACAGTGACTCCCCGGAATTTGTCGAAGATTAGCACTTTGGCACAGACCCCCACTGCGTTAATGTGCTAAAGTGCACAATGGTTAAAAAGGAGAGTTGATTTTAAATTGAGCTCTCTTTTTATAAGATAAGAAAGCATAAATTTTGGCTCTAAGCGGCGTTTCTAGCTGTGGTATCCTTGTCGGCAATATTATGGATTGATTCCGACTCGATGAATATAGGCTTCTTCCGGATCAGTTTGATTGTAGTAACCGATTAGGAATCCAGTTATCCTTCAGTTGTCTTCTATCACAAAAATTGTATTATAGAAATCATCAAATAAGAACCTGGGTTAAAATATGGGTCATCTCACGGCTACCCAACCATTCGTTCATTATTGGTAGAATTATGTTGCAATAAAGGAGATATATTTGTCTTAACTTCATTGTTCATTGTCTTCCCTCTAAAAATGCGTTCTTGTGGATTCAATAGATTATCTTATCAAACTTAAACACACAAGATAAAAAACTTCCCTTTTTCAATTAAATATTACCTTATTGCCTTCTTTCCCTTGGTACATCCTTCATTTATCAATTTTTCGGTCATCTGATTATAAAAAAATTATTCCTCTAAGGATTACTAGATGAAGCAAAAAGCTAGACATTCATTACTACACAGAATATACAACGTTTTCATCATCAACGCTAGTACATACAATTATTAAAGTGAAGCATAATAATCATTAGATTTTAAAACGTTCACATGAAGGATGTATAGACGTGAAACGCGATTCGAAATTAAAATCCATACTTAGCTCCGCAACTAAAAAATTAAAAGATCAGGATAATCATACATCAGAAACTTTATCAAATGACATCCAGAAAAATAAGGAGAAACTAAAAAAGCAATTTGGTCCAAGCGAAGATGTTATTTTTCGTCAGTTAAATATTCCTTTTGACGATGATACTGCGCAAGATACCCTTCTTGTCTTTGTTGACGGGATGGTTGATGAAAATGCTGTTCGTAATAATATTATCAATGCACTGATTACTCAACCTTTAAAGCTTCAACGAGGGGGAGATAAATTAGAAAAAGTAAAAAGTAAAGTCTCTATTTTTAATACAGTGACGAATGAAACTGATATCGAGAAAGCAGTATTTGAGATATTACAAGGATCAGCTTTCCTATTAGTTGAAGGATATGACCAGGGCTTGCTGATGAATGTCGCAGGCTTTGAGCTCAGGTCTCCCGAAGAACCTGAAACAGAACGCATGGTAAGGGGAGCACGCGACGGATTTATTGAGTCTATATCCACCAATATGGCTCTTTTACGCCGCAGAATTCCCCATACATCCTTACAATTTGAAACCATAAAAATTGGTAAGTATAGTCAGACACAAATAGCGATAGCTTACGTAAAAGATATTACCGATCCAAAATTGGTTGAACGCATTAAACTACGCTTACACCAAATTAACGTGGATGCAATTGAAAACTCCGGAGAAATTGAACAATCCATCGAGGATCATCCGTTTTCCATTTTTCCTACAATCGGAAATACAGGACGTCCGGATAAGGCATCTGCCTTACTTATGGAAGGAAGAGTAATTCTTATAGTTGACGGGGATCCGTGCATTTTGTATGCACCGTACTTATGTTTAGAGAGTATCCAAAGTCTGGAAGATTACACATCTCGCCCCTATTATACATCGTTCATCCGGATTATTCGTTTCGTTTCCTTTTTAATCAGTATCTTATTTCCCGCTCTTTATATTGCAGTTCTTAACTTTCATAAAGTTATGATCCCGTCCGAAATGGTGGTACCGCTGATTCAGGCCAGGGAAACAGTACCATTTCCTTTAGCAATGGAGATTATCATTATTATTCTCATGTTTGAAACAGTACGGGAAGCGGGGATACGACTGCCGCAGCAAGTTGGTTCCGCACTGAGTATTGTTGGTGCATTAATTTTTGGACAAGTGGCCGTTTCAGCAGGGATTATGGGGGCACCGACGACTGTAGTGGTATCCATTTCCTACATTGCTTCGTTTATCAATAGCTCTATATCGGGTGTTATATCGTTGCTACGGATCGGCTTATTTATAGCTGCCAGTTTATTTGGAGGATATGGACTGATAATGGCAATGCTTGGATTATTAACCCATATGGTTTCCTTGACATCGATTGGCATTCCTTATATGGCACCATTTGCACCTTTTTACTTCCGAGATTGGAATGATACGCTAATCCGATTTCCGTACCGCTGGTTAAAACAACGACCAAAAAGTATTCCGAACAAACGGCCGAAAAAAATCGAATCATTGCCAAAGACAGGTGATAAATAGTGAAGATAAAGGTTCCTATGCTTCTTTTCTGCTTATGTATATTAACCGGCTGCTGGAACAATGAGGAATTGGATGAATCTGCACTTGTCCATGGACTTGGTATCAATAAAGCAGAAGATTCATTGCATTTCAGCATGGAAATTATCAAACCAAGTAAGGAATCGTCTGAAGGCAGTGCAAGTGGAGAAAATATAATTATAGAAAAAGAAGCAGATACATTAATTGAAGCAGTTCGGGAATCAATTCGGGATGTGAAACGTCGTCTACATTTTGATCATAACCAGCTCTGGGTAATTGGTGAAAAACTGGCTAAAGACGATATGATCGGCTATTTGGATTTAAGCAGACGAGACCAGATGTTCCGATTAAATAGTTATCTGTTTATAACAGAAGAAAATCCGGTTGACATACTTGAAACTCCGACCCTATACGACGACCTTTCTTCTACAGAGATTGTTTCCGCACTGGAACAGACAAAACACATTTCCGGGTACACATCAGTAAAAATGTATGATTTTTTTAAAGCAATGGAGGGGCCGATTCCAAATGCATATATACCAATCATTCAAACAACAGAGGAAAATAATCAGCCAATTACTTCATTGAATGGAACCGCGGTTATAAATGATGGAAAGATGGTCGGAAAACTTACCAATCATGAAACAAACGGATTGAATGTACTTTTTAATAAAGCATCCGGAGGCTATTCACAGCTTACAATGAACGGAAATAAAATTTCAATTGAGATAAATGATTCAGAAACAACTATAGAGCCGGTTCTGAAAGGAAATCATCTCAAAGCCCATATAGAAGTGAAAATCTTAAGTACATTAGCCGACAATACCTCAAAGGATACAATTAACAAAGAATGGATCAACCAAGTGGAAAAAAAAGCTTCCGACCAAATTGAAAATCATATTCACATGACACTGGATAAGCTCCAACAAGAATTGAAAACCGATATTTCCGGCATTGGTATCGAAACTTATCGAAAGTACCCGCAGCAGTGGCATCATGTACAGGATAACTGGGATGACGTTTTTTCCAAGGCAGATATTACTGTCGACGTTGATACCGTAGTTCAGCATCAAGGCCTAATTAATAAAAGCTTGGAACGTCACCGTGATAAACATCATAACAACCCTTATAAATTCAACAGAGGAAATTGAGGGGGGGAACTATTAGGCATGCTCACAAAATGGGAGACACTTTTTTTAATCATCATGGCAATCGCCGTAATGGGACATGTAGTGGTTACACCATTGCTAATGGATGTTGCTGGAAGGGATGGCTGGATCTCCATATTTTTATCCCTGCCGTTTGCCTTGCTCTTCGCATTTGCCATCTATCGATTGAGACTGAAATATCCAGAAAGTGACATGGTTGCCATATCCCGCTTTCTGCTTGGTAAACTTGGTGGAAGGGTACTTATTTTTCTCTTCCTATCTTATTTTTTGTTTTTAACGATCTACTCCTTTGCTTTACTAATCGATTTTGTTCATATCGGTTTTTTGCCGGAAACACCACGACTTCCGATATTGATCTGGTTTTTAATCTTTTTTGTTTATGCAGTGATCAAAGGAATTAAACGAATCGCATTAACAGCAAGCATCCTTACGGCGATTGCGATGTTTACAGGTCATTCAATTACTTTACTGGATACACGACTGAAAGATTGGGGAGAGCTGCGTCCATTCCTAGAGTTTGGAATAAACCCTGTATTGTGGGGAACTCTGCTTCTAATCAGTATCTGGATGGAACTGCTATTTCTTTTATTTCTTCCGATTCAGAATACCAATGAAAAACGGATGTTTTTATTATGGAGTATCGGAATTTTCCTGAATGCATTATTTATGCTTTCTACATATACCGGAAGTATTGCCATTTTTGGGTTAGGGCAATCAGATAACTTTGTCTATCCGGCGCTGGAATCAGTCAGAATTATCAGTTTAGGATTTATTGACAGGTTTGATATTTACGGATTGCTGTTAATGTCTGTAGGTATTTATATTCGCTGCAGTCTTTTCTTTCGTATCGCCTACAATATGACCGTCGATAGAATTTCATCCAGCTGGATAAAATACGGATTGTTCGTTTTTCTTATACTATTTGTATCTATTTGCGCATATTTTCTTTCAGCAGATCATATGCGACTGGACCATGTATTAAATATCTATGCTTATTTAGTCATCTTGTTCCCTGTTCCATTTTTGTTATTAAGCGTTTCCCATTGGAAAGAAAGGAGATATCTCGGAAAGTGGCGCACAACGAAGAGAATATAGCTGGAGGAACGTGCCGCAACTACACGACGAAGGATTAAAAGCGTATTTATTATCTATGAGTGATGGTATTGAGAAAGGTATCTATGATGTTGCATTGCTCGATAAGGAATTAGATGGATAGGATAAGCCCCTCGGGAGAGGGGTTAATCAACACTAGCATCTAGTATATTGCCCAGATTAATTATTGTTCGTTCACAATTATCTAACTTCAGGTATCCATTCATGGAATCTATCTTTAGTAGCTTACCAGTTATATTATGATAATCATGTTTATCATAATATATGATTTCAATTGTTAGATCATTATGAATAGCTAGCTGTAGCTTTGAATTCGCGTTGAGCCAATCGATTTCTCATTTAACAGCTGTTCTTTATAGACAGCAGTAATCGTTGGATGGTTGTCTACAAGCCCATATGTTAATGGGTTTGTAGATCTTGGTTCATCCATTTCATTGTGGCCCATACGTCTATATCCAATTAGGTCCACAATAATATCTTTATTGAACTTGACGATATTCAAAAGCAAGCTTGATTGCTTTCATACATGCTTCTGGACGGTCGGCGTTTACATGGATAACAGGAATCCCATAACCCTTAACAATGTCACTTGGATAGTGGGTGGATCTGTCATCTTCACTCTCCGTCGTAAAACCTATTCGGTTATTGGCAATCAGATGAATGGTGCCACCAGTGTTATATGTCTTTGTTCCCGCATAGTTCAGCATTTCTGTAACTACGCCTTGCCCTGTAAAAGCAGCATCCCCATGTATCATTAGTGGGACCGCTTTCTTATTAGCCTGTACAGAATATCCTTTTCGCGTACGATTATCCTGTGCTGCTCTCGCATATCCTTCTACAACTGTACCTGCAATTTCAAGATGGCTTGGATTATGTGCCAATGTAACAGTTATCTCTTTATCCCCAATTTTTTTTTCTTGGCTGCACCTAAATGGTATTTGACATCCCCAGTACTTCCAGTAATTAAGATCAAACTCGGGTCCTTGTTTTCCCATTTGCTGTGTTGAAATTGAGCAAACATCGCTTCATAAGGTTTTTCCAATACATGTGTCAGGACATTCAACCGTCCTCTGTGAGCCATTGAAATAACCAGATCCTTAACATTATCTTCTGCTGCCAGCATGGCAAGTTTATTGATTACTGGGACCATTGATTCCAATCCTTCAATCGAGAAACGTTTTTGTCCAACATACATTTTTTGCAAAAGCTATTCGAAACCTTCTGCTTCAAATAAACTTTTCAGAAGTTCTTCTTTATCTGTAATCAAAAGTTTTTCCTTAGGCATTTCTTTTTCAACTTTTTGCAATAACCATGTTTTTTCATCTTCTTTGGAAGAAAATTTAAAAGAGATTCCAGTCGAATTTATTTGTCCTGAAAACAGCGAAAAACTTGCAGATGGACTAGAAGCAGTAGAATACTTGAAAATGGTCTATACAAATGACATAGGGTTTGAAATAGAACATACCGACCAATGGATGATACAAGTTTTTTCATTTTGTTGAGAGCTATGTTTGGCGACACTTCGGAAACTGCCACTGTTGAACCTTTAGCATCTGTAACAGGCTCACCCCATTGGACAAATATATTTCTAAAGCTATCTTCTACTTCTGCATAATTTTCAAGATACAAATCATATTGTTCCAAAACGTAACCAAGGTTTGGACCACTTATTTCTCCCCAAGGGTTATTTAAATGATTGCTTTCCATAATTCATACACTCCCCGTATTTTAGTTTTGTGAATTGATTTATAATAAACCAATCCATTGCCAATATGTTGCACTAAACAATACAATTAATAGATAACCAATAATCGTAATTGGGATACCTGCTTTCAAAAATTGTTTTGCAGAAAAAGTATTTGTACCATAGGCAAGCATATTTTGTGGAGCACTGACAGGTAATAGAAAACCAAAACTGATTACAAATTGCATAATCAATACAAGCCCCGGACCATTAAACGCGGTTTCTCCCATTCCAACTACCAATGCAATTACAATTGGAATGAATGCAGCTGCTAAGCTTGTTGCACTAGCAAATCCCAAGTGAATTAATATATTAAATAAAGCGAGTACCGCAATCATAACTACCAATGGCATATCAGTTAGACCCATTGCCTCAAATGTATTGGAGGATAACCAGGTTGCACCTTCTGTGTTTAACAATACGGTACCTAGTGAGATACCTGTAGCAAACACTATTAATGTTCCCCATGGAACTTTCGGTTGCACTTCTTTCCAGGTAAAGATTCCGATCCCCGGTGTTAGCATGATGGCAACTGCAAAAATGGTCACTGTGGTGGAATCAAATGGATGAAGTATACCTTCTGTTGCCCATAGAATTAATAGTGTTGCTGAAATAATGATTAAACGTAATTCCTTACCATGAATTTTACCAAGGTCCTTTAACTGAGCTTTTATGCTCTCTGTACCAGCATTACCTGGCATATCTTCGACTTTAATTAATCGTGTAATAACAAAGTATAATACAATACTCATGATAATAGACCATGGCGCTGCATACAGGAACCATTTCCCCCATGAAATATCAAAACCCCATTGTGTTTCCATAAAACCAAGAGCAACCATATTCTGTGCTGCTGCAGTTTTGATACCTATATTCCAAATGGATATTGCCTGTACAGCAGTAATCATCAGCAAGGCTGCTAATTTACTATTTTTCGCCATTCCAAAAGCTGCTATTATCCCAAGTAATATCGGAATGAGCGCACCTGCACGGGCTGTTGCACTTGGAACGATCAACGCTAGGATAAAGGTTACTACAATTACCCCGATTACGAGATTCCTGGGTTTTGTTCCCACTTTAGACATAATAAATAGTGCAATACGTTTATGAAGTCCCGTTATTTCCATCGCAGCTGCTAATACAAGTGCCCCTGCAACAAGTAATACTGCGGTAGAACTGAAACCACTTATCGCCATTCCCAAAGCCCCTTTTGTACCATAAGTTACGGATGGGTCTTCAATTGTTGGTGATAAACCAACAAATAAAGCAATAAAACTAACAATCATCACTGCACTCACAGGGTAACTCACTGCTTCTGTTACCCATATAATTACAGCGAATGCTAATACAGCTAAACTCACTTGCCCAGCAAAAGGCAGTGACTCTGGGTTAGGTAACATTAAAATAATTATAAAAACTACAAATGCTGCAATCAAAGCGATAATATTTTTCTTTTTCATTGAAATAACCTCCTTGTTGTTATACAACTATTATAAATGAATGCCTCATAACGGAAGCGCTTTCTATAGTTATATAACACTTACATTAGTTACATAATTCACAATCTGGTCACACCACGGAAGGACAAGTATCGGAAGTTAAATACGTATATCATATGTATCTCTATTAGAAAAATTGACGAATTCAGTTGACTGTATGTATCTTTTTTCTTATTATTTTATAAGAATTACGAAAATAAAGAGATGTTTATCCTTTCCAACTCCATAACTATAAATTTAACCGGAATCACCAAGTGCTACTTGATGATTCCGGTTCAAACCTTAACTAGAGTGAATATAGAATATCCAAGATTGCAACGATGGCAACTAGAAGTTGTACTAGCAATTGGATATTAATTGCGATATCGTATCGATTGTAGTAATCTGAACATTTTTACAACCATCTACAATTGTTTTTTAATGATTAGTCTGTCTTGTCTTGGGAACTTGGTTAAAGTCTTGTATGACATCCTTTGCCCAATTAGAGTCCCCAATTGTTATACTAAGTAAGAACTACAGTGATTGCAACCAAGCTGCAGGGAAACTGCTGCTTGCGTACTGTCGTTTTAACATCAATGTCTTATTAAACACTTTAAGAATAAATGTTATTGGATACTTATGTCACCATTTTTGATAACTGCTATAATACTATTTTTCTTTATTCCAAATGTTTTAGGGTTATTATCCTCTTTTAGTAATCATTATATTTTGGCTTTTATATGATATTTGGAATTATTACGCAGAGAAGAAGAGTAACAGTGAAAATTTAGATAATTAATCTTAAACAAAATGGTACGATTGTTCAATAGGGGCAGTTGCTTTTGTGCTAACTGGAAGTTTATTATCATTAGAAGAAGAAATTGTTAATATAAAAACTGGGAGTGCAGAATCTAGAAAGAAATTAAAAATTTAATAATCTTCACGGGAGTTTTTTTAACAACGTTATGATGTATGAGAGGTCACAAAAGGATTAGTAGTCTTATTTAAGTAAATGGTGCATTTAACAAAACAAGGAGATTATCAATACAGCGGTCTATTTAATTTAACAGCCTACTTGCATCTTGTGATAATATAGGAATATATGTTCTGGAAAGGGGGGTTTATGATAATTCAAAATGAAAAAAAAGACGTTGACCAAGAGGCTGTAGCACGATGCGATTAAACAAGTATCAGATGAATGGATTATCATCAGGAATTCCATATATGTTAAATATGAATCGAAAATTCGGACGCTCCTTTAATTACAAGCGGATTTATCGATATGTCGTTGAAAATGTATTAAATCAAAAATTCATTGCGGATAAACCGAATGAGAAATGGGTTACTGATGTCACAAAATTTAAGTATGGTTCTTCAAATATAGCCTATTTAAGTACGATTCTTGATCTTTATGATGGATCAATTGTTAGCTATGTTCTGGGATACTCTAACAATAAAAAACTTGTATTCAAGACTATTGATCAATCCATAGCTCTTTCTCCTTGTGATCATCCTACTTATCCATAGTGACCGAGATTCCAGTATAAATCTCATGGGTTAAACGAAGGGTTGATGCAACCGAGATGACACATAGCATGTCACGGGTCGTGTATTGATAATGGACCAATCGAGTCTTTTTGGGGAATCCTAAAATGTCAGAAGTATTATTTACATAAGTATGAGCATATGAAGCGCTTTGTAGTCATAGATAAGTACATGAAATTTTATAATCATGATCGATATCAAAAACGACTAGACGGCCTCATCCCTTTGAAATATAGAGCTAAAGCCGCTTGATCAGTTTTATTATTCCCCTAGTCTACTTGACAGTGGGGGAAGTTTAATGTGCTTATACGCGTTTTATTTATTGCTTTGCAATTCTTACGATAGGTTTAATTACTAAACCATTTTTTGAATCCTCAAAGGCTTTGTTGATATCTTCAAATTCATAGAATTTGACTAATTTATCAAATGGAAATTGGCCTGCTTTGTAGTAATAAATTAATCCTGGAATGAAGACATTTGGTACCGAGTCACCTTCAATAACACCCATCATTGTTTTTCCTTCAGCCATTAGATCATTATGCACATCAATATTCATTTCTGGTGTAACACCAACGATTGCAGCAGCTCCAAGTGGGCGTAAAGCTTGTAAACATTGACGAACGACTGGAGGAACACCTGTTGTATCGACTGCGTAGTTTGTACCGCCGTTTGTTAGTTCTTTAATTTCTTTCACAACATCTACATTTGTTCCATTAAATGTATGCGTAGCACCAAGATCTTTTGCTAGATCTAGTCGTGAATCGTGTACATCAATGGCAATAATAGTTTTACAGCCAACTATTTTTGCAGCCATAATCGCACTTAAACCAACTGCGCCTGCACCATAAATGGCAATGGTTGAACCGAATTCTGGCTTGATTCTATTTAGAACAGTACCTGCCCCTGTCTGAATACCACATCCTAAAGGACCTAATAAAGCTAAATCTACATCTTTATCTACTTTGACAACATTACGCTCGTGAGCAATGGCAAATGTACCAAATGAAGATTGACCAAAGAATGTTGAAAGCGGTTGACCGTCTTTTGATAATCGGTGTGTATGATCGTCATGCGTACCACCAAAGTTTAAATCATTGAAAGTATCACAAACTGTTGGGTGACCTGTTAAACAATTATCGCAATGCCCACAATGTGCGAATGATAATACAACATGATCTCCTTTTTCAAAACGTGTAACTCCTTCACCAACATCATCTACAATACCTGATCCTTCATGTCCAAGTACTGCAGGTAGAGGTGCAATTGCTTCATCACGTGCAACTGCATCCGTATGACAAACACCTGTACCAACAATTTTCACTAAAACTTCATTTGCTTTAGGTGCTGCTAATTCTACTTCTTCAAAACTAAACTCCTGACCTTGTCCATTTGTTACTGCTGCTTTAATCTTCATAGTGGCCTCCTTGAGATTATTTGGTTCAATTATATTTTAAGACAAAATAAATTAATTATACATGTAATCTATTTCAAATTAATTATTGTTTAATATACAATAATTTATTTGACCCAAAAACGAAGGAGTATCATAATTAAGTAATGAGGGATTATAGGCTTTACAACAAGTAAAATAAGTAATAAGAACAATTAAACTATACTAAAATAGCAATACTACTTTACGTAGGTAATTCCTCCTTGGTATTCTTCGTTCTTGTCAAATTATATCACTATCGTTTTGTCATAATGGGTGCAATTTCAATTTAGTTTGTTAACCAAAATATATATATAAACGGATCGAATCAGTTTACAAACATTAAAAAATCAAGCACATTTCCTTATGGAGAGTGCTTAACTCTTGGTCACAGTGACGCCCCGGAATTTGTCGAAGATTAGTAGATAAGTAGATAGTGAAGCAGTAAGAATATGATAAAATAAAGTAACAACTGAATCTGTGAGGGTGGTTGGTTGTCGCTCTTCTTTCCTTTTTGGAAAGGAGGTGATAATCATGGAAACATTTCTTGAATACTTACGAGAAGTTCTAAAGGGGATTGTGCGCGAAATAAGTGCATATATCTTACGTAAAAACGTCACGGAAAACAAGAAAAACACCCTACGCTGTCACAAGCAAAAGGGTGGTTCTCAAGATAAAGGTTAAATATTATTGACAACCACCACCCTGACGGTAGAGGTTGCAGAGAGAAGTGTTGGTTGCACTTCTCTTTTATTTTATTATAATTCTATTTATATTATACATGATTTCTTATTATAATTCTATTTATTTAGATTTCGGGTTTGTGTCAAGCTTTTCTCGGTACCCTTTTTACCCCAGTATTTCTGGCACTCTATTTTTGTACGCTTTTTTCGGCTACTGCGTGAATGGCATCGCTTGGTGGACTATAATTTTGTAGGTTCCGTTTAGCTTGCCTTGCTTTAATTTGACCATTGCCTCAGCACCCTCTGAACTCCAATGCATGCCTCGTTTCTTCATCCGGTAAGTAATATGGCGTTGATTGGATTCTTCCGCTCCCAAGCTTCTCGCATCCTCTGGTGGGTTATCAACGCACTCTCTCCAGTCTAATATGCGCTCCCAATTGTTTAAGATATACGAACGGAATGCCCGAACTTTTTCTATCCTCTTGGTATCGTCAAGCGTGCTTTCGTAAGTGTCAATCCATAAGTTAAAGTAATCTAAATCATGGTCTTTTAATGCTTTTCGCAGTTCGTCTTTATACTCACTTTTTCCAGCCTCGAACGCCCGATTAAGCCCTTGAAAGACATGATAGGCATCCAATTGATTCAGGACGGGATATTCCGTTTGTGAGAAGTTTTCTTGGAACTTCTCAGCTGTATATCCAGCACCACCGTCACTATTAGTGACCACTTTCCAAAAATCCGCAATGGGTTTGGTTGTCATAATCGCCATCGGGTTACGCAAAGAGACCCATTTCCCGTTCCTATCCCACCCTTCATAAAGGATTGCATAGCTTACCTTATGACTCTTTTTCTTTTCTATCCCCCGAAAAAATACGCCATCAGCTTCAGCATAGAGAAAGTCTATTTCTTTCCTCTCTGGCAACTCACGGAACCCTCTAATTCGACGACCATTTCTTTGGACCCTGGTCACAGTGACGCCCTGGTAATGATAGCACTTAACTCAAATCTGGTTTTGATAGGTGTTTAGATACTTATAGTAAAGGTCGTTAAACAGAGAAAAAAGTAACCGCCTAGCCCCCGAGCAAAGGATAGGATAGTTACTTTTTCAAAAGTACTTAATATTTTTTGGTCAGCCGTTCTTCTTGCGGCATGTAGTTGCTAAGGCTGAGTGTTAGTAGCACTCAGTCTATTTTTATTTTATTATAATTCTATTTATATTATACATAACTTTCGTTTGTTTATGCAATTATTCAATTATTTATAATAACTTGAGTTAAAAGGGACACAGGCTAAGGAGGCAGTGCCCCCCACTGTGTTAATGTGTTAAAATGTATAAGCTGAAAGGTGTATAGTTTGTGTATTCTACTCTCCTTTAATAATAGGATAGATTTTATAGAACTTTTTTGAGAATATTGTTAAAATAATGTTATAGCAACTACATAAAGCGAACGGGCGGTTGACACTCCCTTAAAGAAAGGGGGTGTATATTATGGTGACTTATGAAGCAATGGATATGCTATTTCAATTTGGCATTTTCTTAGTTACGACAATAACAGCAGTTGTAACCATCATCACGGTTGTCACCAATAGAAAAAAGAAGTAACCACCCTTCGCTCCGACCAAAGAGTAGGGAAATTACTTCTTTTTGACTAAAACAAGGATCATGTATCATTGGTCAGCCGCCCTTTAATGCGGCATGTATGTTGCTTAGGCAGAGTGTTGGAAGCACTCTGTCTATTTTTTATTTTATCTTCTATTTAATTATATTATACATGACATGAATATGGCTTTTCAACTTTTTGTTATGGTCACAGTGACACCCCGAAATTTGTCGAATGTTGTAGATAAAAAAGCAGTAAGAATATGATGAAATAATGTAGCAACTGAATATGGTGAGGGTAGTTGGTTGTCGCTCTTCTTTCCTTTTTGGAAAGAGGTGATAATCATGGAAACATTTCTTGAATTCCTACGAGAAGTTCTGTAAGGAATTATGCGTGAAACGAGTGCATATATCTTTCGGAAAATCGTACTAGAACACAAGAAAACCACCCCGCGCCGTCGCAAGCATAGGGGTGGATCTCAAATTAAATAATATTTTTTTGACAACCACCACCCTGACGGTAGAGGTTGCAGGAGAAGTGTTACAGCACTTCTCCTTTTATCTATATCCATTATACATAAAATTATTACAAATTTCTAGATGAAGAATTGAAGTCTAGATCACAGTGACACCCCGAAATTTGTCGAACATTAGTAGATAGTAAAACAGTAAAATTTTAAATTTCTTCTGTTTTTTTGCAGGATTTTGAATTATTTTGTAGAAAAGATAGGTATAGGTATTTTTTCTCCTATTATTCAAAGGGAAGACTCCTTTTATAATCCCCGATGAATTCCCTGTTTTCCTATTTCCCTACCATTCATCTCGATATATTCTTCTTAAACGATTCCTATTATTTCAGAGCGAAGTAAAAACTAAATAGACTGGAGGCTATTGTATGACTGCTAAGGTTACAAGGTTACCATGTGCAGGTGGGGGTGCGGGTTTCGCAGGATACGGAATCGATGGTGATTGTGGGACTGCCTGATGCGTCGGTTAAAGAATCACGGGAGCGGGTGTTGGCTTCGATTGCTCATTTTGATTTGGATGTGACTGATAAGAAGGTGGTCGTGAATCTTTCGCCGTCTGATCAAAAGAAGAACGGCTCTTTGTTTGATTTGTCCATTGCGGTTGCGGCATTAAAGGAATTGCGTGAGATTACGTGTGAAATTTCAACAGAGACGGCTTTCATTGGTGCGTTATCCCTTGATGGTGCGGTTGTGAGTGGAGAGGGGATTTTACCTGCTGTCCTTGCTGCCAAGGGGCTAGGGATTAAACGAGTGTATTTACCGTATGACCCTGTTCTGCCGCTTCATATGATAAAGGACGTAGAGTGTATAGTTGTACAGCATATGGAGGAGGTGGTCCACCATCTGGAAGGGCAAGAAGGTTTGTCACTTCACCCAAACTCTCCCCAAATGGAGCAATTGCTACACACTCCTGAAACACATCAAAAGGACTTTTGTCATGTGATTGGCCATGAGCAAGCGAAACGAGCCTTAGAAATTGCGGCTGCTGGGGAGCATAATTTGCTCATGAGTGGTCCTCCTGGTTGTGGGAAGAGCTTGTTGGCTGAAACATTCCCTTCTATTCTACCAACCTTAACGAATCAAGCACAGCTAGAGGTGATGAGTCTTTACCAGCTAGCAGATGAAAAACGAACCCACTATCAAATTATTCCCTTCAGACACCCTCATCATTCTGCTTCTGCCGTTGCCATCATTGGTGGTGGTTCTAATCCAAAACCTGGTGAAATTTCAATGGCTCATCGTGGTGTACTTTTTCTGGATGAGATTTCAGAATTCTCCAAGAAAACACTTGATATGCTGCGCCAACCACTTGAAACGGGAGAGGTGACCATTAGCAGAGCCCATTCCACCGTGACGTACCCATCCTCTTTTATCCTTATTGGTGCCATGAATCCCTGTCCATGCGGCTATCTCGGATCTTTTCATCATTACTGCACGTGTTCACAAAAGCAAATTCAAGCCTACCGAAATCGCCTCTCAGGCCCTATTCATGACCGGATGGATATTCTATTATCCCTACAATCGGTGAATGTAAACCAGCCATCCATAAAGCAAGAAACCTCATCAGATATTCGCAAACGAGTGGAATCAGCACGACTACGTCAGTTTGAACGTTATCAACTAGAAGTATCCAATGCCAAGGTTCCGTTTGAAACGATGATAGAAAAGAGTCCATTGCAGGCGGAGCAGAAAAGGATGCTCACAAATGTTTCTGCAAAGCAAAACTGGAGCAATCGTGTCCAAATTAAAATTATCAGACTCGCAAGGACCATTTCTGATTTAGCAGGAGAAGAAAGGATATCCGATCAAGCCATTTGGGAGGCGATGAAATTAAGAAGATGGAGTCAGAATAAAAAACAAGTGATTGCGAGGGAAACATGATGCCATACAAAAAACGGATATACATACCGGGACGATATTATCATATTGTTAGTAGGGGCAATCGCCGCGATCCCTTGTTTCGGAATGCTAGTGATTTCCAAGCTTTTCTCCACATTCTAAAGCAACTCAACGAAAAGTACCCTTTCGAAATTGCCTCTTATTGCCTAATGAACAATCATTACCACCTACAACTACGATCAAAGGAAACATCCATCTCAAAGATAATGGGGCTAACCAACAAGCGTTATGCCAATTACTATAATACCAAATACCAACTCACAGGCCATGTATATGAAAAACGCTTCTATGACAAGGTCATTGAAGATAAAGAAGGGATGTTAGAAGTCAGCCGTTATATCCATCTAAATCCAGTCAGGGCAAAAATGGTTAAGCAACCAGAAAACTACCCATGGAGCAGCTTTCATTTTTATAAGAATGAGAATGTTCATTATCCGAGTTTTATTAATTTGAATAGCTTACTAGATTATTATGAAGGGACATGGAGACAGAGGCGGGAGAAGTATTGTGGAAGCCTTGGTGTGTCACAGTGACGTTCCAACAGGTGATTCCAAAACCGTAACCGGCAGTTTAAGTATTCCGAAATATCCTTTCGATGCTATAAAGCTAGGAGGATTGCATTTTGAAAAAGTACCAGAAGAAGAGGAAACAACGGGGGGTGTAAACATACAGAATAAGTATGGCTATGTCATTGGGTTATAGGTATCAGATTTTGAGGATGAAGATAAGGTTGGATTAAGGAGTCAATGAATTCGTTCTATAAGATTCATGCAGTATTATTATTCCACCTTGGATAGTAGTGTTAGTTTGTAAATTTTTCTATTTTATTGTTAAACATTCCCGAATCATGCCGATATAAAGAGTGTAATCATCCATACCGGGTGATTTGTTAAGGCCTTAACGTTATTCAAATGTAGAGTGCACAGGATGTGAACTGTACAACTATTCTTGTTAATAACTCTAAATAAGAGTTGTTATATATGTGGGACACAAGGATGTGACCTGCAAAAAATATACTTACATGGAGGTAAGGAATTATGATTATTAATCACAATATTTCAGCTCTTAATGCGCATCGTCAATTAGGAGCAAACCAAGGTGCAACACAAAATTCATTGGAGAAGCTTTCTTCAGGTTTGAGAATTAACAAAGCTGGGGATGACGCTGCGGGTCTAGCGATTTCTGAGAAGATGCGTGGGCAGATTCGTGGGTTGGAAACTGCACAAAGAAATGCACAAGACGGTAAATAAGAAATGCCGCTCTAAGTAGTAATACTTAGATGAAAACTCCGTGAATTCGGTGGAACCCCAAACCAAGCTTCAGTTTGCGGATGGTGGGCAATACCGAGCCAAGCCTAATGAATTGGTAGATAGTAGTTAGGAAGGTGTAACGATCAGGTGGTGAGGAACCAGACCAATAACCCACCCACGAGCGCGGGGCATCCTAATGGGATGAAGATATGATCTGAGCTTTATGGAGACATAGAGAAGTAGTGGATTAAATGCCATTGCGGTAACATATTGATTTCTTTAATTCAAACTGCTGAAGGTGCTCTAAATGAAACTCATTCGATTCTTCAACGTATGCGTGAACTAGCAGTTCAAAGTTCCAACGATACAAATAATGATGAAGAAGATCGTAAAGCACTGCAAGATGAAATGAATCAATTGTCAGAAGAAATAACAAGAATTGCAGATAATACTGAATTTAATACAAAGAATCTTTTGGATGGGGAATTCAAAGGAACCTTCCATGTAGGAGCTAATGCACAACAAAATTTAACAATTAGTATTGATGCCATGGATGCATCAACATTAGGTGTAACTGGAACAAGAACTGGACTAAGTGAAGATGCTACTGCGGAAGTCTTAGGAAAAGGTAGTCAAACAGTATTAAAAGATGATGATGGAAATCAGTTTGCTGTAAAAGTAGGAGATGATTACTACAAACTAAGTGATGTAAGACTTAATTCTGCTGGAAGCGATTTAGAAGCAAAAACAAGTGCTGAACCTTTAACTGTTTCGGCCGACCCAGACGATGATACTAAATTCCAAATAGAAGGTGATACTGCTGGAATTGATATTTCTACTCAAGAAATGGCAAACGGTGCAATTACCTCTATTCAAACAGCTATTGATACAGTTTCATCTGAACGATCTAAACTTGGTGCAGTTCAAAACCGCCTAGACCACACAATCAACAACCTAGGAACATCAGCAGAAAACCTAACTGCTGCAGAGTCACGTATCCGTGACGTTGATTATGACTTAGCTGCTTAAGCAGTAACAGTCACAGTCGTCCTAACTGGTAACGGTTAGAGATAATTATCGGGTGAATTGCTGGAAACCCCTTAGAGCTTGTCTTACCACAACGAAGCTGGAAACGGCAGTCGTGAAGGTTGGAAAAAAGATGAGATTGGGCAATCGAGCAGCCAAGCGCCTGTGGCGAAAGCCTGGCGAAGGTTCAACGACTAGAATAGACCACCTAACAGCTAAGCTTAAGGTGATGAAATTCGTAGGTGAAAGAGGTGCCGCCTTAGACCTCTCAAATCCGAAGTGCCCGGCCCCTACTAGATAATTAGAGGGTGAAGATATAGTCTAGTCATTTATGAAAGTAAATGTTCGCACGATGGCGAAAGAAATGATGGAATTCACAAAGAACAACATCCTTTCACAAGCGGCACAAAGTATGTTAGCACAAGCTAACCAACAACCACAAGGTGTTTTACAGCTATTACAATAATAGTAGATTTAGGAGAGACTCTGGCTTTGCTGGAGTCTCTTATTTTATATACTAAAAATAATTTATTTCAAAGTATAAAAGAAAAAGATCCTTATACTGATTTTGGGAGTTATACATAACAATATGTTAATTAGATAATATAATGAAAATTATTTATAGAAGGTTAGTAGAGTGTTGTCTTAAAGGAAATCTCCGCCAACTTACTAAAGGTCAATCCAGTAACTCCTTTCATAAAACATAACCTAGAGAGGTTATCTGATTCCAATATAATTTGGTAGCCTTTTGTTGGCATTTCATTATTCTCATTAAATAGGAAAAAATTCCTTTTATAAAACTTACCACGTTTATAAATGTTGATTAATTTATCTAATTCATATAATGCTCCATTAATTTCTTTCGTCGGATACTTTAATGCTATTGAGGTAGGGAGATAAATGGTAGTTCTTTTATTTGGTATATGAAATCTATATTCACAGCTTTTCAAAAACTTTCTGTGCATACTTCCGTGTAAATAAGGGGTTACTAGATGTAGGAAATAATAGATTTGAAATTGATCATACAGTATGATTCGATTCTGTTTGTCAAGATAAAAATGCAGATTATATTTCTCTTTTAAAAAGTCAATTAACCAACTATTTTCAGATTTATTGAAGCTTTCGGTTGATAAAATTATTTTTCTAGGTTTATTCCCTTCTAGCTTCAAATGTCCATCATCCATATACCACCAGGCTAGTGATTGTTCATCAAAATATTTACTAATTAAATCGAAGGGTATTTTCTTTTTATTCACAGGATACCACTTTAAGCGTAGATAAGTAATCATATCTGCTGTTCTTGATTGAACGTAGTAAGATAAGCTATAACCTTGTTGTAATCGGTGATCAATGTTCTTTTTGTATTTAGGGGGACTTAGAGGTAAGAATTCCAATAGTTGCAAGTAGCAATAATTGCTCCAACTATAATCTCTTGAAACGTGTGTGAACTGAAATCTAGGTTTTCTACCTTCTTGCATGGTAATACAACCATCTCCAAGTAATTTTCCTATAACCTTTGCTTTAAATGAAGCACTTGTATTTAGCCAATTCTTTTCCATAATTCTCACCTCATAAGAACGTATATTCTAATTATAACATTATTAAGTGAATTATGACATTTGATATAATATAAGACTAATATGGAAAGATGCCTTTGCCTAAAAATATTTTTTATAGTAATCAAATGGAATTCATGTACAAAACTTCGATAGAGGATTTGTCGGGGTTTAGTGATTATAAAGAAGGGAGAATATAAAACAGCAACTGTATATTGTAAGGGTGGTTAGTATATGTGTCTTTGGGATATGGGGACAAGTACAAGAATATTGTAAAAAGAAGTAATTACTACTCCCGGGATAGAGTGAGATAATTACTTCTTTATCAGTAAAGTTCAAAACGGGCCTGTGCTTTTACTTTATGCAAGTATTCTACCTATGTAATCAAATACTAGTATCATTTCAGTCTATGGCTTCTTCACTTCCCGAACCACATAAAAATTTTCCTTCTCCCAATCCTCAGGCAGTTCTCCTAATTCTTCATCTATCAGTGCTATATCATAAAAGCCTCGTTCAATTCCATCGCTCATCGATAGTAGGTACTGTTTTAACCCTTCATTATGCAGGTTAGGGACATTTCTCCAGCTGTATTCCCTTCTATGCAGCGTGTCTTCTTTGTCGTCATCAATAAGGACAATTAAACTGATATCATTAGGAACCTTTCTTGTTCCTACTAATTTATACATTCCGCCATCTGGTGGCATTTGCCATTCTATCATTTGATCACCTTTTCTTTTTTATAAATTCTGACAATAATTACTATACCATCTTTTCAAAATATAATACACACTTTCTTGTTCGTTGTAACTGCTTTTTTAACATTCGTGGGGATTCAGGAATTTCCAAGTGTACGCCATTGGTAAATAAAACCCTGGATACGGTTTTAGAGATGCTTTTTACATGACTTAGATGATGATAAAAGACCCAGCAACAATCCGCGCTTGTGATGGAGTGTGTAGGAAATGCGTACATGCTTTTGTCCGGATTGATCGGGATGGGAACTTTTTTCTTAAAACCAGTAAGCTGAATGACCGCTTTTCTGCGATCTTCGAATAAACAGAGATTCTCGATGCAGGCTTGTTCCATTAATTGCAGTGGCTTCTTTTTGTTGTAGATGGTTTGGTTGGAATCATAGATGAGACTTTTGTAGGTGTCGTGTTGAATTGGGATGATCGCTAAGGTGTTTGGATTGATGTGGTAAGGACTTAATTTTATTTTCATATTATTTCCTTCTTAGGACTTCTTCGTTAACGGCGGATTTATGGCGATGATTTGAAACCTCCTTTCTTCCATTAAAGTAATTGATATAGCTAGCCTGAGGGGAGAGGAGTCATTTGCTTTTCTCCGATCCCATCTCTTTGTCAATTTCTTCAAATATTTTATCCGCACTTAAATCTAGTACCTTCCATAATTTATATAAGGTATAAACATTTGACGATGCTTGTCCACGTTCAATTTTTCCAAGGTGTCTATCTGCAATATGCGCTTCATGTTCCACGTCATCTTGTGTCTTGAGCAATTGCCTTCTTCTAACCTCAAGCTTTTCTCCAAATAATTTATCAAATGATTGTTTATTCAATGGAAGTTTCATCCTTTTTACCCCATTATCAAGCGCAGAAAACAAAGCCGGAACGTGTTATAGCACCCTTTTTATGCACCAAGGAAACAAAGTTGGTAGGGGGACGGAGGGACAGGTTCCTTGTCCCCATCTGTTCCAAATAATAAGACAGTGCCCCGTTATCTCAGGAAAAAGTTTAAAAAGTCCCTAACTTGCATAAAACGATCCATTTTGACATTTTGGACTGATTATTTTGGTCTGTTTTGTCATTTTGGGTCATTTTTTGCAAGTTAGCGCATGTGACAAAAGACGGATTCATCGGTATGATGCTTCTAACAACAAGCCGGCTAATAGATGTACAGAATCAAACTTTACTAGGAGAGGAAGAAGTAGATGGAAGAAAACGACAAAGATTCCTTTGAAGAAATATTTGAACAGAATAAGGGAAGGATTTATTTTCAATTGAAGAGCTTGGGCATCCATGATCCACTACATGAGTATTACACGGAGGGACTCTATGCGATGTGGATGGCCTATAAGAAATACGAACCAACGAAAGGTCCGATGTCGACGTATTTCAATTTTTCCATACGTAATCATCTCATTGATACGATTCGGAAAGATGTGAGGGAACAGGATCATAAAGAGAAATACGCCCAAAACATAAAGAGAGAGCAAACCGATGGAAATCATGTAGGGGAAGATAAACAGGCAATGATTGATCCAGAGGGGATTGTACTGGAAGATCGCGACTATTGGGAGAAATTGCTGAAGCAGCTAACGGTCAAGCAAAAGAAATGGGTGTACTATTGCATCGTGAAAGGCTGGACATACAAGGAAATTGCCGAGAAAGAAGGCACCACGGTCCATGCCGTTAAAGACTGGGGCAAACAAGCAAGGAAGAAACTCAGAGAAAGAATCATAGAATGATAGGAGTGGGGCGGGGGTTCCTCGTCCCACAACTAGGAAGTGTAGAGACGTCTGGTTACGGTTTATACATATATAGAAAGGATGTTAAAAATGAACTATATCAAAGAGTTAAATGCATTTTCTGTGAAGCAAGAAACGAATCGATTATCCCTGGGAGCTGCGAACCTTTGGCATGTGCTGATGGCTATCAACAATCGTGCCGGGTGGGTGAAGGAATTTACCGTAGCAATGAGTTTGCTTTGTTATAAAGCGGTATTAAGTGAAAGTACCTGTAAACGCGCACGCACGGAATTACAGGAGAAAGGGTATATTCGTTATCAGTCGCGAGGTGGAAATCAAGCGGCAGTGTATTCGATGATTTCGTTGTGTGACTTTGAAGGGGTGGAGGAAGCAGGGGGTGTTGCTGGAAAGGCGAGCGGAAATGTGGACGGGAAAGCGGGCGGCAAAGTGAGCGGCAAGGTGAACGACAGTGCGAGCGGGAATCCGAGCACATTATATAAACAAAAAGAAAAGAAAATAAAAGGAAATAGGAAAGAGCATGCAGGCACGGACGCCGAAATTTATTTTCAACGAAATTTTACAGAAAAGATTCCGGAAACGTTACATAGATGGGTGCAGGAAGTTGGGGAAGACCTTGTCTTACATGCGATGAATCTTGCGGTAGAGCGAGAAAAAGCTGAGTGGCGTTATGTGGAGGGGATTTTGCGAAGTTGGAAGAAGAAAGGAATCCTGACGGTGGAAGATGCAGAGAGGGAAAGAGCTCAGTTGCAATCTGGTAAGAAATATTATTATGCAGAGAATCGTCAAAGGTCTTCAGAAATTGTACCTTGGTGGATGGATAAACATCGAGAAGAGAGTAGGAAGCGGAGTGAAGAGGAACGGAGACGGATGGAAGAGCAGGATCCGAATGTGGTGAGGGAGAGGATTGAGCGGTATAAGCGGGAGATGGAGAGTGATGTGGGTAGTTAATGTGGAGAGTTAAACAAACGTTTGATTTAGAGGGATTAGCTGTTTTAGATTCAATCAAACGTTTGATTTGTTGGATGAGAAGTGATTATTAAGATGGGGGACTTGTCCTTCTGGAAATTTAGGAGTGAGAACTGTCCCTATCATCACGAAGAATTTTACTATGATACGATTTGCGAATGGTAGAGATTGGTGTATGTTTGCTCTTATACAAATGGATTTGGTGGGACGTGACTTTTAGGTGATTTTTTGGGAGTAGGGGGATTTGTTTGTATTAGTGATTATTCGGTAGCGGTATTTCTCCTATATAAAAATAAAACAAACGTTTGATCAAGAGATTTTTATGCTCAGATTCAATCAAACGTTTGATTTATTTAAGAATTAACCAAGGATATGGGAGAAAATATTGTATTCTGCAAAAACAGGATGCTGTATTATTATTAAGGTTTTCTTGCAAGTAACTCCTGAGTTGGGTGGGACGAGGAACCTGTCCCCATAGCCATCAAGCTAACAAAAAAGTAATGAAAACAAATCATTAATTTTTGTTAGCTTTTTCTCTTTTTTGTTTTTCTAAATAATTTTCTGCATGCGGAAATAAGCCTCCTAAGGAAACTTTATTTTCAGACTTCATTTTCCTAAGGGATTAGTCATTTGCTTCGGATACGTTTGGTTTATATGCGATATTTAAAATATCAAATACGGTTTCTTTCTTTTTCTTATGGCACTTCCTTCCATTTATTTTAATACTTATATAAACCTTCCTACACAACTCTACTAAACTATTTCTCTTTAAAACAACGTCTTTAAATATAGAAAGGCATTCTTTCGCAATGCTTATTGATTTGTATTCACTCGTTTCCATTTGATGCTTCCTATAAAGCATCCTTCGACACTGGAACGCCAACGTGGAACATAAAAGTAATCGTATCAGTGTACCGTATAAATGACACTCAAATCGCTCTTTTTTCATCTTCTTTACCCGATGAATTTCAAATAATGATTTCCATGTTTTAAATAAAATCTCAATTTGC
>NZ_RBZP01000049.1 GCF_003628505.1 Oceanobacillus halophilus | reverse complement strand
AAAGTTCCTACGGCGAAATACACGAATAACAGGGATCAAACGATCAATATTACTCATGATATGGTTACAAGAGATTACGAACAAAGGCACGAAGAAATAAGATAGACTAAAGAAAACCTAAAAATAAAAATAAAATCTCACTAGAAAGGAATCTAGCAAGTAGACCTAATAAAAAGAAATTCTAACCTAGACAATAACTATTCCCCAGGCTGCGGCGCCAAAAACTTGATGCGTGGGAATTGCACCAGGCTTTACCTCTCGAGGGATCTCGAGAAGCTTACAACCCCCACCAGGCAGTGTACCTGATCGTTGTAGTATAGTATAGTGACAAGTACCGGGGGATTGATCGTTCAGCTAGGAATAGTGTCGCTAGGATTAGAAAACCTAATTACTAGTTCTAAAGATGAGGGATGATTATTTTTGTATTTTTATATTTTTATGAAAGCAAGTAAAATCTCGGGTTTTGGAAGAGTGGGCGGAATTAGTTGCTAGTCAACTAACCCAAATAACTACTTATGCAAATAGAATGTAAATGGAGAAACAATAATAGAGAAAATAGTGTTTACTTAGATTTCATTACTCCCTAACTATCTTTTACCATGTAATTAGTATGTTGAGTTTGCGTGGATGACGGGTGTATTCCTAACAAGTCGTAGGGAGTGCGTTCAATTCCCTAACTCTATAAGTTCCTACCTCACTCTATGACGATACGTCAAGTATCCTATCATAAGCTCACCGATAGCAACCTACGCATGAAATACTACCTTAAAATCAATTAATGCACATACGATTCACGTTTCTTAGGACGTTCAAGCTTGTTACCGTATAGGAGGTTAGCCAGTTTTCCTAAGCCTCACGTAGATGAAACATTCAACCACAAACAATCAAAACATATAAACAACAAGATAATCAATAGCTAGGTTTCATTAGATCTAAGCAAACACAAGAAAACTTAAGCTAGCATGATAGAGATAAAGCAAGCACAAGCATAAACACGATACATAGACATAACGTATAAATGAAGACTTATCTTTATTGAATCAAGCACTTTAGAAGGGTTTGAGGACCCTCCTAGGTCTGTGTTACACGTACTAGGGTTAAACCCTAAAGTTCTCCACCAAAAATCTCCTCTTAAAACAAAGAAAAACGTTCTATATATATAGGGAATGGGCTGTGACGGCGTCACAGCCTATCGTGATGCCGT
>NZ_RBZP01000048.1 GCF_003628505.1 Oceanobacillus halophilus | reverse complement strand
GAGTAAGATCCCTCAGAGACGATGAGGTTGATAGGTTCGAGGTGGAAGCGTGGTGACACGTGGAGCTGACGAATACTAATCGATCGAGGACTTAACTAACTTCTTCAAGATGTCTTAGATTTACTCTTATTTAGTTTTCAAGGTATAAAAAAGACTTGCATTTTCTGTCGAAAATGAATATAATATATCTTGTCCTTGTAAAAAAGGAATGTCTGGTGGCGATGGCGGAGAGGTCACACCTGTTCCCATGCCGAACACAGAAGTTAAGCTTTCCAGCGCCGATGGTAGTTGGGGATTCCCCCTGCGAGAGTAGGACGTTGCCAGACTTTATAGATGGAGGATTAGCTCAGCTGGGAGAGCACCTGCCTTACAAGCAGGGGGTCACAGGTTCGAGCCCTGTATCCTCCACCATGCCGGCCTAGCTCAATTGGTAGAGCAACTGACTTGTAATCAGTAGGTTGGGGGTTCAAGTCCTCTGGCCGGCACCATTAAGAGCCATTAGCTCAGTCGGTAGAGCATCTGACTTTTAATCAGAGGGTCGAAGGTTCGAATCCTTCATGGCTCACCATTTATGCGGGTGTGGCGGAATTGGCAGACGCGCTAGACTTAGGATCTAGTATCTTCGGATGTGGGGGTTCGACTCCCTTCACCCGCACCATTTAAAATAAATTGCTGTTATGCGGAAGTAGTTCAGTGGTAGAACACCACCTTGCCAAGGTGGGGGTCGCGGGTTCGAATCCCGTCTTCCGCTCCAAACCCTTGCCGGGGTGGCGGAATTGGCAGACGCACAGGACTTAAAATCCTGCGGTAGGTAACTACCGTACCGGTTCGACTCCGGTCCTCGGCACCATAAGCGCCCGTAGCTCAATTGGATAGAGCGTTTGACTACGGATCAAGAGGTTAGGGGTTCGACTCCTCTCGGGCGCGCCATAATACGGGAAGTAGCTCAGCTTGGTAGAGCACATGGTTTGGGACCATGGGGTCGCAGGTTCGAATCCTGTCTTCCCGACCATTAGAAATGGGGGCCTTAGCTCAGCTGGGAGAGCGCCTGCTTTGCACGCAGGAGGTCAGCGGTTCGATCCCGCTAGGCTCCACCAAAAGTTAATCTTGACAACGAATAATGATTATGTTAAATTAACTAAGTCTTATTCTAAGTGAATTACTATTTGCTCTTTGAAAACTGAACAAAACAACCAGTATGTTAAGACATAAAGGAAACTCGTTTTTCTTTATAAAATACAGAAGGTAACACTTCTGGAAGCTAAGAATTCTCTTTGTGATTGATTGGTGTTAATCACAAAACAAACTTTTTTGGAGAGTTTGATCTTGGCTCAGGACGAACGCTGGCGGCGTGCCTAATACATGCAAGTCGAGCGCGGGAAGCTAACTGATCTCCTTCG
>NZ_RBZP01000047.1 GCF_003628505.1 Oceanobacillus halophilus | reverse complement strand
ATCCTTAGAAAGGAGGTGATCCAGCCGCACCTTCCGATACGGCTACCTTGTTACGACTTCACCCCAATCATTGGTCCCACCTTCGGCGGCTGGCTCCAAAAAGGTTACCTCACCGACTTCGGGTGTTACCAACTCTCGTGGTGTGACGGGCGGTGTGTACAAGACCCGGGAACGTATTCACCGCGGCATGCTGATCCGCGATTACTAGCGATTCCGGCTTCATGCAGGCGAGTTGCAGCCTGCAATCCGAACTGAGAATGGTTTTATGGGATTTGCTTGACCTCGCGGTTTCGCTTCCCTTTGTACCATCCATTGTAGCACGTGTGTAGCCCAGGTCATAAGGGGCATGATGATTTGACGTCATCCCCACCTTCCTCCGGTTTGTCACCGGCAGTCATCCTAGAGTGCCCAACTGAATGCTGGCAACTAAGATCAAGGGTTGCGCTCGTTGCGGGACTTAACCCAACATCTCACGACACGAGCTGACGACAACCATGCACCACCTGTCACTCTGTCCCCGAAGGGAAAATCCTATCTCTAGGAGTGTCAGAGGATGTCAAGACCTGGTAAGGTTCTTCGCGTTGCTTCGAATTAAACCACATGCTCCACCGCTTGTGCGGGTCCCCGTCAATTCTTTTGAGTTTCAGCCTTGCGGCCGTACTCCCCAGGCGGAGTGCTTAATGCGTTAACTTCAGCACTAAGGGGCGGAAACCCCCTAACACCTAGCACTCATCGTTTACGGCGTGGACTACCAGGGTATCTAATCCTGTTCGCTCCCCACGCTTTCGCTCCTCAGCGTCAGTTACAGACCAGAGAGTCGCCTTCGCCACTGGTGTTCCTCCACATCTCTACGCATTTCACCGCTACACGTGGAATTCCACTCTCCTCTTCTGTACTCAAGTCCCCCAGTTTCCAATGACCGCTTGCGGTTGAGCCGCAAGATTTCACATCAGACTTAAAAGACCGCCTGCGAGCGCTTTACGCCCAATAAATCCGGACAACGCTTGCCACCTACGTATTACCGCGGCTGCTGGCACGTAGTTAGCCGTGGCTTTCTGGTTAGGTACCGTCAAGGTTGGGGCAGTTACTCCCCAACTTGTTCTTCCCTAACAACAGAGTTTTACGATCCGAAAACCTTCTTCACTCACGCGGCGTTGCTCCGTCAGACTTTCGTCCATTGCGGAAGATTCCCTACTGCTGCCTCCCGTAGGAGTCTGGGCCGTGTCTCAGTCCCAGTGTGGCCGATCACCCTCTCAGGTCGGCTACGCATCGTCGCCTTGGTGAGCCTTTACCTCACCAACTAGCTAATGCGCCGCGGGCCCATCTGTAAGTGACAGCTAAAAGCCATCTTTCAATCTTCTCATCAGGAGATGAAAAGTATTATCCGGTATTAGCTCACGTTTCCGCAAGTTATCCCAGTCTTACAGGCAGGTTGCCCACGTGTTACTCACCCGTCCGCCGCTCGTTCCACTAACGTCACTCCCGAAGGAGATCAGTTAGCTTCCCGCGCTCGACTTGCATGTATTAGGCACGCCGCCAGCGTTCGTCCTGAGCCAAGATCAAACTCTCCAAAAAAGTTTGT
>NZ_RBZP01000046.1 GCF_003628505.1 Oceanobacillus halophilus | reverse complement strand
AAGGCCACTGAAAAAGTCCCTCAGAACAGCCAACAAAAATGATTTGTTAGCTGTTCTGTTTTATAATCAAAGTAATAATGATGAAAGTAGTGGGTGATTGCATTGTTACAAAAACAAGAAAGCCTTCCGTTAAGTCCGTATCATGGTCTTTATGATTTAATCGTAGAGAAAGATAACGAGTTACGCCGAATCAATGATTTGGTTGACTTCTCTTTTATTTACGAGGAATTAAAGGATAACTATTGTCATACAAATGGTAGGAATGCAGTCTGCCCCGTCCGAATGTTCAAGTACCTTTTACTAAAGCGAATGTATAAACTATCAGATAAAGACTTAGTTACACGCTCTAAATATGATATGTCTTTTAAATTTTTCTTGGGGATGGCACCAGAAGACTCCGTTATTGACTCAAGTTCTTTAACTCAATTTCGTAAATTGCGATTGAAAGATATTAATCTATTAGATTTACTTATCCAAAGAACAACTGAAATCGCAATAGAACATGGGCTGATCGAAATTAAAGCAGCCTTAATTGTGGATTCTACGCACTCCCACTCTCGCTACCGCGCTAGATCCGCAGCTCAATATTTAAATGAACAGGCAAAAGCTGTTCGGAAGGCAACCTATGATTTTGATGAAACTATCAAAGAAAAATACCCAGAAAAGCCAGCTGAGAATGATGTGAAAGAGTCTGTGGCTTATTGCGAGAAGCTGATGGAAGTGGTAAAAAAAGAAGAAGGTATTGGTGAAATTCCAGCGGTCAAAGAAAAGATGAACTATTTGAAAGAATTAGTGGAAGATTGTAAAGAAGGAACGGAGATTTCCAACGACCCTGATGCCCGAACAGGCCATAAATCCGAAGATACTAGTTTCTTTGGTTACAAAACGCATTTAGCCATGACAAAAGAACGTTTAATTGTTTCCGCAAAAGTCACATCTGGTGAGAAAAGTGATGGGAAATATCTAAAAGAACTTGTTGAAAAAAGTGAACAGGCTGGACTGGAAGTTGAGGCGGTAATAGGAGATACGGCTTACTCTGGCAAAGATAATTTAATCCTAGCCAAAGAAAAAGAAATTCAATTGGTTTCAAAACTACACCCCATCCTTACAAACGAACGAAAAAACACTGGTTTTGAATTCAATAAAGACGCCGATTTGTATGTTTGTCCAGCAGGGCATTTAGCAAAAGGCAAACGTAAAACAAACAGAAAGGATAGAAACTCTGAAATTCAGTATCGATTTGATATTGAGAAATGTAAAGTATGCCCATTACGGGATGGATGTTACAAAGAAGGTGCCAAATCCAAAACATATACGGTGACTGTGAAGTCTACGGAACATAAGGAACAAGAGGCGTTCCAAGAAACAGATTTGTTCCGAGAGTTAGCTCGAGATCGTTATATGATTGAAGCTAAAAACGGTGAATTAAAAAATCGACACGGGTATAATAAAGCCACTGACTCGGGTCTATTTGGTATGGAGATACAAGGAGCGACCACGATATTTGTGGCGAATTTAAAAAGGATTATGAAGCTAATAGACCAAAAATAAGGAGGATATTAGCTAAAAAAGAGAGACTTTTTTGTGAAAAAAACAAAAAAGGACTCTCTTTTTTTATTTTACTTCAACACTTTCTATAAAAGGGATGGTTTTTCAGTGGCCTC
>NZ_RBZP01000045.1 GCF_003628505.1 Oceanobacillus halophilus | reverse complement strand
TTTTTTCTGCGTGCGGCGTGCCCAGCAAGCCGTTAATTGCTGGTTGATGAAAGTTCAACCCAAGTAAGTGTCAAGGCGCTTGGTAGCTGACAGGCAGCTGGTGGAGAAATCCTAAGGTTGAAGCCCTGTGACAACGTAGCTTCTAACGAAGTGCTAGCGAAATAGCAGACCGTAACATTAAGTGAATCTTGCCGCCTCGTCAAGAGAGACCTTCTATAGAAGGACAAAGGGGAGTCGACCCTGGCGCACGTGGGGGAAGACCATGGAAGATGTGAAGAACTTGAAAGTGCAGCATTGAAGAATCCCTCGGGGTATAGAGATCGGTATGCTAGGAAAGTAATTAACGTAACTGGGGATACCCTCCTCGGTAACTCTACACGCGGAGTAAACAGAAACCTATAAGCCAAAGGGTGAAATGGTGGATGGACTGAGAGGGAGTCGGAGGGGGTCATAGTACCGATGATGGTAATGACAACAAAACATTGCCTAGGGAAGGACGGCAAAAGCCAGTACCCTACTTCGTTCACAAGTTTGAAGGAGGTACGAGTGAGTGAATGCTGGAAAACTAGCTAACTACACCAATGTAAAAGCTCAACAACTTTGGAAAACTTTATATCTTTGTGCCAAGGAAAGCCCTACAAGACGTTTTCATGCATTGTATGATAAGGTCTATCGTCCCGACATACTAGCAGAAGCATGGCGTAAAGTTAAAAGAAAGAGGGGAAGTGGAGGAATCGATGGACAAACTATTGAAAAGATAGTAGACGAATATGGTGAGAGGAAGTTTCTAAATGAACTGTACCTTGAACTGAAAGAAAATCGATTCCGACCGAAACCGGTAAGAAGAGCCTACATTCCAAAAGGGAATGCGAAATCAAGACCATTGGGTATTCCAACGATAAAAGACAGAGTGGCGCAGATGGCAATGAAGATGGTGATTGAACCAATCTTTGAAGCAGACTTCCAAGACTGTTCTTATGGTTTCCGACCAAAGCGAAATGCTCATCAAGCCATAGCGAGAATTAGGAAAGCCAGCAAGAAATCTTATTGGGTAGTTGATGTGGACATCAAAGGTTATTTTGACAATATCAATCAAGATAAATTGTTAAAACTTATCGAAATGCGTATTAGTGACAGAAGAATAGTGAAACTCATACGCAAATGGCTAGAAGCTGGAATCATGGAAGATGGCCATTTTCGTGATTCTGTAACCGGAGTTCCACAAGGTGGTGTCATTTCACCGTTACTATCAAATATCTACTTAAATGTATTGGATTCTCTTTGGTTGAAGAAATTTGCCCATTTAGGGCAAATTGTTCGCTATGCAGATGATTTTGTCATTATGTGTCGTACCAAGAGTCAAGCTTTGAAAAGCATACGAGTGCTAAAAGGAATTATGAAGAAATTAGACCTTACACTCAGCGCAGAAAAGTCAAGGCTTGTCAATATATGGGATGATTCTGATGGGTTTGACTTTCTAGGCTTGCATCACAGGAAATTCCCTGTTCTTAAGGAAGGTAATTATAAAATATACTTAATGTCCCATATTCCAACCAAAAAGGCGATGAACAGAATGCGGGAGAAGATAAAGGAATTCGTGGCAAAGAATCACAAATTAACCCTTGAAATGGATGAATTAATTAAAGGATTAAATCGGAGATTACAAGGATTTAAGAACTATTACCTTATCTCACCGATAGCCAAGAGGTGGTTAGATGAGATTGACTGGTACGTCATAGGGAGACTAACTATATTTTGGAATAGGAAACGAAATAAACGTCACAAGATTTCTAGTATGAGCGAGGTCAGCAAAAGGACTAAATACAAGCTAGTGAAACTGGCACATTAGGTAAGTACGTAAAGCCAAAGAAAGAAGAACGTCGGAAAGCCGTATGAGGGAGAACCTCACGTACGGTTTGATGAGGGGGAGCAGGGAAAGGGATTGCATTCAAGTCTGGCTTAGTAAGGTGGAAAACCCTGAAACCCGAAGGCAAGAAGGCGCTATCTACTTCCTGTTCTCTACTCTACATGTAACCC
>NZ_RBZP01000044.1 GCF_003628505.1 Oceanobacillus halophilus | reverse complement strand
AACCGAGTAGGCGTCGCCATTACTGACCACGCCTCTCACAGAGCTCACACGTGCGGACCTTCGCATGTGGCTCTTCCCATATATCCCTTTTAGAGATAACGTTCATCATAAACAGATACAAGATTTACTAAACCAAGTTCTGAGAAAAATTTGTTATCTAATGCCGCATGAACCATTGGACTCATAGAGCTTCGCCATGCAAACATGCGAACACCTCTCAGGCTTTCTTCCCTCCATCCCTTTCTTCTCAGAAGGCGATGGAGGTTCTTTACTTTCCGCCAACTTCTTAGTTGAACCATTCGAAGCCTTCTTCTTATCCAGCTATCCCAATCTTTAAATTTGGTTTTGACATTTCCATATCGGAAATAATTCGCCCATCCTCGTAGATACGGATTAAGCTTTTCTTTGATAAGCGTCTGTATATCCACCGTTTGATTTCTTCGAGTAATCTCTTTCACACGTTTCTTAAATTTTGCTTCTTTCTTCGGGTCTATTCTGCGAATATCTCCGATAAATTCATATCCAAGAAACGTAAACGGCTCTTTTCTCGCATAGACTACTTTAGTTTTCTCTTGGTTAACGGTAAGGCTCAGTTCTTCCTCCAAGAATTTGGAGACACTTCGCATGACTCGTTCCGCACCTTTTTGGCTTTTACACAGAATAATAAAATCATCTGCAAAGCGAACGATACGATGCCCACGTTCAGTCATTAACTGGTCAAGTTGATGTAAATAGATATTCGAAAGCAACGGACTTAACACGCCCCCTTGCGGCGCGCCCTCTGGAGTATCTTGGTATAGTTCTCCTTCCATAACACCTGCACGGAGAAATTGATGGATTAATTGAATAACAGAGCCATCTGTTACTCGCTTTCTTATCTGTTGTTCTAGTTTTTCATGAGGAATCGTATCAAAATAAGATTGTAAATCCGCATCAATGACATAGTGATAGCCAGCATTCAGATGTTCCGTGACCTTATCTAAAGCCATATGCGCACTTATTTCTGGACGGAATCCATAGCTGCACGGAAGAAAATCCTCTTCAAAGATTGGCTCCAAGATATTACGTAGGGCTGCTTGTACCACCCGGTCTTCCACCGTTGGTATCCCAAGTGGACGTTGTTTGCCATTCTCTTTCTGTATCATCTTTCTCCGAACGGGTTTGGGGCGATATGACTTAGCTTTTAACTTTTGTTGAAGCACTTCTAGATTGTCCTCCAACATCCATTCATAATCTTTAATTGTTATCTTGTCCACCCCGGGTGCACCTTTATTATTCTTTACTTGTTCAAAAGCACTTATTAGGTTGGTTCGCTTGTATACTTTGTCATACAGGCTATACCATATGCGCTTCTTCATCTGTTACTCCCCTTACGTCATTGCTTTCGTTTCTTCCTCTGTTTCTGCTTCTCCATTTAAAATGTAGAAATCAGAGCCGTTAGCCTTTAGCAGTACTCTGTTTCTTTCACTTCAGCGATAGACGGTGTACCCGTTCGTTCCACCCTGGCATCAGTCGGTCTTGACTCTTATCCAGCTCCTGTCTATTTCCGCAGTCATAAGTAAGTCTACTCACATTGTTCTTCTATGGGTCACGCCCTTCGCACTGTTACCCTACCTTTTGGGTGAGAGTTCGCAACTGTATCTTGGTACAGTTTCACTCATGTGCTGTCCTCGCTTCTGTCGCCAGAAGTTCATCGGCATGAGCTTCTACACTACTATGGCGATCTCTGACTCCTCCCTTTAAAGCTCATCTTGTGCCCTTGGCTTGGCCTTGTGACATCAATACCTATTCAGGAAGCAGGAAGGCCTCAATGGGTCACATCATACACTTTCCCTCTAACTCAGCCCTCCTAACACTTCGAGTCAACCAGCTACTTGGACTTCCTGTTCTCTTGCACAGTCATCCGACTCTAGTGCCAACATGGGATATCAGCTCTGTTCAGAGGTTTGCCTTCAAATCCTCCGCACGCTACTTCGCAGTCAACGCACTATTTGTCAGCTAATGCTTACCGGCTGCACGGCGCATTCGGGACTCTCACCCTAAAGATGTATGTGCTGCCACTCGCAAAA
>NZ_RBZP01000043.1 GCF_003628505.1 Oceanobacillus halophilus | reverse complement strand
ATTAGTACGCTTATTCATTGTTAACTTAGTTAAGTGAATAAGGGCGCACGGTGGATGCCTTGGCACTAGGAGCCGATGAAGGACGGGACTAACACCGATATGCTTCGGGGAGCTGTAAGTAAGCTTCGATCCGGAGATTTCCGAATGGGGAAACCCACTGTTCGTAATGGAACAGGACTTATGTCTGAATACATAGGGCATAAGAGGCAGACCCGGGGAACTGAAACATCTCAGTACCCGGAGGAAGAGAAAGCAAATGCGATTTCCCAAGTAGCGGCGAGCGAAACGGAATTAGCCCAAACCAGAGAGCTTGCTCTCTGGGGTTGTAGGACACTCCTTTGGAGTTACAAAGAAATTCTTTAGACGAATCCATCTGGAAAGATGAGCCAAAGAGGGTAATAGCCCTGTAGTCAAAAGAGAATTTCCTCCGGAGTGGATCCTGAGTACGGCGGAACACGTGGAATTCCGTCGGAATCCGGGAGGACCATCTCCCAAGGCTAAATACTCCCTAGTGACCGATAGTGAACCAGTACCGTGAGGGAAAGGTGAAAAGCACCCCGGGAGGGGAGTGAAAGAGTACCTGAAACCGTGTGCCTACAAGTAGTCGAAGCGCGTTTATGCGTGACGGCGTACCTTTTGTAGAATGGACCGGCGAGTTACGATTACATGCAAGGTTAAGTGGAAGACACGGAGCCGCAGCGAAAGCGAGTCTGAACAGGGCGAATTTAGTATGTGGTCGTAGACCCGAAACCGTGTGATCTACCCATGTCCAGGGTGAAGGTCAGGTAACACTGACTGGAGGCCCGAACCCACGTATGTTGAAAAATGCGGGGATGAGGTGTGGGTAGGGGTGAAATGCCAATCGAACACGGAGATAGCTGGTTCTCTCCGAAATAGCTTTAGGGCTAGCCTCAAGAAAAAGAGTACTGGAGGTAGAGCACTGATTGGACTAGGGGCCCTCATCGGGTTACCGAATTCAGTCAAACTCCGAATGCCAGCTACTTAGACTTGGGAGTCAGACTATGGGTGATAAGGTTCATAGTCGAAAGGGAAACAGCCCAGACCACCAGCTAAGGTCCCAAAGTATACGTTAAGTGGAAAAGGATGTGGAGTTGCTTAGACAACCAGGATGTTGGCTTAGAAGCAGCCACCATTTAAAGAGTGCGTAATAGCTCACTGGTCGAGTGACTCTGCGCCGAAAATGTACCGGGGCTAAACGTATCACCGAAGCTGTGGATTGTTCTTCGAACAATGGTAGGAGAGCGTTCTAAGTGCTGTGAAGTCAGACCGTGAGGACTGGTGGAGCGCTTAGAAGTGAGAATGCCGGTATGAGTAGCGAAAAAAGAGTGAGAATCTCTTTCACCGAATGCCTAAGGTTTCCTGAGGAAGGCTCGTCCTCTCAGGGTTAGTCGGGACCTAAGCCGAGGCCGAAAGGCGTAGGCGATGGACAACAGGCAGATATTCCTGTACCACCTCGTGACCGTTTTGAGTGATGGGGGGACGCAGTAGGATAAGGAAAGCGCACCGATGGACGTGTGCGCCCAAGCAGTGAGAAAGTCAGGTAGGCAAATCCGCCTGGCCATTTCAAGCTGTGATGGGGAGGTCACCTAAGACCGAAGTTCCGGATTTCACACTGCCAAGAAAAGCCTCTAGCAAGGTCACAGGTGCCCGTACCGCAAACCGACACAGGTAGGCGAGGAGAGAATCCTAAGGTGAGCGGGAGAACTCTCGTTAAGGAACTCGGCAAAATGACCCCGTAACTTCGGGAGAAGGGGTGCTTCATATACATGGAGCCGCAGTGAATAGGCCCAAGCGACTGTTTAGCAAAAACACAGGTCTCTGCGAAGCCGAAAGGCGAAGTATAGGGGCTGACACCTGCCCGGTGCTGGAAGGTTAAGGGGAAGAGTTAGGACCTTTGGTCCGAAGCTTAGAACCGAAGCCCCAGTAAACGGCGGCCGTAACTATAACGGTCCTAAGGTAGCGAAATTCCTTGTCGGGTAAGTTCCGACCCGCACGAAAGGTGCAACGACTTGGGCACTGTCTCAACGAGAGACCCGGTGAAATTATACTATGCGTGAAGATGCGCATTACCCGCGACAGGACGGAAAGACCCCGTGGAGCTTTACTGTAGCCTGATATTGAATGTCTGTGCAGCTTGTACAGGATAGGTGGGAGCCTCAGAAGCGTGAGCGCTAGCTTACGTGGAGGCAGCCGTGGGATACCACCCTGGCTGTATGGACATTCTAACCCAGGACCGTGATCCGGTTCGGAGACAGTGTCAGGCGGGCAGTTTGACTGGGGCGGTCGCCTCCCAAAAGGTAACGGAGGCGCCCAAAGGTTCCCTCAGAATGGTTGGAAATCATTCGCAGAGTGTAAAGGCAGAAGGGAGCTTGACTGCGAGACCTACAAGTCGAGCAGGGACGAAAGTCGGGCTTAGTGATCCGGTGGTTCCGCATGGAAGGGCCATCGCTCAACGGATAAAAGCTACCCCGGGGATAACAGGCTTATCTCCCCCAAGAGTTCACATCGACGGGGAGGTTTGGCACCTCGATGTCGGCTCATCGCATCCTGGGGCTGTAGTCGGTCCCAAGGGTTGGGCTGTTCGCCCATTAAAGCGGTACGCGAGCTGGGTTCAGAACGTCGTGAGACAGTTCGGTCCCTATCCGTCGTGGGCGCAGGAAGTTTGAGAGGAGCTGTCCTTAGTACGAGAGGACCGGGATGGACATACCGCTGGTGTACCAGTTGTTCCGCCAGGAGCATAGCTGGGTAGCTACGTATGGAAAGGATAAGTGCTGAAAGCATCTAAGCATGAAGCCCCCCTCAAGATGAGACTTCCCATCACTTTAAGTGAGTAAGATCCCTCAGAGACGATGAGGTTGATAGGTTCGAGGTGGAAGCGTGGTGACACGTGGAGCTGACGAATACTAATCGATCGAGGACTTAACTAA
>NZ_RBZP01000042.1 GCF_003628505.1 Oceanobacillus halophilus | reverse complement strand
ATTCCGGCTTGAGTTTTGTTTTCCTTTTCATAAAGCCTGTTTCTTGGGCCCACTCCTCTATTTGTTTTCTCGTAAAATTAGATTGTAATTCCTTGAATAGTATTTGAAATTCTTTATCTAGTTGCATGGTTGTAAAAAAAATACTCCTCTCCGTAGTTTTATACCGAAAGAAGTATATCCATAATTTGGTAATGATGTCATCGAAAATGCTTAACTTGATGGCTATGGGGACAGGTTCCTTGTCCCAGAGCTTGAAATGGATGGGGCGGTTGATAGAAAGATCGGTGCGGTTGATAGAAAGATCGGTGCGGTTGATAGAAAGATCGGTGCGGTTGATAGAAAGATCGGTGCGGTTGATAGAAAGATCGGTGCGGTTGATAGAAAGATCGGTGCGGTTGGTAGAAAGAGCGGTGCGGTTGATAGAAAGAGCGGTGCGGTTGATAGAAAGATCGAGGCGGTTGATAGAATGAGCGGGTCGGTTGATAGAAAGATCGGTGCGGTTGATAGAAAGATCGGTGCGGTTGATAGAAAGAGCGGTGCGGTTGATAGAAAGATCGGTGCGGTTGATAGAAAGATCGGTGCGGTTGATAGAAAGATCGGTGCGGTTGATAGAAAGAGCGGTGCGGTTGATAGAAAGAGCGGTGCGGTTGATAGAAAGAGCGGTGCGGTTGATAGAAAGAGCGGTGCGGTTGATAGAAAGATCGGTGCGGTTGATAGAAAGATCGGTGCGGTTGATAGAAAGATCGAGGCGGTTGATAGAAAGATCGAGGCGGTTGATAGAAGGATCGAGGCGGTTGATAGAAAGATCGAGGCGGTTGATAGAAGGATCGAGGCGGTTGATAGAAAGATCAAGACGCTTGATAGAAGAACCACTGCAACTGATAGAAAAGAGGGGGGACAACTCACCTGTCCCCCTGTCCCCCTTAAAAATATTTGCTTGCTATTTTTTCTGCGGTTCTTGTGGCTAGTGCTTGGGTGGTTAGGGTTGGGTTGGGGCCTCCAAGTGCGTTGTAGTCTGCGCTGTTGTCAGCTACAAAGAGACGCTCGACTTGATATGCTTCACAGGATGTGTCCACTACAAAGCCCATTCTCATCGTGCTATGTAAGTGGATAAAATAGTTTGGTGGAAGATCACTACGGTGAATATGGTTTGCGCCAGCTTGGCGTAAGATATTCGTAGCAATTTTGATTAATTCCTCTCTTCGTTGTCTCGATTTTTTACTTGGTGAATAATGAACGAGTGGTACTGGGCCATGCTCATCTTTCGTGTTTGGATCGAGTTCCACTCTATTTCGGTAGAGGACCTCGTCATCTGTAATAGCGGAAAGTGTGAGTGTTCTTGGGTAATCGTCCATCGCTTTTTCCAGTTCTGCCCCAACAAGTCTTCCTCGCTGCTCCCATAAACTGGAACTAGGGTGGTGATGGAGGTTATGATAGCCGTATTGACTGAATCCAAATAAAGTCTGAGCTGATATTCCGGGGCTTTCCCCGATTATTTCGATCATACCAAGTCCTGGATAATCCAGTCGGGCTGATGAGGTATGGCCTACAAAAGGATTAACAGTAGGGACGCCTACTATATCCATTAATGTTTTTTCATCAAATGTACCGGTGACCATATCCATATAATGATTGGTTAACCCGCGTCCTACCCACGGATTTTGTGGTAAATCAGAGTTTAACCAAAGACGCGGGGTTTCTACACAACCAGCTGCCATGACAACAATCTTTGATCGTATCTCTTCGGTTTCACCTGTCCAAGTATCTCGAACTTGAACCCCAACTGCCTGCTGACTTCCACTCTCATCTAATTCTGTTAATACCTTTGTGACGAATGTATTTGGTCTAAAGGTTACATTTCCCGTATTCATCGCAAGTGGAACATAGCTTACAGCGGTAGAACGTTTTGCCATTTTCTCGTATGATGGACCATACGGACAGCCTTGCCCGCAATGACCGCTTAACGTACATCCTTCCATATGGCTTATTTCTTTTAATGAGTAGTTCGAATCCATCAAATGTTCATTTGGGGGTAAGATAGCATTTGGTTGTGGACGGTACCCACTGGTTGTTACGTCTAAGGTGCGATTTTCGGAAAAACCGGCCTTTTCTGCGCCGTAGAAGAAAAGAGCATCTTTCGTCGTGGAAGGTGCGAATTCGACGGGCAATGTCGCTTCCACTTTTTCATAATATGGAACAAGTTCTTGGTAATCAATGGGCCACTCATTATCTATCGCTTCCGGAAATGCGCGGGGAGAGTTCGCATAATAATGCAAGGTGCCTCCTCCGATTCCTGCACTTTGCCATAATAATGCTTGATCTGGAATATTTCTGTACCAAGGCGTACGCCTGCGATCTGCTGGCCCCCAGCGGAATTTTCCTTTGATCAGATCATCCATATCATTTTCCAGTCTTGTCAGTTGGCTGCGATAAAGGGAACCATCCAAGTCATTTGGATCAGAGCTTTCCTTCTCCACACCACGGTTTTGATTAGGATGGGGCCATTTTTTATTACCGAACCATGGACCGGCATCAAGCACCAATACGCGGATTCCTTGTTCACCTAATTCTTTTGCAACAACTGGACCACCAGCACCTGCTCCAATCACAATAACATCAGGGTCTATTTTCATCTGCCACCCTCCACTTCGTCTATAGTGAATAAAAATCCACGAAAAGCCCGATATCCGTAAGAAACCCCAGGATATCCAACCCGCTGCCAATTTAATGGAAAATATTCTAGTCTTCGGTGATTAGGTGGAAACAAGCGTGTGGTGCCATAAGCTAGCCATTCCGAATAATACCCAAACAGGGAAAAGCGATTTAATGCGTCGGTAACATATTTGATCATGCCAGCGTTATTTTGAAAAGGAGATGGCAGTAAATAAAGATCTACATAAAGATTCTCTAATGCAGTTAGGACCTGTATTCGATCTGTCCGAGATAGTCGAGAAAACATTCTTCCTCCAGAAAACCAACTCTGAGGATGAGCATGTATTTTCTGCGCATTTACTAACTGTGTTGCAGCGGCATCCAACATGATAGCTGTGGGGTAAGCAAGGGGAACTACACGGTAATGCAACTGTTGCTGAATGGAAATCTTCTGGTCTAAGCCAGCAATAACATACTCATGAACGTTCTGATCCCCATCCATTCCATCCGGTAAAAGAGCATCCGTAAGCGCTCGAAAGGTAGCCTCCACATATTCTTGCTGCTGATTATTCATGTTGCTCTGCTTCGCCTCCTTTATGAAAGAACTACACGTGTTATTCAAAAATGCATGGAGATTTAGCTAATCTATCCACCAGACATTTTGAACACCCACTATATAACTGTATTTTATGAAAATGGATTTTATGACAGAGTGGGACGGGGGGACAGGTTCCATAGCCATCAAGTTAAGCATAATTAATGACACAATTACCAAATTCTGGATATACTTCTCTCGGTATAAAACTACGGAGAGGAGTATTTTTTTACAATTATGCAACTAGATAAAGAATTTCATCTATTATTCAAGGAATTACAATCTAATTTTACGAGAAAACAAATAGAGGAGTGGGCCCAAGAAACAGGCTTTATGAAAAGGAAAACAAAACTCAAGCCGGAAT
>NZ_RBZP01000041.1 GCF_003628505.1 Oceanobacillus halophilus | reverse complement strand
AGTCGGTTGATAGAGGGAGTGAGTCGGTTGATAGAGGGAGCGAGTCGGTTGATAGAGAGAGCGAGTCGGTTGATAGAGGGAGCGAGTCGGTTGATAGAGGGAGTGAGTCGGTTGATAGAGGGAGTGAGTCGGTTGATAGAGGGAGTGAGTCGGTTGATAGAGGGAGTGAGTCGGTTGATAGAGGGAGTGAGTCGGTTGATAGAGAGAGTGAGTCGGTTGATAGAGGGAGTGAGTCGGTTGATAGAGGGAGTGAGTCGGTTGATAGAGGGAGTGAGTTGGTTGATAGAGAGAGCGAGTCGGTTGATAGAGGGAGTGGGGCGGTTGATAGAAAGACCAAGTCGGTTGATAGAAATCAGGGGACGAGGAACCTGTCCCCGCGTCCCCCCCACACTCGCGTCCCCCGCCTATCGTAATCGGGTATAAACGAGGATGCTTGCTATGATTATGGTTTGTGTGATGAAGGTGATGCCGTCCCAGAAGTAGGGGGTTGCTGGTGAATAGGTTGTTAGGTGGTGGAGGCTTTGGGAAAATGCAAATAGGATTTGTGGCAGGAAGTAAAAGATGAGTAATCCAGCCATTAGCATCATTCCGAGAAGGTAAAATAGACTGTAAAATCGAATGATGGTGACTTCGGATTTTTCGAAAATTGCTTCCTTATTCCTTCGATCCTGTTTTCTTAAAGGAATCCATTTACTCAATAATTGCTGACTGCTTTCCATCAGGTTGTAACAGCCAGTACTATTTTCCACCACGTAATACAGATCAGTTTTCATGTAGAAACAGCATTGATAGATAAATTTAATAAAGATATCAAAGATGATCAAACTTATTATTCCTGCTAGCAATGAATTACTGCCTGCAGAAAAGAAAGAGATAGAAAGAGCGAGAAAAAGAATTACTTGTTCGAATGACATTCCTGCTAAATAAAGTTGATTCCGCTGTTTGGGGCTGAGTTTCCAAGCGGTGGTTAAATCCGTTTCAAATACTACCAAAAAAAGCCGATTACCAATATTCAGCTTGGTTGGTAGGCCATGGGCGCGAATCGCAAGAATGTGTCCTGATTCATGTATCAATATGAGAATTAACGAAATAATCATATATGTCACCATATTCATCATCATCGAGTCGAACAGAAAGATGTCGCCATAATTAGGAAGAAGGTGAGGTTTCCAAATGAAAAATAGAATGTTGGCTAGGAAAATAAGTCCATACACTTTGTTCGTCAGGCCATTAAAAAAGAACTTCCCTAACCACTGAGGAATCCATTCCAACCCTGCAGGTGACTGGGTCTGCTTCTCCCGAGTCAAGATTTGTCCATCCAGTTCTTTGACGAGTCCGAAGTCTATCAATTGCTCCGTAAAAGAAATCAGCTCTACGTCTTCCTCTGGGTAGCGAATAACAAGAATGTCTTCCATTTCTCCTAGTGTTTTCCCTTCCTGCATCATTTCGATGGCATCGATGCAAACTTTGGGCATTTCGTAATAATTGCCGGATTGCTCATCTTCTACGATATAATGTTTTTTATCAGGGCGAATGGATAAGGAGTGTAAAGATACTGTAGACTGCAGGGTAATTTTCATCTAGTATTCCTCGCTTTTTTTCATAATAAGAGGATGCTAGAATTCTGTTCCTAACATCCTAACACGGGAGTTATTAAGGTTTCATTGCCCACCAGCACCACCAGCAGGTTACTTTAATTTTGTTTAGTTTTTTAATTTTCATCGTGTGACACCCCCTTTCATTGAGAAATCTTAGCTTCGATATTTCTGATGATAGGCCTTCCACGAAGGGTACACGTCTTTAAATGCCTCTACCAGTTGAGGGTCAAATTGCGTTCCTTTCCCGTCCATAATTCGTTTGTATGCTTCTTCGTGAGGTAATGCCGCTCGGTAGGATCTGGTAGTAGTCATGGCATCAAAAGCATCGGCAATGGCTGTAATTCTTGCCAACAGTGGAGTATCTTCTCCTTTTAGGCCGTTGGGATAGCCTTTTCCATCCCAGCGTTCGTGGTGATAAAGAATAATATCCATGTACTCCGAAATGCCCTCCACGTCTTGAACTGCCTTTGCTCCAACGGTTGGGTGCTGTTTAACCAATTCATATTCCTCTTCTGTTAATTTTCCAGGTTTGGTTAGTATACTATCTGGAATATGGATTTTCCCGATATCATGCAAGAGGCAAGTATAGTAAATCGTCTGGAGTTGATTCTCCGTAAACTTTCCTGTTGTTTTGGCCAACATAATCGCGTAATCTGCCACCCGTTCACTATGTCCTCTCGTGTATGGATCTTTCAGTTCAAGGGTAGCAATTACCCCTTTAACAATGCCTTCGAGTTGCTTGCTATAAGAATCCTTGACCGCATCCACATAACTGAGGAAACGATAGAGAAGCAAGGAAGCAATGAGTGCGATAACCAGCACCATAAGCATTGGAAATAGGACAATAGTATCCTGGAGCACTACACCAATTATAGCAAATTTTAGTACGGTTCCTAAAAATACGGTGTAAAAAAATCGTTTGCTAATAAACATTGGTGAAAACAATACAATCATGATTTCCGCTATGTTTCCACTAGCATAAGTTGACGCATTATCCCAATATACGAACAAATCATGGAAAATGTACAATATCGTATAGGTGAAAAATACCATGTATTTTATCTTTTCCGGTCGCTGCTTTTTCATAAGATAATAGGCAATCGGAATAAGACTAAGCATAGCAACATATAGAAAGATATTTAGACCGAAATTAGATGGGAGTGCTTCAATTCTCCAAGGTGTTACAGGTAAGATATAATGATAGGTAATATCATAGCCAAAAAAGATAATATAAAATAGCCATAAAAACCAGATGGTTGCTCGTTTTTCTTCGTATAATAAAGAATCGCCAATTTTTGTTCCCATTTTATTCTTATTATTCCTCTCTAAAAAAAGCTAAGTATGAGTGATGTCACCGTTGGGGCGTTGGTTTACTCGATAACTTCTCGTCATACATATTTTCATCAGAAACAGCCAGTAACTGTTCAATGGTTTGTCCATCTTGCGGATAAAGCGCAATCCCGGTGGATAAACGGATGTTATTTTCACTCTCCAACATAAACTTATCCATATCAGCATTGATCTGCTGAATAATTTTATTCAAAAAATCCCTATCCGCATTTGGGCAAACGACTAAAAATTCATCCCCGCCCCATCTGATAAGGATGTCTTTTTTCCGAACGTTTCCTATGATAATATGGCAAAGCTCTTTCAATACCATATCCCCATACTCATGTCCATGGGTATCATTCACACATTTAAAATTATCGATATCTAACGTTAATATAGCAAGTGCTGTATGACTTCGCTGTGCATTTGTGAGCATTCGAGGTATCATTTTATCCCCGTATCGGCGGTTATATACTTTCGTTAAAGGATCCTTAAAAGTGAGGAAGTGATACTTATCATATAAGTATCCAATATACCAACCGAGACTAGCATAGACACAACTAAAGATAATAGCCAGAGGTACCAGCCGCTCAGCCAGAACCATTTGCGTGATAGATGTAATTATAATTAATAAGAATAAGGTAAATCTACCAGTATATCTCATCACAATCTCCTATAAACTTCAATATACCTAATTATAATATTAAAACACACTACTGTAAATGGCGGGGGACATGGGGACAGGTTCCATGTCCCGGCTTTGTTGAAAAGGGTAGGCGGTTGAAAGAAGGATTGGGGAGATTGATAGAAAAGGGTGGGACGACAAACCTGTCCCCGCGTCCCAAGCTAGGTATAAGGTTCTGAAAGATTTGTGGGGGTATTGTGAAACTAGTACTTTTATCAAAGGTATTTTTAGTAAGGAGGATTCATTTTTAATTATTGGGAAGGGATTTGGTGGTAGAAGGGGAAAGGTTTAAAGAGAATATAATTATTGGAGGGGTATGGATGAAGAGAAGAGGAAGAATTGCGTTATTGAGTGGGGCACTTTTATTAGGGACTGGTTTGGTAACGCCGGTCGCGGATACGCCAGTAGTGTCTGCTGATACGGAGGTTCAGAAGCCGGCTATTTCTGGAATGATTAGTCATGAAGAATTAACACGTAAACTAGAGCAGATTGAACGAATTAGCCAAGGAGAAGTTTCGGTAGAAGTTGCTGGTTATTCTAATCATGGCAGGGAAATTTATAAGGCGACCGTTGGTACAGGGGACAAGGTTGTGTTAATTGAAAGTGAAATTCATGGAAACGAAAAAGTTGGTACAAAGGCTTTGTTGAACATAATAAAGGAACTTGGAACTTCCAATAAGCCGGAGATTAGACAGCTTCGTGAAGAATTAACAATTGTTGCTATGCCTATGGTGAACCCGGATGCTACGGAATTAAATCGGCGCGGGAATGAGATGACATGGGAAGAAGTAGTAGAAGATTTTCCACAATTAGAAGGTGTTTCACCTACATGGAACTATTATACGTATCAAAATCAATACTGGGATTATTCATCAAATCCTGGGTTTGACGTGAACCGTGATTTCAATCCTGATTTGGATTATGTCCCACAAGCAGATGATTTCCCTGGTCAATCATCTGAGCCTGGTTGGTTTATCACTCCGGAAGCTCAAACCATTCGTGATGTTTACAAAGGTTTACAAGAGGAATTCGGAAAGGTGGATGTTTTCGTTGACCTTCATCACCAAGGCGAGTATGTCATTGATGGGACAGACGATCCGGTTACATTCTCACTTTCAGGGGTATTTGTACCAGATCCAAGTTCACCTGAGGGAGAAAAATATAGCGAGTATGCTGATACGTACGATGTAGAGTTCTCAAAACAGCTAAACGTCGCTATTTATAATGCTATGCAGGAAATGGGGAACTCTCCAATTGGGAATATTTCACTTTATCCGCAAGACTTGGATTTACCCGGAACGGCTTTAGGATCCTTTGCACTTAATGGAAGTGGAGCAGTTTTATTTGAAGTGACTGGGCAAACACAAAGTTATGGACAGAAGAAGCTCGGACAATTAACCAAAGCAGTGGAAAGAGGGCTGCATGGCATCTTAAACGGAGTAGCAACTGGTGATGTTTACGAGCTTGATGCAGATAAGTATGATGATATTCCTTTGACGGATAGATAGGGACAAGGGGACAGGTGAAGGCCACTGAAAAAGTCCCTCAGAACAGCCAACAAAAATGATTTGTTAGCTGTTCTGTTTTATAATCAAAGTAATAATGATGAAAGTAGTGGGTGATT
>NZ_RBZP01000040.1 GCF_003628505.1 Oceanobacillus halophilus | reverse complement strand
GGTTTTTCCGCGAGGAGGCTGAGGCCGTGCCCGCGGAAAGCGAAGTATTCTGCCGGAGCGAATGATCGCACATATCAAAAATAAGTGTGAGCGAGATCTACACTATTCTGAATTAAAGATATCAACAGTCTATATAAAATGTAGATAAAAAAGCAACAATCTTTTAGAAAGAGACTTTTAGAGAGAACATTAATCTGAAAAAAACCTCTACCAATTTTATAGGTAGAGGTCTTCCTATTAATGTAATTTATGCCAAAAAAGTCTATAAAGAGGCAGGACCTTAGGTATTTCCGACCTTATTGAGCAAGTACCTTCGTAATTTGGGCAATTGCCCAATCTAAATCTTCTTCCTTAATCACAAGTGGTGGTGCGAAACGAATAACATTTTCATGTGTTTCTTTACATAATAAACCTTCTTCTTTTAGTTTCTCGCAGTACGGGCGTGCTGCTTCCTTTAGTTCTACTCCAACAAAAAGCCCTTTTCCACGCACTTCTTTTATCATTGGGTTATCTATTTCCTTCAATTTGTTTTGAAAATATTCTCCTAACCTCAACGAACGATCAGCTAATTTCTCCTGTTCAATAACCTCCAGAGCTGCTACGGAAACTGCACAAGCTAATGGATTCCCGCCGAATGTAGATCCGTGAGATCCCGGATTAAATACTCCTAAAATATCTTTATTCGCAACTACACAAGAAATTGGAAAGACCCCGGCACCAAGTGCTTTCCCAAGAATGTACATATCTGGTTCAACATTCTCCCAATCACATGCAAATAACTTACCAGATCGGGCTAGGCCAGCTTGGATCTCATCGGCTACATATAACACATGATTCTCTTTACAAACATCATAAGCTTCCCTTAAGAAACCTTCTGGCGGTATAACAATCCCTGCTTCACCTTGAATAGGTTCAAATAAGAAGGCTGCTGTATTTTCAGTAATCGCTCCTTTCAATGCTTCAATATCACCATAAGGAATTAACTTTATTCCTGGGAGCATTGGACCAAATCCACGTTGGTATTCGTCTTCCGATGACAAGGAAACCGCTGTCATTGTTCGCCCATGAAAGTTCCCCTCACAAGCAATAATTTCCGCCTTCCCATCTTCTACACCTTTTACATCATAAGCCCAGCGCCTAGCTGCTTTTATAGCAGTTTCAACCGCTTCAGCTCCCGTATTCATAGGAAGTGTCATGTCTTTATTGGTTAATTGGCAAATTTTTTCATACCATGGTCCTAGTTGATCATTGTGAAATGCACGGGATGTTAATGTAACCCTATCCGCTTGTTTCTTCAAAGCCTCAATAATTTTTGGATGACGGTGCCCTTGATTAACAGCAGAATAGGCACTTAACATATCCATATACTTATTTCCTTCAGGATCCTTTACCCAGACACCTTCTGCCTCAGAAACTACGATTGGAAGTGGATTATAATTATTTGCCCCATACTGATCCGTTTGCTCAATAATCTGCTTAGACCCCGTATTAATCGGTATACTTGTCATTATCCTTCCTCCTTTTATTTTTGCTCTTTTCTAAAAAATCGGGCTTTTTAGCATGACTTTATTTCGCATTTTGTATAGACTGTTGATATATTTCATTCAGAATGCTTCTTAACACCCGCTACGGAAATACACTCCGCTTTCCGCGGAGCTGGTGAGCCTCCTTCGCGCTGACGCACTCAGCAGTCTCACCGATGCTCTTCTTCCCGCAGGACAAGGAACGCTTCGGCAGGGTTACATCGCACGCAGAAAAAAGTGGTTTTCTTTTTTCAAGGAGTCTCCATGTATTTCCTCCGCTTAGTTCCTGCTCTACTTAATTTTTAGTAGAAAAATTCTGTTTTCTACGAGGAACAACTACCCAATACGTAAAACTCCCCCACTCTAAAACTTCCCCTTTTTTTCTAAAACATCTTTATTTTCATTCTAATTCAAAAACCTGTATGGAGCAAAAAAATTCCCATTTATCTGTAAAATTTTACAATTCTATATTTCAGTGTGAGAGACCTTTATCTAAAATTCTCATCCGATAAACATTCATCACGGTATCTGCTAAGTGGTCCACTAAGTTGTAATTAGCATAAGCTCCTACAATAGCACCAAATCCAGGTATTAATTGGAGCATTTTCACAAGGTCAATATAGTCACGATACTCCTGTTGGAATACTCTCCAATCCATATCTGTAAGTCTTTCTTTTTGTTCCTCCCAGTTTTCTAATATAAACAGGGTTTCTCTCCGTTTTTCTTCACTGGAAAACGCAAGCTGAAATATATGAAGAATAAATAAGCGTTCTTCATATTTATTGGTATCAAATCCATATATTGCAGCAGCTTCAAAAATAAATTTCATCTTTATTGATAATAATAGCGGAAAGTCAGCAAGTCCCATAAAAATTCCACCTGCACCAGTACCTGCTCCCTCTACTGTCGCTGTCCTTCGATAAGTCACCAACTTTTCTTTAACTAACTCATCTTTTTTATATAAACTTAGCGATTTGTCCGTATGTTTATTGGTTGTCATATTTGATCCGAGTAATGTTGCTTTTACCATATTTTTAATACTTTCTGTAATTACCTGGTGCGCCTTGTCCGGAATCCAATTATTAATCTTAGTTTGTGCCTTTTTAGATAACTTGTTAAAGACACCAGATTTTTTCATCATTTTCAGTCGCCAGTTTTGTACTTCATCATATGCCTTTACATCATATTCATTCATGTTTTATCACCCACTATGTCTTACGTATGAAAAACTAAAAAGTTCCGTTTTTTATTCTTTCATGCCCACACCATTAACCAACAATAATCATAGGTATACTTCATCTTATTCATCCTTCCAATATAGATACTTAACTTTTCGAGAAAATAAAATTGATGAAGTTGCCTTTTTTATCTATACTAAGAAAAAGTGGTGCAGAAAGGAGTTTTTTTATGATGGAACATGTAAAACTTAAATCCAAAGTATATTCCATACTAAAAGATAGAATACAATTAATTCAAACAGAACAGGATCGTGCCATCTACTTAGTTGGCCCTATTCGACTACCTGTTAATTTATATGAGGAAACCATTGAATTCAAATGGTATTGCTGGTTAGATTACGATGAGGTTACCGAAGATTATGAACGAATTATTGAAAAGTTATCTTCCTCAAATCTTGCAGAATATCAGCAATCCAGTGTGTTAGTCTATGGCGATTTTCAGAACGCTGACGATGCACTTATTCGTATGCATTCCATATGCCATACGGGAGATATATTTGGAAGTAAACGTTGTGACTGTGGCTACCAATTAAAGCAATCCATGAAGAAGATTAAAGATCATGGTGCAGGTGCTTTATTTTATCTAGCTAATCATGAAGGCCGTGGAATTGGCTTATTCTCTAAAGCGATGGCTTACCTGCTTCAAGAAAATGGATATGATACTGTTGAAGCGAACGAAAGTCTAGGATTCGTTAATGATTCCAGAAATTATGATGACGCTATTCAAGTCCTTAAGACATTGCGAGATAAACCAGTTACATTGATAACAAATAATCCGAAAAAACTTGAAGCATTAGAAGATGCCGGATTATTAGTTTCGGATAGAGTTCCACTTTGGGGTGATATTTCGGAGTACAATAAAAAATATTTAGAAACGAAGATTACTAAATCAGGTCACATGAAAGAAGATGAAGGGACTTGCTGTAATGATTAATGATGCATTTTACATGGACTTAGCGATAAATAATGCTAAAGCGATGAAAGGCCAAACAGAACCAAACCCATTGGTTGGCTCTGTCATTGTTAATGATAATCGCATTGTTGGAGTTGGGGCCCATTTAAAAGCAGGAGAACCCCATGCGGAAATCCATGCACTCCGCATGGCAGGAGATAACGCTAAAGGCGGGACTATTTATGTAACTCTTGAACCTTGCTCTCATTATGGACGAACCGGTCCCTGTGCAGTTGCTATTGTAGAAGCAGGTATTAAAAAGGTTGTTATAGCTTCTCTAGATCCCAATCCACTGGTTGCAGGTAATGGCGTAAAGATATTAGAAGACGCTGGTATTGAAGTCGTCACTGGTGTACAGGAAACAGAAGCAATTAAAATGAATGAGGTTTTTAATAAATTTATTACAGACCAAAAGCCATTTATTACCTTAAAGGCAGGAATTACTCTTGATGGGAAAGTGGCTACTCACACATATAGCAGTAAATGGATTACATCTCCAGAAGCTAGACAGGATGTTCATCAGCTAAGAAGTGAAAATATGGCTATCTTAGTTGGAATTAACACAGCATTGAAAGATGATCCTGCACTAACATCAAGAATTCCAAATGGCAGAAACCCTCTTCGTGTAATTATGGATTCAGGCCTAAGAATACCCATGGATTACCAAGTTATTACCGACAGACAGGCAGATACATGGATATTTACTAGTAAGAATCATAATCCCGAAAAAAGAAAGTTGCTTGAACAACAAGGGATAAAAGTAATTATTACATCTTCAGAAACATCTGTTGATCCCAAAGACGTTGTAAAAATTCTTGGAGAACAAGGTATTTCTTCATTAATTATTGAAGGCGGGGGGAATATCAACGCATCTTTCCTACAAGCAGGACTTATAGATAAGGTTATATTATATTTTGCCCCCAAATTTGTAGGTGGAAGAAACGCCCCCACTTTCCTGGAAGGTACAGGAATAGAAGAAATGAAGGACGCCATCGAACTGAATCATACAGAGATCGTCCCCATTGGGAAAGATTATAAATTTATCGGATACCCAAGTTATAATGATTAATAGTTAGAGGATGAAAATATGAGATTCGGATTTGACATTGATGATACATTGATCAACCTGAGGGAACATGCCTTCCACGTTTATAATAAGAAACTAAATACGAACTTGGATTTAACTGTATTTAATAATATCAATCGAGTGGAAATTCATGAACCCTTTGGTTTATCAGATGAAGAAGGAAATGAAATGTGGAAAAATACGCTCGAAGAAATTTATTTTACGGACTGCCCCCCATTTCCTGGTGCAGTAAAAGCTATACAGAAACTCCACAATGATGGACATGATATATATTATATTACCGCACGACCTAAAGAACACGGTGAAGCAACAAGGGACTGGGTAAAGAATCAAGGGTTTCCTGTTGAAAACGATCAATTTTTTTATGGCATGAAGGATGACGAAAAAGTACACATCATCCAAGATTTGAAATTGGACTATTATGTAGATGACAAACCAGCCATTTTGGATACATTAAAAAACGAAAAAACAAAACTACTGATGAAAGACCAGCCATATAATCAACATGTTAAGGGATTTACACGGATGATCGATTGGAATGATTTTCAGTCGATCATTACACAGGAGTAAATTCCTTAGAGAGCTAGTATCATGATTTCTATAAAACAAAACACTTAACTTGTCCGTCATAATACCTATGATGGACAAGTTCTTTTTTTTAGGCTCTTTTCTAAAAGATTGTTGCTTTTTAACACAACTTTACCTTACATTTTGTATAAACTGCTACTTTCTTTAATTAAGAATAATTATCTAATTTAGTGCTTTGTTGATTTCCGCTCCGGGCAGTCGCGCACCTTAGGGCGGCTGATGAGCCTCCTCGTGCTAGCGCACTGCGGGGTCTCATCTAGGCCTATCCTCCCGCAGGACAAGGAAGGCTGCGGCAGCATTACATCGCACGAAGAAAATTGCCCTTTATTTTCGAGGAGTCGACTGCCCTCCGCTCCAATCAACCTGCTTAATAGTGGTAGCTATATCTATATCTATA
>NZ_RBZP01000003.1 GCF_003628505.1 Oceanobacillus halophilus | reverse complement strand
CGAAGGAGATCAGTTAGCTTCCCGCGCTCGACTTGCATGTATTAGGCACGCCGCCAGCGTTCGTCCTGAGCCAAGATCAAACTCTCCAAAAAAGTTTGTATAGAATTAACACCAATTAATTCTATGTCTTAGCTTTTAGAAGTGTTACCTTCTATTGTTAAAAGAAAACGAGTTTCTTTCGTCTTAACATACTGGTTGTTTTGTTCAGTTTTCAAAGAGCAAATTTAGTTTACCGCTTCACAAAAGCAGCTTATTAAATATACTGTATCGTGTATCATTTGTCAATGCATTTTATTTAACGAAAATTATTAACGCGATAGACACACAATAATACAACACCATTCAACAAATGTCAATAATTTTGAACGGATGGGCCTGAGTGGACTCGAACCACCGACCTCACGCTTATCAGGCGTGCGCTCTAACCAGCTGAGCTACAGGCCCACAAATAATAATGGAGCGGGTGAAGGGAATCGAACCCTCGTCATCAGCTTGGAAGGCTGAGGTTTTACCATTAAACTACACCCGCATAAAAAACATGGCCGAGAAGACAGGATTCGAACCTGCGACCCGCAGCTTAGAAGGCTGCTGCTCTATCCAACTGAGCTACTCCCCGTATTATGGCGCGCCCGAGAGGAGTCGAACCCCTAACCTTTTGATCCGTAGTCAAACGCTCTATCCAATTGAGCTACGGGCGCTTATGGTGCCGAGGACCGGAGTCGAACCGGTACGATAGTTACCTATCGCAGGATTTTAAGTCCTGTGCGTCTGCCAATTCCGCCACCCCGGCAAGGGTCTGGAGCGGAAGACGGGATTCGAACCCGCGACCCCCACCTTGGCAAGGTGGTGTTCTACCACTGAACTACTTCCGCATAATAGCAATTTGATTTTAATGGTGCGGGTGAAGGGAGTCGAACCCCCACATCCGAAGATACTAGATCCTAAGTCTAGCGCGTCTGCCAATTCCGCCACACCCGCATAAATGGTGAGCCATGAAGGATTCGAACCTTCGACCCTCTGATTAAAAGTCAGATGCTCTACCGACTGAGCTAATGGCTCTTAGTGGTGCCGGCCAGAGGACTTGAACCCCCAACCTACTGATTACAAGTCAGTTGCTCTACCAATTGAGCTAGGCCGGCAAATGATCAAAAGATGGTGGAGGGGGGCAGATTCGAACTGCCGAACCCTGAGGGAGCGGATTTACAGTCCGCCGCGTTTAGCCACTTCGCTACCCCTCCAACGTCGTTACTAATGGTGGCTCGGGACGGAATCGAACCGCCGACACAAGGATTTTCAGTCCTCTGCTCTACCGACTGAGCTACCAAGCCACAGTAATAAATATTTTAAGGCTTTAATTTTGGTATTGCGCTTTTGTATTCACCCCCCCTGTACCTTCTAACTTATTCAGCGATGTCAACGCTTCGGGGTTACTCGTAGCATACTCGGTAGAAGTATCGCTCGTTGTTCTATCAACTGAGCTACAAAAGCCATAGTAATAATCATGTTTCATTAAATGATAGTGGCGGTCCGGACGGGACTCGAACCCGCGACCTCCTGCGTGACAGGCAGGCATTCTAACCAACTGAACTACCGGACCAATGATTAATTGGTTGCGGGGGCAGGATTTGAACCTACGACCTTCGGGTTATGAGCCCGACGAGCTACCAGACTGCTCCACCCCGCGATGTGTGTAAATATATTAATTTTCATCCCAATTATTTTATGGGAAATTATAAGACTTTGACCTCTGCATCCACTAGCAAATCCAGAGATGTTAGATGCTTCGAGGTTACTCGCGGCTTATTCGGTAGAAGTAACGCTCGTTGCTCCACCCCGCGATATAATATATTAGATTATATAATGGTGGAGGATACAGGGCTCGAACCTGTGACCCCCTGCTTGTAAGGCAGGTGCTCTCCCAGCTGAGCTAATCCTCCATATTATATTGGTGACCCGTACGGGATTCGAACCCGTGTTACCGCCGTGAAAGGGCGGTGTCTTAACCGCTTGACCAACGGGCCTTTTTTGACGTAATTTGTCAAGGAAACTCAATATATCACACAGGCAAATAACTTGTCAAGAAAAAAACAATAATTAATTGAATAGTTTGCCTTGTTTCGTGTTTGCTTTTCAACAGCAAAATTTATATTAAAGCAACTACTATTAAAAGTCAATAGAATTTTAATATATTTTTTTATTACTTTTTAAGTATCCAATCAGAATCCTTATACTGTCAACGGTTAAATATAATTCTTCTACAAAATTACCGCTTTACTCTTCTTCCGTTTCCTTCTCTTCTTCCTCTCCTAATTCAACTTCATCTAAGTCTAACCAAGAAAGCATTTCACCAACTACTGTATTTACTTTCTCATTAACAAGGTCATCTCCATATTTTTTCTTAGCCAATTCGATGTATTTTAATACTTCTTCGCTATATTGAATGATTGGCTCATCACTTTCCAAGTTATTAAAAAGATCCAAGATTTCATCTAAAGCTTTATCAAACCGTTTACTTTCTATTTCTGTAGCTTTCATAGTATATCACCTCATAAGTAGCATAACCAAAATTACCACATACACTTCCCAAATCTATATTTTTTGCCAAACTATTTAGATTAGATTACCACATCGACAAATTCCAACAAAATTCGGGAAGTGACAGGCACCGAATTAGGCAAAGTTATAATTAGTGAGTATTTTTTTGCGGTTTGTTGTTTGGTCATTAAAGTATTCGTATATAGAAACTCCTAAAAAGGATCCGGCTACATTATATACATTAGTATAGCCAAGGTTCTGAAGTGCCATTACTGCATTGTAACTACGTTGGCCAGTTCTACAGTGAACATATACTGGCTGATCTATTGGAATTTCGTTTAATCTTTGTCTTAGTTCACTTAAAGGAATATTCACCGCATTATTTAAGTGACCCATTTCAAACTCTGACGGTTCACGTACGTCTACAATATACGCGTTGTTCTCCACTAACTCTCGAATTTTGGTAACTGGTACTTGTTTATATTCACCGTATAACAAATTTGATGCTACGAGTGCAGCAAGATTGACCACATCTTTTGCAGTACTGAAAATTGGTGAATAACATAACTCTAATTCTTTTAAGTCTTCCACAGTTGCGCCCATTGTAATCATCGATGCAATAACATCCATTCGTTTATCTACATTTCCTTTTCCAATTGCTTGGGCACCTAATATTTTCCCTGTTGGATATTCATATAGTAATTTAAAGTGCATGGGATTGCTACTTGGCATTAGCCCAACTTTGTCTCCGGGTATGATATAAGCAAAATCATAATTTATTTCAGCCATTTGTGCTGCTTTTTCATTAAGACCTGTTGATGCCGCATTTTGATGAAAGACTTGTACACAGGATGAACCAATAACCCCATTATGGCGATGATTCTTTCCATACATATGGTCTGCTGCTGCTCTAGCTTGTCTTTGCGCTGGTCCGGCAAGTGCAAGTTTTGTTGCCTTGCGCGTCAAACGATTGTATACTTCGATGGCATCACCAACGGCATAAATATCCTTATCATTCGTTTGGTAATTATGGTCAACTTTTATACCACCTAATTCCCCTATTTCAAGCCCGGCATCTTTTGCTAATGTTGTTTCAGGGCGTACACCTATCGCCATAACTACCGCTTGCGCTTCTACTTTTCTACCAGAGTTCAATTCAATGAAACCTTCCTTAACTTTAGAAAGGCCATCATTAACAATCAAATTGATGCCGTTATCTATCATTTCTTTTTGAAGCACCTGTACTATATCATAATCAAAAGGGGCCATGATTTGGTTACTGAACTCAACTATTGATACATTGTAACCAGCTAAACGGAGATTTTCTGCTACTTCAACTCCGATAAAACCCCCACCTATAACCGCTATGTCCATCACTTCCCTATGTTGAACATAATTATTCAGCTTCGAAATATCCTCCACATTTCGAACCGTAAAGACATGGTTGCGGTCCGTACCCTCAAGACTTGGAACAATGGGATTAGCTCCAGGAGAGAGAATTAATTTATCATACCTTTCTTCATATACTTCTTCTGTAACACTATTCTTCACTGTAATCTTCTTTTCTTCGCGATTAATCTTCACAACCTCACTATTAACTCTAGCATCAATATTGTATTGTTCTTTGAATTTACCAGGATTCATTAAGACAAGATCTTCACTCTTTTCAACGATACCACTTAAATGATACGGTAATGCACAATTAGAAAATGATACATTTCGCCCTCTCTCAAACATAATAATAATTGCTGTTTCATCCAATCTTCTAATCCTAGCAGCAACCGACGCTCCACCTGCCACACCGCCAACGATCAAAAATCTATTACCCATGTAAACTCCCCCTGTTATTATTTTGAACTATAGTAGAAATAAATGTATTATGCTTCACAATTACATTATAAGTTAATCTATTATCGAAAAATGAAAACTGCATTACATTTCACAGAAAAGTTAATTTTAAGTAGAACCAACATTCGACATATTCCGGGAAGTGACAGGCACCACCTAAAAACGATATACTTGGTTCAAGATAAATGTAGAAAGGGGTATCATGTTAAATATGAAATATACTGGTTACATTGGAACATATACGAAGAGAGAGAGTCAGGGGATTTACTCTTTTGAGTTGGATACGGCGGAAAGAAAACTAACAAATGTTAGAGTAGTAGCGGAAGTAAATAGTCCAACTTACCTCAAGATCACTGACGATAAAAAGTATCTCTATTCGATTTGTAAAGAAGAGGGAGATGGTGGGGTTGCTTCTTTCACGATTGGAGAAAATGGAGAACTCACTTTATTAAACAGGCAGTTATCTCCTGGAGCGAATCCTTGTCATGTAAATACAGACCAAAACAACCGCTATTTGTTCAGTACAAACTATCATAAAGGTACCGTAGATTCCTATTTAATCAATCCGGAAGATGGTACAATCAGTCCTGCTGTTTCCACTATTCAACATACCGGTTCTGGTCCTGATCCGAGACAGGAGAAGCCACACGTTCATTACGCTGGTATGACACCAGATGAAAAGTATTTGGCAGTAGCTGATTTAGGAAGTGATCTACTGGTTACATATAAGGTAAATGATCAAGGAGAATTAAAAGAAGTCAACCGCTTAGAAGTTCCAGCAGGCAGTGGTCCACGACACATAGAATTTCATCCACAACTGGAGAATATCGCTTATCTTGTAACAGAGTTTGGACGTGAAGTGATTGTTTTAAACTATGATAGTGTTGACGGGAGCTTCTCTATCGTTCAAAGAGTTAGAACTGTTCCTGAAGATTTTACAGAGAATAATCAGGGTAGTGCCATTCATGTTTCCTCCGACGGCAAATTTGTTTATGCCGGAAACCGTGGACATAATAGTATCGCTGTATATAAAACAGAAAAGAACACAGGAAAACTAACCTTAATTGAGATTACACCTTCAGAGGGAGACTGGCCAAGGGACTTTGTTTTGGATCCTTCCGAAGAATTTTTAGTCGTCGCTAACCAAGAGTCTGATAATCTTGTCTTATTCGCAAGAGACAAAGAAACAGGTCAGTTAACCCTAATCCAAAAAGACATACACGCGCCAGAAGCCATCTGCTTAAAATTCTAGCAGGTGCCTGTCACTCCCCGAAGTTTGTCGAACACATGACAAAACTACAAAAATAAAACTGTTAAAATACATCCAGGCGTGTATTTTAACAGTTTTTTTTAAATGAAACTTTTACTGTGATGATGTTTCCATCTCTGAAAAAACAGCAATACTTTCATCCATACTATAATCCTTATAAGCAATATCATTTTCTGGAATGTCATCACTCAGGGTTAAAATTTTATTTAATACACGATTAGCTTCTTTTCCTGTTAATGGTGTCGGTTGATAGTTATTGCGATCCGCTACCGAGGAGATACTAGTCGGAATAATCTTTATGTCTTTTTTCTCCAGAAGTTCATCAAAGGCAAAATGAAAAGTTTGCTGAAAAATGAACGTGTCTTTATCATCAGGATTACGGTTTCCGCCAAACATAAAATTACCTAAGCTATATACAATATACTTTCCATTGTATTCTTCAATCCCTTGAACAACATGCGGATGATGCCCCAGAACTAAGTCTGCTCCTGCATCGATCGCATACCTTCCAAGTGACTGCTGAGAGGCATTTGGATGATAATGCCGTTCTTCCCCCCAATGAAAATTCGCTATAACCACTTGTGCTCCTTGTTCTTGTAGAGTATTTACATCATGTTCTATTTGCTCTCGTAATTCAGCTGAGTCATTCCACCCCTTATAACCTGCAGCACCTACTGTTATGCCATTCAATTCTTCTAAAAATAATTGCTCATAACCAAACGAAGAAATATTATGTTTATCAAGATTAGCCACTGTATCTTCATAACCTCTTTGTAAGTAATCAAAAGTATGGTTGTTAGCTAGATTTACTGCTTCTATACTAGATAAATTTAAGATTTCCGTGTAAGAAGGTTTTCCTGCAAAACGAAATGTCTTATCCGCTTTATTAGTACTATCAGTTAGGGTGGTTTCTAAATTCACGATAGTCAGATCATCCTCGTCAAAAATAGGGGCCACATTTCTACCAAAATGTTCAAGACCAGACTGATCCACCTCGTGATGAAACGTTCCGTAGTAGCCAAAGCTATCATCACTGCCTATCGTGACATCGCCTGCAGCACTGATTGTCAACGAATTTTCATAGTTCACTACATCATTCATTACGGCAGATAAGTCTTCTCTAGAAAAATTACTTGTTGTTGCAAGAAGATTTGGAGTGAGAGCAAACTGTGCATTTTCTATAATAGGATGTTGATACGGTTGGTGGGATAGAAAGAATGAAAAACATAATAGAACGGGTATTGTTCTTATAACCATTTAATCAACTCCGTTTAATATCCTTATTTCTATGTAGACTATGCAACTAATTAACCGAATTATAACAAAATTATAATAGTAATTATATAGAATTTTCGGACAATCGCACGACAAATACTTACAATAATCGGGAAGTGACAGGCACCGATTGGAATGGTTCGATTTGGTTTATACTAGTAAAAAATACAAGTATGGGAGTTGTTGGATATGGGTGCAATTGAACGGAATGGGTATCGCTTCGAACCAGAATATAGTGTAGTTGAACAAAACGGTGCTATACATGTTTATCATAAAGGGGAATTTTTAGAAGAGGTTAAATTCTCTTTTCAAGGGAAGTACCCTGAACTTGACCAAATTGAAAACCTTGTTGATAAATATTGTGATGAACATGGAATCGAATAAATGTTTCAGGCGCATCCTGGTTTCTAAAAAAACACCATATAAATATAAAAATCATGTATAATAGGGTGGTTGTCTTAAACAGAATGTTAGAAGTCAGGGTGGTTCTAAATGAGAATATCTTTGAAAGTAACAGTCATAATCATTTTACTTTCTCTTGTAGCTTGTCAGAGTTCTTCTACAGAAGAGCCTATACTGAAGGTAAATAATGGGAACACAGATTTGAGACCACTATATTTCGGAAATGTGAACAAGGATAAAGAAAAACTGGAAGAAGTTATTAAAGAATCCATGATAGGCAAAAGATTTGTCGATCTGCCGTTGATTACTTTTGGGGAACAAATAGAGATCGAAGCCGATAATTTCAAGACAAATGAATATGAAATCTATGATTATATTTTAGATGAAAAGGGAAACATTATTTCAGATTTCGATGTCAGTCCATGGAAAGTAATAACTACCACCAACAACAAAATAGAATTTACATTCGAAAAAAGCCAAGAATTTAGCGCGGAAACAAACGCAACAGTTGGCGGTAAAGTTATTCATTGTATACTAATAAGAAGTGAGATAGATAACAGCTCCTTTGTATTCGCCTCTCTTATCTTGAGCGAATTTGAATGATTGAAAAGCAGACAATAATCAAAAATTAACCTATAAAGTAGCCTTAAAAGCACTATTCAATTGCTTTTAAAGCTACTTTTATTTTACAGTCCTCTATTCGACAAAATCCGGGGAGTGACAGGCACTACTCAGGCGATTGTTTCTACTTTTTTTGCTTCCTTTTGTTTGGTTGAGGATTTTTTTCCATGAACAATATAGTAGATGAATATGCTACTAAAGGCGATGGCCGCCATTGTTAGATACAAGCCACGGTATCCTGTTAGTGATAAAAGAAATCCTAACAAGAATGGGCCGATAGCAATGCCAAAGTCATAGAATACAAAAAAAGTGGATGTTGCCAAGCCGATTCGTTGTTTTGGTACTTTATTTACTGCTACGGTTTGTGCACTGGATTGCAGGGTACCAAATCCTATACCAATTACAGCACCTGCTACAAGTAAAGTCACTCCAATATACGACTGACTCAGTAGTACTAATCCAATCCCAAACAACACAATGGAAGGGTAAATTACTGCATTTTCCCCCCTCAAATCAAACAATTTTCCTGTAAATGGTCTGGAAATCAACAGAAAAACTGCATACATAACAAAGAAGAAACTTGCTGCATCGACTAAATTTATTTCTTTTGCAAAAGTAGTGAGGAACGTTAATATACTGGAATAAACAAAACCACTGACCACCATTAAAACACCTATAGGAATGGTACTCTTTTCCATATAGTCACTTATTTGAAATCCCTTTTGAATATTCCTAGCCTTTGTTTCCTCCTTAGGTACTTGCAGAAATAAAGTTGCAACTAGAGCAATAACAGCGAAAAGTGTTGTCACCACAAATATTGTTTTATCAGGGAAATACTGGATTATGATCAATCCCAGAAACGGGCCGATAGCCATCGCTAGATTCATACTTGTTGCAAAATACCCCATCCCTTCCCCACGTCTAATGACAGGAATAATATCTGCAGCAATCGTACCAGTTGCTGTTGTACAAATACCAAATGTAAAACCATGTACAAAGCGAATGAGAAACAAAATGGTAAGATCACTAATTGGAAAATATAATAATGAAAATACTAAAAATAGTGCTAGTCCAATAATTAATAATTTCTTCTTTCCTACCGTTTCAATAATTTTTCCAGCGATTGGCCTAATTAACAGTGCCCCAAGTACAAAAATACTGGATGCAAGTCCAGCTTCACTTTGCGACGCATGAAAATTGTCAACCGAATAAACAGCCAAAGTTACCATCAGCATATAAAATGATATAAATAATAAAAAATTTGAAGTGGAAACCATAATAAAATCTCTGGTCCACAACGGTGTCTTACTAGTCAAACATACATCTCCTTTAGTTCAGTTTCTTTTTTAATAATTGAATCGTTCGTATAGTAGAAACGATCTCCGTTTCTTGCATTCCTTCCATCAAGCTTTGTTCAAAAGACTTTACCACCTTTCCAGCTTCCCCATACACTTCATTGCCCTTTTCCGTTAGTCCTATTCTTCTTTCCCGTCTATCCTTGCTCGGAACTTTTCGAATCAGTCCCCTCTCTTCCAATCGATTAACTGTACGAGTAATCGTAGGCTTCTCTACATCAAGGTAATTACTGATATCAACCAAAGTGGCTGTTTCGAATTCCTTTAAGTAATAAATCAATAACCACTGAGAATGATATAGGCCTACCTCTGCTAACTGTTCATTCAGTTTCTTTGTGAAAGACCGGGAAAACTGTAAATGCTGATGAAAAAAAGACCGCTCCATAAGGATCCTCCTCATAATTAGTTACCTAAGTAACTATACGCCCCCTTTTATAAATTGTCCATAGGTCGTTCGACTGGTGCCTGTCACTCCCCGGTTTTTGTTGAATTTTGTCGAAATGCTTTCCTGAAAAAACCTTCCTAATTTGATAGGAAGGTTCACTTTTATTTACTATTAATCTAGGAAGGCTTTATCTAAATGGTGAGTTACCAAAGCCTGGTTGGTATCCATGATATCCGTAGCCTGGTCCATAATTAAATGGAGGATTTCCATAACCATAACCGTAATGATATCCATATCCGCCAACCCCCGGTCCATAGCCTCCGTACCCTGGGCCGAATCCTGGTGCGCCATATCCTGGACCATAACCAGGACCATAGCCTCCAAATAACTCTCCACCTAAATAACCAATTCCAGCACCAATAAGCCCAGCAGTTAAAGGACCGATTGCACCATATCTTTGATCTGGCAAATGATGTTGTTGAGGCATTTGTGGGTGTCTTACAAATCCGTGCATATAAACTCTCCTTTTCTCGTAACTATTTATTCCCATAACACTATAGCCTATGGGAATTCACCTAATTGTGAGCTAGGCATACTATTCAATTTTGTTGAAAAAGTAACTTCCATTAAAATAGGGCAACCTTATCGTGGCTGCCCTACTAAAATATTTTATTTTATAACCAAGCTGCCCCAACGATGATTAGAAGGATAAACAGAACTACGATTAGCGCAAAGCTGTTAACACCATAACCACCAGCGCCGTATCCTCCTGCACCATAACCGTAACTTCCACAGCCGCAACCTCCATATGGTTCATAACCGAAACCCATTATAAAGCACTCCTTTACAGATTATTTATATTCTGTGCCTTTTGAACAAACCTCTTAGTAACCGTATCCCACGTAAGAAGTTCCAATGATAATTAATAGAATAAACAATACGACAATTAAGGCAAAACCTTCACTGAATCCAGAAACAGGTTTACTCATAATTGCTCCACCTCCTTAAGCATTTACACCATTACTATATGTTAACTGTCCCATGTTGACATGGTTATACACCCAGATATCGGAAATCTAGGCATTTACCTATGAGACAAGTTTCTTTTTAGAAATTATCCGCATAGGCTAATAGAAGTGAGAAGATGGAAAGTGCAAAATAACTCCTTACTCTCAAGGGTGGATACTTCAAGCGATATCCACTGCTATGGAAATACGAACATAAATAAATCAAAAAAGGAGATTAGCATAATGACCATTCGAAAAGCGTCGCCTGAGGAAACTCAGCAAATTTTAAATTATGCACTAGATGTTATGCAAGAAGCTACTTTAGGACATGTAGAACCAAATTGGGAGAAAGCAAATCAGCTGTTTGCCCCATTCTTGGATAACGGTGGGTACTATCTAATACATACCGACAATCAAAAAATTCAAGGGTGGATAGGTATTAGTCATTTCTATGATATTTATTCCAATCAAACGGTAGGTTTCCTCACAGAATTATATGTTTTTTCCCCATTTCGAAAACAAGGAATAGCAAAAAGTTTATGTGAAGCAGCAATCATCCAACTAAAACAAGAAGGCTGTCGAAAAGTTCAATTAAATGTATTTGCTGGCAATCGGGCGAAGTTACTATATGAGAAACTAGATTTTCATGAAGTTTCAACCATAATGGAAAGAGATTTAAACTAGTTTTTTATTCTTGTTTTTTCTTCATATACTCTAAGTAACTAGCGGACTTTCCTTTTGGTATGCTTAAACTTTTCCAGTAATTTCCCTTTACTTGTTTTCCGATGTAAACAATCTGCCCAATATGGGAAGCATAGTGAACCATTTGTCTTTCAATGGCATCCATAACACTGTGTCTTTCGCCGCGAATATAGATTTCTTTTAATAAATCTTCTTCTTTTAAATCTTCTAATGTCTGAAAAAGAACATTCCATCCATTTTCCCAAATGGCCATTAATTCTTGCTTAGAAGAAATCGTATTTTCAAACTCACTGTCTCTGTCCCTGTTAGTTTTTTCACCATCTGTGGATAGAAAATCTGTCCATCGAGATTGCATATTACCATTAAGATGTTTCACGATTACTGCAACACAATTAGACGCCTCATTATATTCCCAATGAATTTCCTCCTCTGAAAGTTGATTAATTGTTTTGTCCCCTAAGCTTTTTACACTCATAAACCGTTCTTGCACGACTCTTAAGTATTCCTTGCCAATTTTCATCCGTATTCCACCTTTATAATTTGTATCACAGCCATTCCAAAACTTTGTCAATCAGTTAGATGTCATTTCCTATCTTTACAGCTTTCGTTGCAATAAAGGTTTTGATATATTGATCAAGTATCCTGTTCCCACCAAAATCGTCCTCATAAAACCCAGCTATGACGAAGCCAGCATCTATTTGTCCTTGTATTTGGTCTTCCAACGAATGGCCATACTCTATGGCTTCACCTGATAAAACATGCTCCTTCCACTCTTTTTCTGTTAAATATTCCTTCGTGGAGGTAGGAATAGAATTGGTTACTTTTAAAATTCCCTGTCTTTCCTGATAATCATCAAAAATATAAAGAAGCGGATTGGTGAAGCCGGAAATTAACACACCTCGACTTTTTAGTACTCTTGCAGCTTCTTTCCATACAGGGTGCACATCTTTTACAAAAACATTGGAAACCGGATGAACAATTAAATCAAAATAATTGTCAGCAAAATAGCTAAGATCTGACATTTCTCCTTTTATCGTCTTAAGATTCAGTCCGTCCCTTTTGGCCACAAATAGATCTTGTTCCAACTGCTTTTCGGAGATATCCATTACCGTTACATCCGCACCAGTTGCAGCAAGAATCGGTCCTTGTTGTCCTCCACCAGAAGCTAAGCAAAGGATTCTTAGACCATTCATATCCTTTGGAAACCAATCTCTTGGAACAGCCTTTTCTGTCGTAACCGATATCCCCCAATCTCCTTGTCTGCCTTTTTCAATTATTTCTGTACTAACCGGTTTTGTATACCGAGCGCCCGCTTCCACCTTTTTATCCCAAGCATCTTGATTGTGTTTTATTGTATCCATCATGGCCACTCCTCTCTTTTTCAGTTACATAATTATTTCGTCTTTCGTGCATTTGTTTCCTGCTATTGGACGTTCGTTGTTTACAAAAAAAAGGATATGGCCCTGTAACAAGTGCCATACCTACTTCACCTCAAATAATATTTAATTCGTTTCCGCAGCGTACTGAGCAGATAAACATATAAAAGAATCACCGAAAAGACAATTCCGTTAGAAAAATAGTCAATGATACTTCCTCTCCACATTAGCAGTAAAGCTATTTGAATCACAATGAGAGATAGAAAGATAGCCATATACATTTTCATCATACGTTTCAATGACTCTACGGCCGATTCCGCATCAGAATAAATCTTCTTTATCCCTGGATTATCTGTTTTAGTACGAAAATAATGAAAGGAGTCTATATAACTTGTAACATGTTCCCAACTCGCGTCTTTGTAGAGTTGAAAATAGGCATCATCTACTTGTTGATGAAAATCAGTTTGATAGACATAGGATACGTTCGGATCTTCCTCAAAATAATACATACCGAATTTATATTTGTAAAAGTGAAGTCCTTGACGTGACATCTCCGTTAACCATGCTTCCTCTTTTTCAATATCTGAAGCAAGAAAAAATCTAAACTTCTTAATCCCCATCTTTTTCTCCTCCCAATTCCTTGATAATCTCCTTGGCATTTTCTACAAGGGAAGTTAACCGATTGTATTCCAGTTGTACCACTTGTTTTCCCAACTCTGTAAGCTTGTAATACTTTCTTCTTTCTCCATCGTTGACTTCTGCTTTTATAATCACTTCTTGCTTCTCCAGTTTGCCCAATGCACCATACAAGGTACCTGGCCCCATCTTCACTTCTTCCTGGCTTATTTCACTGACATCTTGCATAATCCCATACCCATGCCTTACTTCTCTCAGTGATAGTAAAATATAATATGTTGCCTGAGATAATGGTATGAATTCTTCTGGAGCCTTAGCCATATTCTCACCACCCTAGATATCGCATGTCGATATATCGTATACCGATATAATAACAAAATATCTATCCATTGGCAATAGGTGTTTTTGTCTTTTATGGTGCCTGTCACTTCCCGGATTTTGTCGAACGAAAAAAGGTGCCGTTCCCGTTTATTAGAAACTGCACCCTGGAGTAAAATTTGACTACGATTTTAACTGCTGATTTTCTATTACATAGAACTGTTCATAAACACCGAAGACTACCTTTGGAGAAAGAGTAATTCCTTCTCCGTGATTTAAGATATGATGAAGAAGCATTGATTTTCCTGAACCATTCTTTCCTGTCATCGCAATTGTCTTTCCTAGCTCAAAAGTTAGATGTTTCGATGGCAAACCATTTTCATTCATCTGTCCATTTGTGAATAATACTTCTTAGTTAAGTCAAAATGGTGCTGCTCATGTATTGCCAGAAGATGAATACATTGAACCAAATTAGGATAATATGCTACAGGATCTGGATAATAGATATGTCCTGCCACATCTGAACCGATACATTTGATGAACGTCTTAATTTTTTCCGTCTCATACTCCAGTAGCCACTGTATCTCAGTGATATTCCATTTCTTCTCTAATTCGGACGGAGGTACGATTAGTGATGGTGCATTCATCGGTTTCTTCTTTTTCTGATTGTATTCCTCATATATATTGTGTGTTTCTGTTTGATAAGGCTTTCGTCGCCGTGCATATGCAAGCGGAAGCATCGTCGGAATATATATATTTGAAAATCTCCTAAATAATCTCACCATTAAAAATAGGTGATACAGCGTTTCGCCAATCGACCACTTTTCAGGCAAAGGCCTGACCCATGCCTGTTCAAAGTCCAAATCCTTGTCCTGATAAAATGCCTGACGCTGCAAAATTAGCATTTGAAAATGGGTTTCCATTTCATTACTCTTCATAATATACATCTCCTGTTTTTTGCTCTATAAATCATTCAAAATCTTTGGTGCCTGGCACTTCCCGGATTTTGTCGAATAAATAGGTGCACTTCTCTTCTAGAGAAAATGGCCCCAATAGTAACTATCTACCTCTTTCCACTTTTCTTCTGCTATTTCCTCCAAGATCGATAAAGCACTGGACGTTCTTTATGCTCTGTATCATTTGAAGGAAATCCTCTTAAGAAAAGTTCTTCTCTAATTAATAATGAAATACGTATAAAAAAATGGTAAATAGTATGTAAACCATATTTTTGGAGTGATAGCTTTGAGGTTTAAAAATTTATTAGCCAGAGTATTAGTCAATAAGAAACTTGTGGATCGATTAAATTCAAGGGCATATAAAGAAAAACGAAATAATACGAATTAAAGGACGGTAAGTGACCCAGATGGAACATAATCATGATATGTACTGAGTAAGAGGAAAGTGGAATACAACTCCACTATGGATGTAAATCTAGAGCCAGTGACACTCCCCATAAGTACATTATACATACTATATTAACACACATTTGACAGTGTCCCGGCACCGACCCTCTCTTGGTGCCTGGCACCCCTCGGATTTTGTCAAACATTGTCGAAACACAAGCGCAGCTACATGACAATAAGAGGCTGGGACATAACTAAAGTGTTTAACTCATGAAACGAACAATGTGCTACTTAGCGGGCGAAAATATACAGAGACTCTTTGAAAAAGAAGACCTAGATGAGACACCGTAGTGCGTCAGCACGGAGGCTGACTCTTCTAGGCCCACGGAAAGTGAAGTATATATCCGTAGCGTATTTTTGCACCAATCATGTTCGTTCTTTCCTTTGAGAAAAGACTTTTGTCCCAGCCTCTATGAAGAACTTTATTGCTTACACATCAAACAATGCTTCAGCTGTATTCGGACCAAAAATACCATCAACCGCAATACGAGAATCACGCTGGAATTGTTTTATGGCGTTTTCTGTGCCATTTCCATAGATTCCATCTACTCCATTTGTGTCGTAACCTTTCACTGCTAACATTGCCTGTATGACCCATGTCAAATTTCCTCTCGCACCTTCCATTACTGCAACCGTTGCTCTTTTAGTTCTTGGGCCAAAGATACCATCAACGTTCAGTCTCGCATTAAATTGTTTATTTAATTCTGTTTGATAGGCTCTCACAAGGGCTTTATGCGTATTAGGTCCATACAAATTATCTACCGTAAGTTTCTGGTTATAACGTTTATTTAATGTATCTTGAATTTCTGCAATGTCTCCTCTTATCTGTTCGGATTTCACTTGCTCGTTAGGCGACGATTCCGTTTTAGGGGTTGAGGTTTCATTTTCTGATGGAGTTTTCCTTCCTCTATCCGTTAATCCCGCATATTCGGCTACCGCTTCTGCTGCATATCTCCCTGCTCTTGCCAGCACCTGATCATCTCTTAGTTTTTTGATGTCTGTGACGGAATCCATAAAACCGCCTTCCACAAGGACAGCTGGCATCTGGGAATTTCGAATTACATATAAATGATTCCCTCTCTTAATGCCTCTGTTGCGTAAACCATAAGCTCTCACTACGGCATCATGGATCACCATAGCCAGTTCCATTCCTTCTCGTGAACCAACATAATAATACGTTTCAGTTCCTCCATGTGTCCCCCATCTTCCGGCCAAAGCATTATGATGGAATGATACATAAATGTCTGCACCCCATCGATTGGCTTTATAAATCCTATCTCGAAGCGACACATCCACTAATCCATCAGAAGCGTCGTCATCATCTAAACGCAATATATTTACATTTTCATATTTATTCAATTCAGCGATAAAAGCATCCGCTACCTTATCATTAAAGTTCCATTCATATTCACCATCAGGAGTACGCTTGCCTGGTGTAGAACCCCTACCACCATGGCCAGCACCAACTGCTACTCTAAAAACCATTTGTTATCATCTCCCATACTATACTAATCCCTGTAACACAATATGTTCGGATAGCTTTATTGGTGCCTTATTGGTGCCTGGCACTTCCCGGATTTTGTCGAATGTCTTTTTGTCTAGAATTTAGTTTTCATGCCAGATTCAGTATGGATAATCACTTAAAAAAATTATTGACGACAAAATACTACATTTCCCGGGAAATTTTATGGAGAATTTTTGCTATCGAATAATACGATGGTCCTAAAAATTTATTTATTCCATCCAATACCTTTTCACAATATTACCATTTTCTTCTATGAAATCTTTGTCTTCTATTCCCCCATTTTTAACAATCACTTTCATGGATCCGATATTATCTTTATCACAAACGACTAGGACCCTATCTATTCCAAGATCTTTCGTTAATTCAAGCGACAGTTTCAATAACTTCGTTGCATAACCCTTTTTTCTTTCCGATGGGCGAATTCCGTAACCGATATGTCCTCCACCATTCAACAGAAACTCTGTCAAGTCATGTCGTATATTTACAACCCCAAGTATTCTTTTCTCTTCATTTACTAACCAGCGAGTAGAATCTGGCACCCAGCCTTCTGGTTGGTTAAGCCCCTTTTCATTGTCATCCAAAAATTGCAGCATCTTTTCAAAGTCAGTCGGATCTTTTTCAATGACCCATGGAATCATATCCTCTCCACTTTCAACCCATTCTTGGTAAAAAGAAAGGTACTCGTCTTTAAATTCTCTTGCTGGTTTTACTAGATATAGTTTTTGGCTCAAAACGTCCCCACTCCTGTCGTTTATCATTTCATCATTTTGTAAATTCTGCTTCAAAATACTCTGTCAATGGCACTTTTCTCCCTTTTTCATCCCACTCATGGTATATCTTGAAAATTAACTCTACATTCCCATTAGCCCGCTCCTCAACTAACTCTTTCACAAGCAAAAAGCTTCGCCAGTAATCAAACATAATACTGGACAAACTGCCTTTATAAGTTGTACTGCCAAATTCCTCAATGGAGTTTATTCCATATTTCCCTTTAAATATGTCTACGAGTTCTGACTCCACCTTTACAATTTCTTTAAATTCCGTTTCATTTAAGCAATGCTTTCTTGGTAAATATTCACACATTCCTTCTTCAAACCATATCCCATTATCTCTGTCATCATCAAATTCATCCAAAAACCAATCGGAGTGATGAGTTAACTCATGACCTAAAATGGTAAACAATTGATTCTCTGAATAATTTTTGTAAAAGTGTTCAATATAAGGAATCTTTATCCCATCTAATTGTTTTAAGAATAGTGTTCTCCATTCTGATAAATCTGGCGACATATAAATAATGTCTTTATTCGTATATGCCGGTATGGGAACATCAGAAAAAACCTCAGTAGCTAACTTTTCTGAAGTCCAAACAACCGCCCTAGGACCTGTTTTTAGCCCATACTTTTCTTTTAATATTTCCTGGTAATCGTTTAATCCTTTCTTAAATTGGTCGATTCGCTTCTGATATGTTTCAAAGTCTTCTTTCTTTTCAAATGCATAGATATGTTTCATTGCGTAAGACTCCTTTTGCCTCATATTCTCCCTGAAATTTCAGGTTATTTCAAATCATAACAAAACACGAATAATTTTGCTTGTATCATACAAAAAAAGATAAGGCCCTTCGAAAAAACTTTTACATAATACGATTCATTTGGAAAATAATAATAGTGTAATGATATAAATTAGTTAGGATGATAATGTATGCGCAAATACATCATTGGTATCATAGTCATTGCTTTTCTTTTTCTCCTGTTTGAAAGCAAATTTTCCAGGTTTTCATATTGGACGTATTACATTAAACGATATCTGTATATCTTTTTAAATGATAAAATTCATTTACTCCAGCGCAAAATGAGTGAAGCTTTCAATTACAAGAGGGAGCAACAAGAATAGAGTTTATTATGCCACTTTTGGAATGAAGAGATTGCCAATTTTTGGCAGTCTCTAATATTGGGTACATTTTGTTTACAGTCTTTCCTAAACATCCTGCGATTTTTCTAATTTCCTTTTCTATTTCAGGCTAGTAACGTCTAATAGGGTTAATAGTTTACATTCGTTTATTTCGGGTATTAATAAAATGAAGGTAATTATTGAACTTCAGGAGATAAAGGAGGATATAATGTATTCCTTATCGGACGAGCTTCTATATGATAGTTTTAAAAAGGCATTAGAATTAAACTTAGAGGAAGAATTTATAAATCTGCTAGAATTAGAAATGAAAAATAGAGGAATGTTAACTATTAAATAATATAAGGGATGCGTTTCCTATTGGAGGAGACCGCATCCCTTATTACATTAATGGTGCCTGTCACTCCCCGTTTTTTGTCGTATTTTGCGGAATCAAGAACTTAAAAAAAGCAGGTTTTACACTCACTCTAAGAGCCAAAACCTGCTTAAGCAACTCAGCGCTTCGACAAGAAACTACAAATATCGGGAAGTGACAGGCACCTTAGATGTCCTTTGCGTAATTTTCGTTTGGTATTTTGTTTAACATGACGTATAGGCTTGTGTTAGAGGTGCTATTATTGGTGAATGCAAGTTCTTCATCGCCTTCTACAAACAGTACGTCCCCTTTTATTACTGGAATGTCTTCTCCATCAATTGTAAACTTCCCTTCCCCTTGCATCACCATTAATTGTACATTCGATCCAGGATGTTTATGTGCGGGAAGCGTTTGTCCAGATGCAAAATTTAACACGAAAATCGTGGTCTTATTTTCTTTAAAAATTACTCGTTTGGTAAATCTTTCATTACTAAACTCTACGTAGTCGTTGAAATTTTGTTTTTTCATGGTTGTCCTCCTCATTTGAATACAGCTACGATGGTATGCTAAATCCTACTATTCATTTGCAGAAAATTAATTCGCTGTTTTAACCGTTGTCTGATACAGGTCATCCATTGTCCATACTTTCCCTTTTTCATCTTTATATACAACATGCTCCTGATTAAAGTGAACGGGTGAATCTAATCCAGCTGCTGCAGCCATTCGGAACAAGCCTTCACGCATCGATATCACATAATTAGCTGTTCGATACTTTTTCTCATCAACGACAAGTGCTTTTTGCAAATCTGGATCCGTTGTTGCAACACCAACTGGACAGGCATTAGAATCACATTTTAATGCTTGTATGCATCCGACAGAGATCATAAATCCACGAGCAATGTTAACTAAGTCGGCTCCCATCGCCAAGGCAATTGCAATTCGGTCTGGTGAAAACAGCTTACCAGAGGCGATGATTTTTACTCTATCTCGAACCTTATATTTTCTAAGGTCTTCATCTAAAATAGGTAAGGCTGATTTAATAGGCAATCCGACACTATCAGCTAACTCTTGATACGATGCACCTGTCCCACCTTCTCCTCCATCTATTGTAATAAAATCCGGGCCACTTCCTGTAGTTTTTATATGTTTTGCCAATTCATCTGCTTCGTGTTTGCTGCCAATAACAATCTTCATCCCTACAGGTTTTCCAGTTACATCACGAATTCGATCAATAAAATCAAACATGGATAACAGATCTGTAAATTCACGGAACCGGTTTGGACTATCGATAGATTGATAGGGTTCCACCATTCGCATCCTAGCAATGTCTTCTGTTACTTTATCGGCATCAATATGTCCACCTCGTGTTTTAGCCCCTTGCGCTAATTTTAATTCGAAGGCTTTTATCTGGGGTATTCTGCTTTTCTCCTCGAGAGCGTCCCAATTGATATTTCCTTCTTTATCTCTAACACCGAATAAACCTGGGCCAATTTGCATAATAAGATCCACATCACCTTTTAAGTGATAATCAGAAATCCCACCTTCCCCAGTATTCATCCACGTTCCTTTGGCGATCCCCAATCCCTCAGATAATGCCGTAATTGCATTTTCCCCTAGTGAACCATAACTCATAGCAGACATGCCAATTTGTCCTTTGACAACAAAAGGTTGTTTGCAGTTTTTTCCTATAACAATCGCATCTTGGTCATCCAGCAAATATGCTTGTGTTTCATGCTTCTCCATATGTTCTTTCTTCTGTGCAAATAACGGTTCTTTCGTTAAAACATATCGATCTGTTGTTACCTTTGTTTGGTGATCTACCTTCATCTCTTCGGTCAACTTCGGAAACATAGAATTCCGAATATAGTACCCAGCCCCTTCAAAATCACGCTGTGAGCCATAACTAATAACATCCTTCTTATATTTTGATTTCTTCACTATATGCTGGTAATCAATGCGGGAAAGAGGCTTCCCTTCTGTATCACTATTGAATAAATACTGCCGTAGTTCTGGACCAATATTTTCCACAAAATATCGACCCCTCCCTACTAACGGATAATTTCGAAGGATTGGATGCTGTTTCTGTCTTCGGTCTCGGAAAAAAACCCATAGTCCAATCACGACTAAAACAAGTAAAATAATTGCACTAAACAAAAATCCTATGATAGTAAAAATATCAGCTAAATTCACTCAGATTCCTCCTAGACGTTTTTTTGAAGGCGCTTACTTAAATATTTTTGCCTACCCCCATCTTCCTATCATTACAAACTTTCATACACCTATTTTACCATAAAACAGTCCAAGTTGAGTCACTTCGAAGTCAAGGTATCGGTATCAGCTGGAGATATGTAGTTTATCTATTGCTCGACATTACTCCTCTTTCAGTATCCTATTCCTTATCCTGCATTAACTTTCCTTCGATTTCTTTTCTTTTTTCTTATTATCATCTACACTACCCCATCCCCATGATAAGAACCAAAAGAAAGCTGCCGCAAATAGTGATTGCCCCAGATTTTCTAGGAGATTTATAGAGCCAAGTTTAATAAAATCCCAAATGGTTAGACCTAGAAAGAAAAAGATAAAGTACTGTAACGTATATTTGCTCCAATAACGCACGAAATACCCCCTTTATTAGCTATCTGTCATACGAAAATCACTGTCATTTGGTTTCAATGGTCCTGCATGAAAAAAGGCGCCTACAAACAGGGCGCCCCAATCCATATTATATAATCTTAACCATATAACTCTCACCCAATATTTCCTTTTGTTTATAAAAATTAGAAGAAAGTTCATCTTGAACATAGGCTGCTACTTGATCTTGGGCTAAATCATACATAACCTCAATCTCTTTAGAAAATAATAAAGCTTCTTCCTCCAAAAGTTCAGTAAGTCCTGGTAGGGATTGTTCCTTAAGCTTTTCTCCTGAAGACAGAACTTGCTCCAAGCCTTTCACATAGTTTTCCAAAGGACGTGCACCAACGATTTTAACCCCATGGTTCTCTTCATTTACCATAATAATTGTTGGAAATCCACGGACTCCCATGCTACTGGCTAACACGAAGTCCTGATCTAGCAGTTGCTGACTGGATTCTTTAGCTGCTTCATTTACAATCTCTTTCCCATCAAGTCCTAATTCATTAACAATTCGAATTAGCACAGAGTCCTCACCAATATTTTGGTTAAAGGCGAATACCGCTTCCCTTGCTCTGCGTAAAAAAGTTCCAGCCAAATTTTCATCCTTTTTCTGAATCACTTTATATACTCTTGATGGTGGGAATGATGATTGTACCGGGTTGTCATACCACAGAGAACCATCAATTGGCATACGAGAATGCTCTCCAACTTCTCTCCAATGACCAGCAACATCGGAAGGACTGCCAATTCCATTTTTTACATCTGCAAAACCTTCCCAGCTTTCCAGTAAGCCGCCCATCAAGGTATGAAATTCAACATATTGTCCATACTGAGCCTTGAACTTTCTTAGTACTGGCTCCAGTGCCCAGCAGTGTGAGCATATTGGATCTGTCACATAGTAAAGTTTTATCTTTTTTTGTGGCTGTTTCAAGTTAATTGTTTGTACCGCATTCTCACTAGCATCTCCGCATACCCCAGTTTCTAAATCACAAAACATATTGTTCATTTTTTCTCCCCCTCATTTAAAATATGATGCTGCTGCGCCCATTTCTGAACCGGTTTCAATGCCTCAGTTAGAGATTGCCCTTTCTCCGTTAACTCATAAGTGATGATAACTGGTGAGCCATCGACCACATTCTTCTCAATCAATCCATATTCCATAAGTTCACCAAGCTTTAAGGAAAGAGATCGAGCCGTAATCTCCGTTAAATCCCTCTTTATTTCCGAAAAATGTGCTGTCCCATTTGGACAAAGAGAAAGATAATGCAAAATCAGGCCGTTCCATTTTTTCCCTAACACCTCAAAGGCATATTGTAGATATGGACATACTTCCATTAAATCACCTTCTTGTTACTTATTATAAGTTGGTATAAAAAATATATCAAGTATATTTTTTATATAGAGGGGTAGGTGTTATTCTGTTTGATCATTGATATCACTGTCTCTTTCGTTGATTTAGCTTTCGAACGAGATGAATTCTATTTTTATAAAACAAACTTTTACTTCGTGACATATTACCACTAGTGACGGCATCACCATCAAGCTATCATCCTGTTTCAGTACCATGTAACAAAAAATCTCTTCCTCAGAATCTTTATCCTAAGGACGAGATTTCTCCGTGCTATCTTTACTTCCCAATACCCCAAAACTCGCTATTAACAGAATGTTCTTCTATTTTTAAGCCACTGCCCATTACTTATTCTTTAAGTCTTCCAATAATGTAATCACTTTTTCATTCTGTTCAATGATGGTGTCATTTTGTTTTCTGAGTCTGGTAAAATCAAAAAGGAAAATAATTAAAATAATAAAAATAAATATTTCCATACACGTACCCCTCAAATTCTATTTTTTATACGAGCGAAACAGATATACGATGAAAAAAATTATTGCGATAATAAAGGCGATCGCCCCAAGTTGAAAGAGCATATCTCCCATATGTAATCTTCCTTCCACTAAAAACCCTCCCAAAACTAGACTCATTCATATACTTTAAACTGCGGTTTTGTTGGATGATCAATGACTAGCGCATGATCTGAGAACGGCAATAGTTTTTTATAAAGGATGAGGTCCCCAAAGCAGCCAATCGTTAAGATAACTCCCAGAATGGATAACGCTGGAAAGTCTATCCCGATACCGACAAGAAGTGGCAAAATGCCTGTTGGCAATAATGGCAACAGCAATACCTTTTTCATCTGCTTTACAGTTACTGTTTGTTTAGAATGAGCATAAGCCACTCCAAGTTTCAAGTTCACACCCCAAGCCATCTCTTTCCATGGCACACCGCCAATATAATGAAAACCTACTAAATGAATGGCTTCATGTAAACAAATAATGATAAGCATCGCTAGCAAGAAAAGAAGCATCCCAGATAATGTAACTGTCATTTTTACTTCCCCATAAAGAAGAACGTGAACGATATGTACAGCAAAGAACATAAAAATAGTAAGTATAAAAAGATAGATATTCATTTTTTTCATGGAAATCGCAACAACCGTTTCCTTTCTACTTTCCATAACCACTCCCCCTTTTAGGTGCCTGTCACTCCCCGATTTTTGTCGAACGGATGATTCCCCTATAAAAATAGAGCTAGTAACCTATTTTTTGGTGTCAAGCTCTATTCTAAATCCCTTAAGGTGAGTACCTAGCGTAAAAATTTTATTAGCAGCATCAACCTTTCGACATAATTCTACATAATCCGGGGAGTGACAGGCACTTTAGTTTTCGTGCTTTACATAGGTGCCGGCGATGAAGTCGTGTATGGCTCTTTTATCTTGGCGGAGTCCTACCATAAATGCGCTGATAATTAAGCCAATACCAAGGGTGAATGCATAAACCAGCCCAGCAACTAAATGACGCAAGAGCATTGTACCAACCGTTACGTCCTCCCCATTCACTTTAACTATTCGGATGTTCATGATGCGTTTCCCAATTACATAACCTCTCCATAAGACTGGAACAAAGATTCCATAAAGCAAGCTTAATAAATCGGTTATGTTCGCTTTGTCGTAATTAAAATCTCCATAAATAATAAATGCAATAAAACCAAGGATAAGACTCAATATAATACCATCCAGAATACTCGCCACTAACCTAACCCAAAATCCAGCAGGTCTTTCCATCTAATCTTCCTTTCGAATTTCATGTTGTCCAATTAACTAGATTATTTCAAATCAGAGGGCTTTAAGCAACAAATAAAAATTAATTGGAAATAATATGTGCTCTAAATGTAAAGAAGACTTACACACGAGCTAAACTCATTCACTTACTCTCCTAATAAAAAATAGTATCTATTCAAAAAAAGCTCCACGCTCCATTTCATTTTCTCTATTATTTTACTATACTAAAAACGAAGCTACTGGAATTATTTACTTATTTAAAGGAGAATATCATGAAAATTTTTGGATCCATTCTCACTATTATCATTATTGGTTTTGTTGGACTGGTCAGTACTATTATTGTTGCACTAACAAGAAATGCTGCGTTTTATGTTCCATTTGTTATTACAGTTACGATTGGTTTAATTATCACGATTATCCTAGCAATCTACAGACAATTTCATCAGAAACTAGTAAGGAGAACTATCATCATTTTTGGTGTTTCATGTTTGGTTGCATTAGGAAGTTATGAGGGGTATCAGGCCTATTTGAGAAGCCTGGAAGTGGTCAGTACCCAGGATGTTGACTTGTCTGACTACCTGCCGTTTACTAATAATACGCAAGCCGTTACCTTAGAGGAAGTTTCTGAATTTAAGATAGAAGATAATTTGCCAAAATTAGATGGAGCTACCGCTCTATATCCTGTGTATGCCGCTTTTGCACAAGCTGTTTATCCGGAAGAAAATTATCCTTTGGAAGAAAGTGAGGTTGTTTCGTCGCAAACCAGTTATGCATTTGATCGCTTACTTCGCGGGGAAGCAGACATCATCTTTATCGCACACCCATCGGAAATTCAAATGAATCAGGCTAAGCAAAGAGGTCTTGATTTAACCCTTACTCCAATTGGACAGGAAGCTTTTGTATTCTTTGTAAATAGTAAAAATCCTGTTAACGAACTTACCATAAAACAAATCCAGGATATTTATTCTGGCAAGATTACCAATTGGAAAGAATTAGGTGGCAATGATGAGGAAATCCTGGCATTCCAGCGCCCAGAAGGAAGCGGCAGTCAAACTGCATTACTTACTGTTATGAATGGCATTCCGTTAATGAAAGCTCCTGCTGAAGAGATAGTTTCAGGAATGGGTGGCATTATTAGGGAGACATCCAATTTCCAGAATCGAAGCAATGCCATCGGATTTTCATTTCGCTATTTCTCACAGGACATGGTACAAAACGGTAAAATCAAGCATATTGCCATCGAAGGGGTCGAACCAACAAAAAAGAATATCCAAAATCAAACCTATCCCATCGTAGATAGTTTCTATGCCATCACTGCAGACAGTGATAATCCGAACATCGAAGAATTCATTCAATGGATGCAATCAGACCAAGGGCAAAAGATTGTAGACGAAACGGGATATGTACCAGTAAATAGATAAAAGCCAATCAAATCTCCTAAATACTTTGATTGGCTTCTACCTTTTCTATTGCTCGATTTCTTTAATAATTTTTGCAGGGTTACCGCCAACGACCACATTATCAGGTACGTCTTTCGTAACAACCGAACCGGATGCAATGACCACATTATCCCCAACCGTAACTCCAGGATTTATCACCGAACTTCCCCCTATCCATACGTTATCACCAATCCGAACAGGTTTTGCAAACTCGAGGCCTGCATTTCGTTCTTTTGCACGGAGTGGGTGTGTGGCCGTATAAATATGAACACCTGGTGCGATAAAGCAATTATCTCCAATGCGAATTTCACTGACATCCAAAAATACACAGTTAAAATTTGCATAAAAATTTTCGCCAACATGAATATTATAGCCGTAATCACAACGGAAATCCGGCTCAATATATATATCTTCGCCAGTAGAACCAAAGAAATTCTTTAAAATTCCCCTTCTTTTTTCTGCCTCTGTTTCTGTTGATTGGTTATAAATCCTAGCGGTTTTGCGAGCCTCTAACCTTTCTTTTACCAAAAGAGGATCTTCAGGGTTATATAATTCACCAGCAATCATTTTTTCTTTTTCTGTTCTCATAATTCCATTCTCCTTATCGTTTGTTGCATGTATCCCCTAATATATCATAGCTACAAATCAAGCTGGAAACGAACGATTTATTTTTCCTAACCTTGATTTAAGTCAATTTTATTTGATAGAAAGTCATTTAAACTGTTAATGCAACAGACCTTAAAAAATACGTAATAAGAGAGGTATACATATGCTACTAACCGCACCACTAAACAGAGTGTTTCTGGAAATCGGACCATTGACGATTCATTGGTATGGCGTAATTATAGCACTGGGCACTGCACTAGGCTTATGGCTTGCCATAAAAGAAGCAAATCGGCTTCATTTAAACAAAGATTTATTGATAGATTTCATTGTCTACGCAGTTCCTGTCGCCCTTTTGTTTGCACGAATTTACTACGTAATCTTCGAATGGGAAAATTATGCAAACGGTCCATTTTGGCGAGTGTTTGCCATATGGGAAGGAGGCATCGCTATCCATGGAGCAATTATTGGTGGCTTATTAACCGCGATTATCTTTTCTCGGATAAAAAAAGTTTCTTTCTGGCAGTTAGCAGATATTGTTGCTCCCAGCCTTATAGTAGGTCAGGCGATTGGAAGATGGGGAAATTTTATCAATCAGGAAGCCCATGGTGGTCCACTTCCAGATGGATCAATCGTGTACGAAATCGTTCCAGACTTTATTATTAACCAGATGACTATAGAAGGCATTACCTATCACCCAACATTTTTATACGAATCCATGTGGAACATTCTCATTTTTGTACTACTTCTCGTATGGAGAAGATTGAACCCACGGATCGGTGAAGTTTTTTTAACATACACCATAGGATATTCGATTGGCAGATTCTTTATCGAGGGAATGCGCACGGATAGTCTATATGTATTCGGTGACCTTCGAACAGCACAACTGATTTCTATTCTTGCAATAATTAGTGCAATCATCCTAATCATATATCGTCGAAAAACAACAACAGTAAGGTACCATGACATTCCAACACAAGGAAAGAAGAAAAAGAGAAGATAAAACTATTTAAAATTCGACAAAATACGGGGAGTGACAGGCACCTGTGTTACAAAATGCCCAATCCCCATTCTAAAAAACAGTTCCTTTTGCCCTTAAAAAAGGTTAGCGATTATCAGTATAATTAACAATTAGTTAGTTATATTTTCCTAAACCATTAAATGTATTTAAATGAAATGTTCGGGGTGATTTTCGCATGGCTTCCTTGTTTTTTATCAACAGTCAAATCAATTCAATCCATTATTCCATTCACGTCATGAATCAGCGTCTGGAACAAAAAAGAAACGATTTACAGCGTCTAAATACAGCTAGCACACAATTATCCAATTGCAAAAGTGAGTTTATCAACCAAAAAGATTTGTGTTTAAAACCAGAATTAATGGCAAACTCCTGGCATGGTCAGTTGGCTAACAACTTTGATACCTATCGACAAAGTGAATTACAAGTAAGTTACTTAACATTGCCAAATGAACAGTTGGCCAATACCATCTCCCAGCTAGAAGATAAGATATCAGAGATTAGAGCAGAGATTGAGAGTTTACAATCAGGAATTGCTTCTCACAATTCCAGATTGCATTCTTTATATGATCAAAGACGAGAGGAGTTATCAAGAAGTGAGTGAAATTAAAGTCGTTCAGTCTGCTGTAGAAAAGGCTCTTTCTGAATTGAGGGCTTCCACCACTGCCTTAGAAACCTCCTTTGCTAAGGAGATTCAAGGCCAGAACCAGCTTGATATGGTAGATAAGCTGAATGAGATTAGACAAAACTATGAAACTATTTTAGCCACATACCAAGCCTTGCTATTACAAAATATTGAATCTACAAGTAAATCCGTAGAGACATTAAAACAGACAGATGAAAGGATCACTTCTTCTATTCGGCAATTAAGATAATCAAACGGAACTGAATGGACAGTCATGTAACTAAAGATGGACGTATTCTACGGATTACGAACGCACAAGTGCAAATTCAGGAAGTTTTACGTTAAAGTGTTGCATGAGCAGCACTTTTTATTTTTGTTTCAAATAAAGACAGAATATTCTATCACTTTCACTTATTTTAAAAATAATAAGTGAGATACATCCCCTTTTTCCAATCAAATAAATTTAATTTCTTATATTCACATCAAATCATTTCAAGGTGCGATTATAGTAATTTATAATGGAACCAGAAGCATTCCGTTCTTAAAACGATAATAAGGAGTATTTCTTTCATGATCAAACTAGAAAATGTTACAAAAACTTACGAAGATGGTACCATGGCCGTTGATTCAATAAACTTCGAAGTTCAACAAGGGGAATTTTTTGTTCTTATTGGACCAAGTGGCTGCGGAAAAACAACCACTTTAAAAATGATGAACCGTCTCATTCCTATATCCGATGGAACGATTTATATTGATGGAAAAAAAATTAGCGACTATAACATTCATGAATTGCGCTGGAATATCGGTTATGTCCTCCAGCAAATCGCGCTATTTCCGCATATGACAATTGAGGAAAATATTGCGATTGTCCCGGAACTAAAGAAATGGAGCCAGGAAAAAATAAAGCATCGTGTAACTGAACTTCTGGAGATGGTTGGCTTAGACCCTGAAACCTATCGTGACAGAAAGCCAAGTGAACTTTCTGGTGGAGAACAGCAGAGAATTGGCGTGGTTCGTGCGTTAGCAGCTGACCCTGATATTATTTTAATGGACGAGCCCTTTAGCGCACTCGATCCAATTAGTCGGGAAAAACTGCAGGATGACATGATTGCCTTGCAAAAAAACATAAAGAAAACCATCGTTTTTGTCACTCATGATATGCAGGAAGCCATTAAATTAGCAGACAGAATCTGCCTAATGAAGGATGGAAAAATGATTCAGCTTGGAACACCAGAAGAAATTCAGCAAAATCCATCCAGTGATTTTGTCCAAAACTTCGTTGGCCTAGCGCCACAACCCATTAATAAAGCATTTAATTTAGAGGAATTTATTCAACCAATAAATCAGAAAATTAAACAACCTTCAGTCACTGTTACAATGAATATATCTCTGGAGGAGTTATTACGAGCACTAACAAACCATGAACAGATTGGTATTGAGAAAAATGACGAAATCATCGGCATCGTAAACCGGCAAACCATGATTCAGTATTTCTTCGAACATCTAGAAAAGAGAGGTGCGGTAAATGGCTAGTTTTCTAGAAGTATTTCAAAATCGGCAGGGCCAACTTATTCATGCACTTCTCGAACATATCCAAATTTCTTTTATCGCCCTCTTCTTTGCTGTACTTATTGCCATCCCCCTCGGCATTTACTTAACAAAGAAGGAAAAACTTGCTGAGGCTGTTATTGGAGTGACCGCTGTATTACAGACCATTCCTTCTTTGGCATTGTTAGGATTGTTCATTCCGTTATTTGGAATTGGAAAGTTACCAGCGGTTATCGCCTTGGTCATTTATGCATTGCTGCCGATTCTCCGTAATACATATACTGGAATTAAAGAAGTTGATCCATCGCTTACAGAAGCTGCGATGGCGATGGGGATGAATACGAGAAAACGTTTGGTAAAAGTAGAATTGCCACTAGCCATGCCGGTTATTATGGCCGGAATTCGAACAGCTATGGTGCTTATCGTTGGTACTGCAACACTCGCTGCGTTAATTGGTGCTGGTGGCTTAGGGGATATTATTTTACTTGGAATTGACCGAAACAATACGGCATTGATTATTCTTGGTGCCATACCTGCAGCATTACTCGCCATTATTTTTGATATTTTGCTCCGAAAAATGGAAGGTCTTTCTTACAAACAGTCCCTCATTACAATTGGTGTCATTTCAGCCATCGCTATCGTTATTATGGTTGCACCATTCATAAAAAGCGAAGATGACACCATTGTGATCGGCGGAAAGTTAGGTTCAGAACCAGAAATCCTTATTAATATGTACAAATTATTAATTGAAGAGGAAACGGATTTAGAGGTAGAGTTAGAACCTGGACTTGGGAAAACGTCTTTCTTATTTAATGCTTTGGAAACGAAAAGCATTGATATTTACCCTGAGTTTACAGGAACAGCTATTGCTGAGTTTTTAAAGGAAACTGCAGAAAGCAATGACCGACAAGAAGTATATGAGCAAGCAAGTGAAGGTCTTTTGGAACAATTTGACCTTGTCTTTCTGGAGCCAATGGAGTTCAACAACACCTACGCCCTAGCCGTCCCTCAGGATTTTGCAGAAGAACACCAAGTAAAAACCATCTCTGATTTAGAAGGGCTGGAAGAGGAAGTAAAAGCTGGGTTCACCTTGGAATTTTCCGACCGAGAAGACGGATACATTGGAATTCAAGAACTCTATGACTTGGAATTTCCAAATCTATCAACAATGGAACCACAACTTCGCTATGCTGCGATTGAAAAAGGCGACATCAATGTGATCGATGCTTATTCTACTGACAGTGAATTAGAACGCTATAGCTTGACGGTGTTAGAAGATGATAAGCAATTATTCCCGCCATATCAAGGGGCTCCATTGTTAAGACAGGAAACCGCAGAAAAACATCCAGAAATCGTTGATACTTTAAATCAACTCGGAGGAAAAATAAGTGATGACGAAATGCGAGAAATGAACTACAAAGTGGACGCTGAAGGACTTAGCGCCAATGAAGTGGCAAGAGAATTTTTGGAGATAGAAGGTTTGCTAGAATAAGTTGAGAAGGCACTTGAAACCTGTCATAAGGTTTGAGTGTCTTTCCTTTACTCTTTTCAAAAAATTTTAAAAACCCTTGCAAATAAAAAGAAATGGGGTATAATTCAGTACATATTCAAATATTTAGATATGTATAGATTAAGAAGGTGAAATTAACTTGTGGTCAGATATGCAACAGTTTAAAGCAGATTTTTTCAAAGCCTTATCCCATCCTCTCAGAATCCGGATTCTTGAACTATTATCTGAGGGGGATAAAAGTGTAAATGAAATACAAAGTATTCTTGGTAAAGATGGTTCAGCTGTTTCACAGCAACTGAGCGTTTTGCGCGCAAAGAATATTGTAGTCGGAACAAAGGATGGGAAAAGAGTAATTTATTCATTACGTGATCCATCCATTATCAAATTACTAGAAGCTGCACGGGAAATATTTAACAATCATTTAATCGACACCCTTTCTATGCTGGAAAAAATAGAAAAAGAATAAACACCACGAAAATCGGGCTATTCCTAAACTATGGTTTCTATTTACCAGGAAATGCCTTTAAGGGTAACCGTTTTAAACAATGGCTCTTTTTTAATAAATATGTTTCTGAATACTGCTCTATACCCGCTACGGAAATACACTACGGTTTCCGCGGGCGCTGCTGAGCCTACTTCGAAGCGTTACTAGTAGATGCAGGCGCAGTTATGGTTTTCCGCGAGGAGGCTGAAGCCGTGCCCGCGAACCGCAAGTATTCTGCCGGAGCGAATGGCAGCACAAAACATCCATAAGTGTAAGCGAGAGCTACACTATTCTTATTTAAATAAATCAGGAGTTTCTATCAACTCCAACTTAATTAAAAATGCAGGTAAATGAATCAACAATCCTATAAGGAACAGAAAGGGAATAGATACAGAATGAAAGGTTTATTGACAGAGAGGTTTAATGGTTATTCATTGGGGAATTTTCAAAAGGATTTACTATCTGGAGTCATTGTCGGAATCATTGCCATTCCACTTGCAATGGCTTTTGCTATTGCTTCAGGTGTTAAACCAGAATACGGAATTTACACTGCTTGTATTGCCGGGATTTTGATTTCCGTATTCGGAGGGTCCAAATACCAAATTGGCGGACCTACTGGTGCTTTTGTTCCAATTCTCCTTGGCATTGTGATTACCTATGGCTATGCAGATCTTTTACTTGCGGGTTTATTAGCAGGAATCATGTTATGTCTGATGGGACTCTTTAAGATCGGAACATTAATCAAGTATATCCCACGCCCTGTTACAATAGGATTTACATCAGGGATTGCTGTCATTATTTTCACTGGGCAAATTGCAAACTTTTTGGGATTATCCAATATCGAAAAACATGAAAGATTTCTAGATAATATGAAAGAAATCTTTCTGCATTTGAACACCACAAGCTTGTATAGTGTAATAACTGCTTTCGTTTGTCTTGTTGTCATTTTAATCACACCAAAGCTGTTCCCGAAAGTTCCAGGGTCTATCATCGGTCTAATCGTATCCACTGTTTTTGCCATGATCTTTTTCAAAGACCATATCGCAACAATCAGTACGACCTATGGGAATATTCCGAGCGAGCTTCCATCTTTTCAATTTCCAGAAATAACTTGGGAACGAATTCAGCGACTAATTGTACCTGCATTTGTAATTGCGGCACTTGGTGGTATTGAGTCGTTATTATCTGCTGTTGTGGCTGATGGAATGACCAATAGCAAGCATAACAGTAACCGTGAGCTCATGGGGCAAGGAATCGCTAACATCGTTACCCCTTTATTTGGTGGTATTCCAGCTACAGGGGCAATTGCACGAACCGCAACCAACATTAAATCTGGTGCTACTTCTCGAATGTCTGGTGTTATACATGGGGTTTTCGTCTTATTAACGGTCTTAATTTTTGCGCCATATGCTTCCCATATACCGTTAGCCAGCATGGCACCTGTATTAATGATTGTGGCTTGGAATATGGCAGAGCGAAAACAATTTGCTCATTTACTAAAAATGAAAACAGGAGATTCACTAATTTTACTGGTGACCTTCTTATTAACTGTATTTACCAGTATCACAACCGCTGTACTAATTGGATTAATCCTTGCTCTCGTGTTATTTGCAAAACGTATGAGTAATCTATTGGTTGTATCCAAAGTTCTTCCAGATCACACGCAATCAAAACAAACCGTCCAGTCTCATGTGGTTAATGACGCTCATGATTGCCCGCAAATAAGTATTTATACGATTGAAGGGCCCCTTTTCTTTGGTGCTGCACAAGTATTTGAACAGCGTGTTATGGAGACGATTCACTATAAACCAAAAGTACTGATTTTACGAATGGGAAAAGTCCCATTTATGGATGCTACAGGAGAAGCAAATTTCCAAAATATTGTCCAACACTTTAAGAAAAATGGTGGGATATTACTTGTTTCAGGTGTTGTGCCTGAACTAAAAGAACGGTTGAAATTATCTGGTTTGTATAAGGAAATCGGTGAAGAGTACTTTTTCGATCGAACAGGAGAAGCCATTACCTATGCTCTTCAGGAAATCAATCACAATAAATGTTTAGGTTGTAAACATTTTGCATTTCATGAATGTGAATCACTCTCACAATCAGGAACAATCGGTAAAAGTATTGTACGAGAGAAAGATTTAGAAATTGTTGGAAAATAGTGGAACTGGGGAAATCCCAGTTCTTTTTCGTTAGGCTCTTTTTTCGTATTCTTTATTGCTTTTTTAAATGCATAGTTGATAGAAACTCCTGGATTATTTCATTCATAATAGTACTTTACAACCGCTACGGAAAGAGACACTCGGCTATTTGGTGCTTTCGGCTCTTTACATGTTATTCTGTGCAAAGAAAACCTACCTAAAAAGATGGTTATTTGTAGCAGTGGGAAGTCGACTCCTGCGAGATGAGAGGAATTTATCAGCCACGGAAAGTTTGAGTATTTTTCTGCAGCTGGTTTATGCTCCATCCGTTCGGGCTTTTTACAATTAAACTACTTACTTATAGCTCTACCACTTTCTATCATATCCGATTAAAGCTGTCCAAAAAGGAATCAAGCGCTTCCTCTGAGTCGAATTTAAATGTGCATCCATATGGTATAGGGGTTTCTCCGGTATGCATTTTCTTAGGAAAGAGCGTAAGTGCCGTACTGTGTAAGATACCATCTTCTTTTAATATAGCCTTGTTCTCGACAATGTTAGGATTTAGCGCGATGGTAAGAACAGTTCTTTCCGTCATAAAGTAGATAACTTGCTCCAGCTTTTTATTTTGAAACTCCAGCGCTTTAGCAGTTTTCTTTGTTAATTCAAAATGGTTTTTCTCAAAAATGGAAATAATACGATCCATACTTTTCTCCCCTTTTTTATAGCTGGTTTTTATTTTTTGACTCTGTTGCTTTTATCAGCTTTCCATCTTCAGGAAAACCCTACTTTTTTCCTAGCTATATTTCGCAACATACGTTGAAGATATGGTGCATCTCTTAGTACGAATAAGCTAACTTCTCCAGAACGGGATTTATATAGGCTGTTAATCGAAATTAACCCCTTCGATTGCAAGTAATGAAGATGTTTTATATCCTGCTTATAAACGATAAGTCCTTCTTTATTGCTGTTTTTAATCAATTTCCATATGAACTTCTTCTGTTCAAGTGGTAAAGCTGTCAATGTATTCCATACCCTTTTCTCATCGGCAGGGATTGATTTAAGTATTTGATTTTGTAGTGAGGATTTATTTTTCATCCAAACACCTCATAAAAAGAATGATGCAGCTACGTATTATTTTATAGTACGACATAAAGATTCGCTATGAAAATGTTCCTAAGGATATTGTCGAATAATTCCATTAGTGATATAATTTTCAGAATTAGATGGACCCTTTGAGGAAAACATGGCCCGCTATTCTAGTATAGAGTATGGCCAAAGGAGGATTTAAATTGAAACTGACAACGGAAGAGCTACAAATTTTAGCAATTCTGGAAGAAAATCATCAAGTAACGAATGAACTAATTGCCATGCAGTTAAATATGACGGAAGAAACCGTTCAAAAGCATATTAAGAAACTAGAACGGGAAAAAATTATTGTAAGTTACCCAACGCTTATTGACTGGAACAAAATTGAGGGTAAAGAAACGGTTGAGGCAATGATCGATGTCAAAGTGACCCCTCAGCGTGGAGTAGGTTTTGATGAAGTAGCGAAACGAATTTACCGTTATCCAGAAGTAGAGTCGCTCTATTTAATGTCTGGTACATATGATTTATCAGTCACAATAGCAGGAAAAACGATGAAAGAGATTGCTTTATTTGTATCCAAAAAGTTGGCTACTGTAGAAGGGGTTATCTCAACTACAACTCATTTTATACTAAAAAAATACAAGCATGACGGGGTCATCATTGAAGGCGACGACGACAAAGACCGCAGAATGGTGGTTTCACCATGATAGATTATCAGCAATACCTTTCCAAAACAGCAATAGAATTGGAACCATCGGGCATACGGAAGTTCTTTGATTTGGCTGCAAGTATGGAAGGCGTCATTTCTTTAGGTGTCGGAGAACCAGATTTTATTACACCGTGGAACATTCGTGAGCATGCGATAGATGCGCTTCAGGACGGGTTCACTTCCTATACAGCGAATGCAGGTTTACTTGAATTACGACAGGAAATTTCTAGGTACTTAACACGCAGATTCCATGTTGACTATAAACCTGAGAATCAGGTGATTGTTACGGTTGGGGCCAGTCAGTCTCTTGACTTAGCATTTCGAGCAATCCTTAATCCAGGAGATGAAGTTTTAATTGTTGAACCAGCCTTTGTTTCCTATACTGCTCTTGTCACGATGGCTGGAGGCGTACCGATTCAGATTGCAACCAAGGCAGAAAATGGTTTTAAGGTGACTCCGGAACAAATAGAAGAAGCAATCACCGAACGAACCAAGGCCATTCTTTTATGTTCGCCTAACAATCCAACAGGCACTGCCCTCAGTAAAGGTGAACTGACGGAAATTGCTAGAGTTGTAGAGAAGCATGATCTTTTGGTTGTTTCTGATGAAATCTATGCAGAGCTAACGTATGATCAGGATTTTACCAGTTTTGCGAGCATTCCGGGGATGTATGAGCGAACCATTTTAATTAATGGATTTTCCAAAGGGTTTGCTATGACCGGTTGGCGTCTAGGATTTCTTGCTGCACCAAAGGAAATGATTAGCCTCATGGTGAAAATCTATCAATATACAACTATGTGTGCCCCACATATGCTGCAAAGAGGTGCTCTTGAAGCTTTACGTAATAGTTCAGATCATGTTGAAAAGATGAGACAGAATTACTGGAGGAGAAGGAATTTTACCGTTCAATCCCTAAATAAAATCGGCTTAAACTGCCACACTCCTGGTGGTGCATTCTATGTGTTCCCATCGATTCAAAGGACTGGACTCACCTCTGAAGCATTTGCTCAGGAATTATTGGAGCAGGAAAAAGTTGCAGTAGTCCCTGGAAGTGCATTTGGATCCTCAGGCGAAGGATATATCCGATGTTCTTATGCAACTTCCATTGAACAGCTGCAAGAAGCCATGACGCGAATAGGGCGATTTATCGACAATTTTAATAATTAATAGAGTCTTTAGTTGGATACTGGATTGATTTCATCTTCCCTTCATAGGTAAACTAGGAATAAGGAGATGAGACTGCATGAAGGTAAAAGACTTTATGATCAAAGACGTTTATACATTAAATGAAAGCGACACAATTAAAACATTATTAGAAACACTGTCAAAAAATAAAATTGGTGGACTTCCAATTGAGAATGAAAACAGTCAATTAGTAGGAATTGTGAGTGATGGGGATGTATTGCGATACCTTAACCCAAAGACATACAGCTCTTACTTAATGTTCTATAAAGAAGACATCGAAGAAATTATTCCCAACAAGAGTAAATTGGAATTAAAAACCATCATGAAAAAACATGTAATTGCGCTAAAAGAAGATGATAGTTTAGAAACTGCACTGAAGATATTATCACAGCACCACTTTAAAAAGCTTCCTGTAGTCAATAAAGCGAATCAGATTGTTGGTATTATCAGTCGCGGTGATGTCATCCGCAAAATAACAGATAAATTACTTCATGCAATTGATTGATTGGAACTATCTCTTTCATTAGAAAGAGAATGGTTCCTTTTTTATGTGGTAAGGGATTTAAGAGTGATCCAAATACATTTATGAGAAACTTTGACTGTGTTTTCAGTACTAGTCAGGTAATCCCTAAAATAATTTATATAGATACAAGTTCCTTGACATTTTCCATTCCACCAATTTAAAGCTATCAAAAAGTATGATAATGAATTCACAAACAAATCCTATTAAAACCTATCACAAACAAATACAAACCAGAATAAACCTTCTTATTAAAGCGTTTACACTATTTGTTTAGACGCTAAACAAATTTATCTATTTTGTGAACATTTCACAATATCTATTGTTTTTTCCACACGAAGTATTATGCTAGAAGTATCTTAGATTTCACATCAAGAAAAATATTGTCTTCGAATAAAAAGGAGTGTTTTCATTGATTAAAGTAGGTTTAGAGAAACAGTTGGATTACTCATCAAAGGAATATCTAGATAAAGTAGACGCATATTGGCGTGCTACCAATTATATTTCAGTAGGCCAGCTTTATTTAAAAGATAATCCACTATTAAAAGAACCATTAAAGTCTTCTGATGTCAAAGTAAAACCCATTGGACACTGGGGTACAATCCCTGGTCAAAACTTTATATATGCCCATTTAAACCGTGTCATCAATAAATACAATTTAGATATGTTTTATATTGAAGGCCCTGGTCATGGTGGTCAAGTGATGGTATCTAACTCCTATCTTGATGGAAGTTACACAGAGATTTATCCAGAAATTACGCAGGATATCGACGGAATGAAAAGATTGTTCAAGCAATTCTCTTTCCCAGGTGGCGTTGCTTCTCACGCAGCTCCTGAAACTCCAGGATCCATCCATGAAGGTGGCGAACTAGGCTACTCCTTGTCCCATGGTGCTGGTGCTATTTTAGATAACCCGGATTTAATCTCTGCAGTTGTTGTTGGGGATGGAGAAGCAGAAACGGGTCCACTAGCCGCTTCCTGGTACTCCAATCGATTCATCAACCCAATTACAGATGGCGCTGTTTTACCAATTTTAGACTTAAATGGATTCAAAATCAGTAACCCTACTATTCTCTCACGTAAAACGAATGCAGAATTAAATCTATACTTCGAAGGAATGGGCTGGAAACCAATCTTTGTAGAAGGCGAAGAGCCGGAAAAAATGCACGCAGATATGTCTGAAGCAATGGATATTGCCATTGAAAAAATCAAGGAAATCCAGAATTATGCACGTGCAAACAATGACACAACACGTCCTGTTTGGCCATTAATTATTTTCCGTCAACCTAAAGGATGGACTGGTCCAAAAGAATGGGGCGGTGTACCAAATGAAAATTCATTCCGTGCCCACCAAGTTCCAATTCCTGTCGATGCCAACCATATGGAACATGCCGATGCATTAACTTCATGGCTGAAGAGCTATCGTCCTGAAGAATTATTCGATGAAAACGGCCGACTTTTACCTGAAATCGCTGAAATCACTCCTAAAGGCGAAAAACGAATGGCCATGAATCCGGTAACGAATGCAGGAAGATTAATTAAAGATTTACGCAAACCTGACTTCCGTGATTATACACTAGATAATTCTGAACCTGGTAAAATCATTGCTCAAGATATGCTTGTTTTAGCGCAATATTTAAAAGATGTCGTTATTCAAAACGAAGACAATCGCAACTTCCGTATCTTTGGACCCGATGAAACGATGTCCAACCGTTTAGCTCCCGTGTTTGAGGCAACGAAACGTCAATGGTTGGATAGTATTAAAGAACCAAATGATGAATTTTTAGCAGCAGATGGCCGCATTATTGACTCCCAATTATCGGAGCACCAAGCAGAAGGTTTATTGGAAGGATATGTTTTAACAGGACGTCATGGTTTCTTTGCTAGTTATGAAGCGTTCTTGCGTGTGGTTGATTCCATGTTAACCCAACACTTTAAATGGTTACGTAAAGCAACGGATCAATCTTGGCGTGAAGATATCCCATCCCTTAATGTGATTGCAACTTCCACCGTATTCCAGCAAGACCATAACGGGTACACACACCAAGATCCTGGTTTATTAGGTCACTTAGCTGATAAAAAACCTGAATTCATCCGGGAATACTTGCCGGCTGATGCTAACTCCTTGTTAGCTGTATTTGACAAAGTACTAAATGACCGTCAAAAAATTAACTTAATTGTTTCATCCAAACATCCACGTCATCAATGGTTTACTGCTTCTGAAGCAAAAACATTAGTGGATAACGGTTTGAAAATAATTGATTGGGCAAGCACAGATCAAGGTGCAGAACCGGATGTGGTATTCGCATCTGCAGGCACAGAACCGACGATTGAAAGCTTAGCAGCTATTTCGATATTAAATGAGAAATTACCTGAATTGAAGATCCGTTACATCAACGTAGTAGATTTATTAAGACTCAGAAGTCAGAAGTTGGACCCACGTGGATTATCGGATAATGAGTTTGATAGATACTTTACAAAAGACAAACCAGTAGTGTTCGCATTCCACGGTTATGAAGGCTTAATCAAAGACTTCTTCTTTGATCGCAACAACCGTAATCTGCACGTTCATGGCTACCGTGAAAATGGTGACATCACCACTGCATTTGATATGCGTGTCTTGAACCAAATGGACCGCTTTGACTTAGTGAAGGAAGCTGTTCTAAACTTACCAGACGCTGACAAATATGCACATATCGTCCAGGAAATTGATGACATGATTGCTAAACATAACCAATACATCCGTGACGAAGGTGTAGACTTACCAGAAGTAGAAAACTGGGAATGGAAAGAATTAACCAAATAATCTCTGTGTAATTTAGAGACGGTTCCCGCTCGGTCTATAAGAGGATAAGCGGGAACCGTCTTTTTTCTATAGCATCGCTCGCTTGTATCCTCTACTTTCTTTTTCTAGTACTTTACCAATTTGAAAAATAGCATCCTCATTTCCGTTAGCGCTTATTATTTGTATCCCAACAGGCAGTCCTTGTTCATCTTCTGCAACTGGTATGGTTAATGCAGGAAGTCCCCACGTGTTGGCATACGCGACAAATGGCATATAATTTTGATAGGTTTTTCTAATGGAGAATATCTGACTATACACTTCCCCGTGCGGAAGTGCTGTTGTATGGTACACAGGTAAAATGAGGAGTTTCTTTTCTAAGTAGGATAGTACTTCCTCTTCCCCATCTTTAATAATCATCTTCAGTTCATTGGATTTCTTAGGGCTTGGCCGGAACAGTTTCGCACCATATGCAGCCCATGTATAGTAGTGATGCAAGTCTGAACGATGAAACATACGCTCCTTCACATACTCTTTAAAAAAATGATGAGGTCTGCCGTTAAATGCAATATCTGCCCCACCTTTTGCTCCGTCCATCGACATAATCAACTGCCACAACTCTGCCGCCTCATGATAGTGTGACGGCTCTTCATCCTTAACGGCAAAACTACTGCTAAGCACTCGTTTCACCTTTTCAAGCGAATGGAGAGTTGATTCCCTTGCAGGGTAGCGCAATTGTTCCATCGGGATAACTACTTCATAGCTGGAAATCTCTCTATCAACTGGCACATTTTTGGCAATAATTTGATTCACTAATTCTGCGTCCTGAACCGATTTGGCAATCGCACCAATTCCTAACATTCGTTCCTGAAGGGGCAGGTCTACCGATGGAAATGAACCGGTTTGCGACACTTGTTTGTTACCAGTTTTAAATCCAATCGTACCGTTAAAATGGCTTGGAAAACGAATGGAACCACCAATATCTGAGCCAATACCAATCGCAGCACCACCGGCGGCAATAAGCGATCCTTCTCCACCACTTGAACCTCCTGCTGTTCTGGTCGTGTCCCATGGATTATTCGTTCTTCCATATAATTTATTATCTGTTTCCTGGCAAAAGCAAAGAACGGGGGTATTGGTTTTCCCTAAAAAAATGGCCCCTTCCTTTTTTAAATCCGCAACCACTTGAGCATCCTTTCTGGAGATTAAATCCTTTCGATGGATCAATCCACCTGTTGTACTCATTCCTTTTATATCAAAGGAATCTTTGATCGTGATAGGTACACCAGCAAGTCTTCCTAGAGTTTCATTATTTTTTATTTTTTCATCCGTCATTTTGGCTTCTTTTAATGCTTCTTCAAATCTATCTTGTACCAGGCTATTTAGTAGTGGATTTATCTTTTTTATATGTTCGATATAGGTTGTTACTGCTTCGTAGGAAGAAATCTCCTGTTTGCGAATTTTCTCGGCCAAGGTCGTTGCATCCATATCTATAATTCCACTGATGCTTACAGGAATTGGATGTACCAAGCGATCACCTCATTGTTTTTAGAATAGTCTTTCAATTATATGATACACTATTAAAGGTATAAATTCTATCTCCTACTATTTCTAAACAACAAAACAGTTCTGGTGCATTATTTGCGAAAAAATAATGCACCAGAACTGTTTTTTAGTGATAATGAATAGAATTAGTGGACTACAGAAAGTCCGCCATGTTGTCTTCGCGCACTGCTATTAAACAATAAAATTAGCAACGAGCCAAATCAAAAGAAAACTAGTAAGAATGGTTATATTCGAGACAGTACCGACAAACCGTGTATCATACTTAAACTCGACCGCATAAGGAACAACCGACATGGACGTCGGCAGGATCAGTCCGATAAGCACGGTGAATTTAAACATATCATCAAATGGAAGCCAGAGGAATAACGCAATACCAACCACGATTCCAGTTACATATTTAACCGCCATGTATTTAAAAATCAATTGGAGGTACTTCTTATCAAACACGAAATTCAAATAGATTCCTAATAACAATAGAGACAACGGCATATTGGCAACGGAGATTGTCTCTGCTGTTTGAAGAATAACGTTTGGGAATTGAAGTCCCAATAAGTTGATAGACAGGACCACAATATATGTCATGAAAGGAACCGAATTAGACATTTTGCTAACGATGGTTCGAAAATTAATTTGAAAACCATCCCCAGAATAATAGCTTCCAATGAAATAAATTACGCCAAATACAATGAACGCATTCCCAACATCAAACATGCTAAAATACTGAACACCCTCTTTCCCCCATAATCCTTCAACTAGTGGAAAAGCAAAGAGTCCAATATTAAAACCGGGAACCATCATTGCGAGCATTCCCTTCGTATCCCGCTGCTGTTTCCTGAACATGACTATTCCGATGACCGCAGCGACCAAACCAAAAACAAAGGCAATAATAATTAACCAAAATAGCGAATAATCAATAACCATTCCATTAAACGTAACAATTAATAATGCAGGAAGTGTCAGATTAAAAATAATCCTCGCTAACCCTTCCCCATCCCTCTCCTTAATTAGCCCGGTACGTTTAAGCACATACCCTAATGCAATAATAATAATCGAATAAAGAAACTGTTCATTAAAACCAGACAAAAGACATACTCCTATTCTAATGATGACTTAATAATATTTTATCATAAATATAGCTTGATGGTGCCTGGCACTCCCCGAATTTTGTCGAACTTGGAAAAGGTTGCCGTTACTGGTGTTAGATTATCCGTGACATATCATCGGTGCCTATCATCGGTGCCTGGCACTTCCCGGTTTTTGTCGAATTATAAAAAGGTCCTCCAAAGAATTGTATTGGAGGACCTTTTTATCATTTCCGTTTGAATCATTTTACTAAAAGTAATCCATTATCTCTGCGTCAAGCTTTTGCTCGTTGATTCATCGGTCTGTTGCCCATTTTTGGTTCAGTTGGCCCCAAGGAATCTGGTCGTGAGTTTTTAATGAAAAAGGATAGTACAAGACCGATAAGGGCAAAGATTCCAGACATAATAAAAGCAACGTTCACACCATGGACCATGCCTTGTACTCCTTCAGAAGGAATCGTGCTATTCGACATGACCGTAACCATCAAGGCCGTTCCCATCGCCCCAGAAACTTGGCGCATGGTATTGTTCATCGCAGATCCATGCGAGATAACTTCAATTGGTAGCTGGTTCAGTCCAGCAGTTGTCACTGGCATCATTACCATCGCTATGCCCAGCATTCTAACTGCATTCAACGAGGCTATATATGCGAAAGTGGTATCTGGTGTAAGAACCGCAAACATGAATGTGGTAATAACTAGGATAGTAAGGCCGATAATAGATAGCCATCTAGCACCAAACTTGTCAAATAACCTGCCAGTAATGGGATTCATCAGTCCCATTGTAATCGCTCCTGGCAACAATGCTAATCCCGATTCCAATGCGGTGAATCCCAACATATCTTGCATCAGCAATGGCAGGATAACCATCGATCCTATCATAGAAATAAAAATCAGCATCCCAAGAATGGTAGACAAGGTGAAAATTTTATATTTAAAAATCCTAAATTCTAAGATAGGTTCCTCGAGTTTTAACTGTCGGAATATAAACCAAGTCAGAGTGATGGTCCCTACTACCATTGAAATGATCACTTGTGGATTGGACCACCCTTGTTCCCCACCAGCAATACTAAAGCCAAATAGTAATCCCCCGAACCCTAACGTAGATAATACAATCGACAGCATATCCAGTTTCGGGAAGGTTTGTTTCGTCACATTTTTAAGGACAAAGTAAGCAACCACTATATCTATTATGACAATCGGTAAAATAATGTAAAATAAGCTTCTCCATGGATAGTTTTCCACCATATAACCGGATAGAGTTGGACCAATCGCCGGTGCAAAGGCAATAATCAGCCCAAACATTCCCATTGCCGTCCCCCGTTTTTCTACAGGGAAAATAAGGAAAAGGATTGTTTGCATGAGCGGCATGATAATCCCTGCACCAGCCGCTTGCAAAATTCTCCCAAGCATTAAGAAAGTAAAGTTCAGAGAAAATGTACAAACTAGCGTACCAACTGCAAAAAGTCCCAATGCTGTAAGAAATAGTTTTCTCGTTGTAAATCGGCCAATCAGAAAAGCTGTTATAGGTATCATAATCCCATTTATCAACATAAAAATGGATTGCACCCATTGAGCAACGTTATATTCTAATTTCAAATCTGCCATAATATGCGGTAAAGCTGTAGCTAAAAGCGTTTGATTTAGAATCGCTACAAAGGCCCCGGATAATAACACAATCATAATTACCCATTTATTATAGGCCGGTTTTTGTTCCGCTGTATGCTCACTCATATAATTGATCAACCTTCTTTCAACATAGTAGATTGTGATAAATTTAAACCTACTTCTTCCTAGTAAATTGCGTATAAAGACGCTCGAGCATAAGCACTTCTTCCTCTATCATTTTTTCTTGTTTCAAATAGTTTATAAGTGCTTCGATTAAAAATGTCTTTGGCTCTTCTTTCAGCAATTCTTCTTCCAGCAACTGCAGCGTGTCTAACCTCTTGTCTTTTTCCACGTTTTCTTTTGTTATTTTTTCTTCTATGATTCTTAGACAATTGAGCAATCTTTCTTTAAGATTAGTAGATGGAATACTAGCATCTGAAAAAACTGGTTCCATTTGAGGCAGTGAATGAACGATCGCATCAAAACTGGAAACAATCAGTGTTGCCAATTTATTGACATCCATTTCTTTCTGTTTATTCTTAAGAATAATCGTGACAAGGTATTCTTTTGTAATTCCCTCTAGCATAATCACGATATCTGTTAAAAAAGGTTTAATATCCTCTCCATACGTATCCAGTAAAGTATCCTTATGTATTTCTAACATGGATAATCTTAATTGGCGCATAATACGAGATATTTCCTTGTTCTTATTCGGAGGGAAATCCTTAAACAACACATTAAAAAAGTCTCGATTATTGATCCACTGTTCCAATTCCATGCTTAATTTCTTAATAAATACTTCTTTTTTTGTTACCCCATCTAAATTGCTCATGGCATTTGCCTGCTTAATCATATTTTCATAGTGTTGTTTTAAAATCTCGATAAGCAAGTTTTCTTTTGATGCAAAGTATTTATAAAATGCCCCTTTTGAAATCCCAACAGCATCAGCAATCTCCTGTACCGATGTTTGATGAAATCCCTTCTCGGAGAATAATTGAATTGCTCTTCCCTTTAATTCCATTCTTTTACCCATTTATTCTCTCCCTCATACCAAACAGTCAACAATCATGACCAACAAGTCATAACATGAATACTAACTGGTAGAAAAGCTAATGTCAAGACACACACACCAGACAAATTAGGTGCCTGTCACTCCCCGAAATTTGTCGAACCTCAGACTCTTTGATAATAGTGGTATGAGGCATTCGTTTTTTTCTGGGAGGTGCCTGTCACTCCCCGTATTTTGTCGAACCGTCCCTCCTCTTCCTTGACCTGCTATCATCCGTTCTTTATCATAAAATTCAGTACCTACAAACTAAAGGAGAATCTCATAATGACAAAAAAAGTATACTTAAATCACGATGGTGGAGTGGATGATCTCGTTTCCTTATTTCTGCTTTTACAAATGAAAGATACTGAGTTAATCGGTGTAGGTGTCATTCCTGCTGATTGTTATTTAGAGCCTGCAGTATCAGCTAGCCGAAAAATTATAGATCGTTTTGGATTTGGAAATCAACTGGAAGTGGCTAGTTCCAACTCTCGTGGAAAAAATCCATTTCCTAAAGATTGGCGTATGCATGCTTTCTTTGTTGATGCCTTACCAATTTTAAATGAACACCTCCCAATCAAAACAAAAGAATCCCAATTACCTGCTCACCAACACCTGATTCAAACGATAAGGAATAGTGCGGAAAAGGTTACATTGGTCTTTATTGGTCCATTGACTGATTTGGCTCGTGCACTGGAAGAAGCACCGGATATAGAGGAAAACATCGAAAAATTAACCTGGATGGGTGGGACCTTCCTAGAAACAGGTAACGTAGAAGAACCCGAACATGATGGTACAGCAGAATGGAATGCTTTTTGGGACCCAGATGCTGTTAAAACGGTATGGGATAGTAGCATTCCTATCGATCTTGTAGCATTGGAAAGTACCAATATGGTGCCATTAACCATGGATGTTCGAAATAGATGGGCAGCAGAAAGAACGGATCTCGGAACAGATTTTCTCGGCCAATGCTATGCAATGGTACCTCCACTCGTACATTTTCAAACAAATTCCACCTACTTTCTCTGGGACGTACTAACAACCGCTACAATCGGAAATCAAGACTTAGTCATGAATAAAGAAGTGAAAAGCACGGTCCATACCCACGGACCAAGTCAAGGAAAGACCGAGCTTTCTGAAGACGGACGCCCTGTTCAACTCGTGTACGAAGTAAAACGAGATGCCTTTTTTGATTATATAACCGAGTTGTCTAGACAACGAAATTAGGTGCCTGTTACTTCCCGAAGTTTGTCGAACGCCAGACACCTTATGTAGAGCAAGTTCTTTAATAGGAAATTCTTGACTGGTGCCTGTCACCACCCGGAATTTGTTGGTCTTTGTCGAATTGTTTGGTGATTAGTTTGTGTTCCTGTTGATGCTTATCAGATTTGTTCATCTTGGGAATACTTGCTACAATGATGAGATAGATAATCGACAGGGTGTGAGATGATGCGAAAGATAAGGAATATGCTGGTTTTATTACTTATTGCTTTTGCACTTTGGCATTTTTACGGAGATACTTTTGAACAGACTGGTGTTCAGGGTGTTTTCCAAGAAATGCGAACAGATGTGAATGAAATAAAAGAAAATCCGCAAGTAATAGCGGCAGTAGATACATTAAAACAAGATTTTCAATTATTGATGGGTAAGTTAAGAGACTTTCAATCTGAAAGGTCTGAAAACGAAGATTCAAATGAGCCAGCAACGGAGAAACCACAACTAAAGGCTCCATCTGATCAATCTTTTTCCATTCATAATATCGAAATTGGTGATAACCGTTCTAATGTTGAAGAACAAGCAGGTGAACCGAAGCGATCAACTTTAAATGAATACGGAGTTGATTGGGTTTCTTATCATGAAAATTATCAAAACTTCTTTATGGCAGCATACGATGAGCATGATCAGGTTGTTGGGTTATACACTAATCAAGATTTGCTCTCGTCTACAGATGGTATTATTTTTGAAAATGATACCAGAGATACCGTTTTATCCACGTTTGATGAGCCTCTAAAAGCAATACGAAAAGGGTTTGTAAACTACCAGATTCAGGACACAGATGAATATAATATGTTTCTCATTGATAATAATTATGTGACGATCTTTTATGATAAGCACGAAAACAGTACAATTACAGCTGTACAAATCATTAGTGGGGAATTGGAAAAGCAAAAGGATAAATACTTTGCAGATCCAAAAGGAGATTTAAAAGAGGGGTTTGAATATCAGTTATTCGATCTTACAAATGCAGCAAGGGTCCATCACGGTCTCTCCGTCTTATCTTGGGAGGAAGGACTGCGAGAAACAGCTCGTGACCATAGTGCAGACATGGCAGACAATAATTACTTTGGCCACACCAATCTCGAAGGCCAATCCCCCTTTGACCGAATGGAAGAAGATGACATTGTCTTCCGAATGGCAGGAGAAAACCTTGCTGCTGGTCAGCCGAGCAGTATTTTTGCACACGAAGGACTAATGAATTCCCTCGGTCATCGGGAAAACATTTTAAAGAATGAATTTGATGGTCTTGCTGTTGGAGTAGCGTTTAATGAAGATGCACAACCATTTTATACAGAGAACTTTTTGAAAAAATAATGACTAGGTATGATTTCCATTGGGGCACTACACACAATAAATATTTTCAACAAAGGAACACCACTGACATTCTTGGTGTTCCTTTTAAATTACTTTCCGTAGCCCGTAGCTCATAAAAAACAACTTCGACAAAATCCGCCATATTCCGGGAAGTGACAGGCACCAACAGGTAGGCTCAAGATTTCCTTTACTAAATTCACAAAACTTATTAAATTTTTCTTTTTTTTCCTTTATAATATGTACATGTAAGTAATTACTAGTTTAGGAGCTGAGGTTAGTATGAGTAGCAGAGAGAGTGTAGCTGAGAAAGGGTATTTTGGAGAGTTTGGAGGGAGTTTTGTTCCGGATGATCTAAAGGGAATTTTAGATAACATCGGAGAACAGTTTCATAATTTTAAAGATGACCCTGCATTTTTGAAAGAATATCGTTATTACTTAAAAGAATATGTAGGTCGGGAAAATCCCCTCACTTTCGCAAAAAACCTTACTGATAAAATAGGCGGAGCGAAAATTTACTTGAAACGAGAAGATTTAAACCACACAGGAGCACACAAGATTAATAATGCCCTTGGACAAATTCTTCTTGCAAAACGAATCGGTGCGAAACGAATTATCGCGGAAACAGGCGCAGGTCAGCATGGGGTTGCTACTGCCACGGCAAGCGCGATGGTTGGCTTACCTTACACCATTTATATGGGTAAATTAGATACGGAAAGGCAAGCTTTGAATGTATTTCGTATGCAGTTACTAGGAGCAGAAGTGGTTGCTGTGGATAAAGGTCGAGGCCGCTTGAAAGAAGCTGTGGACGAAGCATTTGAAGACCTGGTCAAAAACCATGAGGATACGTTTTATTTAATTGGTTCCGCTGTTGGACCATACCCATATCCTGAAATGGTCAAACATTTTCAATCCGTTATCAGTGAAGAATCAAAAAGACAGATACTAGAGAAAGAAGGAAAATTACCAACAGCTATCGTTGCCTGTGCAGGCGGTGGAAGCAATGCTATCGGAGCTTTTGCCAATTACCTAGAGGATGAAGAAGTTCGATTAATTGGGGTTGAACCTGCTGAAGCACCGTCCATTTCGGAAGGTGTTCCTGCGGTTTTCCACGGCTATAAATCACTTACATTGTTTGATGAAAACGGCGAACCAAAACCTACGAATTCTATTGCTGCAGGTCTGGATTACCAAGGAGTTGGTCCAGAGCACAGCTACCTTCATTCTACTGGCAGAGGTGAATATGTGACAGCAACTGGAGAAGAAGCATTGGAAGCATTCCAAGAACTATCCAAAGTGGAAGGTATTATTCCAGCATTAGAAAGCTCCCATGCTGTTGCACATGCAGTAAAACTTGCTAAAGAGCTACACAAAGATGACATTATTATCGTGAACCTTTCTGGCCGAGGCGATAAGGATGTTAATCAGGTATATGATATGATAGCTAAATAAGGAAATTAAGTTAGAGCAGGGATGTAAACTCACCCTGCTCTCTTTTTCAAACCCCACATTTATGAAATCATTAAACCCACAATATCACGCCATCACCGTATCTATCACTTGCTTTTCTTCATGATCCAGCATGTTTTTATTGATTATATCAGTGATAACTTTATTCATATGACTCTTGAGGTCTTCAGCCTCCTGCTTATCGCCAACAAGATAAATACTCTCCCATTGCTTGTCCTTCGCCAGTTTATCCAGTTTAGGCGCTACACGCTTATACCAGCGATAACGATTCGCTTCAAACCTTTCCTGAAACTCATCTTGTTTCGTACTTCTTCCCCCCGAACCCATTGATAACTGGTTATGACTTGGGCCCGTATGTTCCTTCCAGTCTTCCGTATCAAGATCCAGTTCAAATACATTCGTATCTTTTAATGTTCCAAGTTCTGCATCCATCACTTTAATAGATTCTTTTTGTGTCAGAATAATACCTGTTTTAGGAAACTGGTGATACATCTTTTTCAATTGGTCTATCTTTGCTGTTTCTTCCCAGGAAAACTCAGTTACTACAGGCATTTGAAATCGCTCAGCAAACCATACTTTCTGATCTGCAGTGGCAAAAATTACAATACTCTTCGATAGATTAAGTTCATGTTCACGTATATAATTTTCTACCATCTCTCTAACCATTTTAAAATTACGTTTTTCTTCTCTATTTCCATCTTCCTTCAAGTAATTTTCAAAACTATTTAATCCATTTTTTAAGTGAATTTTCCACTCTCTACCTTGTTGGTCTGGATCAGATGGATCGGTATTCAAATACATACTAAACACACGATGAGGCTTTTCCACGTACACACTCGCTAACTTTTTCATTTCTTTCTTGATATTTCTCATACAAAAACTACTCCCTTCGTAGAAACTATTAGCTTTCTACTTATTCACTATCCGTTAAAAACGATAGTTAAACTTCCTACGAGGGAATCAAGTTTACTATATGTTGAGTAAACGATGATATCAGCAGGGATGATAGTGTTGAAACTTTTTACAATTCACTCTGAATCTCCAAAACCCTCTCTTTCGTCAGACCTGTGACCTCTATAACAAATTCAACATTCATTCCATTGGTTAATAACTTTCGGGCGATTTCCTCTTTTGCTTCCTTTTCCCCTTCTTTCATGCCTTGTTTCATGCCTTGTTTCATGCCTTCTTTCATGCCTTCTTTCATGCCCTTTTCTTTACCTTCCTTTTCCGCTTCCTGTGCACGGAGTTCGGCTTCACGCTTTGCAGCTTCTTCATCCATCACACGTTTCAAACGAGATTCATATGCTAAATATTGTTCTTGCGTCATACTTAGTTCTTCCCAATTTTGAAAAGCATCTTTCAAGGATTTATCCTTCATGGAAATCTCCTCCAATTCCTTATAAATATCATGATAGATTTTCCGGTTTCTATGATCAACCATCCCAAGCATTAATAACCACCTGGCTAGTACGTTATTCCATGGATCTAATCGATCTTCTTTCCAATCCTTTATTAGCTTTTCCATTTCTATGAAGTGAAATTCCATTACATTTGTTAGGCGGAAATTTTCTTCATCTTCATACAAATGGTATGTCGTGTGAAATTTTTTCGTTTCCTGAAACAGGTTAAAGTTTAGAATGTTTATCGCGATAACTGGCCTTAATTCTTTATATGACATGGACTTTTGTAGTGGCTGTCGATATACTCCAGACCAATAATAAATAGATCGTTTAACCATGTCATACTGATTAGTAAACTGAATCTCCACATTAATCCATTCATCTGCATTCGTAACAACTAACAAATCTAACCTAGATTGTTTATCATCCGCATATTCCCCTCCAGATTCTACATTTTGAAAGGAAATATCTTTTATCCTGTCTCTTCCTGTTCTTTGTAAAATAGCATTTAAAAACACAACGGTTATTTCTTTATTCTTTTCATTTCCAAACAATTGCTTAAAAGCATAATCCACTTTTAAATCCATCAAACGTTCCAGTGGAATTCGCTTCAGCAGCTTTGTTCTCCTATTATTATCTTGCTCCATGTTTTGATCCGAATAATCTGTGGGTTCTTCTCTTGTGATGAAAAATGAAGTTGTATTTGAGGTATAATTCTGTAGTTGGCTTAATAGCATGTTTACACACATCCCTTTAGAATATGAGGACTTACGGAGATGAGTTTCTACTGTTTTCAGTATATCAGAAACAAAACAAACGAACAAGCGTTCCTGAAAGTGTGTAACAATTTTTTCAGTTATTCAACGATTTTCATCTTCTAGCCTTATTTTCCTCCCTCACTCATACATTCGAAAACAATCCAAGTAAGGTGGGATTATTTTTAAAATTTTTGCTGGCCCTCCTCCTCTTCTTCTTCTTCTTCTTCTTCTTCTTCTTTTAAGTAATTATATATAATATACAAACACAGGTAAAAAAGAATTGGTCCTGGAATTAGTCCTGGGACTGGTCCTAGAATTAGTCCCGGAACTGGTCCTAGAATTAGTCCCGGAACTGGTCCTAGAATTAGTCCCGGAACTGGTCCTGGAATTAGTCCCGGAACTGGTCCTGGAATTAGTCCCGGAACCGGTCCTGGAATTAGTCCCGGAACTGGTCCTGGAATTAGTCCCGGAACTGGTCCTGGAATTAGTCCCGGAACTGGTCCTGGAATTGGCACGGATCCCCTTGCCTGCTTATGTTTTGGAGATGATACAGATTTAGCATTAATGATACCTATCCCATTTATATAAAAAGAAAAATAGAGATACTTTTCATCCCTTTTTACACTTCCTATTTTAATAATTCAACTGACGTAAATACAATAGAATTTCTTTATCATTTACTTGTTTAAGATTGTATTTGCGGATCCTGCTGTCAATTTTCTTCTGTTGTTTCGTTCCTTTGCTGAAAAAATTAATAATATGAAAGAATAGTTCTCCCAAAATCCCTGCCCACCCACGAGATCCTAGTTGAAATGCCATTTCTTCTGTTTCTGTAACTGGCAGTTGCGTGTTTTCCTCGAATTCTTTTTTGAAATTTTCATGAATGATAATATAATCTTCTTTAGTTATTAACGCACAAAGCAGTTCTTCAGCGTTGTGGGCTATATAATAATGATCCCTCTGGTTATAATCCAACAACTACACCTCCATTAAATTACTTTACTTAAATCAATATTAGCATAATTACTCCGACCTAATGAATCTTTTTTACATATGTTCCAGATACAAAGAAAGGGAAGTGGTAACTTATTATACTTCCCCTTGCATCCTCTTCAATTGATCAAACAACTTCTCAACAGTTCCAACACCGACGTTTTCATATTTTGCGATAATTACCAATTCTTTCGGTAATTGTCCGACTGTTTCTATTTGGTCTGCTTTCAATTGCCGTATCAGACTAGGAATTCCTGAAAATATCTCTGATGTTATCACGACGTTGGAAAGTTCTTCGGTTACAATAATATAATTCGATTTATAGAATAAAAATAACTCACCTGGTCGATCGAGAACTATTTTTCTACGTGCCTTTTCTTCCTCGATAAACACTCTTAGTTCGTTAAACAGGTTTTCATCATTCTTTTCGTTATATCGCTTAACATGTTTATGCAAGTTTTCCAGGTTATTAGGCAATTCACTCATAATCCGTGCTTGTTGATTAGCTCCAAGTCGGATTAAGAAAGTTTCTGATTTACCAAATCGCTGTGGTAACAAGAAAGCATCTCTAAGAAAATGTGGAACATCCAATGTATCGCCTTTATATGTTAACTTCCGGATGGATGTAAATCCCGGTTGCACGGGTTCTTCAGTCAGAGATTCTGCTGCTTCTGTCGTTGCTGCTGTTTCTGCTTCTACTGGCTGACCTTTTATCGAGGTAATAAGCAATTCCTCTAGTAATCTCAATCGTTCCTGTACCTCCGTAATATCATAGGACACAGACTCCTGATGTCTAGGGTCTTGATACTCCGGCACCTTTAACTCCACTGGTCCGTAAACTTCTACATACCATTTCACAATTTTGTAGACAGCTTCCCAAGATAATAATGCTTCCGAATACCGGAAAACTCTAGTATCATGTGCAGCTTGATTTCCTAACTGACGGACAAAATGAAGGGAATCCAGAATCTCTGAATCCAGCAATTCATTCTTATCCAATAAATCAATTTGCATTTTTAATTTCGCACGGTCATCAATTGATAGTTTTTCCAGAAAAATCACGTGCTGTAAGATGTTCTCTATAAAAACACGCGCATGCGTGAGCATAGTACGTGGACTCGTGTAAATACTAAACTCTAATTCTCTGGCTAATAGAGCTAGTTCTTTTGATATGGGTTTTAGAAATTGGTAGAAATAGGGTTGTGATTGCATGTTGGATTCTCCTAAAAATTATGTAGGGGTTTATTTTATCATAATTAAGCATGCTGCCCTGTTAAAATGTTTATAGAAATAATTTCCTTTTACTAACATCATAATAAAATAGCCCTTTTGATTATCTATTTTTTCAGAATAGGTTATGTATGCTTATAGATTAAGCTATAATAATAGATAAATTAAACAAATCTTAATAATTTGGAGGAGACAATGAAAAAAGACATTAATGTAGTGGGAGCAGTAATTATTGAGAAAAATAAAATATTATGTGCACAACGCGGGCCTGATAAAACATTGCCATATAAGTGGGAATTTCCAGGTGGAAAAATTGAACAAGGGGAGGATCCACAAGAAGCACTAACACGAGAAATAGAAGAAGAAATGAAATGTAAGGTAGAAGTTGGAGAAAGAGTCGAACATACAGTACATGAGTATGAATTTGGTATGGTTCATTTATCCACTTATTATTGTAAACTTATAGCGGGAAAACCAGAGTTAACTGAACATATTCAAATAAAATGGCTAGAACGTGAGGAAATTTTATCGCTAGATTGGGCTCCTGCCGACATTCCGACAATTACAAAACTAATAGGGACTTGAAATAGTATAAGAGTCATGCAAACCTAACAAGGCGGTGACATTAATGAAAAAAGGGATTTATGAAGAGATTATCAACAAGAAAATGAAGAAAGAGCTAGAGTTAATAGATGCTAATGAGTTTCAGTTGGAAAAGGAATCATTAGATGTTGAAGAGGCCCGAAAATATCTATCCTCTTATATTTCGAACGTAACAAGAAAAGCTCTCCAATATGTAAGAGACAAAGAATCTGATGACAAAGAAGCATTGATTAAACAGATTGAAGCTTGCAATGAATTAATAACCACTTTAAGCTACCAGCTTGATGAAGATGAATTTAAGCGATTACAGATTGATGAAAAAGGAGAAGTCCTCCATTCTATTTATTCGAAAATTAATTCAGTTAGGGGAATTAGAAAACAAAAGCCGATTCGCCCTGTGACTTCCATATCAGAAAGCACTTTGTTTACTGGCTCAAGATACGAACCTGATATGCTTAGTGAACTTAAAAAGGAAATATTGTCCTCAGATAAGCTTGATTTCCTAGTTTCTTTTGTAAAATGGAGTGGTATTCGCTGTATTATTGATGAATTAAAAAGTTTTACTGAAAACGGTGGAAAATTAAGGGTAATAACTACATCCTATATGGAAGCAACAGATTACAAAGCTGTTATTGAACTTAGCAAATTGAAAAATACAGAAATAAAAATATCATATGATGTTGATCGTACTCGTCTTCATGCAAAAGCATATATGTTTAAAAGAGAAACTGGATTTACAACAGCATACATAGGATCATCTAATCTATCAAATCCAGCTTTAACTTCTGGATTAGAATGGAATATGAAAGTAACGGAAAAAGATTCCTTCGATATCATAAAAAAATTTGAAGCAACCTTTGAGAGTTACTGGAATGATGGAGAGTTTAAAGAATTTAATGGAGAAGAGGAATCAAGTAAAAGCCAATTAAAACTAGCATTAAGCAAGAAAAAACAATTGGAAGAAAACGACGTACAGTTTACTTTAGACATACAGCCGTATTATTATCAGAAGGAAATGTTAGAGAATTTACAGGTAGAGAGAGAAGTCTTTGGAAGAACAAAGAATCTTCTTGTTGCTGCAACCGGCGTTGGAAAAACTGTAATCTCAGCTTTTGATTATAAGACGTTTATGAAAAAAAGTAGAGATAGCGCTAAACTACTTTTTGTTGCACACCGAGAGGAAATATTAAAGCAAAGCAGAGATACGTTTAGGGCCATACTAAAAGATTTTAATTTTGGTGACCTGTTGGTCGGAGGAAATACTCCAGCAACACTTGATCACTTATTTGTTAGTATCCAATCCTTTAATAGTATGAAGTTACATGAGAAATTCACTAAGGATTATTATGATTTTATTATTGTAGACGAATTTCATCATGCTGCAGCAAAATCATATCAAACGTTATTAAGTCATTTTGAACCGAAAATCCTATTAGGCTTAACTGCAACTCCTGAAAGGATGGATGGACAGGATATAACAAGGTATTTTGATGGAAAAATTGCTTCAGAAATGAGGTTAACCGAAGCAATTGACCGAAAATTATTAAGTCCATTCCAGTATTTTGGTGTAAGCGATACAGTTGATTTATCTACACTTAAATGGAGCAGAAAAGGATATGATTTAAAGGAATTAGAAAATGTATATACGAATAACAAGATACGCAGTAACCAAATTATAAACAGTTTATATAAATATGTAACCGACATAGATGAAATCAAAGGACTTGGTTTCTGCGCAGGCGTTGAACATGCAAACTATATGGCTAAAGTTTTCAACGAGAATAATATTCCTTCTGTAGCATTACATGGAAGTTCAGAAAAAGAAATACGAAAAAATTCGCAACATCAATTAACAACAGGAGAACTAAAATTTATATTTGTAGCTGATCTTTACAATGAGGGTGTTGATATTCCAGATGTAAATACTATCTTATTCCTGCGTCCTACAGAAAGTTTAACCGTATTTCTCCAACAATTAGGGAGAGGATTGAGACTAGCGGAAGGAAAAGAGTGTCTAACCGTTTTAGACTTTATTGGTCAAGCACATAAAAATTATAATTTTGAGGAGAAATTTCGCACACTTATAGGAAAGACCAAGCACTCCATACAATATTATGTAGATAATGGTTTCTCAAACTTGCCGAGAGGTAGTTTTATCTTATTAGAGACGCAAGCAAAAGAATATGTTCTTAGAAATATTAAAGCGTCAACCAATACAAAACAAAATTTGATAAACAAGATGAGAACTTTTAATCAAGATACCGGATTGGAACTTAAATTATCTACATTTTTAAGACATTATAATTTATCATTATATGATTTTTATGGGAAGAATGGTAATCGTTCCTTTCAACGCATGTTGGTTGAAGCTGGTTTAGCAGAAAACTTCTTTTACGTAAGTGAAGAGAAAATAGTTAAAAGGTTGCACAAACTTTTCCCATTGAATTTAAGGAAACTTCTGGATTTCTTTATTAAATATGTTCGATCAAATGGACAAATTTATTCGAGTAATGAAGAAGAAAAATTAATGGTGAACATGCTGTATTATACTTTCTATCAAAAAGAGCCAGTAAAAGAAGGATTTTCTACAATTAAAACCGGTTTGGAGAAGATTTTGGAAAACGACCAAATACGAATGGAAATCCTCCAAATATTAGAGTTTAATTATCAATCAATTAAAACATTGGAAATAGATAATGATTTTGACTTTGTCACACCATTAACCGTTCACTCTACCTATTCTAAAGAACAAATTATGGCTGCACTAGGATACTTTAATGAAGAGAAATGCCCTGCATTTAGAGAGGGAGTTAAACATTTTAAGGATAAAAAATTAGATATATTCTTCACTACGCTTAACAAGTCGGAGAAAGATTTCTCACCTTCAACATTATACGAAGATTATGCAATAAATGAAAAACTATTTCATTGGCAGACACAGAGTACTTTACGGGAGACGAGTAAAACGGCACAAAGATATATCAATCATAAGTCACTAGATCATAAGATAGCCATGTGTGTTAGAGAATATAAAAAGGAAAATGGATATACAGCATCATTTACTTTTTTAGGGACTTGTGACTATGTAAGTCATTCTGGTGAAAGGCCTATTAGTTTTATATGGAGGTTAAAAGAGGAACTGCCACCAGAGTTGTTGCCTAAGGCTAATAAGAGTATTGTTTAAATAATAAATTAGAATACCCAAATAATAGGATTACTTTATGAAAAGGCCAACTTTCTCAGATTAAGGAAGTTGGCCGTTATGCTAGAAATAAGGGGTAAGTCCTGTTGCAGTGAAGTTATAAAGATATTAAAAAAGCCACCCAACCGGATAGCTTTCCAAAATCCCTACTCCTCAATCGGAGCCTCTTCAACAATCTCTGTTGAATAAATCTTCCATTCACCGTCTTCTTTGTTCATGTTATATTGTACTGTTGCAATGTTATCAACAAATTCTTGTCCTTCTGTTACATCTGTAGCTACTGTTTTTAGATTAAAATCTAAAACCATGGTTGCCGTACTTTCAATGACAACATCGGTAGTAATAATTTCATATTCAAGATCAAAGTTAGCAAAAGTCTCTTCCATTACTGTACGTTTATCATCTTGAACATCGGTAACAAACGTATTCAAATATCCGTCCAAATCCTCTTCTTGTGCATATTTCAAGCTATCTTCTACTACTGCAATTGCGACTTCCGCTTCGTTCGCCTCTTCTGTTTCTGTACTTGCATTTGTTTCTTCCCCTGTATTTTCTGAGTCCGTAGCTTCTTCCTCTACACTAGTTCCACAAGCAGTTGTGAAAATCAATAGCGCTCCCATAAGCAATATCAATAAACCTTTCTTCATTATTCATCCCAACCTTTCTTCTATGTAAGTATGTAATATATATAAAACCTCACAGCAGAACCTACTATAATACAAAACTACAATCATTGAAAGCATAGTTAGGGTGATTAATAGATGTTGTTAAATTGTGAAATGTGGGTATTATTTTATTCTTTTGATTACAATACAATATTTATTTATCTACATCTAACTATATCCAACCTTCGAATGACACAAAATCGGTTCTTTTTAGTCAATTAGCTAAGTATATTTATCAGAGAAAAGAAACAAGGAGGTTATAAGGATGAACAGGTACAGGCGAAGAAACACTTCTGCATTTACCTTTTTAGCCTATTTCACCTTAGCAGCAGGTGTCGGCTTATTTTTAATTGGTCTTTACAATGCAGATATGGAATTACACGAAAAAGGATATTACGTGGCTGTCATGTTATTAGTCGCAGTAGGTGCAATTCTCACCCAGAAAGTGACAAGGGATAACGCAGAGGATGATGATATTATTGCAGAGATGAAGAAAAAAGAATCTAAAATAAGTGAATCAGATTAATCTAAAAAAGATAAGGACGACAGCTTGTAATGCTAATCGTCCTTCCTTAGCTTCTTTTAAACTATCAAACTCTATTCACCCAAAGCTATCTCAATAGACTCTGTCCCCCAAAACCCCGTTTGAGCCTTTAAGACCGCATTAGTAAGATCAACATCTCCTCCAACTTCAAACACAACTTTCCCAGTTTTTGAGAGTCCAGGATTTATTTGTTCCAGGAAGAAGTCATCCAATTCTTCCCCCATTGCCATCATCACTTCTCTATCTGTATTCGGATCATATTCTACACCATCTCCAGTGATGATTTTGAAATAGCTGGAATCAATAGTGATGGATTCATTCTTATCGTTTTGAACCGTTACATCTAAGACAGCAAATTTCCCATCGGTTGTTGCATTTTCAATGAACTCATTTCCACTGTCTATTTCATTGGTTTCCTCTACATCGTTTACCGTGAACGTGACATCTCCAATTGTTGTTGCTTCCCCCATTTTAGCAGTTGTGACTTCTCCTGATGCCTCATCTTTATCGTCTTTGGTTTCTTCAGCTTCTTCCTTACTCTCTAATCCTGTTTCTTCACTATCGCTTGTAGTTTCTGTATCTGCATTGCCACCGCTAGCTATAGCAAAAACAATAATAATTGCTACAATCCATACCCAAACCTTCTTATAAAATGGTTTTTTCACTTTTTCTTTACTCAATTTAAATCTCTCCTCTAAATTATTAGATGTGTCCCTAATCTCTTCGAAGGGTGATGGCTTCATTCACCAAGTCATACATTTTTTCCACGCCTTTTGTTGATGCTTCAAAACTATAAGCACTATCCGTATCTATTCCTATACAGTTTGCCTCTTGAGCAGCATCTATGTTTGCTCCCATAAAGATAAATTCCCAATTATATTTATCCTGCTGGTGGTTGATGAGATTTTTCACCTTTTCATACGTAAACTCATGGCTTGCATTTTCCATCCCATCAGTTGTGATAACGAAGATGACCTTGTCTGTTTTTTGACTTCCCGTGGTTTTGGACAATCTGTATCCAACATCCAAAATCGTTTTCCCAACAGCATCCAATAAGGCAGTTGTACCTCTAACATAGTATTCTTTTTCCGTAAGTACAGCAGAACTGGCATCTACACCATTCCATAACACCTCATACTGATCATCAAAAAGGATAGTGGTGAGTAGCGTATCACCAAACCTTTCCGATTGACTCTTTATCATAGAATTAAATCCATCAATCGTGTCCTCTTCCAGTCCTGACATGGAACCACTACGGTCAAGTAAAAAAATGATTTCAGTCACCTCGCTGTTCATGTGAATCAACCTCCTATACCCTTCGTTATGCTATAATCTTAATGTAATAGTTTCACGATTTGGTCGCCTGTTAAGCGACATTTTCTTGGAGGTATGATGCATGCTTGATCAAAAAATTTTTAAAGAAATAGAAGATTATATACAGCTTCATCAACATCAGGAGGAAGTCCTATATTCGCTTCATGAGGCATTCGACGCAGATTACTTAACGAAAGAGGTAGAATTAGAGGATTACATAGAAAGCAAAAGAGAACCAACTTTTCAGCAAGTATTATTTCGTTATATTGATAAGTCCGGCCTACGTGATCCAGATGTTTATAAGCGAGCTGGAATCGACCGTAGGCATTTTTCGAAAATCCGTAGCAATAAAGGTTACCTTCCCAAGAAAAACACACTCATTGCTCTTGCATTTGCTTTAGAACTGGATAGAGAGGATGCCGATAAGCTACTGCATGCTGCTGGTTTTTCGCTTACAAATAACGATACGAGAGATTTAGTCATCCAGTATTGCTTAGAAAATAAAATAACGAATATCCTCGATGTTAACGAGGCACTGGATTATTTTAGTTTGGAGCCTTTGATAGGATAAATACTTAAATAGTCCATTATAAAAGAGCTACCCATTTTGGATAGCTCTTCCGTCTTATTCTACATAATTTAGTCCTAAGCCCTTGCAATATGCAATCGCAATTTGTTTATACCTTTCATCACGGTAATCATACCAGTCTTCAATTAACTCAAGTTTAATAGCCGTATTCTTAAACCTTCTAAATGCACCTCTACCATTAATTGCACGGAGCAATCGGTCTCTCTTACCATTGCTTTTTACTTCATAGCAAAAGTCTTCCATTATTTCATATTCATTGATTTCAAAAGAAGTAGGCAGTTCTCTATAATTTTCAACATACTTAGCGACATCGTAGGCTATTTCCATTTGTTCTTGCATCCAGTCATTCATATGGTCAAAGGGCTCCCCATCTTCAGCTTGTGTCAGAAAATAACGGTCAATAAATATAACTTTACCCGTTTTTATGTTAAGTAATCTTAAACTTTCATCAGATTGAAATTCCATTCCCTCTATAATATCATCTAGTTTAACCTTAACACCCATCATTAATCAACTCCCTCTAAGAATATCCCACTTAACTATATAGTAGTCTTTTTAGCACAATTCTTGAATTTATTTTTTATATTCATCAAAATAGAACTTCATTTTATATTGTATTCAACTAGAAATAGGTTTACATTTATTCTATAATACTTTTTCATCAAACGAAGGATTAATTATGATAGATTTGCGAAGTGATACTGTCACCAAACCAACGGATAACATGAGAAAAATGGCTTATAGTGCAGAAGTCGGCGATGATGTTTATGGAGAGGACCCGACAGTTAACTTGTTAGAAGATACCGCTGCAGAGATGCTAGGAAAAGAAAAAGCATTATTTGTTACAAGCGGAACACAAGGGAATCAAATTGCTGCATTGACACATTGTAAACCAGGAGAGGAGGTCATCCTGGAAGCGAATTCACATATATACCTATTTGAGGGTGCAGCAATTTCAGCTTTATCAGGCGTTCAGCCCCGTCCACTTCAAGGAACTCGAGGCGCAATGAATACGGAAGACGTTCGGAACGCCATTCGTGCTGACGATATCCACTTTCCTGAAACGTCCTTAATTTGTTTGGAAAACACGCATAACCTAGCTGGTGGTGCCATTTTGCCTTTGGAAAATATGCAGGAAATCTACCAAATTGCTCAAGAAAATCAAGTAGCAGTCCATTTAGATGGGGCTAGACTATTCAATGCATCCGCAGCTTCAGGTATTTCCATAAAAGAATACGCCAAAAATGTAGATACCGTTCAATTCTGCTTATCCAAAGGGTTAGGTGCCCCAGTCGGTTCTATCATCGCTGGAACCGAAGAATTCATCGCAAAAGCAAGAAAATGGAGAAAACGTTTAGGTGGAGGAATGAGACAAGCAGGAATAATCGCTGCCCCTGGCCTTGTCGCATTAAAGGAAAACGCGGATCGCTTAGTAGAGGACCATAAGAACGCTCAAACTCTGGCTGAAGGAATAGCTAACATATCTGGGCTTAAACTTGAAAATACCGTTGAAACCAATATCGTATTAGCAAATGTGCAAGAAACTGGATATACTTCAGATGAGTTTCTTGATGCATTACAGAAACAAGGCGTACTTGCAAGCAGGTTTGGTACTCATACCATTCGTTTTGTTACTCATTTGGATATTACGAAAGAAGCTATCGAGCAAGCGGTAGCTGTAATGACCAGGGTTGCTCGAGTTCAATAAAGTTAAAAAAGGAAACTTCTACCTAGTAAAGGTGCCTCACTTCCATGTATGAAGTGAGGCCGTTTCGTTTTAATCTGCCTTCTCTATCATCTCTTTTTCCACAAACTTCTTCAACACATGTACAGACAAGACACAATCATCCAATGACGTCCATTCTTTTGGGTTATGACTAATCCCATCTCTGCTTCTGGCAAATAGCATTGCTACCGGTATCTCCTCGCCGACAATCATCGAATCATGGCCTGCTCCACTAGGGATATAAATTGGTTCGATATTCATTTCATCCATAACATTTGCTAACTTCTCCTGCAAATTCTTTTCAATTGGGAGCGGGCGGATTTTAGTGTTGAGATTCCATGTTACCTCTATACCTCTTTTATCTGCCACTTCTTCAGCCTTTTGATAAATTAATTCTATTAATCTGTCTCTTGTTTCTTCACGGATATCTCGTATATCTACCATAAGATTGACTTCTTGTGCGATAACATTTACGCCATTTGGCAAAACTTTTAATTTTCCTACGGTAGCAACTGCCATCTCACTTACTTTTCTTGGCAAAGCCTCGATTTCACTGACAAAAATCCCGGCAGCAATGACTGGATCTTTTCGATTCTCCATTGACGTATTCCCAGCATGCCCTGCCTGCCCTTCAAAGGTAACTTCTAACCAAGCTGGTCCTGCGATACCACTCACAATTCCTACTGGCTGATTGTGTTTTTCCAACACCTTTCCTTGTTCAATATGCACTTCCACAAACAATTGGATATCCTTTTCTTTACTGGATGGATTCAAAAACTTTTCTCGACTGCTATCATAGATTTTAATCACTTCATCAAACGTATTGCCTTCTTGGTCGATTAGATTATCTAAATCCTCACTCTTCATTTTTCCCATAAAAGATTCACTACCAGTCATTCCAGCATTAAACCTGGATCCTTCTTCATCTGAAAAAATCACTACTTCAAAAGGAAACGGTGGTGTGTAACCTGTTTGTCTCCAAGCTTCCACTACTTCAAGTGCAGCTAGAACTCCTAATGGACCATCAAAATTGCCGCCTTTTGGTACACTATCCAAATGAGAGCCTGACAGGATGGCAGGACCTTTATTTTCACCTTCTAATCTACCAAAAACATTTCCAGCACCGTCCATCGATACTTCTAATCCCACTTCTTTCATCCAGCCAGCAACTAATTCCTTTGCTCTTTTTTCTTCGCGTGAATAGCCAATGCGGGTTACGCCATTATTTTCTTCCGCCCCAATTCTGGATATTTCATCGAGTCTCTTTGCTATCCTTTCTCCACTTACACCAGAATGATTTAAATCGATATTATAGCCGGTTAGTAATTCCTCATAGAATGTCATTTGTTCTATCCCCCTATTTTAATGTCTATCTTACTAGTATTTTTTTGATTTAACTATCTTTTCTTATGACCATATCGAAAAAGGCACTATTTCATTATGCGTGCAGCCACCATGTCCTATAACTTCCGAAATAAAGTACATCTAAACCTATACCGGAACGAATGGCATTCCTTTTCAGTCTGTCCAAGAGATGTTATTATTTGAGAAACTATATTTTATAAGGAGCTATTTCTATATGCTTATACAAGCTACCAAAAAAGTACTCGACTTTTTAAAAATAAAACCGGAACCCCCAATAGATAATAACCCACTTTTCTCCTGGCATGCCAATTTATTAACGCTGGAACGGAAAAAGGCGTTAGTACTCGTAAATGATAAAAATCGCTATACGATTGTTTTATACGGGTTAACTAAGAAACATCTTAAAAATCTCGATGAATTAATTAGGGAATCCATTCGAATCACCTTTCGTAAAGAGGGATTTCAAGAAGATGTTATCGAACAGTTTATCGAGCACTCACCTGCCATTTCTTTTACCAAAACAAAAGATCGAACAACGGTTTCCCGCTTAAATAAATCGTGTGAGACTATCTACTTTTTGGATGATTATCTCGATAGGAATTCTATTGCCCAACCAGTACTAAATATGCATGCAAGCCGTTTTTTAGTGGGGCATGGGAAGAATCATTATATCGACCCTAACCGTGAATTGTTCCATGATTTAACTGCTTTTTCAGGAAAAGCAGTTGTGCAGACAAAAGCGGTACAAATGAAAATTACTTTAGACGTAGGCCAATCAGATATTTGGCGCCGTCTGGTTGTCCCTTTAAACTACACATGGGAACAATTGCACCAAGCCATTCAAATATCTTTTAAATGGGAGGATATTCATTTACACCAATTCCATATTCCAGAACAACCGGCAAGGATTTCTGCAGACACTAGCCTGTCAGCATATATTCCACAACATCAGTCATTTATGTATATTTACGATCCAGGTGACAACTGGGAGCATCGTATCCTAGTAGAAGATATGATCGAGAACTATGACAATATGTTCCCTGTTTGTCTGGAAGGTGAAGGAGATACGCCACCTGAAGATGTAGGGGGAGAAGGTGGATATGCTTATTTGTTGGAAGTTCTGGAAGATAAACATGACCCTGAACACGAACATATGAAAAATTGGTATGAAATGCAAGGGGACCGTACTTTTGATTTGGAAAAAGTAAACCTATTCCTAAAGAGCAATTTCTTTTAGATGCCTATTGATAACACGCGCCTTACATCGAAAGTTTAAAAATCACGTAAAATCCACATCCTTATAGAAAAAGGAAAAAATCAAACACCTGCCGCTTCATCTGAGGTGTTTGATTTTTTTATGAATACTTATATTAAACCCACTTCGTCGTAATGACTTTCTTCCTCGTGTAAAACTGCAATCCATCTTTCCCATTTGCATGCAAATCGCCATAGAAGGAATCTTTCCATCCAGAGAACGGGAAAAATGCCATTGGTGCAGGAACACCGATATTGACCCCAAGCATGCCTGCATCGATGGTTTCTCTAAATTTGCGAACACTTCCACCATCTTTTGTGAATATACAAGCTCCATTGGCGAAACGGGATTGGTTCGTTAAATCAATGGCATCTTCTAAATTTTCCACACGAGCAATCGAAAGTACCGGTGCAAAAATTTCATCCTGCCAGATCTTCATTTCCGATGTAACGTTATCAAAAATGGTCGGTCCCACGAAATAACCCTCTTGTTTCACTGCTTCATCTTTTCTTCCGTCCCGAACCAGTTTTGCTCCTTGCTTTTCGCCAGTTTCAATATATTTAAGAGTTCGTTCTTTATGTTGCTCCCGTATAACTGGACCTAAGAAAATACCTTCATCTAAACCATTACCAATTTCAATTTCGTTCGCTTTTTGCGTAAGCAGGGAAATGAATTCATCCGCAACGGATGCTTCTACCGCTACTACAGATGCCGCCATACACCGTTCTCCCGCAGAACCAAAGGCAGCATTCATAATTTGCGTCGTTGCATTATCCAAATTTGCATCACTTAATACGATGGAATGGTTTTTCGCTCCTGCTAGAGCTTGCACGCGTTTCAGATTATCTGTACCACGTTTATAAACATATTCTGCCACAGGCTGTGATCCAACAAAGGAGATGGCCGCTACTTTCTTATGATCTAATAGGCCATTCACAACATCATGTGCCCCGTGGACAATGTTAAATACACCGGCAGGAAGTCCCGCTTCCTCTAATAACTCTGCTAAACGATTAGCTAAAAGAGGAGTCCGTTCAGACGGCTTCATAACAAACGTGTTCCCGGTTACAATTGCCATCGGAAACATCCAGCATGGCACCATCATCGGGAAATTAAATGGCGTAATTCCACCAATAACACCTATTGGATAACGATACACACCAGACTCCAGGTCTGTTGCGATCGACGGAAGTTGTTCTCCCATCATTAACGATGGTGCACCCGCAGCAAACTCTACATTTTCGATTCCTCGCTGTACTTCCCCATAGGCCTCTGTATAATTTTTTCCATTTTCAATTGTAATTAGCTTTGCAAGTTCTTCCCAATTGTCAACTAGTAATTGCTGATATTTAAATAAAATTCGAGCTCTTCTTGGTACAGCTACTTCTTTCCAAGACTCAAAAGCTTCCTCGGCCACCTGTATCGCATACTCCACATCCTCTTGAGTGGAGATCGGCACGTTTGCAATCACTTCACCAGTCGCTGGATTATAAACAGGTTCCGTTTTATCTGTCTTTGCTTCGATCCATTTTCCGCCTACATAGTTTTTCAATTCTTTTACGGTTGTTTGTGTCAATTCAAAATCCTCCCTATCCTTTTGCATTTTCCTATCAATATACTTTCTGTTTCATATTTAATAGGTTACTAGCTTTACTGTACTCTAGGCCGTGAGCATCTGCTACAGCTTTATAAGTAACGTATCCTTCCATTGTGTTGATTCCTTTATATATAGCTTCTTCTACACTGGCCTTCTTAATTCCTTTATTTGCTATTTTCAAAGCATACGGCAAGGTTACATTCGTCAGGCCAAGGGATGCGGTTTTCGGTACTGCGCCAGGCATATTGGCTACTGCATAATGAATAACTCCATGTTTTTCATAGGTTGGATTATCATGGGTCGTAATCCGGTCACTCGTTTCAAAGATTCCACCTTGATCAATCGCAACATCCACAATGACGGACTTAGGTTTCATTGCTTTAACCATGGATTCTGTTACTAGTTTCGGTGCCCTTGTTCCAGGTATCAGCACTGCGCCTATCACAAGATCTGCTTCGCTAACCGACTCAGCAATATTAAATGGATTGGACATCATGGTTTGCAGTTGATTCCCAAATAATTGATCCAATTCCCGTAAACGGTTGGCACTCAAATCAATAATCGTTACATCCGCGCCTAAGCCAAGAGCAATCTTAGCTGCATTCGTTCCTACTACGCCTCCACCAATTATCGTGACCTTGCCTCGATTGACACCTGGAATTCCACTTAATAAGATTCCTTTTCCACCACTTGTTTTTTCTAAAAAACGGGCCCCTATTTGGGTAGCAATCCTTCCTGCAACTTCACTCATTGGAGACAGAAGCGGGAGTAATCCATCCTTTTCCTGAATTGTTTCGTAAGCAATACTTGTCACCTTCGCATCTACTAATGCTTTTGTTAATTCAGACTCTGCAGCTAGATGCAAAAATGTGAACAAAATGAGCCCGTCACGAAAATACATATACTCTTCTGGTAAAGGCTCTTTAACTTTCATTACCATATCTTGATTCCATACTTCCTCCCTGGAAGTAACCAAACGGGCACCTGAGTTTTGGTAGACCTCATCTGTAAATCCTGACCCTAAACCCGCTCCTCTTTCAATCACAACCTCATGCCCTGCCCCAACAAGTGCATCCACACCTGCTGGCGCAATGGCTACACGGTTTTCATTATTCTTGATTTCTTTTGGTATCCCTATCCTCATGAATAATCCTCCTCCCTATGTTTCCTATAAAATATTTATCTATTTGTTTTCATTGAATACTTTCTTCAATACGGCAATAATAAAATCGATATCATCATCCGTACTGGATAACGGAGGGCTAAGTGCCAAAATATTATTATAGCCTGCTACGGTATCTCCATTTTTTCCAATGATTAATCCATTATTTTTACACGCTGCTATCAACTTACCTACTCGCTCTTTTGATGCAGGTTTCTTCGTCTGTTTATCTTCCACGATTTCAATTCCTACAATCATCCCTAATCCACGTACATCCCCAACAAAATCAAGATTCTGTAATTCAGCCAGTTCATTTAATAAGCGATCACCGACCTCAGCTGAGCGATCAAATAGATTTTCTTTTTCCAAAATCTCAATGTTTTTCAATGCTAATGCACAAGAGGCTGGATTGCCGCCAAATGTATTTACATGGCGAAAATGACTATTTTCCTCACTGTCTTTAAAAGCATCATAAATATCTTTTCGAACTGCTGTAATAGATAACGGCAGATAAGCACTTGTCAAACCTTTAGCCATGGTGACCAAATCTGGTTTTACCTGGTAGTGCTGATGACCAAAAGCTTTCCCTGTTCGGCCAAAGCCGCAAATAACTTCATCGATGATCAACAGAACACCATGACGTTTACAGATTTCCTGTACCTTTTCCACATAAACAGGATGAGGAATTAATACGCCACCTCCTGTGATGAGTGGTTCCATGATGACTGCTGCAATGGTTTCTTCTTGTTCCCAGATGATTGTCTCTTCCATATCCCTTGCTCGCTGTATATTATATTCTTCTATCGACATTCCTTCAGGTTTGCGATAGTTATCAGGTGGGGCAACATGCAAAAATCCAGCTGAAAGTGGTTCGTATTTATATTTTCTTAAAGCCTGACCCGTAGCAGATAATGCCCCCATAGAACTCCCATGATAAGCACGATAGCGTGAAATGACTTTATGTCGAGTTGTCTCACCATTTTGCTGATGATACTGCCTGGCCATCTTAAATGCCACTTCATTAGCGTCGGATCCACTATTGGAATAAAAAATCACATAATCTCCACCGAGCAATTCATTTACTTTCTCTGCCAATTCAATGGCGGGTTCATGACTTTGTGTCATGGGTACGTAAGCCATCTTCTTCAATTGTTCATAAGCCGCCTGTGCCAATTCTTCACGGCCATACCCTACATTGACACAATAAAGTCCTGACATCCCATCCAAATAACGATTTCCTTGATGGTCCGTTATCCAAGAACCTATCCCCTCTTCCACAATCATTGGCGGATTCTTTTCACTATAAGGGGAAATATGATGCCAAACATTCTGACGATCCCTTTCTACTAAAGATTGCTTTTTCTTAACAGATTCCATCCATACCTTCTCCTTTCCAGACTTTAAGCATTAACAAAATGTCCAGTTTCAAAACCACAGTTACTTTTGTTCTATTTATATTTGACATAATTTTTAGTATATTACATAATTTATTGTATAATGTTTTTCGTATGGAATCATTTTACATAGTGTCAAATAATTACTGCTTTACTTTTACGATATGAAGGGTGGTAAATAGATGGAGAAATGGAGTATTCGAGTAAAAGATATTCTTTCCAGGGATTTATTTAAAAATGCGGTCGTCGTGTCTGGAAAAGGCGGATTAAACCGTGAAATTAAATGGACACATATATTAGAATCGGGTGATATTGAGTCATTTATTAATGGCGGGGAGTTAATCCTCACGACAGGTTCTGGAATTGCCTTTGATGCCCCAGAGGGAATTACGCACTTAGACAAATTGGTAAAAAAGAATGTAGCTGGTGTCGTCATTGAGTTAGGAACCCATGTTAAAAAGATTGCACCTGAAATCATTCAATATGGAAATGATCATAACTTGCCACTAATTACCTTCAACGAAATTGTCAAATTCGTAGACATCACGCAAGACCTCCACACAGTAATTGTTAATCATCATCATCAAATGCTGAACCAACTCTACACATTTTCAGAAAAAATTAACGAACTTTCTTTATTGCCAAATGGCATATTAAAGATCTTAAAAGAATTACACACACACTTTCATGCACCTGTCCTATTCGTTTCTGATGATACAAAAGCCCATTACTACCCTCCAAAGATTAAAAGCCAAACACAATCCATTCATACACTAATCAAAAAAACCATAAAACCAAGTCCCTATAAAAGCTATGTATCGGACAAGGATCACTACACGATTTTTCCAATTAGAGGTCTTGGACATACCTGGGGATATCTATGTTTGCAAATGAAGTCTGAATCATTAGATGAGTTTTCCTTTTCCGTAGTAGATCGTGCGGCATTGGCCATTGCGCAAATTATGCTACGAAATAAAACAATAGAAGAAAGAAAGCAAAACCAAGAGGAAGAGATTGTCAGAAGTATGGTAAAAGGGAAAAATGTGGATGCAACAGAGGTCCAGAAGATATTACCCTCTCCAGCAAAAAACTTATACTATCGATTATTCCTAATTAATATGAACTCCCATCATGTAAGTACGAAAGAGGACGATTGGGAAGAAGTAAAATTACAGCAAGCTATAATTATTCGATCCTTATTCCGCAAAAACGGATTTGTTCCGGCTGTATCGGTAGGTCGTAATGAAATTGCCATTATTGCTGCTTTTTACATGCAAAAGGATGCTCAAAAAGATACAAAGTCATTCAGCGATATTCTCCTTGAACTGAAAAACATTCAGCAAATAAACATTTTCAATGGGAAGAAATGTACATTCGGAATCAGCAATGTCCATCATGATTACGCATTTTCTCCTATCAGCTATAAAGAAGCCAAAGATGTCATACTCATTCAGAAAGCTAATTTAATAGAGACATATTTTTATGAAAAAATTGGTGTCTATCGGTTGTTATTAGAAATGTACGATAACGATAAATTACATGAATTTATTCAAGATTATATAGGGCCTATTTTAAGGTACGATCGAGAGATGAAAAGCGAATTGCTGTTGACACTATCTGTCTATTTAAAATGTATGGGTTCCAAAAAGGAAACAGCCAATCAATTATTTATCGTTCGACAGACCTTGTATCATCGTCTGCAGAAAATAGAAGAGTTATTAAGGACAAATCTAATGGAACCAATCAATCGACAGGCAATAGAACTGGCATTGAGTGCATATTATCTTTTACAATATACATCGAAAAAGGAAGAATACACTAATACGAAGCAGTTGGGATAAGAAGTGCAGGTATGAATTCTATCCAATTAGTTAACAAAAATTCATCATGCAATTGTCTCTACTAATAGATTAGGAACGCTGTTTACCATCCCACAAAAAGGTTGTTGCTTTTAATTGTTTGTATAGAGTGCGGATATCTTTCATTCAGAATAATGCTCTGTCTCCGCTACGGAAATACACTACGCTTTCCGCGGGGAGGCTGAGGCCGTGCCCGTGGAAAGCGTAGTATTCTGCTGTATCGAATGACAGCAGAATACATTCATAAGTGTAATCGAGAGCTAGCTATTCTGAATTAAATAAATCAAGAGTTTCTATCAACTCCGAAATAACGTGAAACAACCACTACTACTTAACTAGTAGTCATATCCAAAACCGTCTGCAAAACAACATTTACGCCTTTTTCACAATCCTCCCAGGAGGTTAACTCATCTTCCGCATGACTCTTTCCATTCACACTTGGAACAAAAATCATAGCAGCAGGTAGATACGTTGCAATAAATTGTGCATCATGACCAGCACCACTAGGCATACGCTTATAAGAGTAATTCAATGACTTACAGGATTCTTCCAAAGAGTTTACTAGTTTATCACTAAACCATACGGTGTCACGGTCCCATAACTTAGTTGCAGTAACCTCACATTTCTCTTTTCCAACTGATTCACTAAGCCCTTGAATAATGTCTTCCACTTGACTGATAGTAGCCGCTTCTTTGTGACGTGCCTCAATAGTAAAAACAACTTTATTCGGAATAACAGTATGAATATTCGGACTTACATTCATTCGACCAATCGTATAAACAAGGTCACTATCCAATTTACTCATCTTTTCACGTATTTCATTAATTAAGTTATTCGCTGCAAATAAGGCATCCTTTCGCATTGGCATTGGAGTGGTTCCTGCATGATCGGAATCTCCAATTACTTCTATCTCATAGCAGCACATACCTACCACACATTCGACTACCCCGATATCGATAGACCCATTCTCTAGCACAGGACCTTGTTCCACATGCAATTCCAGAAAAGCTTCTGCTTCTTTTAAACGATTTTCTTTACTTCCCTCATATCCACTAACCTTTAATGCTTCTTCAAATGTCACACCATGCTTATCGGTGGACTTCAGCATGGCACCTTTATCAAATCGTCCAGACATCACACCAGAAGCCATCATAGAAGGTTCAAATCTTGCCCCTTCTTCATTTGTAATATTAGCCACCACTACAGGAACCTGTGGCTTAATATTATTCTCGACCAGGGTTCTTACAATCTCTAGACCTGTTAAAACACCTAATACCCCATCAAATCTACCACCTTTTTCGACGGAGTCTAGATGCGAGCCAACAACCACTGGCGGCTTGTCATTATCTATTCCCTCTAAGGTTGCATACATACTCCCCATGTCATCCCATTTTACCGTCATTCCCAGTTCTTCACACACAGATTTGAAATGATCTCTCACTTTTATATCGACTTCAGATAATGCAAGACGGGTGACACCATTATTTTCTGTTCTTCCGAAATCTGCAAACTCTTCCACTGTTTGTTTGAGTCTTTCCCCATTTATTAATAGCTTTTGTTTTTCCATCGTATCTCCTCCCTGCAATGTTTATTGTTTTTGAAGTTGGCGCTTGATCAACAATGTTGTGATATATTTTCTAGCGTCCGCATTTCTGAGCAGGATGGACTGCTTTTCTCCTGTATTCTCTTTTTCCAGCTCCACGCTATCTCCATCCAACGTACCTACAACTGCGGTAATTTTATATCCATTTTTCACATACTCATCAATCCGTTGCTTTTCTCTTAAAAAATCTTGGTAACTTGACAATGAGATACCTCCTAACTTATTTAGCTACCACTTCATCTTTTTCCAGTTCCTCATCAATAACCCAATCCCGGCCTACCGTAATGCCAAGATATTTATCATCATCCGGATCGATAATTTCTGCTTGTGGGAATTTTTTAATGTACCAATATTTCGTCAATACATAGTAAAGAACTGCTGCAATGACAAAGCCAACGATAAAGGAGTAAGTCATAAAGAATGTCGCAATAACACCACCGATTGCCCATGAAATAAATCCAACCATATTGATTCCACCATTAAATCGATATTGCCCACTATTTCTATATAAATCTGGAACATTTATTCTTCGTTTTCTTAACAAATAATAATCCGCAAACAAGATTCCACTTACTGCGGATAAGACAGCACCAATAATTAGGAGAACTTGTGTGAGTATTTCAAAGACACTCCACGGCTGGATGATGGTTCCAACAATACCAGCAACAAATACGGCAACTCCATGAGATACTTTCGGTCCAAGAACATTGGAGAAAACAGCTGCAGCTGGCAATACATTAGCAGCAGTATTCGTAGACCACTGTGTCAATACAATCATGAATAATAAAGTAGCAAGCATCCAACCTGAGGCCGTTTCTTGTAGCGCAGTAACCGGGTTAGAGGTTCCTGCAACCATAAATGCGGCTGCTCCAATCATGATCATAAATGCTTCGGTCAATGGCATGGCAATCAAACTGCCTACTACGGTTGTTTTATTTCGTTTAAACCAATTTCTCTCATACTTCGGTGCTTTGAAATGTCGGGAGATTGTCGGAATGTCACATCCTAACGTCGCCCAAAATCCCATGTTTGCAAAAATAACTACCATGAAAGCTGTAACTGCAGCACTTCCAGTAACCGGACTTGCCACCCAAGCCCACACTTCTTCCCCTTGTGCTTTAACTTCCGCAGTTAGCGTGCTATACATAATTAAAGAAATGACGACAATAATAGGTGCAGCAAGATCAGCGAATCGTTCTATCCATTTAATTCCAGAAGCTGTATTAATTAATTGAAAAAGCGCAAACACGACGTAACATAACAGCCAATTGTCAAAACCTGGAAACATGATGTTCAGAATGGCATTAATAGCCGTTGAACCAAAATACGTATTAAGCCCAAACCAGAAGGATGCCGTAACAGCCCTCGTAACAGAAGGAATATGGGTTCCCACTGTTCCAAACGGTGCTCTCATATAGACGGGAAAGGAAATGCCGTGTTCCACACCGATATCTCCTATAATCGAGATAATCCCACCTATCAATAGACAACCTACTAATGTCGCGATAACAACCCATAGCAATGAGATGTTCTGGATCCCTGATGCCCCAATATCAAAGGTTGCAAGAAGAATTGCCATCCCAACCCACATAGCAAAGAAACCCATTACTCCAATCTTTCGCTCATTATGCTTTACTGGCATTAAATCTGGAGACTTCAAATAAGAACTGCTTTTCCCCTTCTCCTGCAATATTATCGACCTTCTTCCTATAAATTTTTTAAAGAGATAGACCATCCCTGTTTTATATAAAATCCGAATAGCTGCTTAATTTCTAGAATTCATCAAGCAGCTACGGATTAAGATCGATTGTTTATATACTTTCTACCTTTTGGTCTTCTTGTGTAACCGTGTTGAACTTCTCTCTTTTTAGGAATTTCCCAGTTCCAGGTTTTGCAACCAATTCTTTATCTTTGATCACATACTCTCCACGGGATAAAACCGTTACTGGTTGACCAGTGATTTTCATTCCTTCGAGCGCGTTGTAGTCGACAGCCATATGGTGCGTATTAGCTGATATCGTCCGTTCTACGTTTGGATCAAATAAGACGATGTCCGCATCTGTCCCCGGAGCAATGGTTCCTTTTTGTGGGAATAAACCAAATAATTTCGCAGTTTGCGTCGAAACCATGTCTACAAATTGATTCAGAGATATACGCCCTTTTTTCACCCCTTCCGAAAATAGAACACTGAAGCGGTCTTCAACAAACGGTCCACCATTAGGAATCTTCGTAAAGTCATCTTTTCCTAAATCTTTCTGACCATCAAAATCAAAGGAACAATGATCAGAACCAATTGTTTGTAATTCTCCACTTTTCAGCGCATTCCAAAGTACTTCCTGATTGGATTTATCTCGTAACGGTGGGGACCAAACATATTTAGCCCCTTCGAAATTAGGCTTTTCCATATATGTTTGATCAAGTACCAAATATTGTGGACAAGTTTCTCCATAAACAGAGAACCCTTTACTGCGTGCTTCGGCAATTTGCTCTACCGCTTCTTTACACGTGACATGCACAACATATAACTGGGAATTAGCTAATGCTGTTAACTTAGCTGCTCGCCCTGTCGCCTCTCCTTCTAGTTCTGGCGGACGTGTTAAAGCATGATAGATTGGTTCTGTATTTCCTGCTTTTAACGCTTCCTGGGTCAAGTATTCAATCACATCCCCATTCTCGGCATGGACCATGACCAAGCCTCCATGATCTTTTGCAGTAATGAGTGTTTGAAACAGCGTTTCATCATCTGCTTGCAAAACATTTTTATAAGCCATAAACACCTTAAAGGAAGTAACGCCTTCTTCTTCTATAATGGATGGGATTTCCTGCAACACAGTCTCGTTTGCTTCCACGATTTGTAAATGGAACCCATAATCAATCACCGCTCGTCCTTCTGATTTGGCATGCCACTTTTCCAATGCACTCTTTAATGTCTTGCCTTTTTCCGTTAGACAAAAGTCAATAATTGTAGTCGTCCCTCCATGCGCAGCAGCAATGGTTCCACTTTCAAAATCATCTTTTGTTACCGTCCCACCAAAAGGCATCTCCATATGGGTATGTGGGTCAATGCCTCCAGGAAATACGTAGAGGCCTGATGCATCAATAACCTCTGCATATACATCACTTAAGTCATTGCCAATTGCTTTTACTTTTTCATTCTCAATTAAAACATCCGCCTGATACGTATCTGCTGCTGTCACTATCGTTCCGTTTTTTATTATTTTTTTCATCCATGATTCCTCCTATCATAATGCTGTATTATTGATTTTCACCCAAGTAATTAGCGCCTTTCCAACATCTGAATAGCAGCCTGACGGTCATTCCAGGACATTGGCGGTTCAGTTGGAGTCAGATCAACCATATCGATAGCACCATCAACTGGACAGACGATGGAGCATAGATTACACCCAACACAATCATCTTCTCTTACTCGCAAGATGTCATTTCCATTTCCATCTTTTAACATATCGATACACTGATGAGATGTATCTTCACAGGCAATATGGCATTTATTACAATTAATGCATACATCATTATTAATTCGAGCAACTAATTTATGATTTAAATCCAGTTCGCTCCAGTCTGTGTACTTTTCAACCGATTTTCCAATAATATCACTTAGGGAATCAATTCCCTTTTCATCTAAATAATTTTCCAATCCTTCGGTTAAATCATCGATAATACGGAATCCATGGTGCATTGCTGCAGTACAAATCTGAACACCACCCGCACCCATCAGCATAAACTCAACGGTGTCCTTCCATGTAGAAATACCACCTATTCCTGATATTGGGATATTCACTTCCGGATTCCTAGCACATTCACCAACCATATTTAAAGCGATTGGCTTCACAGCAGGTCCACAATAGCCACCATGTGCTCCTTTTCCATTCACATTCGGGATAGTATTCCATGTATCTAAATCAACACCTATTAAGCTATTAATGGTGTTTATCAAACTAATGGCATCTGCTCCACCTCGTGCAGCTGCCTTTGCTGTTGCTGTTATATCCGTAATGTTTGGCGTAAGTTTCGTAATAACTGGAACTTCAGCCACTTCTTTCGCATACATGGTAGTCATCTCAACTAAATCAGGATGTTGACCAACAGCTGCCCCCATCCCTCTTTCAGACATTCCATGAGGACAGCCAAGGTTTAACTCGAATCCATCAACTCCTACATCCTGGACCCTTTTTACAATCTCATGCCACTTCTCACGTTCAGGTTCAACCATCAAAGATGCAATGATTACCCGATCGGGAAAAAGTTTCTTTGTTTCATAGATTTCTTTCAAATTATCCTCAATAGGACGATCGGATATCAGTTCGATATTGTTAAAGCCAGCAACTCGTTGTCCATTGAAGTGACTTGCACCAAAGCGAGAGGTTACATTTAAAATCGGCTCTCCTAATGTTTTCCATACAGCCCCACCCCAACCCGCTTCAAATGCACGCTGTACTTGATAACCTGTATTTGTTGGGGGCGCAGATGCTAGCCAGTAGGGATTTGGTGATTTGATTCCAGCAAAATTAATACTTATATCAGCCATTTACATCCTCCTAATCATAAAACAGTCGATTATGCACTCTCTGTTACAGATTCTTTGAGACGTTCGTGGATTGCCAATGCTGTATCCTTACCTTGCTGTGCCGCGGATACAACCATTGCTTCGCCAACCCCTTTTCCAAATATCACATCTCCTGCTGCGTACACTTTTGGGTTCGATGTTATAAACGTCTTTGGATCTGCTTTCACAACTCCACCATGATGTTCCAAACCAAAAGCTTCAATAATGGCTCTATGTCTCGTTTGACCAATGGCTTTTACTACAATGTCTACATCCAGCACGAATTCAGATCCTTTTATCTCTACAGGGCGTGGTCTCCCGTCATCACCCGCATCTTGTAATTCCATTCGCACACATTCCATCTGCTTCACATGCCCATTTTCGTCACTAATCAGACGCTTTGGATTGGTCAGCCATCTAAATTCTACGCCATCTTGTTTGGCAAACTCATATTCAAAATCATAAGCAGTCATTTCTGCCTCAGTTCTCCGGTAAAGAATTTTTACATTTTCAGCACCAAGTCTAACGGATGTTGTGGCACCATCAATGGCAGTATTTCCGGCACCAATGACAGCTACCCGTTTACCAGCAAACTCCTCTATATATTCACCATTTTTGGTCCTTTCTACCAAGTCAATGGCATCATAAATTCCCTCCAGGTCCTCGCCTTCCATTCCTAAGTCAGGAACTTTCGACATTCCCACAGCAAGAATAACGGCATCGTATTCTTCTGCAAGTTCTTCCGCCAAAATATCCTTGCCAATTACAGTATTTGTTCTTATTTCCACTCCCAAATTCTTCACTTGTTCTACTTCCCATATAGAGATATCTTTCGGCAGACGGAAAGGAACAATTCCAAATGTATCTAAACCACCTGCTTCGCTTTTAGCTTCAAAAACCGTTATTTCATATCCTAGACGTGCTAACTCGCGTGCAGCTGACAATCCAGCAGGTCCACTTCCGACAATAGCAACCTTTTTACCGTTGCTTTTACCAGCCTCAAACAATACTTCTTCATTTTTAATTGCCCAATCCGTAGCAAATCTTTGCAAATCACCAATCGGAATCGGTTTGGTAGAGTGATTTAATACACAAGCACCCTCACACAATTCTTCTGTTGGGCAAACGCGTGCACAACTGGCTCCAACAGGATTCGCTTCCATGATTGTTGTAGCTGACCCCTTCAAATTCCCAGATGCAATCTTTTTAATAAAACCTGGGATATCAATCCCTGTTGGGCAGGCTGTAATACAAGGTGCGTCATAACAATATAAACACCGATTTGCTTCATCTAATGCTTCTTGAGGATTAAAACTCGGCTTGGACTCCTCGAAGTTTTCGTTAAGTACCTTACCTGATATAAGATTCTTTAATAAATCGCTCAATGATAAACCTCCTTTAAAGCATGTATAAAAAAGAGAAAGTTACTATTACTCAACCTAATAGTAAAATCACTACCTTTACAGCAAACCTTCTCTGTAAAGAATTATTCATTTTTTCATTTCTGGAAAATAAATAGATCATTTTTAATTGCATGTGCGTCATATTATAAGGATTTCGTGAAGCGGGGTAAGTTAAAGAAATAGAATGTAAATTTTACTAGTAGGTGTAAACTTGTTCATTAGTTATTATAAAATTTATAATATTCTTATTCATTGGACAGATTGTAAAACAATTAATGAATTATTTGGCCGAACTGTAAACAATGGCCTATTGCTTAATTGATGGAGGACAAAAGAAACTGCCAATCAAGCTAGATATGAACGCTAAGCCATTTTGAAATATGTTAAAATTTGGGTAATAACTCTTTGGGGAGGAGTAATCCTTTTATGAAATTAACAAGAGCTCAACAGTTAGCTTTGGAACACATTACCTCTTATGCAAGAGTACATAAAAAAAGAAGCTAATCAAATCATCCATCATGTCAGAAAAATGTCCAATATCTCGGAAAAGACATTTAATCAAGCAGTCAAAAATTTACAGGAAAACGCAAAAATTGGTCTGCATTTTCATCCAGATAGGCCTGATTCAGCTATGAAAAGTGTTGCTGAAGCATTACTTGAACAAGGAAAGTATAAAAGTCAGTTCGAAACGCTCATATCTAACGGAAGTGTATCAGCATACTCTGGTGGTGCACGGGATCTTTGGGAAGAGAAGATATTCGGTGGTGCATACCAGATGGAGGGAACTACTAATCAACACCGGCCAAAATACGGTGCCCTAAATTTGATGCTGCATCCAGATGGACCATCTCCACGTTTCGGGTCATGTTACTTCCTTTTATCTACAGAGGTTTCCTACCGTGCAACTTATACATATTTAGATTCCCATGAGGATACAAGAGAAAAGGGAACTTATAAGGAATTTGACTTTATCATGGCTGGACTTTTAGCAGAAATATTCACAAGAGATTTTGCCATAGGAGAAAGAAATTTAACTCCAACAAAATTCATCCATCATTTATTGTACAACCTCCAGGAGGTATTTAACGAAACGGACGATAATGAGCCAGCACGCAACCTAAACCACTATATTGAAGCTCAAATTCACGGAGATATTTCTCTAAAAGAGGATGTAGAAATTCTAGTGGCAGATCCCTGCTTTCAAGGAACTAAAACTGGAAATAACCTTGAAGAACTTTGTGCAACCTATTCCATTGATTTATATTGGCACATGGGGTTTGTCCTACCTGTGAATGAAGTGCCAAAGAATTTCAGGGGGCCAACCATGCCAAACTTAGCAAAGCGAATTGCATCAAATGGTTATATTGATGCTAGCATTATTGGTGCTGCCGTTAGGGAGGTAAAGGAAAATCCAGATACTTGGAAAGATCACGGAACCGTAGAACAAATCCTTCAAGAATTAAAACTGCTGTGGCACGTATTAGTTAAATATGGCAGACCAAAACCCTAAGGTGCCTGGCACTCCCCGGATTTTGTCGAATGGCGTCATTCCATTTGAATTAGATTATTTGGTTTTCAAGTTGGGCTTTATTCGTTATAATAAAAGTAGATATCATGCATAAAATAAAAGAAGACCGTTAGTGCTGGTTACACTAACGGCCATGTACAATAGCCCTCCTTGGGGGGCGACTCACGTTTAAGGATTCTAATCACCCTAATCGCTCGTCAGGCTTATAGGGTGGTTATTTTTTTTGATTGGACAATATCGCCACTACCAATGTTCCAAATGAAATCATTAGAACGAGTGATTCGAATACCGTCAGAAGCATCACCCCCCTTCCCTATAAAAGTCAGGGAGTGAGCCACCACCCACGAAAAGCCTTATTGTACAAGTATCATTATATCGCAATTCACTTCTTGCTAACAGAACATATTTTCCTATATTCGTTCATGATTCTTTGCTTCCTCATTATCCACTCATCCTATCTAAGTACTGTTTCAGTTCTTTATATTCCGGATAGTCCATAATATCTAGTTCTTTATCCGTAGCGACGAGTATTTGATCCCGGCATTTCTGCAGACGATGAATCATTGGCAGAATTCTTAAACTGCTGAAATGAACAAAATCAATCAAGTCTTTCTGTGAAATTGGTAATTTATAGCCCTTCTCACTACTCGCAATCAGAACTCCCTTAGCCCTCAGTGGTGCAACAACATTCGATCTCAGGTAATGTTTACTGACCTTCTCCCCTTTAAAAATACGAAGGTTTTCAATAATTTCATCTGTTGCGATGTAACTTTCCGGGTGAAGAGATAAATGAAAGAGCAGGTATTTGGTAAAGTTTACTTGATCTTTTATTACAGCATCCTTCTCATCTTCATAATTTGCTATAAAATCTCTAGCTAAGTGTACCGCACGTTCCATAATTATGTCTTCATACGCTTCCGCTTCTTCCTTTGATAGCGTTATTTCATTTCCTACGCTATTTTCCGGCCATTCTGTCACACGAATTAGTTTCGATTTTAGAAGCGAAAAGGCAACTTGTTTTTTATTAGGTTGTTCATATCTTGTAAAAACCATTCTTGAGATTAAGTTAACTAACTGAAGGAGTTCTGGCTCCTTTGTGTTTGAAAAGTGAAATTCGGATTGATTGAAAAGATTCGGAATATGGTTTTTTTCAATATATACTTTAAATGCTTCTAAAAATTCTTTGGTTTCCGTGAAATCAGCGATTATCTCCAGATTTTCATATGTTCTATATAATTCCTTATACAACTTGCCGTTCAAATGGCGAATAAAACTCTGCTTATAGGCAAGGCCACTATGTTTCCGGAGCAATCTTTTATTAATAACAAAGGAGTAAATATGGAAATCGCTGTCGATAATCTCAGGTATAATCGTTTCCATATTTGGTGAATCGGAAAACGTAGAGAGCTTTTCTTTTAGTTTACGTAATTTAATTTTTTCAACAATAACAGCAGTAACCGTAAAATACTTGGATCCTTGGTGTTTTAAGTCTAAACTGTAATCTCCAGTTTCCTCTAAAAATGCCACAAATTCCTTCATAATGTTACCACCCCACTCTTATGCAATTTTTAACCAAAATAAAAAAGCAAAAGACAAACTCTTTCTAAGATGTCTTTTGCTACGTGGTTTATATATATTAATCCTGTCTTCTCCATCGTAAACTTATTATAGCTAAAATTCTTAATAATCCTTCTACTATTCCTATTTTATAACCATTTCTCCCATACTACAACTATCCACTCCCTATCTTCCCTTATATTGGGAGAATAATTTTACCTCTCCGACCTAAAATAAGGTCAAATAGATAGGGGGTTAGATAATGAAAAATCATATAAAATGGCTTTTAGCCCTGTTTATTTTTCCAATGATTCTGATGGGCTGCGCCAATGAAGAAGGGGCTAGAAACAACAATGATACTGGTAATCCAAACGATTTTGAAAATGTAAGTTTTGGTCCTAATGAAAACCAAGAAAACAATGGAAGAACCGATAATGATTTTCCACTTTTCGATGGGAACACGGAAGATAGAGGAAATTACCAAATTTATCGAAAGGAATATCGCTTCGGTGACCCAAATCGTGTACCAAATGATCAATCGGTTCCAGACGATGAGAGGTTAAATCCAGGACAACAAGCTCCTACACAGCCAAATCCTACTTCACCTGAAACTAATCAATCCGAACGAAACAATAATACACCACAAGAAGGAAACCAGGCTGCTGATGCAAGTGAAATAGTGAAAGAAGTGGTGCGTTTAACGAACGAGGAACGTAAGAAAAATGGACTTCCAGAACTACAAATGTCACAGGAATTAAATGATGCGGCACAAAAGAAATCTGTTGATATGGCGGATAATGGCTATTTCAGTCATAACTCCCCAACCTATGGATCACCTTTTGATATGTTGAAGCAATTTGGTATTGATTATACAGTTGCTGCTGAAAACATTGCTGCTGGGCAACAAACAGCTCAGGAAGTGGTGGATGGCTGGATGAATAGTGAAGGTCACCGCAAAAATATTTTAAATGATTCCGTTACCCATATTGGTGTTGGAATGGAAGATAGCGGAAACCAAGGACCATATTGGACACAATTGTTTATAGCAAAATAAACGATACGGAGAGCGCGAACATTTTATGCTCTCCTTATCGTATGACCAAAGCAGATTAGGATTTACCTTAACTTCCAGTGCTAATCATAAACAACAATCCGGTGATCGCGTACATATTCCATAACATATGAAAAACAATCGGAACAATTAACGACCTCGTTAATCGATATAACAATACGAACACAACTCCCATAATGGTTGCAGAGAGCACATGTCCTGTATGAAGAGCCCCAAAGATAATAGAAGATACGAGCAATCCAACTCCAAAATGAATTTTCTCGCTTAGAAAACCATGAATGACCCCTCTATATATAATTTCTTCTTTAATCGGGGTTACTACTGTAAAAGCAAGGTAAAAAACAATTATATTTAACCAATCCATCGACAAACTATCCATCCCAAACGTTTGCACTTGATCGGAACCATCTTCCAATTGAAATACATTCATAATCAAATATTGACTGACAAAGAGGACAATGAATCCCCCTAATAAGTATAGATATGTTTTTCCTTGCTGAAATGGTTTAAATGAAAAAGAACCCTTTAATAGGTTACGTACACTTTTAAAAATCAGTAGTGCGAAAATTAGAGCAATGGCATCCAAAAGCAACATATAATGACTGGCAAATACCGTATCCATTAGATTGCTTCCACTTGCTACATCCATCATTCCAAACACAACACCAATCATTGCTCCAATTATTCCACTAAAACCGATGAATGCAACAAAAAATAAAATTAACTTTCCCCAGCTGAGCTGTAATTGACCTTCTCCATGAATGGTTTCATTTGTATTCGCTAGCTCTTCTTCTTTTGTCTTTACTTCCATTTTAATTACTTCTTCCTCCTACTTTGTGTATGTTTTTTCACTGGTTACTTCTTTCATTATCGCCCCTCTGTGATCAGTAAAAAAATTATATAACTTATACACTAAGAATGCGAGAAAAGTATTTTCTTCTAGTAATGATTGAAAGTGCTATAATTTTTTTGGACTATATAGGATATCATTTCCTCTTCTCTTTACACCAGACTAGGAATATTAAATGAGGTGGACAACTATACATTATAGAGAGTGAGAATAAAGTGATTACTTCTAGAAAGGACGTCGTCCACCTTGACTACCGGCCTAATCATTATTTTGCTGCTTGTATTATGTTTACCATTCTTATTAAAAACAGTTGAACGAAACTTAGAAATTTTTTTATCAATTATGGGAGTATTAGCTGCGATTATTAGCGGGGTATTGAATAGAGAGCTTATCCGACAGGCTGTAACCGATCCGCTTAATATAACATTAGCTGTGTTTATTTCCAGCCTATTATTTAAGTGGTTAAAAGAACCGATAGAGCATGGAATGTTAAAAGTTCGTCAGTATATGAGTATCCATATCTTTCTGGTGGTCATAATTGTAGTTATTGGATTATTATCGAGTTTGATTACTGCCATTATTTCTGCGATTGTACTTGTTTCGATTATTAGTATCCTGCCCATAGACCGGAAAACGGAAATTCGTGCCGTGGTTTTATCGTGTTTTTCTATCGGGTTCGGTTCTGTATTAACGCCGATTGGGGAACCGTTAGCAACTATTACAACAAATAAGCTGAATGCAGATTTCTTCTATCTCTTTCAGTTAGTTGGTAAAGAAGTAATCATTGCAGTCCTCGCAATAGGCGTCTTTGCTTTCTTCTTTTTAAAACCAAAAAGGACAGAAGAGAATCTCCATAAGAAGAAACAAGCAGAGAGTTTTTCTGATATTGTGAACCGCTCCAGTGGAATTTACCTGTTTATCATGGGATTGACTTTGCTTGGTGCAAGCTTTGAAACACTTGTAAATCAATATTTACTTGGTTTACATACCGGTCTACTGTATTGGATCAATATGGTTTCTGCCGTGTTGGATAATGCAACATTAGCTGCAGCAGAAATCACTCCAGCCATGAATACGGAGACCATCCGGTTTATACTATTAAGCCTAGTAATCAGCGGTGGAATGTTAATTCCAGGGAATATTCCCAATATCATCTCAGCAAACAAACTAGGAATCACCAGCAAAGAATGGGCCAAACACGGCCTCCCACTCGGACTCCTAATCATGAGCATCGTATTTATCTATCTTATTCTTTAGGTGCCTGTCACTTCCCGGTTTTTGTCGAATTCTGCAAGAAAGTGTGTAAACTAATCTAAGCAATAAAATTCTTTTGTATTTCGATAAATTTGCGCATAGATGTCTTCTATGTGCAAGTTTTTAATTTCGGCAATCTTTGCAATCGACCAGTGAATCATTTTCGGATGTGTCATTTTATCTAAGAACGCTCCCTTGTATTTCCATGGCCCATCTGTCTCGAGCATCATATGATCAATTGGAGTATCCTTCACCAATTGCTGAATTTCTTTATCATAAAGTACATCTGGCGTGATGGAAACATCATAGCCATTTTGGATAAGACGTTCAGTAGTTCTCTTGTCCCCTTTATACCAATGAAAGTGAGCTTTTTCGATGGTATGTTTTTCCAATAAATCACAGACAATTGGTGCATGTTCATAAATAGCATGCAACACGATTGGCTTATCGTATCTTTTTGACTCTAGGATAAAATGTTCCAATATCTCTATGTATGGTTCCAGTTCAAGTTTTGGGTTTTCTCTTTGTCTATAATATGGCAAGCCGACTTCTCCAATTGCAATCATTTCATGATGATATTCTTTAATGAGTAGGCAGAGTGCATCAAGCTCCTGTTCTCTTGGTAACGGTTGTTCCGGATGAAAACCAAAAGCCGCATTAACTCGAGGATTATTCCGTGATAAAGATAGATTGATAATCGCAGACGCAAGATTCATGGATACTGTTATTAGCTGTTCAATATGGTATTTCTCCATCTCATCAATAATATTTTTACGATCCACTTTCTTATATACATCTAAATGGATGTGAGAATCAATGATTGAATTATACATAAGACTTCCCATTCCCTTTTCTCCCCATTCCTGCAAATATATACAATTTTCTATCATTTTAGCACTATTAACGGTGCCTGTCACTCCCCGATTTTTGTCGGATGGTGGATTGTTTTTACTGTTTGGATTAATTTAGTGAACAAAGAAAGAGCATCAAATTAAATATAATTCAATGCTCTCGAGAATGACGTGTTTCTATTTTTTGGTAGGGGGAGTTGGACAGAAATCCCTAAAACGACTTATAGTCTAGCGAATAGAACGTTATTTTCTAAATGAATGTGCTGGAATGTGTCTTCCTCTAATTCTGCAAGACGGGCATATGTTATTTGGTATGAACCGCATGCATTTGCCGGTGGAATAAATTCCCCAGTAATTTCTCTCATTTTTTTAAGCATATCTCCTACAGAACTATGCTCATCTTCTAAGTCACCATTCGCTGAACGAATCTGAATCAGTAATTCTTCGCTTGGCTCTTGCTCATATTGCTTTATTAGTGGGAATACTTCATTCTCTTCTTTAATGGTATGTTCTTCCATCTCTACTCGAAACTCATTATAGATTTGATATAATTCTCTTAGTTCTGGGTGAGCAGCTCCATGACGGCTGTATACTTTTGTAACAAATTGGCCGAGTGCTGGAAGTTCTTCCATCAGATATGCATGATGATTATGTCTAATATGATCCACTAGTTCTGCAAGTGGCTTAGCATCCCAATCAACCACATCATGATCTTCTTTGTTCCATTTTTCAAAAGATGTATTTAACTCAGATAGAATAAAATTCTCATCCAGTCCTTTTTCTTCAAAACTCTCTTTTAAAGGACGATTTCCGCCACAGCAGAAGTCAATTTTATGTTCTTTAAATAAATCACTAGCTTTCGGGAAAACTTTTACGATATTTGCTGGTGTATGTTCAACAGTAAATTTCACTATAAACCCTCCATTTAAATTTCGACTTGTGTACATTGTAATTGATATCCATAAACTAATCTGTGATTGAAATCACTTCCAGCAAGCTTTTTGGCTTTTCGGTGCCTGGCACCTCCCGAAATTTGTCGAAAAACGCTGAACATAAAAGGGCATTAAAATAAGCCTTGCGGGAATGCAAGGCTCTTCTTACTGTAATTATGAGATTTTATAATTTCGATTTCCTTTATATCTTGAAGGCATTCGAAACAATTCATAAGTTTGCAGCGAGTGTGCGTGTGGATCTTCTATTTCTCGTATATGTTCCATTCCATTAGTTATTTTTGTAGATTTTAAAGCTTTAGGAAATCTGTTAATCTTTTTAAAAAACTTCATACCATTGACACCTCCACATTATGATGCGATGCAGTTTGTTCCTATGTTGACTACTACAGGTGCGCTTGTTTTAAGACAATAGTTAGAAAAATCGCTATTATTATTTTGTAGTACGATTCGTCCTACATCATAGCTCTCCTCTTTTCTATACTTGGTAATTCTTAACCCACTTACTATTATAATGTAAGCGTTTACTTTTATCAATTGTCTCAACCTGCTTTCCTAGCCTTTTCTGTGACAATTCCTTGAACAGTGCCTGGCACCTCCCGGAATTTGTCGAACCCCAAAACCTTTGCCCTTGTTGCCTTTAGATTTGATTGAAAAACCGGGTGGTGCCTGGCACCACCCGGTTTTTGTCGAATAAAAAATGGACGGAGTCTACTTGAGTGGAAAGTAGACTCCGTCCTTATGTTACGTTTTCTTTAGAGTGATCGGTAAATACATAGTGAATGATTGAGAGAATCATTAGCACGGTGATGAAGAGCATGCCCCATCCAAGCACTTTTTGCTGTGTTTCTAAGTAGTTGTTACAGATTTGAATAGGGGAATCAATATACAGCCATGCAAATAATCCAAACATAGATAAATAGTTTAAATAAATAAATGTCTTTCCAAGGGTGTGAAGCTTTTCCCAGCTACCTCGCAGCAGCAGGCCTACAAATGGCAAACTTATAAATTTCAAAAACTCCATAGAGTTATAGGTTAAGGCCTCATCCAACGTTCTTGGAAACATCCAAAATAAAGTTATAAAGAATACCAAAATAATTCCAGGGATGCCGTTACCATTCCATCTATCCCAAACATCATAAAACTTTCTCACTACCACGTCACCAGTCAGCCACCCTGCAAGTATAAGCAATGGAAGCTGGATTAGCATATGAACAATCATAATCGATTCCATCCCCAGCCGAATTGGAGGAAGGAGCAAAAGTACGAACAAGACAATGCCATATCTAGTTTTTCCCATGTCCTTCAGTCCCCCGCTTCCTCTTCTACCATCGAAATCACGGTATCTGCCGCCTTATCTATCTTTGTATAATCCATTACTTCCTGAAGCACCCCATTTTTATCAACTAAATAAAAGGCAGAGTTATGCGTGAAATTTCCATAGTCATCCGGAATAACAATTACACCAAATTCCTCCAGTAAACGATCCAGCTCCGTCTGATCAGGAATTCGTGCCATCCGCCATGTCTCCCCATCACTTCCAAAATAGGTCCGATACTTATCTAAAGTAGCAGGATCATCACGTTTTGGATCAAAACTAATACTAAGAAAGACAATATTCTCGCCAATAAATTCACTCGGAACCTGCTCATAGACCTCTGCCAAGTTCATTCCAAGCTTCGGACAAACATCCGCACAAGCTGTGTAAATAAATGTGAGCATAACGTACTTTCCTTCAAAATCAGAAAAAGGATAAATTCGGTTATTACTGTCTTCTAACGTTACTTCCGGAAAAACAGGCTTTTCCTTCATCAATTGATAGGTCCTAGCACTTTCTGCAGTAAACGCCCGAAACCCATCCGTTCCAATATAAAGCAATAAAAGTCCGGCAAAAACACTAAGTAAAATAGCAACTTTATTACGCCAGTTTTTTCTCATAGGATTCGCTTCCCATTTTATTCCTTAACGCCATATAACGAGTAAAATGGAAGATAAAAATAGTTGAAGCTAGCAAGGCTAAAACCCCGGATACTCCACCAAAGACAGCTGGTCCCATCCAATCCGGAATATGGGTTGCCCATCTTCTTGGAGTACTTATTGCTCCTGATACTAAGAAAGAACCACTGATTCCAAGAAATGAAATCGTATAACAGGTTAACCCGAATTTATCCAGCCAATTTTCTTTGATGCCACTATCCTCTTTAGCAAGAAAATACATAAATGCAAAGAGCATGACTACCGCTCCTAATCCCATATACATGTGAAAGTGTCCCGGCACCCATTTCGTATTATGCATCACATGGTTAACAACGATGGTGGCATCGACAATTGCAGGAACAACCCCTAACGTCCAACCAAGCATGGATAAAAAGGCTAATCCAGATGCTAAATCCCATTTAATCCCAGATTTATATACAAGCATTAAAGCACCATACGCTGTGATGACAAGAACGGGCAACCCATTGGAATAAGATAAAATCTGCGCCATAATTAATGCCCATTTTGGCATCGAAGGGTCCATCAATAAATGGTGTGTATAAATCAAAAGGGTAAAGAACGTTGACATATTCCAAGCAACAAGAAATGCTTTACTTACTCCCCATTTTCGTTTCGCATAGCGGGGCAAAATTTCATAGACAGCAATGACTCCCATATAAATAATTGCATTTGCAAAGATATGTCCAAATGCATACGTTAAATTTTTCGCTAATAACGGATCAAACGTAAATGCCGGATTAACAACATGAATCATATTCATAATGATAACAACCGTACCAGCAATCAATGCCGTCGTATTAACAATGATAACCATTGTACTAGCAATAACAGCTTTTGGTGGTGCCTTATCCACTGGCCTCTTCCCAGAAAGAATATCCCATCCTAACCCTTTACCAAGGCTTCCGTATTTTTTAATAATAGCTCTTCCTGCATCAATATAAAAAAGAACAAATCCAGTTCCTAGTACTAACATTCCACCAAGATACAGAATCGCTCCTAATGTCCCCCATGCCCCAGCTGAAAGAGCTGGCAGCGGATAAAGAAACGTCCAAGCACTTGCATATTCAAATGAAAATACCCCAATAATGACCATGACAACTCCAACTAAAAACAACCATAAATTCGTCACAAATATTTCAGGAGTCAGATCTACATATTGACGTAAAAAGTAATACATAATGGCCGCTGCCGCTAATGCTGCTGCCCCTACCATTCCTGTACCATGGATGGTTAAGAACTGGTAAAACAGCGCAGGACCTACATCAAATACTCCCCCTTGCTGCAAGAGCATTAAGATTCCAAAAATCATCATTAATCCAATAACGATACCACCTATAACTAAGTAACTAGCTACATGCTTATTAGCCTTTCTTTCCTCTTTCCTAACCATGCTATTCATTTCTACACCCCCAATATTATTCAGTAACCTCAATTGTTTCAGTCATCAAATGATGTCCTAACCCACAATACTCTAGGCAAAGAATTTCATACGTGCCCGGTTCCGTAAACGTAATATACACTTCATTGGTATACTCCGGCATTGCCTGTGTTTGTGCTAACAACATCATATCTTCATCATAAATTCCAAACCCATGTGTTACATCTGTTGCTGTAACCCGAAACTCGATGGGCTCGCCAACTTTAAATTCTGTTTCACTCATCTTCCATCCAAATTGCACCGACTCCACATCTACAATGGTTGGTTCCAATCCTTCCCCATAAACCGGCTGATCGTAAGGCAACTCTCGTAACGTGTAAATCGTTGCGACTAACATAATGATAATCAATGTTACCGCATAAAAATTTCTAGCCTTATACCATTTCTTTTTAATTGGTTCATAATCTCGTCTTTCTTTTGACCTTAAAAATACAAAAGCAAATACACCAGCAATCACCATCATGAAAATCAAACTAACTATCCATGCCACTGTTTGAACCATTTGAAATCCTCCCTTTTTACAAACTTCCCTTTCCCATGTTTTTTAAGAATTTTATAAGAATAAATACTGTAACCGTCATCATCATAAATCATAAATGTGCACGTAGGATGTGAGTTATGTCACTATAAACTAAATATTTAGATTATTTTATTTATTATAGTAATTATGTTGTATATAGTAGAAACCTTTCTGATCTTCTCTAAAGACAAACGTATACGATAGTTTTCTGCACTCCCCCTGATTTGTCTATTTTCTGTCAATTCATTCCTATACCATTAATAGCTGCTTCCGTGTGCTAGAATAAAAGTTGAATCGTAATAGTTTCATATGTAATTTAACAAAAGTTCAGGGGGAGTCTGAGTGAAGTTTCAAAAGCTTGAAACAGAGCGGTTACGACTAGTGAAAGTAACAGAAAAATATACCGAGCAATTTTACAATGTGCTGTCTCGTGATGAGGTAATAAAATATTACGGGATGGATCCTTTAAAAAGCATTGATCAAGCACTGATGATCATCCAATCGTTCCAGGAAACTTTTGAAAGCAGAAGAGGAATCAGATGGGGAATTGTTTTAAAAGAAACAGGAGATTTTATTGGAACAGTAGGATTAAATAATTTGAATTTCCGAAACAAACGAGCAGATATTGGGTTCGAATTACATCCTGCACACTGGCGTAAAGGTATAACGATTGAGGCTGTTCAAGAAGTATTCAGATATTCCTTTAACAACTTGAATATCTATCGAATGGGAGCAATTACTTTCCCACAAAATGAAGCCTCCATTCAATTGTTAATGCGTCTTGGCTTTAAAAAGGAAGGCGTGCTTAGAGGCTATTTATATCAGAATAATCAATCCCATGATGCTTTTATTTTTTCTTTACTTCAGAACGAGTGGGAAAATAAAGGAGAAAGTCCATGAAACGAAGAAAGGTGCTTTTTTCTGTAGATGATTATCAAATGGAATATACTTTAGTTGGAGAAGGTGCTCCTATTCTCGTTTTTCATGGAGGACATTCTAATTGTATGGAGACATTTGGATACGAGTTTTTAGTCGAAAATAGTTTCATGATAATTACTCCTTCCAGAGCAGGTTATGGGAAAATATCAAAAGAGATAGGCGTCAATTTAAATGTAGCCTGCCAGTATTATGTTGAGCTCTTGAATCATTTACATGTAGATAAGGCTCATATTATAGCAATATCAGCAGGTGGACCAACAGGGATCTGTTTTTCAGCTAACTATCCGGACCGAGTTAAAACGTTAACTTTGCAAAGTGCTGTAACCAAAGAATGGCTCACTCCACAAGATACTAACTATAAAATTGCGAATGTGATATTCCGACCGCCTGTTGAAAAATATACTTGGGCGATGTTTTCCATTATGAGTAGAGCTTTTCCAACGTTTATCTTTAAGCAAATGATACCATCTTTTAGTAAGCTATCTTATCCTGAAGTGAAGGAGAAAATGGAAGATACGGATGTAATAGAAGTCTGCAAGATGAATCACCGACAGCGGTCTGGTCAGGGATTTCTCTTGGACTTAAAGCAGAATAGTGAATTATCAAAAGAAGTTTTACAACAAATCACTTGTCCAACCCACGTCATGCATTCTCTCCACGATAGTTCCGTACCAATAGAGCATGCGCATTTTGCTCAGGAATATATTTCCTTTTCCAGTCTAACCGTACTCGATTCATGGGGACATCTGATATGGCTAGGTAAAGATTCTCGGGAAACCAATCAGAAGGTAACCTACTTTCTTCAGGAATACCAATAAAATGTTGCTCCATTTTGATTGTTTTAGATATAGAGTAATGGCATTATAGAAGAAGAAAAAATGGAGGGAGTGACATAATTGGAGAAACTAATCCGCTTATTAACCGATGAGGACTACCCGCATCTTGAAGCGATGGACACAGGTATGAAGGATGACTATGTCCAACGTGTCTTCCCTCGATTAGTGAGGGGAAATAATCGCCTATATGGTTTATTTTTAGATGGACAATTGGTCAGTATAGGTGGCTATTCTATCTATGCCAAACACCATGCAATGCTTGGAAGATTGCGAAGCGACCGCAGATTTAGAGGGAGCGATTTGGCTACAGAATTGATGTCTTATGTCATGCAGGAGGCCTTTCGTTCCGAAGATATTCAATGGGTTGGAGCGAATACGCAAGAAGATAATGCAGCTGCACGTCGTGTTTTGGAAAAACTAAAGCTTAAAAAACTAACAGCATTACACGGTGCGCTGACTAAAGATACTTCCGCTTTAGTGGCTGGAGCAAAAACTTGGAATGAAGTTCATGATTTGCAACGAAAAAAGGAATGGGTACACCAAGCATATGTGGAAAATTCAAACCTTTTCCCATATGAGTGTTACTACCCCTTCCCCGCATCCTGGGAGTTATTTAACAATGAAGACCTACAAAAATGGTCATTCTATGAAAATGATAAACAAACACGTTTCCTCATCACGAAAACGGATCAGAAAAAGCATTATTACCTACATGCTGTCTATCCGTGGAGTGACATAACCAACCAAGCAGGTTTGTGGGAAACCATCTCAAAAGATTACGAAAAAGTACTAAAACAAACCAAATCGGAAGCATACATATGGATGGATTTAACAAAGGAAGAAGCTCAAACCTTACCACCTAATCATTCGTTTCAACTTCCATCACCATGGATTTTGCATGGCATGAATAAAAGAGAGTGGAATCAAACCGGTGCCTGTCACTCCCCGAAATTTGTCGAACCCCAAAGCCCTACTGCTCCTTGAGTTTTACTGCACAACAAAAACCGGGGAGTGACAGGCACTCCCCGGGTGGTTGTTCTATAATGCTTCTTTTATTACTTTTTTATAGTTTAAAACGGATAGAATGCCGAAGATGGAGTAGAGCAGTGTATACAGCATCATGACGATAATCATTGGCGTCCATAGTTCCGTACCGAAAAAAAACCAGCCTGATTTCACGGCGAAATAACTGTGACTTAGGCCTACTACCAATGGAATTCCAAAGTTGAACATTTGCTTGATTTTGATGCCATTTAATAAATCGCCATTTGTATAACCTAATTTTCTCAATATAGTATAACTTGAATTTTCTTCTTCACTTTCATCCATCTGTTTGAAATAAAGGATATAGCCAGATGTTACGAGAAAGGTTAGACCTAAGAAACCAACAAGAAACATCATGAGACCCATATTTTGTTTTTGGGAGGTGCTCACTTCCAATCTTGACTCATGTCCTACCCACTCATCCAGGTTTAGACGCTTATATATGTCATTTGCTTTTTTCAATTCTCCACTATCCGCTATATCAATTCCCACATAGACTGAGAAGTTTCCCTGTACGGAAGGATCCTTATCAACTGCTAATTGCTGATAAACTGCATCATCAACAACTGCTATAGGAAACCCTCCATTCGTTAGCCGTAATGGCATAACTCTTTTTTCCTGTACCCCTAAATACTCCAGTTCAATCTCCTGACTTTTCCCTTTTAACGTGAATACCCCTGAATCATTAAACGGTAATGTTTGTTTCATCGCTTCAGTAGAGTTCACAAATACACTTTTATCAGGAGCAACGTCTATATCCTCCAGCCACAAATCATTCATGACAACTATGGATGTTACACTTGGGTCGAAATTATACTCCACATTATCGTTCAATTCCACCATATCACTTAAATCGATTACGACACTGAGTATATCGAATTCTTCCTTGGAATAATCAATTCCTTCTTCTTCCAGTGCCTCGATGAAAAGCTCTGCATTCTCCAAATGAGGAATCGAAAATTGATGCGCAACCGCCTGATCAGCCACCTTTTCTGCCGAATAATAGGAAATATAAGTCAATGATAAAAGTCCAATAGCTAAAGCAGATACTGTTGTAATTACCGTTAACAATATCGAATTGGATTTCATCCGAAACATAATCGATGACAAGGACATCACCTTATTAATAGGCAAATATCCATTACTTTTTTTCCGGATAATATTAAAAATAAAGCTAACAGATCCTTTGTAAAAGAAATACGTTCCAATAATAACAGTTCCTAAAATAACCATCATCGCTATCATTAACTCATTCATCCCTGTAAAGTCACCACCAAAAAGTTTGGTAGACAAATAATAGCCAAAACCGATGAAAACAATTCCCAACAAACCGATAATCATTTCTAAAGCGGATATTCGCAACCTCTTCACTTCCGTTTTAGAACTTGCTTGAAAGAGATTTAAAATTCGCTGTTTCCGGATAAACAGGGCATTCATTAACATGATAACCAAGTAAATTCCAGCAAACACAATCACTGTTTGCAGCAAAGCTTCCGGAGAAAACCGCAACTCCGCTACTGCTTCAATTCCTAATATCTTTATCAAAACCATCATCAACAATTTAGAAGAAGCAAAACCTAAAAATATCCCAACTACCATAGACCCAAAATACAACAGTAAATTTTCAGCGCTTAGAATCTGAAATATTTTCCCTTTCGTTAGACCAACTAGTTGAAACAAACCAATTTCTTTACTTCTTCGCTTAATAAAAAGATTATTAGCGTAAATTAAAAATACCGTTATAATGGCTATCATTCCGGCAGCACCGGTCTTTAATGCTGCAGCACCTTTGATCGATCCTTCCGTTTCATCCATCGCTGGATCGAACTGCAAAGTAACAAAGGCAAAATATAAAGCAACACTAAAAATGAGCGCAAAAACGTACAGATAATAGTTCTTCAAGTTCTTTTTCAAATTACGAAAAATGAGTTGATTAATGCTCATACTGTACGCCACCTAACACACCTTGTGTCTTAATAATGTCGTTAAAGAATGCCTGTCTTGTTTCATCACCCTTGTTAAGTTGCGTATAAATCTGGCCATCTTTTATAAAAATCACTCTGCTGCAATAACTAGCCGCCAGAGGATCGTGTGTAACCATAACTATCGTTGCTTCCCTTTTTTCATTTAAATCACTTAATTTATTTAACAAATCGGAAGCAGATTTCGAATCCAGTGCCCCGGTTGGCTCATCCGCAAATATAATGCTTGGCTCATGAATAAACGCACGCGCTGCCGAAGTACGTTGTTTTTGCCCACCAGATATTTCATTCGGATACTTATCTTTCACTTCATATATTCCCAATTCCTTAGCAACAGATGCAAACATAGATTGCGCCTGTTTTTTCGGTACCTTTTTAATGGTTAGTGGCAACATGATATTCTCTTTAACGGTCAATGTATCCAGTAAATTATAGTCCTGAAAAATAAATCCTAAATGATGTTTCCGAAATTCCGCTAGCTTTTTGTCTTTCATTTTCGTAAATTCTTGGCCCTCTATTTTAATCGACCCTTGAGTTACTTTATCAATGGAGGAAAGCACATTCAGTAACGTTGTTTTCCCAGAACCAGACGCCCCCATAATTCCTACAAATTCCCCTTTTTCCACCTGAATGTCAACGGCCTTTAAAACTTCTTGCTTATTCAATTTATTTCCATAGCTTTTGTAAATTTTATTCGCTTCTAATATGTTCATCGTGAATCAACTCCTTATGTAACTATCATAAGAAAAACAAAACATTTTTTCCTTCGAATTACCGAACAAATGAGCAAAGCATGTGACAATGTTGTCACATGCTTGTAATGGCCAGCAAATCATTCTTTTTTGGCAACAATAAGGTGAAGGTCGTGCCCTTCCCTACTTTTGATTGAACATCCATTTGTATTTTTAATGCATTTGCTGCTTTTTTCGTTAAATAAAGTCCCATTCCTGTTGCGGCATGATCTTGATGATTTGAAGTGGATGTAAACCCCTTATCAAAAATACGAGGCAAATCCTTTGGCGCAATCCCACGACCATGATCTTGAATGGTAAGCTGTAGTGCTTCATTTTTCCTAAAACACCTCACCACTATATCAGACGAATCACTATATTTCACCGCATTCGTTAAAAGCTGACGAACGATAAAACTGAACCACTTTGCATCAGTTAGAATCTCTGTTACTTCCAGTCCTACGTCAAAACCAATTCCTTTTTGTATACACCACGTTCGTAATGCCCTTATTTCCTTAGCAATAAGTGACTCTAAATCGATTTTTTCCATGTATAAATCATTTTCCATGAATGGTAATCGGCGTTGATGTAATTGCTGATCTAGCAGTAGATGAATGCGTAGCCACTCATACATTAATTGTTGCTTTAACGTATCATCTTCTAGGCGGTCAAGCATAAGCTGCATCGCTGTTAACGGTGTTTTCACTTCATGAATCCACGTTAATAAATCATCTTTCTCCTGCTCTAAACTGACTGCTTTCTGATCTAACGCTTCTTTATAAAATTCCGATTGACTCTGCAATTTCTCCTCCAATAATATTTCAAAAGGATACGCTGCTTGAATAACAGATGTCCAATCATCCCCTGGTTCCCAGTCTTCTAAGTTTTTATAGAAGCGAGTTTCGCGGTTATATCGAATAATGAAAAAAAGAACAAAAATGATGGTGGATAGGAATATAAAATATAAAATAGATGAGATTGGAATGGATGTATCCAGGTATCCTAAAAAAAGTAAAAGCAACTCCATGAATATAAATAAGCTTATCCAACTCCTTCTTTCTCGAAGGTAATCTCGCATCATGTCCCAGATACCTCTTCTTTAGCCATATAACCTTGTCCCACTTTGGTTTCAATCAGTTTTCCAAGGCCAATCTCCCCTAAACTTTTTCTGAGTCGGTTCACATTAACAGTTAGTGTATTATCGCTAACAAAACGCTCATCATCCCAAAGACTTTTCATTATCTCTTCACGACTAACAATCTTATTTTTATTTTCAACTAATATTTTCAAAATAAACATTTCATTTTTCGTCAGTTCTATTTCTCCATGATCATGTGCGACCGTATTCCTCATGTAATCAATGGTTGCGCCGTTCCATGTTTGAATGTTCGTTTGTGTATCCAAGCTGTAATTATAGACTCGTCTTAACACGGCCTGAATTTTAGCAATAAGCACGTCAAAATGAAAAGGTTTTTGAATAAAATCATCTGCCCCAAGTTGCATGGACATCACCATGTCTGTTGGGTGATCACGGGATGATAGAAAAATGATTGGCACATTGGAGTGTGAGCGAATCATCCGGCACCAATGAAAACCATCAAATTTTGGCAATTGGATATCGATAATTACTAAATCCGGTTTCTCCTTCGTAAACTCTTCCATAACCATGCTGAAATCAGCTATACCACAAACTTCGTATGACCATTGTGTTAATCGTTCCTTTATTTCTGTATAAAGTGTTCGATCATCTTCAACTAACATTATTTTAAACAACATTACCACCGCACTTTTATCAATGTATGCTTCCATTCTATCATTTTTTCTGTTACAGCTATGAGTGTTTTTATTATAAATGCTATAAATTAAGTAGTTTAGCCTACTGTGGTTGATGTCGGGGCCCGCACTAAATAAACCATTTTTATGAAAATAATGGTAACATAGAGACAGAGTGAATTTAGGAGGAAAAATATATGTCAGTTCGAGATGGTTTTATTGAAGTAACAGGTGGCAGAGTTTGGTATCAAATGCATGATAACGGAACAGAAAAAACGCCTGTAATTATCTTACATGGTGGTCCGGGATCTTCGCATTACTCCTTGCAAGGTTTAAAAGAGCTTGCTGAAGATCGCCCGGTTATATTTTATGATCAATTAGGATGCGGGCATTCAGACAGACCAAGCGACACTTCTCTATGGAACATCAACCGATTTGTAGAAGAGTTAGCTCAAATAAAAGAAGCACTCCATCTTGATGACTTTCACATTCTCGGTCATTCATGGGGAACTACCTTAGCCGCCGCTTATTATATGGCACATCCAGAGGGCGTCAAAAGCATCATTTTTTCAAGCCCCTGTTTAAGTGCACCAAGATGGGCTGAAGACCAGAAGCGAAATCGCGAAAAACTACCGATTAATGTACAAATCACATTAAATACATGTGAGAAATTCGGCACCACAGATACACTCGAATACAAAGAGGCAACAGAAATATTTAATAATCACTTTGTATGCCGAATGGATCCAAAACCAGAGTTTCTTAAATATGGTGCCAAATATAAGAATAAGGAAGTTTACAATCTTATGTGGGGACCATCTGAGTTTCATGTAACTGGAAACTTAAAAGATTTTGACTGCACAAATGAGTTACATACCATCACGATTCCAACTTTGTTTACTTGTGGTCGCTATGATGAAGCAACTCCAGAGTCAACTGAATATTTCAGTTCACTAACCCCCGGCAGCAAATTTCACGTCTTTGAAAACAGCGCACACATGCCCTACATCGAACAAACCCAAGAATACCTACAAACCATCAAAAACTTCCTTTCTTAGTAAGTGCCTGTCACTTCCCGATTTTTGTCGAACGGGTGAGCAGGTGTGACCAATGGGGTTGTAGAGAGAGGCGCAAACGGGCGGTGCCTGTCACTCCCCGTTTTTTGTCGAATTTCATACGTAAATAGTTATCATTCCATACTTCATAGAAGCAGGATTTGATAACCTTTTTTATTTAAAGAAAGAATACAATATAATAACTCGTACCATACTAGCAAAAGATAGCAGCAGTATAAAATTTGATAACCTAAGGAGTGGCATCATGATTTCCTATAATGATATTGCTCAAGCTCACTCAAAAATGAAACATATTGTACATAAAACACCATTAGATTATTCAAAAACTTTCAGTGAATATGCAGGAAATGAGGTACATTTAAAGTTAGAAAACTTACAGAAAACCGGTTCTTTCAAGGTCCGAGGTTCTTATAATAAGTTGGTATCCCTAAGTAAGGACGAATTAGAAAAAGGTGTAGTTGCCGCTTCAGCTGGAAATCATGCACAAGGTGTTGCTTACGCTAGCTCAATACTCGGTATCCCATGTACCATTGTTATGCCTGTCGGAGCCCCTTTAAGCAAAGTACAAGCGACTAAAGATTACGGTGCAAATGTAGAACTTAAAGGAGATGTCTTCGATGACGCACTAGACTATGCTTTAGATTTAAAGAATGAAAAAGGAGCAGCTTTTGTGCATGCTTTTGATGATGAAGCAATTATTACAGGACAAGGAACAGTTGGAATCGAGATTCTAGAACAGCTTCCAGATGTTGAGGTCATTGTCGTTCCAATAGGTGGCGGCGGATTAATTGCTGGGATTGCGGCAGCTGTCAAAGAAAAAAATCCATCGATTAAAGTTTACGGTGTAGAAGCAGAAGCATGCCCCAGTATGGCAGAATCATTAAAAGGAAAAGAATTACTTACGGTGAATTCCACCCCAACAATGGCAGATGGAATTGCGGTTAAACGCCCCGGTCAGCACCCATTTGGTCTTGTGGAAAAATTCGTGGATGGTATCGTTACTGTTGATGAAATGGAGATTGCTCGAACCATGCTCTTATTACTAGAACGCAACAAACTCTTAGTAGAAGGCTCAGGCGCAGCATCTCTTGCCGCTATGGTGTATAAAAAACTACCAATAGAAGATAAAAAAGTAGTAACTGTGATAAGTGGCGGAAATGTGGATGTTAGTTTTATTTCAAGAATTATTGAAAGGGGTATGGTCGAGTCCGGGCGCTTTATGCAATTTCAAACGATACTAAAAGATAAACCAGGGAATCTGGAAAAAGTGCTTCAAGTGATAACGGAACATCAAGGCAACATCTTAAATATCTCTGTCAGTCACATCGGTGATAAAATCTACCCGAGCTATGCACAACTATTTCTCTCCATCGAAACCAAAAACCAGGAGCATATCCAAGAAATCCTCGAAGCACTCAAACAAAAAGGATACACCAACATATAGGTTCTGGCGGTGCCTTCTGCGGTGCCTGTCACTTCCCGGATTTTGTCGAATCAGGATTCCCTGGTCACAACGGACTTTTCATCATAGGTCTTTTCACTTAAAGTGCCTGTCACCACCCGGTTTTTGTCGAACCATGCATGAAACTCATTACCAAAAAAGACAGTACCCATTCCATTTAATAGGTACTGTCCTCTACTTTTTCTTCATACCCTATTCTCGACCAGTCAAATAACTCTCCTGGGTCTGTTTTTCGACCTGGTGCATATTCATCGTGCCCAATGATATGTTTTCGGTCTTTTTTAATGGATGGATGTCGTTCAATTACATTATCAATTAACTTTACCAGTGCGTCATATTGCGCATCCGTATAACCAATATGGTCAGAATCGATTTCCTCATACTTCGATTCGTCCATCATTATACTCATTTCCTCTTTCGTTCCAATCGCCATTATCTCAATCCCAATCGAATAATCATTTAGACGATTTTTATATTGTGGAAAGTCCGATAATTCCCCTTTTCCCGCATGATAAGCTACACGTTCTTCAGGTACTAAAGAGTAAATGGCACCGTCTCTTCCTATCAAATAATGCGCTGAAACACCATAATCCATAAAGGTTTGGCGGATATCCTCCATACGAAACGGATCCTCAGGATTCACTATCACATTACTGGAAAAGTGAAGAACAAGATGCGTAATTGGTTCCGTTCGAGGTTTAGAATTCTCATTAGGAAGAGATGCTTCCTTTGTTTCTATCTTTGGAACTACTGGTTTGTCTACAACCTGGCCCTTATCTTGATTACTTGCTTGCGAAGAAACTAATTTTTCCGTACTAAAAGCTAGAAAGGCGACGATTAAAAATAATACCATCACAAGCAAGAAGCCTTTCTTTTTCAAAAAAATCAAATACAATCCTCCCAACATGCTGTCAAAAAACAATACTTTATACCTATAATATCGGCAGTAATCCAAAATTTATTTAGACGTAATCCCGACCTTTTGAGAAACCAGCACATTGGGAAAATTAAAAAATTGCACACTAAAAAACCTAGTCATGTCTCCAGTTAACTAGGTTTCTCTACCACTTAGGACTCCTTTACTACGGTTATTTTCTCCGTACCATAAATATGTTCACGTAATATATTATCCAGTTTTTCCTTCATTTCATCCGAAGTTACGACAAGACTAACTGGAAATCCCTTGGTTTTTATTTTTAGCTCATAACGGTTATTCACTTCTTTAGAAAACCCATAAAATCTGTGATTCATGTCAATTGTAATAAATTGATAGGACTTCATTCTTTTCCATGGTATAAACCGTATTCCGCTGAGCACCCCGTCATTAGAAATTGCAAAAAGATTGAACAGATCAGAGGAATTTGTAAGTGGTATGGATAACAGTAAGTATATCGACCAATTGATTTCATTAAATGTAAGGCTAATAAAGTACATGGATATCACAAACATTAGCACTCCGGAATAAATAATAATACCCAATTTTTGCTTCGAATATTTAGGAGGTGCTAATGGTTTTTCAGGGTGTTTTCTAATTACCGCCCTTTCTTCTGAAGTCGTTGGTAAAATAACCTTGCTTTCCATACGGATTAAGACTTGAATAAAACTAACACAATAATAACCGATGATAAGAAAAAATAGTGCATCTAAGAATATCTTCATAAAACCCCTCCCCATACTAGTATAGAAAAATGTAAAACACTGTCATCATTACTATGATCAGAACAAATGAGGCTCCAATTCCCGCTCCAATTAAATTAGATTTCCACGTATAGCCTTTCAACTCCTGCTGGAAAGTCGAACGATCGACCTTCCTGACGTGCAATACAAACATCAAATTCGTTAAAACAAATAATAGAAAGAAAATAGTAGCAATAAAAATAAAATTCAACTCCATAATAACACTTTCAGCCATTTCTCGATTCCAATAATACTGGAGAAACATTAAGCCACTCAATAGGAGTTGACCAACATTCCCCACTTTTCTTTGCTTCATCCATTCTCTTCCCATTTTTTCCTTCTCATACTTTGCTACTTGTTCAAATATAGGTAAGAATGATTTAGTAGAATCTCCTTTTATGAAACCACATATCGCCTGTATGAACAATATAATGCCAATAAAAAGAAAAAAGTGTGGAAGTGTCACGTTAAAAAGTCTAAAGGCAAGGAAGAAAATTGTAATAGCAACCAGATTTAAAATATTTAATGCAATCAATTGCCTGCCCCTCATATTCCAAATCTCATCCGTCATCATCTCCACCCCTTCAATCAAAAAAAAACTGTTACCTATTCATACGAAAAAGCAGAAAAAAAGTTTCATTGGTGGTGCCTGGCACTTCCCGAATTTTGTCGACGCACCAAGCCTTGCTACACCTTAGATTTAAATTGCCTCTAAACAGGAAGTGCCTGGCACCACCCGGAATTTGTCAGGTTTTGTCGTGTCTTTGCATTAAAAATGCTGGTTTCTCTCTTACGTAAGGAGTGGAAACCAGCATTGTAGGCTTTAGTTTTCTCGATGAACGATATAGTTCAATAAATGCTTTAGAAATGGGATAGGACTGGTAAGTTCTTCTAAGGTTTCACTGGCTAAACAGAAATGTTCCCACATGGCTCTTTTGGCCCCATCCTGACCTAACACGGATACAAATGTAGCAGTCTTGTTCACTAAATCCTGTCCTATCGTTTTTCCAATCACTTCCTCTTTCCCTTCCACATCCAGTAAGTCATCCTTTATTTGGAAGGCAATCCCAGCATGATAAGCAAATTTCTTTAAAGCTTTGATTTCTCTTTCCGAAACGTTTGCTAGCATTGCTGGCATAATAAGGGAAGCTTCGAAGGCAATTCCCGTTTTGTAAAAGCACAAGGTGTTTAATTGCTCCAACGATAATACTTTCCCTTTTGATTCCAAATCCATCGCCTGCCCCTGGCACATCTCTTCTGTCTTTTGAGCAGAATACCGGATTAACTGTAGCACTGTTTTTGCTTCAAACTGATCCATCGAGGCTTGTTCTTCCATTCCTTTTTGTGTAAGAAATAGTCCCGTTAATTCGGCGACCGCTGTGCTATACACTTGATGCAAGGTCCGGCGCCCTCTTCTTACAGACGCATTATCCTGTGATGGCAGATCATCAAAGATAAGAGAGGCCGTATGCATGTATTCCAAAGATTTTAATAAGGGCAAGATGGCTGACTCTTCCAAACCATATTGTTTCACTGCCATAAACCAGGTTATGACAGGTCTTAGCCGTTTCCCTTCTCCTGCCAGACTATAATTCGCTCCATCTATAATTGGGTTTTTCAATAACTGATTGTCTTTTTCTAAAATAGGTAAGACAGTATTTATCCGATTACGTATTTCACGAACAGTATCTATAAAATCTTCCTGCTCTTCTTGTTCTTTTTTTAGACTAGAAATAATATGATCCCGTAGCAATTTATCAAAGAAATCAACATTCTCTGCTTTACGGACCGCTTCTTGTATCACTTTATTGAGTTCTGGAATACCAGATGCATACAGCTCCATCACTTGATTGTATTTATCCCTTCCCCACCGCTCTTTAAATCGTTTCAGACTATTAATGGCTCGACTGAAAATCATTTCACATACCATTGGATCTGAATAATAAACATGATGGATTAAGTGATGAATGACCGTCCAATATAATTCAAAGGGATTTACTAGGTCTGGCCGTCTGTCATGATACTTCCAGTAATACGTATACGGTGTCACTGATTCCTCGGCCATGTCATCAAACATATCCGTAAAATCATCAGCAAGCTGGTTATAGATACCGTAAAAGAATAATCGATCATTCACCTCATCATCGTGAGCAGCACTTATTACCGAACGGACGATTAACCGTGACGAAGATGATTTTAAAATAATCGGTATGTAAATTTCTTCATTTGTATAATTTGGATTCGAAAGATCCTTCCATCGATCCACTTCCTGGGATTGAAAAAAGATGTATGATTGCTCTAGAAAAGAGGTCATATTATCTGGTTTCTGGTTTGCTTTAATATATTCAAAGGCCTCTTTAAGTTCCGAATGAATATAGTAAATAAGTTTCTGATTTTCCCCTGTCCAGTTTTCCAAATCCGGTACTATACCGGTAGTAAGCGTTGTGCGAATTAAGTCGGAGTATTGTTTCTCCTCTTCGTTCGATAATAGCTTAGCATCGAGAAGGTCATCAATAAAAGGATAGGTCAGTCCATAAGCGTACCCAAGTCGAATAGCCTTATCCAGTCGCTCCTTCCGTTCCTCAGAAGCAACATCCTTCCCCATCTCTTCCACCTCTTGCATAACAACTCCCGCTATTAGCTTGATCAGTTTACGCTTCGCATGTTCTGGTTCAAGTTCCTCCGGTATATTCGCAGAAACTGTCTTAATCTTATTCATGACCCAGATCATCGTTAATTCTACGCCTTCCTTCTCAGCCAAACGATATAACGAAGCCATGTTCAATGTATCTGTATGTTCTTTATTACCTTTTGTCGTTGAATCAGCTAAATGATTCTTCACATCGGCAACCATCTTATCCAGTTTTTCCTTCGTTTCTTTATCACGGATATCCTTCCCCAAATCTCGCATAAAGATATAAGAAAAACTCCGCTTCAAATAGCTTTCCAATTTGTTGGTGTAATGCAGCCACTGAATATACTTACGATAGTCCTTTGGATCTGGTTTTTTACGTGATTTAATAGAAAATAGATGACGGCGATGGTTTTTCCGCCATAATTCAATGTCGGTAATTAAAGTAGGGATATCTTCCTTCTGCAAAAGTTGCGTATGGAGTGATTGAAAATAATCAGCAGCCTTTTGTTCTGCTTCCTGATAACATACATCCGTATTTATTTTTTCTAGGTTTGTCTTCATACTACCCCTACTTCCTCATTGGTCAATCTTGATGCCTATTATTATAGTATATGAAAGATCTACTATTTAACATCTCATTCTTAAAGTTTCCTACACAAAAACCTATGTCCCCAACATACAATAATGATATCTAAATTTTATTCGATATCAGCTTTTAGCTTATCTACGTACTGTTTTCCTTCCAACAACGAAAGACCCATTTTTTCTCTGGCAACTTTCACTGCTTTGACATCCTTCCCCTCTTTTAAAAGAATATGTAATTCATCATCTATTGGATTTTCCGGTGTACCAACCTGTTTCATTATCAAATCCAGATTATATTTCATTCCTCGCACATAATTTTGGAGTTTTACCACCTTGAAAAGCAAATACAAAATTCCTACTAATGCCGCTACTTCTAAAAAATGAATAGCCATTTAGACCCTTCCTTAAATAGTCATTTTTAGTCTTCTAATATTTATACGAATGAAACGCCTATTCGTTTCGTTTATTTAAACACCTTTCCATCACTCGTATTTTAAAATAGGAGTGCAGTACTAGAAATATAGTACTTGGTGGCTATATAAATTTTTACGAAAAATAATATAGTTTATTTATATACTCTAACTTACAAGACAGAGGTGATCTTTATATGATACTCACTCTTTTATATGTAATCATTGCGATTTTATTTATATTTAACACTTTTTTTACACTGAGAATATTATTTTACAGAAAGCAGAATAGCAATTTGCAAATACAACTAAACGAATTGATGAAGACCATTAAGGGGCAAGAAGCGAAATTAAACGACAAAGAAAGAAGAGACTCATTTCGATTAAGATTGGAAAATAAAACATGTGAATTTCAACTATTAAATGTTGGTAATAAAAATATTAATCCTCTAAAGAAAGGAAAGGCAATTATCAGTGATATTAGCTATACAGGGATGAAACTAATTTGTCCGTATAATCTACCAATACAACAAGGAGTGGAGATTAAACTATACTTCAACTTATCTAATCGTGATTTTGTTTTAAAAAGTAAAATAGTAAGAAAGGAAGAGTATAGCGATAAGTCCCATTATATTTATGGTGTAGTATTTACCGAAACGGATGAACGAACAAATGATAAACTTACGATTGTATTACGAGAGATAGAGATGGAGCAAAGAAGAATAAGTGAACCCCGCCTGTACACACCAAATAGACTGAACTCACTTTGAATTCAGCCTTTTTCAGAGAATATGGTTGCAAGCTTAGCCACTTTCACTTAATGCGTATTCTTATTAACATATTTCCCGTAATCTGGAACAGCCATTTGATCAAATTCCTGAACTAACTTTTCTAAGCTACTTGATAACAGCTCGCCAGCCATCGGTAAACCATGTCCAGTTACAGCAACTGAAGGCTTTAATGCTTCTAATTTGATGACCGATTCCTTGGCTGCTTTCCAATCAGTTGTAAGATATCTCGGAGGCCCACTTATCTCTTGTTCCTGTGTTATTACTTTATAAAGGGATTCTTGTTTAACCGTCACAAAGGCATCTCCTACTATGAGTGCACGATCTTTTTCTCGGAATAATGATATATGCCCCGCTGTATGTCCTGGCGTATGATACCACTCAAAATCTGGCATGTGGGGAATGGTTCCATCAGAAGGTAATTTTTCTATGCTATCCCCTAAATCAATTGGTTCATTTGGGAACATAGGGGACATTTTCGCTACCATACCGCCTTCCACACTTGCATCTGGTTCTGGATAACTCTTTTGTCCTGTTAGATAAGGTAATTCTAGCTCATGGGCATATACAGGTACATCCCAATATTTTACTAGTTCAATAATAGCTCCCACATGATCAAAATGACCATGTGTTAAAATAATCGCTTTTGGCCGACTATTTTCACCAAAGTGTTCTTCAGTAACAGAAATAATCTTATCGGCCGATCCAGGCATCCCAGCATCAATCAAAACAAAATCATTGGTTTCTGGATTTCCAACCAAGTGGATATTTACGATTTGAATCGTATAATTAAATAAATCAGGTAGAACCTCCGTACCAACTCCACTACCTACAGATGTAGCTGGAATATATTTATAATCATCGCCATATTCCATATGCTTATCCATTCTTTACCTCCTTCGTATAATCAAATACATATAAGAATAGTGTCTCCTACTGCCAAAAAATAATGAACGTTTTAAACTTATTTTGTTGCTAATGTTACTGGTTTATATAGTTAAAATAAAATATTAGTAAATTAGAAAAAGGAGTTGACATATTAAGAAAAGAGGGGTAATTTGAAGTTAATTAAATACGTACGAATACCTTTTAATCGCTGAATCATTTGATGAGCGGGGGAACCATTTTCGATAGATGATTTCTATCTGGGGTGAATCTTATTAACGTAAGAGGGGATACTCTCCGTCCCTAATCCGACAGCTAACCTCGTAAGCGTTACATGTTATTTCGAGAGAAAGGTCTAAGGCTTTACCTAAGACCATTCTTATTTGTAATGGTCTTTTTTGTGTTTTCTAGGGTTTTACTCATTACTTTGGAAAATGAATGGGGGAAGCTATATGGAAATGTTTCTGTTCTATTGCATTGCTTTCATATTTTCACTTGGAGGAATTGGATTAACATATTGGGGAATTATGATTATTTATAAAGTTATTTATGATCACCTACACGGGTAAAGAGCTCTACATTGCCTTAATACAGAAAGCCTTTTTATGATTTGGATTGAGTTTACTCTCTCTCCGAAAAAATACTAGTTGCTTTTTCCGTTTATGTCGCCTTTTGTATAGTGGAGTCAGAATACGAAGACTCCTCGAAAATACAAATCAATTTTCTTCGTGCGATGTCTTGCTGCCGATCTATTCCTTGTCCTGCGGGAATAGCACGTGTCCGAAGCCCAGCAACGCGGATACTACTTAAATTCCTCTTAAATGAATCGCTAGGAGAATCCTATATAAGAATTCCGAATATTTATGTTAAAATAGATATAGAGTATATGAAATAGTGTTCTAAAATTTAACATGCAGTAAAGTGGAAGATGAAGCTTTAAATCGAACGCCTATAAACCCCTTTTGTACCAGTAGCCATAGTGCTTTATTGAGAGGAGAATTATATGAAGAAACGATCGTTTAAACTATTTGCAATCACTTTATTTTCCTCACTTCTATTATTGTTCGGGTGCACTGAAAACACAGAAACGGAAACCCAAGATAAAAATATACAAACTATGGAAGCTGTACTAAAAAATAACCTTACAGGCCCCAGTGATGAACTGCAACAAATATTGAAGGAAAAGGAATGGATGGAACGTTTAAGAAAATATGAAGAAAAACTATATAAAGATTATTTTGCAGATGATGCATCCTATGTTGCATTTGTAGGTAGCTACGGTTCCGTGTTAATGAATGAACCGATGAGAAATAATTACAAATTAAAGGTAAAAAACATCGATTTTGAAAAAACTGACTCAGAAGAGATTATTTATAATTTCTCAGTAGAATTACATTATCAAAAAGAAGGTAGTGAAAATACAGAAGTAGAAATAGTCACTGGTCAAGCAAATTTGAATGAAGACCATAAAATAGAAAATATGTTAATTCGTATAGGTGATTTTTTGGGTTCCTTGAGTAATTAGCATAAATTCGTAACGGGGTACAAGAATTTTAAATTAGTATTTTCATCATTGCCAATTTCACATATAAACGTTTTTCTAATAAAGGGAGGTAACAAAAATGGAAATAAAAATAGGTAACAGAAGAATTACTTCTAAATCCATATTTAATATAATGTTTGTATAGGTTTTAATTGCAACCATCGCTCAAATGATAATAAATGTGCTTTCTGATAGAAGCTTTATTACCGGAATGGTTATTTTTTCGGCCTGTGTATCTGGTGTCTGCTATTACTTTAGTAGGTGCTCCCTTAAAGAAGGGTGAGCACCTTTTTTACTTCATTTAATTCACACGTTCTAGCAAGTCATGGAGAATTTTTGTTTTCTCATCATGGATCTATTCTTATATTTATGGGAAAGCTTACTATATAAAGCTTCAATAATTTATACTCTTAATGAGCCACGGAATCCTCTGGCTCCAAAATAAGCATCCGCTCCATTGTGATAAACAAAGACCTTTCCATAACGATAGTCACAAAAAAGCGCACCACCTCGTTCTCTAATATCAGAAGGGGTTTGTACCCAACTGGATGTTTTCTTATCAACATTTTCTAGTTCCTGCAATGAGCGATATTCTTCTTCCGTAAGAAGCTCAATTCCCATGTCTCGGGCCATATCTATCGCATTGTTTTCTGGTTTATATTTTTTCCTCGACTCCAGTCCTTCAAGATCATAGCATACACTTCTACGGCCTTTAGGACTTTCCGGAGAACAATCATTAAAGATATATTCATTGAGCTCTTTATCAAAATCTATAACATCCGGCTCTCCGCCTGTTCTTTCCATTTCATTGAGCGACCATAGTTTTTCCGTGTTCGATTCCAGTTTTGTTTGAACATTATTCCATTCTATATCTTTATGGCGGTGCATGTTTTCCTCAAAACGAGCTTTCAATATTTTGATTAATTCTTCTTGCTGTTCTAGAGATAGTTCCTTTTTATTCATGTCGTTTTCCCCCTTACAATGGTTTAATTATAATAACATAATTATCGGTTAGGTTCTTTAGTACGTTTAATCATTGGAATTAATAGACATAAATCAATTCGATGATTGTTGCGCTACTTCCAGTTCATCCTTCCCAGTTTCCCACTCACATATAATCGAGAGTTGTCCATTATCCAGTTGTCCCCTTATGGTCCCATTCATTTTTTCCATAAAGCTTTTGACAATCGAAAGGCCTAATCCGGTGTTTTTGCCAGAACGTGACTGATCGGCCATATAAAATCGATCAAACATGCGGGTAGCATCCTGTTGAGTAAGGGTGTTTGCATTATTTTTTACCATTAATTTGACTTTCGTGTGATTCTCCTCAAGACTTATTGAGATGTTTCCTTCTGAATGATTTATTGCATTGGAAAGCAAATTTTCGATCACACGAGTTAAAGCTGATGTATCAGCAACTAGGAATACATCATTTTCAGGAAGGTCGAGATTAGGCTCCATTTTTTTCTCCTGAAATCGGTCATAGAAGCTCATCAAGACATCCACTGTTAGATTCCTCAAATTAATCCGTTCCGTTTTCAGATGATAATCGGCGGATTCAATAACGCTCAGTTCAAAGAATTCATTTAACAAGGTTTCTAGTCGTTTTCCTCGTTTAGCTGCGATAGATAATAATTCTGCTTTTTCATCTTCTTCTATCTCTTTAGAATTAGCCATTTGGATATATCCTATGATAGAAGTCAATGGTGTTCTCAAATCATGAGACATATTTGCAACTGCTTGTCGATGTTCATTTTCAAATTGAACTCTCCTTCTATTTTCTGTCACATACGAATCCATCAACCTATTAATTTCCAATCCCAGCTCTTCCACATCCTTGTCAAAAAGTGCCATATCAATTTTTTTATTCGTTTTTCTATTATTATAGGTTCGCAGCTGCTTGTGGATTTTTTTTACTTCTTTTTTTAAAGCGTATATGCGAGTGAGTACGAATATGGTTGCTAAGCTTAAGATTATAACGATATAGATCATTGGTCTCACCCCGCCTTATATTATTTAATTTCTTTTCTATTCATCATAAATATTCCACATAAAATGATGATCATCAATGATATTGCACCGATAAGAAGAGATTTTATGATTTCACCATTTGTCATCGTATGCTTAAATACTTCACTGAATTGATAAAATATAGAATGCTCAAAAACCGTCTCTATCAATAATGGCTTTGGGAACTTTTCTATCGCAAACATAATGATTGAAAATAAAATAGAGAAAATGATTGTTTTCCCACTATCTTCGGTAATCATAGCAAGCACTGTGATTAAGCCTGTATAACCAAGAAATGGAAGGATAAACAAGAAATATGCCCTTCCCAAGTATAGCAAATTAGATGTATTGATTATATCTCCGTGTCCAAATAGGATAACCAATAGAATTCCGATGATTACCGGAATCAGGATCGTAACGATAATAGCACCTAATGAGAAGACAAGAAACTTCGCCAAGAAAATATGCGAACGTTTATTACCACTTATTACTTGATTTTTAATGACACCACTCGATGAAAATTCAACAGAAATAAAAAATCCTGCTAATGAACTGACGATTAGGTTAAAGAACAATAATGTTGTAAAGGGAGATAAGGCATTTAGTTCACTTAAACCAGCTTCATTAAAGACGGTTCCGGACATCGTCCACCAGTCAATAACTACTAAATAATGTAACAATGTACTTAATCCAGTAGTCATGGCGATTATTACCCAAAAAGATTTATTTCTTTTCAATTTATATAATTCTACTCTTAGAAGATTAGTCAATATCTACACCTCCAACAAGCTTGGAAAAATAACTTTCCAGACTATCCCCATTTTGTGATAGGTGTTCAATTACCAAGCCATTATTTGTTAATGCTTGGGAAACGCTTCGTACATCGTTCAGGTATTTATAAAGTTTGATAGTACCATCAGGCATTACTTCGAAATCAGTAGTAGATAATGTATCTTCCAAAACGGTAGCCCCTATTGCCGACTGATCTACTTTCACTCGCACATGCATTTTACATTTCTCGTCCAATTCTTTTAACGTAAGTTCTTCTAATATTTTTCCTTTGTGAATAATGCCAAAGCTCGTTGCAAGTTGATGGAGTTCGCTTAAAATATGGCTTGAGATTAAAACCGTAAGTCCTTTTTCATGATTTAACCTTTTGATCAGTTCCCTCATCTCTACGATTCCCATTGGGTCCAATCCATTTGTTGGTTCATCTAGGATTAAAAATTCTGGATCACTTAATAATGCAATACCAAGACCAAGTCTTTGCTTCATACCAAGGGAAAAGTTTTTTGCCTTTTTCTTTCCAGTGTCTAAAAGCCCGACAAGTTCTAGTGTATTTTGGATACAAGAACGACCAGGAATCCCTTTTTGCAATCGATGGACTTCTAAATTTTCATAGGCTGTCATATTGGGGAAAAGGGCAGGATTTTCGATAATGGCTCCCATCCTTTTTTGTACTTCTGTCAACTCAGATGGATGATCATTTCCAAATAACTCTATGGACCCATCTGTTGGAAAGCTAAGTCCTGTTACCAAACGAAGCATCGTCGATTTGCCCGCCCCATTTTGACCAATAAGACCATATATTTCACCTTTTTTAATAGATACATTAACATTTTCCAACGCAAAATCATTCTTATATTTTTTGGTTAAATTATTTGTTCGTAAAATAAATTCGCTCATTTCCTAGCAACCTCCCTTAATCGCTCATAACATTAGTATGGTGTGTAAAACATAAGAATGGCTTAAGTCAGACCTTAAGAAAACCTTAAGATTTCATCCGATATCCCATTCCCCATATAGTTTCGATATATTCTTCCGTTGGATTAGCTTTGGATAGCTTATTTCGTAAATTACTCATATGAACATTAACCGTGTTGTCATCTCCATGAAAAGGCTCGTTCCATACACTTTCAAAAACATTTGATTTGGAAAAAACTTTCTGAGGTGAATTCATTAGTAGGATTAATATCTTAAATTCTCTTGCCGTTAACGTAATTTCGGTTCCATTTACAAAAACAGTCATTGTATCCAAATCAAGCTGAATATCCTTATGGGTTAACACTTGTTTTGGCTTTTCAGCGGTATGTCTGTATCTGCGCAGCAACGAATCAATACGAGCGGATACTTCATCTACATCAAATGGTTTAGATATAAAGTCATCGGCACCGGATCGTAAGCTATTAATTTTTGTTTCTTTTTCACTCTTGGCGGAAATAATTATCACTGGGATTGAACCTTTTTCCGTTATCTTTTCTAGAATTTTTTCACCGGACATTCCTGGAAGCATTAAATCCAATAAAACTAAGTCCCACTTCTGTTTATCTAAATAAATCAGAGCTTCTGTACCTGAATATACAGGTTGTGGATGGTACTGGCTCTTTTGTATGATTCTGCATAATAATTGATTAATGTCATTATCATCTTCAACAACTAAAATGTTAATCGTCTGATTCACTCTGAATCCTTCCTTTTTCCTATTATTTATTTTGAGGATTAGGTTGTATTACATTTCAACCGGGATGAAGGGAACTGGAACATGCCATTTATCTTCTTCACTTTTATGGTGATAGGCTTTAAGTTCTCCTTCGTATACCAATTTTAATTCCGTTAATTCTTGCAAGTCGTATGGTGCTATAAGAGATAAGTGTTTATCAAAGTTAACCTTGTTACAATGCTTTAGCACAGATGCCACAAACTGTGAACAGAATAATGCTTTTTCCCTTATGATTGGCTTATTTAATATAAAACCGAATAAACCTAAGAAATTATAGCTGTAGGATTCCTTTTGCCTTTCCATTTCCTGTATATATAATTGCATCTTTTCCATTTGAGGCTCTGTAACTGTTAATGAATAGATAGCACAATCTGCATGTTTAAATAAACCTTGTTTCACATCTTCTTTAACAAAACCACCATTAAATGGATTCCATGCCTTCTTCCTCCCAAAACTATATACCTCTGATAACTCAGAGTCAAAGGCGATTGACGCATGATTATATGGCTTTTTTGTATATAGTTTTATCAACTTTGTAAAGATAGAACCTGTATCTGTTAAAAGAATATATACCTTTAAGTCTGCCATGATCATTCTCCTCTTCTGTCTTGGAAAGAATTTTTCTATAATCAATATACAAACGAAAACATAAGAAGAACTTAAAACAATTCTTAAGAAAAGCTTAAGTTTTAAAGAATGTTTTTTTCATGGCGAATATAAAGGACAGAATCTCTGCGGGTAGAGCACTAACTTTCGTTTAGTTTTAATTACACAAAAAAGAAGTGCGAATCCTTTTGTGATTTCGCACCTCTAAATAGCTGTTATTGTAGAATAAAGTTTTTCTAGTTAAAATCAAGTAAACCTGATACTTAGTGGAGGAAGCACACGAAGACTTTTGCGGGAGAAAAGGCATCGGTGAGACCCTAAAGAAGCTAACTATTCACCAGTTTCAGCAAAACGTTTGATTCGTTCGCCAATTTCGTCACGAACACGTTGGAAAACGGCCCATTTCTCTTCTTCTGTTCCTTTTGCTTTTGCAGGATCATCAAATCCCCAGTGTTCACGTTTGACATTCGGTGGTGTAACCGGACATTTATCTTTGGCATCTCCACAAAGAGTTACTGCTAATGTTGCGTTATTTAAAATATCAGGGTCAATAATCTCTGATTGTTGATTGGAGATATCCATTCCAACTTCCTTCATTGCTTTAACCGCATTGGGATTTAATCCGTGTGCTTCAATACCTGCACTTCGAACCTCCCATTCATCTCCAAGATATTTTTTTGCCCACCCTTCTGCCATTTGGCTTCTGCATGAGTTACCGGTACATAAAAAATAGATTGTTTTTTTAGTCATTCTAATACTCCTTTTTTAAAATATGGCTCTTTTCTAGAAATTGTTGGTTTTTAATATAAGTTCGCTTTATATTTTAATAGACTGTAGATGTCTTTTATTCAAAATAGTATTCCTCTCACTTACACTTGTGATTAGTTGGTGCGGGTATTCGCTCCAGCAGAATACTACGCTTTCCGCGGGCACGGCCTCAGCCTCCTCGCGGAAAACCACCGCTGTGGGGTCTTCGGACACGTGCTATTCCCGCAGGAGTCTCCGTATTCTGCCTCCGCTAAGATAGATGCATGAGATATTTTTGAGATGAATGTTCTTGAAATCACGTTTAACACCATTATTATTCTTGAAAATAGCATATTTCTTGTTTATACAAGTAGAGATGACAACATAGCGAAGGAAATACACGGAGACTCCTGCGGGAAGAAGAGCATTGGTGAGACTGCGTAGTGCGTCAGCACGAAGGAGGCTCACCAGCTCCCCGCGGAAAGCGTAGTGTATTTCCGCAGCGGGGTTAAGCACTTTACTATGAATTCAAATTATCAACAATTTCTATCAACTGTAAAAGTTCTAAAAGCAACAAAATATACGAAAAGACTCTAAAATATAGTTAACGTTAGATAGAGACCTATTAATGTGATTAGCAGAATGGGTATCGTTAAAATAATACCTGTTTTGAAATAGGTTCCCCAAGAAATTTTGACTCCTTTTTGGGATAAAACATGGAGCCATACTAAAGTTGCTAAGGAACCAATTGGTGTGATTTTTGGACCTAAATCAGACCCAACAACGTTAGCATACACTAATGCTTCCCTTAATACACCAGATGTATTGGTCTCCGCAATGGCTAAAGCGTCAATCATAACGGTTGGCATATTATTCATAATGGATGAAAGAAAAGCAGCAATGAACCCCATGACAATGGTAGCGACAAATAATCCTTCTTCAGCTACTGTTTGAATGACACTCGCTAGTGCAGAAGTGAGCCCGGCATTTCCTAATCCATATACCACCACATACATACCGATGGAAAAGAACACAATATCCCATGGTGCTCCTTTAATAACCTTTTTGGTATTCACAGCACTGCTTTGTCTAGCCATCATGATAAAGAATATAGCTATAATCCCTGCAATGAAAGAGACTGGCACATGGATAAATTCGCTTGTAAAATATCCAATAACTAATAAACCAAGTACGTACCACGATAAACGAAACATTTTAAGATCCTTAATGGCATCTACTGGCTTACCTAATTTTGAAATATCATATGACCTTGGAATATTTTTTCTAAAGTAAATGAGTAAAACCAGGATAGTTGCAGTTAAGGAGAATAAATTCGGAATGATCATTCGGGAGGCATATTCCACAAATCCAATCCCAAAGAAGTCCGCAGATACGATATTAACCAGGTTACTTACAATGAATGGCAAGGATGTCGTATCAGCAATAAACCCACTCGCCATGATAAACGGAAAGATCATTTTCTCTTTAAAGTTCAAATTCCTTACCATAGCTAGTACGATAGGTGTCAGGATTAATGCCGCACCATCATTCGCAAATAAAGCAGCAACAATCGCACCTAATATACTAATATAGACAAACATTTTTATTCCATTACCTTGGGCAAATCGGGCCATATGTAATGCAGCCCATTCAAATAATCCTATCTCATCTAAGATTAACGATATAAGAATAATTGCAACAAATGCTAACGTTGCGTTCCAAACGATTTCGGTAACTTCAATTACATCACTAAACTCTACCACACCTACTAGTAGAGCAATAACTGCTCCTCCCATGGCAGACCAGCCAATATTCAATCCTCTAGGCTGCCATATGACTAAAACTAGGGTTGCTACAAAAATTAATATGGCAAATATAAGCGTTGATGACAAAATAATACCTCCAGTTTAACAACAAGAAATTCGTGTACCTTTTTCTTCTAGTTCTTTTAATTTATAATCCTGATTAGGGAGTTGCTCAAGAATTGGTCGAATAAACGAATAGTACTCATTGCTTTTATTCACCGAATAAAAGATCCATTGACCTTTTCTTTCTTCTTTGACTAAACCTAAATCTTTCAGTTTACGCAAATGTTGACTGATGGACGGTTGGCTAGATTGGAATATTTCAACAAACTCACAAACACAGCATGTCTGATTATCCATCAATTTCATCATCGTTAATCGTGTTTTATCCCCTAGCAATTTTAAAATTACAGCAGCTTTCTCCAATTCGATTGTTGTTTGCAGCACTTATTTTCCTCCTTCCTATTTATCTCAAATAAGAATATAGTTATTTGCTTATATACATTTTAATCCTACATCATTATATAATAATTTGCTTATATATGAAACTAAATTGGTGCCTGTCACTTCCCGAATTTTGTCGAATGCTCTAACACCGATGATTAGTGAGTTTTTAGAGTAGGTATTTGATCCCGGAGTGCCTGTTACAAGATAAGGTGCAAATTTAAACAAGTCGGGTGCACAAAGAAAAGGGACCGATGCAGTACTTACACCATTTTAACTAAAATGAAAAGGTGCTCCAACCTTCCATTACAGGAGCACCTTTCCTAATCTTTAATTATTCACTTTATCTTCTGTCAATCGGATAAATTCATCCACATCTTTTGCAGCTAGTTGAATTCCTGCTTCCCAGAAATCTTGTTTAGTTAAATCTACACCTAAATGCTTTTGGGCTAAATCTTCTACTTTCATGGATCCTGTATCCCTTAATAAGGCAATATATTTATCCTCGAAGCCTTCTGGTTGTTCCATGTATTGTGCATAAATTCCCAAACTGAATAAATAGCCAAACGTGTACGGGAAGTTGTAAAACGGAACATCGTCGATAAAGAAATGCAATTTACTGCACCAGAAGTGTGGATGATAACTGGCTAAGCTGTCACCATATGCTTCTTTTTGTGCTTGTACCATCAATTCACTTAGTCTTTTTTCGGAAACAATTCCTTTTTGTCGTTCCTCATAGAAGGAATTCTCGAATAAAAATCTAGCATGAATATTTAAAAACATGGCTGTAGCATTTTCTATTTTAGATGTTAACAGGGAAACCTTTTCTTCCTCATTTTTAGCATTTTCTATGGTCGCATTTCCAATGATCGTTTCTGCAAAGGTACTTGCTGTTTCGGCTACATTCATGGCATACTCTTGATTTAAACGCGGCAAATCTTTCATCACATCACTATGAAAGGCATGCCCCAGCTCATGCGCCAACGTGCTCGTATCATTTGGTGATCCTGTAAATGTCATAAAGATACGGGACTCTTCCCATTCTGGAAGACCAGTACAATAGCCACCAGGCCGTTTGTTTGGTCGATCCTCTGCTTCTACCCAACGGTTCTTAAGAGCATGTTCAGCAAAGCTGGACAATCGCGGACCAAATGTAGCAAAGTTATCGATCACAAAGTCACAAGCCTCATCATATGTAAAGGTAGTTGGTTTGGCACCGCCTATCGTGACAGGGGCATCCACATCCTGCCAGCCTAGCTTTTCCATCCCTAATAGTTTGGCCTTATGTTGTAAAAAGTGAAGGAATGGCTGTTTATTGTTGCTAACTGCTGACCACATAGCATCCAATGTTTCTTTGGACATGCGATTATATTCCAACGGCTCATCCAAATAATGCTCGCGCTGATGCGCCTTTTGCAGGGTGATTCGGTAGCCATCCAAATGATTAATCGTGTCGGCAAATATAGGTGCATACTTTGTCCAAGCCTTTTCCCATTGTTCGAAAATCTGTTTTCTCACATCTGGGTCAGGGTCTGCATACATACGATTCATCGCTTGTCCTACAGATAAATCGGTTGTATTTCCTTCTTTATCTGTAAATGGAATAGTCATAATGGAAACAACGGTATCGTACAAATTACTCCAAGCGGATAACCCATCATTATTTAAGTCAGTAATAATCTTCTCCTCTTCTTCTGATAAAAGACGTTTTCCTTGTTCACGTATTTCCCCTAACGCAAAAGATATTTCCTTTAACTCACCCTCCAGTAACAGGTTTTGCCAATCTCCATCGGATATATCAACCAATTTTTTCGTAAACGCATTGGATAGTTTTTGTACTTCACTGTAAAGGTTCATGATTTGTCCCATGACTACATTGGCGTGTTCATCATTCATGTAAGCATCATGACACATCTGAACAAATGTAGCTGCTTGACCTAATCCTTTTCCAATCGTCTCTTGTTTACTTAAAATCATTTTAAAGGTTTCAGGTGATGAATCTTTTTGAAAGTTCCATGCATGCAAGGAATCTTGATAGACCTTAATTTCTGCTTGAATGGTTTCTATTTTCTTTTGTAATTCTGCTGATTTCGTTCCACCTGGAAAAATACTTTCCAAATCCCATGTATCTACATATTTCATACTTGCTCCTCCTCTTCCTTCTTTCGAGGTTGTTCAAAAAGTCCGGTAAAAATGACACATCGAATCTCTTCGTTGGCTTGGTTTTCCGTTCCTCATGTACCTTTTAATGTACATTCCGGTGCTCAAATCTACGCCGCCTCGAAATTCTCGGTCCTTTTTATCCTCCTTTTTAAACACACACTTTTAGGCTTTCGCTAATTCATAAATGGCCTGCGCATAAATCGCTGTCGCCTTTAGTAAATCATCGACAATGGCATATTCATCTTTTTGGTGCATGACATCTTCACGTCCTGGAAACATCGCTCCAAAGGCAACTCCATGATCTAATGCTCGTGAATACGTACCCCCACCAATAGAGAGCAGTTCTGCCTTTTCACCAGTTTGCTCTTCATATACCTTTTGTAATGTTTGAATGAGTGGATCATCTTTTTTGACATAGGTTGGCTTAGAGTCTGAAAAGTTCTCTAACTGGAGATTCTCCTTCTCTAAGAATGTTTGAATTTTGGTCTTTCCATTATCTATATCAAAAGTAACAGGATATCGCATATTAAGTCCAATTCGACCACCAGATTCTTGGTTGTAATTCATCATTCCCACATTAATCGTTAATTCCCCAGATTCCTCATCTTGAAAGGCAATATCAAAAACTTCCCCACGAGATTTATCAAAGAATGATGCGATAGTTTCTGTAAATGTCTTCCCTGCATCATCCAACTCCAGGTTTTGCAAAAACTTCGCCATATAAACTCCGGCATTCTTCCCGTTTCGAGGTTCTGCTCCATGGGCACTCTTTCCAACTAGAGTTAACGTCACTTCCTCCCCATTTACAGAAGTTGCACCATCTAATTCCCAATCATCAAGAAATGCCTGATATTTCTGCTTCATATCTACAGTTTCTCCGTCTAATTGTAACTGAACTTCTGCAAAATCCGGAACCATGTTGTATCTTCGTCCAGACTGAAAGGACTGCAATTGTAAAGATTCATTTGAGCTATTAACATTAGATTGTTGAACAATGTCGTAATCTGCTATTCCTTTTTCCGCAAAAATGATTGGAAAATCTGCATCTGGAACAAATCCCATAGTTGGCATTTCTTCCTTTTCAAAATAATGCTCCACACATCTCCAATCACTCTCTTCATCCGTACCAATAATGAGTCGAACCCTTTTCCCTAGTGGAATCCCTAGTTCTTTGATAATTTTCATCCCATAATAGGCAGCAATGGTTGGTCCCTTATCATCACTGGAACCACGTGCATAAATCTTTCCATCTTTAATGACGGCACCGTATGGATCCACACTCCAGCCATCTCCTTCAGGAACCACATCGACATGTCCTAATATACCAAGTAGTTGGTCTCCTTGTCCCATTTCAAGATGACCTGCCAAGTTCCCAACATTTTTAGGAGTAAATCCATCTTTCTTCCCTAAATTCAGCATATACTCCAACGCATCTTTAATCCCTTGTCCTAATGGGGCATCTGGTTGTACCTTCTCTTCATCCAGCACACTTTTTATTTGCAGAATGCCTTGTAAATCCTTTAGGAAATCCTCTTTCCTTTTTACTACTTCTTCCATCCAATTGATGTTACACATTATGTACTTCACTCCTTATTGGCTGCCTTTACAAGTATTTACGTTACTTGTTCATTTTACCAAAGTATTCCCTTATTATAAGTTTGGAAGTCTTCATCTGTTGTTTTTTGACGAACAAAATAGATTTCATATGTTGGAACTAGTATTAGAAATATATTCAAAAGGCCCTATTTGAAATAATATTATTCAAATAGGACCTTTATTTTTTTGTCTCTTTTGTAATGGCTCTCATCTTTGCTTACATTTTTATAGACCGTGAATATTTTTAATTAGAATTTTATTGTTCTCGCTCACACGGATGATTATTTTGCTACTATGAATTCAGATTACCCACAGTTTCTATCAACTACAACGTTAACATAAAGCATCATTCTTTTCTCAAATTTTTATAGCAAAACCACCAATCAAAACAATCTACTTCACCAGTCTCCGCTTGCTTTAACCGTTCTGCTTTTTGTTGTTCGTTTGCTGCAGGTGGGACAATAGCTCTATCACCAATTATGTTATTATTCGGCCAATCTGCTGGCAATGCTAAGTGATAATGATCTGAAGTTTGCAGTGCATACAATGTTCGTAAAATTTCCTTTAACCCTCTCCCAACTTCAGCTGGATAAAAGAAGATTGCACGTATCATACCTTTATCATCAATAAAATATACACCTCGGACTGTACTGGTTTGCCTCGCCTTGTGCACCATCCCTAGTTTATTCGCAACGGTTCCCAAAGGATCAGCAATAATAGGAAATGTAATAGGAACACCTAAATTCTGTTCTATCCACTCTGTCCATTTCATATGTGCTTGGACCTGATCAATTGAAAGCCCCATTAATTCCGTCCCTCGTTTTTGAAATTCAGGATATAATTGTTGAAACGCTACAAATTCTGTTGTGCATACTGGGGTGAAATCACCTGGATGACTAAATAATATAAGCCACCTACCCTCATAATCATCTGGAAGAGTTTTTGTTCCATGAGTTGTTTGAACCGTCATTTCGGGAAATTGGTCGCCAATTGACAGACTCCGTTCATTCATATTCCATGCCTCCAATCATCATTCCAAGATATTCTATGCTAGGTATTAGTCTATGTTACGGAATAACAAATTGAAGGCTATATATAAATGACTTATTGAGAAAGAAAAATCTCAGGTTCGTAATAAACCCAAGATTTTCAATGAATAAGTCTATATACCTTTTTTAATCAACTTTCCCAAAAACACTATTTCTCCAACTCATCACTGTGTTTCTCCAAAAAACCATCAAGCAATGCACGCACATCATCTGTTGATTCAGTACTCATTAATTCATTTCTTAATTCACTTGCACCTCGAATTCCACGTACATATATCTTGAAAAAGCGACGAAGTGGTTTAAATGGACGTGGCTCAAATTCGGTTGAGTATTTATCATGAAGGTCTAGCTGCAGCCTTAGGAGATCAAGCAATTCTTTACTGCTATGTTCCTTTGGCTCCTTTTCAAAGGCAAATGGATTTTTAAAAATGCCACGCCCAATCATAATCCCATCAACCCCGTATTTATTGGCAAGTTCCAGACCAGTTTGACGGTCCGGAATATCTCCATTGATCGTTAAAAGTGTATCCGGAGCCACTTCATCACGAAGTTTCTTAATTTCTGGAATCAATTCCCAATGTGCATCTACTTTACTCATTTCCTTTTTCGTACGTAGATGAATGGAAAGATTAACAATATCTTGCTTCAATATATGAGTTAGCCAGTCACGCCATTCGTCCACCTTCGTGTAACCAAGCCTTGTCTTCACACTTACGGGCAATCCTCCTGCTTTTGCTGCTTGTATAAGTTCTGCAGCAACCTCTGGACGACGGATAAGGCCGCAACCTTTACCTTTAGCCGCCACATTTGGTACAGGACACCCCATATTAATATCCAGGCCTTTAAAACCTTGCTCCGCCATACCAATACTCATTTGACGAAAATATTCAGGCTTATCTCCCCATATGTGAGCCACCATCGGCTGTTCATCTTCTGTAAAAGTTAAACGCCCACGGACACTTTGTTTCCCCTCTGGGTGACAGTAACTTTCTGAATTTGTAAACTCTGTAAAAAACACATCTGGTCTGGCAGCTTCACTTACGACATGACGGAAAACAACATCTGTCACATCCTCCATCGGTGCCAGAACGAAAAATGGTTTTGGTAATTCATGCCAAAAGTTCTCTTTCATATGTTCATTCAATTCCTCTCATAGTAATACCAGGTCAAACCTTGTCCCAAAGATAGAAAACAAAGGTATTCCTGTAATCTATACTTTCATACCATTCATAAACTTTTTTTATCAGAAAAATCCCATGTTCTAATTATTAAAACGGAAGGATTTTGAATTAAAATGGAAATTACAAAAGATTATTTTACGAAATTATGGCCGAATTAGCAAGTTCTTTTTAGTTAGACAGCTTCTGTACAACCCAATAAACTCCTGCTTAATCCCCCTCCAATCCGCATTTCACCGTTCAAGTCATAATAATGTATTGCTACGGCCCCCCTCATTTTTATCCACTTTCAGATTAAAATCGGTCGTTTTCAGGGCCTTTTTCAGCTGTTTTTTCATAGTTTTTCGGAAATGAATAAAGTCTGCTAGAACAGAGGGAAGAAAATAATAGAGAAAAGAGATGAAAAAACTCGGGCTTTTGAAAAGAGAAGTCCGAGTAATTGTTGAGTCTGATATTGAAGAAAGCAAATGTTTATTATTATAGAATTGGTGGTGAGATTAGTAAGAGTTTATTATGGTTTGCTAAGCGTTTAATATTGATCTACGTAGTGGAAAAACGAGATTAGGAGTTAAGAAAATAGATTTACTACTTAAATTACTTTCTAAATATTTTTGTACAATACCTATCAAGTAAATCATCATTTACACTACCTTTAAGAGATCAAGGATTTTTAATATTGAATCAGACTGAACCCAGTATAGCATCCAGTCCGATCTTATTTTAATTGTTCATTTTCAATTTATCTATATGTCCACCTATTATGAATTCGATATTTTCACTAATTTTCTTAGAATCCCAATCCCACCACTTTATGGTTAGCCATTCCTCTATTACTTTATCTGAATAACGTTTTTTTATAATTTTCGCAGGATTTCCTCCAACAACTGTATAAGGGGCTACATTTTTTGTAACAACAGATTGTGCAGCAATAATTGCTCCATCTCCAATTTTGACTCCAGGCATAATTGTTACATCTCTTCCTATCCATACATCATTTCCGACTTCAGTATCTCCTTTAATCGGCAGGTCGTCTAGTGAAGGTACATGCATTTTCCACCCACTGCCAAACAAATGGAATGGATACGTTGAGCCATCCATTTGATGGTTCGCTCCATTCATAATAAATGTTGTTCCTGGACCTATCGAACAAAACTTTCCTATAATCAGTTTATCACCTATTACTTCATAGTGATATAGAACTTGTTCTTCAAATGACTCTCCATGTTTACTATCGTAGTACGAATAATCACCAACGGAAACATTTTTTCTTGTTGTAGTTGGCTTGATAAATTGAACATTTTTATTTCCTTCTAATGGAAATGGAGTTTGTGGATTTGGTCCAGGAAAATTTTTAGCAGACATAAAATCACTCCTTTATATCATTGTTTAAAGATAACTTGCAAATTTTATCACAACAAGAAAAAATCATATTTAAACACACATTGAAAAAGATATAATTTAAGGTCATATTCTTAATTTCAACTTACATTTATTCAAAAAACACACTAGGATATTCAACAACTCCCGAAACTTTATCGAGGGTATTTTCACCTAACTCCATTGCCATAAATGCCTCGTCTGGTACTTCAAAAGGTGCTTTTATCCCCCAAGTGGATGCTTTTTTGAACCCGAACTTCGGATAATATTCTGGATGCCCCAAGACAACAACTGAATCAAACTCAAGCTCTTTTGCTTTCTTTAATGCTTTTATAATTAACAGCTTACCTACGCCTTGATTTTGATATTCCGGTAATACAGATACAGGTGCAAGAGCGAGTGACTCTACAACTTGAACGTCATTCTTAATTCTTATCTTGGATAATAGAATATGTCCCACTATTCGATTATCATCATTATTTATTGCCACTAAAGATAATTCTGGTATAAATACGTTTGAATTTCTAATACGAGACACCAAATGATGTTCATTTCTATCACTGTGTTCTGCATTAGCAAATGCACATTTTACTACTTTTTCAGTTATGTTATAGTCCTTAACCTGTTCTTGTTTCATTATTATGTTCATTTCTTTATAACTCCTGTTCGAATACAAATTTTTACTTTACTCTTTCCCTAGAAATCTTGTAATAACTCGAGTAAACTCTTCAGGTCTCTCTTTCTGTGACCAATGTTTACACCCTTTCATTACATAGATTTCGGAGTCCTTAAAAGCCTTATGTGCTTCTAACGCATGTTTAATAGGAACCGTCGTATCTTTTGAACCATGAACGATTAATGTTCGTTTATTAATTTCAGATAACCTTTCTGCCAACTTTGTTCTAAGTCCCGTTCGTGTAATCTCACTTCTCTGAAATGACATAAATGCTTTACCAGCATGTGGTGCTTGTAAGGATGCATAAATTTCATCTACAAGTTCTTCTGGTACATTATTAGGATTTCCAAACAAACTATTTAACAGAGTCCACTTCACAAATCTTCTGCTTTTACTTGACCATTTATACGAAAGCTCATTGAGGAATGATTTTGTATACCAATAAGAAAGAAGATGGTAAGGAAGTTTACTAAATAGCCCCCACGCACCTACTAATACTAGCTTTTCTACTCGATCTGGATATTCGAGCGTATATCCAAGAGAGAGTCCTCCACCTAGAGATAGTCCCACCAAGTTAGTCTTCTCAAGGTGAAGGCTATCCATTATTTGTTTCAAAATATCAATGTAAAAGGAAAGTGAATATTCTACATTAGGTTTATCACTATCTCCATACCCAGGAAGATCAGGAGCAAATACACGGTGTTTTTTTGATAAAAAACCTATTACCTCACTCCAAGAAATTCTTGCTGAATCAACTCCTGCTCCATGCAAAAGTATCACTGGAGAACCAGATTCCCCAGCCAAGTAGCAGTTGACATCTATATCATTTAGTTTAAGTTTTACCGTTTTAATTTCTGGCAAGTTTCCTAGCATAGTAATCCTCCTCTAAAGATGTTTATTTATCAATGGTTAGCTTAACAGTACGATCTGAAAGCTATTCTACAAAATTTAGACTACTCAAAGAAATCACCCAGAAATATCCCGTCTATTATATCCACTAAAACCAATTATAGATAGTACAAAAGAAATCAGTATTAATACCACCATCGCCGTAAAATTCACGCTATCTATCGGAATTTGCGGGATATAATCAAAGACTGACAAGTTATTCATCCATTCCGGGAAGTCAAACAAGTCTCCAAGATAGACAACAACAAAACAAAAGACAACATAAAGCCAAATCAATCCAGTTAGCTTTGGAACTACCCCAACCAATCCTATTACAAGGCTAATTACTACCCATATCGCTGGTAAATAAACATAAGCCGAAGCAATAGTTGTATCAAACGATATCGCTTCATCCATCACTACTTCACCTACCGACCATAACCCCAGAGCAACAAGGGATTGCATGATAAAACTGACAACAACCGCTAAGAGAAAGTGACTACCTAGTACACGAGTTCGTGATATTGCACGAGTATAATAGTTTTCTGTAAGATTCCTCGTCTCTTCACCTTTTACCTTTAATATTACCATCACTGCAGGAACAAGGCTGATCAATGACATGATTGCCATTAGCAATGTAATAAATTGCTCCGTCATCGTATAATCTGAATCAACCACAATAAATGCTTGCATAAACTCATTTTCAGCAAAATAGGTTTCTAAATCTCCTAAAATTGCCCCAAAAGAGCTACTTAAAATAAACAGTCCAATAGCCCAAGCAATTATATTCGTACGCTGTAACCTTAAAGCAAGTCCCAATGATGTTTGTAAAAATGGGGAAGCGTGTGTCTTACCTTTTCTTGCTGCTATAAATCCAGCCCCCAAATCACGTATAGAGTGTAAATAAAAAGCAATAACTCCAAACATAATAGCAACGATACATGATAATACAACCGGCCACCAATCATTTTCCACAAATACGCCAGTTTTAACTGTCCAGCCAAGTGGCGATATCCACGACAGTTCCTCACTACTCACATCTCCTATGGCTCGAATAAGATAAGCTATTATTAATAACATAAAAGAAAACATAGTAGTTCCTTTTGATGTTTCTGTAACCTGGGCAAAAACTGCTGTGAAGCTAGCAAATAGAAGCCCCGTTGCACCTAAAATGGAACCATATAATAAAGACCCTTCTAACTCCACACCCTCTATCCCAAGGGAAGCCAAGCCAATCCCTGTTAAAATAGCTAGTAAAATATTTGTTGATACGATAACAATCATTACCGCACTTACAGATGATAAGCGACCCACAGAAAGAGCCCGAACCATTTCATTACGACCCTCTTCTTCATCCCCACGTGTAGCCCGCCCTACAAGTAATATACTCATGATAGCTACTGCAATAGCCGTAAAGAGCAACATTTCATTGGCAAACATGGCACCTACAGAATTTACATATTCCTCCATTTCATAACCCGTTCCAAGCATCGCCACCATAACCGGATTATCCATTGTCAGTGAAGCAGCTTGCCTCGATTCTTCATCGTTATAAATACTTGGGTAAGCAGAAGCAACAGACAAGGTGATTCCTATCAAACCAATCAACCAAACGAGGATTTTAAATCGGTGTTGTTTAAAATAGAATGCTGTTAATTGATTCGTCCCTTTAAAATATCTCGCAACCATTATAACGACCCCTCTATCTTAGAGTTAGAGTATTCTTCTCCTTGATAATGACGCATAAACAAATCCTCTAATGTTGGTGGGGAACTTTCTAATTTTAAAATCCCAAACTCAGCTATATACCGAATAACTGTATCCATTTCCTCTGCATCTACTTGAAGAGTACGCTCTGAATCTTTTTCTTCCAAATTATGAATTCCTTTTAGTTCGTTTAGAGAAGTTATGTGTTTTTTTGTTTTAATCGTTAAATGAGTACGGGTTAAGTGTCTTAGTTCATCTAATGTTCCTGTTTCAATAATCTTCCCTTGACGGATAATCCCTACCCGATCACATAATTTTTCTACCTCAGATAAAATATGACTCGATAGCAGAACACTTTTACCCGCTCTTTTTGCATCAAGAACACATTCCTGGAAAATAGTTTCCATCAACGGATCAAGTCCTGACGTCGGCTCATCTAAAATATATAAATCGGCATCAGATGCAAACGCAGCTATTAATGCAACCTTTTGTCTATTCCCTTTCGAATACGTCCGGCTCTTTTTCGTTGGATCAAAATTAAATTTCTTTATTAGTTCCTCTCTTTTTGTTAGATTTGTACTTCCATTCATTTTCATAAGAAGATCAATAACTTCCCCACCAGTTAGATTTGGCCATAGATTCACATCGCCAGGCACATATGCTATACGTTTATGAATGTCAACCGCATCGGCCCAAACATCCTTACCAAAAACCCTAGCCTCTCCCTGTGTAGCCTTTAACATACCAAGTAATATTCGAATGGTCGTTGATTTCCCCGCTCCATTTGGACCAATGAAGCCAAACACTTCCCCTTTTTTCACTTCCATATTCACACCATCTAATGCCGTAAACTTACCAAACCTTTTCTTCAAATTGGTTACTTTTAATATACTCATATTTCAATCTCCTTTTTAGTTATGAAATATTTTTATCTATTTAGTTCATAATATATAAAATTACTGGTTCTCGCAATAGTTTTTGAACTATTTATATTGTTTTATTACATATTTTTTATTACACTATCAATGAGGTGAAGAAAATGGATGGTTTTGAAAAACGTAGGGAGCAAAAGAAAAGAGACATATTAGAAGCCGCATTAGCCTTATTTATGGAGTATGGAATACAAAAGGTATCCATTACGGAAATAGCTAAAAAGGCCAATGTATCGCAAGTCACCATATATAATTACTTTGAAAGTAAAGATAATCTAGTTCGTTTAGTTTTTAAGTTTTATGTTGATCAGATATGGGATGAACAAAAACATCTATTAGTTAATGACCTTCCATTTAATGAGAAGATTAAAAAGATTATATTTGAAAAAGGTATTGCCGCTAATCAAATAAGCGAACGATTCTTTCAAGACTTTATGAAAGATTATGCAAGTGGGCAGAGTTATGTTGAAGAAGTGTATGAAAAGGAAGCCCTTCCACTCTTCATTAAACTTTTTAATGAAGGTAGAGAACAAGGATATATTGACTCTGAGGTATCAGATGAAGCTATCTTATTCTATTTAAAGATGTTTCAAGAATATTTGCAGCGTGAAGATGTTGCCACAATGACATTTCCAATAGCAGAGGATCTTACCAAGTTATTCTTTTATGGCATAGCTGGTAGTAAAGAAGAATAAGATACTGCCCAACTAGAAAAATTGGGCAGGACTTTTTAAATTAAGTAGCTATTAGGACAGAAAACTTGTTTATTTTCGGATTACTCCTTTGGCTTATCTCCAATTAAGCCAAACAAAAACATTTGAGAGAAAGCATAATTATTGTAAATTTTTGAAGCAACTGATGGAATTGTCAAACCATAGTCCAAGTAGGTTTTTAAAATTTGCTGTGTAAAATCTTTCTGATTCGTTAAAGCACTTTGCTGCAATTCTTTTACTAACTGTTTACTAACTTTTTCCCTTCCACCAAGTGCTTGTTGCAACTGATAGCCTGCCCTATACAATTCAGTAGCAAGATCTTCATCTGATTTCTGGTGTTCAGCTACATAGTTAGAAATCCAATCCCGCACTAGCGAAGAAGCATCTTTATTATTTTCCTTTGCGATCTGTTGGAAACTCTCTTTTAGTTCCTTCGATATACGTAAATTCAAATTCGTATCCATTTTAAGATAATGCCTCCTTAATAGATTAAGTTAATTATAATCATTAGTATTTACATAGTCGTCAATACATTGTAAGTACAAAATCAATAAATTTTGGGAGTTGGAATAAAGATTAGCGAAAATGCAAGATTAAGAGTTAATATAAAGAAAGGGAAGAAATCAGCCCCTCTATCATTTCGTTTCTTTCATCTATAATCTACTCATAACACCTATCAAATTTGGTATTTAATAATTATTTTACATTATCTCTATAATTGATATCGTCTCTCCTAAGTGTCCACAATATTTTCTACATAGTGTTAGTTCTAATAGATGTATAATAGCAAAATGGGTTGAATCTAGTTTTAGATTCAACCCTTCATTTTATCTACGTTTTTTTCTCTTTTGTTCATTTAAAAATTTCCTGGCATTCTTCATGCCGCCCATCTCACTAAACATATTATTTAGCTTTTCTTTTTCTAGCAATTTAGAATTTAAGCCTTCATACTTTGTTTCTTTTTCTAGTTTTCGATCGCTTTCTAACCTTTCAATTGACAAGGTCCCATCCTGAATTGCCTTTTGTACGGCACATTCAGGCTCACTCCTGTGAGTACAGTCGTTGAATTTACACTTATCCACTAAGTTCTCAATATCAACAAAAGTTTTTGACAAATCTGCACTAATTATTCCAAGTTCACGCATACCCGGAGTGTCGATCACAACACCAGAATCAGGCAGCATGATTAATTCACGCCTTGTAGTAGTATGCCTACCTTTGTCATCACTTCTAACATCACTTGTATCTAAGACATTTTGACCAAGAAGTCGATTTATTAGCGTTGATTTTCCAACACCGGATGAGCCAATGAATGCAACTGTCTGCTCTTTTGAAAGATATCTTTTTAATGATTGATATCCATCGTCATAAGCACTTGTAACATGCACTTCAACACCTATAGCTATAGAAGATACTTCATTCAGTTTGTTCTCTACATCAGAACATAGATCTGATTTGGTTAGGACAACAACAGGAATCGCACCACTATCCCACGCAATAGAAAGATAACGTTCCACTCTTCGTAGATTAAAATCATTATTTAGTGACATACAAATAAATACGGTATCAATATTTGTAGCGACAACTTGCACATCTTCCTTTGAACCCGCTACTTTTCGTGCAAAAACACTTTTCCGTGTTAAGACATGATGAATAATTCCGTTTCCTTTAGAAAGATCTATCCTGTCAATCATTACAAAATCACCGACTGCTGGAAATTCAGATAAATCTTTAACATTAAAGTGAAATTTCCCTGATATCTCAGCTAAAATTTCACCGTTTTCCGTTATCACCTTGTATACGTTTCTGGTTTGTGATGAAACTCGACCGATAAATAAATCTTTATATTGTTTAGACTCCTGAATAAATTGTTCAGTAAGTCCTAGTTTTTCCATATCAATATGATTCAACTTTATTTCCTCCTAAAGTTTAGATTATAACCTTTGGGAGGCTTAATGCTTGAATTTACTTTGCATATACCTCCCCGTTTGTTACAATCTCAGCATTTTGCTTGTTAAACATAAAACAACATTCCCTTCTTATTAATCTTATTTCAGTGTATCATAATGTTAACCTTATTGAATAAGGGTATTTTAAACCTCTGAGCTCTAGAAATACCCGGGCCCCTGTTGAAAAAACAAGTAATTGTTGGGTGTTTATATCGAAATAGCAAAGTATTAGGACAGAATTGGTGGTAAGATTGGCAAATGTTTAGTAGGCCAGCCAGGCAATTATATTGGAATTTACATAGTATTATAATGATGGATTCTCCAGCCTGAATTGAACCCTTATTAGTGCAAAGTTCCACACATTTATTTGCCATAAACACACAGACAGTCTTTGTTCATCTCTTGTATTACAATTATCTATTGAATAATTTATAACTTTTGAAAAGGGCTAAAAACTGTTCGTTACTTATATTTTTTAAATCATTGATTTTCGCATGTTTTAATGCTTTATGAAATTGATTTTTGGTAAACAGTTTTTTGTACTCCTCGTTAACCCATTTCATTACAAAGTATTTATATTTTTTTCTATCTTGATATGACATTTTTATAGGCCTTCTTTTCAATACAATTAATGAGTTATCCACTTTAGGTTTCGGATGAAAATAATGCCTAGGAATTTTTGCTAGTATAGAAATATCTACTTCTGCCATTAAGAGTAATGCTGGTGATCTGTTTGTATTTAATAATCTTTTTGCAAAACCATATTCCACTATTAAATAACTTACTGTAGCCGTACTTTCATAAACAATTTTTCTAATTATACTTGTGCTTATGTTGTAAGGTATACTTCCAAAGATTTTATATGATTTATGTTTAGGAAAATTAAATTTCAAGATATCATCATTTACAATTTGATAGTTAGCGTAATTTAAAAGTTTATCCTGAGTTACCCCACATAATTTAGGATCAATTTCAATAGCTGTCACATAATTACACCGATTTACTAATTCAATAGTAAAATGCCCTTTACCAGCACCAATTTCAAAAATGTTATCATTTTCGTTTAAATCTATCAGTTTCATTATTTTTTCAATATGATATTTTGAAGTAATAAAATTTTGACTATCCTTTATATTTACCTTGTTCATTATAACCTCTCCTAATTAGGTTATAATGAATTCCATTTTAACAATTCATTATAACCATTTATTTTTTGTTTGGTTGATAATGAACTGTATCTATCACAAATATACTAAAAATACGCATAATTTATTTCCCTTTCATTATTTATACAAATAACAACTTTTAGTATCAAATCTTTATTATGGTTATTATCTTTCTTGTTCACCAACTCTTTTTATACTTTCTCTACATTTATATTAGCTTTTCAATATTAATTTTTGCTCTTCTATAGCATATACAGAATCAGCCACTGACTCAACAAAGGTACGATCGTGTGATACTAGGAGAACGGTACCTTCATATCCATTCAAAAATCGTTCCAATGCTTCTATACAAAAAACGTCCAAAAAGTTTGTTGGTTCATCTAAAACCAATACATTATACCTTCCTAAAAATAGCTGACACAATACTAAACGAGTTGCCTCTCCACCACTTATATTCTGGATATTCTTTTTTATATCATTACCAGTAAAATTCATGGCATGAAGTACAGCTCGAATTTTGCTTTCATTGCAATCACTTCTATTTTTAATATATTCAAATACCGTTTCTTCTTTTGTAAATCGATATTCCATTTGTTGATACGTTCCTATGACAGCTTTTGGAGAGATCGTTATCCCTTCAGCTTGTTTTAAAATATGATGAAGCAGTGTTGTCTTACCAGAGCCATTTTTTCCTGTTATAGCAATCGTCTTTCCTAAAGGAAATTGAAATTTTGCATCTCTGAGAAGTGTTTTATCCCCTGCTTTAAGCTTTAAGCTCTCCCCCATTATTGGGAACTTATTGTGTAACTCTAGAGCATTTGACTGATGAAAACGAATGATTTGCTCCTCTTTCGGAACTTCTACCATTTCCAGTTGCTCTACTCTCTGTTCAATCGCTTTTGCTGCACGTTGCATGGATTTTTGACTAGTCCCTTTTGATTTCGTTTCAAAGGTTCGATTTCCTTTAACCTTTGTTACTTTTTTATCTCCTTGTGTTACTTTTTCCGCTTTTTGCAATTTTTCCTCAGCAGCTTTCATTAAACGTGTTTTTTCCTTTATATATTTTTCATGCTGTTCCAGTAGTTGTTTCTTCTCAAGCGCTTTTTGACGGACATATTCGGTATAGTTACCTGTATATTCCTTTACTGTCCCATCTTCTACTTCCCAAATTTTTGTCACCAGTTGATCTAACACATATCGATCATGACTTACTAGTACGAGTGCACCATAATAGTACATCAATTCTTCGATAAAAAACTGCGTACCATCTGAATCAAGATGAGTAGTTGGCTCGTCAATTAATCGAGCTTCATGATAGCTGGAGAAGATTTGTGCAAGTTTGAGTCTCGTTTGTTCCCCACCACTAAAATTACTAATTTCAGTTTCTGGAATCGCCAATTTTCCTTTTAAATCATAATCTATCTCTGATTCGTTAGGTGTTGTTAATTGGTCAAAATATACAAAATCCACGTGACGTTTGACTATTCCAATAGAAGGGTGAATAACCCCTGCAAGTAACTTTAATAATGAACTCTTTCCTGCACCATTTTTCCCAACAATTCCGATTCGGTCAAACTGATGTACAGCCAAACGTTCAATTTCTAATACCGTTTTATCTAAATAATTTAACTCTATATTTTCTAATTCAAAACTTACTTTTTCCATTTTCGCTACCTCCCGAAAATAAATAATTTCCGCATCGATAGCTAGTACCGATACGAGCTTTTATTTCTAGTTCAAGCTCGTATCAAAAAAATAATAAAAACTGCATGAATATCTCCTCCTATTTTGCTTTCCTTGTTATAACTGCATTTATCATAATCAAAATACCTATGATAGAAAATAATGTAGCAACACTTGTAAGTTCAATCAATACTCCAGCTACGGCATAGCCAATCGGTGTTGCTAATAACGAAAGACTAGTTACAAAGCTAAATACTCTTCCCAAGAGATGAGGTTGTATCTCTGTTTGAATAAGGGCATAGAATGGTGCTGAAAACAATGGTCCAGATAAACCAACCAAGCCAGCCATCATTAGAAAAACAAGGAACAATGACGGCGGTACGATACCAGATAGGAATAATGCAATCCCCATCAACAACATTCCTGAAGCCATTGTTTTTATTTTATCGAAACGATCTCCTATTACACCTAATAGTGCACCCCCAACAATTAACCCAATAGCAAAAATTACCTCCACTATTCCAGCTTCTACAACACCTCTTTCGAAATGATTTCGTGTCATAAGTGGAAAGTAAGTACCAAGCGGAATATAAAGCATAGCCACGATGGTAATTGTTATAGTTAACTTCAAAACAACTGGATGTTTCACTATCGCATGATACCCTTCTTTCATTTCAGTAATAATACCGCTAGAAACCTCTCCTTCTTTTCTCAGTACTCTTGGAATGTGAATAAACAATAAAATACTACTTGCAATCACAGCACCTAAAACATCTAACATCAATACCCATTCAAGAGAGCTCATTGCAAGCAAAGACATCCCTACTGCTGGACCTGCAATATTTGAAATAGAACTTATCGTCTGTCCCCAACCTGCCACCTTTGTAAGATGCTCTTTACGTGCAAGTAAAGGTATGGATGCTTGCATTGCCGGCATATGAAATGCAGTTGCAAGTGAACGAATAACTAAAACAAATAACACCAACAAAATACTTGGTTCATAAAAGTACATCGTAATAAATAAGGTTAAACTCCCAAGTGCAACAGTCGTGTCTGCCAAAATCATCATCAATTTACGTGAGTAACGATCCGTAATCGTTCCTGCAAACGGACCAACTAATGCTTGCGGTAAAAACCCAGCGAGGCCTGCTAGTGTCAGTACTAGGGGCGAACCGTCCGTTGTATCCGTTAACCACCAAATAATACTAAATTGAACAGCAGCACTACTCAGTAATGAAAAGAACTGCCCAGTAAAAATCGCAATAAATTTTCTTTTCCAATTTTTATTTTCCATTAATGTTCCCTCCAAAATAAAAAATCACAAGCATCTGCCTGTGATTGAAGTAAAGGGAAAAAGCCCTATCCATATTTTATTAGGAAGCCATGAATAGCCATCCACAAATAAACCTACCTTTAGTGAAGGTAAAGCTAATTTGTACAAAAAATAAAGAAAGGCAGAACAATCCACCTTTCTAAACATTCCATATCATTATCCGGAATAGAGAATGCTGTTAGTACCTATCGTGAAATAGGTTAAAAACACTCCCATATCGGGATAATAGATAATTTTTCAAATATGAAATGAAAGATTATTAAAAAAGGACAGACTAATCCCATTACTCTGCAAACACAAAACAGAGCCTTTGAACGTATTCAATTACTGGTTCAAAGTTGGGAAACGTAGTCTCATCGAATGTGTCATTTTTTAATAATCCTCCTTACCGTTTATAAATACAGTGACTAGTATAGTTAATCTTTTGTCAAAAGTCAAAGGAAAATAATCCCTATACAACTCAAGTAATCTATTTTTTAACGTAAGTAGAGTTAGAATCGAAAATGTTTATCTTGGAGTCTCATTCAATCATTGACTAGCACCGGTAAGTATTTCTCACCATGTCTTCCCTTTAAAAGAATGTACCATCTTTTTTATTATCTGCTAAAACCCCATCACACTTCATAATTGAAAAAAGTTATTAAAAAAGAAATAGAACAACGATTACTAATAAACCACCCCAAAAACCTAAAAGCGGTTTTTATTGCTAATAACTGTACAAGTATTAAAACAGCTGGAAATAATAGAATTGTTCCAATCAAAAAAAACTATAGGATATAAGCATTAAGGTCGGACGTGTATTATAAGATAAGCTGTGAAGAGAGCATCTTAATCTTTATTTACCATTTCTAGATGAACTAGATTTTTTCATAGAAAATAAACCAATAGCCCCTCCAATAACAATCAATAAAATATCTATCGCAATTTCCCAACCTTGAAACATATCAATATAATTCACCAAAAACCAACTTTTTCCACCATTTGTCAAATGATTTATCAAACCTCCTACTCCCTGAATTAGGAAAAGTAAACTAATTCCACTAATAATTTCTTTCATATTAAACACCTCATTCATTTTTTTAATTTAAGATACCTCTAATACCAATATTAAAAAATACTGCACCTACGACACCTATTGCTACTAAAACTGAAGAAATCGGTGCTTCATTTAATTTTGTTTTTATATTTCTCAGAAAGTGCTGCAGTTTATCTTTAAACACAATACTAATTCCTAACAATATTAAGGAAGGTAACACCATTACAATTACAAGATTGTACCCAATTATTACAAATATAGAAGAAAAAGAATTAATTGACAGATGATTTAATAAAAAAATCGAATAGAAATAAGGCAATGCCGTTACAAATTCAATAAAAAACACAATAATACCCAAAATAATTATTCCCTTTATTGTTGTCTGTATTGGAATCCATGACGTAAGACGTTCTATTGTGCTTTCTTTTGGTTTTATGAAGCTAACTAAAACAAGAAGTGTTCCCGTAACAGTATAGAACCAATTAATAAAATCAAATTCAGATAAACTTTCGATCAATTCCAATATTGTATCTCCGCCAAAGTACAGTAATAATCCAATCATGAAATAACCTAACTGAATAACTAGCAAGAATACAAATAGACGAGAAGATAGCTGATTAGGTTGTGTAAGTAATAAATAACCCGTAATAGCTAGCACACCAGGACTTAATATATCAACTAAAGCACAAATGGAAATAATAAGTAGGGCTACGGATATATCTATTGATGAGGAAGGCATCATTGTCTCAATGATTTCAATCAAATAATTAGTCCCCCTTTATAAAATGTGATACCATTAAAATAACACAATGTGCTAAAAAAATAATAACACACTGTATTAAAAAAAGGAAGTGGTTTTCTTTGCCCAAATTAGTTAATCATGAGCAAAAAAGAAAATTAATTGCTGAAGCTGCGTGGAAGATAATTATAAACGATGGAATTGAAAAAGCATCTATACGGAGGGTTGCAGCAGAAGCCGGTATGTCTTCTGGTGCTTTAAGACATTACTTCTCAACTCAGGATGAAATGCTCTTGTTTATTATGGACTACTTTTTTGATGCAGGAAAAAAGCGTTCTGATCATAAAGAATGGTCAGAAGATCCATTAAAGGCCGTTGAGGAAGTTTTACTAGAGCTTGTACCTATCAATGAAGAAAAGATAATTGAAACGAGTGTTTGGTGGATTTTTGCACTCCGTTCTCTTACGAGTGATGCATTAAAAGAAAAGAAAGACGAATTGACTGATGGTACATATGTCCTAGCAAATTCAATGTTAGAGATATTAACTCAAAAAGGAATATTATTGGATTCAGTTAATGTAGAATTAGAGAGAAGTCGGTTATCTGCATTGATTGAAGGGATGTCATTTCATGCCTTGTTAAGACCAGATGTGTATACTCCAGAAATGGTGAAGGAAGTAATCAGTTACCATTTAAAAACACTCTGTAATAAATAAAAAACACTCGGAAGTAGATAATTCATTCTCGTTAGATTATCTACTTCCACCCTTATAATTATTAATAAAATGAGTATTGATTTGTTATTGAGATTATATTGAGTGGGATATTGGATAAACCCAGCAATATGAATGAGTTAGGACATAACTGTATTGAGAAGATATTGGAAAGGGATGAAAAACTAGGATTCTATTTAGGAAAACTCGAGCTAAAAAAATGACTAAAGCAGCCGGCATTTTTGTATCTTTTACAACAAAGAAATCTGGTTTCTTTATCCCCCTATGCTAAATTTTATATTGAGCGAACAAATTACTTTCTCTTTTTAGCCGAGACAATCAACATCATAGGGCGTCGCATTTCATCCTTCATACTTGGAATATTCATCATTTTTTTTGGCGGTTGTGGCTCCACAATCTGATTTATTATAAAACCATTTGAAAGCAGTGAATTTAGATATGTGGTCAGTGTTCTATGATATTTTGTAACCTTTTCTCCCAAAAATACAGTTGTCCGTTTTCCCTCATAATAATAATTATCCACTGGGAAATGCAGTATTTCTCCTTTTTCGTTATAATACCAGTCTTGTGTTCCATAGGAAGTAAAAACAGGGTGTTCAACCGTAAAAATAAGTGTTCCATTTGGTTTTAACATTTTATACAAGTTATTAATCAATTCCTCATAGTCTTCTATATAATGAAACGCAAGTGAACTTAATATTACATCAAAGCTCTCCTCTGGAAAATCCACATCCTCTATGGCACAGCATTCATATTCAACTTCCGGAAAATGAGTTTTTTCTTTTGCTACTTCAAGCATTTTATGAGAAATATCAACACCTACAACAGAAGAAGCACCGTGTTCCATCGCATAAATACAGTGCCATCCATAGCCACATCCTAAATCAAGCACACGCTTATCTTTAAAATCCGGCAGCAGCTTTTTCAATGTTTCCCATTCTCCTGCACCAGCCAATCCCTGTTGTGAGCGACTCATCTGACTATATTTTTGAAAAAATATATCATCATCATATTTGTTTTCTTTCATCTGAATTCCCCTCGTTTAAAAAGTTAAAGGTTGTATGCTTTCCATGCTGCATTGCCTCATCTATTACTGCCATTTCCTTTTTACATTATTAACCCAAGGATATAGCAATGAAAAAAATGTGAAAATTACAGTAAAGAAATAACAAGATTTATAAGATAAAAAGTTCTGGTGGGATTAGTACACCTAAATTTTACAATTCTTTTAAAAAACTAACCAAAATCCCCGTAAATTCCTTTGGCTTGTCGTAGTGAATATCATGTCCAGGTGTATCAACATCTACTCTCTTACCATTATCCAGTAATTCAATAACCCGATCTGCATCTTCATCTGATAAAGCTGCTACTAATAAGTCTCCATCATAAGATGTTTTAGCTTTAATGAATACGGTAGGACTTTTGATTTTTGATAACACTTCTGATTGATTGTAATCTTCAAACCATGAATGATCATAAAATGTTTCTCCGAATTTACGGTCATAAGTATACGTTTCAGATTCAAATATTCTATTAATTTGTGGAGGTAAATACACTAAATGTACTGGCTCATTTGGGTGTTTCTCACGATACCTGATAGCATCTTTCGAAAATTTATTCCAGAGAAAATTTCCAAATAACTTCTTCCAGTAACTGTGCTCTAAAGAATAAGAAAAATAATCCTTCACTTCATGTTGATTATTAAAATCTTCATACATTTGAAATCCATATACCCACACATATGTCTTTTCTCTTCTATCCGGTTCTGTTGCAAAGAAAGGTGAATCTTCAATCACTGTTCCTAGCACAAGTTCCGGATAATGTGCTGCCATCCATACTGCAATCATACCACCAGACGAATGACCTGATAAAACTACTTTATTACCGATCTCAACTTCGATAAATTCTGCAAAATCCTTTGCCATTGCCTTAGCTGAATATTTTTCAGGATCCCAATCGGATTCTCCATGACCATGACAATCTACAGCATAAACATGATAGTGATTTGATAAATCAGGCAATACTTTTGCATAATCTTCCCATGTCATACCCTGACCGTGAATTAATAATAATGGAGTTTTTCCGTTGCTTGGTCCTTCACCATAGTTTAATACAGTACCATTTTTTAATTGTATTTGCTTTTCAGTAAATCCTTTATTGTACATTTCTTTTAATGGTTTTTTAATATAAGTCTTATTGTTATAAAGATAAGATCCAATCAATGCTAACAACGGCAGTAATATGATAACGCCATATATCATTCCGATTCCTCATCCGATTCTTTTATAAGTTTTGAATTCAAAATTGCATCTGCTAATTCAAAGAACGCTTCTTGTTTAACTAGTGCTATACCTTGTTTCTCATCACCTAGCATTAGTAAAGAGTCACCTGGTTTAATATTAAATATATCTCTTGCTTCTTTTGGAATGACAATTTGTCCTTTAGTACCGACCTTCACCGTACCAAAAATATGTTTTCCCTCTGGATGTGCCATTATAATTCCACCTTTCCCATTGTAAATATATTTTATCTCTTATTTGTACAACCGAGTATATTAAGTATTACTTTTCATACAAATTATACTACTTTGCTTATCATAGTTCAAGGTACTACATCGGACCAAGAAATAACAATTGACCTACAGACATTTATGGAAAGGGAATATTGAGATCATATTTAGTAGGGTGTTGGGAATATAAAGGTCGAAAAGATATCGAAAAGGCAGGAAAAAACTCGGGATCCTGTTGAGGAAAACCCGAGATATTATTGAGTTTTATATTGAAAAAGCAAATGTTTATTATTACGGAATCGGTGTTGGGATTAGCAATAGTTTATTTTGACAGCCAAGGGTTTATTTTAGATCTACAACACCTTTGACATCAAGACGACACACTCCACATGTTTTGAGATGAGCTTATAGCTATCAAATCTATTGTTTCAAACCCCATTATTATTGATGCTGTACCAAAATATTAATCATTTGGGAAAACCCCACCCCTCCAACCCGCATTCCACCGTTTCAGTCATAATAAAGATTTGCTACGGAATCCCTATTTTGAAGGTTTTTCGGTTCAAAAATGACCGTTTTTCGGGCCTTTTTCGACTGTTTTCTCATGGTATTTCGGAGTTATAATAGAGTTTTGCTAACAAAACAAAGAAAAATAATGGAGATAAGAGGTCTAGAATAAAGAGAATAATATTGGATGAGTATTGAATTGTTATTGAAATTATATTGAATGAGATATTGAAGAAACCCAGTAATATCAATGATTTAGGTACATAACCATATTGAAAAGATATTGAAAAAGACATGAAAAAAACTCGGGATCCTGATTAGGAAAGCCCGAGAATTTATTGGATTTATTATTGAAATAGCAATTGTTTATTTTGACAGAATTGGTGGTGAAGTCAGCAAGAGTTTATTTTGACTACCAAAATTACTTTTTAATTAGACAAATTTTTTCTTCAACCAACATACTCCTTCAATATGATTCGTCTGTGGAAACATATCAACTGGTTGCACTTCTTTCGTTTCGTATCCACCATCTTCTAAGATTTTTAAGTCTCTTGCCAAGGTGGATGGATTACAGGATACATAGACAATTCGTTTCGGATCCATCTCAATCATGGCCTTCAAGAAGTCTGGATCACAGCCTTTACGTGGTGGATCAATGACAATGACATCTGGGTCTAGTCCCTGCTCTTTCCATTCTGGCATGACTTTTTCTGCTTCTCCAACAAAGAATTCTGCATTTTCAATCCCATTAATCTTAGCGTTGTTTTTTGCGTCACTAATAGCTTCTGGAACTACTTCGATGCCATATACTTTCCTTGCTTTTTGTGCTAAAAATAGAGAAATCGTCCCTATTCCGCAATACGCATCAATCACTACATCTTCCTTACCGATATCAGCATATTCCAGCGCCTTATCATATAACACTTTCGTTTGATATGGGTTTATTTGATAAAAGGACTGTGCTGAGATGGCAAATTTCACATCGCCAATCGTGTCATAAATATACTCTTCGCCCCAGATCACCTTAGTTTTACGACCTAAAATGACATTCGTTTTTCGGTCATTGATATTGTGTACAATGGATTTCACATGCGGGAACGTCTCTGTTAATTCACGTATCAATTCGTCCTGATGTGGCAATTTCTTTGTTCTAGTAACGAGTACAATCATCGTTTCATCGGTTTCTCTTCCAGTTCGTACCATAATATGACGGAGCACACCTCGGTCCGACCTTTCATCATATGCTGTTATTCCCAATCGATTAGCAATCCGCCGCACTGCATGAATGGAGCGATCATTAACCTCATCTTGAACCACGCAAGTTTCCATATCGTCAATAATGTCATGACTTCTCATCCGGTAAAACCCAGTAATCAATTCTCCATCACGTTCACCAACTGGAATCTGTACCTTATTCCGATAACGCCAAGGATCCTTCATTCCGATGGTAGGATGCACTGGTACATGTTCCAAATGTGCTATCTTTTTCATGACATTTTTCACTTGATTTTGTTTCATATGAAGTTGCAAATCATAACTCATGTGTTGAAGCTGGCATCCGCCACACTGATAAAAAACATTGCATGGAGGTTCTACTCGATCTTCACTTTTCTTTTTAATATTAAGCAATTTTCCAAAGCCAAAATTTTTGTTTACTTTTACTACTTTTACCGTTGCCTCTTCACCTGGGAGGCCATAGGGTACAAATAATGGATACCCATCGACTTTTCCAACACCATTTCCTTCGTGTGTTAGGTCTTCAAATGTAAGTGTAATGGTTTGATTTTTCTTTACGGGTGCCGTGTGTTTTGCCATCAATTATCTTCCTTTTCCGCGCTGAATTTAGTGGTTATATCTTATCATATTTTGGACCGGAATAGCATGTCTCATTCCTTTTGAAAGAACGTATCTTTTAACACGTTATTACTCTACCGAAAAGCAACATTAAAAAAGAAGACTGCTTACTCCTCAGTCTCCTCTTCCTTTTCTTCATCATCTTTTCTAAATGTTTCTGGTACCATAAAGTTAATATGTTGCTTAAGATTAATGAATTCTCCTGGTAATAATCCACCGTATTCTCCATCTATATTTAGCTGCATTTTTTCTTCTGGTGTTACAGTGATTTTCTTTGCTTGTTTATAGATAACATTTGGGTCATCTAAATGGGCACCGCGAACGGCTAATGTCACGATTCGGATGAATTCTGCTAGATTAACTTTCTTTAAAATAAATAAGTCAAAATAGCCGTCGTCCAGTTTTGCGTCTGGTGCAAGTTTTTCAAATCCACCAACCGAATTAGAATTGGATACTAGAAAAATCATAATATCCTCATCAATCACATCGTCATCAAATTCTATTTTCACCCTGGCAGGTTTTAAGGAGGGAAGCATTTCAATCCCTTTTGCATAATAAGCCAACTGTCCGAGCATGGTTTTTAGTTTTGCTGGTACATCATAGGTCAACTCGGTTAACTTCCCACCACCGGCAATGTTAATGAAATAATGTTCGTTAACTCTTCCAATGTCCAATAAAGCAGAGTGACCTTCGACAATGATATCTACTGCCTTATGAATATCACGTGGAATATGCAATGCACGGGCAAAATCATTCGTTGTACCAGTTGGAATAATACCGAGTTTTGGACGGTGATTCTGTTCTGCTAAACCATGAATTACTTCATTGATGGTTCCGTCACCACCTGCAGCAATAATTAAATCAAAACTTCTAGAAATCGCATATCTTACGGCTGTTATCGCATCGCCCTCTCCAGTTGTTGCATGTGCAGATGTCTCATAACCAGCTTCTTCCAGCCTTTGCAGTACATTTGGCAATTCCTTTTTAAAAGCCTCTCGTCCTGATGTTGGGTTATAAATAATACGGGCCTTCTTCATTATATTTACCTCCCCCCAATTGCAGCCTCATGCAGGGTTATCATTAATAGTGTTATCATATTTGCCGCATAGTCTCATTTTATATTATAAAGTACATACCAAATCCATCTTAAGCCTAAAATTCATTTTTGCAAAGTCTAGACTACTATCACATAAGTAATAGTAGCCTAGGGAAAAGATTTATTATTAACGTTTTTCAATTTCTTCTTTCAAAATCTTGTTAACCATTGGCGGGTTTGCTTGGCCTTTGGTTGCTTTCATAATCTGACCGACTAAGAAGCCCAGTGCTTTTCCTTTACCTGCTTTATAGTCTGTGATAGATTGTTCGTTTTCATCCAACACTTTGTTCACAATTTCTTTTAATTGCTCTGGATCTGAGATTTGTACAAGCCCTTTTTCTTTTACAATTTTCTCAGGATCTCCGCCTTTATCAACTAGCTCTGCAAATACTTTCTTCGCTATTTTTGATGAAATGGTGCCATCCTCTATGAGCTTAATCATTTTTGCTAATGCTTCAGGAGTAATCGCTAGATCATGAAGTTCTTTGTAATGCTTGTTCATATAAGCAGAAACTTCCCCCATCAACCAGTTAGAGGCCTGTTTTACATCTGCTCCATGGTTGACCGCATCCTCAAAGAAATCAGACATTTCTTTAGAGCTTGTAAGGACGTTCGCATCGTATTCAGAGAGTCCCATTTCTTTTACATAACGACTTCTTCTTGCATCAGGAAGCTCAGGGATTTCTGCACGAATGCGTTCCTTCCACTCTTCATCGATATATAGGGGAATTAAGTCAGGTTCAGGGAAGTAACGATAATCATCCGAACCTTCTTTCACACGCATTAAAATCGTTTCTTTTGTTTTCTCATCATAGCGACGTGTTTCCTGTAGTATTTCTCCACCAGTTAAAAGAACCTTCTCCTGGCGTTTTTCTTCAAATTCCAAGCCTTTTTGCACATAGTTAAAGGAGTTTAAGTTCTTTAACTCTGTTTTCGTACCAAATTCCTCTTGACCAATTGGACGTAAGGAAATGTTAGCATCACATCTTAGGGAACCTTCCTGCATTTTCACGTCAGATACACCAGTATATTGAATGATGTTTTTTAGTTTTTCTAAATAAGCATATGCTTCTTCTGGTGTGCGCATGTCCGGTTCAGATACGATTTCAATCAATGGTGTTCCTTGACGGTTAAAGTCGACATAGGAGTATCCATCGTCACCATGCGTTAGTTTCCCCGCATCTTCTTCCAAATGCAGACGCGTAATTCCGATTTTTTTCTTTTTCCCATTTACTTCAATCTCAATCCAGCCATTTTCTCCAATTGGCTGATCAAATTGTGAGATTTGATAGGCTTTTGGATTATCTGGATAGAAGTAGTTTTTACGGTCAAACTTCGTGTCAGTTGCAATTTCACAATTCAATGCCATCGCTGCTTTCATCGCGAAGTTCACTGCTTCTTCATTCAAAATTGGAAGTGTACCTGGATATCCTAAGTCAATTGGGCTCACATTGGTATTAGGTTCTGAGCCAAATGCATTCACACTCGGACTAAATATTTTTGATTTTGTTTTCAACTCTACGTGTACTTCAAGACCAATAATCGTTTCAAAGTTCATTATTTGGCACCTCCTATTTGAGGTCGTTTGGTATGATGATCAGTTGCTTGTTCGAAGGCATGTGCCGTACGATAAACGGTACTTTCGTCAAAGTGTTTACCGATAATTTGCAAGCCAATCGGTAAGCCTTCTCCAGAGAATCCACAAGGTACAGAGATTCCTGGAACACCAGCTAGGTTCACTGGAATGGTTAAAATATCATTTGCGTACATCGTTAAAGGATCATCCGTTTTTTCTCCGACTTTAAATGCTGGAGTTGGAGTTGTCGGTCCAACTACTACATCATAGTCTTCGAAAATTTTATCGAAGTCATTTTTAATTAAGGTACGTACTTTTTGCGCTTTTTTATAGTAAGCATCATAGTAACCGGAACTTAAAGCAAAGGTTCCAAGCATAATCCGACGTTTTACTTCTTGTCCAAATCCTTCACTGCGGGATTTCTTGAACATATCAATCATGTTATCTGCATTTTCTGAGCGAACTCCATAACGTACACCATCGAAGCGTGCTAGGTTGGCAGATGCTTCGGATGAAGATAATAGATAATATGTTGCTACCGCATATTTCGAATGTGGTAAGGATACTTCTTCCCATGTTGCACCAAGTGATTCATAGACTTTAAGAGCATTCATGATATGTTCTCTTACTTCCGGGCTAACCCCTTTAGCCAGGTATTCTTTTGGTACAGCAATTTTAAGACCTTTTACATCATTCGTTAGTGCTTCCGTATATTTTGGTACTTCAACATTTGCACTGGTAGCATCCATTTTGTCATGTCCGGCAATTACTTCCAGTACACGTGCATTGTCTTCTACGGTACGAGTGATTGGTCCAATTTGGTCAAGGGAAGATGCAAAGGCAACTAAACCAAAACGAGACACACGTCCGTATGTTGGTTTCATTCCAACGACACCACAGAATGCAGCAGGCTGACGAATGGAACCGCCTGTATCAGATCCTAATGAAAATAATACCTCTCCAGCTGCAACAGATGCTGCGGAACCACCACTAGATCCACCTGGTACATAATCCGTATTCCATGGATTTCTAGTTGGAGTGTAGCTTGAATTTTCATTGGAAGAACCCATCGCAAATTCATCCATGTTTAATTTTCCGATATTCACCGGCTTTTCTTTCGATAATTTTTCCATAACGGTCGCATCATATAATGGATCTTCAAAGTTATCTAAAAATTGACTAGCACATGTCGTGCGAAGCCCTTTTGTCATGATATTATCTTTAATTCCTGCTGGTATACCGAAAAGACTAGCAGCAGCATCTTCCTTTTCGTCTAACTCTTTTGCATAGGTACGAGCATTTTCTTCATTTAGCGTTAAAAAGGCATTTACTTCCCCATCTACCTCTTTAATGCGATTAAAGGATTCATCTACTAAATCCTGAACAGTAATTTCTTTATTATGTAATTTCTCTTCTAATTCTTTAATCGTAAAATCAAATAACGCCATTAGGTTCCCTCCTTATTCTAAGATTGACGGCACACGGAACTGTCCATCTTTTTTGTCTGGAGCGTTCTTCAATGCTTCCTCTTGTGTAATCCATTCTCTTGGTTCGTCCTTACGCATCACATTCTTAATGTCTAACACATGTGTTGTAGGCTCTACATTATCTGTGTCCAGTTCATTTAATTGTTCTGCATAATGAATGATTGCACCTAATTCTTCAGTCAATTGCTCTACCTCTTCATCTGTAACAGCAAGCCTTGCCAGATGCGCAACATGTTTCACCTGTTCTTTTGAAATATCTGCCACTTCATTACCCTCCAAACTAAAAATAGTATATACATTTAAATATAACCATAATTAACTATTATAACACTATGATAATAGCAGAGATAGTCGTATGTAGGCAAATTATGTAAGAAAAAAGAATTAGAAAGGAGAAAATAATTGTGGGTTTTTGTGCGTTTATTGGAGGCATGTATCGTGGCCATGCACTTATATTGGCCTTTGGCTCTCTTAATGGAATTTTTTCACCAAAAAAAACCGGAATAGGTTTCCAATCTATTCCAGTCAAATCATCATATAGTAATAGGGTAAAAATTTAAATGAAAATAAAGTAATACAAATTAATTAAAAGAAAAGTGTTGGCTTTTCAACTGATAAAATATCAGGATGTAAATCCATTGCTAAATCACTTGGTACCTCGGAAGCAAAAAATAATCCCGCCACTAATGCTGTTCCTAATGCTACTGATAAAATCATTTTTTTCATGATTTTTCCTCCTTATAAGTTAATTAATTTCTCGTATGTTTCATTTGCAAGTTTATAGTATTTAACAGACTCCTTATACCTTCCAATACTCTCAAAATGATTTGCTAGCATATTAGAATAGGCAACTAAATTACCATAATCCTTATTCTTTCTCAGGTAAGGTATAAATTTGTCTTTTACTAACGATTTAAATCTATCATCTTCTCCATTAAGTTTATAAGTATAAGTATATATAATATAGTAATATAATTGATAATATACACTATTTTTTACTGAGTCCAAGAGTGCTTTGGCCTCATTTATCATTTCTCTGGTCTTATCAATGTTACCAATCTTATAATACTCCTTAATTAAGGAGGTAATCGCAATTAATTTTTCATGCAGGTGTACCTCATTATCTTCTACAACTTCACTATAATATTTTATGGCTTCCTCTGATTCACCTATTGTTGAATAGAGATTTCCCAAATTATAAGTAGTTTGTTGATTAACTTGTTTATTATTATTCAACTCTGCAAGATGCTTTGCTAAGTTATAATTCTTAATGGCTTTTTCATACATTTTAATTCTTCTATAAGATATTCCTAAAACAATATGACATTGCGCACATCGGTGAAAATTATACTGTTTCATAAAAACTGCAAGAGCTTGATTTGCATAGTCAATGGATTCCAGTGTATTTCTTAATTCACTGTGTGTTACAGCAATAATATATTTCAGGTCAGCTGCTTCGTCCTCACCAATATCAATATGCATTATTTTTTCTTCAGACTTTTTATAGTAGAACATAGCCTGATGATAATCAACATTTGCTAAGGAATAATAATTGCCTCTAAATTTGTTCCAATAAAAGTCCTGCAAATTATCGAAGTTATCCGATATTTCACTTAACTCATTAATCTTCTTTAATGCTTTATCATACTGATTCAAGATCAAATAATATCTAATCTTATGAATCTCAAACATGAGCAGATTTTCTGATAGATTTGTATCCATCATTTCTTGAATTTCTTTGTAAGTAGCTATAATTTTTTCTTTATCATTTACTTTAAATAGCATGCTGTACCATTCTTTGCACTTCTCTTTGATAGCCTGTTCTTCACTGTTATCTACTTGAATTCCTAGTCTATTACAAAGTAATTGAATAATCTCCGGGCTTGCTTGGGTTTTTAGATTTTCAATTTTTGATAAATAGGATACGGAAACAATACCATCAGCGAGATCGCCTAATGTCATGTCTTGTTTGGTACGTTGCAGCTTGATAAATGATCCAATCTCTATCAAAATACCCACCCTATCATTTAATAAGAATTTGTAATCATTTGATTTAGTTATATTATATCATATGTTCTAACTATTCATATTGGGAAAATCACGCATGTTGACCCTTGATTATCACCGTAAAAGTTTTCCGGTTTTCCTAAAACAAGAAAAAACACCGCGTTTTTGAGTGAATTCCTCAAAAAGCGGTATGTTTTTACACTTTTATAAGCTAAAAAAAGTTTTGTCAATATGACTACAGGACTAATTAGAATAAATATAGTTAGTCAAGAATATTTACGGTTGGTTCCTCATCACCATACTCGCGAGTAATCAAACTTTCCAGTCCCTCGCTGGAAGTAATACGCACTTCCAAATCAAAGTTATTAGCGAACATATCCATAATTAATCCATAAGTATATTGTGTGAACCCTATCACTTCACCTTTCCCATAGAATTCAATGGGAATCTCGATCGTTAGTTTTCGTAATTCTTCATTGACATAAAAGCCTCTTCCAATCACCCCAACATAATTAGGGAAGAATTCGCCAATTTCTGTTCCAAAGCTTGAAATTATTTCGTGGTCTTCCGGGTATTTATCTTTTCCTTCATTAGAAGGGAACAGTATATTCTCTTCTTTAATGGTATCCCAGTTATTGATTTTGGACTGCCCGGATTCAACAACTGTCTTAGCCACAAAGTTGCCAGGAACCGGAGAACTATGCTCCTCTTCTCTATATAACGCAATCATGATTGGAACATCGGGGACATCTGGAGATTCATCACTTTCCACTCTCATTTCAGTTAAGATAGCTTGAGCGACCTCATTCCCCTTTTCCAGCATCTCATCCATCGGAATATCTTCATAGTGAGATGGTTCTCCTATATCTGTTTGGAATCGATACACAGATTTCAACGCAATACCAATAGAGATTCCCGCAATCTCCACTGTATTATCTTCGTTTCGTTTTAAATAGTTCTGTTCTAAAATATGAGTTAATATCCGCGGATTATTTTTGTATGTCTTTATTTTATCTTCATCTTCCATATCTTCCAGCTCATCTTCATCCAACTGTGGGTTATTCGCATCAATCCAACCAAATATATGATTCGAATTTAAATATTGTCCTTCTTGAAAATACAGCTCCTCTGGATCAAAAATATCTTTAGAATGTCGCATTAATCCTTGTTCCAGTTCGTCGATATCTACGCGATTTCCCATTTGATTCGTAATAACGCCTCTTGCTTCACTGGTTTGATAAGGAAGGATAACTCTGTATGATTCATCGTTCAATTTATAACTAGGAACGATGGATGTTTGCTGTTCGGCATCTTCATTTTCCTGTACTACTTGCTCATCATCTGTATCTTCCGGCGCACAACTTGCAAGTATTAACAGGAAGCTTAAAAGCGCGATACTCCACCTCTTCATGATGTGACACTCTCCAATGCCTCTTTTAATTGCTGTTCATCCCAAATCGTAACTCCTAATTTCTGTGCTTTGTCGTATTTGGAACCTGCATCTTCCCCAGCAATCAGGATATCGGTCTTTTTGCTGACACTTCCTGTAACCGATCCACCTAAAGCTTCGATTAATTCTTTGGCTTGTGGGCGGGTATAGCTCTCCATTTTTCCGGTTAGAACGACAGTTTTCCCAGCAAACACACTATCTTCATTATTTTGTTCTGCCTTTTTCGGCCCCTTATAGTCCATATTAATATTTAGTTCACGAAGTTCTTTTAGTAAATCCTGCACTTTTTCCTCCTCGAAATACTGTACAATCGCATCAGCCATTTTTTCCCCAATTTCATCAATAGCTACTAATTCTTCATAGGAGGCCTTTTGCAAGTTTTCCATCGTTTCAAATTCCATCGATAACGTTTTCGCAGCTTTGGCACCAATAAACCGGATGCCTAATCCAAACAACAATCGTTCCAATGAATTTTCTTTCGACGCTTCAATAGCCTTTAGTAAATTATCGACTGATTTTTCACCCATTCGTTCCAGTTGGAGTAATTCTTCGCGCTCCAATCGATACAAGTCTGCCATCGTATGAATTAATTCTTCTTGGAAGAGTTGAATAATTACTTTCTCTCCTAATCCATCAATATTCATGGCATTTCGTGATACAAAATGTATGAGTCCCTCCATTAATTGGGCTGGGCAACTTGGATTGATACATCTTAAGGCGACTTCCCCTTCTAAGCGGACAATTTCGCTGCCACATGCCGGGCATTCATCTGGCATATGAAATTCTTTTTCCTCACCTGTGCGTTTTTCTTCCACCACACGAACGACTTTTGGAATAATGTCTCCTGCTTTTTTGATTACTACCGTATCCCCAACGCGCAAATCCTGTTCACGGATTAAGTCTTCATTATGTAATGTTGCGCGCTGAACTGTTGAACCAGCAATTCTCACCGGATCTAAAATAGCTGTTGGCGTAATCACACCAGTTCTTCCAACACTTAATTCAATATCATTTAACTTTGTCATCGCTTCTTCTGCAGGAAACTTATAAGCTATTGCCCATCGTGGACTTTTTGCCGTGTATCCTAGCTCTTCCTGCTGTTCGAGGTTGTCTACCTTGATAACAATACCATCGATTTCGTAATTTAGATTGGGACGTTCGTTTGTCCAGTACTCAACAAATTCCATGACTTCTTCTATTGAAGCGCATTTTTTCCACTCAGGATTTGTCTTAAATCCAAGCTCTTTTAGTTTTTCTAATCTGCCACTGTGCGTGGAAATGTTGTTATTTTGCCATTCACCTACTGCATATAAAAAGGTATCCAGATTTCGCTTGGCCGCGATTTTTGGATCCAACTGTCTGAGTGATCCCGCCGCAGCATTTCTTGGGTTTGCAAATGGCTCTTCTTCCTTTGCCATTCGTTCCTCATTCATTTTTAGAAAGGATTGATGCGGCATGAAGGCTTCGCCACGTACTTCCAATGTTTCTGGCTCTTTTAATGTTAATGGGATACTGCGAATGGTTTTTAAGTTTTTTGTAATGTCTTCTCCTATTGTGCCGTCTCCACGGGTGGCACCTCGAACAAATTTTCCATTTTCATAACTTAATGAAACGGCCAAACCATCTATTTTCAATTCACAAACAAACGAGACAGGGCCATCCACACCCTGACTCGCACGTCTTGCAAAGTCCTTTAAGTCTTGCTCATTAAAGGCATTTCCCAGACTAAGCATGGGTACTCGGTGCTGAACTTTCTCAAAAGCTTCCAGAGGTTCTCCCCCAACACGCTGGGTCGGGGAATTCTCTGTAATCAATTCTGGAAATTGTTCTTCTAGTTTTTCCAGTTCGTGTAATTTTGCGTCATATTCACTATCCGGAACGCTAGGTTTATCTAAAACATAATATTCATAACTATATTGATTTAAAATTTCTCTAAGTTCGTTGATTCTTTCTTGTGCTTGCTTTTGATCCATAAAGAAGCACACCTCCTACTGTTTTGTAATCGGAGCAAATTTGGCTAAAAGGCGTTTGATGCCAACAGGTGCTGGAAACGCAACATCCAGTTCCATATTTTCTCCTTCGCCCTGTACTTTAACAACCGTGCCCACGCCCCATTTCTTATGAACGGCTTTATCTCCTGATGCCCAGGATTTACTTTCTGCTCCACTGGTCTTCTGCATGCGTTCTGCTTTTCGGCGAACCGGGGATGGTGCAGGTTTCTCTTTCGGTATTCCAAAGGTAGATTTGCCAAAAGATGAGGAACCGAACATAGACTCTCTTTGCTGTTCGATGCCTTCCACTAATTCTTGTGGGATTTCATTAATAAAACGACTGACAGGGTTCATGTTTGTACGACCAAATAACGTACGCATTTTCGCATGGGTTAGGAAAAGAATTTGCTCCGCTCGAGTGATCCCAACATATGCTAAACGGCGCTCCTCTTCCATTTCCTCATCATCCATCAATGAACGGCGATGCGGAAATACGCTTTCTTCCATTCCAATAAGGAATACTATTGGAAATTCTAATCCTTTTGCTGCATGCAGTGTCATCAGGGTTACTTTTTCCTCGTTATCTGGATCTTCTTCATCCACTTTATCGATATCGGCGATTAATGCAAGATCTGTTAGAAAAGCGACTAATGTCTTGTCTTCTGCTGTCTGCTCGAAGTCCTTTGTAACGGTCATAAACTCTTCCAAGTTCTCTAGACGTGATTGCGATTCGAGTGAGTTTTCATTTTTTAGCATCTGTTCATAGCCTGTCCGTTCGAGTACAGCTTCAACCATATCCGTTGCTGTTAAAAATTCCTGTTGCTGCGTCAATGTCTTAATTAACTTACCAAATTCCGCTAGAGCATTTGCTGCTTTCTTAGACACTCCAGTAAAATCAACTTCTTGTGTCGTCTGGAAGAAGGAGATATCGTGTTCCATTGCATAGGCACGTATTTTTTCAATCGACGTTTTCCCAATTCCGCGTTTGGGTTCATTAACGACTCTTTCAAAACTAATATCATCATCCGGATTGGTAATTAAACGAAGGTAAGCTAGCATGTCTTTGATTTCTTTTCTATCATAGAACTTCGTGCCGCCAACCATCTGATAAGTGATACCAGATTTCACGAAAGTATCCTCAATCGCACGAGACTGTGCATTCGTACGGTAAAGAATGGCAATGTCCCCTGGTGAATAACCTTCCTGTCCAGTTAATTCCTGTATTTTGTTCGTAATAAACAAAGCTTCTTCCCGCTCTGTGGAACCTTGGTAGTAATTAATTTTTTGACCGTCCGGATTATCCGTCCACAGATTTTTCGGCTTACGTCCTGGATTATTTGCTATGACTTTATTCGCTGCTTCCAGAATAGATTTGGTAGAACGGTAATTTTGTTCTAAGAATACAGTTTTCGCTGCAGAATAGTCTTTTTCAAAGGAAAGAATATTGGAGATATCCGCCCCACGCCAACGATAAATGGACTGATCTGAGTCTCCAACAACACATAAATTTTGGAAACGATTTGCTAATTGCTTTACTAGTGTGTATTGTGCATGGTTGGTATCCTGATACTCATCCACGTGAATATATTGAAAACGGCGTTGATAATATTCCAGAACTTCTGGTACACGCTTAAATAAATGGATGGTTTGCATGATTAAATCATCAAAATCCAACGACTGGTTCTTCTGCAGCATTTTTTGATAACCTTCATAAACATCTGCAACGGTCTTGTCATAAAAATTTCCAGCATTTTTTTGGAACTCTTCATAGGTGATCAGTTCGTTTTTGGCAGAACTTATTTGGCCAATCATGGCTCGTGGTTCAAATTTCTTTGCATCAATATTTTTATTTTTTAACACTTGCTTTACAACAGATAACTGGTCACTGCTGTCTAAAATCGTAAAATTCCTGTTATATCCGATTCGATCTATATCTCTTCTTAAAATACGAACACACATCGAGTGAAAGGTAGACACCCACATATGCACACTTTCAGGTCCTACTAGTTTTTGTACACGATCTTTCATCTCACGAGCTGCTTTATTCGTGAAAGTAATCGCTAAAATATTTCGCGGTGCCACGCCTTTTTCCCCGATTAAGTAAGCAATTCGGTGGGTTAGTACTCGTGTTTTACCAGAACCGGCACCAGCCATTATTAGTAATGGTCCATCCGTTGTTTTTACTGCTTCCCTCTGTTCTGTGTTTAATCCTTTCAATAAGTCATCTATTGTCTGACTCATCCCTGCACCTCCAAATTATTTTCCTTTCACTGCCTGGACTGTTTCCAGTGCCTGTTCAAAACCCGTATATATACTATTGCCGACAATTATGACATCAGCATATTGTTTCATTTCTTTTGCTTGGCGGCTATTTTCGATTCCTCCCCCATATAAAAGCAACGTGTTGTTTAGGGTGTTCTTGACTTGTCTAACAAGCTGGGGATCACCATACGTTCCACTGTATTCCATGTAGAAAATAGGCAAATGGAATATATGTTCAGCCATATAAGCATAAACCAGTGTATCTTCCACATCAGGCATGGTGCTGTTCGTATAGTGAAACGCCTTTGCCTCTTCATTTAAGATACAATAGCCTTCAAAAATTGGATTTACAAAATCAAGATAATCCATGTATTCTTTCAGTCCCTGATGCTGCATATCCATCATCCACTTCTTCTCTTTGGAGTTCAGCACCATCGGGATAAAATAGTCATCAAAACCGGGAGTTACTGCGTTCATTCTGGAGATTTCCAGTATCCGGTGAATTGGATGTTTACTTATTCTGTCTAGTAAATCGACAACACCTTCATAAGTAACATTATCCGTGCCACCAACCATAATCGCATCTGTTCCTGATTGACAAAGGATGTCCAGCTTCTCATCCGAAATTTCCTTCGCTGGATCCAATTTAAAAATATGATTCCATTCGTTCATCTTTGTATTCAAATGGGTAATCCTCCATCCCTCGAATTCCATTTATTCATTATACCAAAAATCGACGGTAGAATTTAGGGATATGTGGTGGAAATTTTTGAGTGATTGGGTAGGAAGTGTTTTTGAGGAAATGCATGGGGTTGGTGGGGGGGTTGTGGATGGTTTATGGGTAGGTGTTCTTGCTGGGTTTATGGGCGTTCCTGATGATTTATGGGCGCTCTCTCCTGGTTTATAGGCGCTACTTCTGATTTATAGGCGCTCCTCACGGTTTATAGGCGCTCCTCACGTTTTATAGGCGCTTCTCACGTTTTATAGGCGCTTCTCACGTTTTATAGGCGCTCCCAACCGATTTATAGGCGCTACTCACGGTTTATAGGCGCTACTCACGGTTTATAGGCGCTACTCACGGTTTATAGGCGCTCCCAACCGGTTTATAAGCGCTCCTCCAGGATATCAACCCAATAAGAAAAAAGAAACCTCCACCTATAGGCAGCGGCTTACTTTTTTTCGTCTTCCAACACACGGTCAAGCACCATTTTATACCCATCACTACCATAATTAATACAGCGGCGTACACGGGAAATTGTTGCGGTAGAGGCTTTGGTTTCTTTTTCGATATTATTATAGGTGCTGCCATCCATTAGCATTTTTGCAACTTGCAATCTTTGAGACAATGCATGGATTTCAGACATGGTTGCGATGTCATCAAAAAATTGATAGCATTCTTCTCTATTCTTTAATGAGAGAATAGCATCAAACAACTGATCTAATTGCTCTCCTCTTAATTTATCTATTTGCACTGAAAATCCTCCTGCTTTAAAACTTTTATGAAAGAACTGGCAGCAATTTGTTTATCACTGCCAGCGTTCGATATTTCCTGCTTCATGGAATTATTCAGAAATGGTAACAGATTGTTCCATTCCTGGAGAAGTTGGAACAACGTTTATCCATGTCTGTCCAGGAACAAATCCGATTGCTTGACCATCCTTCACAGGAATAATACGACCATCTTGATTCTCCCACTCCACTTTCTGGAATGTTCCTTTTTGAATGAAGTAGCCATTTCCTCCCGATTTAAAATCAATAGCTCGGCGTCCTGCATCGTCTATGACTTGGTGATGGGTTTCAATGATAAAAAGATTATCTAGTTGAATTGGTTCATTTGTATCAAGTTCAACTGTTTGCTGACCATCACTAAAACGATAATATTTCTCTGTTTCTTCGTCATATTTATATTCTACATTAGCCCATTCATGTTTGCCTGAATAAACTACTCGGACTTTCTGTGCAGACTCCCCTGTCAAGCCATCTACTTCCTCTTCTGATAGGAAAGGTAAGGCTTCATAATCTACTGTCGTTTCATAGCCTTTTCCTTCCGCCACCTCATATGCAGAACCTAACTGCAAGTAGGAATTATGCGGTGCTTTTCGAAAGGATTCCCTCTTAAATAAATATCCATCATTATCGTATATGGCACCGTTTAAGAAATGAACCCCTCGATTTACAATCATATCATTCACAAAGTTTGCAGCTCCATGATAAACATATAACGCATTGTAATCATTTGCTAGTTCAAAATAGTATTCCCTCGCACTGCGCACCGGACCTACTACTTCTGGCAAATCACTTTGATATAGCGCTAAAAATCTTGTAATCATTCCTTCAGCTAGAATCTCATAAACGATATCGGCGTGTGATAAACCTGTTTGCGGCCTTGCTTTTGTATGGTTATTAACCATAACACCAACGATACGATTATTAACAGGTTCGTTGGTTCCGATACCTGTTAATGGGTAAATATTTTCAAAACTCTCTTCCTCTACTGCTGGTTCTTCTGCTGCATTCTGTTCGTCTGTTTCCTGCACTTGTTCTTCGTTACCATTTGAACATCCCACTAAGAGAACAAGCATTATCAGGAAGAAGTAAATTGCTTTTCTCATTTTCCCAACACCTTTTGTCAGTTTTTGCTAAATTTTAGCAAGTTCTGCTATATATTATATGCTAACACATCGTCGCTGGGAAGAGAATTTCTCCTTTCTTAATATCAATAATTCCTTGCTGTGTGATGCGAACATAAGGTAAGTGTGTAGCTGATAGAAATAGAATATTATAAATCGGATCCTCATACTGATATCCGAATTCTTTCAAATAAGCTTTGATTTCCTTTTCCTTCTCAATAATTTCGTCCATACTCTCTGTTGACATGATTCCACCTAAGGCGAGAGGGAGATCCGTAAGTACTTCACCCTGATGTACAAGTGCAATACCACCACCAATTTCTTTCAACCGATTCCATGCCAGTAACATATCCTTTTTATTCTTCCCGATAATTATCAAATCTCCTGAGGAGGAAAAAGAACTAGCAATTGCTCCTAAGCGTCTTGTGAATCCTTTTATTGTCGTATTAACGCGCCATTTACCGTTTCGATCTATTAATAATAAAAAGGCATCATCTTTATTTTCTGGTAATTGCTCTGGTGTTATATCAACATTAATTGTGTATGGTTTGACAATAACATTGTTTACCATTTGCAAGCCCATTGGCATTGAAAATTGCAATTCTTTTTCCTGTAGTTCCCAATCAAATACGAGTGGGGAAATATCATATTTTTCCCAATCTATTTGGTTAGGAAGTTCCTGAACTTGTTTGTCTTTTAAAACCCATTTCCCTTTTGCCAAAACACTTACTGGGTGGGGATTTTCTTTCCTGTCTAAAATATTTATATGTGCGATTCGTCCAGGTGCAATGCTTCCAAGTGTTTCATCCAGACGAAAATGTTTTGCCGCATTGTAGCTTCCCATCCGATAAGCATCTTCTAACGGTATTCCTTTACGGATGGCAATATCAATACAAACATTAATGAGCCCATTTTGTGAAAACTCAGGAGTTGAGCCATCTGTGGTAAAAGTCAAATTATCAAAATTAGTTAAGTTTAGATCTAAAATTTCTTCTATTAGGTTTGGTAAATCTGGTCTAATGGAAGAATTCCTTAATGAAACACTGTAGCCAAGTCTAAGTCTTCTTACTACTTCTTCACCAGTTATCGGCTCATGATCTGCCGTAACACCTAGCAGTTTCAATTTTGTTAGCGTCTTTTCTGAAGCCCCTGGCAGGTGTCCCTCAATTGGTTTTCCTTGTCGTTTTGTCTCTTGCATCCAATATAGTAATCTATCATTTCCTTCCAAAAGACTAGGCCAAGATGTAAGTTCCCCACCTTGAACGACGGAAGGATGCGATATCCAAGAGAGAATATCATCTGTATTAAATACTTCCCCCTCATCCTGCATAGCTGTCTGAGAGTCAAATCTTGCCCACCAATACATGGAGGTTGGTAAATTATTAAATTCCCCCAAAATAGAAAACGCTTTCTTTTTATTCAATAAAAAATTCCACATAAGATTGTCATTTATTAATGTAGTAGTTCCATACCTTGCCGAAAAGTTTGCTAATTCTTCAGGATTGGCTAATTGAAATGGATGGGAATGTGGTTCGACATACCCTGGCACAAGATATTTCCCTGCACAATCTATTACTTCCGTATCTTCCATGTTTTCAGGGAGGTCTTCCCCGACATACACAATTCTATCTTTGTATATCCAAATATTTGCTTTTATCCATTGTTTAATAAACACATTTAAATACGTGCTATTTTTTAATATTAATGTTGGTGATTCGATACCATCGATTACTTTCACATGCTGTCTAAGCTCACGGTTCCTCCAGTAATTTTCGTTTGTAAACATAAGGCCAGCTCTCCAATATTAGAATTTATATTATTTTAACACAATTTCATCCTTTAATGTTGTAAAGTGCTCACATTTAATAGTTACAAATTTATGACAATTTTGTTTACCGACAACATAAAAGGCTGTTCAAAAAGAATTTTCTTTTCAAACAGCCTTCTCTTCTATATTAATTTACCCCAATGTCATGACGGAAAAAGAAATCCGTTTGATGTTGAACTGATTCTAAAACCCTGTAAACTTTCTCACGCGCAGTTTCTAATGTTGCTTCCTTCGCACCTACTAAAAGAACACGTCCCCCATCTGAAACAAGAGATTCCCCTTGCATTTTTGTTCCCGCATGAACGACAAAACTATTAGCTAATAAATCTATCTTAGGAATAACGATGCCTTTATCATAATTACCTGGGTAACCAGCAGATGCTAGAACGATGCCTATACATGAAGCATCTTCCCAAACAAGCTCAGGATTTTTCCCATCTAAGACATCTAAAAATACGTTTAGTAAGTCATTTTTTAGAAGCGGTAAAACAACCTGTGTCTCTGGATCACCGAATCTGGTATTAAATTCTATCACTTTTGGCCCGGACTCTGTCATTATTAAACCGCCATATAAAATACCAGTGAAAGGACGCCCCTCTTCCATCAAACCATCTGCGGCTTTTTGCAAAATGTGTTTTACGGAAAAAGCGATATGTTCTTCGGTGATATCTGGAACAGGAGCAAAAGCCCCCATGCCCCCTGTATTCGGCCCTTCATCATTATCAAAGGCACGTTTATGATCTCGAGCTGGTACCATAGGGTAAACTTTATTTTCATGAACAAATGCCATTAATGAAAATTCTCTTCCTGGAAGAAATTCTTCCACAACAATCGTTGATCCAGCTTCTGAGAATGCTTTCGATACAAGCATATCATCCACTGCTTCTAGTGCTTGTTCCTTTGTTTCTGCGACGATTACGCCTTTCCCATTAGCCAGGCCGTCTGCTTTGATTACAATTGGTACACCCTGCTCCTCAATGTATGCTTTTGCTTCATCGGCCTCTGTAAATGTTGCATAAGTAGCTGTTGGAATATTATATTTTTCCATAAAGTCTTTGGCAAAACTTTTACTGCCCTCTAAAAGTGCCGCTTCCTTAGTCGGAGCAAAGACTTTAAGTCCTTCTGCTTGGAAACGATTGGCGATTCCCTCATTTAAAGGTGCTTCTGGTCCAACAATTGTAAGTTCAATTGCTGCTTCCTTTGCGAAATCAACTAACCCATCTATATCCATCTCATTAATTGAGACACAAGTAGCTTGTTTCTTCATCCCACCGTTTCCAGGAGCAACATAAAGGTTTGTAACTTGTTCACTTTTAGCAAGTTCCATAACAATGCTGTGTTCACGTCCCCCGCGTCCTACAATTAGTACGTTCATGCGTTTCCCCCCTTGTTTTAGTCGTAATGCTTTTGGGTTAATGGTGTTAGTTGCGATATATAGGTGCTTCTTTAGGATTTATGGGCGCTCCCTCTTTTTTTATAGGCACTCCTCTATCCACAAAATTAATGTTTAAAATGTCTCATCCCTGTATAAACCATCGCAATTCCGTTCTCATCACACACATCAATCGAATCCTGATCACGCTTCGATCCACCAGGTTGGATTATCGCTGTTACCCCTGCTTTTACTGTTTCTTCTACTGTATCTGGCATCGGGAAGAAAGCATCCGATGACATGACTGAACCTTTTGCTTTTTCTCCCGCTTGTTCCATGGCAATTTTTGCTGCACCGACACGATTCATTTGACCTGCACCAACCCCTATGGTTTGACCATCTTTCGCAAGCACAATCGCATTGGATTTCACATGTTTCACTGCCTTCCAAGCAAATAATAAATCTGCTAATTCCTTTTCAGAAGGCTGACGTTTAGTAACAACTTTCAAGTCATCGGTCCCTACTTTTCCATTATCCTGACTTTGAATCAAGACACCACCATTTACAGACGTGAGTTTGTGATTTACCGCTTCTTTATTATTCATATCTAATTCAAGCAAGCGTATATTTTTCTTTCTCGTTAGTATTTCTAATGCTTTTTCTGAAAAACTAGGAGCAATTACAATTTCTAAGAAAATGCTGCTTAATTTTTCTGCTGTTGGAGAATCCACTTCTTTATTCAATGCAACAATACCACCAAAAATAGAAATTGGGTCTGCATCAAATGCACGACTAAATGCATCAACCAATGTATCAGAAACACCGATACCACAAGGATTCATATGTTTTACAGCAACAGCTGCCGCATGACCTTCATAATCTGCTAAAATTTCTAATGCTGCATTGGCATCTTGAATATTGTTATACGATAATTCTTTACCATGCAATTGTTTGGCAGCTGCTAGACTCATTGTTTGGACAATAGGTCGTTTATAAAAAGCAGCATGTTGATGAGGATTTTCTCCATATCTTAGTGATTGAACTCTTTCATATGTAACAGTATAACTTTCAGGAAATTCTTCTTTTGTTTCTTCCATAAAATATTCAGCAATCATTGCATCGTATTGAGCCGTATGACGGAAAACTTTTGCAGCTAATTGCTGGCGTTTTTCAAAATCTAATTCATCTTTTTGCAATGCTTCTAAAATGCCATCATAATCTTTGGGATCAACAACAACCGCTACGTCTTCAAAGTTTTTCGCAGCAGAACGAAGCATGGTTGGACCGCCAATATCGATGTTCTCAATAATTTCTGGTTTGGAGACACCTTCCTTTTCAAGTGTCTGTTTAAATGGGTACAAGTTTACAACCACCATATCAATTGGTTGAATCTCATTTTCTACCATTTGTTTCATATGATCAGAATTAGATCGCTTTGCGAGTAACCCACCATGAACTTTTGGATGTAATGTTTTCACACGCCCATCCATAATTTCTGGGAAACCTGTCACATCGTCAATCGCAATGGCTTTCACTCCTGCATCTTGAATAACTTTTAGTGTGCCACCAGTAGAGATGATTTCATAACCTAGTTCTTCAAGCCCTTTGGCAAATTCTGTGATATTCTGTTTGTCGGAAACACTGATTAGTGCTCGTTTCATGTTTACCCCTCACTTTGTAAATTAGACTATTTAACGATTTTCTGGATGACTCTCGGATATAACCGATGCTCGACCTTCTGAATTCTATCCTTTAAACTCTCTTCTGTATCATCTGCTAGAATATAGACTGGTTCCTGGGCGATGATTGGTCCTGTATCAATGCCCTCATCAATAAAATGTACGGTCACTCCAGTTACATTCTCCCCTGCTTGAAAGGCTTGACCAATCGCATCCTTCCCAGGGAATTTTGGCAGAAGCGAAGGATGAATATTAACAATTCTTCCTTCATAGGCACTTAATAGAGTTGGGCCGACAATCCGCATATATCCCGCCAGAAAAACCCAAGAAACATCAGCCTCCCGAAGTTTCTCTACTAAAAGTTTTTCATATTCTTCCTTATTTGTATATTCCTTTGGCTTGAAAACGAATGTTGGAACACCAAATTTCTTTGCTTTTTCTAATACTCTCGCACCTGGCTTATCACAAATTAATAGAGAAATTTCACATGGAAGGTTCGCATTTTCCATAATGGCTTGAAAATTACTACCTGTTCCAGAGGCGAAAACTGCTGCTTTTACAAGACTCATGATGTGAAATGCACTCCCTCGCGATCTATGACTTTTCCAATAATCGAAGCATTTTCTCCACTTTCCTTGAGGATTGCTAGTGTGCTTTCAACATCACTCTCGTTCACAACAATTGCCATCCCGATTCCCATATTAAATACCCCATACATTTCCTCCTCAGGAATGGAGCCGAGTCCCTGTAAAAAACGGAAGATTTCTGGAACATCCCAACTGTCTGGATACACTTGAGCACCCAAACCTTCTGGCATCATACGTGGTAGATTTTCATAGAATCCGCCACCAGTAATATGAGAGATTCCTTTCATGTGATGCTTCTCCATAACATTCGCAATAGGTTTTGCATAGATTTTCGTTGGTGTGAGCAGTGCTTCTCCTAATGACTGCGATAACCCTTGAGGAGTTTGACTCAAATCTATCCCATCTACTAGTTTTCTTACGAGAGAATATCCATTGGAATGAATGCCAGAAGATGCAAGCCCAATGACAACATCGCCCGCTTGAATAGATTCTCCTGTTAGGAGTTTCGATTTTTCAGCAATTCCCACAACAAAACCGGCTAGGTCGTATTCTTCATCGTTGTACATACCTGGCATCTCTGCTGTTTCCCCGCCAATTAAGGCAGCGCCAGCTTCCACACACCCTTGTGATACACCTGCTACAATTTGTTCAATCCGTTCCGGTTCATTTTTACCGCAAGCAATGTAGTCCAGAAAAAATAATGGCTGAGCACCTTGAGCAACAATATCATTCACACACATGGCAACTAAATCGATGCCGACTGTATCATGTTTATCCATTTGAAAAGCTAGTTTTAGCTTTGTTCCGACACCGTCTGTCCCGGACACCATCACAGGTTCTTTCATCGTTGAATTAGATAAATCAAAAAGGCCAGCAAAAGATCCAATTCCTCCGAGCACCTCAGGACGTGTGGTTCTTGCGATATGCTTTTTCATACGTTCTACAGCTTCATAACCTTTTTCAACATCTACCCCGGCTTGTTTATATACATCTGACATTTATCTGACACATCCTCACAACTGTATTGACATTAGAATTTCAGTGCTGATATTCTTGAAACCTTATTTAAACCGAGCTACTTCAACCCTAAATCGTGCGACAACCTTCAAAATTCGCGCAACTCCAACCAAAACCGTGCGACAACTTCTTTCATTCGAGCGACAACACCCCTAACCGAGCAACACCATCCACAAATCGTGCAACAAGTAATTATTCCTAATAACTGGTATAAGAAATTTCCTTCTCCTCTTCCTTGACCGGATATTTTCCTGTCATACACGCTGTACACATTCCTTGATTGAAGGAATCATCTGCTAAAACTGCTTTTTCCAAGCCTTCTTCCGTTAAATAGGCCAAACTATCCCCACCAATGATTTCTGCAATTTCTTCAATTGTATGATTTGCAGCAATGAGTTCCTCTCTTGTTGACATGTCAATTCCGTAGTAGCATGGATTCTGAATGGCAGGAGATGCAATACGCACATGGACTTCTTTGGCACCTGCTGCTTTGAGCATTTTCACAATTCTCTTGCATGTCGTTCCACGAACAATCGAATCATCAATCATAATGACACGTTTTCCTTCAATAATTCCTCGAACTGGAGATAGTTTCATTTTCACCCCTTGCTCACGTAATTCTTGTGAGGGTTGAATAAACGTCCTACCGACATAACGATTTTTAAGAATACCCATTTCGTATGGAAGACCGCTTTCTTCAGCAAAACCAATTGCAGCAGAGATACTGGAATCGGGAACACCAATGACAATATCCGCATCTGCTGGTGCTTCATTAGCTAGTACTTTCCCCATTTGTTTACGTGAAGCGTGAACATTCACATAATTGATATTGCTGTCCGGTCTTGATAAATAAACATATTCCATCGCACATAGTTTCCGCTGCTTTTGTTCTGCAAAGTGAGTGGAACGTAATCCATTATCATCAATTGTAATCAACTCACCAGGCAGTACATCACGGATAAAAGTCGCCCCAATTTGATCAAAAGCACAAGTTTCAGATGCAACAACGTAAGCATCGCCAATCATGCCGATGGATAACGGACGGATTCCGGATGGATCAAGCGCAGCGTACATTTTTTCTTCTGTTAAAATGATATACGAATAGGCACCAACCATTTGATTTAGTGCATGACCGATTGTTCCTTCACTAACACTATTTCCATCTCGTTTAATTAAATGTGCTAAAACTTCTGTATCAGAGGTGGTTTGCAAAATACTTCCCTGTTCTTCTAACTGACCACGTAATTTAAAAGCATTCATGATGTTTCCATTATGCGCCAAAGCCATACTGCCTGTTTGTGCACGAAACAATAAGGGCTGCACATTTTCAGCAGCTTTCTCCCCTTGTGTGGAGTAGCGAACGTGACCAATTGCAACTGGCCCTTGCAACTGGTCAAACTTTGCACTCTTAAATACATCGTTCACTAACCCTAATCCTTTATGCCCCTTTAATTCCTCGCCGTCACTAACGACAACACCAGCACCTTCCTGCCCGCGATGTTGCATGGAGTGAAGACCGTAATAAGTTAATTCCGCTGCTTTTTCATGACCCCAAATTCCAAACACGCCACATTCCTCATTTATGCCTTTGATTTCAGCAAGCATGGGATAGCTCCCCTCCAAAGTTTTTCAAGTTCACTCACGTCTTCGTTCACTGTTTCCTCACCATTCACACGAACCTGGAGTTTACTATTTCCTGTCACTTTGCCGATTGCTTTTGCGTCTTCTACGTATTTCTCAAAGTCTTCTCGGTTCTCCGGATTTATCGTAACAACAAATCTGGATTGTGTTTCACTAAATAATTCAACGGTCCTATTACCCGATAAATCTACTTCCGCACCCAAGCCTTTTTCTCCAAAGGCACCTTCAGCTAAGGCTACAGCCAAGCCACCTTCTGATAAATCGTGTGCAGATTCTACTAGACCTGATTGTATAGCTGTTAGTAATTGGTTCTGTCTTTTCGCCTCGATGTTTAAATCAATTGCAGGTGCTTTTCCTTCATATTTTCCTAAAGTCACATTTTGCAACTCACTACCGCCAAATTCTGCTTCAGCTTCCCCAATAACATATACGATATCTCCTGCATTTTGGAAAAAACTTGGAGTAATATGCTCTAACGATTCATGTAATCCAACCATGCCAACAACAGGAGTTGGGAAAATGGATTTCCCTTTGGATTGATTGTACAAGGAAACATTACCGCTAATTACAGGAGTTTCCAGTGCGTTACATGCTGCCGTCATGCCTTCTACACTTTTCTCCATTTGCCAAAAAATTTCCGGATTGGACGGATTACCAAAGTTTAGTCCATCTGTAAGTCCAAGTGGTTTGGCACCAGAGCAGACAATGTTCCTCGCTGCTTCAGCAACAGCAATTTTCCCGCCAGTTTCTGGATCTAAATAAATATACCGGGAATTGCAGTCCGTTGTAATCGCCAATGCCTTATCATGTCCTTTAATACGGATAACTGCTGCATCTGATCCAGGGGTTACGACTGTGTTTGTTTGTACCATAGAGTCATATTGATCATAAACCCACTCTTTGCTTGCGATGGTAGGCTGCTGTAATAAGGTCTTCAACATTTCTGTATGGTCATCCACTTCGGATATCGTGTTTTCCATCTTTTGAAAATCTTGAAAATATTTCGCTTCTGCAGATGGCATGTGATAAACTGGTGCATCGTCAGCCAGAGGGTCCACCGGGATGTCTGCGACGACTTCACCATGATGTTTAATTCGAAACACTTTTTCTTCAATAACTTCACCGACTGGAACTGCATTTAACCCGTATTTTTCAAATACATCGATAATTCCCTGTTCACGACCTCGTTTCACACATAGCAGCATACGCTCTTGAGATTCGGAAAGCATCATTTCATAGGCTGTCATATCTAATTCACGCTGGGGAACAAGGTCTAAGTTCATTTCCATTCCCGTACCAGCCTTACTGGCCATCTCTGATGCGGACGATGTAAGACCAGCAGCCCCCATATCTTGCATTCCTACTAGAGCGTCAGAATGGATCACTTCTAAGCATGCTTCAATAATTAGTTTTTCCATAAATGGATCGCCAACTTGAACAGATGGACGGTCTTTTGCTGAATCTTCCCCTAAATCGTCTGATGCAAATGTCGCTCCATGAATCCCATCACGTCCTGTTGGTGGTCCAGCATACAAGATGGTGTTGCCGATACCTTTAGCTACCCCTTTTTGCATATCTTCATGATTGATCAACCCGACACACATGGCATTTACTAGTGGATTTTCTTCATAACTGTCATCAAATTGCACTTCGCCGCCAACGGTAGGAACACCTACACAGTTTCCATACCCGGCAATTCCATTAACAACTTCTGTAAACAGATATTTCGTCCGTTCTGTATTTAAATTACCAAAACGAAGGGAGTTCATAGACGCTATCGGACGTGCCCCCATCGAGAAAATATCACGAATAATACCGCCAACTCCTGTTGCCGCTCCCTGATACGGTTCTACAGCAGACGGATGGTTATGGCTTTCCACTTTAAAAACAACTGCCTGGTTATCCCCAATATCAATGATACCAGCACCTTCTCCTGGACCTTGCAATACGTTCGGTGCTTTCGTTGGAAACTTTTTCAATAGCGGTTTGGATGTCTTATAACTGCAGTGTTCTGACCACATCACAGAAAAGATGCCCGTTTCCGTAAAGTTTGGACGGCGTTTCAGGATGTTTTTAATCATGTCATATTCCTGGTCACTTAAGCCCATTTCCTGATAGATTTTCTTTTCTTCAATTTGTTCTGGGCTCCACTCACGCGTTTGTAACATAGGTCTGCCTCCAATTCTTGATCATTGCTTTGAATAACTTCACTCCGTCATAACTACCCATTATAGCCTCAACGGCACGCTCTGGATGAGGCATCATACCAAGAACATTTCCCTCTTTATTAATGATTCCTGCAATGTCTGCTACTGATCCATTTGGGTTATTTTCATAGGTGAATACTATTTGGTTGTTCTCCTTCAATTTTTTTAAGGTTTCCTCATCACAGAAGTAATTTCCTTCACCATGAGCTATTGGAAAACGAACCAACTCCTCTTTTTCATAGTCAGTGGTAAACAAAGTTTCATTATTCTCAACAACTAAATACTCTTGATGACACATAAAGGATAGATTCTTATTACGCATTAATGCACCTGGAAGCAAACCAGATTCAGTTAACACCTGGAATCCATTACAAACACCTAGTACAGGTTTGCCTTTCTGTGCATGTTCCCGAACCTGTTTCATTACGTCAGAAGTAGCTGCAACTGCTCCTCCTCTTAGATAATCACCGTACGAGAAACCACCTGGAAGCAAAATCGCATCATAGTTTTCCAGATTGCTATTTTCATACCATACCAATTCCGCTTCTTCCCCCATAACCTCTTTTACCGCATGATACATGTCACGGTCACAATTGGAACCAGGAAAAACAATCACAGCAAATTTCATGCTTGAACAGCCTCCTCCACACGGAATCGGTAATCTTCCATCACTGGATTAGCAAGCAGCTTATCACACATGTCTTTCACACGTGCTTCTAAATCCGGACCATCATCGACTGTTAATTCGATAACTTTTCCCACTCTTGCTTCTTTAACCTCTTGATAGCCCAATGAATTCAAAGATTCCTGAATTGCTTTCCCTTGTGGATCTAACACACCTGCTTTTAACGTTACGTAAACTGTTACTTTCTTCATACTATTGCCTCCAGTCGATGTAAGATTTCTTCATAAACCTCAATTATATTCCCAGTACCCTGACGAAAAACATCTTTATCTAATTTATTCATTGTTTCTTTATCCCACAAACGGCATGTATCCGGGGAAATTTCATCAGAAAGGACAATATCGTCTTTAATCTTTCCGAATTCCAGTTTGAAATCTGCTAATATCACACCTAAACCGGTAAAAAGTTCACTCAAGTGGTTATTAATTTGAAGTGCCTTCGTCTTTATTTCCTGTAGTTCGACAGGAGTAATATTGCATAACAATATGGCATGTTCGTCATTAATTAACGGATCTCCCAATTCATCTTTCTTGTAATATAACTCTACAATTGGGGGATAAAGATTGGTCTTTTCCTCTATTCCCAATCTTCTGGTGATGCTTCCTGCTGCGACATTCCGAACAACCACTTCCAATGGAATGATTTCTGTCTTATTTACCAGCTGTTCTGTTTCATTTAATTGCTCAATGAAATGAGAGTCAATTCCTCTTTCCCGGAGATATTCAAAAATCCGTGAAGAGATCTCATTATTTAAATGACCTTTTCCAGCGAATGAAGCCCTCTTCTCTCCATTAAATGCTGTTGCATCATCTTTATAAGATAAAACTAATTTCCCCAGTTGTTTGGCTGCTTGATAGACTTTCTTAGCTTTTCCTTCATATAAGAGATCAGCTTTCATTCGTTTCTCCTTCCGTTAGTCCAATTCGTTCAAAAATGAGGTTCACATTTTTTAAATGCCATGTGTAATCAAAACAATCCTCTATTTCATCCTGTGTTAGCAGGTTACTCATTTGGTTATCTTGCTCGACTAGCTGCTTAAAATGCGTTCCTGTTTCCCATGCCTGCATCGCTTTTGGCTGCACGATGTCATAGGCTGCTTCTCTTGTCATGCCTTTATCAATTAATTGAAGCAGTACTCGTTGTGAGAAAATAACCCCATGTGTTTTATCCATATTTCGTTTCATATTCTCTGGGAATACCGTTAAATCTTTGACGATATTACCAAAGCGGTTCAACATATAATCTAGGGCAATCGTTGCATCCGGTAAAATCACGCGTTCTGCTGAGGAGTGGGAAATATCACGCTCATGCCATAGAGAAACATTTTCATATGCTGTCATCATGTAGCCACGAACAACCCGTGCCATGCCGGTCATATTTTCTGAGCCAATTGGATTGCGTTTATGCGGCATGGCGGAAGATCCCTTTTGTCCTTTGGCGAAACGTTCTTCCACTTCACGGGTTTCCGTCTTTTGTAATCCACGAATCTCTGTTGCAAATTTTTCAATGGAGCTAGCGATCAATGCTAGTGTTGACAGATATGCTGCATGTCGGTCACGCTGCAGGGTCTGTGTTGATACAGGTGCCGGTGAGATGCCAAGTTTATGGCAAACGTATTTTTCAACAAAAGGGTCTATGTTGGCATAGGTTCCTACTGCTCCAGACATTTTGCCAAACTCTATATCCCTCGCTGCCAGTTCAAAACGTTCCAAATTACGATTCATCTCTTCATACCAAAGAGCAAGTTTCAACCCAAATGTTGTAGGTTCAGCATGCACCCCATGCGTCCGGCCCATTTGTACAGTATGTTTATGTTCTATTGCTTTGTTTTTTAAAATTTCGATGAAGTTGTGTAGGTCCTTACGAATAATTTTATTTGCCTGTTTGATTAAGTAAGAAAGTGCCGTATCAACTACATCGGTAGAGGTTAAGCCATAATGAACCCATTTACGCTCCTCTCCCAGTGTTTCCGAAACTGCTCGAGTAAAAGCAACAACATCATGGCGGGTGTCCTGTTCGATTTCATAGATACGGTTGATGTCAAAGGTTGCATTTTTGCGAATCGCTTGCACATCTTCCTTTGGGATAACGCCAAGTTCACTCCAAGCTTCACATGCTAAAATTTCAACCTCCAGCCATGCTTGGTATTTATTCTCTTCCGTCCAGATGGTTCCCATTTCTTCTCTGGTGTAGCGGTCAATCATTATTTTGCCTCCTCGAACTTTTCGACCTTTGCAAATAATTGATTTTCGGTGTCTGCGGTAAAAGTAATGTGGCCCATTTTCCGTTTCACTTTCGCTTCATCTTTGCCGTATAAATGAACAAAACCTTCTTCACTATTTGGCATGGCACGTAAAACAGGCTCCATATCCTCTCCTAAAATATTCCGCATAATCGCTGGTTTGAACTGTATTATTGGCATTAACGGAAGACCACAGATTGCACGTATATGTTGGCCAAATTGCGAGATATTACAGGCCTCGATTGTATAGTGTCCAGAATTATGCGGTCTTGGTGCCATTTCATTAAGATAAATATCACCATTTTTAACAAACATCTCAATCGCAAAAGTCCCGACAATATTCATTTCTTCTGCAAGCACTCGAGCTGCTTCATTTGCTTTGATTTGTACTTCTGCATTCACTTTAGCTGGTGCCATTGTCTGGAAAAGAATATGGTCACGATGTTCGTTTTCAGCAATTGGAAAATAGGCAATCTCGCCTGATTGTGATCTAGTGAAAACAACGGAAATTTCTTTATCAAATGTAATCCATTGTTCCAAAATGCAAGAACCATATTTATCTGCAAATGCTTTAGCTTGCTCTATATCTGCTTTAGAGTTAATCTTCAACTGACCCTTCCCGTCATAACCACCACTGCACGTTTTTATAACCGCAGGCAATGTGAACTGTTTTAATGCTTCCTCACACTCCTTAGCATTTGATACAATGGAAAATTCAGCAATCGGAAGGTTTAATTTCCTCATAAGCGTTTTTTCATTTTCTCTATTCTGTGTAATTCCCAAAACATTGGAACCTTGTGGTAGTTTGCCTTGTTCTTCAATAAATGTAGCTGCTTCTAAGTCGACATTTTCAAACTCATACGTTACGACATCACTTAAATCTGTAAGTTGTTTAATTGCATCCATATCGTCATATGCTGCTGTTATTTGCGTGTCGGCAACTTGTGCAGTTGGGCAATTGGGTGTTGGATCTAAAACAGCAATTTGATATCCCATATATCTCGCAGCAATAGCCATCATTCTTCCTAGCTGTCCTCCACCAATAATTCCGACGGTTTGTGGTGGGAGAATTGGTTTATTTATTTGCAAGTTCTTCCCTCATTTCTTCTACTTTCCCTTGCATTTCATTTCGATAGTTTTGTAGATTGTTAGCGATATCTTCATCAAACGCTCCGATAATCTGTGCCGCAAGAATTCCAGCATTCGTTGCTCCCGCCTTACCGATTGCAACGGTTGCAGTTGGAACTCCACCAGGCATTTGTACGATAGATAGCAGTGAATCAAGTCCATTTAGTGCTTTGCTTTGAACTGGTACACCAATGACAGGAAGCGTCGTTTGTGAAGCAACCATTCCTGGTAAATGTGCCGCTCCTCCCGCACCAGCGATTATTACTTTTAAGCCTCGATTACGTGCAGATTTTGCATAATCAAACATTTTATCTGGTGTTCGATGCGCGGAAATAACATCTTTTTCATACGGAATTTCTAACTGTTCAAGCACACTGCATGAATGCTGCATCGTTTCCCAATCTGATATACTTCCCATAATAACCCCGACTTGAGCCATCCGTATCCATCCTCCTATATATGTAAATCATTTTTTTAAATGAAAAAAGTCTATTCCTCTCCCTCATTAATGAGGAAAGATGAATAGACTTAGCCTATATTATCGCGCAGCTTAACAAACCATTGTTACGCTACAACGATTCATCTTCCCCCATAGTCCAGCATTTACGGTACTGGGTAGAGACTTCTAGGCCATATCCCTAGAAATATATGAGGTGATTTTACGTATCCATTTGTCGTGTTAAGCATAACAATTCGAGCGCTTAATGTCAACAAAATATCGAACGATTTAATGTTTATGTAAAATAACGTTCGGGTTTTGGGGGATTATTAGGATTTGCTGTAGGTTGGGGCGCTAACTTTTAAGATTGAGCGTTTATTCCTGATTTATGAGGGGGCGCGGATGGTTGTAGGCGCTCGTAATGTTTTTATGGGCGTTCCGCTGGATTTATGGGCGCTCAGCTGAATTTATGGGCGCTCTGCATAATTTATAGGCGCTCTGCATAATTTATGGGCGCTCTGCATAATTTATGGGCGCTCAGCTGAATTTATGGGCGCTCTGCATAATTTATGGGCGCTCAGCATAATTTATAGGCGCTCTGCATAATTTATGGGCGCTCAGCTGAATTTATAGGCGCTCTGCATAATTTATGGGCGTTCAGCTGAATTTATAGGCGCTCTGCATAATTTATGGGCGTTCAGCTGAATTTATAGGCGCTCTGCATAATTTATGGGCGTTTAGCTGAATTTATGGGCGCTCAGCTGGATTTATAGGCGCTCTGCATAATTTATGGGCGTTCAGCATAATTTATAGGCGCTCAGCATAATTTATGGGCGCTCTGCATAATTTATGGGCGCTCTGCATAATTTATGGGCGCTCTGCATAATTTATAGGCGCTCAGCATAATTTATAGGCGCTCAGCATAATTTATGGGCGCTCAGCATAATTTATGGGCGCTCTGCATAATTTATGGGCGTTCAGCTCACTTTGCTAACATTTATTTCTGACAGTTCTTTCAAAGTAATCATTATATCAACGAAAAAACACTTTTATCAACAACTTAGGACTGGATATCTACCATCGGGAAATATATCAACAAAACAAGGAGCAAGCATTTGCAGCTTACTCCTTACAATTTACTATCCTTTTCATCTATACTCGTTTTTGACTCTGCCATTTTAGCATCGGAATTCTTTTTCTTCGGATTCAACAATTTGCCTTTTCGGACGTGTTTAACCCAGAAACCTCCGTAAATTCGTTTTGGTTCATAAGAAATAATAAATGCTTTTGGATCAATTTCTTTTATGGTTTCGTACAAGCGTAACTCATATTTTCTAGGTGTTAGGATCTGCATGGATAACCGATCACCATCCATCCCATAAGCATACCAGCTCGTTACACCATATCCTTTTTCTCTAATTTGCTTGGTAAAATTAAAGTCTGGATTGGATGAAACGACATTTACCGTAATGTATCCTAAGGCTAGTTTTTCCTCAATTTTGGCCCCTATAATTAACCCTGTTCCATACCCTATCGCATAGGCAATCAAGTTCTGAATTTCGTTCAAATTGTCAAGTACTAGCCCTAAACCTACAATATAGACAACCACTTCAAACATACTCACAAAAGATGCAACGTACGTTCGTCCCTTTAATGTTAAAATCATCCGTACTGTCATTAAAGATACGTACACAACATTAACAATAAAGATAATGCTGACCATAATTAATGCATTTTCTAGCAATGTTTAACCCCCATTCCTTTCCATCTTTCTAATTTATTAAAAATAGCTATATATGTAAATGATTTTGGTTAAGTTCCTGTATAACAGCCAACACATGGTTTTATTCCATCTAGGCACCTTTCCTACTTTTGGGGCATAGGCTATAGAAATTAAAAACAAAGAGGTGTAAATATGGATCCATTTCAACAAATGACTGACTGGAAAAAGAATATGGACCACTTTTTTGGCGAAAACTTTTGGAATGAATTTGAAGGCATTATAAAACCTAATATTCCCCAAATCAATATGTATCAAACAGATCATGAAATTTTATGTATGGTCAATATGCCAGGTATGCAGAATTTGAACCAACTAGATATCTTTGTTAATTATACAACTTTAGAACTGAAAGGAAACATTGACTTAGAACAGGCTAATGGCACCGTAATTAAGGAAGAAATCCTTCAAGGGGTATTTAACCGAGAGATTAATCTACCCTTCCCGGTGAGGGCAGATAAGATAAATGCGACTTATAGAAATGGTCTTGTATTTATACAATTGCATCGCTTAATTTCAGATAAGAGCAAAAAGAACAAAGTAGAAGTGCAATTCATGGAGGATGAGTAAAAACAAAAGGATTCGTTTGACAAATCAGACGAATCCTTTTTATTGTTACAAAAAATTCAATAATATCACATATATCGGTCTATTCCAGTGTTAAACTAGGATTGGAAAGCGATTACAAACTATATAGGAGGCCGTTGAGATGAGCGATATTCGTGTAAAAGAAAGAACGGAAGAAATCAAAACATTACCAAGAATAGGTTCGAAAGCACCACAATTTGAAGCAGTTACTACACACGGAACTCTGAGATTATCGGACTATGAAGATGGCTGGCTTGTTCTATTTTCACACCCAGCTGATTTCACTCCAGTTTGTACAACGGAATTTATGGGTTTTCAAAACATTTATGATGATTTACGTGAACTGAATACGGAGTTATTAGGACTAAGCGTTGATAGTGTAAGCTCACACATTGCATGGGTACGAAATATTAAGGAAAAGTTTGGAGTAGAAATAGCGTTTCCTATCATTGCAGATCTAAACAAAGAAGTAGCCGAAGCTTATGGAATGATGATGCCAGAAGAAAGCAATACAGAAACAGCTCGTGCCGTGTTTGTCATTGACGACAAACAAGTGGTACGTTCTATTATATATTATCCACAATCTACAGGAAGGAATATGCAGGAAATATTGCGGTTAGTAAAGGCCTTGCAAAAATCAGATGAGCATCACATTGCAACACCAGCTAATTGGGAGGATGGCGATGAAGTCATAATACCTACCCCATCAACTACAGAGTTAGCTGAAGAGCGAATGAAAGATGATAGTCTGGAATGTACCGATTGGTATCTTTGTAAAAAGAAATTATAGGAGGGAGTATAATGGCGTGTGTTAATGCTCAAGGAGAGTTAAGCAACTCCGCTAAAAAGCTGCTTCACGCTATAGAGAGCGATGCTTTAACGCCTCAGGAGATTTCCAAACAAATGGGTGCTCCACTTTTTAAGGTTCGTAGCAGCTTAAGGGAAATGGAAGATTTGGAATTCGTAACCGTGAAAGATGAACGGTATAAAATTAGTTCAAAGGCAAAAGAACTATTAGACTAGTAATATTCAGTGGACAAGCACAGGTTGTGTTTGTCCACTTACTTTCTTTATGATTATTTTTCAATCGATTCCCTAGATTAAATGTATATCCAAAAGAAACAAATGACATTTGTAACTTCTTTCACTTGTTCATTTCCTTTATAATCATATTGCAATCAACACGATGGAAAAGAGGAAATCATATGCGAACTCTATTATTTCAAGGATATATGTGGGGTTATATTTTAAGTAAAGCTAATAAATCATTTACCATTAATAAGTTAAATAGATCTGGTAAGAACAAAGAAAAACTGGAACTAATGGATAAGATTATTTTAAAATGTACGAATAATTTAATTAAAATTTCCGGTGCTGATCTTACAGTTACAGGGCAAGGAAATATTCCGCTAAATGAACCTGTTTTATATGTAAGTAATCATCAAGGTAATATGGACATCCCTATTTTATATTCAACAGCACCCCAAACGATGGCATTTGTTGCGAAAAAGGAAATGGAGAAAATCCCCTTGTTGGGTTATTGGATGAAGGAACGAGGATGCGTATTTATCGACAGAGATAATGCTCGTAGTTCCCTAAAGGCTATTAATCAGGCTATTCAAGGTTTAAAATCAGGTAACTCCATTGCCATTTTTCCAGAAGGAACTAGAAGTAAGGGGCCTGACATGGGTGATTTTAAATCAGGCAGTTTGCGAATAGCGATGAAATCTGGAGTCAAAGTCATCCCTGTAACCTTAAAAGATTCTTATCAATTGATCGAAATGAAAGGTAAGAACACACCAGCCAAAGTTTCTGTTCATTACTCTGCACCCATTGATTCAAGAGATTTTAAAGATACAAACCATCTAGCTACGGCTGTCTTAACAGAAATAAAAAAACATTTGTAACAACTTCCTTATTCTGAAAAACATCTTGCTCACAGTTATGATTATAATATACGGAGAGCGACAGACGGAGTAGGCCCAGCAGCGCCCGCGGAAAGAGTAGTCTGCTTTCGTAGCGGATTTAAGCACTATTCTTAATTAAGTTCGTCAACAGTTTCTATCAACTGTAAAACTTCAAAAAGAAACAAACTTTACGTAAAGAACCTTACAAAATATTTGCAGACCAAATCAGGTAAGTGGTCTGCAAACAGTCCACTTACCTAAAATCCCCTTACCCTTTTTCTTAATGCTCTTCTCCAGTTACTTGCGAGCAGTTCACAATCTGACAATTCATCTGCCATTCTCAGATCATATTTATTTACATACATTATTTCGTTGCAGACTGCAACTGACCAGTGTGGGTAAGGCCGCTCCAATAGTTCAAGGTCTGTCCCTTCTTTTACTAGCCCCTCTTCGACCACTCGAAAATACCATCCTGTACGCAAACTTTTCCTCAACAGACTCGTGTTTGCCTTCCCTGGTCGGGATACTTGAATAACCGCATCTCCCATTCTAAATGTATCTCCTATACAAACAGTGAACTCGTCCATTTCTAAGACAGAAAAGTTCTCTCCTAAACTGCCTTCTTCCTTAAAATCAACCTCTTCTTGCTGCCAATACGTATAGTGTTTAATTGGGTACGCAAAGATAGCATGATCCTCATTATTCTTTTGAGAAAAGCCAACCTTTTCCAACCAAAACTTTTCCCTCGATGCCCTATCCCCTTCTCCTTTAAAAATTATATGTACATAAGGCTCTTCCATTATTTCACCTGCTTTAAAGATATGTTATAGTATCTTTATTCTATTAGAAAACTTAGGCTTAGCAAAGCCCGATTTTTGCAGAAAGAATTTCATATTCTACTTTCCTAGAAAAATAGATTATTAGAAGACTCTTTCGTATTTTGTTGCTTCGTTTTTTTATTTGGTAGAAACTAGAATAGTGTAGCTGTCGCTTCTGTATTCTGAATTAAAGTAATCAACAATTTTCATAAAATGTAAGGTAAAAAGCAACAATCTTTTAGAAAAGAGCCTTCATAAAAGAGCCATATAAAAAGATTGATTTTGTACATAGGAGTGAACCAATTTGGCGAATATAAAAAAGGCAACATTTGCTGGTGGCTGTTTTTGGTGTATGGTCAAACCGTTTGACCAGTGGAACGGTGTCAAAAGTGTTATTTCTGGTTATACAGGTGGTCATGTGAAAAATCCAACCTATGAGCAAGTGAAAACTGGAACCACCGGCCATTATGAGGCAGTGGAGATTACTTATGATGCTTCTATTATGAACTATGAAACGATAATTGATTTGTACTGGAAGCAAATTGATCCGACCGATGCTGGCGGACAATTTCATGATCGTGGGGATCAATACCGTACAGCCATTTTTTACCATGATGATGAACAACAGGCCATAGCAGAAACAAGTAAAAAAGCATTGGACGAAAGCGGGAAGTTTTCTAAACCTGTTGTTACGGAAATTCTCCCAGCCGTTACTTTCTATCCAGCCGAAGAATATCATCAAGATTTTTATAAAAAGAATGAGAAGGAATATAAAGAAGACCGGGATAAATCTGGACGCGATGAGTTTATTGAAATAGTTTGGAAGAAATAACGATTGCCTTCACGAAAGCTTCTCATAAACTGCTGAGGTGGGGAATATTAATTCCCCATCTCAGTTTACACCTGATACTAAACTATGCTATACTACAGTCAAATAAATTTTACCGAGTAAAAACATATAACGGAGGGATGAATAATGAAACAAGTCTCGACCATTGATTCCTATGACCAATTAAAGGCTATCAGTGACCCATTACGAGCTAAAATGATGATGCGATTAATTGAAAAGCCGTTCACTGGCCAGCAACTCGCTGAACTGTTGGATTTATCAAGAGCAAAGATACATTATCACTTAAAGGAGCTTGCGAAGAATGGTTTGATCAAAGTGGTTAAAACCGAGGAAAAAAACGGGATTGTTCAAAAATTCTACCGCGCTGTCGCAACTGGTTTTGTACCCTCTCCCGATTTAATGCCACACGTGGAAGAGGTTAGTGAAGCAACAAAGGCAATGCTGTTGCAAATGATGGACCGATCACGAACACGACTGTTAACAGCACCGGATATGGCCTTTCAAAGTAAAGATACAACGGATGACTATAGTGAATGGCCATACTTAAGTACTATCTACGAAATCACAATAACGGAAGGAAATTTCAAGAAGTTCATTAAAAAATTCCATCAACTAATGGAGGAACTTAGAGAGGAACATAAATCCGCAGAAAAAGATCCAAATGGAAAGCTGTATCATATTACCGCATATGGATTTCAGGTTGATGAACCTTTATTTGAACAGTTTGATGATAAAAAGGAATCCAAGTAAGATTCTTTTTTATTTCTACAACGGTCAAATTTATTCGACCGATTAAATATTTGAAACGGAGTGATGGATCATGAAATGGCTAGTACGAAATCACAATTTTCTTTTCTTATTTTTAGGTAGGCTAGTTACCAATATTGGCGATAGTATTTATTATGTTGCTGCTATGTGGTTAGTGTACGATTTGGGTGGTAATGCCTTTTATTCTGGATTAGCAGGTTTTCTAACTATGCTTCCTATGGCATTACAATTTCTTACGGGACCTTTCGTTGATCGTTGGCCAATAAAAAAAGTACTGATAAGTACGCAACTATTACAATGCTTCCTTATTTTTCTTATTCCATTGACCTACTACTTTGACGTATTAACTGTTCAATTGGTGTTAATCATTATGCCGATTGTTTCATTCATAGAGCAATTCGCCTATCCTGCTCAAACAAAAGCATTACCGATTGTTCTAAAAAAGGATGATCTAGTTAAAGGGAATTCCCTCTTTTCCTTTGCCTATCAAGGTGTGGATCTAGTTTTCAATGCGATTTCTGGGATTCTTATCGTTTCATTTGGAGCTATTACACTGTTTCTTGCCGACTCCATTACATTTGCTGTTGCTATCTTACTATTTGCAGTACTTAAATTTCCAAAACAAGCGATAAAAAAATCCAATCAAAAGAAAACAGCGAAAGACGTTATAAAAAGCTATACCAGAGAATTAAAAGAAGGCTTTTCCATAGTGTTTCACTCATTACTTGCCACCTTTCTACTAGGTTCGGTTTTATGTAATTTTGCAATTGGAGCTGCCCAGGCAGTGTTACCTGCTTATGCCGATTATCAAGGCGGAGCTCAGTGGTATGGTTTCTATCTAGCGGCATTGTCTATTGGAAGTTTAATTGGTGCATTAATCAGTTCTTTATTCGGCAAACTGCCATTGGGCAAACTTACTATACTAGCATTTGCAATCGGTGGAATTTTATGGATAGTTAGTCCGTTCTCATCCTCTACTTTATTTGGAGTTATCCTTTTTGGCTTAGCATGGATTCCTGTCGGTGCAACCAATGTTCTATTTGCAGCCGTCATTCAAACGATTGTCCCAAATAACTTCTTAGGAAGAATAAATTCGATAACGAGAAGCATGAGTGTTGTAGCCATGCCTATTGGGTCACTGGCTGGTGGTTATTTAGCTAGTGTATTCTCTCCACAATTCATTTTTTCCATAACTGGATCTGGGATTTTATTCGTATCCGTTGTTTGGCTGTTACATCCCACTCTAAGAAAATTGCCGAGAGTGGCCAATATGGATGCAGCTACTTTTCGATTACGCTTTAAGGAGAAAGAACCAAATGTTGTAAATGAAGTCTAATTAAATAAAACAATCTTTCATTTTTGCTTGAGTCATATATTTTGTTGCTATTTAACGTTACAGTTAATTGAAATGGTTGATATTCTGAATTCATAGTAATGTGCTTAACACCGCTGCGGAAATACACTACGATTTCCGCGTGCGCTGCTGAGCCTACTCTATCGCTCTATATAAACTTTACCTAGACGTTTTTCCTCAGGAAAAGGAACGCTTCATCTTCGTGAGAAATCTTTTTTCAAGGAGTCTCCCTGTCTTTCCACCACTATGTTGCCTGCTCTGCCTGTATAAAAAAATATGCTGGTTTTATGAATAAAACGGTATTATACGTAATTATAAGCCTTAAACTCAAAAAATCTGAGCATCTATCCAAGCAAAGTGTTCTGCCAAAGCGAATGTCATGACTTCATCAATAAGTAACTGCGAACGACACTTTTCTGAATTAAAGATATTCACATTCTATACTAAATGTGAAATAAAATAATGGTACATAAGGCAAAAATCTTTTAGAAAAAAATCCTTAGTTTATTATTTCAGGATCTGAAATGATTTGTTTGATCAATTCCTGTACATTTTGCTTCTTTGCTAATCTCGGACTCTGACCAGACCATAATGACATAAATTCGATCTTGTTTTGTGATGCAGCAGCTTTTCGAATTGGTTGTGTTAGAACATTTAGCACAGGAAAGGCTGGAAGTTTCTCTTCATTCTTTTTCATTTCCTGAATGTAACGATTATTGATCCCCCTTGCCCATTTTCCAGAAAATGCACGAGTCAAAGTTGTTTCCTCTTCCGTCGACTGAAGAAGTGTCTTCTTATGCAATGGATGGACCCCACTTTCCACGCACGTTAGGAAGGCAGTACCCATTTGAACGCCCAATGCACCAAGACAAATCGAAGCTTTTAGTCCTCTTCTGTCCATTATTCCTCCTGCTGCAATAACCGGAATTTCTACTGCATCTGCAACTTGTGGAACAAGCGACATCGTTCCTATGAGACTTTTTTCTGTCTGACTTAGGAAATTTCCACGATGCCCACCCGCTTCACTTCCCTGTGCAACGACAGCGTCCATTCCTAATTTTTCAATTTCCTGGGCCTCTTTAACTGTTGTTGCTGTCCCTACTACAGTCACTCCATGCTGCTTTAGTTTTTCCATCATTTCTTTAGACGGGATCCCAAAAGTAAACGAACAGATAGGAACCTTTTCGTCTATAATAATCTGAATCTGGTCATGATACGTTTGAAAAGCATCTGTCACTTTAGGTAGTTGAACCTCAGGCTGTTGAATATCTAATTCATTCTGATAGGGTTGTAGTGTCTGTTTAGCTGCATTAACATCTTGTTGTGAAACTTCGAATTCATCTGGGACAAATACATTAACCCCAAAAGGCTGTTCTGTGGATTTCTTCACTTCTCTGATTAACGTTTTCAAACTTTCCGAGGACATATAACCAGCACCAATCATTCCTAAGCCTCCATGATTGGAAACAGCTGCAACCAACTGTTCAGTTGTAATTCCTCCAGCCATTGGTGCTTGAATAATTGGATACTTAATTTTAAAAAGATCTGTTATTTTATTTGGAAGCATGCCTACACCTCATTTTAGCTAGAACTAGTTATTTATATATTTCTACATGGTTTAAGCCAAATCCTTTTTACATGCCTTCATAAACCCTGCATAAATTTTCTGTGAGGATTCATCTACCATTGCCTCCGGATGCCACTGAACTCCTAGCACAAATCTATGACCCTTACTTTCTACTGCTTCAATTATTCCATCACTAGCTAAGCCACTAACTTGGAATGGCTCTGTAACTCCACGATTTGCTTGATGATGATAACTGTTGACACGGAGCCTCCTCTTCCCGGTTAATTGATGAAGGAGGGAATTCTCGAGAACATCAACAAAATGCGAGGCATGTTCGCGTGGAGCTTTTTGAGCATGTTGTAGCAATTCGGTATCTATTTGTGCATAAATGTCCTGATACATATCTCCTCCACCAGCAATGTTCAACGTTTGACTGCCACGGCAGACACCTAGAATTGGCTTATCCAATTCCAGCATCCTTTTCATCAATTCTATCTCAAAGTGGTCACGTGCGGGAATGATGGTACCGAGCTGCGGATGGGGCTCTTCATCAAACAAAGTTGGATCAATATCATAACCACCTGTAGCATATAAACCATCTAATTGATTCGCTAATTGATGAAGATCCTCATCCTCCAACGTATAAGGAAGCATGACAGGCATCCCTCCAGCTCGAATAATCGCCTTAATATTACTAGTATTAACAGCATAATGTGACTGATCAATCTCCATGGAAGACGTCACTCCAATGAAAGGTTTCAAATGGTCCCCTCCTCTAATTAATAAAAAAATTAATTCTATTCTAATATTTTACTTTCTAGTTGTCTACCTTTATTTTTTGCTCAATTAAACACATTTAATTAAAAAAATGTTATAGTTTAGGAACATGCAAACGATAAATCACCTAAGATTGGAGAGAAAATTTTGGCTAGAAGTGAATCATTACTACCTTTAAAAACACTATTATTCAGTTTTCACGCTTCTAATACCGTTATTCTGAGTTTTTTACCATTATATTTACAATATAAAGAATTAAATCAAACGCAAATCGGTTGGGTATTGGCAATTGGACCGCTTGCTTCTATGTTTGCCCAGCCATTTTGGGGATATATGAGTGATAAGTTTAAGACCATAAAATGGGTCTTATTTATATGTGTTATCGGACTTCTTGTCGGAAGTACCCTCTTCTTTCAAATGAATACATTAATCACGATTATTCTAATGGGAGCTGTGTTTTACTTTTTCACCACCCCGATTGGCGCACTTGGGGATAGTCTGGCACAGCGGCGTGCAGATGATTTGAATATCGCTTTTGGATCGATTCGCACTTGGGGTTCCATTGGATTTGCGATTTCTTCTTTAGTAGTCGGGGAAATACTTGCACAAGTTGGAATTCAGTATATGCTGTTTCCTTATTTATTCTTTGGGATGATGGCCATGGTTGCCACCATTAAATTGAAGGATGCTAAAGTAGAATCAGAACCTGTTCGTTTAAAAGATGTAGAGATGATTATTAAAAATAAACCTTTTCTTATCTTCTTGGCATTAGTTGTGTTCATTACCACCAGTCACCGAATGAATGACAGTTATATGGGGCTATATATCACAGAACTTGGAGGCACGGAAGGACTAGTTGGTTTAGCGTGGTTTATGGGTGTAATCGCGGAAGCAGCTATTTTCGCCTTTGCCAGATTCTGGTTTAAGAAATTCCATACCTTAGTTTTCATTATTGCTGCAGGAATTCTATTCTCGCTTCGTTGGTTCCTTTATGCTGCAATAGATGATCCAATTTATATTATTGCACTGCAATTCTTACATGGGTTAACCTTTGGTGTATTTTATACCGCAGCCTTTGAATATGTGACTCGATTAATTCCAAAGATCCTGCAAGCAACAGGACATCTCGTTTTCTTCGCTGTATTCTTTGGTCTATCAGGAATTATCGGATCCCTAACAGGTGGAGTTATCATGGATAACTTTGGTGGAGAATCATTATACCTTCTCATGGGAAGCTTAGCAGCTATCGGAACCATATTACTCACCATTTATCATATACTCCCATACGGAAAACAAAACAAAGCAAGAGGATAAACACGAGTGGTTCTTATTGGTGCCTGGCACTTCCCGGATTTTGTCGAATGCTCAAACCTAGGTCACGGTTGGGATTTAGAACAGGCACTTTTCAGCTCGTGCCTGGCACTTCCCGAAGTTTGTCGAACGGTTGTTTCACTTTCATTTGGAAGTTGTGAAATTCTGCATATTAAGCATAAAGCCAGGAACCTCCTCCTAAGAGTTCCTGGCTTTTTTTATAATTTAAATTTATTTACAATCATGTTCAATTGCTTAGCTATATCTGCTAATTTAGAAGAACGATTTGCTACTTCTTCTGCAGATGCAGTCGATTCTTCTGTTGCTGCTGATACACCTTGCGCACTTGCGGCCATATTTTCATGGGCCTTTTCTAATTGCTTGACATGATGAACGATTTGCTCTGAAGTACTTGCTTCATCATGGATCAATGCGGTTAAGCTGCTAATTTCTTCTGCAATATTACTAACTGCATTTCTTATATTTTCAAGTACTTCCCCTGTTTCATTAACGGTTTGGACTCCTGCTTCAACATGTTGATGACTCCCTTCCATGCTTTCTACGGTTTCTGATATATTTGCAGTGATTTTTGCAATAACCTTCCCTACTGATGAAGCTTCTTTGTTTGACTGTTCTGCTAGTTTTCTAATTTCATCTGCAACAACCGCAAAGCCCTTTCCATGTTCACCAGCTCTTGCCGCTTCTATTGCTGCGTTTAGAGCTAGTAAATTGGTTTGATCTGCAATACCTGTAATTGTTTCTGTTATTTTTTGTATTTCTGTAGTATAGGCATTTAAGTATTCTATTTTTTGTTTGGATTCAGTTGATGATGTTTTAATAGCCTTCATTCTTTCTTCAATTTCTTCTACCTTTTGTTTACCGTTTTTCGCAGCTTCCATTGTATACTCAGCACTATTCACACTAGTATCTGCTTTTTCACTGGATGACTGAATAAGTTTAGCTAGATCAACTAATGATTCAGAAGTCTCTGTTGTCATCTCTGCACCATCTGAAGTACCAGCCGCCACTTCTTCCATATTACTAGATACATGCTCAAGGGCTAACTTCATCTCATTCATGGAGGAAGACGTATAATCAGCATTCTCAACTAAATCATCCGATGTCGCTTTAATGGTTGTAATGACTTGTCTCAAGTTTGCGGACATCTCATTTAAGTTATTGGCCAGATCTCCAACTTCATCTTTACTTTTAATGTTCATATTCTTTTCAGTAATATCACCATTTGCAATCATTCTAGTTCGTTCAATAAGCGTTGAAATTGGTTTTGTTTTCTTCCTAATTAAAAATAACGTTACAACAGCCGCAATCAATAAAGGAATAAAACCAATAATAATTCCCTCTTTCACAACATCCCACGTACGCTCTGCTACAATATCAGCATCAAAGTCGATGACACTAATTGCAACAATTTCTTTGGAAGAATCATGATCTTTAAATATCGGCGCATAGCCAGATATCCGCTCCATCCCACCGAACTCATATATTTCTGAGTATGTTGAATGCTTCTTATCTTTTAAAGTTTGGACAGCCTCTTCATCCATACGAAACTCGTCACCAATAGCAAAACCTTGCTCTTTAAGATTATCGTCAAGTGCTAGAATTTCTCCATCTAAGCTGAGAATATAATGATCCTCAAATATACTCTTATGATCAATCGTCCAGTTCAGTTTTTTGCCAATCTCATGACTTCTATTCCCATTCTGCAAATCCTCAATATCTTGTTCATTTAAAAGTCCAGTAGTAATATTTGCACAACCGTAAGCTTCTGCTCCTGCAGCCTGATAAAGGCTATCATAAGCAGTGTTATATGTAGTAATGGAATTAATAATAACGGTTGCCACAATAACCCCAATAATAATTAATCCCAATCTCCACGTTAATGTCCTTCGCATAGTAAAAACCCCCTATTTAATCTTATCAGAAAACACACAAAAAACCAGGACTTTCGTCACACTAGGTGCCTGTTACTTCCCGATTTTTGTCAAATGCCTTATGTCAGGTCACAGCAGTGTTTGAGTACTAGCTCTTGTTCGGGTGGTGCCTGGCACGCCCCGGGTTTTGTCGAACACCTTACCCCAGTCACGGCAGTGTTTGAGTACTAGCTCTTATTCGGGAGGTGCCTGGCACGCCCCGGATTGGCACGCCCCGGATTTTGTCAAACGCCTTGCCCCAGGTCACGGCAGTGTTTGAGTACTAGCTCTTATTCGGGTGGTGCCTGGCACGCCCCGGATTTTGTCGAATGTGGTATCCCTCGTCACGACTGTGATTGCGAACTATCTCTTTTTCGGGGGGTGCCTGGCACGCCCCTGTGGGCACGCCCCTGTGCCCAAATAAAAAAACTGGAACTTGCTATCTTTAGCAAGTTCCAGTTTTTATCAATTAGTTCAAGAAGATAAAGTATAAAACAAAGATGACAAACAATCCATACATGATTGGGTTAATTTCTTTGGCGCGGCCTTTTACAATCATGGTAATTGGGTAAAAGATAAATCCTACAGCAATACCAGTTGCAATACTGTTTGTTAATGGCATCATAAGTACGGTAAAGAATGCTGGGACTGCAATTTCAAATTGATCCCATTCTACATTTTTCAATTGATTTGCCATCATTACACCGACAATAATCAATGCTGGTGCAGTTACAGCAGATGTCACAATTCCTAGTAACGGTGAGAAGAATAACGCGAGAACAAAGAACCCTGATGCTACTATTGCGGTAAATCCTGTTCGCCCACCAACACCAACACCTGCAGTCGATTCTACAAACGAAGTAGTAGTGGAAGTACCAACCGTAGCCCCTACTACCGTTGCTGCTGAATCAGCGAATAAGGCTTTTCCTGCTCGCGGCAATTTATTATCTTTCACCAAGCCCGCTTGTGATGCAACGGCCATTAAGGTACCCGCTGTATCGAAAAAGTCTACGAATAAAAATGTCAAAATAACAACGAGCATTTCAATCGTAAAGATATCACCAAAATGCATGAATGCTTGCCCGAAAGTTGGCGCTATGCTAGGAACAGACCCAACAATGTCGTTAATCCCTTGTGGTACTGGAACTAATCCAAAGAACATCCCAACAATCGCAGTAACAATCATTCCATAGAAAATACCTGCTTTGATTCCTTTTGTCAAAAGAATAACAGAAATAGCTAGTCCAAAAATAGCAAGTAATACATTTGGAGATGTTATAGCTCCTAATGCTACAAGTGTTGCCTCATCATCAACTACAATACCGGCATTGGTTAATCCAATAAAAGCAATAAACAACCCGATACCAGCACCAACCGCCATCTTTAAGTTAGATGGAATCGCATTAATAATTTTTTCACGAATTCCAGTTAAGGTTAAAACAATAAAAATAAGTCCTGAAGCTAACACACCCGCTAACGCTGTTTCCCAAGGAATTCCTGATCCTAAAACAACTGAATATGCGAAGAAAGCATTTAATCCCATACCTGGTGCAAGAACAACTGGATACTTTGCAAGTAATCCCATAATCAGGGAACCAACCGCAGCAGCCAATGCTGTAGCGACGAAAACCGCTCCTTCATCCATTCCCGCATCACCAAGTGTTGCAGGGTTAACAAATAATATATAAGCCATTGCCAAGAACGTCGTCAATCCAGCAGTAAATTCTGTTTTATAACTTGTCCCCAGTTCTTTAAACTGAAAATAATTTTTCATTACTTCTCCTCCTTAAAAATATAAAAAGCCCTCTTGGAATTTTTCCAAAAGCGCTACTGCAGAAAAAGTAATCGATTATGAATCTATTACTATATCTGCGTAGTCAGACTATTTACGGCAGTCTGGTAGAAACTCTTGGGCCATATCCCCATAATTATACGCATTTCTATTAAATTACAATACTATATTACTATCCTCATCTAACATTGTCAATAAAAGTCGAATATTTTTATAAAAAACAACATTAACGTTTGTGTTTTTCCACTAAAAAATCAGTGAGGCTTCCTATCCTCACTGATTTTGATTACTTATTCCCACTCAATTGTTGCAGGTGGCTTACTTGTCACATCATATACAACACGATTAATATGATCCACTTCATTTACAATACGTGTAGAAATTTTCTCCAGTACGTCCCATGGAATGCGTGCCCAGTCGGAAGTCATTCCATCAATAGATGTTACTGCTCGAATTCCAATCGTATAATCATAGGTTCGTGCATCCCCCATGACACCAACACTTTTAATGTTTGGAAGAACAGTGAAGTATTGCCAAATATCACGGTCTAAACCTGCAGCAGCAATTTCTTCACGTAGAATCGCATCAGATTCACGAACAATTTCTAATTTATCATCGGTTACTTCGCCTAGAACACGAATCGCAAGGCCTGGTCCCGGGAACGGCTGACGCCAAACGATATGATCTGGAATTCCCAATTGAGTCCCTAATTCACGAACTTCATCTTTAAATAATGTATTTAATGGTTCTATTAGTTCAAATTGCATATCTTCTGGAAGTCCGCCAACATTATGGTGTGACTTGATAGTTTGTGCCGTTTCTGTACCACTTTCAATCACATCTGTGTATAGTGTGCCCTGGGCTAAATAGTCCATATCTTTCAGTTTATCTGCTTCATCATCAAATACATAGATAAACTCATTACCGATAATCTTCCGTTTTTTCTCCGGATCATCGACTCCTTTTAACTTAGATAGGAAACGATCTTTGGCATCGACTTTAATAATATTCATGTGAAAATCGTCAGCAAACACTTTCATGACATCATCTGCTTCATTTTTACGAAGCAAACCATGATCAACAAAAATACAGGTCAACTGGTCACCGATTGCTTTATGGATAAGTGCAGCAACAACGGAAGAATCCACACCACCGCTGAGTGCGCATAATACTTTCTTATCGCCAACTTTATCTTGGATATTCTTCACTTCCTGCTCAATAAAGTTCTTAATACTCCATTCTCCTTTGCTTTCGCACACATCAAAAACAAAGTGGCGTAATACATCATTTCCATATTCAGAATGACGGACTTCTGGATGAAACTGCACCCCGTAAAGTTTCTCAGAAGGGTTGCTCATTGCTGCAATCGGCGTAGATGGACTTGTTGCATCCACTTGAAAAGCTGGCGGTTCTGCTGTCACCTTATCCCCATGACTCATCCATACTGTCTGTTTATCTGGTGTATCTTTGAAAAGAATTGGCTGATTATTTAAATCGATAAGTGCTTTTCCATATTCACGGTTTTTTGCCTTTTCTACCTTCCCATCAAAGTGAAGTGCCATTAATTGCATGCCATAACAAATTCCGAGTACTGGAATGTCTAAATCAAAAATCTTTTCATCACAACGAAAGCTATTCTCATCATAAACACTATGAGGACCACCGGAAAGAATAATGCCCTTTGGATTCATTTCCTTTATTTCTTCTGCTGTTAATTTATGAGAGTGCAGTTCACTATACACACCAAATTCTCGGATTCGCCGAGTAATTAGCTGATTATATTGACTGCCAAAGTCTAATACGAGAATCATTTCTTCATTCCCCATGATTTATACGCTCCTATCTATTTAAGTAATCTATCACCAGTATTATCTGAAACCCCAGTAAAACAAAGGTTCTTTTCTAAAAGATTGTTGCTTTTTTAAAATGACTTTACCTTACATTTTATATAGAGTCCTAATATCTTTAATTCAGAATACTACTCTGTCTCCACTACGGAAATACACTACGCTTTCCGCGGGGAGCTGGTGAGCCTCCTCCGTGCTGACGCACTACGTAGTCTCACCGATGCTCTTCTTCCCGCAGGAGTCTCCGTGTATTTCCTCCGCTAAGTTCCTGCGCTATTTGATTTTAAGTAAATAAATTTATTTTATACGAAGAACAACTATCCCAATCGTGACATTACGGACTTCAGCTATAAAAATATCTAGACCATCTAACATAGCGGAGGCTGAAACCGTGCCCGCAAACCGGTAGTTTTCTGCCGGAACGATTGCCAGCAGAAAATTTTCATAAGTGAAAGCGAGAGCTAACTATTCTAAATTAAATCAAGGAATTTCTATCAACTATAAAACCTCAATAAGCAACAAACTATACAAAAAAGCTAAAACAAAAAACTTGAACTCCTACTTTTCATAGCTAAAAAGCTACAAAAAGGCAGAAATCCAAGTTTATGATCAACCATAAGATTATCTGCCTTCATAGTCAGGGCATTTACGGTGCCCCGGTAGAAACTTTCGAACCATATTTTCGAGGATATACGAAAGGCGTCTATTTAAACTTTTTTTCAACACACACTATTAATATCTTCTTATTCTACTAACCAACTAACACAAGGTCAACCCATTATTTGATTGATTAAATTTTTCCATAATTTCGTTAGTTCATCCGGTTGTTTAATGGTTTCTTCATTTTTATAAAGCATGCGTTCATAATAACTGGTAAGCTGTCTCATTTCACTTGTCCCAAAGTTTGAATCTATTACGCGAGCGTATTCTCTTAAAGTTTGGTCTGGGTCTTTACCATGTCCTTTACGATGCAACAATTTGATCAGATAATGATAGGCATCTTGAAAGGTTTTAGCATTAGTTGATTTAGTTAGTTTTGCTGACATGAACCTTGTTTGCCAACGATATCTTGTTTTATAAATAACCATGCTTAGGCCGCTCAGTATGATAAGGATACTAATACTAGGCCACCAATTCCCCTCGGAGGATTCTGTATTGTCTATGGATTGGCCAAAGGCAGGCTCTGCTTCTTCTTCCTCTATTTGTTCTTGCTGTCCTAGCTCTTCGTCTGCATCGCTCCCTGTGGCCTCTATCGTATCATCACGATTCTCCCTCGCATTTGGATCTTCTCCCATATGAAACTCAGTCGGGTTTGAGAATCCTTGGGTTGGCTCAAAGGGTACCCAGCCAGATTCTGGGAAATACACTTCTACCCATGAGTGTGCATTCGCATTCGTAACCTGATAGACATCTTTCTCATCCCCAGGATTATTTTCCACCAAATCTCCGCTCGTAAATCCTTTTGCCCATCTTGCTGGAATATCTAACGAACGAAGCATGACAACCATAGAGGTGGAAAAGTTATCACAGTAACCGACTTGGGATTCAAATAAGAATTGATCCACATAGTCTTCATTCCCTTGAGGCACTGGCACTTCGGTCGTTTGGTATTCGAAACCATTACTGCTGAAATACCTTTCGATCGCTTTTGCCTTGTCATAACGCGTGTCTTCATTACCGGTAATTTCCTCAGCTAATTCTACTACTCTTTCCGGTAAATTAGACGGAACCTGTGTATACTGATCCATAATCTCTTGTGGGTCCGACTCACTGCTATTTCTCAATGTATGGATAGCAAAAGACGGATTTTCATACTGCATTTGATAGCCTACCATTTCTTCTGGAACTTGAAAATCCGTCCGAACCGACTCTGAAAGACTATCGTAAGAAAATATCGTACCTGCTCCAGTCAATTCTTTGGATTTTGTTACACCATAGGGATAAATAAGCTTGCCAATAGATGTATTTTGCAGTTCTAAATATCCATCGATACTGTCCGTTTCAACTGAATCTGCAAAAGTTTCCAGAGGAATATTTCCATCTTCTAATTCCTGATATTCTGGTTCATCGGACAATTCCCAGCCTTTCCCTGTATACACATCCTTTGTTTCAATTCGCCAGTAATGCTGTTCTTGAACCTCTGCTTTAAAAACAGGAGTGTAATCCTGAACAAACGATCCTCCCAATCTAGAATCATCTTCTCCATACCCTACTTTTTGTATGGTGCCACCGCCCCCGCCAGCACCTTGAGAAGCACTATATATAAACGGGACTGGGTCTGGCCACTTTGGTTCTGCCTTTGGAACGATAAAGCCAATGAACGTTGTAAAAAGGACCATAGCAATTAATGGACCAAGCCATGCAGAAGTCCTTTTCATCCACGTAAAACGAATGGATTCTTGGTCAAACTCTTTCAATAAATTAGCGATGGCAAGGGCAATTAATGAAATAACAAATGCACGAACGACTGAAATACCAGCATCATACGCGGTAAATGTATCCAATACGGTCAAATAGATGAAGGTTAATAATACAAACAGGAAAATACGTTTCATCTGTACAAACCAATAGTGAAGCAAATAACTCATTAACCATATTAATATTAAAAACAGAAAACTTCGGAATAAGGGGGTCAAATAATAGAATTCCTGTGAAAAAAGTGCCTTCATATTAAAAGAAAATTCTAGTATCAGCTGTTCCACCCATAGCGGACTAAAGATCATTTGATCAAAAAACAACCCATGAACAACAAACATAAGTCCAAATCCTTTTAATATAAAGGAAATCCACCATTTGAACTGAAACAATGAAATGATAAAGCAATAAATGGCAAATAGGATAAACACGGTTACATTTCTAGTGTCTGTAATATCTTCCAAAGGGTGCAGCCATTCAAGAAATAAGAAGAAACTGCAAAGATACAGTAGAGAGGTGTAGAAAACAGTCGTTTTACTTTGTTTGTTTTGATTCATTTCAAAGTCACCTCAATAGGCTTGTTTACTAGATTTACTTCTGTTATTACCTGCATACCTATCCCTTCTATCTGAAGTTGTCCAATTATTTGCTGCTGGATTTCAGTGATATACGAACTAGACTGAATATAAATCACCTGAACATATTTCATTCGTCTGTTTATTTGTTGGACCGTTTGTTTGAATTCTTCATCCATATTTGTTGTAATCAAAAATACGATATCTCCATTGCCAATACGCATTATTTGCTCTTTTAACTGACGGACAAACGGTAGATTGCCAGTAGGATGGACTCTAGTCAAATGATCAGCAATTAAGTTCTTCGATACTCTATCTTGATGCATTGGAAAATAAGATATTTTTTGTTTATCTCCTCCAACAGAAAGCAAGCTAACTTCCGTATTCTTCTTTCGTATAGCTTCCACCAAAGAAAGTGTTATTTCAACGGAAGCCTCATATGCTAAAGGATTAAGTGAGGCATAATAACAGTTATCTAGAATAAGTAAAATATTAGTGCTTTTTTCCTGTTCAAATTCCTTTGTCATCACTGTGTTTTTTCTAGCCGTTTGCTTCCAATCAATCCAAGAAAAGCGATCCCCTGGCTCGTATTCACGTACACCTGCAGCAACATTCGTATTCGTAATTGTATTACTAATAGAAGATACCGTCCCCTGTTCAAAATTACTAATCGTTTCCGTAATCCTTACTGGTAACTGATTGGGGGTAGCGACTAATTTATTTTTCACCGTAAAGATTTGTTCCTTTTTCACAAAACCAAAGATATCACCAGTTCGGACGCGTATTGCTTTTAGTTGATGTTCTCCTCTCGGGATTTGTGAGAGAGAATAATCAATTAAAATAGTACGTTTAAATCCTGGAAATACAGCTTTTTTAATTTTTCGGGGCAAAATTAATTTATTTGGCTGATCCATAAGATGGTATTTTGCATGTCCACTATCCATTTTATTTAATGACTCTGAAAAAGTCTCTTCCAGCGTACAATAATAGATAGGAAACGGAAATCTTCTCTGAATGCGTATCATTACAGAGACACCGTCACCTGCACGAATAACCTGATGGGATAATTGTCGGGATACTTTCCAATTATTGATTGGATATAACAAAAATCCAAGTTGATAAAGTAAAATGGGTAAAAAACCAGAAAAGAGGAACCAGCTTACAAACCCTCCCTGAAACATGGCATAGGAAAACAATATAGCAATTAAAATCACAACAAAAAGCAGATTTCCCAGAAGCTTTAGTGATTTTTTCATCAACTAAAATTCCTTTCGTATAGGAATATGGGTTGTTTTCACAATGTGATCAATAACATCTTCACTGGTCATTCCTTCATATTTTGCCTCAGAGGTAAGTATAATCCGGTGTCCCATCACATGAGGCGCCAAATATTTCACATCATCAGGCAGAACATAATCTCGTCCATATATATAAGCAAATGCCTTCGCTGCTTTCATCAAGGCAATAGATCCCCTCGGACTTACCCCTAAATAGATGGCATAATCTTCACGGGTTTTGGTTACTAGATTAACAATGTACTGTTGGATATTCTTATCAATATAAACCTCTCGAACTTCTTTTTGCACATCCATTAATTCATCCTTCGTCATTACCGCATCAATTTCTTCAATTGGATGGTTTCTCGATGTACGCTCTAGAATCTCTAATTCTTCCATAAACGTCGGATAGCCCATCTTCAGCTTTAAAATAAAACGATCTAACTGCGCTTCTGGCAAGGGATACGTCCCTTCATACTCAATTGGATTTTGGGTTGCCATAACAAAGAAAGGCTTTTTAAGAGGTATCGAATTACCGTCAACTGTAACATTCTTCTCTTCCATTGCTTCGAGGAGAGAAGATTGTGTCTTAGGTGACGTACGATTAATTTCATCCGCAAGAATAATATTTCCTAAAATCGGACCAGCACGAAACTCAAATTCTAGTTCTTTGGGGTTATAGATAGATATGCCTGTTACATCTGATGGTAATAAATCTGGGGTAAATTGTATTCTTCTGAAATCACAATCCAATGACTTTGCCAGTGCACGAACCAGCATGGTTTTCCCTACCCCCGGGACATCTTCCAGCAAGACATGACCTTCTGCAAGCAAAGCTACTAAGCTAAGTGTCGCCACATCCTCTTTACCAATCATTACTTTATTAATATTCGCCAACACTTTTTCGATTTTTTCATTATATACAGTTGTACCTTGCATGAATTCCTTCGCCCCTCTCGTTTGCCAAACACGTTACTATAAATAGCTATATATTATAACTATACAAGAAAAGACTTTCAAGTAAAAGTAGAAGTATTTGTAAAATTAGTATAAACATACTAGAGATTCTTTAAACTAGTATTCTATCTTAAAAAGGATGAGTATTCTAAAAAATGCACCACTCCATAACGAGTAGTGCATTTTCATTATTTACTGATATAAAATTCCTGCACCAGGTCCAAGTGGCAAACCAAATAGCATCCAAACAATAAGTAACAGAGTCCATCCCACTAAGAAAACTAACGAGTATGGAACCATCGTGGAAATCAATGTACCAATTCCCATTTTCTTATCATACTTCTGAGCAAAAGCAATAATAATTGCAAAGTACGTCATTAATGGAGATATGATATTGGTTGTTGAATCAGCTACACGATAAGCCATCTGAGTAAGCTCTGGTGTATAACCCAATTGCATCATAATTGGCACGAAAATTGGTGCCAACATCGCCCATTTTGCAGAGGCACTTCCAATAAATAAATTAATAAACGCAGTTATTAAAATAAACATTAAAATCAATGGAATTCCAGTTAAATTAATACTATCTAAAAATTCCGCTCCGTATACTCCTAGAACTAATCCCATATTGGATTCATTGAAGTAAGCAACAAACTGACCTGCTGTAAATGCTAATACAATAAACATTCCCATGGATGCCATCGTATCGGTCATTTGTGCAGCAACATCTTTATCATTTCGGATAGATTTTGTAACCATTCCGTAAACTAGCCCTGGAATGAAGAATAAAATTGCTATGATTGGTACAAGAGAACCCATAAATGGTGACTGAATGATTTGATCCACCCAGTTTCCTTCCGTTCCTCTTAAAGGTGCATTTTCAGGTAAGATAAGGAGTGATACAAGTACGGCAGAAACTAGTACAGATACACCAGCCCAAATTATACCTTTTTTCTCTACAGCTGTTAATGTTTCTAGTTTTTCACGATATTCACCTTTGTACTCTCCTAAGCGCGGCTCCACAATTCGCTCGGTTACCCACGCACCAATAAGTGTAAGCAGGAATGTAGAAACAATGATGAAGTAATAGTTCATCGCAATACTCATTGAATCCGCATAAGCAGGATCAATGACAGCTGCTCCCGCAATGGTAAGCTCCCCTAACATGGCATCCGTACCAGATAGGAATAAGTTGGCACTAAATCCAGCCGAAACCCCAGCAAAAGCTGCTGCTAGTCCAGCTAACGGATGACGACCAAGCGCTGCAAAAATTAACGCACCAAGTGGTGGCAAAACAACATATCCAGCATCAGAAGCCACACTGGACATGACACCAGCAAAAACTAACCCTAACGTAATAAAGCGCTTCGGTACAGATAAAACAAAGCCTCTTAGCAACGCACTAATTAACCCAGAACGTTCAGCTACACCAATCCCTAGCATGGTTAGAAGCACAACGCCTAATGGGGCAAAGCCAATGAAGTTATCCGTCATACTGGTAAAAATATATTGTATTCCTTCTGCACTTAATAGATTTTCAATCTCAACCATTTCCCCTTCACTTCCAGGGTGCTCCACACGAATACCTAATGGTTGTAAAAGTGCAGAAAGAAGAAGAACTGCTAATGCTAATATTGCAAATAATGTAACCGGGTGAGGCAACTTATTTCCAACCGTTTCAATACCATCCAATAACCGTTGAAATAAACCTCTTCTCTTTTTATCCATACTGTCTTCCTTTCTACATCTTTTGGTTAATATTCTGAAAATAATATTCTTTATATAAGCCAAGTTACATTATAAAATGTGAAATTCATAAAAGAAACCCCTAGAAAAGAAGTAGAAATTGTGAAACATTTCTCACGATTGACTGGAATTGAATTGGGTTATGTGCGACTTCGGTGTTTTTGGTGGTGTTGCGCTCGGTTTATGGATGTTGCTCTCGGTTTATAGGCGGTTCTCGCTTTTTCATAGGCGTTCCACTCTTTTTATAGGCGCTCCGCACTTTTTATAGGCGCTCCACTCTTTTTATAGGCGCTCACCTCTTTTTATAGGCGCTCCTCGCTTTTTATAGGCGCTCCGCACTTTTTATAGGCGTTCCTCTACTTTTATAGGCGCTCCTCTCTTTTTATAGGCGCTCCACTCTTTTTATAGGCGCTCCTCTCTTTTTATAGGCGCTCCACTCTTTTTATAGGCGCTCCACTCTTTTTATAGGCGCTCCGCACTTTTTATAGGCGTTCCTCTACTTTTTATAGGCGCTCCACTCTTTTTATAGGCGTTCCACTCTTTTTATAGGCGCTCACCTCTTTTTATAGGCGCTCACCTCTTTTTATAGGCGCTCACCTCTTTTTATAGGCGCTCACCTTTTTTTATAGGCGCTCACCTCTTTTTATAGGCGCTCACCTCTTTTTATAGGCGCTCCACTCTTTTTATAGGCGCTCACCTCTTTTTATAGGCGCTCCTCTCAATTTACAAGCACTCCTCTATCTTTACAGGCGCTCCACACTAAGCATTCCCCTCAACCACCGATCTCCATTTCACTCAAAATATGGATTCCCACTCATCCCAACCCATAGTGCTGATTGTTCCAATTGATGGGCTAACTTTAGTAACCGATGTTCTTCTCCTTTTTGCGCCATTACTTGTACACCTAGTGGCAACCCCTGATCAGATACATGAACAGGAACTGACATTGCAGGTTGACCTGTTAAGTTGGCTAATTGTGTAAATGGTGTATAGGTTAAACTAGGTAAAAACATATCATAGACAATCTGTTGCTGATTCTCGGTATTTCCGCTCGCTTCATCTATGGCATCGGCCAACTTATCACAGTCCGCTTGATTGGGAGTTAATTCTCCTATTTTCGGTGCTGTATAAGCTGTTGCAGGTGTGATAAAAAAGTCATACATTCTATGGAAGTTTGCCATTTTTTCTGCAGCTAGATCCCAAGATGATAGGCTTTTGCTATACATGGCTGCTGATACTGACTTCCCTGCCTGATGCAGCACCCATGGCTCTATTTCCACATGTTCTGCAGTGATTTTGCGCCCTAAGGCGTGCTCTAGGCTGAGAATGGTTGCGTTCATTTCCCCACTGTTCATTACATAGTAATCTTTCATTAATTGAATACCATCTACAGGGCTATCCACCTCTTCAACATGGTGACCTTGAGATTCCAGCCATTTTACTGTTTTATGAACTGCTGCTACAGCATCCTCCGAAACTGATGTGCCCACAGGGGACTTGGTTGAAAAACCAATGTGCAGTTTCTGACCAAATCCTTCCGACATGGATTGAACATAACTTCCTGGGAATAGTGGCGTTTGGAAAGCAGCTTCCGGTTGTACAACTTGGAGGAGATCTAACATTGCTGCACTATCCCTGACACTCCTGCTTAAGACAAAGTTAATCGATGCTCCTTGCCATTGCCTTCCATATCCAGGACCAACAGGTGTTCTTCCCCTTGTAGGTTTTAGTCCGAATAAACTGGTGAAAGATGCTGGTATACGTATCGAACCACCGCCATCGCTTGCACCTGCGAGCGGAATTACACCCGAGGCTATTGCTGCGGATGCTCCACCACTGGACCCTCCGGGAGAGTGCTCGCTATTCCACGGGTTACGTGATGGACCGTATAATGCTGGTTCTGTGATATTTTTCAGTCCAAATTCCGGAGCATTGGTATGTCCCATAAAATGAAATCCCGCATCCCGAAACTTCTTCACAAAATACGAATCATGTTTGGATTGATTTCCTTGCAGCAATTTCGAACCAGAGGTCATTGGCTCGCCTTCCACACTTTGGGAGATATTTTTCAATAACATGGGCACACCGGCAAATGGTGCTTCCTCTAAATTCATTCGTTCTGCTTCATCTAAAACTTTTTCTTTTCTTGTATGGGTCGTCACATTTAACGTTGGATGAACTTTTTCCAGTTGCTCAAAAGCTGTTTCTAACAACTCTCTTGCTGACACTTCTTTTCTGCGAATTAATCCTGCCATTTCAGTAGCATCTAATGTCTTATACGTATCAAAATTCATATGTAAACACCTCATTGGAATCATTTTACAATAGTCTATCACTACTATAAAAACAGTTCCAATACTAGTCCTTATTTGTTTGACTATTCGTGAGTTTCCGTACTTTCCTTACTTTTCTTCTGCGCTTTTCTTTTTGTTGCTTCTCATTCTCTTTTGTGTTCTTAGTCTGCCCTTGTCCCCCATTATCCTGCTGATTTTTCATCCTAATCACGGAATTCGACTGACCTTCAGATACGGTTTGTTCATCCTGTTGGGTTACGTTTTGATTTCCCTGCATCGTCCTTTGCTGCGATGCTTCCTTTCCCCCTTGTTCAGAAGCCAACTGACTCTCTTGTTGTGTTCCTTCTCTCTGCTTGCCTTTCTGCTCCTCTCCTTGTTTACTTCCTTGATTTTTCTGATTCTCTTGCTCATTCGGATAGGGTTCAAACGTAAATGGAACACCTACCATCTTTGCGGTTAACTCATCATAGGATACTAGATCTTTTTTAGACACTTCCTTTAGCGAACGTTTTCCCATTGCTCTTATACCCATCTTCATTTCTTCAATACTCGCTGTTATAAAATTCGATCCTGATCGCACCCCTTCTTCTCTGTTAAATTTATTTTTAAATTTCCCTTCATTCCATACTATTTGTGTCGGCGGTTCAAAAGGAATTGCTTTAAATACTTGACTGTGACTAATTGCAAATAACATGGCAGAACCCATATAAACTGCGTCTGCTCCCAATGCCAGTACTTTTAAAAATTGTCCGGGTGTAAAAAGACCGCCCGAAACGATTAAACTAATTTCTCCTTTCTTTTTTCGCTTTTCTAAATGATTACTTGCACGGACTACTGCATGCAGAGTCGGGATGCCGAAATCATCTGATAGTACTGGAGGTGAACTATGTGTTGCTGCTTGTCCGCCATCCACAGCAATGTAATCGACCCCAAGATCAATCAAACTATCGATATCTTCCTCTAATTTCCCACCTGCACCTAGTTTTGCTCCAATTGGCACACCACCCGATATACGACGAAGCTCACTAACAAGGTCCTTTAAATCGTTCCAGGTCTGATTTTCAAAGAAATGATCATAAATAACCGCTGTTTCCCCTTCTTCTAGCCCCATCACTTTACGGGCTTTACCAGTTAGGTTCTCCGGGGATATTCTCCCACCTACACCAGAATAGGCACCTTGGCCAAATTTTATCTCAATCATATCCGCGCGTTTTAAAAGTTTTTCCTCTTTTGCCCAATCTGTTTTAGCGAACTGCAAGATATACTTCTCAGCTGTATCCACTTCCTCTTGCATAACGCCACCTTCTCCTGAATTTATGGCAGTGCCTGTTTTTTTGGAAATTTCGGCCAAGGCAAGCCGTGCTTCTTCACTAAGGGCAATACCATAGGCCATTCCACTAATCATTAACGGAATATCTAATTCCAAGGGTTTCTTAGCTTTTGGACCGATCGTTACTTTTACGTCAATGTCTTCGTCACCATCTGTAGGAAATAGGCTAATTTGAGCAGGTATAAAAGTAAGCGTATCCAGATGTGGCCAATTTATCGTGGAGCCTAATGGCCGATGAAGCACATCTCCAGATTCAGCACGCAAATTATTCTCCAGTGACTTCTGAATTCCCATATGTCTAAACCCAGGAATCATTTCGATAATATTTTCCTGATAGCTATCGGAGAAAATAATCTTTCCAGTTTTTTTAACCATTATTTTTATCATCCATCGCCAGCCTATGAGAAAGAATACGATAATAAAGCCAAACATCATGATAATTAAAGCTAAATTAATAATCGGAATCATTTGCAATACGGTCACGACCTTATCTCCATATTTATACTTATAATTCCCAGAAATAGGTAAATCATGTTTAATACTACGTTTGGTGTTACATAATAGATGGATATGACCATCTATAAAACCGGAAAGGAGAAAAAGAAAGTCATGGATATTCTAAATGTTACGGATCATCGCCCATTTCCTTTTCCTTCCAAACATTGGATGATGAAACAAAAGTGGAAAAATATATCCTTTCTCCATTGGCCTTTAAGTGAAAGCCAATTACGTCCATTTATCCCAAAGCAATTAACGATTGATACGTATCACGGCCAAGCTTGGGTAGGGATGGTCATTTTCGAAATGGAAAGTATTCATTTGCGAGGAATTCCCAAATATTCTATCACTCCAAACTTTTCCGAAGTGAATGTACGAACCTACGTTACCTATAACGGTGTGCCAGGAATCTATTTTTTATCTATTGATGTAGATAACTGGGCATCAGTTACTCTAGCCAAAAGATGGTATCACTTGCCTTACCACTCTGCTAACATATCAATTGAAAAATCACACGAATCCTATCATTATGAGTCTATCCGTCATGGGCAATCACAGATAAAAGGGGAAGGAATGATTCATCCCCTACCTGAATCTTATATAGCGGATAAAGATTCATTAGATTATTGGCTAATGGAAAGATATCGTTTATACAGCATCAATAAGAAACAATCTTTGTATAAAGCAGATATCCACCACAAGCCATGGTCCCTTCAAAAAGCAGAAACAACCATCCATCGGAATACCATACTATCCGAATTAACTATCGGATTGGATGCATTCTTTCCTGCTGTTTCTCACTTTTCTAGTGGATTAGACACACTCTTTTGGAACATTAAAAGGCTGTAGCAACTTATGATTGCTTATTAGCCTTATTATTTTCTTCCTGTTTCCAAGGTGGGTCTAGACTTTTATGCAATTTCTGGTTTACCTTATATACAACATAAGGCACAAAGAAGGAAAGAAATGTACAAAAAAAACCTAGCATGGATGGCATTCTTTCCATTATCATATTCCACATGTTATTCCTCCCCTTCCTTTTTCTTCACTCGGAAGGAATTACCCGGTTCTAATATATTGGCGTTTACTTGAACGGTTATGTCACTTTTAGAAAAGTAATTTTTACCATGATCCCAATCATCCTTGACTTCTTTCCATAGATTGTAATGGTGTGAACGCAGAAAAATATCAAATTGAAAGGCATCGACCTGAAGTTCATCCTTCAGTTTTTTAAGCGCATCTTCCGCATCCTTCTTAACCTTATCTTCTAATGTCGTTTTAAATTTCTCTTTTACCCCTTTACTATAAAAATCCAATTCACCAAAGTACTCGGTCAAGCGAGCATCTACATCAATATCCACTTGAAATCTCAATTGATCCTTATCCTTGTTCAGAAGCTTAATTTTGCTGGTACCACCGGCTAGAATAAAGGTAGTTTGATCGCCTTCCACTTTAGTGGTCACGCTACCCTGCTGTTCTTTACCAAGAACATAGTTGAATCCTTTCGCTTCTTTTCCAAGTAAGGTGCCAACCATTTTACTTGATTTACCTTGAAAAATAGCAAGCCCTTTATAATTAACACTATTGTCCTTATAAATGGAAAGGAGCGGGACAACAAAACTGCGATTATTTAACATCGATTCTTGTATATCCCCAATTCGTACAGGACTTGTCGTAATGGGAACTTGTCTATTTTCTGTTAGTTCACTAATATACTGTGCAGGGATTTTTGCATGTTCTGTTTCTATGGATAAGAGGTCTTTTGCTTTCTCTTCCGCGATGGCTAGTAAAATTCCCCGACGCATTTGTTGCTGACGAATAAATACATCTATCACATCATTAAATAACCCATCTTGCCTAGCGAGGTCTTGAGATATAATAACCAACTCCACATGGTCAATAGTAATATCTCGATTTGCCTGTCTAGATATAGCTGAATTGATCTCGTATAGACTTTCTCCTGTCTGGCTCAAATTCCGATAGGCTTTCCCTCCCCCTGCTTCTGTAGTCGACCCTAACCCAGAAGGGACAACCAGTTGTTCCATCAATTCAAAGGTAGTGTTTTCCCCTTGCTCCTCGGCTAAATCTATGGAAACACCCGAGATAAAAGCTCTATCCTCTAGTTCTACATCATCCCAGCACCCAGTTAGTAAAAATAAGAGCAAAACAAATACAAGATGAAGGAAAACCTTATTTCTTCCCACTTTTTTTCGCTCCTTTAACTTTGTACATAATCCACAATAAGATAAGAACTGTGATAGACAATCCCCAGCCATAATAACTAACAAAATCGCCAAAGGTATCTGTTTCCAAATAGTTATTTGGAAATAAGGCTATCAAATAAATAAATGGGGTTAAAGTAAATACAAGCTTTATCTTTTTTACTTTCGGAAAAATTGAATTTAAGGCAAATATCGTTGCATCAAAAGCCATCACGGTTGTAGTAAAAATTGCCATAATCCATATAACAAAAAAGATGGATTCCAGTCTTTCGAAAAATCCACCAGGTATTTCAACCGTTTTTGCTAACTCTACAAATGGAAAGCGTATTACCTCTGTTGCCGATTGCCCAAAAACAGCGATACAGGTGAGATAGATGAGCATATATATCACTACAGCCCCAGACATACCGAACGCAGCCATTCTTGGTGCTTTTTTTGGATTTCTAACCAAAGATATGTAGAAAAATAGGACTCCAATTCCAGTATACGATAATGCACTCTGTAATGTGCCTTGCATATAGCCGTCCACATCTGTTTTAAGAACCGGCAAAATATTCTTTACTTCCATATAACCAATGGAAAAAAGTACCAAGATCACGGTAGTTACAAAAATGATTGGCATAAACAAAACATTCAGTCGAAAAATACCTGCCCTTGACCCTGAGACCGCATAGACAACTACTAGTAAAAACGTTAGCGATATGATTTGCATAGGTGTTTCCTGGAACAAATACTGATGCGATATATCTGTTATTGCCCTTACTTCAAATGCAGTTAGTGTTATTCCTTGAATGGAGAATAACACGACAAGTATAACTGCGATTGGCTTGGAAACGAGAAAGGAAGCATAGGTGAAGAAGGATTGATTTGGAAAATTAGCCGCAATTTTTGCCACTGCCCACGTAAAAATAACAGCAACCAGACCTGATAACAGAATCGCAACCCATCCATCAGAAGAAAAGGTTACCTCTGAAAGAAGCCTTGGAAAAGCCAGAATCCCCACAGCTATAACCATCGAAGGAACAGCAATCATGATATCTCGAGTTTTTATTTTGTCGTCCGCATACTTAAACGTGCTCATGAATTACTCCTTCCTTCATATCCAGTATTATTGACCTTTTTCTGGTTCTACATCTTTTGATTGATCATCCAATGGTTTCAAATGGGTTGGTCGTTTGGTTAATTTCGTTATCGGTGACCGTATGACTAAGTCCCTGAAATCTTTTAAAAAAGTTGGCGCAAATGGTGCGGAATATGGAACACCAATACTTTTTAGATTGACAATATGAATGTTAATCATAATGTAAATCAGGATAATCCCATATAACCCTAAAATTGCTGCTGCCAACATAAAGGCAAATCTCAATGTTCGAAAAGACACAGCGACACTGTAAGAAGGAACACTAAAAGATGATATGGCGGTTAGGGCAGTTACAATAACCATGATTGGACTTACAATCCCTGCACTTACCGCTGCCTCACCTATTACTAATCCCCCTACAATACCAATAGTTTGTCCAATAACTTTAGGTAAACGCACCCCTGCTTCATGTAGAATTTCAAATGTAATTGCCATTAAAAAGGCCTCAATCGCAGCCGGAAAGGGTACGCCTTCTCTTGTAGCAGCTATGGAATAAGTTAGTGTTGCTGGAATCATCCCTGGATGATAGGAAACGAGTGCAATATATAGAGACGGTAAGAATAAGGCAAAGAATGCGGCAAGGTACCGCAACATTCGAAGCAAAGTAGCACTTATCCACCGTTGTGTATAATCTTCCATCGAATGCAGCGCCTCTCCAATGGTAACCGGAGCTATTAGCACAAACGGTGTCCCATCAACTAATATGGCTACTCTACCTTGCATTAAATCGGAGGATACTTTGTCAGGACGCTCCGTATCTAGCAATTGTGGAAATGGAGACAGAAAACTATCTTGAATCCATTGTTCGACATAGGAGGAATCAGATACAAAATCAATATCAATCGTTTCTAGTCTTCGATTGACTTCCTCTACAATATCCGGATTGGTAATTCCTTCTACATAACACAAGACAAGCTTTTGCTTGGAGCGTTTTCCTACTTGATGTTGCTTAAATCGCAAGTTGGGATCTTTAATATCGCGCCGAATTAATGCCATATTGGTTTCTATACTTTCTACAAAACCATCTCTAGGGCCACGAATTAGTGTTTCCGATTCAGGCTGTTGAATCGAACGGGTTTCTCCACCGCCAGTACTCATTAACAAAATAGTCTCATTTCCATCGAGAAAAAATGCGGTATTTCCGTTTAAAATAGCGAAGGAAATATCATCCATATTATTGGATTTTTGAATATCCGTAATGGCAATGACTTCTTTATGAATATGATCGATGACATTTGTATCAAATTTCTTCAAATTAAGCTGAATGGATTTTAAGATGTTGTCATTAATCAGGTTTTCATCTGTTAGTCCACTTATATAGATAATTGCAGCTCTCTTATCCATTCCACCAATCATCAACTCACGCATGACTAAATCCCCAGGATCTCCTAACATTTGCTTTATATTTTTTAAATTATCATCTAAGTCCTTAGTGATTTTAGTGGAATAACTTTCTGTTTGTGAGGATTGCTTCATTTGTTGTTTTCGTTTCAGCCGACTAAATAGTGAAGGTCTCGCCATGGATATCCCCCAAGTTATGTAAATTAGATTCTCCCCTTTACTTTCCCAATTCTATCCAACTTTATGCATCAAATATTCTATACGATATTATTCCTTTAAGGAGGTATGTTATATACGAGGATTACAAACAATAAAGATAACTTATACAAACTGGTATAACAATCTCATTAGTTGACAAACTATGGAGGAACTATGTATCTGGAGGAATGAACGTATGGGAAGAAAGAAAGCATTAACTTCATCTGAGCTTGCTGAACTATGGGGCAAATACATGAATGATAGCCTGAACATTTCCGTTCTGACTTATTTCAACCACAAAGTAGAGGATGCTGAAATAAAAGAAATCATAAAAGGAGCATTAGAGATAACCAAGAGACATCAGGAGTACACAAAATCAGTTTTCAGGGATGAGAACCGCCCCCTTCCATATGGTTTTACAGAAGATGATGTTAACGTAAACGGCGCAAAACTATTCACGGATAATTATATGCTGCAAAACTGTATACAGTTGGGGATGCTTGGAATGAATGCTGCTGCTATGGCTTTATCTATGGCCACTCGACAAGATATCTATGATTATTTTTCACGTGCTTTTCAAGACTATAATAGCTTTCACAAACAAGCATCTTCCATTGCTAAATGGAAGGGAGTATTATCAGACCCCCCTACTATTCCTGCACCAAAAGAAATCGATTTTGTAGAAAAACAAAACTTTTTAACAGGTTGGTTCGGGGAGCGCAGACCTTTATTATCATCGGAAATTTCTTACCTATATTCGAATATCCAAAGAAATGTGTTAGGTGCGGCCACTTTAACAGGGTTTAGCCAAGTAGCTGAATCAAAAGAGGTTCGGAATTTTTTATTGCGCGGAATTGATATTGCCAAAAAACATGTCAATGTATTTACGGAAGTATTGGAAGGCAATGATGTACCAGTTCCAGCAGGAGCAGACACCATGGTAACTGATTCTACCGGGCCAAGTCCTTTCTCCGACAAACTAATGATGTTTCATGCTAGTGGAATGATAGCTCTAGGGATTGGTTTTTATGGGTTAAGTATTTCTACCAACACGAGAAGAGATATTGCGGCGAATTACACGAGGTTAACAGGTGAAATCATGCTATATTCAGAAGATGGTGCCAATATCTTAATCAAAAATGAATGGATGGAGGAACCACCAAGAATGGTGGACAGAGAAGAATTAGCAAAAACAAAGGGAGGAAAATGATTTTGGGAAATTATGATCACATTGAATTAACAGCTGCAGAAATTTCTACACTTTGGACGCAATATCAAAGCAAGAGTTTGGCTATTTGTGTACTGAAACATTCCATCAATCATGTAGATGATAATGATATTAAGTTAATACTTGAAGATACATTGACCGTAATGAATACTCATATGAAGAAAGTAACAGAGCTTTTTAACAAAGAAAATTATCCAATTCCACATGGATTTACAGACGAAGACGTAGATGTTCATAAACCTCGACTTTTTTCTGATAAATTATATCTTCTGTATTTATTAAATGCGAGCTATATTAGTTTGGATCTCTATAGCAAGGCATTAACAGCTGCAGCTCGTGAGGATATTATTGATTATTATAGTGAGAGTTTGTCGGTTCTCATGGAACATCATAAACGGATTAAAGAAACTGCCAAAGAGAAGGGAATTTTTATACGCGCCCCTCATCTTCCAAGGCCAGATAAAATTGACTTTGTAAAGAAACAGAACTTCCTAACTGGATGGTTTGGAAATCGTCGACCGTTAAATGCAATGGAAATTACCAATATTGATACAAGCGCCAGAAGAAACGCTTTAGGGCAGGCACTAATTACAGGCTTTCAACAAGTTGCAACATCGAAAGAAATAAAAGGATATTTTAAAAGAGGCCGTGAAATCTCAGGGAAACATCTCGAAGTATTTTCATCGATATTACAAGAAGATGATTTGCCAATTGGGGCCATGTCGTTAATATCAGAAGTAACAGACACAACGGAATCCCCGTTTTCTGAAAGACTGATGATGCATCTTGTTGCCAGTTTAAATGCTGCTGGGATTAGTCAGTATGGCTTCTCACTGGCTGAGAGTCCGAGGCATGATTTAGGCGCTCATTACACACGTTTAACTGCAGAATTAGCCAATTTTATCAATGACGGAGCAAATATCCTAATAGATCAAGGATGGATGGAACAACCTCCCATGGCCCCTGATCGAAAAGACCTTGTGAAATAGGGTATTAATATGGACGAAAACATCGAACGTAAAAGTAAAAAATTAGAAGCAATATTATGGAGTGCTGCCCTGCCTGGATTTGCGCAATTATTAAATAAAAGATATGTAAAAGGATTATTATTAGTTGGCTTAGAGTTTGTTGTAAATGTTTTGGGAAATTTCAATACCATCATTTTGTTGAGCTGGAACTTCAAAATTGAAGAGGCCATTTCACAAACAAATTATCAATGGCTTATGTTTTATCCTTGTTTATATTTTTTCGCCATGTGGGATGCCTATAAAGATGCCGGTGGCGGTAGAGATAAACCATTTGCATACTTACCACTTGTTTTTTCTGCCTATTTCGTAACCATAGGTGTGTTCTACTCACCTAAGTTAAGTTTATTTGGCCATTTAATCGGCCCCATGTGGTCAGGATTCCTATTTCTACCAATCGGCTTAGCAATCGGTGCCATCATCCGAACTATCTTATTAAAAATCTATACAAAACAAACAACCCACACACACTAACCGCTCCCACCTTTGGTGCCTGGCACCCCCCGGATTTTGTCAATTGTTGTCGAATCAGCGTTGGTGGAGAGCGGTTATTTACGAGTGCCTGGCACCCCTCGGGTTTTGTCGATATTTGTCGAGCTAAACAAAAAAAGCTTCTTACTTTCTTCCTTGATGAAAGATGCAAGAAGCTAAATTCGCATTTTCTTTGCTAATACGTACTATAAATTTGTTCGCATTCCTCAGCAGTTGGTTCATAAAAGCAATGAAGTTTGTAGCGGCCGACAAGTGGCTGATCATACCAAGTTGGCGGACAGTCTCCGGGTGGTCTGAAATACCATAAACTGAATTTTGAGGGCCATACCCTCTCCCCTTTGATTGCTCTTCGTGCTAATCTCTTCTCACTTTCTCTCGCCCTTTGGTAAAAATACCCATGCGTTACTGCTTCAAAGGCATGAGGCTGGTATACCATCTGTTCAATAGTACGAACATCTTCAAAATCTGAGCATGGTACTCTCACACGGTTTATGCCAACATTTCCAACCATTAGCATTCCTTGTTGCCCTTCTGCTTCTGCTTCTGCTCGAAGTAATCTTGCCAGAAGATTCACATCTGATTCAGTGTAGTGAACTACCATCCATTTCCCTCCAAACACAGATAGTTTCTATAGTATTATGTCTAAAACGGTATGGAAGTGCGTCTTTTCGTTCTATTCATCGAGCATAAGTATCAGAATCAAAAACTTATCCCCACTCACTAACCTATGCAGAGACGGCGGTGCCTGTGGCACTCCCCGGATTTTGTCGAATAAAAAACAGCCTTCCCTGTAAGAAAGGCTGTTTCTGTTTGGTACAAATTATTCGACTCCGGGAAACCATCCTGGAACAGAGGTAATGACTTTCCAAAATGCATCTGGCATGTCTAATGCTTCTTGACCATTTAAATCTAATGAAGTTTTAATATCTGTCTCGTTTCCTGCTTCTATCTTTTGTACCCATTCCGGATCAATCACAAGCTCTCTGCCTAAAGCCAACAGGTCTACTCCTGTGCTGATAGCTGATTCAGCATCATCGGCTGTATAGATAGAGCCAACACCAATCAACGGGATACGATTATTAATCTTCTCAAGCAATAATTTGATTCGTGTTTTGCTCGTATCTGCTTCTCTCCTTGCTTTTGACCAGAAATCTTGTAAGGAAACATGCAAATAATCTAATTTTTTATCAGCTAATACATCAACTAACTTCAATGTATCTCCCATGGTGATTCCTGGTGTTTCTGGTTCCTCTGGTGAGAAGCGATAACCGACAATAAACGGGTTCTTGGTATATTCCTTTACAACGTGCTGTACTTTATCAATGACAGCCAGTGGGAAAGTCATTCTTTTTTCGACATCTCCCCCAAACCTATCACTACGACGATTCGAATGTGGGGAAAAGAATTGTTGAATAAGATATCCATTCGCCCCGTGGATTTCAACGCCATCAAATCCCGCTTCAATAGCACGACGAGTAGCTTCTCCAAATGCTTCAATTATTTCATCTACTTCTTCCGTAGTTAATTCTCTTGGAACGATACCAGGTGCTGCACCTCGCACAGCAGGAATATCACTTGCTCCAACCACATCACCATTTGGTACCAAATCAGCAGGACTCATTCTTCCGGCATGGAAAATTTGCAAAATTGCTTTTGCTCCTTGGCTTTTAATTCCGTCTGCAAGTTTCGACAATCCCGGTATTTGTTCATCACTATAAACGCCTATCTCACCTGGGAAGCCTTTGCCACCCACAGTCACATTCGCAACTGCTGTGATAACTGCACTTACCCCTTTGGAGCGGCGGTTGTAATAATTGATTTCTGATTCCGTAACCGTTCCATCTTCTGAATTAGAAGAATAATTCGTCATTGGAGCCATTACGATTCTATTTTTTAGTTCGATTCCATTTGGTAAGTGCAATGGTTCGAATAATGCTTGATATTTGTTGTTCATGATAGACCTCCTCTAAAGACTCCTTATTATTTTCTCATATGAAGGATGTCTATTCATCTTGTTTGCTCAAACAAAAAATCCGTTTAATGGATGATATCCATTCTTTAATTTTCATTTTTCTTCCACATATTAAAATTATATAGTAGCTGAACCAACCAGGCTATGAAAAGTAACAGCCCTAAACAGATGTTTACTACCGTATTCCAATCGGTATAAGCGTAAATCAGAATGAGTAACAAAATATTAATAGGAAGAAAAATAATCGTTCGAATAACTTTTCTTCTATAAGATAGTAGTTAAATGTAAAACCCTTATCCACTTTATCCTTGTCTTTAAAAACGATTGATAAAATAATGACTACCAAAAACGTAACAACTACGGGAATGGCAAATCCTGACAAAGTAACTCCCCCTTTACTCAATAAATAAGCACCTGTTAGTGGCTATTGACTTGTCACATTATCAAAGGGCGCTGATTTCCCGTTCACTAGTACATCTATTACATCATGCCCTGAATGTGTTGTTAAATAATATGCATTGCTTTATTTGATCGTCTTCCAGATTAGATAGATGGAACTTTATAGTCACCGTATCCCTTGGGTTTCTAGATACGTTTCTACATCTCCGCGTGTTCGGAAAGTAATATAAGAACCAATTTTATCCTTATTTATTAATTGAATATTCAAAGATAAACCTTTTTCCAAATTCCTATCCTCGATTATCCTGTGCACGAGCAACATGTTTGTCCTTACAGTATCCATCCCTATAACTATGAAAAAGAAAACCACTTTTTCTCACGAAGATGTTTGGCTGAAGCGTTCCATAAATGGTTCAAAAAGCTACAGAATATAAGAAAAAAGCCAAACAAAAATAGGCACAAACCATAAAATGATTTGTGCCTATTCTTTGTATCGTAATCTTTGTATCAATCAATAGTAATAAGACAATCCATGCCCAAGCTTATAAACGTTCCCATCACTATCTTTATAAGCATAACTAAGTCCTTCTGGCATATATTTGTCTTTGTCGTATCCTGGTACATCGTTTCTTGATATACAATCCCCATTCTGATAAACGGCAATTACTTCCTCACTTGCAGGTAATGTTAATGGCAATACTCCTGTTGGCTGGTAGTTTCCTGCCATTACCTCCATTTGTGCATTGAAGAAAGTATCATATCCCGCAACTAAAGCATCTGCCATCGGTTCGACATTTCCAAGAATCCATGGAAGGACAAAGTTTACACTCATGATAACTTTCCCACCACGATGATGAATACTATCTGCCACTTCCTTCAGATGATCCATCCCACTTAAGGTTGTCTCTCGATACAACTCCCCATCTAAAGCTGTGTTTATTTTATCCTCGCATAATTCAAGTTCTAAAAGTCCCGGTGTTGCGTTGAAGTAAGCCCCGGATTTTGGTTGTAAGAATAAAATAGCTGTATCTGCTTCTTCATAGTTGTCTGTCATTGTAAATAATCCAAGCTCGTTGGCTTCTTTTCTTGCTTTTTCAGTGAATGAAGCAGCTTTTTCTGATTCTTTATGGAAAACCTCTACATAAACTTTCTTGCCATCAAGCTTGTCTGCTGTTAGAGGCAAGGTTTGTTCCGAGTTTTTCAACACGGTTACCGATTTTTTATGGGCTTCATAGGCTGCATCCCAATGTTCAGGTGTACTAATAACCTTTGTAGCCTGTTCTGGTTCATTGTACGTACGGTCATCAAATAGACCTAAGGTAAACATTTCTGTTAAAAGGCGTACATTAGCTTCATCTATACGTTTTTCACTAATCCATCCCTTATCGACAGCAAGTTTCAGATTTTCAATATCATTTGTATCTGCAACTATATCAGTTCCAGCATTAACGGCTTTCGCAAAACGTTCTGCTTCCGTCTTATCTTCCATGCCCCAGCTCATCTTGTTAATAATACCACTGTCACTATTCACATAGCCTTTGAACCCTAGTTCCTCGCGAAGAATCTTATTTAAGAAATAATGATTAAAGGTAAATCCTACCTCTTCAAATGGAATGTCTTCCCCCTCGAATTCCTGAACAACACTCTTCTTAACGCTTGGAATAGAATAATACGGCATGATAGAAGAAGTTCCATGCTCCACCGCTGCTCTAAATGGTGGTAAGTGGTATTTTTCCAAGCTGCCTGGAGTTGGATACAGATTCCATTTTCCTTCCTCATAGTGTGGGTCAAAACCATTTTCTCTTGCTCCCCCACCAGGGAAATGCTTCGTTGTCATAGCAATACTATGTTTTCCTAATTCTTCTCCTTGGAACTCATCTATAATACGACCAATTGCATCCGCAATAAATTCAGGATCCTCTCCAAATGTTCCATACGTGCGCTGCCATCTTGGGTCTGTTACTACATCAGCCATATACATATACCCTTTTCGGATACCAGTTGCATCCCACTCCTTACGAGCAATTCTAGCAAATTGGCTAATGAGGGACGCATCTTTGCCATTTTTTATATCACCTTTTGCTGCTGCAGCTAGACCCAGCGTTCCTGGCCATGTAGAAAAGATTCCAGACGCATCATTCATTCCAAAGACAGGTTCTGCATGTTCATTTCGTGAATTAGAAGTGATTAAAACAGGGATACCTAAACGTGTTCCCTCCGCCACTTCATTCATTGCATTGATCCATTCTGCCATCTCAGCTGGACTGTAATTGTCTCTTAAAATGAAATGTCTTAAATTCATTTTCTCAATGGTATGCGTTGTACCATAAATCTTATTTATGGCAAAAATATTTTCTCCTTTTTCCACAATTCCTTCATCTAATACACCATCATGACTTGTCTTTTCCTTATCTTCTTGAGATAAGCCCATTCGACGAGAATTGATTAGCATCATCCCGACCTTTTCATCCATAGTCATTAAGGAAACCAAGTTCTTCGCCCGTTCTTCAGGACTTAAACGCCAATCTTCATATGGATTCAGTTTCCCATCGTTATTTAAATCTTTAAATTGTAATCCATCGACTTCGATGAGCTTTTTCTTTCTAACCTGTAATTCTGGTTGTTGCTTCATATAAGGGCCTCCTAATGATTACCTATATCTAATCATTTTCAGTTATTATTATTTATCCCCAAGATAGGGCTTTCAATTTCAGTAGTAGTTACTTAACAACCTGATAATGTTATACTATCAATAAATCGTCTATAAAAAATATCATTTATTGCTTTAAACATTGTAATTATTGCTATTAGAGAGGAGAATCTCCTTGGAACAATCCGTTTTTATGCCGGCTAAACATCAAGATTTTGAGATTTTTGACTGGAGCCAAAGTAATCCTTCCCAACATACGTTGAAAAAAGAATATGAATCCCCAGAAAAACGTGCGGAAGTAGAGCAGTTGTTTCGATTGCATAGCCATGATGTAACAGAGGTTCTTGTTTTTTTGAGTGGGGACTGTACATTTTTTTGTGAGGGAAAAACTTATATCCTTAAAAGAGGAGATATTGTTGTCATTCCTCCCTATGCAGTTCATCAAGCTAAGGTGACAGACTTCGATAGCTATGAGCGTATCATGTTTACTGTTAGTACACATCTGATGGATGACTATGTGTCCATATCTCCAACAATGAAGGAAAATATAGTTTACCAGAAAACACAAGGTTCCTATGTTCGAAATCTCCACACAGATAAATTTCAGGAGGTTCTTTCTCTCTTGGAGGAAATATCATGGAAAAAAGTAAATGGAAAAGAAACAAATTCTTTTTTCTTACAATATCTTTTATTTAAGGTACTTGAATCCATCTTTCAACCAGAAAGTAGCACACCTAAAACGAATGAATTAGATGAAAGGTTAGCAAGCATCCTGGATTTTATCGAATCGCATTTAACTGACCCAGATTTAAATCTTGATAAAGTGTCCAATCATTTTCATTTGAATAAATATTATTTCTCCCATTACTTTAAAAACAATATGACTCTTCCTTTTTATCGTTACGTTTCTTTAAAGCGTCTTTCGACTGCATTAACCATGATAAAACAAAATCAAATGTCCATAGAAGAAATTGCTTATACATGTGGTTTTCCTGATTATTCTAGCTTTTATAGACTCTTTAAAAAAGAATACAATCTCTCTCCTAAAAATTTCCAAAAGAATTATAAAAAAACTTAGTTCGGCTGGACTAAGTTTTTTATTGCAATATAGAAGCGTTTAAACAAAGATCAAATGGAAATAATGTATATACTGCTATTTAGCTAGTAGAGGGAGGTATTTATGACTAATTCTAAAGAAAGATTTGCTCATAGTTATTTACTGTATGGACTTATTAGAGGTCTTAATTTTGTCATTGAAAATGATATCCGAAAAGATTTAAAGAAAATCAAGATGAACTTCTCTAGTTTTCGCATTTTATGGATTCTTTATTTCTATTCAAACATAAACATATCTGAACTGACCTATTTAACGCAAACTAATATTTCCAATGTAACTCGACAACTTACCAAATTAAAAGAAGAGGGTATGGTATTGATTAAAATTGGTCACGATGCTCGGGCGAAGGAGCTCTCACTAACAGAGGATGGGCAAAGAGTAGTATATGATTTCATCAAAAGAAATGAGGAAGACTCAGAAATCCAACTAACCCATTTAGTAGAGAAGATATCTGAAAATGACTTTGCTACGTTTGTTGGTGGATTGTCCGTATTAAGTAATGAGCTATTAGGAAAGAACTTCAATGAATTTGTTAAAAAATCATCCGCTGAACTGTTAAATAAATCTGCTTCAACTCAATAAAATAATCCAATGCTATAGTTTTAAGGGCTTTCTTACAAGCTCTTTTTTAGGTAGGACGAAGACAAAATACAATCCCAATCTTATGATCAACTTTTTTACATTTATATTTGCATTCGCAAATAATTCCACTCTGTTTGTACATAATAAAAACTAGTTAATTTGATTTGTTTATGACTAGCCAAAAATATATTCATTCATAAAATCTAAAAGAATAAGAAAGACTACTATAATCCCAAGATTATATATAGGAGGAATCTGTTACATGCCAGAAAAACCGGGAATTACTTCGTCAGAACTTGGTACATTATGGCTTACTTATCAACAAAAAACAATGGTGTTAAGGATGTTAGAATATTTCATAGAGAAAGCAGATGACGAAAAAGCCAAAAACATCATGGTTAACATGTACGATGAAGTTGACCCATATGTGGAGGAAATTTCTGTTATTTTCCAAAATGAAGGAGTTGCAATCCCTGTTGGATTTACTTCCGAGGATGTGAATAAAGGGGTACCTAAGCTATATGATAATGGCTTCGATATCATGTTTTTCCGTTTAATAAAGGAAATCAGCATGGCCATGCACACCTTAAATATAACGATGGCATCCCGAGAAGACATTATCTTGCTTTATAAAGACCTAACTTCTATTACGCAAAAATATTACAATGCTTGTACACAATATCTTATTGAAAAAGGAATGCATGCACGCCCTCCTTATGTTTCCATGCCAAAAAAGGTCGAATTTATAACAGATACTTCCTATTTAAGAGGAGGACTTAATCCGCTAAGTAAAAAGCGTACAATAAATACCGTGGAAGTTGCCAATATGTTTCATGCGATTGAAACGAACATTACTGGCTTCCAAATGATTACTGGATTTGCTCAATGTGCCAATACACAGGAAGTGAAAAAATATTTTACGAAAGGAGCAGAAATTTCCAAAAGCATCATCAAAGAACTTAACGAAGTTTTCCTCGAAGACGGTATTCAAACACCAGTTGTATCTGGTGGAAATACCACACGTTCAACCGTGCCTCCGTTCTCAGATAAATTAATGATGTATTGTACAAGCCTCTTCTCTAGTTTCGCAATGGGAGGAAACTCTATAGGAACCGCTTTTAGTTTACGAAATGATTTAACAACAAAAACTTCTTTATTCATGAAAGATATATTTGAATACGCCCATGAGGGAGCAAAAATTATGATTCGGAACGGATGGATGGAGGAACAACCTCCAATGGAAGATCGGGAAAAACTGATTTAAACAACCAACTAGCAAATATAGGAGGCCATAGAGACTAATTTGTTTCTAAGGCCTCCTGTGTGTTTCTATTGAAGGATGTTTCAAATTAACATACTAAGAGAACGCCTTACCATAATTCAAAAGGATGATTTACTTCCTCCGTTCAACCATATTAATTCCGATTCCCATAGAAAATACTCCAATTAGTAACATCAGTGCAATCGGTAGTGCGATGTCATTCCAACCTGCATCAAATAGAGCAACATCCGTCATCGCTTCCACCCCATGGGACAATGGAAACATATCGCCAATAAATTGAAGAACCGGATTACTAATCGTTCCAGGTAGCATATAGACACCACTAATAACTGGAATCATTGGAATTAGAGAAGGATAAACCATATTAAACTGTTCTGGGGTTTTGACAATCCCAGTAATTAACATAGCAACGCTTACCATACTTAGAGTGAAAACAGCAGTTATGACAAGTATCATCGAGAGATTGCCTAAATCATAGCCCATAACATAATGAAAAATAAGAAAAACAATCAACATTTGAAGAAAACCAACACAAAAACTATAAAGCAAGTGGCCGATGTACATATTGGTTTTACTTACGGGAGAAAGAATTAATCGATTCCATATTCCACTAACTTTGTCTCCACTGATACCATTTACTTTAAATCCAATCGTAAACATCGCAATAAAAAGGGTGAAACCAAATAATAATTGCATCCCCATATCATAGTTTGGAATTTCTCCGCCATCAATTGACTCTGTTTGAACTTGAATTGGTGGATTTTCCAGATAACTATCCAGTTCACTTCTCAGTTTCTCTGTATTCCCATCTCCTGCAGCAGCCTCCAATTGAGCCTCTTCCGTAAACACTTTATGAACGTACTGTTCGACAATCTGTATATTTGGCATATCACTGGAAGTAATCAATCGATAATCATTTTCCATCAAATGGATTGCAACATCGATTGCACCTTCTGCGACTTGTTCGTGCGCTTCCTCTTTGTCCGATATTATAAAATCAATCGTCTCATGGCCATTTAATCCTTCTAACCATTTTTCTTCTACTGCTTCTGCATTTGGTTCCGTACTATAAACCATAGCAGTAGTTTGCTCTATTCTATCTATATCGCCGAATATGAGCGTTGCAATAATGCTTAATCCGATAAATAAAAGTATGATATACGGTTTTCGCTTATCTTTCATCCATTGCGCCATAAAAACTGGGTACATTAAACTCTCCCCCTTCTAGGAAAAATGGTAACGGCAATAACAAGACAAGCCATAAAAAATACAATCAGAATAATAATAGGTACGATTAAATCTTGAACACTCGTTAATTGGATCCATTTAATCAGTACAGTTTGAGTTAACCCATTAGGAATCCATTCACCAATTTTCTGGAACACCACGGGTAGTCCCTGAAGCGGGAAGAAACTCCCACCAAGAACACCAAAACTCATCACAATCATTGTAAAAATTCCACTGGCTGCGTTAGAATCATTTAGAATTAATGTAATGCTGGTGAATAATGCAGACAATCCAGAAACAGTCAAAGCAAACGCAGCAATGATGACTATTACCCCGACCCAAAATGCTAATGACTTCCCAGGAAACACATCTAAAAATAATTGAGTCACCGCAAAGGTTACCAGCATTTGTATCATACTAAGGAAAAATGTAGCTAACGTTTTACCCATTAGATACTCCAGGGGATTGCTATTTGTCAGCAGTATTCGATTAAATACACGTTCCCTTTTCTCAGTTACTGTTTTCATTGCTACAGTTTGTGCGATAAACAAAGCAAAAAGCGTACTCATGGCAATGGTAAAATATTGAGAGATGTTAAAAGTTTCTACACCCTCTACGACCTCTCTTCCTCCCTGCGGCAATACTGGCTCTTCTAAATCCGCTCCAACCGTACTACCAAGGGCAAACTGTAAATTAAGCGTATCAATAAAATCATTTACCACATTTTGAAGAGTATTCAATTCCATCGATTGCTCTGCTGCTAGAATTGATATTGGTGTAGACGAATCCTCTTCAAGTAGGAGCGAAGAGAGAACATCGTATGTGAAACCTTCAGGAATCTTAATGATAGCATCCAGATCCCCCTCCTCAACTAACTTGATTGCTTCTGCTTCACTAACCTTCTCATACGGAATCCATTCCTTTAATTTAGGGTCATTAAAAAACTCAACTATCAGCTCACTTGGCTTTATAGCAGATGCTTGATTAATCAATGCTTCTTTCTCGACTTCCAATATATCCATTTCTTGCAATCTTAATTTAAACTGCTCAAGTTCGGTAGAATGTTCATTCTCATCAACAATCCCCACATTCATGTTCACAGACTCTGCGTCATTATCAAATAGTCCAGAAAATGCTAAGTTTAAAACAACTATGATAACAATTGGAAGAAACAAAGCTAAAAGCACTTCTTTACGATCTCTCCAAAACACTAGCAGGTCTTTTTTTAAAAATGAGCCCATTTTCATTTCCTCCTCTGTTAATCTCTCAGTGATTTCCCAGTCAAGTGCAGAAATACATCTTCCAGGCTTGGAACTTCCAACTGAAAATGGGTAATTTGAATCCCTTCTTTTTCTGCTGCATGTACTAAATTGTTTAGTATGCTACTGTCTTTCTTAGAAATAATCCGAATACCATCACTTGTTTCATCTACACGTCGAACAGGTTTCATTGCCTTTATTGCTTCCAGTAAATTATCGCTTGATTTACTAAGCTGTACTTGGATTGTATCTTCACTGGATAAGATACTTAATAATTCGTCTTTACTTCCCGAAGCTACTACTTTTCCGTGATCCATGATATAAACCCGGTCACATAATTGCTCGACTTCTTCCATGTAGTGACTCGTATAAAGAATAGTAGTTCCATGATCTTCATTTAATTTACGAACAGTTTCTAATATATGGTTTCTTGACTGTGGATCAATACCGACGGTTGGTTCGTCAAGGATAAGAACTTTTGGATGATGCAACAATGCAGCAGCAATGTTCACTCTTCTTTTCATGCCGCCTGAGAAGGTTTTAACAAGCTCATTTTGCCTATCTTTCAAACCAACCATATCAAGTACTTCTTGAATGCGGTTCTCTAAGAAACCTTTTTTCACTTTATAAATCTTTCCAAAAAAATGTAAATTCTCATAGGCTGATAATTCTTCGTATAAAGCAATTTCCTGTGGAACCACACCAAGGACCTTTCTAATCTCTGATGGATCTTTTATCGTACTCTTTCCATTAAGCTTTACATCACCAGATGTCGGCTTTAGTAAAGATGAAATCATAGAAATAGTCGTAGATTTTCCAGCTCCATTGGGTCCAAGCAGTCCAACTGATTCTCCATCATCTAAATAAATATCTATTTCATCAACAGCTTTCTTTTCTTTAAATGTTTTGCTAAGATTTATCGTTTCAAGCATTTCTTTAACACTCCTCCATAATCGAAGTTCATTGTTTCTTCTTTTCTAATGTACAAAAAAAGAAACAGTGTAACCACTGTCTCCAGTCACGATATGATAGTATTCCCATTACTCGCGTCATTTTTTCTTATTGGCTTTGTTAAGTCGATTGATAGTAAAGGGATTTTCACACCAGATTATGGCGGATTGCGTAAATAGCTAGCTGTGTGCGGTCTCTTAAATCGAGTTTATTCAAGATTTGACTTGTGTTATTTTTTACCGTGCCAACTGAAATCGCAAGTCGTTCTGCAATTTCTCCATTACTTAAACCTTCACCAATACATTGTAGTATAGCCCTTTCGCGTGGAGTTAGGGAAGGATCGGGCTTATTGATTTCTTCTTGCTTCAATAGAAGTGGCATGACCTTTGCTGCTACATGATCTTCAATCGAAAGCCCTCCAGTTAAAGCACTGCGAACAGAGCGGAGCAACGATTCGGTGTCACCAGTCTTCAGAATGTACCCACTGACACCTATTTTTAAAGATTCCATCACATATTCATTATCGTCGAACGTTGTTAAAATCAATATTTTTGTATCCGGCCAACGCGTTTGTATAACTTTAGCTGCCTCAATTCCATCCATGTCAGGCATTCGAATGTCTAGAATAGCAATATCAAATGCCTGTTTTTCACAAAGGAGAATCGCTTCTTTTCCATTATCCGCTTCCCCAGTCACCTTCATTTCTTCATCCGACTCCAACATCATTTTCAATCCTTGTCTAACCATCACCTGGTCTTCTGCCAGTAAAATTCGAACCATGTTCATCCTCCATAACCGATTTTTAAAAAGCCTCGAACAATGAATTTCTCTTTTGTTTGAAAAACTTCTAAGCTCCCACCATGTTTTTCTAAACGTTCACGCATAGAAGTAAGGCCGAATCCCTCACGATAAATTGTATGATTAGTGATAGGATTACTGATTTCAAAGCGAAAAATACTTCCACCTGGTGACTCAAACATAACCTCTGCTTCCCGTTTATTACTATGTTTCATAATATTCGTCAATGCCTCTTGAACCGAACGATAAATGACAAAAGACTGCTCTCCAGTTAATGGGGCTGTAAAAGCTCCATGTTTGACAGAGAAATGAATACGCATAAAACTTTCCATTTCTAATTTACGGATTAACCGAAGTATTCCTGGTAGCCCTCCTGTATCCTTGTTTTTTAAGGATTTAACTGCTCTTCTTGTTTCATCTAAACTATCACTCGCGAGTTTCTTCAAAGACTGAACATGCTCTTTGTCCTTTTCCAATACCTTCATACGAAAGGCCTCCAACTGCATGAGCAAGGCAGTTAGCTTATGTCCGACTGAATCATGAATTTCATGGGCAATTAACATCCGCTCTTCCTGCCTCGCAATTTCTTCCTCAGAAACCCGTCTGCGTTTCAAACTACGATATTCACTAAGTAATGCCTCATATCTAGCGTCAAGATCATCGTTACGATTCTTCATTTTTTTAAATACTACCATTGCCGCAAGTGTAAAAATTAAATAGAGAATAATGTAAACCCGTACGTTCGGAGATATATCCGTAGTAAAAACAACAATAATAGTAATAGTTACCATAAATCCTCCCAACAATAAACTAAATCGTATAGATAAATGGTAGAACCCTTCAGCCATTAAAAGCGTGATGACGAGAAGAAGATATGGATTAAATTCCGTACTAACATCGTAGTGCAAAGTGAGGATTGCAATAAATGCATTAATACTTAAGAGAGATAAAAGCAATTTTGGTTTACTTATAAATAATGGAATCATGAAAAAAATCATAAAAAACAAGGCCACACCAAATATATTTCCGATCATTTCTTTCATACTTTGATTGGAATAAATCAGAGCAAACGGCCAAATAATTATATTAAATAAGATCCATAACCAATATGACGACCTCAAACAGCACCGCTCCTTTCGTTCATTCATTATTGTATAGCAATTAAAACACAATGTCATGATATATCAGGACAGAGTATTCCACTTCCCAATCGAATATCCCTTCTCATTCTCACCAATATAGTAAATACTTTTATCATAAAATTCCCCCTCTCCCAATTCTTCTATAGCACTAATTTCCATCCCTTATTCTTCCCATAGAATCAATTTATTCCAGTTACTGTCTCAACGGATAAATGAAAGAGGAATGTTCATATTAAAGGTATCTCTCATTAGCATATTTAATTAATTGTTGTTATATAAAATTCTAATTTCAGGAGGATATACCATGGCTTCAAATGAATCAACTACCTATAAAGGTACCAATAAAATGATTTTAGGAATTGTATTTGGGGTTATCACCTTTTGGCTCTTTGCCCAGGCAATGGTAAATATTGTTCCTGCCGTACAGGAAGATTTAGGGGTGAACCTTGGTACACTTAATATTGCGATAAGCTTGACATCCCTATTTTCCGGAATGTTTATTGTGGTGGCCGGAGGTTTAGCAGATAGAATTGGGAGAAAGAAACTCACCTATTTTGGGTTAATTTTAAGTATAATCGGTTCCTTATTACTCGTCCTGGCACAGGGTTCGATATTATTGGTCATCGGTCGGGTTTTACAAGGACTTTCTGCTGCAAGTATTATGCCTGCTACCATTGCATTAGTAAAAGCGTATTTTGAAGGGGAAGAACGTCAACGTGCACTTAGTTACTGGTCTATCGGTTCATGGGGTGGGTCAGGTTTAACATCTTTTGCAGGAGGTACCATAGCAACCTATATGGGATGGAAATGGATTTTTATTTTTTCCATTATCTTTGCTGTACTAGCCATGTGGTTAATTCGAGAAGTTCCAGAAAGTAAGGCTGAAACATCTGGTAAGTTCAAGTTCGATTATGGTGGCTTAGTTATTTTCATTATCACCATGCTAGCTATAAATATCGTTATTACACAAGGCGCTGAGTTTGGTTGGACAAGTCTGCTAACCATTTCATTAGCAATTGTATCTGTAGTAGGGACAGCTGTCTTTATCTGGTTTGAAAGAAAAAGGGAAATTACTCCACTGATCGATTTTAAACTATTTAAAAACAAACCTTATACAGGGGCAACCATTTCAAACTTCTTACTAAACGCTGTTGCTGGTACTCTTATTGTCGCAAACACTTATGTCCAAGTAGGACGTGGGTTTACTGCGTTCCAATCAGGAATGTTATCACTAGGCTATTTAGCGGCAGTTCTAGCAATGATTCGAGTAGGTGAAAAACTGATGCAGCGAGTCGGGGCAAGAAATCCTATGATTTGGGGTACACTGGCAACATTGGTTGGTGTTGGTTTAATGGGGTTAACCTTTTTACCGGACTTAATGTACACCATTGCAGTGTTTGTTGGATTTATTTTATTTGGATTAGGTCTTGGTATGTATGCAACACCTTCAACGGATACAGCCGTAGCTGGTGCGCCAGACAGTAAAGTAGGTGAAGCTTCGGGTATCTATAAAATGGCGAGTTCATTAGGTAATGCTTTTGGTATTGCAATTTCTGCAACCATTTATAGTACAGTGGCAGGATTTAGCACCGTTGAAGTTGCAGCTACTGCAGGGATTATTACGAATGTTATCTTTGCTTTACTTTCATTAATTTCCATTATTGTTCTTGTTCCTAGAAGTGTTGGAAAAACAAAACAGTCAAAAACTGTAACAAAACCTGTTAAGCCACAGTTAGAACGTTAAAGAGGATAAAATAAGAACCAGCAATAATTTTAAGAAAGGATAGGAAACAATGAGAGAAAAATTAATGGAAATGCTTGATTCACGGAAAGAAGAAATGATTAAAATCCGCCGACATTTACATGAAAATCCAGAGCTTTCCTTTAAAGAGGATAAAACAGCTAAATATATTGTTGATTTTTACAATGATAAAGATGTAGAAATAGAAACCAATGTTGGAAATGGGCATGGAATTATCGTTACGATACAGGGGGGCAATTCTGGAAAAACAATCGGACTTCGAGCCGATTTTGATGCACTCCCAATTACAGAAGAAACGGATGTCCCGTTTAAATCTAAAAATGAAGGAGTTATGCATGCATGTGGTCACGACGCACACACGGCATATCTCCTTGTACTTGCCGATTGTTTCATTCAATTAAAAGATGAAATAAATGGAACCATCAAAATCATTCACCAACATGCAGAGGAAGTGCCACCTGGTGGTGCCAAGAGCATGATGGAATCTGGAAAGCTAGACGATTTAGATGCCATCTTCGGTATTCACGTTTTACCACTGGCTCCAGCTGGCACGGTGGGATACCATAGTGGTTATTCCTTTAATGGACGAACTTATTTTAAATTAGTCATTAAAGGTAAAGGTGGGCACGGTTCCTCTCCAGACAAAGCAAATGATTCCATTGTTGCCGGTAGCTATTTTGTTACAGCAGTTCAAACCATTGTCAGTCGCAGAATAAACCCGATGCAAGCCGGAGTTGTAACCATTGGTTCATTTGATGGAAAAGGTACCTTCAATGTAATTAGAGATAGTATTGAAATTGAAGGAGATATTCGTTATTCCAATAAAGAGGTTCAAGAAGTTATTGAGCAAGAATTTCATCGTATAGCTAAAGGAATAGAAGAAATGTTTGGAGTAGCTTGCGAAGTAACTTATACACCGGATTATCCACCGTTGTACAATGATCCAGAATTAACGGATTTTGTTGCAGAGGTGCTAAATGATGTGAAAGACAAAGACATCAAGAAAATAGAAGAATTTCCTAAAATGGCACCATCTGATGACTTTGCCTATTTCTTAGAGAAAATACCTGGATCTTACTTTTACATTGGCTGCACACCAAAAGGCGTAGAAGATCCATATTTTAATCATCATCCGAAATTCGATATCGATGAAGATGCCATTCTTGTAGCAGCAAAAGCCGTTGGTCAGGTAACATGCAGCTATTTAGAGAAGGAAACAAAATAAGAAAATGATGCCCACATTATCTTTTCTATAGGCTCTTTTCTCAAATATTGTTGCTTTTTAACATGACTTTGCCTTACATTTTGTGCTCATTTAATAAGTATCTTTACACCATCATTCCCATAGCTTTTTTGCAAAAAGGAAAAGAATGCTTTTATAAATTTGGAAATAAAGTAGAGGTCCCCTCTTTACCAAATTCTGCAGTAAAGAGGGGACCAATATCGTCTATATTTATTTCTAATGGAAAGAAGTTGAATCCAGTAACCTTGGGTTAAACACCCGAAACTTCTACTTCGCTAGCCTCTTCCTCATCTTCTTCTGTTTCAGGTTTCACAAAGTCGATCATCACGATAGCCTCTTCATCCTCATGATTAATGGTACAGTTAGCATACTCTTTTTTCATATCTGCTATTTGAACGGTATGTCCGATTTCAAAATCAGTAATATCAATTTCAATTGTATCAGGGATATCATCCGCTTTTGCTGTGATATCCAATTCATGAAGAAATTGCTTAGCCATTCCCCCAGATTTCTCTCCTCGAGATGTACCTTTTAGGATAACACTGACACTAGTATCGATTTCTGTGTGCTTATCAACTTGAAGAAAGTCCACATGAAGTATATCCCTAGTGATAGGATCCGTTTGATAATCTCTTAGAATAACATTTGTTGATTTTCCACTATGATCTAGAGAGAAAATACCATTCCTACCAACTCTCTTAATTACTTTTAGTAAGTCGGTGTTTTTAATAAAAAACGAATCCGTTTTGATATCGTTTCCATAAACAATTCCTGGAATCTTTCCCTCATTTCTCGATTTTTTTAAAATAGATTTCCTAAAATCTTTTCTTTCTTGAGCTACTAGCGTATTCATTTCGCTACCACCTTCCTGAAGTTAGTGAATCTTAGACTCTATTTATATACTAATATCTAAGGATGAAAAAAATTCCTTACTACTCTAGTATATCTATTTGTTTGATTTATATCAAACTTATCTGACTTTTTTACTAAGGTTTGTTTTTCTCACATGGAGATGGTATAAAAGTGGTTTTCATTTACAACTACGATTTGAAGAGGAAAAAGAAAATTGCTAAAAATCTACACCTACTTGCTAGCATTGTAGTTTTTTTATTTGTTCTTTCGTGTGAATGAGGAAATTGGAGAAACGGAAGAAATGTATGAACAATCATGAAAATTTTACGCAAAAAGTACTCTCACACTCCCTTCTTTCTGTGCAGTTGTGACACAGTTTAATAGAAAATTCAGGATTTCGTTTTGCTCCCAAATGGTGAAATCATCCTTCTGGGAAGTGTCACCATCCACATAAATTTGCTGATATTTATTCAAAGCCTGTTCTGTTTTTTCTATCGATAGATTCGTGCTGTCTCCTGTTCCACTAACACCTGCATGGTAATCCATAGCATCCAATAGAACATATAATATACCGGCACTACTATTTCCCATACTAAAATGCAGATGCGCAATCTGTTTCCCAGCTTTATTGAACCCTACCATATCATGACTCATTACTAAAACCCCCTTTCTATTTATGGTCGGAAAATGAAAAAGTAAAAATTATATAGTTAGTCTATCACCCCTTTCAGGATTGGTTATTTTAAATTGTTGATTTATTGAATTATGAATAGTGGTTTACATCCGCTACGGAAATACACTCCGCTATGTTGTCTGCTCTACTTGTATAAATAAGAAGTATGATGTTTTCAAAATGATTGACGGTCTTACGTGATTTCATGAGGTATAAATTCAAATAAAGCTTGAAATGCAAATACGGAAAAGAAAAATACGATAGAGATAAATACGGATACAAAAAGAAATTACTAGAGGCAATGTAGAGGTTATCATATATAATAATCACATAATTCTAAATTGTCAACAGATAATACAAACCTTCTTTTATCAGATTCACTCAATCTTCAAAACAACATAATTAAATAGTAAAAATATGCCATAAAAAGATGGTTCCTAGTATATACTAAGAACCACCTTTCTCTTATGATTTACGTTTAATCCCGATAATACGTCCAACTTCTTTTGGTTTATCTGTTGGTGTATGTTGGTTAGCTAGCTCTTCAACATTTGTAACTATTTCATCAGGAAAAGGTGCTGATTTTCCAGAAGTTTGATCTATTCCCATTAACATCTGTTCACTCGTTGCAGCACGTTTTCCATCTTCACCGTACAATTCAAAGAATAAGTGCGCTCGTTTAGAATCATAATCAATCACATATAGATGAACTTCAAATGCTTCTCCAAGCTTCATTTCATCCAAATAACATACGTGATTTTCCATTGTATAGATGGTGTAGTGATGGTCTTTCCTGAAGGCTTCTGTGATACCAATCAAATTCATAAATCGATCCACACCCCAACTAAAAGCCCGTACATATTCCGCATCATTCATATGCCCATTGTAATCAATCCAGGCTTGGGGGACCTTGTCTTCAATCAAAACCTTTGATTGTACCAAATCTATTCCTCCTTTTATTGGTTATTATAGCCTTCCTGTAAAGTTAGCTCCTGGCCAATATTTTTCCAATAGTTGTTGCAACTCGAATAAAAATTCATCCCGACGATCTTCCAATTGTTCCATCTCTATGTTGCCAGTCTGTGCCTCAGAACCACTAATAACTTTTTCTGCGAGTTCATCCGTTAACTCAGGTGCTTCTAATTTGGTCCAAGGAAGTTTTAATGCTGGTCCGAATTGCTCAAGCAAATGACGCATTCCTTGTTTGCCCCCGCCCATGTGTAGTGTCATGAACGGTCCCATTAATGCCCATCTAAGACCTGGCCCGTATATAATGGAAGCATCCACTTCTTCTGTTGTTGCTACGCCATCATTGACAATATGAAGCGACTCACGCCAGATAGCTTCCATTAACCGATCCGCAATATGCCCTTCTATTTCTTGACGGACTACGAGTGGTTTCATCTGTAATGATTCATAGAATATTCTTGCCTTTTCAATATAGGTAGCTTGCGTTTTTTCCCCACCAACAAGTTCAACAAGTGGCATCAGATAAACTGGATTAAACGGATGAGCGACAATCACACGTTCTGGGTGATTTGTACTGTCTGCTTGTAAAGTACTTGGCAGTATACCAGATGTACTGGAAGCAATAACCGTTTCATTTGGTGCATACTGATCGATATTAGCAATCACACTTCGTTTTAAATCTTCTCTCTCTGGAACATTTTCTTGGACAAAATCAGCATCTTTCAATGCTTTCTCTAAGTCCGCTTCAAAAGATAGATTATCTTTGGAAGCATTCTTAGAGATTCCCATTTTCTCCATCCATGGCCATGCACGTTCCACAGCCGCTCTTGTACGTTCTTCTGCTTTAGGGTCTAGATCGGATGCGACTACCGTATAGCCATTCGCTAAAAATCTTGTAATCCATCCATTTCCAATTACTCCAGTTCCTACAACCGTTATTTTTTTTATTGAAGTGTCTGTAGTCATAGTTTTCAGCCTTCCTTTCCGTACGGGTTACGTAATCCTAGATGTTTTCTTGCTTCTGCTGGTGTCATGATGTCAGACCCGAGGCTATGAACCATGCTCACTGCTTTATCGACAAGTTGCTCATTCGTAGCTAATTGGCCTTTCTTAAGATAGAGGTTATCCTCTAATCCTACACGAATATTCCCGCCTTGAAGAAGGGATTCCATACCCATTTGCATTTGCATGCGGCCAATCCCAAATGCAGCCCATGTTGCATTTTCCGGAACACGGCTCTTCATATAGGATATGGTTTCTGCGTCCGCATCAGCTCCCCATGGAATACCTAAGCAAAATTGAAAAATGGGATCACCATCAATTAATCCTTCTTCAATTAATTGATTAGCAAACCGAACATGTCCCGTATCAAAACACTCTAATTCAGGCTTCACTCCACTTTCCTGGATGAGCTTCGCTTGCTTTCTTAACCAATCAGTAGGGCTTAAATAAAGCATATTGCCAAAGTTCACACTGCCACAATCCAATGTACACATTTCAGGTAAAAGCTTTCCAATTGGCTCATGACGTTCTTCTGGTGTTTGAATATCCGTTCCTTCTCCACCTTTTGTCGGGTCTTGTTCATTAGGTACCCAATCTCCACCTCCACCAGATGTAAGGTTAATGATGACATCTGTTTCTGATTCCCTTATTCTCTCTACTACCTCTTCAAATAACTTCACATCATGACTTAGTTTTCCTGTCTTTGGATCACGAACATGAATGTGCGCGACCGTTGCACCGGCCTTTGCTGCTTTTATAGCTGAATCTGCAATTTCTTTTGGTGTTACAGGAACATGGGGACTTTTAGCAGTCGTATCACCAGCACCTGTTAAAGCACAAGATAAAATTACCTTTTTATTCATTTTCTCATCTCCTTCGTTAGTCTGCTTTTTTCGGAACATGCTTAAATATTTCTCCACTCTCAAAGAAGTCCGTTACTCGACGAATCCAATCGTAATATTCCATCCATTCTTTCAACTCTGCTAATAATTCGTTAACAGCTTGTTCCTCTTCTGGGCTTAACTCTTCATCCGCTTGTATTTCTTCCAACTTATTCTTGATTCTCTGTTCAAAAGTACGGCTGCGATTAATCGCTTTTTGCCATGTGGAAGTGAAAAGGGAAATAAACGTTTGGTAATAATCCTCTTCCACCTGAAATAAATCTTTGCGAACACCTTTCTTAAAAACACGTTCGGCAATATTCAAATCAATCATTTCTCGGACAACCTGACTCATCCGTGTTTTACTCATCCCTGTTTCTTCTGATAATTCATCAAGGGTCATCGCATCTTGATGCATATAAATAATTCCTAATACACGTCCAACACTTGTCGAAACACCAAACGCATTCATATTATCGGTTATTTTTTCTATAAATTGCGTTCTTACATCTTCAATCTTTTCATTACGATGCTTCATTTTACCGCTCCTTATCGGTTAGCTGACTAAAGAGAACTACTCCTCTCCAATCTGTCTGTTCTAATAAAAACATGATTTTAATCATTGTTATTCTTAGCGATTGGCAAGAATAATTTAGACGAGAAATCCCCACCATGGTAAACCGATTCAAACGCCACTTTTCCATCTGTATGTGTTTTAGTAGTTTTCCCGTTATTTAGATTAATATCATAAAGTGGTGCATTACTTGCTGCAATATCTAAACGCAAGCGGTGGCCTTTTTTCAACGTATAAGCGGTAGCCCCTATCTCCACCTGCAATAAGAATGGCTTATCTGCTTCTTTTACCTGTTTCCGATGAAAGGAATCAACTATATTATAAGCTTTTCCTTGTGGGTCAACATCTGTCATTCTTAGGGACATATCAAATAATTCCGACTGGGATGATACACATAATGCCGCTTTGATAGTACCCAATATGGCATAGTCCTTTCCAAGTGGAGCACTCGTATAGACGAGGACATCCTCACGATCCTGTAAATCACTCATATCAAACATACCTGATTCACATCCAGCAATAAGAGATCCTCCACCTCGAGTTGGAACAGGATGCTCTGGATCCAATTTCATTTGACTCACAGACTCACTTGATAACGGTTGTTGAGCTAGCTCTCCATCTCCATGACGTGTTTGTGATGCCCCTTTGCTATGAAGAAACCATTCATTCTCCTGAACTTCCTTTACAAGTGGCCATTCGTCATAAGCTTCCCAGTGATTTTCTCCCATTCGATATAAATGAACCGGCTTATCCACAGACATCGGCTTGTCTTTCAACCATTGATCAAACCACTTAATATGGACTTCTGTCGGGTCTTTTATTTGATCGACTCCGATGTTGGTTTCGGCATGGTCAAAAAACTTCTCACCACATCTTCCGGTCATTTCTTCGTGTGTCCATGGTCCAATCCACAGCATCTTGTCTCCACCATAACACTGATAAACTTCTAAAGTGGAGTCAAGTAATGCATCAAACCATCCCCCCATAAATAAAGCGGGTATGTCAATATCCTGAAGCTTATCAAGCAAATTGGTATTTTTCTTCCATTCAGCTGGTATCGTATCATTTATTAAATCAAAGTAATAGGAATCTGAGTCCAACACTTTCATTGGTTGCCATTCGTTAGCTGGTGATTGGGATAACCATTCTGTTACATTTTCATAATAAAAACGGAATGTTCTCTGATCGAATGTTCCCTTGCGTTTTAATTGATCTTCTATCATCGAACCTAAAACCCAATTTTTCAATTTGGCACTTGTCTCCGGTTCTCCTTCTCTGCCGACGAAACCTTCTAATAGGTTGCCACCAGTCATAACGGGGGCTATTGCTTTTAAGGATGGAGGCTTCTCTGTCGCTGCTGCGAGTTGCGTATATCCATGATAGGACATCCCAAACAATCCAACTTTTCCATTTGAAAAAGGAAGTCTCGCTGCCCATTCAACAGCATCATATCCATCCTTGGCTTCATGAATGCAAGGATAGAATTCACCATCGGAAGCAAATCTTCCCCGTACGTCTTGCAAAATGACTGCGTATCCCGCTTCTACCATTCGCGGAACTTCTAAATACTCATCATAGTATCTGGGAGTTCCTTTATCATAGGGTAATCGAAGCATGAGTACCGGATATTTATCCTCACCGTCCGGACGGTAGACATCGGACCGTAACACCGTTCCATCTGATAAAGTGCACGGGATATTCTTTTCAACAACCATTCTTTCTTCCAACATTTTATTCACCTCAAGACATACGTTATTAAGCTGCTTTTGACTTCGATGATTTAATTGGTTGCAGTTTACGTTCCACCCATCCTAAAAATAAATCAACAATAATCGCCATTAATGCGGTAGGAATGGCACCTGCTAGTATAATCGCTGTTCCATCTGTAGCATTTGTACCTGTTAGGATAATCGCTCCTAAACCACCTGCACCAACAAAAGCGCCAATCGCTGCAATCCCTATTCCAATAACAAATGCTGTTCGAATACCAGCCATAATGACGCTAATGGCTAGTGGTAATTCGACCATGCGCAACAATTGAAAACGCGTCATACCAGATGCATAGCCAGCTTCAACCACTGTCTTATCCACATCTTTCATTCCAACATAGGTGTTTTGAGTAATTGGTAGAATCGAATAGATGATTAATGTCACGATTGCTGTGTTGGTACCAAGGCCTAACAAAATCATAATTACTGCCATTGCACCTAAAGCAGGAATCGTCTGTGTAATACTTCCAATCGCTAATACCCAGCTACTTAATTTACCATATTTAGCTATAAGGATACCCAAGGGAATAGAGATTATGGATGCGAATAACACACCATAAAAAGTCATTAGAAAATGTCTATAAAATTGTTCCCAAATATAATCGCCATTTTGAGCAACATAATGAATCAACTGATTCAATGTTTCCATATCACTTCTCCCCTTTCTCCTCAATAAAGTAGTTATTTTCTTCCAAGAATTCCATTGCAACGCTTCTAGGATTCATTAATTCGACATCCGCTTTATAATTTAGTTCCTGCATTTTTTCTGTGGAGATTTGATCAGATAAGCGCTCTGTAATATCTTTAATTTTTGGATACTTTTCTAATATTTCATTCGCAATAACTGGAGAAGCATCATATGGTGGAAAGAATTGTCTATCATCCTCCAAGACTTTCAAATCAAACTGTTTAATTCTGCCATCAGAAGAATAAGCAAGAACAATGTCCATATGACCACTAGCAGCCGCTTGATACACTAACCCAACATTCATTGGATACACTTCTCCAAAAGAAAAATACGTTTCTTGGAAGCCATCGTACCCATCCCCTTTACGATTAATCCAGGCATTATCCACACCAAAACTTAGCTCATCTGCAAATGGTTCGAGATCTGAGACTTTTTCAATATTATTTTCTTCCGCAAACTCTGTTGTAACAGCTACCGAATAGCTGTTTTCAAAACCATAAGTAGGTGCCCATGTTTGACTAAAGCGATCTTGGAATTCACGCTCTACAATTTCTAATGCTTCATCTGGATCCGTAATTGGGTCCATCCCTAGAGCACCAGATAAATCCGTTCCTGTATAACGTGTACTTGTAATATCAAGATCTCCTCTAGTCATTCCCTGATGCTGAACGATGGAAGACCCAAGATGTGAAACTATATCTGTATTTGCCTCCGTTTCTCTTTCAATCATAATCGAAAGCATTTCTGCTAAAATGTGTGATTCTGATGTTCCAAGAGCACCTATGTTAATCGTTTCTTTCGTCGTACCTGCAAGTCCAGGTAAGGAACACCCTACCAACGTGACAAGTAATAATACAATCATGCTACCTTTGCCTACTATCCGTTTCACACGTGTCACCTCCGTAATTATGCTGTCTTATATGAATTCTTTAAACCCTCGGGAGTTAATTTGTTTTCTATCATGGAAAGTGAGCGGTCCGCAATTAAGGCAAGAATGGTTGCCGGTACGGTACCTGCAATTATTAATGCTGGTTGATATAAGTTTAATCCGTCAAAAATAAAATCACCTAGACCCCCACCTCCAATAAAGGCCGCTAATGTTGCCCAACCGATTAAATAGACGGTAGATAAACGAACACCAGCCATAATAACAGGTAGTGCCATTGGGAATTCTACTTTCATAATGGACTGCCAGTTACTCATTCCCATACCTCTTCCTGCCTCTACCACTCCTTTATCAACCTCACGCACTCCAATATACGTATTACGTAAAATGGGTAGTAAGGAATAGAAGAATAGCGCAAGAATTGCTGGTAACTTACCTACACCTAAAATTGGAATAAAGAATGCAAGTATTGCTAGACTTGGAATGGTTTGTAGAATACCAATAAATGAAATAAATCGATCGGCAAAATTAGGTACTCTAGAAAGCAAGATACCAAGTGGAATAGCAACTAGGACTCCTAAAAGAATAGCGGCAAGAGATATATACAAATGTTCCCACGTTTTAATTAAAAGATCGTTACCATGCGTTGCAAAAAATTCCATCATATTTATCTGCCTCCTATTCTGCAGCTTGAGTTAATTCTTCTAATTCTGTTCCATCGCCCCAGATGGTGTCATACACAAGGTTCGCAAGCGTTGCTCTTGTAACAATCCCGACTAGACGTTGGTTATCATCTACAACAGGAGCATATTTCGCTCCACGGCGAAGGATCTTATGAATCGTATCACGGAGTAAACTATGATGAGATACGGTATAAATTCCTTCCTCCATGATTTCATCCACTACTTTTGCTTTTTTATGGTTTAGATTAATAGACTCAATATCAATAAAGCCTTTTAATACATTAGCTGAATCCACAACAAGAAGCGAATCTACATGTTTATCACGCATAATCGAAATAGCATCCCGTAACGTTGTACCAACTGGAACAGTAATAGGTTTATTTTCCATAATCTGCTCTACCGTCGTAACATCAGGACGACCTTGAATTAGACGATCTTTTCCTAGGAATTCTTCCACAAACTCATTTGCAGGATTTCTAAGAATCTCATCTGGAGTGTCCGCTTGAACGACTTCTCCGTCTTTCATAATGACAATACGGTCTCCCAGCTTCAGTGCTTCATCCATATCATGTGTAACAAAAACAATGGTTTTGCCCAGCTCTTTTTGAAGCTTTTTAAACTCATCTTGCAAAGAATCTCTCGTAATTGGATCGAGTGCACCAAATGGCTCGTCCATTAAAATCAATGGTGGATTTGCTGCAAGTGCACGTAGTACACCGATTCGCTGTTGCTGTCCTCCACTTAATTCATGTGGATATTTATTCAAGTATTCTTCCGGTAAATCTACTAACTTAAGTAATTCACGTGCTCTCTGATCTTTTTTCTCTTTCGACCATTTAAGCAATGTACCAACAAGTACAATATTTTCCTTAATCGTCATATGAGGCATCAGACCAATTTGTTGAATAACATACCCAATAGATCTGCGTAATTCAACAGCATCTTGTTCCTTGATATTCTTGCCTTCTACAAGAATATCTCCTCCAGATATACCAATTAAGCGATTCACCATTTTCATCGTCGTTGTTTTCCCACAACCACTAGGTCCGATAAAACAAACAAATTCCCCTTTTTTTATGTTTAGATTCAAATTCTTAACTGCTGTTTTTCCGTCGTATCGTTTCGTTACATTTTTAAACTCTAACATGACGCACCTCCGTAAGTATTCTTGTTGAATCACTGTTTTTAAGTATAAAGAAAAAAACTGGGCTGCAAAAACTCCAAATAAGTCCATACAACTTGAAAACTTTATAAACTTTTAATTGCACAAACTTTATAAAGTGTTTATCGTACAATTCCGCCAAATTTCGTCGTTTTTCTACTCTATGTAACTTGTAAATGATGAGAAAGCGTTTTAATATAGATGCTTGCTTAGCAAATATTGGGGATTTGATGAGTGATTATCTGTCCGAGCAGATATTGTTTATAAATCACATGAAAGCTTGCAATTTTTAAATACTGAACGAAAATACGATTCTCATGGTTATAGGAAATATAATCATTTCGTGAGTTTTTTGTTTCTTAGTAGGTAGGATTTGATAGAAACTGCTGACTTATTTAATTAAGAATAGTGTAGCTCTCGCTTACAATCATGAATATTTTGTGGGGTCTTCGCTCCGGCAGAATACTTGCGGTTCGCGGGCACGGCTTCAGCCTCCTCGCGGAAAGCGTAGTCCGTAATGGATTATTTTGTAGATAGTTTAAGTCCTTAAGGGTATGGAACGTGGCGATAAACAATTACAGGTGTCAGCCCCACAGTTCTAAAACTGATCAGAGAGGACTGACACCTGAATTCACTATACTATGTATATATTGAAATCAGATTAAATGAAACGCTCCACAATAAACACGGATAGGCAAGCAATAAGTGCAACATTAAACAGACTGGCACCAGAATAAGCAAAAATAACTGCAATCAAAAAACCAATCAATCCTGAAATTGGCGAAGCAGTGGAATCCAAAATAGCTGGAAACACCATTACCGCCAAAGTGACGTATGGAACATAGTACAAAAAAGACTTTATATACGTATTTTTAATTTCCTTTCTAATCAAAGTAAGTGGCAACAACCGAATGAGATAGGTGACAACTGCCATAACAAGGAGATAAAGGTAAACTCTATCCATTTCTTGCCTCCCCCTTCACTGGGAACAGTGCGGCCGCAATCCCAGCAATGATGAAAGTTAATAAAATGATTTTTACACCACTCGAGATGTTTTGCAGATATGGCACTTGACTAAATAACCAACTGCCAACCATGGAGATAATGATTAATGCCGATAAAATGTTATTTCCTTTCGCCGGAGGTAAAATAACAGCAAGCAACATTCCATAAAGTGCAATACTCAAAGCGCTTACGATACTTGGTGGAAGTAAATCACCTGAATAAGCTCCTAAGAACGTACCGAGCGTCCAACCTGGTAAAGCGACACTCATTACCCCATAAGTATAATAAGGATTTAACTTCCCTTTTACTGCCACGGATACACCAAACACCTCATCTGTTATCCCAAAAGCCATGATTATTCGATGAACCATTGACGTCTTCGGGTCCATTTTTTGCGATAGAGCAGCTGACATGAGAAAGTAGCGTGAATTAATAATAAACTGAGTTAGCGCCATCTCCATTAATAGAGCAGACGATGCAATTAATGTGACGCCAGCAAATTGACCAGCAGAAGTGAAATTAGTAGCCGACATCATGACAGCTTCTATTATATGCAGCCCAGCAGTTGCAGCGATAATTCCAAAACTGAAGGAAACAGAAAGGTAACCCAGACCAATCGGAATCCCATCAATCACCCCTTTTTTCCATGCTGCAAGATTCCCCATCATATCAAGTCCCCCCTGATGATTAAATTGTTTTGATTCTATCAGATGAATTGACATAAGTAAAATTAATTTTTATGATACTTACATAAGAAAAGCTAATGTTAGGAGGGATAGAAATCAATCGTTATGAAATCTTTTTAAAGGTACTAGAAAAAGGTAGTTTTACCAAAGCTGCAGAAGATTTGAGATACACCCAATCGGCAGTTAGCCAAATGATTCAATCGATAGAAAGTGAACTTGCAACAACATTAATTGTCCGCTCGCGGAAAGGAATTAGTCTAACGTCTGATGGAGAACAATTTTTACCATATATTAAAAAGGTAAACTATGCACACCGGGAACTAATCGAAAAAAGCAAAGAAATGAGAAGTTTACAAAGGGGAAACATACGAATTGGAACCTTTTCCAGCATATCTAGCAACTGGCTTCCAGTATTAATCAAGGACTTTAAAAAGATGTATCCTTCCGTGCACTTCCAGTTACAGCAAGGTGAATATACAAGTATTGTCCAATATATCAAGGAAGGCAGTGTTGATTTTGGTTTTGTGAATCCGGATGCAGTTACCGATTTGGAAACAATCCCTTTAAAGCATGATGAAATGCTTGCCGTTTTACCTCATGATCATTCTCTTGCCCATCAGGATTCAGTGACTGTCGAGGAGTTATCTAATGAACCTTTTATTCTTCTAGACGAAGGAGAATTAAGTGAACCGTTGGAAATTTTTAAAGCACAACAGTTACAGCCAAATATCCAATTTCGTGTTCATGATGACTATACGATCATGGCAATGGTGGAAAATAGTCTAGGAATTTCTATTTTACCTGAATTGGTGTTAAATCGTATCAACTATCAATTGGTGGCTAAAAAAATATCCCCACCCATTATTCGTACCATTGGAATGGCTTTCAAAGATAAAAAAACATTACCCATCACGAGTAGATATTTTATTGACTTTGTTATCGAACAATTTCATCATAAAAACTAGACTATTTTATTCCCATCATTTTTAATGAATATCATGCCTGAGACGGAAACCATGTACATGGTTAATGGAGGGCCCGATCGGTTGATAGAAGGTGGAAGGCGGTTGATTGAGCGCTCCTCCCGGTTGATTGATGCAGGAGGGCGGTTGATTGAACGCTCCTCCCGGTTGATTGATGGAGGAAGGCGGTTGATTGAGCGTCCATCGCGGTTGATTGATGGAGGAAGGCGGTTGATTGAGCGTCCATCGCGGTTGATTGATGCAGGAGGGCGGTTGATTGAGCGCCCATCGCGGTTGATTGATGGAGGAAGGCGGTTGATTGAGCGTCCATCGCGGTTGATTGATGGAGGATGGCGGTTGATTGAGCGCTCCTCCCGGTTGATTGATGGAAGAAGGCGGTTGATTGAGCGTCCATCGCGGTTGATAGATGCAGGATGGCGGTTGATTGAGCCCCCCTCCCAGTTGATTGATGGAGGATGGCGGTTGATTGAGCGCTCCTCCCGGTTGATTGATGGAGGATGGCGGTTGATAGGACGTTCCCCCCGGTTGATAGATGGAACGTATGAACTGGTATTTACAGGAATGCTCGTTAATTGAACAAAAACATCTAATAACACGATTAAAAAGTCTTAGATTAAACCTTTTTGTCGTCCTAGTTTTTGTCTAATCATCTTGCTCATCATCTAACAAACTATCAAAAATGGGTGGGACGAGGAACCTGTCCCTCTGTCCCCCCGCTCTTCCAGGGAATTTGTTCTTTTTATGATATATCTCAAGCGAATGATAAGAAATATTAATCTCGTAACTTGACTTGCATCAATTTTTATTTCTTAAAAACATTCTATACTAGAGTCATCAACAAGGAGTAAAAAGAAGATGAAGTTGGAGGTAATTAATATGCAAAGATTTATATTAAGTAAGAAGAATGCCATTACGCTCATCAGTGCGATTTTAATTGTATTAGGATTCTTTGGACGATTTGGTTTAGATAACATGGTTATTTTCAATTGGTCACTGATCATTGCATCGATTCTTGGTGTAGCACCGATTGCGATCCAAGCCTATCAGGCATTGAAAGTAAAAGTAGTCAGTATTGATGTATTAGTCACGATTGCTGTTGTTGGCGCTGTTTTAATTCAAAACTATGAAGAGTCAGCCATTGTCACTTTCTTATTCTTATTTGGTTCTTATTTAGAACAACGTACCTTGAACAAAACACGCTCAGCCATTAAGGAATTAACCGAGTTGGCTCCGGAGAGTGCTTTAAAGCAAATGGAAAATGGGGAATTTGAAGAAGTAGATGTCGATGATGTAGACGAAGATGATATCTTGTTGGTTAAAACCGGTGCAAAAGTTCCAGTTGATGGGACGGTGTTAATTGGTGAAGGTCATATTAATGAAGCAAGCATCACTGGAGAATCTGTGCCAGTAGGTAAAAAGGTTGGTTCAGAAGTATTTGCAGGTACTATCTTAGAAAATGGAACCATTCAAATTCGAGCGGACCGTGTTGGAGAAGATACAACATTTGGCAGAATTATCGAATTAGTAGAGGAAGCACAGGATTCCAAATCAGAAGCAGAACGGTTTATTGATCGATTTTCGAAATACTATACACCAGCTGTTTTAATCCTTGGTTTTATTGTTTGGTTATTCTCAAGAGATGTTGAATTAGCTATCACGATTCTCGTTTTAGGATGTCCTGGAGCATTGGTCATCGGGGTACCTGTATCAAACGTCGCTGGTATTGGAAATGGTGCACGTAATGGTGTACTTCTAAAAGGTAGTGAAGTGATCAATGACTTTAGCAGAGTAGATACGATCGTTTTTGATAAAACAGGAACATTGACCGTAGGAAACCCTGAAGTTGCCGAAAAAGAATTTTATGGAAATAACACGGAGGAAGTTCTAGGATACTTAGCTAGTGTGGAACGGGAATCAGATCACCCACTTGCAAAGGCTGTCCTACAAGATATTGGTGAGACAACTTTCTCTACTGTGGAAGATACAGAAGTCGTTAAAGGTGGCGGAGTTGTAGCAAAAGTATATGGTCATCGTATAGCCGTTGGTAACGTAGCTTTAATGGAAAAAGAAAATGTAGAATTAAGCGAAAAAGCGAAAAAAGACGTTGAACGTTTTGAGAAAAACGGGAACTCTCTTGTATTAACCGCAGTCGACGGAGAATTAAAAGTTCTAATGGGTATTCGCGATCAAATCCGTCCAGGTGTTAAAAAAGATCTTCAACACCTGAAAAAACTAGGAGTCAAAAACCTAGTCGTTCTTTCAGGGGACAACCAAGGAACCGTTGATTTAGTTGCACGTGAACTTGGCTTAACAGAAGCACACGGTCATATGCTTCCAGAAGGAAAATCTGCATATATTGAAGAAATGCAGGCAAAAGGTCAAATCATTGCCTTTGTCGGTGACGGAGTGAATGATAGTCCTTCCTTAGCCTTAGCAGATATCGGAATAGCTATGGGAAGTGGAACAGATGTTGCGATTGAAACATCAGATGTGGTGTTAATGAACTCTGACTTTAGTCGTTTACCACACGCATTAGGCCTGACAAAATCAACCTCAAACAACATGAAACAAAATATCTTCATCGCGGTAGGTGTGGTATTGATTTTACTTGCTAGCCTACTATTTAGCGAATGGATGAACATGTCCATCGGAATGTTGGTTCACGAATTAAGTATCTTGGTAGTTATATTAAATGGTATGAGATTGCTTCGCTACCGTTTGAGAAGATAAATTTACACCGTACTTTCTACCAACTCCACCATAGTTACGAAAAAATACTTAAGAGGAAACTACTCTAATAGAATAACGGGTTCACTTTAGGGAGAGAAAATTTCCAAAGTGAACTCTGTTATTTGCATTTCTCCTACTTTTACTAAATCAACCGTCTTCGAATATACAAACTCTGAACCGCCTATCCCACTGATACGATATATCATGTCATTCTCTTCTGCTACAATACCTATTGTTTCAGCTAAGTCCGTTGATATAACGGTACTACCTGATCCATTATCCACTAATACACGTTGCAGATGAAGAGATTTTCCCCTAAATGTTAGTTCCATGTCCGCAAGCAATAAACCATTATCTATCATCAGTTTTTTCACTATCTCCTGACACCTACCCGTTTTTTCTCAATGATATTGGGCCTCTTACGACTTGTGTGAAGAACATATAATTCTCTATTAGGTTCTTCCCGATGGATTTCCTGATATGCTCTCATCGCCTCTGGAGAATTGGAAAACTTTTTCAAAGGGGTAATCTCTTCTAAGATCCGCTCACTTTGCCCATTTGTATACGCCCCCGTTGCTTCTATCAAAACCCAGTGTTTCGGAAATGCTTGGCGTACATCTTCCCAGTTCATTTAAATCACCTCCAGAATATTTAGTTATATTATATCACGGTATTTTACAGATGTAATACACTTCGAATTCAACAAATACTTATTAAAAATAAGCACCCGTTACTCCCACCACATAATGTCCATGCGATACTAGGAGTACCTATATCATAGGATTCTGTTTCAGGCAATTCTGCATACCATTTGCCTTCTACTTCTTTAATGTATAGACTACTCTTTCCTTCCTGAACTAACGCATCCGTTACTTTAAGTGTTTTACTTCACAAATCATCGATATCATTCAGATTGTCATTGTTTAGTTTTAGTTCCTCCGAGTT
>NZ_RBZP01000039.1 GCF_003628505.1 Oceanobacillus halophilus | reverse complement strand
GGTAAAAGTGAAATTAGAATTTTTACGTATGTTAAGCAGAATGGAAATGGACCCAGCTAGGATGGATCTTTTATATGGTTTTTTTAATACGTATTTATACTTAAATGCGAAGGAGGAAGAGCAAATGGCTGAAGAAATTGCAAAGCTCCCTAAGGAAGAAGCAAAAAAGTTATTTAAAAATCCGAATGTGTACTATGAGAAAGGGAAGAAGGAAGGGATAGAGGAAGGAATAGAAAAAGGGATAGAACAAGGGTTAGTACAAGGAATAGAAAAAGGGTTAGAACAAGGAATAGAACATGGCATTAAAAAAGTAATTACTAACATGCTTCAAAAGGGATTTTCTGATGAAATAATCGCAGATGTATCTGGTGTTGATAGGGAAGAAATAGAGAGAATAAAAAAAGAAATGGATTTGTGATTGGTGAGTGAAAAGGTTAGTCCCCTATTACGCAAAAGTGGTTGAGAACTGGGGGATTGAACACGAAATTATGCTAAGCAGAATGGAAATGGACCCAGCTAGGATGGATCTTTTATATGGTTTTTTTAATACGTATTTATACTTAAATGCGAAGGAGGAAGAGCAAATGGCTGAAGAAATTGCAAAGCTCCCTAAGGAAGAAGCAAAAAAGTTATTTAAAAATCCGAATGTGTACTATGAGAAAGGGAAGAAGGAAGGGATAGAGGAAGGAATAGAAAAAGGGATAGAACAAGGGTTAGTACAAGGAATAGAAAAAGGGTTAGAACAAGGAATAGAACATGGCATTAAAAAAGTAATTACTAACATGCTTCAAAAGGGATTTTCTGATGAAATAATTGCAGATGTATCAGGTGTTGATAGGGAGGAAATAAAAAAATTGAAGAGAAGAGTATGTGACTAACAAACCTGGGTTACATGGGTTTGTCAAATAAAGTGTGTAAGTTTTTTATCTTAACCTATTTTCCTATCAATCATACTCTTTCTTAGAACAATAGTCACAAATATGTAGGGGAGAGTCCATGCTTTTATTTTTTACTTATTAGGAAAGAAAGACTGAAATCATAGTAAAAAGTAAAATCACAAAATTTCTCCACAAAAGTTCTAGCTTCTTAATTTTTAGCGCATACTAAGAACAAAACAAGATGAGCAGGAGGAACATACGGTATGCAATCAAATACACAAACAACAAACTGTTTCAGTGAATACGATGTGCTAAAAAGAGTAATTTTGTGTCAGCCTCAATATATGACGATTCGGCAGGTAATTAATGAAACGCAAAAGAAATTTATCGATGAAGGGTTACATATTGAACGTGCACTGGAGCAGCATCGGGAATTTGTCCAGAAATTAAATGAGTATGGGGTTGAAACCATCTTACTCCCATACCATAAAAAATATCCAGAACAAGTTTTCACTCGAGATATCGGTTTCACCCTTGGACAAACCATTTTCGTTGCTCATATGGCACATGATGTCCGAATTGGAGAAGAGAATGTACTAAAAGTTTGGCTGGAAGATGAGGAAATCTCCTACTACAATTTAATTGGCAATAAAATCGAAGGTGGCGACGTCATCATTGATAGAGATACGATTTATGTTGGACTGAGCAATCGAACAAATGAAGCAGCGGTTGATCATTTAAGAAATATAGTAGGTTATCAATTTGACGTGAAGGCCATTCCTTTTACGGAAAAATATTTACATTTAGATTGCGTGTTTAATGTGTTATCCCCAGAGGTAGCTCTTATTTATCCAAATGCACTGACAGATGAAGATATGGAACTATTTTCCTCCAGATATGATCTTATTGAAGTAACGGAAGAAGAACAGTTTACGCTAGGAACGAACGTATTAAATATAGGAAATAACAAGATATTTAGTCTTCCTGTAAATGAAAAGGTGAATCGGCAGATGCGAGATAGGGGATTTGAAGTCATAGAAATCGATTATTCAGAGATCATTAAATCTGGAGGATCCTTTCGGTGCAGTACATTGCCTATATTACGGGAAGAAGAATCGGACGAGTGTGATTTTCTTTAGGGTTAAATTTGAGAGATGGCTTAAGTTCTTCTCTAAATGGTAAGGGCTGTTGTTCAATAAATTAAATAAGCAAAGGGACAGCTCTAAGAATAGAACCATCCCTCCTGCATGTTCTTACCCTTCTATTAATCCGTTTTCTACGAGAAATTCTTTCGCTACATCGTCAACGCTCTTTTCTTCGATATCGACTTGATAGTTTAAGTCTCGCATAACTTCACTTGTTAACAAATCAGAAAGTGGTGAAAGAATTTCTTCTAGTTCTGGGTATTCTTCATACGTTTCGGTTGTCATCGCTGCTGCCGCGTTATAAGAAGGGAAGAACGACTGATTATCTTCTAAGTTTATAAAATCGAATGCATCGATACGGGCATCCGTTGCAAAACCTACAGAAACATCCGCTTCCTCATCACGTAAGGCATTATAGTTTAAACCAGTTTCCATGTCTGTGACATTTTCAAATTCAAAACCATATGTTTCGTATACACCAGGTAATCCGTCTTCCCGATTGCTAAATTCGGCATCAGAGGCCATGGTAAGTTCTCCAGGATTGCTGTTTACGTAGTCAGCCAAGTCACTAATAGAAGTAATACCTAATTCTTCTGCATCCGCAGCACGCATCATGAGTGTGTACGTATTGTCCACTTCATTTAAGTTTGTCCATACAATTTCATTGTCTGCTTGGTCAATTTCGTTTAATTTGTCAAACGCAGCTTGGGGATCTGTCATTGGATCTTCACCTAAGTAGGTTACAAGACCAGTACCAACATAATCCCATGTGATATCTACTTGTTTGTTTTCTAAAGCTTGTCTTAATGCAGTACTACCAAGGTCCGTTGTTTCTTTCACATCGAAGCCTTCCTCTTCTAACATGTAAGTTGTCATTTTAGCTAATAGATATTGTTCGGTGAAGTTTTTCGCTCCAACAGTAATTTGTTTGTCATTACCGCCACCACAGGCAGCTAGTACAGTTATGGTAATAAGTAACGTAATGATTACATGTAATTTTTTCATTTTTTTATGCTCCTTGTTGTTATGATTTTTGTGCTTCTTCGGCTAATCTTAGACCTTTTGGTACCAATAATTTTTGCATCAGCCGGAAGAGGTAATCAATTAAAATCGCAAGTAATGTAACTGGAACAGCACCAGAGATTAAGAAAGAGTTATCAAATAGCCTTATTCCAGTGAAAATCCATGCTCCTAATCCACCACCGCCAATCAGATAGGCGAGTGCAGCAGTTCCGATATTAATAACAATTGCAGTACGAATTCCTGCAATGATAGATGACGCGGCATTCGGCAATTCAATTTGCCATAAAATTTGTGCTGGTGTTAATCCCATGCCACGAGCAGCATCTTTCATGTTTTCATCAACAGACTGAATACCAGCAATGGTGTTTTGTAAAATGGGAAGCAGGGAATAAATAAATAGTGCAACAATCGCTGCTTTTATTCCGATTCCTAAAAAGCCCATTGCCAGTGCTAACACTGCTAAACTTGGAATTGTTTGACCAAGGTTTGCAATATTGACAATCCAAAATTCCGATTTGCGAAATTTCTCTCTCGTAACAAAAATACCAAGTGGTATGGATAGGAAGATAGCTAATAATCCTGAGATAAGCACGATAGTTATGTGCTGGATTAATAGATTCGTAAACGTACGGAATTCTTCAACTATGGGACGAAACAGATCATTTGCGAAAGTCCAAGCAAAAAAGGCAATGACAATTATCCAGAAGGCGATTTTAACGATTTGGCTAATTCGTTTGTTCATCATTTTGTCTCACTCCTATCTATTTGGAGTTTCCTTCACTTCTTTATGAAGGAATTTTTCTACCAATTCTAGTGTTAATTTGCCTTTTTTATTCCCTTGTTTGTCCTCAACTACCAATTGATCGGCTTCTTGATTTAGCAGCTTGGAAATGACAATACGAAGGGAAGTGTCCTCATTTACTGGTTGAGCACTATCTGCTTCATGGTAGGAATCTAGGGAAACCTCATCAACCAAATCCTTGACCGAATAGAGGCTAGTACTTTTTAGAACGCGATCTTGTCCAACAAACTCGGAAACAAAATCATTAGCCGGATGATGAAGAATTTCCGATGGATAATCATATTGCATCATTTTTCCTCCACGCAGCAATGCTACTTTATCTCCCATTTTCACTGCTTCATCAATATCATGGCTGACAAACAAAATAGTTTTGTTCACTTCTTTTTGAATCTGTAAAAATTCCTCTTGCAGTTTGGTACGTATGATTGGGTCTAGCGCTCCAAATGGTTCGTCCATTAACATTACGGGTGGGTCTGCTGCAAGCGCACGTGCTACACCAACACGTTGTTGCTGTCCACCTGATAGTTCGTGTGGATATCTTTTCCGATATTCATCTGGATGTAGTCCGATTAATTCCATTAAATAGTTAAAGCGATCTTGTTGCTTTTTTCGATCCCAACCAAGTAAGTCGGGCACTATCATGACATTTTTTTCAATCGTCATGTTTGGGAATAATCCATTACTTTGAATAACATATCCAATTTTTCGGCGCATCTCGATTTTATTGGATTGTTTGACACTCGTATTGTTCAGGATGATATCCCCTTCACTTATATCTTCTAATTGGTTGACCATTCGTAATAAAGTGGTTTTCCCACAACCAGAAGGGCCAATTAAGATGACAAACTCACCGTTTTCTACCTTGAAATTGACATTGTCGATGGCTTTTACACCACCGTTATATACTTTTGAAACATTCTTAAACTCTATCACCTTATCACCTATTCTTAGTTTTTAATTCCTTTTGGAGTAAATCTTTTTTCGATGTATTTTAGTAGATAATCAACAAGAATGGCCAATATCGATACAACCACTGCACCAACAAGTACCATGGTATTGTTCGATCTGGAGATTCCTTGGTTGATTAATGAGCCGAGACCACCAGCTCCTATGTAGGCTGCAATAGCTCCAATTCCAATATTTAATACGGTTGCTGTACGTATTCCAGCCATAATAAGTGGCATAGCATTTGGAATTTCGACTTTTAGCAAGCGTTGCATCGTTGTCATTCCGAGTCCTTTTGCAGCATCACGAATATTAGGGTCTACGTTATTAATCCCTGTATACGTATTACGAATAATTGGCAATTGCGAGTATAGGACGAGTGCAATTAGGGCTGGGAGAAATCCGATTCCTTGTCCGATGGTTGATAATATTGGAATCATGATACCGAATAGCGCGATACTCGGAATAGTCATCATAATGGAAGAGATTTGAAGAACGGTTCCTGCTAAATCTTCATTGGTTGTTAAATAAATACCAAGGGGAACACCTATCAGAATAGAAATAATAATGGCGAGTCCAACTAGTTGAACATGCTCTACGGTATATTCAAGTATTTGACTATAGTTATTACTAAAGTAATTAAAGAAATCTATAATTGTTTGCACCTACCTTCATTAAAAAAGTCACAGAAAAACTTTCAGGTGGCCACCTAAAAGAAGAATAACGTTATCAGTCTATCATTGTAAAATTTATTTAGCAAGCACTGTTTGTACAATTAAAACTGAACAAAATGTACAATTTTGGAGATAAACATCAAAAAATTAGATAAAATGGCATATTATGACTGATATAGGGAAGATAGCACTGATTTTAATTTACTAGATATTTGATTATCGCCTGTTGGATGGTCGATAAATTCCATGCCAGGAATACCTCATCGTACCTAAGAATGGGACAAGGAACCTGTCCCCATAGCCATCAAGTTAAGCATTTTCGCTGACATCATTACCAAATTATGGATATACTTCTTTCGGTATAAAACTACGGAGAGGAGTATTTTTTTACAACCATGCAACTAGATAAAGAATTTCAAATACTATTCAAGGAATTACAATCTAATTTTACGAGAAAACAAATAGAGGAGTGGGCCCAAGAAACAGGCTTTATGAAAAGGAAAACAAAACTCAAGCCGGAAT
>NZ_RBZP01000038.1 GCF_003628505.1 Oceanobacillus halophilus | reverse complement strand
CGAAGGAAATCAGTTAGCTTCCCGCGCTCGACTTGCATGTATTAGGCACGCCGCCAGCGTTCGTCCTGAGCCAAGATCAAACTCTCCAAAAAAGTTTGTTTTGTGATTAACACCAATCAATCACAAAGAGAATTCTTAGCTTCCAGAAGTGTTACCTTCTGTATTTTATAAAGAAAAACGAGTTTCCTTTATGTCTTAACATACTGGTTGTTTTGTTCAGTTTTCAAAGAGCAATTCAGTTCGCCGTTCTCAAGACAGCGACTTTATTAATATATCATATCGCGTTTATCTTTGTCAATAAATATTTTAATTTGTTGAGAAGATAATTTTGCGACAGAAATAAATTCTATCGAAGTAGATTTAAAAAGTCAATAACTTTTTTCAATCCATTCATCACTTTTTAATTCACAAAACATCGTGTTTTTAGCGACAAGGAATACTATAGCATCCTTATTCTAAAATGTAAATACATAAATTATAAATTTTTCGTCGTAAATTTTGTCCATATAAGAAAAATTTAATAGACTAGATAATAATTCGTTCTCTCCCGCTAATACTACATATAAAACGATGAACAGAAAGGATACCATCATGGGCTATATTGAAACGATACGTCAACTGGTAGGAAGCACACCTATCATATATTAAACTCGGCCGGCATACTCCTTAGCAATACGAACAAAGAAATTTTACTAGTAAACAGATAGACACCAACAATTGGGGACTTCCTGGTGGATACATGGAATTGGGAGAGACCTTTGAAGAAACCATACAACGAGAACTACTGGAAGAGTTAAGTATCTATATAGAAGAAATAAAACTACTACACATCTTCTCCGGCAAAAAATTCTATCACGAATATCCAAACGGTGACCAAGTCAACAGTGTAATTGCTATCTACACTGCTGAAACATATAAAGGAGATATTAAAGTCGACCACAACGAAGTAAAGGAAGCGAGATTTTTCAAATTAGACTCTCTACCAACCGAACGGACGAAAACTACTAAGAATAGTTTAATGCATCTGAATATTGATGTTAATAATAGAAAAACAAAAACAACATAATAAACATCAACTGCCAAATTGGTATAGATAAAAGGATTGCCCACCCAAGACCTTTTGCAAAACTGCCATTTTTAATATCCTCCATCAAAAACCTCCTTAGTCGCTATCGTAAAGCAACGTATAATAACCCCAAACTATGATAGCGTTTACATTTCTTTGTTCTATTATAACTTATTTTTGTAGAAATGGAATATAAATAGATAAAAAAAGAGCATCGATCCAATCCAAATCGATTAGATAGATACTGCCCATTCATTCAAGATTCACAACAAACTAACAATCTTACACAACAACGCGGCCCGATTCGGAATCTCACTCAGCAAAATATGTTCATTTTTTGCATGGATTCCATCTCCTGCTGCACCGAGTCCGTCCAGTGTTGGTACACCTAAGCTTGCCGTAATATTAGCATCACTGCCTCCACCGACATTGGCCTCTTGCAATTCCATGTTTAAGTCCTTTGCTGCATTCTTTGCTAATTTGAACAATTTTCCGGTTCCTTTATTCCTTATCATCGGTGGTCGGTTCATCCCGCCTCTTACTTTCAGCCTGATTCCTGGAGTGTTTGGCCGTAACCCTCTTATTATCTCATCTATTCTTACTTGTTCTTCTTTGCTGGTTACCCGGACATTCATTCCAATGGTTGCTGAATCTGGGACAACATTTAACTTTCCGCCGCCTTTTACAGAGCCAACATTAATGGTCGTTCCTTTTTTGTAGTCAGTTAATGATTCTAAAAAAACAATAAGTTGCGCCGCTTGCTTAATAGCACTGATTCCATCTTTATGATTATTCCCGGAATGAGCAGCTATTCCTTTTATCTCCACAAAATATCTGGAAGAACCTTTCCTGCCCGTCTTAAGTGCTCCTGTTCCAGCAACTGGTGGTTCGGTTACTAAAGCATATTTACTGTTTCGAGCCTCTTGTTCGATAATTTTTCTCGATGACGGGCTCCCTACTTCTTCATCACTGGTGCATAGGAACACAACTTTCTTCTTTAAAGGAATTTTTAACTCCTTCAGAGCCTTTAATGCCCAAATGGCTTGCACCAGTCCACCTTTCATATCATAGATTCCTGGCCCAAACACTTTGTCGCCTTCTACTCTGAATGGTAAATCACCTTTTTCCCATACCGTATCAAAATGTGAAAGGATCAGAATCGTATCCTTTCCGCGGCCAAACTCAAAACGCAAATGGTTCCCGTATATCTCTTCCTTTATCTCTTCTGCCATATAACCAAAGTGACGCTGGAACAACTGCTGAATTCTTTGCCCGCACGCATCTGACAGTTGTTTGTTATTGGAGGGAGATTCACTCTCCACAATAAACTGAATATCGTCAAAAATACGATCCTTATTTTTCACCATATATTTTTTTATCTTATCCATTGCATTGGGTATCTCCTCTAGTTAAAAGACGTTCGGAAATTCATAATAAAATATCTTTTTAAATATACTATAGATACCCTCCCTTAGATATATATTTTTAACAAAAAAGAGATATTCCGGTGTTATCAGCCAGAATATCTCTTTTTCCTATTTCTTTTTCTCATATCGATAAAATGTTCCTGTTGTTTTACATAAAAGATCGCCTTGCTCATTCTTTACTTCGCATTCCATAAAAGAAACTTTATGCCCTTCTTTACTGTAGCGCGCAGTAGCAACTATTTCCCCTGTTGATGTTGCCCGAAAATAACTAGTATTCATATCGAGTGTTACGTACGGTGTGTCCTTTACACGAAAATTGAGATGACCCATTGCTGTGTCAGAAATAAATGTGTAAATCCCACCATGTACAATTCCAGCAGGATTTAGCATGATATCCGTAATCGGGCATCTGATGGTACACGTTTTTTCCTCATCATTATAGTCAAATTCAAATTGAAGCAATTTAAACATCATAATGCTCTCTGGTTTGATTTCATAATTATCGTAAGCTTTTTCTGCTAGTGCCATAAATTCCTGCTTGTCCACTTCCATCCCCCACTTTTTCCCAAATTTCTTTCTATAATAACATAATATTTCAAAAGATAGGGATACTAATCTTATGGGGAAACTTTTCCCAAGTTGTTTTTATTGGTTTTTAGCCACTAAAAAGAAGACATTCAATTTAAAGGAGTGAAACATGATGGGATTTTTATGGAGTTTAATTGTAGGTGGTATTTTAGGTTGGATTGCCAGCCTTATTGTCGGAAAAGACATTCCAGGAGGCATTTTCGGTAATATCATAGCCGGTTTTATCGGTGCTTGGTTAGGAACTTCATTATTAGGAGAATGGGGACCTGAGATTGGAGACTTCTATATCATCCCTGCTTTAATCGGTGCGATCGTACTAATATTTATTGTAAGTTTTATTATGAGAGCAATGAGAAAGAACGATTAATTCTGGAAAAGAGACGGAAAATAATTTTCTGTCTCTTTTTCTGTGATGGTGCCTGTCACTCCCCGAAATTTGTCGAAAAACGAAGACAGCTTGAGCCCTTGTCCCATAAGCGAATCAGCTGTTCCCCTTTTTCTTGAAAATACGAACAGTAACAGGCACCCTATAAGGAGCATCAAACTTCTTCTACGATTCGAAATCCCTTGGTTTTTAGAAATTTCATGTTGTGGGTGAAAGTTTCAATGGTGTCGGAGCAGTCGATGTTGTCGAAAAAAGTTTGTTCCATTTCTTCTCGGCTCATCCGAACGGAAAGAATACAGCCATAGTCGACTACATTATCTATTTCCACGTCATCATAAACATTGATTTGCACTTCTTCCAGTGGCAAGATTGCAAAAAACTCCCTTGCTATCCGAAGAGCACAGCTACTTACATAATCCTGGTACAGTTGATAGTACTTGCTCTTTCCCATTTTGCGCTGGGATAATCTCCCGGTTTTCGTTATGGAAAGCACTTTCGTTGGTATCACTTCTTTATTTTTAATATCCAGCTTTACCGTTACCTGAGGTGCGTCCGCGAAGAAGGTCCACTTCACGTTGCTGCCCAGTGCTGAAATATCTTCAAAGGGATTCGCTTTTTGCACGGCTTCTAACCATGCTCTTCCCTCGCCACTAAGCACGCGTTCTGCAAGTTCAACTTCACCTTTCCATTCTTCGTACATTGCTTGGTCCTTTTCCTGCGCTCGAACAATCTCTTTTTGCAAAGCTGCTTTCTTTTTCTGTACACGTCTGAATAGCTTGTCCAGTAATCCTGGTTTATAATTTTCAAGTTCCTTAATTGCTCCTGTTTCATTCGGACCTCTCTGATCAGGTTCAAATGGCGGAGGCGACTGCTGAATCTCCTCCCAATCGATCGTGTCATTCACCTCTTCATGCACACTTTGAAGCATTTCCACATGTGACGCATATCGAAGTACATCCTGTTTTGCCTGTTCCATTTTTTCTTGTTTCAGCTCATTTTGCTGAATGCGCTCATAATTCGTTCGCTGTGGACGTTTTTTTCTGGAAGATATTTTTTTGTGGTAATAAATGCCAGTTCCTGGAATACTCGAGCCGACCGAGGTTCCGTGAGAGCCAGTCGTCACTCGCATCCCTTTTCCTCCAATCGTTGTACTGACACCTCGTTTACCAAAATTCACTTTTACACCAGGAGCGATTTTCACACTTCTGCGGAATCTAAAACTCATCCCTCATCCCCCTTTTATGTAAAATGCCTTTCCTTATGGTTTACTTAAAATGGATTTCTAATTATACTTTCATATTAAAAGATGGAACTTTGCTCGTCCACTGAACAACCGTTAAACTAGCATAAAAAAGACCGACATTATTGTGTCAGCCTGATACTGGTACGATTCTTTTTTTTGCAAATATAGATCATTTTATCACTGTCATTCGTGATTGAATGTGTATTTCCGAATCGTCGTATAATGCTGAATTTGTTTAATGCGTCATAGTTGCTAACAGTAGAGACATCGACTATGTTTTGTGTTTCATCATTCGTATACGTTCTCCAGTAATCTTCCGTATTCGGCTGCAATAATTCTTGAGCATTCGGAAATGTGGTGTCAGAAATGAAATCCCATTTTTTTCTATAGAGGAAAGAAGTTGTGTTTACATAGAAAAGCATACCAATTAATAGGTATGCTAATTAATATTTTATACTTCTCTATCTTTAAACGTCAGTGTAACACTATAACCAAGGTTACCAAAAAATTCGCTCAGAACTTTTTCTGCATGTACCTCTGCTGTTTGCAGTAACCCTGTGTCTATCGCTTCTTGTTTAATCTGATCCTGCGCGTATGCTGCTAGATCAAAACCTTCCTCCCACTTAACTTCTCCACGGAATAATCCTTTTTCTGAAAATGCTCTCACTTGATCCATCTGAATCGCTGGATCTTGTATTAGTTCCGCATCTGGTAGAATGATTTCTAACATTTTCTCTTCTTCATTCACTCGAATATCCTTTTCCGTAATTCCTTTTAAATCCACCCCTGCAATAACAGTGGCCGGAACAATTAACAATAACTCTCGCTTGGTTCCCGGTACATTAAGGCCAATTTCTTTTCCGAAAAGTTTATTATCTTCCTGTTCAATAACGGTTTTCAAATAAGCCTCTGCTGTTGCAAGTGTTGCAAGGTCGTGAATCTGTTCGACAAAAGCGGTCGTCTCCTGTTGAAAAGTACTCCCAGAAAGCTTCCAAAAGCTACCTGCAGTTATCACTGCTATGATTAAGGTTATAATAGCAATTTTCACACCTAAAAACTTTATCTTCTTCATTATAATGCCCCCTGTATGTCTACCCCTTCATCTATAATGCAATGAATCTATCAATTAAGCAGGTAAATCGTAACACAACAAAACTCCTATTTAATCATACTACAAAATGGGACGGGGGGACAGGTTCCTTGTCCCTCACCTCAAAAATTTTGGGACGAGGAACCTGTCCCCATAGCCATCAAGTTAAGCATTTTCGCTGACATCATTACCAAATTATGGATATACTTCTTTCGGTATAAAACTACGGAGAGGAGTATTTTTTTACAACCATGCAACTAGATAAAGAATTTCAAATACTATTCAAGGAATTACAATCTAATTTTACGAGAAAACAAATAGAGGAGTGGGCCCAAGAAACAGGCTTTATGAAAAGGAAAACAAAACTCAAGCCGGAAT
>NZ_RBZP01000037.1 GCF_003628505.1 Oceanobacillus halophilus | reverse complement strand
AAAAAAGAGAGACTTTTTTGTGAAAAAAACAAAAAAGGACTCTCTTTTTTTATTTTACTTCAACACTTTCTATAAAAGGGATGGTTTTTCAGTGGCCTCAACCTGTCCCCGCGTCCCCTTCATAAATCCGTTTAAACCTAGTTGACAACTATGAATAATATGTTTATTATATACTCTATAAACCTACAAAACTATGTAACAGAAGATGATTGTGAGGGATATAATTGAGTGAAGTGAAAGATTTTTCATCCATATTTGATGAAATCGATGAACAGTTTTCAGATGTTCAGAACTGGCGCAGATATTTACATAAACATCCAGAGCTGTCTTTTGAGGAAAAGAATACGGCAATCTTTATAGAAGAAAAACTGAAAAGCTTTGGACTTCCTGTGAAAACACAGATAGGCGGACATGGGATGGTTGCGGAATTGGAAGGGAAAATGCCAGGTAAAACGATTGCTTTCCGTGCAGATTTTGATGCACTTCCAATTCATGAAGAGAATGATACACCGTATGCATCGGTAAATGCGGGTGTTATGCATGCCTGTGGACATGATGGTCATACAGCCGCACTTCTTGGGACAGCACAATTGCTAAGTAAATATAAGGAACAATTAAAGGGGAAGATTCTTTTTGTTTTTCAACCTGCTGAGGAGAAGCCACCAGGAGGAGCGAAATATATGATTGAAGAAGGCATTCTCGATGAGGTGGATTATGTCTTTGGTGCTCATCTTGCTTCAGAAATTCCATTAGGTCAGGTTGCTGTTGGTGCGGGTTATCAAATGGCAGCAGTGGATAAGTTTGAGATAACGGTTAAAGGTCATGGCGGGCATGGGGCCAGACCGAATGAATCTATAGATCCAATAGTTATCGGCAGTGAGATTGTTCAATCGCTGCAAAAAATCGTAAGTCGTAGGGTGGATCCCTTAAAATCTGCTGTTGTTACATTGGGGGTATTCCAAGCTGGTGCTGCATTTAATGTGATTCCGGATGAAGCGAAAATCGAGGGAACGGTTAGGACCTTTGATGAGGATGTACGTGATTTGGTTGAAAATGAAATACATTCCATTGTGAAAGGGATTATAAGTGCAAACAACGCGGGCTATGAGATGGACTTTTTACGCGGTTACCCATCTTTGTTTAATCATCAGGAAGAGACAGCAACGGTAACACGTATTTTTAAAGAAACATTTAATGAGGAAGAAGTAGTTGCATTGGAACCAACAATGGGAGCAGAAGATTTTGCTTACTTTTTAAAAGAAAAACCTGGAACGTATTTTAGAGTTGGATCCAGAAATGATAGCGAAAGTACGCATTATCCTCATCATCATCCGAAATTTGATATTGATGAGAGAGCTTTACTTAACATCGAAAAAGCATTTATAAAAATAGCTTCACATTATTTAATTGACTAATACTAGGGGAGATCAGCATGCGTATAAAACATACTTTACAACTATTTACTATATTGATATTGTCACTTGTTTTGGTGGCTTGTGGGAATGAAAGCACAAGTGATGAGACAGGAGAAGGAAATGGGGAACGGAAAGAAGAGCAAACTGGGGGGACACTTGATGTTGCCTATGCTAGTGAGCCTGATACATTAGACATTATGGGGAATGCTTCCAGTCCTACAAGAGATATTGCCTGGCACATTTTTGAGACGTTGGTGGCTCTTGATAAAGACTTTGCTGTTAAGCCCATGATAGCAGAAGATTACAGCATTTCAGATGACCAAAAAGTATACACGGTAAACATAAGAGAAGATGTGAAATTTCATGATGGTTCAACGGTTACAGCAGAGGATGTATTAGCATCTCTGGAAAGATGGAGACTTGTATCCAGTGTTGGTAAAACAGCGAGCGAGAATATAGAAGAAGCAATTGTGGTTGACGATTTAACGGTAGAAATTACTTTGAATCAAGTGTATAACGGTTTTCTGGACGATATAGCCGCTCCTAAAACTGGGTTAGCCATTATTCCTAAGGAAATAGCTGAAGAAGCAGGTGAAAAACCACTAACCCCGGATCAATTAATCGGAACTGGTCCTTATCAATTCGAAAATTGGGAACGAGGGAAGGAAATTGTACTGACTAAGTTTGATGAATATTCACAGCGTGAAGAAGATTGGGGAGGACTTACAGGTAAAAAGGAAGCCATTCTTGATCAAATTAACTTTTTAATTGTAAAGGATCCACAAGTGAAATTAAATGGTTTAAAAACAGATTTATATGATTATGCTCAAAACATTCCAACCGACTTATACGAAGCCATTGAAGCAACACCAAATACGAATCCCGTAACATATATTAATGGTTACTCCATGCTTATACCAGATAAGTCAGAGCCGCCATTTGATGATTTGAAAGTTCGCCAAGCTTTAAATTATGCTTTGGATAAAGAGGAAATTGCACAATCTACTTATGGGAATGAAGAATTTTACGAGATGGATGGAGCGTTATTTGATCCAACGCAAACCGAATTATATTCAGCAGAAGCAACAGATTCTTATTTAGCAACCGACAAGGAAAAGGCAAAAGAGTTACTGGCTGAATCGGATTATAATGGTGAGTCTGTTACCATCATGTATTCTAATAATAATGAAGCATATAAACGTATTTCCCAAGTGGTGCAACAACAACTTGAAGAAGTAGGGTTTGTTGTTGAACTCGAGCCATATGAATGGGCAACCTATTTGGAAAAATGGCAGGACGCTCGTAACTGGGATATTGTTACCATTGGTTATTCTACTAGATTTTCACCAAATGAGTTAGGATTCCTTGTTCAGGATACGGGTAGCAGTGGCTGGTATAACAGTGAGCGCTGGTCAGAACTAATGAAAAAATGGGGTGTAGCAACAACCTCTGAAGAAAGACAGGAAATATTAACAGAAATGAATCAAACGGTGTCTGAAGAACTTCCTTTCTTAAAAGTAGCAAATGAAACGACTTTGGATATAATGAGCGATGAGATTCAAGAATATGATGCCTGGATTGGTCCACGATTCTGGAATACAAGGAAGAATTAATTACCAAAGAGGGAGTCATGTCAGTTTTTACGACACTGGCTCCCTTGTTGTATTTCACCAATTGATATAAGGGGAGGGTAAGACGTGTTACATTACACGATGCGCAGAATTTTAGCTATGATTCCTGTTCTATTTATTGTTAGCGTTATTGTATTTATGATTGTTCACCTGACTCCAGGTAACCCAGCATTCCTTATTTTAGGAGAAGATAGTTCTCCAGAGGCAGTGGAACAATTGGAACAGCAATTAGGGCTAGATCAACCGAAAGTTATTCAATATTTTGACTGGTTAAAGAATATTTTTATAGGTGATCTTGGACAGTCCATTTATTCGGAGGAGTCAGTGACCCAAATCATTTCTGAACGAATTGGTCCGACATTCAGTTTAATGATTATATCTATCCTCCTAACTCTGATTATAGCAATACCGATAGCTATTTTTATTGTCTGGAAAAGGAATACCTTCTTGGATCCCTTATTTTTATCCGGCTCTTTACTTGGAACTTCCATTCCAGAGTTTTGGTTAGCATTGCTTTTGGTGCTAGGTTTCGGTGTTTCCATTCCTATTTTTCCGGTGGCAGGCTATATACCATTAACGGATGGATTCCTAAGCTGGATACATCACCTTCTATTGCCTAGTATTGTTTTGGCTGCTGTAGAAGTCGGATTAATTGCTCGAATGCTTCGAGATAGTATGCTGGAATCGGTGAATCAAGATTATACAAAAACTGCACGTGGAAAAGGTGTGAAAGAAAGGAAAGTCTTGATGAAACATGTGTTTTCCAATGCACTTATTCCAACAACAACCGTCGTAGGTGTAACCATTGCTGGTCTGCTTGGGGGAACCGTTATTATTGAAACAATCTTTACGATTCCCGGGATTGGCCAACTATTAATTGATTCGATTCATCGAAGGGATTATCCGGTGATACAAGGGGTCATATTATTTATTGCCTTTATTTACGTACTCATTAATTTACTTGTTGATCTTTTATATGCCTTTTTAGATCCAAGAATTCGATATGATTGATTTAGTCAAAAAGGAGGTGTCCTCATGTTACGAAAAAAACGAAATCTAATTCCTTTTCTTTTTTTAATATTATTATTTTTAGCAACTATAACAGCTTCATGGTGGCTTCCTGTATCTCCAAGCTTTATGGATTCCAGTTTGCGTTTAATGGCACCATCTTCAGAGCATTGGTTTGGTACAGACCACTTCGGCCGCGATATATTCGGTCAAACGATTATAGCTGCGAGGGTTTCTTTATTAGTCGGTTTCACAGTTGCCCTTCTCTCAACGATATTAGGGACGGTAACAGGGCTTATAGCAGGATACTACAAAAAGTTAGATTCCATTATTATGCGGATTATTGATGGGATGCTGGCTTTCCCTTCCTTACTATTGGCACTTGCTCTCGTTGCAGCTTTAGGTGGAAGTATAACGAACATTATTATTGCGTTAACTTTCTCCTTTTGGCCAGTTATGACACGGGTCGTACGCTCCAGTGTTCTTCAGGTGAAAAATATTCAATATGTGGAAGCTGCCAAAACGTCAGGGGTTAAGGATCCTGTTATATTATCCAGATACATTCTGCCAAATGTACTATCTCCTATTATTGTGCAGGGAACGTTTATTTTTGCAAAATCTATACTGGCAGAAGCAGCATTAAGCTTCTTAGGTGTAGGAGTGGAGCCATCCATCCCAACATGGGGAAACATGTTGCAGGAAGCACAGATTTATATGACCATGGCGCCCTGGTTTTCCATTTTCCCTGGCATTTTTATCGTTATTACTGTGCTGGCATTAAATATATTGGGAGATGGACTTAGAGATGCTTTTGATCCTTATGCAAAAGGGAAGAAAAAAGCCAAAAGACGACCATTCAAACGAAAAGAGCAAATAGCTTCTTGATGATTAGGAGGAATAGAAAGTGCTGGAAGTAAAGAATTTAAAAGCTCATATTGATACAGCTGATGGGGTGGTCAAGGCAGTGGATGGGGTTTCTTTTACGATTAAGCCAGGCGAAACGGTCGGGATAGTAGGGGAGTCTGGAAGTGGAAAAAGTGTGCTTGCACATTCCATTATGCAACTTAATCCTAAGCCACCAACCTTCTACCCAGAAGGAGAAATTTTATTTGAAGGAAAAAATCTCCTCCAATTGAAAGAAAAAGAACTTCAGAACATACGGGGTAACGAGATTGCGATGGTTTATCAGGATCCGATGTCGAGCTTAAATCCTGTTTTTAAAATAGGCGATCAATTGATGGAAGCCATATTGACTCACCAACATATGCCAAAAAGCAAAGCAAAAATGAGAGCAATTGAGCTATTAACGGATGTGGGTATTCCTGATCCAGAGAAAAGGTTGAATGCTTATCCGCATCAATTCTCAGGTGGTATGCGTCAGCGTGTCCTAATCGCTATTGCACTTGCATGCAATCCAAAAATTCTGATTGCAGATGAACCGACGACAGCACTTGATGTGACGATACAAGCACAAATATTGGAGCTGATGAAAAGTATTCAAGATAAATATGGTACAGCAATTGTTCTTATTTCTCATGATTTGGGTGTCATTGCTCAAATGGCAGAAAAGGTTCTTGTTATGTATTCCGGAAGAATCGTAGAAAAGGGAAGTGTGGAGGATATTTTCTATCATACATCCATGCCTTATACATGGTCATTGCTCAGGTCCCTGCCACAGATTGACGCAGAATCCCGTCATCGTCTATTTAACATTGAGGGGCAACCGCCAAATTTAATCCATCCACCAAATGGGTGTAATTTTCATCCGCGATGCCCTTTCGCTACGGAACAATGTAAGATGGTTGACCCGGAATTAACGAAAAGATCAGCAAATCACTATGCGGCTTGCCTTTTATCGGAAGTGGAGTTTAAAGAGGGGAAGAAACGGATAGAAAATGCAGAAAAGGAAGGGGGACTGAAACATGTCTGAATCTTTATTGGAAATACGAGATTTGAAGATGCATTTTCCAATGAAACAAGGAGTCTTTCAACGAACAAAAAACGAGGTTAAAGCAGTAAATGGTGTGAGTTTTACAGTCAATAAAGGGGAAACATTAGGGATTGTTGGGGAGTCTGGTTGTGGAAAAAGTACCCTCGCCCGCACCATCGTCGGCTTATTAAAACCAACTTCAGGCGATATTTTATTTGAAGGAGAAAGCATCCTGCAATACAACGCGAAAGAATTCCACCGGTTAAGACGAAATATACAAATGGTCTACCAGGATCCGTTTACAAGCCTGAATCCAAGAATGCGGGCCGGAGACATTATTTCCGCACCTTTAAAAGCGTACAACCAAACAGATAATTTGAAAAATCGTGTACTGGAATTAATGGATTTAGTAGGTTTAAAAGCAGAGGATTATCATAAATTGCCACATCAATTTTCCGGGGGACAGCGTCAAAGGATAGGAATTGCCCGTGCCCTTGCATTAAATCCCAAATTAATTATATTAGATGAGCCGGTGAGTGCGCTGGATGTGTCCGTTCAGGCACAAGTAATTAATTTGCTGGAAGATCTGCAGGAAGAATTAGGACTAACCTATCTATTTATTGCCCACGATTTATCAGTGATTCGCCATATTTCAGATAAAGTAGGTGTGATGTACCTAGGCAAGATGATGGAGTTGTCAGAGAGTGAATCTTTGTATAAGAATGCTCGTCATCCATATACAAATGCATTACTATCTGCTATTCCAATACCATCCTCTGCAAGGGAGAAAAAGCGGGAGCGGATTGTCCTAACAGGGGAGCTGCCATCACCGTCCGAACCTCCAAGTGGATGTGTCTTTCACACGAGATGTCCATTTGCTACAGAATTTTGTAAAGGAAATGTACCAGCCTTCGATGTGGATGAAGATAATTCACCGGGCCACTACGTATCATGCTTTTATCCAATGGACAACAAACGGGAGGAATTCGCCCGACAGTGAAAGGAGCAATTATATGAATCTGCAAAAGATATCTTTAATGGATGCATATATGATTGAGACACTAAGAAGTAAGGGTGTAACAAATCAGGAATTAATAGAAGCAAAGGATATCAATGCTTGGAATCGTCTGCATGAATCTTTTGATTTTCAGGAGTTACTAAACTTACGGGAGAAGGATCCTGCTGCCTTTGAAACAATTATTGAAGATGGGTATCAAGTGAAGTTCGTTACTTTTAATGGATTAAAGAACTTATTGCGATTAAAATTTCATAAAATGGAGGATGTGGATTATCAGTCAGTGGAAAGAGGCATTCGTGGACTATCCTTAAATGAAAATGATCGTAATCAATTAACAAGCCTTCTTTCTAATAATTGGACCGTTAAAGAGGAAGTAGTTGATGGTAAAGTTGTTCTTGATATTGAGTTGGTAAAGAATAATATTTAGGGTGGAATGGTAAAAGGTTTTATAAAATACGAGCAAAAAATGACTAGATATTTACCGTTTATGAATTAAAAAAGATCAGTTCCCCACTTCACTAAAGCGATAGAGAAGTGGGGACTGATCTTTTTATTATTACACCCCCATCTTTTTACTTCGCTAATCCTAAAATTAGCTCTTTATAGATATCAAAGAATGCAAAGTAGTAATCTTTCCAGACATATTCATCGGTTTTGTGTGCCATTTTTGTTTCGCCTGGACCAAACATCATAAATGGGAAGCTATCATTTTTCCCTCGTAATAAGTTTGATGCGTCCGTCACCCCTGGAGAACCTTTTACAGAAATGTCTAAATCTAAATGTTTTTGCCGAGTTCTTGGGAAAGGTCGACCATTTCAGACTGTCCTGACGTGAAAACACTTGGTAATGACATGGTCACTTCAACATCAATATTGGAGCCTTTTTTATTGTATTTGTCAGCTGTGGTGTTGAATATGTTAATCACTTCGTCGTTATCAAACTCTGGAATAGTTCGCACGTTTATTTCAGCTACTGCTTTTTCTGGAACAGAGTTTACTTGGTTCCCTGCATTAAAAATAGTGGTACTCATAACCAATTGATTAAGAACTTCATTCTTACGATCATCGCCATTCAATTTCTTGTCTAGTTCTAATAGAAATTCCATCAATGGATTAATTGCGTTATAACCTTGGTCAGGCATCGAGCTGTGTGCTGCTTCACCCATAGACGTTACACGTAAGTTAAGGGATCCTTTGTGTGAGTAAATAATCGTGTCATGAGAAGGCTCCGCTACCCATAGGTAATCGACATTATCCATATAGCCTTCTTCGTATAGTTTTTTCGAACCTGCGCCACCGACTTCTTCACCAGTTGTTGCCATAAAGCGGACTGTACCATTTTTCAATTCATTATTTTCTTTGAGTTCAATCATCACTAGAGCAAGGTTTACTAAGCCAGCTTTCATGTCATTTGTTCCACGTCCGTATAATTTGCCGTCTTTTTCTGTTAATGTGAACGGATCTGAAGTCCACTCGCTTTCATCACCTGCGTTATAAGAGTCAGTCCCCCAAAGTGCTAAAGTGTTAGTGTAGCGGGGGACTGACCCAAATTCTCCTTAAGCCCTTGCAAAAATACTTCTAACTCCCCAATAATTGTTATTTCTTTTTTTGCACGAGTAATCGCTGTGTAAAGTAAGTTACGGTTCATCATAAACCTATGTGCACTCGAAATCGGAAGCAAAACATGAGGAAACTCTGAACCTTGAGTCTTGTGGACTGAGAAACAGTAGGCAAGCGCAAGCTCATTCATTTCTTCTTTATAATAAAGAATCTCTTTTTTGTCAAAACGAACTATTAATCTCTCCGGTTCTTCAACTATTTCCTCTTCTTGAGTTTCCTCATTTATTCTTATCTGTTCTTCAGCTGGTAATACACCAACAACTATTCCTAAATCACCATTTAACACACTTTTTTCAACATTATTTTTTAATTGAATTTCTCGGTCACCTAGATAAAACGTATATTGTCCATTTTCAAATCCTGTTGGTTTAAATCTAACAGCTGATGGGATTTCTTCTTTAATCAACAAATTTTGCATATAAGAAAATACACCTTGGACAACATCACGTTTAGGAGAACACATTCAAGAGGCTGGATTCCCAGATGGAGTAGTTAACATAGTAACTGGCTATAGAATAAAAAAAATTTTAATGGTATGTGTAAAATAGTTCTCGGGGCTATTTCTTCAAAATCCTAGCCAAAAAAGAAGAGGCACTCTATCATAAATGTATGCCTACCAAGCAAATACATATAGAAAGAGGCCTCTTCATGAATACTATTATATCAAAATTATACAAATTAATACACCAAACAGACAATCTAATTGAATTTGAAGAAAGGGTTCGTATCCTGATGTATGAGGTGTTTACGTCCGTGTTGGGGGAGGTATTCACCAATATGAATGCTGTCATTGTGAAGGAAAAACAAGCTGCGGGTTGGACTGTAGAAAGAAATGATGAAAGGGAAATCCAATTTACCTTTGGTGTGGTGAGATTTACACACACGCTTATGCATGATTTAGAAGGCAATGCGCAGTACCCGTTTGATGAATGGGCTGGGTTTAAAAAATACCAACGTAGAAGTCCATTTGTAGAAGTGAAAGTGGCGGAAATGGCTGCTGAAAATACGTATCGGGAAACTGCTCGTATACTGAAGGAATGGACAGCTGTGGATATGAGTCATACAACGGTGGGAACGATTGTGAAGAAAGTTGGAGAAGTACAAGCCAAGGCGGATGAAGAAATGGTCGTCGAATTAGAGGAGTCCGCTGAGTTGCCAGAGGGGAAAGAAATAGACTTTCTCTATGCTGAAGCTGATGGCGTATTTGTTCGGGGGATAGAAAAGAAGAAGAGTCATGAGGTAAGCCATGCGATCCTTTATGAAGGCTGGGACAGGAACGGGAAACGAGGCCACTGAAAAACCATCCCTTTTATAGAAAGTGTTGAAGTAAAATAAAAAAAGAGAGTCCTTTTTTGTTTTTTTCACAAAAAAGTCTCTCTTTTTT
>NZ_RBZP01000036.1 GCF_003628505.1 Oceanobacillus halophilus | reverse complement strand
GCTTTGTGCGTCAGCACGAAGGAGGCTCACCAGCTCCCCGCGGAAAGCGTAGTGTATTTCCGTAGCGAAGACTAAGCAGTATTCTTAATTAAATTTATTTGGAGTTTCTATCAACTGTACCATTTAAAAAGCAACAATACATACGAAAATAGCCATATGGAAACTCGTGTAAACAGCTCTCTTCAAAGGTGGAGCTGTTTTTTTATGCATGAGTGTCATAGTACAAGCCGTTCTATACATATCGTTAAATATAATTCTTTTCTATATAATTTATCAAAAACATTATGCTGAAATGAAAATCTTCAATTGTAGTATCTGCCCCTAAGGAAAACAGTCGCTTGTAGTGGAAGACAATTATGGAAAGCACCTATGTCGTACTCCTACTTGAAAAGGGGGTGACATTTATGTCTGTATTTGAATCGCTTGTGTTAATGATTACATTCGGGTCATTTGTCGTTGCCGTACTATCAGATCGTAATAAATAATTCTACGTCTATTTTCTTTTCATAACTACCATCAAAATTTTGAAAGAAACTCCGAATAATATTTATAGGACTTTCTGTTATAAAATTGAATATATTAATTAGGTAGTAATTAAATAAAAAATATATACTTAACATCGATACAGCGAAGTAAATTTGTATGTGGGGGATGAAGATGACATCAGAAGAACAATTTATTCATAAATCATATTATAAAACATTTATAGAAGGAACCCGAAATGTGGAACCAATAAAAGCTCTCGGCGAGATGTTTATGGCTGAACAGCAGAAGGAAGTGAATGATTTATCTTACATTCGGTTTGCACAAGGGGAAGTCTATTATCTAAATAGTGATTATGAATCTGCTATTTTTAAATGGGAGAATATATCCAATGAACTTAAGCCATGGGCACAGAAAAACATAGCAGATTCGTATTTTCAGCTTGATCTTCTAGCAATCGCAGAAGACTATTATAAGGGAGTAGAAACTGAATCAGCTATTTTGAAAATCGAAGTACTCTTACAGCTTTTTTCGTTATACATACGAAGAGAAAACCTTGACCTTGCATCAGATATTATCCAAAAGGCTGTTGATACAAACCCAGATTATCCAAATGTAACCAATATAGCAAGAGATTTTTTTGAAGAAAACGGGGATTTTGTGAATGCAGTGGATCTTGCGTTTCATGAGTCCATTCGCACAGAATCGTTAACATGGTTTGGGATTTTACAGGGATATGTAGAACAGGGACATACAGTAGAATTAGTTCCATCGTCATTTCGTGATCTCTTAACGACTTTATATCATATCAACCAATCCCGTTTTGAGCGTCTAGTTCTAGCTCTTTGGGAAAGTTATAGGCATACGGAGCAATATTTCACTTGGTTAAAAGAGATAAATCAGCTTTTAATAGATTTAGGTTTAAGTCGCGTTACGATTTGGGAGGATCTTTCTAATTGTTATCAAAAGACTTACATGGAATTAATAAATGGTAACTATTTATTAAAAGATTTGACTCTTCTGATGCCGCGACATTTATCAAACTGGTTAAAGTTATCTACACCGTCAGATAATGTTGTATCCGCTTCTGCTGTAATGGCATGGAATGATTTATTTCCAACTAGCCTGGAGGTGGATGTTGTTGGTGAAGCTGAAAGTATTTTAAACGATTCTGTTCAGCAGCTTGTTAAGATGGAAGAAGTGTTAGAAGTCTTTGAATCGATTAAGAAATGGGCTCAAAATAATAAAGTCAGTTTAGGAAAACGTTTTGAATGGATGGTTCAAAGCCTGCTGGATAAGGATGATTTCCACTTACTAGTTACAGGACCTGCATCTAGTGGGAAATCGGAGTTTGTTAATACCATACTAAATGAAGATTTGGTGGACCAATCGGCTTCGACAACGGTGGTATTTAAAGATGCGGATGAAGCAGAAATACAAGTGATGACGGACGATGAGGTTAGAAATATTACAGATATGGAAGACTTTATCCAAAGTACAAAACTTACGCAAACATTAATCCATTGCAAAACGCCTGTTGACTTTTTACAGGAAAACCGACTGGCTGTCATTGACACACCAGGATTTACAAATCAAAGAAACTCAAGAAAAGATGTATTTCGCTATTTGCATTTAGCTGATGCATTATTATTTGTATTAAATGCTGATACCCTTCCCACATTTAAAGAGTTAGATATGGCAGTTAAAATGCGTGAACGTGCGCCGGAGATACCAATCCACTTTTTACTAAACGAGTGCAGTGGTGGAAGGCATACTGAAACTGCAATGGAAAAGGTAAATAAGATTACATCTTGGATTCATACGTATTTTCCAAATGCCAAAGTTCTTACATTCTCTGCTTTTGATGATAAAAGCAGACAATTAAAAGAGTTGTCCTCTTTCCTTGAGTTGTTAAGAGATGGATATGATATGGAGGAAGAACGTAAAGCGAAAGTCTTGCATTATGCAAAGAGTTCGACACAGCTTCTACTTGAAAAAAGGTTAGAATTAGAAAATTCCCTGGAAGAACAAATCCTATGGAATAAGGAAATGGTTGATAAGTTTGAAGGAGCACTTCATCAATTAAGTGATTTAGAAGAGGAAAACGCAGTAGTTATTAAACAATCCTATAGTGAGATTATAGATGAATTAAGACAGAATTTGACGATAAAAATCCCTGAGATGCTCCGAAATTGTTCAGAACTTATTAAGGAAGATAGTGACATTGAGAAAATTCATATAACTATTAATGAAGAGATGAATCGAAGGATGAAGAAGTATATTGAAGAAAAAGCCCTACCAAACTTTCTTCGTTCTGTACAGGAATGGCTGTCTACTAGTGATAGAAAATTCCATGAAAGCCAAGAATATTTACAAGAAATGAGCGACAGTTTTAATCAGCTCTATGGTGTAGAAAAACTAGCATTAAATTGTGATTTTAAAGTACTTGATGACTGGCGTAGAGACATGAAAAGAATGACAAGAGGAAGTATTCAGCTAAACAACGTGCAGATATTTAAGCGCACAGCATCCTCTCAATATTTATTAAAAGGTGCAGGAAAACTGTTTGGTACATTTGGAAAAAATAAAGGATTGCTCCAGGAAAAATATAAGCAGTTTATTGAGAGCAAAGATTATAGTAAAATCGTTGAATCAATTACGGAACAATTCCTGCAGCAGTTTGAGTATTTTGGGAACTCATTGGAAAGAGATATTAATATGTTTTTCACGGGTCCAGTTGAAGTGCTAAATCAGACCTTAGAAGAAACACATGAAAAAATAAGGGATAATCAAACAGCTCTTGATGATAAACGAGCAAATCCTGAATATTATCAAGATCCATTAACCTTATTTGAAGTGAAAGTCCGTCAATACCAATGGATGAGAACTGCAGGGAAGCGGGAACCGGAATATCGATAAGAAAAAGGAAGATGCTTAGCATCTTCCTTTTTCTTGTGTGTAGATAACATTCGACAAAATCCGGGGAGTGCCAGGCACCTTTTAGGATAATTTAACTATTGATTTTTTGAGGAAAGGTGTTATAGTGTTTATATTGATATATACACCTTAACACTTAGGAGGAAAAGAAATGGATTTACTATTCGCTTATATTGTTGTTTTTGTGTTGGCTGCAGTGCCATTTTTTGAGGCATATGCAGTGATTCCATTAGCGGTTCTAACGGGATTACCTGCTGCACCTGTGATAATTCTTGGGCTTTTGGGCAATGTGCTTACTGTTTTAGTTGTGATTGTTTTTATTAATAAAATTAAGGCTTGGAGAAGGAAGCGTAAAGCTAATAAAGAGGAGAAACCTGAAAGTAAGCGAACCGTAAGAGCGCAGAGGTTATGGAAAAAGTACGGACTACCAGGTCTTGCGATGATAGGTCCGATGTTCGTTGGCAGTCATCTAACAGCGTTTATGAGTATAACTCTAGGCGGGACGAAAAAGAAGACATTATATTGGATGACTGGCAGCATTGTTATATGGAGTGTAACGTTTACGATACTATTGTATTTTGGAATTGATTTCTTAGGGTTAGAGGAACGAGGAATGGTAAATTATTTCAACAAAGAAGCAATATCTGATTAAGAATCAAAAGATTGAGGTGAGATGAATGTTGGAACAGGCTTTCTGGTTAGCAAAAAAAGAGTTTAAATTCCAATGGTTAGGATTTACTGCAACGATATTATTCACATTAATTCTTGGTATAGCTACAGCATTTCTCCTTGATATATCCGCTGAAAAGGTGTTTATCAATAGGGATACCCCTTATAATCGACTACTTCTCGATTTAATATTTATTGGAATAACACCGTCATTTGCAGCAATCTATATGTCAAAACCATACTTGAGTTTTCAAACAATTAAGGATGATACGTTCACGAAACGAATGGCTTTGCTTCGTTCCTTGCCGATACCAGTGAAGGTGCTATCAGCTAGTCGAACGATTGTTATGTTGATGACATTAAGCATTTTATCTTTCATTTTTTATGGTGTGATTTATTTGATTCTAGTTACTTTTCCAATGCGTTTTCTTGAATTAATGTCCTTCCTTGAATTTGTATCGTTTATTGCCATTTGGTTCGGTTATGCTTTGGCGGTAGGTGGAATGATACCGTATATTGAGTATGGTACAAGTGGAAAAGTATTGCATTTAACACCATTTATTTCGATTGCAATATTCATTGCTATTATTATAATCGTATACTCTTATGTAGAAAGTGGCATCGTTGAGATTATCCTTTACTTTGCGAAAGAAAATGGAATACTTTTAGCAATTGCCTCAATGATCATTGGAATTTCAAGCACATACCTATGGAATAGATTACTGACAAATCGTTTGGCTAAAAGAGATTACTTATAGATTGGAGGGGGTCAAATGAAACTACCGATTCATATATCTGAAGAAAGTAGAGAGCCGATTTACCATCAAATTGAAACACAGTTAAAAACATTAATCGTTGCTGGTCAATTACCGCCAGGAACTCCCCTCCCTTCGATAAGAACTCTGGCAAGTGAATTAGCTTGCAGTGTGATAACAACGCGAAGAGCATATCAGAATTTAGAAGCAAGCGGATATATTAAGACTTTCCAAGGAAAAGGGACCTTCGTCAAAGAAATCGAAGAAAATGCACGTGAAGAGACCAAACAAAAAGTAGTATATAACGCGTTTGAAAAAGCAGTTGAACAAGGAAGACAAGTTGGTTGCACAAATGAGGATATGAACAGGATATTTGTAGAAGTACTTATGCGAAACTCTGATAATAATGGGGGATGAATATGAACACATTACTGTTGGAAGTGGAAGGACTAACCAAAGAGTATGAGAATTATTCCCTTGGTCCAATTGATTTTAAAGTTGAAGCAGGAATGATAGTTGGCTTAGTTGGTGCTAATGGTTCGGGGAAAAGTACATTTTTTCGAGTATTAATGAGAGTGATTCAAGAGGATAAAGGCCGAATTGAATTCTTTGGTAAAGATCTTCATACGAATGAAACAGAAATTAAACAAAATATTGGATATGTCGGAGAATTGTTGGACGTATATGAATATTTGACTATAGAGGAGTTGGCTTCACTAATCTATTATTGGTACCCAAGCTGGAATAAGGATCGATTTGAGTATTTAGCTAAACGATATGAAATAAATAAAAAAGAAAAATACGGAAAATGTTCAAAGGGAACGAAAAAGAAAGTAGAATTTATTTTCTCTCTTTGTCCTGATTCTTGGTTACTGTTATTAGACGAACCCACTGCAGGAGTTGATATAGTTTCCCAGAGAAAAATTAAAGAGGATTTAATGAAGTATATGGATGATGGTGATAAAGCAATTGTTCTAGCAACCCACAATACCGAGGAATTAAACCAACTTTGTGATTCTATTTATGTACTAAGACACGGAAAAATAAGTGATACTTTAAATAAAGATGATATTTATGAAAATTGGTCAAGGGTGTGGGTCTCTCGTATCCCGGAAACTATTAAGAATCACATTTCTATTATAAATACATCATTAACGCCGCCACAAATAGTTACAAATAATATTCAATCGGTAGAAGAGTTCCTGAAAAAAGAAGAGATTACAATAAATCATACACAGAGGTTATCGCTGGAAGAAGTACTGGAGTATTTAATAGAATAGTAATTTAAGAAAACGGAATCGATAAGGGTTTCGTTTTTTTTATGTAACCAAAAGCGCTTGCTTACGTCTAAAGTAATGAGAGGAGTGATTCTATTGACATGGAAAACAATCTTTATATCAATAATTTCCTTATTTCTTTTTCTTATGATTAGTGGATGCGGATCAAATGTTAAAAATGAAAATATTCCCGCTGAAGAAGAGTGGGGGGAAGGACTTGGTGAGCTGCCAAATAAAATTGGGGAGGAGCAGGATCTGTATGGTACGAATTTTTTGTCTCCAGGCAAGTCCACAAATGCACACAAATTATCAGAGTACACGGAGTACCAAACTCCTACTGGCAATTGGTTTTTACATGATGGGCAGGGCCATTTAGGATACGGGATTACATCTGGTACCCAAAAAACAGGAAGTCCGATATTTATTGACCTGATATCTCACGAGGGAAACGGAACAACGATAAATAAAGAAATCCATATACAATTGACTCAAAGAAATTCAGAGTTAGAAAAGATGGAATTAATTATAGAAGAAACCAAATCATTAGGAGCTATAAAAGGTGAAGAGCGAATTTACTCAGCTAAATTACCTGAACAAGAGAATGTTTTTTATATTTTGAGTGCCGAGATTATTGACGAACATGGGGAAGTAGAGGATACGTTGATTTCGCTCATTTATGTACCATCAGAAGAAATGAACGTGGAAATTAATACAAATAAGGAGACCTATCAATCAACCGACTCTGAAGCGACATTAAAAATAAAAAATGATGGACCTACTATACTTCAACTTGGAAAACATTATTCCCTAGAAAAAAAGTAAATGGAATCTGGCGGAAAGTTCCACTTGACCTTGCATTTATAGAAATAGCGATATACGTTGGTATAGGCGAAGAATATGAAGAAGTATTTGATATTAGCCACTTAAATAGTGGAGAATATCGAATCATTAAAGAACTTCATACGGATGGGTTTGATTTATCTGTTATTATGGCGGCTGAGTTTTTAGTGGAGTAATTTTATATAGCTATATTTTAGCTGCATTAGAGGATAGCAAAGTAAGTTTAGTGTGGCTATGCATTTGGGAGTGTCTAACTATTTCATCCTTTTTGTTTTTTTACTCGGAGTTAATGGAAAGTCTGATATAAGTTGAGATTGTTTGTACAATCAAAGAAAAGTCAACAAAAGATCTTATAAAGTTCTTTTCTTAGGTTTTGTTACTTTCTAACTATGTCGGAATTGATAGAAACTCCTGATATATTTAATTAAGAATAAATAACTAATGGAGCGATTTGTTAACACCGCTACGGAAATACACTCCGCTTTCCGCGGGGAGCTGATCAGCCTCCTTCGTGCTGAAAAGCGTGTGCGCCTGCGTCTTCCAGTAATGCTTCGAAGCGGGCTTTCTTGGCGCAAGGGAACAAGGAAGATTATTCATGTAGTTCCCTCACTACGTAGTCTCATCGATACTCTTCTTCCCGCAGGACAAGGAACGCTTCGGGAGGGTTACTTCGCACGCAGAAAAAAGTGGTCTTCTTTTTTCAAGGAGTCTCCGTGTGTTTCCTACGCTAAGTTCCTGCTCTTCTTGTATTTAACTTCGAAGATTCTGTTTAAACAAGAAACAACTACCTCAAACTTGACGTTATGGTCTATTGCTTTAAAGCAATCAAGAGCTTATAACATAGCGGAGTATTCTGCCGGAGCGAATGCCAGCAGAAAACATTCATTAGTGTAAGCGAGAGATAACTATTCTTAATTAAATATATCAGGACTCTATATAAATTGCGACATAAACATTCAAAAGCTACAACTTTTGGTGAGAGAAGTAACTACAGTCCCAATCTTTTTAGAAAACAGCCTGAAAATAAAAATGTTTTTTTGACAGCAGTTTCATGAATGGTGAACATGTTTTTAATTCCTTTGGATCAAGGGATGAAATTAATTTCTAATTTTTTTCGTAAAATATATTGACAATATTGTAATGTCGTTTTATCATATATCTTGCTGCTAACAAAATAACTGGTAAACAAAATTAACTCATTACATAACTTCAAAAAAAGATTTGACTATCTACTAAGTTATATGCTATATTGATATTCCGACTGAAAAATGTCGAAGTAAATAACTTTTATTCCACAGTAGCTCAGTGGTAGAGCAATCGGCTGTTAACCGATCGGTCGTAGGTTCGAATCCTACCTGTGGAGCCATTGTGGAGAAGTACTCAAGTGGCTGAAGAGGCGCCCCTGCTAAGGGTGTAGGTCGTGTAAGCGACGCGAGGGTTCAAATCCCTCCTTCTCCGCCATTTTATAAAGGCCCGTTGGTCAAGCGGTTAAGACACCGCCCTTTCACGGCGGTAACACGGGTTCGAATCCCGTACGGGTCACCAATATAATATGGAGGATTAGCTCAGCTGGGAGAGCACCTGCCTTACAAGCAGGGGGTCACAGGTTCGAGCCCTGTATCCTCCATCATTATACAATCTAATTATTCCTATCGCGGGGTGGAGCAACGAGCGTTACTTCTACCGAATAAGCCGCGAGTAACCTCGAAGCATCTGACATCTCTGAATTTGCTAGTAGATGCAGAGGTTAAAGTCTTATAATTTCCCATAAAATAATTGGGATGAAAATTAATACATTTACACACATCGCGGGGTGGAGCAGTCTGGTAGCTCGTCGGGCTCATAACCCGAAGGTCGTAGGTTCAAATCCTGCCCCCGCAACCATTAATTATTGGTCCGGTAGTTCAGTTGGTTAGAATGCCTGCCTGTCACGCAGGAGGTCGCGGGTTCGAGTCCCGTCCGGACCGCCATTATATTCATTTTCGGAGGTATACCCAAGTCTGGCTGAAGGGATCGGTCTTGAAAACCGACAGGCGGGTCAAACCGCGCGGGGGTTCGAATCCCTCTACCTCCTCCATTTAACTTTTTACTGTAGGACGTATCTGCTTGGTAGCGTGACCATTCGATTAAACAGTTAATAGCTTGTTTTTTGTATATGACTTAACGATAGGTATTTGATTTTTATTGTTATCGAGCAAATTATGAGATGCAGAGATTCTTAATAAGAATAGAGAATAATGAAAAAAAACACACATGGCTTGGTAGCTCAGTCGGTAGAGCAGAGGACTGAAAATCCTTGTGTCGGCGGTTCGATTCCGTCCCGAGCCACTCTTGTAGAATGATAGGGGTATAGTTTAACGGCAAAACTACGGTCTCCAAAACCGTCAATGTGGGTTCGATTCCTACTACCCCTGCCATTTGAAGTTTATGGCGGTCGTGGCGAAGGGGTTAACGCACCGGATTGTGGCTCCGGCACTCGTGGGTTCGATTCCCACCGGTCGCCCCATAATGAAATATTGGGCCATAGCCAAGCGGTAAGGCATCGGGTTTTGATCCCGTGTACCCCAGGTTCGAATCCTGGTGGCCCAGCCATATATCTCGGGAAGTAGCTCAGCTTGGTAGAGCACATGGTTTGGGACCATGGGGTCGCAGGTTCGAATCCTGTCTTCCCGACCATTGATTCCATAAACATTACGGGGCCTTAGCTCAGCTGGGAGAGCGCCTGCTTTGCACGCAGGAGGTCAGCGGTTCGATCCCGCTAGGCTCCATTTGAATATTTTATCATGGCGGTGTAGCTCAGCTGGCGAGAGCGTACGGTTCATACCCGTGAGGTCGGGGGTTCGATCCCCTCCGCCGCTACCATGCTAATTGCGGACCCTTAGCTCAGTTGGTTAGAGCTATCGGCTCATAACCGATCGGTCGCAGGTTCGAGTCCTGCAGGGTCCATTTATTATTTTAATAGAATAATTGATTTGGTTTTATTGCGGGTGTAGTTTAATGGTAAAACCTCAGCCTTCCAAGCTGATGACGAGGGTTCGATTCCCTTCACCCGCTCCATTTTTACTTTTGGGCCTGTAGCTCAGCTGGTTAGAGCGCACGCCTGATAAGCGTGAGGTCGGTGGTTCGAGTCCACTCAGGCCCATCCATTCAAAAAAATATTGACTTT
>NZ_RBZP01000035.1 GCF_003628505.1 Oceanobacillus halophilus | reverse complement strand
AACTCGGAGGAACTAAAACTAAACAATGACAATCTGAATGATATCGATGATTTGTGAAGTAAAACACTTAAAGTAACGGATGCGTTAGTTCAGGAAGGATTAACGCGCCTTTGTTTTGAAATTGTTGTACTAACGTGGCAGAATAGTTGTGCGAAATGTTCCTAGTTTAAATGGAGGATGGCTACATCACTCTGGTAAAGGCTAGGCGATTCTCTACGGAATTGAAGGATTATATTTAAGAATCAAATGAGGAGGTAACGCTCGGAAGGGTTCTCTCTAAGTCGATTAGCACTTGAATTAGTAAGAATAATAGTGTTAAAAGCTCGGTGAAAAGGCGTAGGAATTTACCGTAACATGGAGGACTTACTTCTAATGAAATGGTAATAAGGAAAATTATAATGACAATAGTTATGATATAACTTATTTTTGTATCAGTGAAAGTGGTGGCACGGGACCAATGAAGTGTCTAATCAACACAGAGGGATAGCCACTAGACTAATGAAGAATCATTCAACCATGTAAGGCAGATCTTTATCGGTTAATAAGGTTCTCGTGAGACTAAAAGAGGTTAACTCCGAAAGGGGTACCGACTTATTGAAACGGAAGAAACTGAGACATAATGAGTATTATAATCTACAAGAGTGTTTTGACACTCTCTATACTCGAAGTGTCAATGGTGAAAAGTTTTATGGATTAATAGAATTGATGAGTTCTAATGAAAATATAAGGCTTGCCTATCGAAATATCAAAAGGAATACAGGAAGTAAAACGGCAGGAATAGATAAATTAACAATTAAAGATATTAGTCATTTATCAGTGGAGATGTGACAGTGAAGGTTCAATCTATGTTTCAATCATTTGAACCACAAAAAGTTAGACGTGTTTTAATTCCCAAAGCAAATGGCAGGGTACGACCACTAGGAATTTCAACCATTTGGGATAGAATTTTTCAACAGTGTGTTTCACAAGTATTAGAGCCAATTTGTGAAGCGAAGTTTCACAAGCATAGCTATGGATTCAGTCCTAATAGAAACACCCATCATGCGAAAGCAAGATTTGAGTTTTTAATAAATCAATCTGGACTTCATCACTGTATTGATGTTGATATTAAAGGTTTCTTTGATAACGTAAATCACAGTAAACTCTTAAAACAGATTTGGTCTTTAGGGATAAGAGATAAATCATTGATTGCCATTATCTCGAAACTATTAAAAGCTGAAATTCATGGTGAAGGTGTACCAACTAAAGGAACACCGCAAGGTGGCATTTTATCTCCCCTATTATCAAACATTGTTTTGAATGAACTAGATTGGTGGATAAGTAATCAATGGGAAACTTTTGCCAGTGACTTTCAATATAAGACAAATGGGATTAAATATCAAGCACTAAAGAAGTTTGAGCTAAAAGAATGTTATATTGTCCGCTATGCGGACGACTTCAAGGTACTTTGCCGCACACGTTCACAAGCAATCAGAATGAACTACGCAATTAAAGATTTCTTGATGACTAGATTGCACCTTGAAACTAGTGAAGAAAAATCTAAGGTAATAAACCTAAAGAAAAATTCTTCCGAATTTCTCGGGTTTTCCATTAAAGCAATAAGGAAGGGCAAAACGAGATTTGGCTATGTAGCCAAGTCAAATATGTCTAAGAAAGCAAAGATAAATACTTCTAACAAAATAAAAGAAGCAATAAAGGCTGTTCAGAAACATCCTAGCAATCAAACTGTTTGGAATTTCAACACTATCGTTATGGGGATACAAAATTACTATTCAGCAGCCACTAGAATTTCGATAAATCTTAATGAGTTAAACTCTTATCTACGAAAAACGATGTATAATCGCCTAATGATTCTTAGAACAGACGCAGAATTCCATGACATGACTAAGACATTACAAAAGAGGTATAAAGGATACAAGTGCAAACTGTATAAGATACAAAACATGGTTTTTGTACCTATTCATGCCCAAAAATACAAAACGAATTTATGTTTTTCACAGGATACGTGTAATTACACTACCGAAGGTAGAGAGAAGATACACAAAGGATTGAAAGCCATAAACAAAGATGTTTTATCGCATATCATGAAAAGTTTTATTTCTAATCGGACAATTGAATATAACGACAATCGAATAAGTAAATTTATCGCTCAGTATGGTAAGTGTGCCATTTCTGGAGTAGAACTAGGTCTAAATGATTGGCATTGCCACCATAAGAATCCCTATCATTTTTCAAAAGATGATTCATTCTCAAATTTAGTAATACTTCATGAGTCAGCCTACATATTAGTACACATGAAAGATAATGATAAAATTAATGCATTAATAAAAGTATTAAATCTTTCCAAAAAGCAAGTAGAAAAACTTAACGAACTTCGATTACAATGTCATAATCAAACAGTTTGATTTCGGAGAAAGCAAAAGTCAAATCTAAAAATACATAAATTGAATGAATTGGATTAGTTGGAACGCCGTATGCGGTGAAAGTCGCATGTACGGTGTGAACAGGGGGAAAAGGGAGCGATAACTTCAAACCCTTACCTATCTGTATTAATAAGCGATATTAACTGAATGTCGCATTGAATAGTAAAAGCCTCTCAATCACCAGTATCATTGAGAGGCTTTTAAATTAGAAAATTATTTCTTTACAGCGTGGATAAAATGGATTGTCTCGAACGCAGACAAATAGTCCGTCCTATTTTTAAAGAAAAGCTCATTTATCGTAGTTGGTGATAAATGTTCATAAATTAGTAAACCTGATTTTTCTAACATGTTCTCTATTTCATTATAAGTGAAATTCGATTTCATTGGTTCCCCACTTGCTGAAGCCATTTTTACCAAATTTTCAACTCTATTAGATATTCCTTTTTCTTTAAAGAGTTTTTCATCTGCATAATCAAAAACAATGGAGCTACCAGGTGGGACGTTAGAAAATAAATGATTGATTAAGGCCTTATTTTCCTCTTTAGTTAAATAATATGAAACACCTAAGAGGCTAAAGAAAGTTTTTTTGTTATTAAACCCTTCATCTGCTAAATCTTGATGGGAAAATTCAGTAGTAAAGTCCATAGAAACAAAATGAAGATTATTCGGGATATTAAGTTTAGCATCCTCTAACTTTTTCTTTTTAAATTCTTGTGTAGCTGGATGATCAATTTCAAATATCTTTAATCTGCTTTTCAACTCTGGATATCGGAAACAGAAAGTATCCAGGCCTGCTCCAAGTATGACATATTGTTTTACACCTAACCTAATTTCATTAAGTAATACTTTTTCGCAATAGGCAGAGCGTGCTAAGGGTGTTGGGGAAAGTTGGACCTGTGTAATCCATTTTAAAATTTCCTCTGAATCATCTTTAAATTTTTGCCCAATATCTCTGTTGAAAAACTGTATACCGTTAATCATATTACTGCTGATAGCTGAAAACTCTCCTTCGGAAATTAAATTGTTTGCCAAAAAATCATCAAAAATTTTGGGTGTGTCATATTTATTATGATATGCACGACCGAAAGCCGATACTAAGGAAGTTAAACTGGATTCATTTTTTTTCATACCCTTTTCCTCCCATATATAAAAGAATAAGATTCTCCTGGCCAGGAGAATCTTATTATACACAATTAAACGATAACCGTAAATTATAGCACAAATAAATTATTTTGTCAAATTTAATGATTGTGTATTATAGGGAAATATTTTAATAAAAAATTCTAGTTCGATTAATGGGTGCGCGCGACAAGTTCTGCTATAAGCGTTCTGTAGCGTGAAAATGCAGGGAATTCATTTATTTGAATTCCAACTTTACAATGGAAGGTCGGAATGATGGAGCCATGTTTTTTCTGAAACGACCTCATTAAGATTCCTGCGTGCGTTATGAGTGACAGTTCATAGGGTTCGAAGCACAGGTAGAGTCGGCAGAAGGAAGGCTATAGCCATTCCAATGGAAAAGGTATGCTAACTGATATGCCGGATGGCTGAAAAACTAGATACGGTGAGAATGTTTCATCCTAAAGGAACCGACGAACTTCCGAATTTAAGGGTCTAAAGTTAAGAACATAGTGTAAAGCTATGTCCCAACTAACGTTGGGGCGAGTGGTGTTGAGTAAAACTGCACCCTCTGAAAAACGCTATACCGAACAATGGCGGTATCAAGCTCGCAGGCTTAGAGGAAGCACCTACGTCTAGAATGGATAGCTACATTGTAAGGGACTTGGGAAGCAAGGAACGTTGAAGTGAGGACTGTCATCCGAAACGTTTGCTATAAGGTTAAAAACTGAAATGCATTTATTCTTGCGAAGGTAGGGTTACAACTGATGAATCTCCTGTAATGGGAGTGGAGGAACAGCCCCAAGTCTAGCGAGATAGAACGATTATTTTCTTCACGTGAATGACACCGATCGGGTAAGAATGTGGGGACATCACTCATAAGGAGGGATGCCGCAGTGTCCACTTTGAGATATTGGGATTACTACAATATGACAGAAGCCTTTACGGATTTACACGAAAGAGCCAATAATAAAGAATCCTTCGATTGTTTATATGAAATCATCACATCAAGGGAAAATATTTTATTAGCCTATCGAACAATGAAATCCAATAAAGGTTCGAGAACACCTGGTACAGATGGGAAAACCATCAAAGATATTAAAAAGTTATCGGAAAATGAATTAGTGAAAACAATCCAAACAAAACTAGAAAACTATCACCCTAAGAAGGTCAAAAGAAAATGGATTGAAAAGGAAAACGGTAAATTTAGACCACTTGACATTCCATGTATTCTTGACCGCATCATTCAACAATGTTTTAAACAAGTTCTTGATCCAATCGTTGAAACTTATTTTTATAAACATAGCTACGGTTTTAGACCGTTACGGTCTACTCATCATGCTATGGCAAGAATTCAATTCTTAATCAATAAATCGCAACTGCATTATGTTGTTGATATTGATATCAAGGGATTTTTCGACAATGTCAACCATACCCTCCTTCTTAAACAATTATGGAACTTAGGTATCCGTGATAGAAAGGTTTTAGCTTGCATTGCTAAAATGCTAAAAGCTGAAATTGATAAAGAAGGCGTACCATCCAAGGGCGTACCGCAGGGTGGCTTGTTATCGACAATATTATCAAATGTTGTACTCAATGACTTGGACCACTGGGTTTCCGAACAATGGGAATTCTTCCCTCTCACAAAAAATTATAAAACAAGAGAGGGTGAGCTATACGCTAAGAAGCGTACAAATCTCAAAGAGGGGTACCTCGTCCGCTATGCGGACGATTTTAAAATTCTCTGTCGAGATGGAAAAACGGCTCGAAAGTGGTACCATGCGGTAAGATTGTACTTAAAAGAACGACTAAAACTAGATATTTCACCAGAGAAATCGCAAATCGTAAACTTACGAAAACGAGAATCCGAATTCTTAGGGTTCACGATTAGGGCAGATATTAAAGGGAAGAAAAGAGTTGCCACACAGGCATTAAACACAAAAAACGGGAGAAACTCAAAGAACAAGCTAAAATGCACATACGAAAAATGAAAAACTCTCCTACAATTCAAAATGCCTTACGCTATAACAGTTTTGTTTTAGGTATTCATAATTACTTTAACCGAGCTACACACGTTAATCCAGAATTCTCACGTCTTGCCTACGAGATAAAAGCCTTTCTGTACAACCGCCTTCGTTCTGTTGGGAAATATGGGCATCCAATCAATCCTAATTCGACTTATAAAAAGTTTTACAGCACAGGATTTAAAACGTTTAAGATTGCTACTGTCTATTTGTTTCCTATAGGAAACGTCAAAACAGTAAATGCAATGAACTTTAGTCCAACATTATCTCTTTTTACAGAAGAAGGCAGAAAGAAAATCTACGATAAACTAAAGCCTAATATTAAGTCAGAAATTAGCGAACTAATGAAGGCAACCCTTCCTAATAGAACGGTTGAATACATGGATAATCGCATTAGTCGTTTCAGTATGAAAATGGGAAAATGTGAAATCACAGGTTGGGACTTAACTGCTTATGAAGTTCACTGCCATCATTATATACCCAAAAATCTCGGAGGAACTGATAAGTTCAACAATCTTCGCATTCTTCATAAAGACATACATCGGCTTGTACATCGTAAGGATAAAGAGAAGATTGCATCAGAAATACAAAAATTCGGTTTTAATCACTCAACGATAAAAAAACTAAATCAATACCGAATGGAATGCGGGCTTTAAAAGGTAGAATAATCTCACGTCTAAAAGTAACGAAGAACTTATAATCTAGTACATAACGGTAGATGGACCGCCGAATGCTGGGAAACTAGCACGTTCGGTGCGGAGCAGGGGAAAAGCTGGAGATAGCATCAAACGCTTACCTATTGCTAACTTTAGCTTAACAAAGAAACGATCAAACTTTATTGTAACAAATAATATTCATTCAAACAGAAAACCGTAATTTTTAATCAATATTGATTAAAGTTACGGTTTTCTGTTTTTTGTTGTATAGGGAAAGGAAGATGTTTTTATATCAATCTTTATTTTAAAGCTACAGGGGGATTGTCTGTGTTATCATACTTGAGCAGGTGTGCCTCTTTGGTAATATTTATGACAGACCTGCGATTGTTCCTTAACACAGACAAAAGTTAAGTCAATGGGGGCGGCGCTATTTATGGCAAAGCATTTACTGTGGATCTCCCTTCCGCAATTACTGGCTCAAACATCCGCATACAGTGGCTTAAAACTCCGCACTGCTGGCTCAATCTGTCCGCAATACTCATAAGCTATTTTGAATATGAATTATTAGATTCAGCTATCCAAAGAAATACTTCGAATAAAATTTCTACTAAAGAACTTTTAGAACGTATGTCAGAGCAAGGTTTGTGTAAACCATTTTGCGATTCATTACTTAACAATCAAAAATTAAAGTAAAACTACTTTTATTTACTTGAGACTTTGTGAATTTATGCACTTAAATTAACGGGTGCGTTAGATAAAGAAGGTGATCTATAAAGGTCGCCTTTTTCTTATGGTAAAATTCCAATAATATATTTGGAATATTATGTTACTATTGAGATAGAAGTTATTATGGTTATCGAATATAAAGAGGATATTGTTTTTAAGGGGGAAGGCTCTTTGGTTTATAACGAAGCTTTATCTAAAACTTTTTTGACTTTTGCTGAAAAGGAATGTAAGGGTTCGAGTATGTTATATGAATATTTGTCCATAAAAATTTCTAAGGATGATGAACTTCTTACAATTTGCAAGAACGCAGGCGAGGGGCAACCTATCCCAAACCTTTTATTTGGTGCAGTGCATTATCTTTTACTAAAAGGTAAGGAACACCCATTAAAAGAGTTTTACCCGAGCGTAGTAAGTAATCCAAAGGCATATAGGTACTCGTTTGAATTCTTTAAGGATTTTTGTTGTAAATATCGGAGTGAAATTGAGTCAATTCTCAAAACTAGACTTGTCCAAACGAATGAAGTACGAAGATGTGCATACCTTTATCCTGCTTTTTGTACTATTTACGAGAAAGCGAAGAAACCATTAGCACTTATTGAAATTGGAACAAGTGCAGGGGTACAGCTTCTTTGGGATAAATATTCATATTCATACGGACAAAATGACATTTATGGTAATATTGATTCCAATCTTAATATTACAGCAGAAATAAAAGGGAAAAATACTCCAATTCTCCATTCGACACCACCACCAGTATCGACAAGGGTTGGTCTAGATTTAAATACAATTGATCTCAATGATGAGGATGAGAAATTGTGGCTTAAATCCTTAATATGGACCGAACATAAAGAGAGGTTGTTTATGTTTGAAGAAGCTGCAAAATATATTCAGGAAGTTGCAGTGAGTTTATTTGATGGTGATGGAATAAGTTTATTATCTAAATTTGTTGATAACATTCCAGAGGACAGTGTGATTTGTATTTTCCATACTCACGTTGCTAACCAAGTCCCTTTAGAAATGAAAAAACAACTCTTACAAATTGTTGAAGCTATTGGTAAAAATAGAGACGTATTCCATATTTACAATAACATTCAAGATAGGTATTTACACCTTGATTATTATTTGGATGGTATTGAAAGTAAAAGCACTATAGCTGAAACCGATGGACACGGTAGATGGTTTGAATGGTTTTTGAAACGCCAAATGCCAATTCAGTAAAATGCTAAAGCTGCTACTCTATGGGCAACTTTTTTGCCCTTTGAGACTTTGTGAAAAGATGTACTTAAACAAACGGGTGCTTTAGTTAAAGAAGTAAAATAACAAATTAGAGGCAACTTGGTTAGCCAAGTTGTTTTTTTATGGCTCGCATATAAGAGTGATTTTTTTATAGCAGTATTAGATGATAAATTAACATAGTATTCAGCACAACTAATAGCAGGCTATTTAGTGGTTGAATGCTAAGTTGCATTGTTTAACTAATTTACATGCTAATTTTTTTGCTAATTATATCACCAAATACTAAAAAACCCTTATAAAACAATAAAAATAGAGGTACCAATTTTTTTGCTAATTGGATCTCTATTTTGTTTGCTTTTTATATATTGTGATTCAAAACCGAACCCGTTATTTTTCCTTCGTGACTTTTTTCTTGCATGGGAGTCCATGTCTATGTACCCAACCTTCTACCGTTTTCCGATCCACACCAAGAATTGTTGCCAACTCATGCATCGTCAGCATACCGGTTTGAGATTTGGTATGATTGATATTTAGGCGTTTCATCTTTATTTGAACACTATCGAAAGACCTTCCTAAATTTTTAGCGATAGTGGACATTTTAACAAATCCTGCATCATCTTTTAAGTATTCGATTTCTTCATTACTCCATATCATACCCAAGTTCATCATCCTTTTTAGAAATCTTTGTAACCTACGTGAATGAAATAGCTATTTTTCCGCGAAAAAATAGCCCACCTAAAAAAGGTGGACTTGGATAGTTATTCATCAGGAATAACTACTATTTCCATCCTTTTCGGTAACCCGGCGATCCTAGTTTAAAACCTTAGACCCGTAGCTTTGCGTCCTTACTTTTCAGATAAGTTTGCCATTATCGTAGGAATTGATTTTTATTCTACTATTAACACTAGGCGAATAGTAGATGGCGAAAAAGTTACTTGTCTATCATAATCTGTTTTTTCGAGGGTTGCAATGGAAATTTAATGACAATGTAAGGAACGATTTAGATGATTTTAACTGGACATGGCACCTCCCACGTAATCCATTCTTCCCATCTCGAAAGTTTCGGTTCCCGAAATAAAATAAGCATTTCCAACTAATTATCTAAATATTAAATGAGTTCAAATTAATCATGAAATAGAAACTCTATTAATCTATAATTACATCTATCAACTTTTTTAAGGGGGCTTTATTTTGAAAAAGAAACAGATTCTACCAGTACTACTATCATCCACACTAATCGCAGGCTCATTTGCTATGACTCCTGTCTCCGCACAGCCACAGGATGCGAGTGCACCTGTTAATGTTCAGGCACAAAAAGTCTGGAATGAGAAGGCAAATGTTCCGGTTTTTGTGAAGGAGAAATTTGCAGAGAAAAAGGAATCGAGCAATGCGGCAAATGCCGTAGATTATTTAGAAAAGAATGAAGCAAAGACAGGAATTAAAAATGCGAAACAAAACTTGAAGGTGAAAAACGTTCAAGAAGATGACTTAGGAATGACCCATATCCGCTTTGCTCAAACAAAGGACAATGTTCCTATAGAGGGATCAGAAGTGATTGTCCACTTCAATAAAAATAATGAAGTGGTAGGTGTAAACGGACATTACAATAAAATAGCGGAAGAACAGGGAATTCAAACAACGGCTTCTATAGATAGCGAATCAGCACTGGAAATTGCAAAAGCATCTGTTCATGCACCAGAGCAGTTAAGCTATGAGCCGGTTTCAGAAACAGTTGTGTATCCATTTGAAGGAGAGAACATTTTAGCACATAAAGTGAACCTTACTTTCCTTGGAGACGAGCCGGGAAATTGGTTTGTTTTTGTTGATGCCAATACTGGAGCGGTTATCGATAAGTACAATGCCGTTCTTCATGCTGATGAACTGAAAACCAAAGACCATAAAGGCGTAGGACAAGGGGTTCATGGAGAATTGCGTGACCTGCATACGACTTTGGAAACAAAACCGGGACAAGGAACAAGTTTCAAGTTATACGATGAATCCCATGAAAACGTAGAAGGAATTTACACCTTTGATCATAATACCGGAGAGATTTTTGAGAATAATAGTTCTTCATGGAAGGATGAGTACCATAGTCCAGCTGTTGATGCTCATTATAATTCAGAAACGGTCTATGATTATTACTTAGAAGAACATGGAAGAAATTCACTGGACGACAATGGTATGGCCATTATCTCATACGTTCATTTTGGTACAGATTACAATAACGCATTCTGGAACGGCCGTCATATGACGTACGGAGATGGCGATGGAGAATTCATGGTCCCCCTTTCTGCAGGTCTGGATGTTGCAGCACATGAAATGACTCATGGGGTTATCTCCCATACAGCTAACCTGCAATATCGCAATCAATCTGGAGCATTGAATGAATCTTTTGCTGACGTGTTTGGTGCCTTAATTGATGCTGATGATTGGGAAATGGGCGAAGATATCATGGCTCCCGATGCCAAAGCAGACGGAAGAACAGCATTACGCAGCTTGAGCAACCCAGGAAAATTCGAAGTATCTGAAGAAAGAGCTCCATATGGAAATGGCTACTATCCAGAGCACATGGATGAATTCTATGATATGCCAATTTCCGTTGATAACGGCGGGGTTCACGTGAATTCTTCCATTACCAACCATGCCGCCTACTTAATCGGCGAACAAATTGGAAAAGAAAAACTTGGCCAAATCTATTATCGTGCGCTAACAGTCTATCTAACTCCGACATCTGACTTTAGTGATGCTAGACAAGCAATTGTGCAGTCTGCTGTTGATATTTATGGTGAAGGCAGCGAGGAAGTAGCAGCGGTTGAGAGTGGTTTTGATCAAGTGGGGATTTATTAACAGAACATACTGTGAGAGATTTTTATAAAATGTTTGGAGGGATTTGATGAAAAATATAAAAAAGAAACTACTAACCTTAACAATGACAGGAGCCATAATTCTAGGAGGAACGTCCATTTCTTCTCCTATCGTGAATGCTGTTGGAAACGGACCAAATTATGGAGGAAATGAAACAGTTAACACCTCTATCCTAACAACCTATCAGGAAATGGTAGACTTTCTTGAAAAGCAGGAAGCAAAACAGGATCAAATGGAATTGGAAGTCATCGGCCAAACGATGCAAGGTAGAGACATCCATTTGGTTAAATATTTATTTAATCCGGACAACCCAACCGTACTTTTCCTAACTCAGCAGCATGGGAATGAACAGCTGACAACAGAAGGTGCTCTAGAGTTCATTAAACATCTTGGGACTGGAAAAACAAAAGGCGTTTTAGAAAATGTAAATGTACTTGTTTTACCAATGCTTAATGCCGATGGAGCCATGGGAGATGTGGATATCTCCTTAGATGATTATATTGCAGACGGCGATCGTCATCTAACGCGCTACAACAAAGTTGGAGAAGATTTAAACCGTGATCATATTGATAAAATTTATCCAGAAACCCAAGCATTACATGAAAATGTCCTTCAAGCTTATAATATTGATTACATGATAGATTTGCATCACCAAGGGGCACAACGAGTAATTAATGATGACGAACTTGTATCTGGCTCGATTCTTTATCCAACTTCTCCCAATGCAGATGCGGAAGTCCTGGAGAATTCCAAACGTTTAGGTGCAGTTGTCTATGATGCCATTGACTCTAAGGGATGGGGCCATATTGGCAAATATGTAGGTGGAACGGCAGAAACCATTGGACGTAACGGAATTGCTGTAGAATATGGTATCTCTACACTATTATTTGAAATGCGTGGTATGTCCGATCATTATCGTGAAAACTATGTACTCGGCCAAAAGAGTAATGGCTATCTTATCAAACAAACAATTACTACTTTAGATGCGGCAGTTCGAGCAATTGCAGATGGATCGATTAATGAAAAGGATATTTCTTTCTGGGATACTTTGCCAGAACAGACGACAAGGGATACAGAATAATTTAGTTAAAATGAGCATAATTAGCGAAAAGGTTCCAATTATATTTTTGTTGATTGGAACCTTTTTCATCTTATGAGCAACCAAGTAGCCTCTTGACCATCAATCCGTCTCCAGCGGCAACACTTTTTCTGAAGTCCACTCAGCCATTGAACCATCATAAACAGCCACGTTTTTCTGACCAAGCTTATTTAGTAGTAGCGCATTCCAAGTAGCAGCAATCCCACCACCACAATACGTTATGACTTTTTTATCTGGATCTAGTGCACCTACTTTTTCAAAATTCTCTTTCAAAGTAGCCTTATCATGAAGTTCCTTCGTCTTTTCATCTGCATGATTGCCAAAAGGAACATTGCAACTGCCAGGGATTCGTCCATTTTTAAAATCTTCTTCGGACAAACTGTTAATAATAATGACATTATCATCCTCTATTGCCTTTTGTACATCCTCTTTGGTCACAATCATTTCCGGCTGGCGTTTTCCCGTGAAAGTAGCTTTCGGGTATGACTTCACTTCTGCGGAGACTGGCCTTCCTTCATCGAGCCATTTGGCAAAGCCACCTTCAAGGACCGCTACATTATCAAAACCTTCATATCGTAATTGCCAAGCAAGCCGTGATGCCCAGTCTGATGCAATGATTGGAGAACCAACCGTCGCATAACCTTGGTCATATATCACAACATAGGTTCCTTCCTCTCCAACACCAATCTCTTCCATCTTTTTCACAAATCGCTCTCGTGACGGGATGGTAAATCGAAAAGCTCCATCTGGATCAGACAAGTCATTTAACAGATCGGCAAAAACAGCACCAGGAATATGACCTTCCTCGTATGTTTCTTTCCCAGACCATAATTCAGGTGCTCCATTATCTGTATTCTTCAGATAGGTAGTCGCATCTAATAATCTTAAATTAGGATCCTCTAGTTTTTCTTGCAACCAATCGGTGGTTACTATCAATGGCACTTTGTTCATCTGCTTTCCTCCTATTAATACTTTTCATACCAACTTACTTGTATTAATTTTAATGATACTACTTCCTTTTAGAGTTTACAATTTTATGCTTCCTAAAAGTGCCTGTCACTTCCCGAAATATGTATTATTTTGTCGAACCGGTTATGAATTCTCTACTGTTTGTGGTCACATAAAAAATAGAGTAGAATCATTTAACTAGCTGATTCTACTCTATTACATGAATTACCTCATTATTTCCATCACAACAATATAAACTAGAGCTAATACAAAGCCAACTTGTCCTATGCATATATTCGGACGCCATTTACTCTTCGTCTTTCCTTCAGAGTGCTCATCTGTTGAAACGTTGCAGGAGTTACATGAGAAAATACTGCTTTTTTCATGAAATTTTTGATTCAAGTGATTCACCTTCCATTCATGCATTATTGGATTTATTGTGAAATCTTGGTTCAAGCTGTTCCAGACACTTGATATATGATGGATGCATGATTACTTTTTGACTAAACACAATTATATACCCACAATGGTATATAATCAATAAATTAATATGAAAAAAAGTCAGGATACGAAAAATTCCGTATCCTGACTTTTGCTTTGCCTAGCGGCGTCCTACTCTCGCAGGGGGAATCCCCAACTACCATCGGCGCTGGAGAGCTTAACTTCTGTGTTCGGCATGGGAACAGGTGTGACCTCTCCGCTATCGCTACTAGGCCTACATGATGTAGGTCGTTCGGTGTTGTTCACAGGACGTGAACGGTTTTAACCGAACATCCTTTACTTTCTAGGTTTGTACCCTAAAAACTAAATAAGAGTAAATCTAAGACATCTTGAAGAAGTTAGTTAAGTCCTCGATCGATTAGTATTCGTCAGCTCCACGTGTCACCACGCTTCCACCTCGAACCTATCAACCTCATCGTCTCTGAGGGATCTTACTC
>NZ_RBZP01000034.1 GCF_003628505.1 Oceanobacillus halophilus | reverse complement strand
ATTCCGGCTTGAGTTTTGTTTTCCTTTTCATAAAGCCTGTTTCTTGGGCCCACTCCTCTATTTGTTTTCTCGTAAAATTAGATTGTAATTCCTTGAATAGTATTTGAAATTCTTTATCTAGTTGCATGGTTGTAAAAAAATACTCCTCTCCGTAGTTTTATACCGAAAGAAGTATATCCATAATTTGGTAATGATGTCAGCGAAAATGCTTAACTTGATGGCTATGGGGACAGGTTCCTTGTCCCCAGGGGGACGAGGAACCTGTCCCCCTGTCCCGATCAAACGCCGACCATTCCTAATGTTTCTACTTTTTTCATTGCTTCTAAGACTTCTGCTGCGGTAATTCCTGGTACTGCTAAATTAAATGTTTCATCATCACTTGCTGCAAATGCGGCAATTTTCTTGGCCTTTTCTTCAAAGTCCATCGTAACTCCGAATTCCTCCAGTTGATGAGGGAACTGGTTTTCCTGGAAGAAAGGTACTAGTTTTTCTACCTCTTCCCTATCTCCTGTTGCCATTAACTGAACCAGCACCCCGTAAGCTACTTTTACGCCATGAGCATAGGAATGGGTTTCTTGAACAAGGGACATCCCATTATGCACAGCGTGCGCGCCTGCCATTCTTCCGTATTCCCCTGCAAAGCCACCCACTGTGCCGGCTATCGCTACAACTGCTTCCGTCACACGGCCAAACGCCGGACTGACCTTCTGCTGCTCCATACTTGCCAGTGCCTCTTTCGTATCTTCCAGCAAAATTTCCTGGGTCAATTTCGCTGTTTTCAACCCGACATGCACCATAGCGGGTAAATCTCCCCCGACATGGCGTGTGATGGCCTCCGCTTCATACCATTTTGCTAATGTATCACCAATTCCACCCATGAAATACTCTTTTGGAGATTCCACAAGTAAATCCAAGTCTACTAAACATAAAAATGCAGCTTTTTCATAATAATCCACAACCTTAAACGTATGGTCGGGATGATAAACAGCAGATAATGGCGTATAAGCTGCACAAGTTCCTAATACAGTCGGTACCATAACATAATCCACATTTAATACATCTGCCGTTCCTTTTGCTGTATCAAGGACTCGACCACCACCAATGCCAACGACACAGTCAGAACCTTGCACCTCTTTAGCAAGACGCTCCATGTTTTCATGAGAAGCTGTTCCATCATAGCGATAAACTGGCAGACGGAAGTCTCCTTGATAATGCTTTAAAAACGCATCGAATGATTGATTTCCTGTAATCACAACTGGATTGTCAAATACCTTTAATTTCTCATCAAAGTATTTTATAGCCCCCGCTTCACTAATAAATTGACTTGGACCACTTCGTACAACTTGACTTAATCTCATAATTGATTCCTTCTTTCCTCTATATATGGTTGTTTTGTCTATTATGCTGATTTCACTTCTACAGAGAATGTCTCTTCCTTAACTTTCCGCAAATCTTTCTTACGACATAGGTTCGCGTAAATCGTACCGAATAATGTATGAACAATCGTTCCCGCTGCACTAGCTAGAGCGGTAATTGGTGTAAAGTACTGTAAAGCCAAGCTTGCAGCTAATCCTGTGTTTTGAATACCCGTTTCCATTGCCATCGCACGAGTGGATTCCCTTGTTGCTTTGGTCGATTTCCCTACGATATAGCCAATAGCATAGCCACTCAAGTTATGTAAAAAGACGACCAAGAATACAAGTGCTCCGGTTTGAATTAAAGTTTCCTGATTAATTGCCACCGTTCCGCCAAGGACGAGTAGAACTGCTACAGATGATAGCGTTGGAAGGGTTCCCTCCACTTTTTGCACTTGTTTGTGAAGCAACGTGTTAATGACCAGTCCAAGCACAATAGGTATTAAGATCACCTGAACAATCGACATAAACATGCTCCAAAAACTGATATTTAGGTACTCTCCACCATAAAACATGAACACTAGCGGAGTGAAGATTGGTGCTAATAGGGTGGAAATGGACGTTGCAGTGATCGACAACGGAACATCTCCATTTGCTAGATAGGTGATCACGTTGGAAGAAGTCCCACCAGGAACCGTCCCTACTAAAATAAGACCTAGTGCAATCTCTGGAGGTAGGTTAAAAGCTTTTGCCAATAAGAATGCTGAGAAAGGCATAAAACCAAACTGCATCACAAAAACCAACAATACTTGCCAAGGCTTTTTAAATACAGCCGCAAAGTCAGATGCCTTCATGGTTAATCCCATCGTAAACATAACGATTTGTAAAAATAAGGTGATATAGGACGATGCCCAGAATAAGGAACTAGGCATCGTTAGTGCTAACGCTGCAACTGCTAATACAATCCATGCTAAATAATTGGTAAATAGGCCATTTAATTTATTAAAAAAATTCATTCTTGTCTCTCCTTATGTTGTAAGATTATGTCTTTTCCGGATATTCTAATTTCGATTTCAATTTCAACTTCCATTTAAACCACGTCCTTTCATGAATGATGGAAACGAAAAAACCTCCCATCTTTTTATAAAACAAAAAGAATGGGAGGTTTGTTGTCTAAATCCCATTCCTGCACGCAGAAGAGGACTTAAACACTTTTTTATCCAATCATAAAAAAGGTCCAAATCCTCTAGATAATAATAATAATAATGTTATTGTTTCTTACTGGTTGTTCTGCGTATACAGTCATGGTGAATTCTCCTATTTCCATAATCACGAATTTTAAGATTGTTAAACTTATTTTAGTACTCTAAAATTTCAAAGTCAATGTTTTTTTAGATAAATTTCGTTTAATATGATTTTTTTGTAGAGTCCTCGTAATTTAGTAATATTGGATTTGATGTACATTAATTGATAAACTAGGGAAAATGTTAAGGTCAAAATTTTAGTAAGAAAATATAGATGGGAGAACGGTATGATGAGTAAACATAAAATTTATTCCATGAGCTTCGTTAAGGTCTATCCCCATTATGTTACAAAGGCGGAGAAAAAAGGGCGCACGAAAACAGAAGTAGATGAAATCATCCGCTGGCTGACAGGGTATAACCAGGAAGAGTTAGAAGCTCATTTGGAAAAACAGACAGACTTTGAAACATTCTTTGCGAAAGCACCCCATTTAAATCCTTCACGTGCTTTGATCAAAGGTGTCATTTGCGGGGTCCGAGTGGAAAATATAGAAGAGCCAACCATGCAGGAGATTCGTTATTTGGACAAGCTAATCGATGAGTTAGCAAAGGGAAAAGCGATGGACAAGATTTTGAGAAACTAACATTAATTGAGAGAAGAGCTAATAGAGATTGTTTCTCTTTTAGCCCTTTTGATGGTGTGTGACTGCAAATATATGTGTGCGTATGGCTATGTAGTGTACATTAACAAGTAGGAGTTTTCTAAGCTTCTTTTTTTATTGTATCTTTGATTAACTGCCCTTGAAAAATAGTAATTAACACTCGTATACCATTTTTAAAAACTCAAATGTACTACTATTTGTATGTTGCATAAAAGTCTCTACATCTTTAAATCCAATTCTTCTATATAGTTTTATCGCCCTTTGATTAAAAGTTGCCACCGATAATGTAATTTTTTTAGGTTTAAATTCCGATTGAATAAAGTTTATACTTGCCTGTAAAAATTCTCTCCCATAGCCTTTTCCAGTTAAATCTGGTCTCATTCCTAAACCAATATCAAGAATTCCTTCCGTTACTTCACTAGTACGAAGGAAACCAACTAATTCATTTTCTATTGTAACAGCAAACGTTGAGTCCCCTCGTTCTTCTGGTTTTAAAAATTCCTGTAAATCCTCTTTATCAGCTTCCATATCATAAAAAGAATATTTACCATCATAATGCCAGTTGAATGCAATATGTTCTGCTTGTTCTTGTGTTAAAATACTAAATTTATAGACCATTAAACTTCCTCCCCACCTCTTGATTCAATCACCTGGTTTAATATTTCTATTTATTTGGCTCTTTTCTAAAAGATTTAGACATCCCTTCTCCTTTCCGATTAACAAACAAGGTTCCATCTGTCTGAACTTGGGCAAACAGAACTTCTGAAGGACTGTGAATCTGTTGTTTTTTTAATTGTTCTGTTAACCAGTTCTGATCTAGTTTCAACGTTTCCAAGTTTCGAGTAAGGACATTGCCATCCGAGATAACTTCTGTTGGAAGAGAATGTATCTTTGTTTCCTTTGCTACATTCATATCGGTCTTGGTAACCAGCTTTTTGTCTTCTTTTAGCAATACAGACAATTGCCCATCTGTTTCAAAAATAGCGTAGTCTACATCATTAATAGAGAAAATATTTTCCTTCCTTAACATCGCATTTAAGGAATCCAAATCCAATCTCTCTGAACGAAGCGCTTTTTCGACAATCCTTCCATCCTTTATGACGATTGTCGGATCACCTGTAAGTACTTTTCTTAATGGCTTTGACTTTATGTCTAAGAAGTCCATGGCGATAGAAAATACTCCCCAACCAATAATTGCAATAATGCCATTACGAATACTTAGATTTTGGTTCACCACCAGGTTAGCACTAATAGAACCAATGGCAATGGCCGACACAAAATTAAAAAACGTCATCTGACTTATTTCTTTTCTTCCTAATATTCTTGCTACAGCAAAGAGTACCAAGAAACCTAAAACTATTCGAGATATTAATTCTGATAAATCCATTGGCTTCCCATCCTTTTACATTTTCTTTACCATTATAGCTAGCTTATGAAAATGTAAACCTTGGAATAAGAACGAAAAAATAAAGCGAACAGTTTTATTCCTGTCCGCTTTACTTTGTATAGAGATTCTTATATTATGTCCGATCCCAAAAGCGTTGTTGGGCAATAGCATGTAGAAAATCTTCTCCAAATTTAGGATTATTAGCGGCAAATACAACGCCAGCTAAATTATTACTCTGAGCCGTCTGAACAAATGACTGACCAGTGGAAGCAACCCCGATAGGTTTATAGTGCCTATACGCAACTTGGAAGAAATCTAATATATTCATTGTATTTGCTGCATGATTATCCGTACTTCCCCCAACGATATATAGTGAATCAAATAAATAGGGACTAGATGTAAGGAATGTTTGATTTACTTTCAGTTTTGTTCCATCATTTCCTGTCACCGTACCAAGACGTCCACTTACAATGGTAAAGAAAACACCTGACTGCCTCAACATTTGTAGGACTTGGTTCACCTCACTGGTATTAAAGCCATCTCCAATGAGCACTCCTACTTTTTGTGTGGCTGCATATTTCGGAGTCGTGTACTGGCTTAAAGAAGAATAACTTGTTGATACTGGCACATGAGTTCCGCTAGGACGCGCGACACCAATGTTATCCGCAACCACTGTAGCTAATTCCTTGTCTACCTTAACCAATAAATTGACATTTTGCTGACGGACGGATTCACTTAGTACTTTTCCAAGCTGATAACTAAATGCTTCAATCGTATGCTGTTTCTCTACAGGTGTTAAACTATTCCAAAAGATTCTCACTTGTGAAAAGTAATCCTTGAACGAATCACTTCTCGCCCGTATCACATGCCCTTCCACTTTTTTCGGATAGTATTCATAACCACCTTGTTCTGGCGGTGTTGTATATGGCGTGTTATTTGCTAATGAATTTTGATGATAGTCTACTTCATCCACATCAATTCGATGACGCATATACCCACGCCGGGTATTATTATGGAATGGACAGAGCGGTCGGTTAATTGGCAACTGATCATAGTTAGCACTGCCTAGTCGATGTTGTTGTGTATCTCGGTAAGCCATTAATCTTCCCTGCAAGACAGGATCATTCGAAAAATCAATTCCAGGAACCACGTTTGCAGGGTTGAATGCAACTTGTTCCGATTCCGTAAAGTAATTTTGAATATTCCTATTTAATGTCATCTTTCCAATGATTTGTACTGGGATAAGCTCTTCTGGCCAAAACTTAGATGGATCCAACACATCAAAGTCATATTTAAATTCGTCTTCTAATGGAATGAGCTGGACTCCTAATTCGTATTCAGGATAAAATCCATTGTCTATTGCCTCTCGCAAATCTTTCCGATGAAAGTCAGGGTCAATTCCTCCTAGCTTAATTGCCTCATCCTGAAGAAGGGAATGCACACCTAGAACGGGCTTCCAAACGTAGCGCATAAATGTTGCTTTGCCTTGATCATTCACAAATAAGTACGTATTAATGGACCATGATTCCATCATTCGATAACTTCTTAAAATACCACGATCTGACATAATCCATGTCACCATATGAAGAGACTCCGGATTACTTGCTACATAATCCCAAAAATGGTCGTGTGCACCGGTAGCTGTTGGAATATCGTCATCCTGCTTCGATTGATACGCATGCATCGCATCTGGGAACTTCATCGCATCCTGGTTGATTAACACAGGCATAGCTATCGTTGTCAAATCCAGATTTCCCTCTTCTGTATACAACTTCACACCCTGACAACGCAAATCCCTAGCCGTATCATAAGAACCTTTTGGCCCCTGTACCGTAGAAAAGCGAATGGTTAACGGCGTCTTTTTACCTGCTTCTCCTAAAAAGTTTGCTTTTGTCACATGTTTCATGGATTGATAACATTCAAACTCCCCATGTGCACTGTAGCCCCGTGCGTGAACCACTCTCTCCGGTATTTCTTCATGGTTAAAGTGAGACATTTTTTGAAAGAACTCGTAATCTTGTCGTAATGAAGGTCCGCGAATACCCGCTTTTAATTGATCGATATCTTGGGATTTCTTTTTCCCCTCATTTGTCGTCATTGGCTTGCCTGTATTTTGTATTCGATATTGATCTAATTGCTGTTGTTTCCGATCTTTGTTAATAGGCCTTTGGTTTCCTGATGACTTATCGTCCATATGATCACCCATCCTTATTTTTATAAAAATTACCACTTATATTTTATGCTTCCTTTTTTTGTTTATGTAAAAAATTACGGGAATTTGTAAAGGTCGTATGATGCACATTCTGTTTTTGCCTACATATATAGTACTATCACCCATACAAGGAGGCATTTAGATGTGTAATATAAATTTTATAAAACAAGGATTATATGTCCAAAATTTACCAATTTATGAGGCTGACATTCCATATATACAAGATATGTTACACACGATACAACAAGCCCAACTTGCACTCGAAGCATTTCCACACTTACATGACGAAGTACCGATTACGATTGTTGATAAGGGTTTAATACGATGACAGATTTATCATTCTTAACAGCTTCAGAGCTCGCCCCATTTATACAGTCAAGACAACTATCACCAGTAGAATTGACAGAACATCTATTAAATCGAATAACTCAATTCGACCCTACTCTGCGTACGTATATTACACCGCTTCCAGATTTAGCGATGAGGCAAGCGAAAGAAGCAGAAACAATCATTATGAACGGTGGCTACAAAGGACCGCTCCACGGGATTCCAATTGGTGTAAAAGACAATTTTTACACAAAAGGAATCCGAACTACCGTTGGTTCCAAACTGCTTGCAAATTTTATTCCGGATAAGAATGCGACAACTGTTGATAAACTTTTGAACGCAGGGGGGATCATGTTAGGAAAACAGAATATGCATGAACTCGCGGCAGGATCAACTGGTACCAATCCTTATTTTGGGAACACGTTGAACCCTTGGAATATCCAATATATGCCAGGAGGTTCTAGCAGTGGTGCAGCTTCCTCTCTCGCTTCTGGACTCACAACGCTAGCGACAGGGACAGATACATTTGGTTCTATACGCTTACCAGCTAGCATGTGTGGCATCTACGGACTAAAGCCAACATATGGACTCGTTAGCACACATGGTGTTTTTCCAACAGCAATGTCATTAGATACAGCAGGACCAATGGCACGATCCGTCTCCGATTTAGCATTGATGTTAACATACATGGCGGGCTATGACCCGAGTGACCCTGCAAGCCTTGAAACATCCATTCTTGATTATGGGGAAAGTTTATATACCGGAATAAAAGGAATTAAAATCGGAATTCCAACCTACTATTTACAGGACCTCGACCCAGACGTGGAAAGACTATTTACAAAAGCTATAGAAAACTTAAAATATCTAGGAGCACAAGTTAGAGTAATAGATATACCAGAACTATCTATGGCCACATTTTCTAGCTATGCAACGGTTACTGGAGAAGCATCTGCGTACCATCATAAATGGTTACAAACCTATCCAGAGTATTACTCTGCAGATATCCGTACTTTCTTCCTGACTGGAACGTTAACCAACACACCACAATATATTCAAGCTCAACAAGCAAGAAGAAAAATAGTCAAAGCATTTCAACAAGCATTCCTTGAGGTCGATGTCTTACTCGGTCCAACCATCCCCATCACTACCCCTGCATACAGCAAGAATTGGCTCGAACAAAATTTAGGGGTTGTGAAAAGAACATTACCATTTACCTCCCCCGTAAACCTAACCGGAACACCAGCTATATCCGTCCCAATGGGAATCGATCGTTCAGGACTTCCAGTTGGCATGCAATTCATCGGAAATCACCTTTCCGAAAAACAATTGCTACAAATAGGAAGTGCATGGGAACGCACAAAACCACTGGGAAACCGATTGGAAAAATGATTTGTTTTTTGTTTTGTTGGGTTTGGTTGGCAGGATTTTATGAGCGCTCAGCTAGTTTTATGGGCGCTCTTTTTCTTTTATAGGCGTTCCTCTCGTTTTATAGGCGCTCCTCCGATTTTATAGGCGCTCCTCTCGTTTTATAGGCGCTCCTCCCCTTTTATAGGCGCTCCTTCTCTTTTATAGGCGCTCCTCCTCTTTTATAGGCGCTCCTCTCGTTTTATAGGCGCTCCTCTCGTTTTATAGGCGTTCCTCTCTTTATATAGGCGCTCCTCTCGTTTTATAGGCGCTCCTTCTCTTTTATAGGCGCTCCTCTCGTTTTATAGGCGTTCCTCTCGTTTTATAGGCGCTCCTTCTCTTTTATAGGCGCTCCTCCCCTTTTATAGGCGCTCCTTCTCTTTTATAGGCGCTCCTCTCGTTTTATAGGCGTTCCTCTCATTTTATAGGCGTTCCTCTCGTTTTATAGGCGTTCCTCCGATTTTATAGGCGTTCCTCTCGTTTTATAGGCGTTCCTCCGATTTTATAGGCGCTCCTTCTCTTTTATAGGCGTTCCTCCGATTTTATAGGCGTTCCTCCGATTTTATAGGCGTTCCTCCGATTTTATAGGCGCTCCTTCTCTTTTATAGGCGCTCCTTCTCTTTTATAGGCGCTCCTTCTCTTTTATAGGCGCTCCTTCTCTTTTATAGGCGCTCCTTCTCTTTTATAGGCGCTCCTCCGGCTTTATAGCGTTCAACTATTTTATAGCCGCTCACTATTTCTCTAACAGACATCAGATATCTCCTCATCCTGCATAAAAAAACCCTCATTAACAAAATATAAACATATTCATTTCGTAATACATAAGGTCAGGAGAGTCTTACATGAAGATTCGGTTCGGTTATGTTGCTAATGCGCTTGGTTTATGGGATGCGAGTCCTTCGAAGACATTAACCTTTGCGCGATATTCCAAGCTTCCTAAGAGTGAGCGCTTGGACACGCTGAAATCTGTCACTGCGAAAAATTTACATCATACGAAGCGAATCCTTTGCTATAATATCGCTCATGAGATAGAACTTTACCGTTTTTCGAGCATGCTTGTCCCTCTTGCTACACATCCTGAAGCACGTTGGGATTTTGTGACACCGTTTAAGAAGGAGTGGAAAGAGTTAGGGAGATTGGTGAAAAAATATAACATCCGAACGAGTTTCCATCCAGGGCAATACACACTCTTTACTAGCCCTAGAGAAGAGGTCACAATGAATGCGGTGGAGGATATGCAGTATCATTACCAGATGCTAGAGGCGATGGGAATTCTCGATACATCCATCATGAATATTCATGTCGGTGGTGCATATGGCAATAAAGAAAAAACCTTAGAACGCTTTCACGAAAACTTAAAGCAGCTCCCCAACGAAGTGCAGTATTATATGACCCTTGAAAATGATGATAAAACCTACAATATAGAGGAAACGTTAAAGGCCTGTGAGAAGGAAAAAATTCCGATGATTTTGGATTATCATCATTACATGGCAAATAAAGGTGAGGTTGAACTGGAAGATTACTTGGAAAGAATCTTTAACACTTGGAAACATCGTGACCTCGTTCCCAAAGTTCATATTTCCTCCCCTAAGGGGGCAGATGCTTTTCGTTCTCATGCAGATTATGTTGATTTGGTATTTGTACAACCTTTCTTAAAGATAGCAAAGGAGTTAAATCAGGACTTCGATATGATGATTGAAGCCAAGCAAAAAAATTTAGCAATGCATCAATTAGTTGAAGAGATTGCTAAAATTCGTGGTGTAAAACGTTTATCAGGAGCTTCTGTGGAGTATTGAAGATTATTGTCTAATAAAATGCGCTTTCGAATAGATTCTGTTTATGTTCAAGAAATCGCTTCGATATTAAGTTATCCAAGCGTTCTATTTAACATGGTATTGTTAGACTAATGCACCTGTTTGTTTAAGTATATATAAAACAGTTATCCAAAGTGATTATGAAACCACAAAATAATAAGAATCATACTCAATATTCCCCAAGCTGTGGTACTCACTATCCACCAAATTATGGATTTAACTTTTGTTGAACTTTCCTCGCCTTCCATATTTGCTGTTATAAAAGCGAGCTTACTTTCCATACCTTTTTTCATAGAAGTGAGAACGACAAATCCGATTACTATGAAACCAATAGTTATCCAGAGTAATAAGTCCACCTTTAATACCTCCTTCTTTTTGTGAATCCCTTTCTTTTCAATCTCAATTATCCTGCCCGTTAGCACAATTATATTATTAATCAAACTTACTCATCCACTGTACTTGTATTTTTTTCGCAAATTAATGCAGGGCGTTTTAGAAACCGTGATAAATAAGCAGTCCGTTTATATGTTAATCGGACTGCTAAAAGAATGGTTATTTTATATTTTAAACTCCAAAACAGAGCATTTATGTAATACAACAACTAAGATTCTATAGATAAATTTCTCCAGATTTCATCCCATTTTTTCTTTTTTATACGTTCAACATATATGGAATAAAATTGGGTATTCTTTTGATAAAATGGTGTGGGCTTCACCTTCATCTCAAACAAATCCTGTAGTCCATAAGGAGCCATTATTTCAAGCTCATTATTACACAATCTTACAGCTATCGCAGTTGGAATTTCTGGAAAATGCGCAACACCATCATAGGATGAAGTAAAAGGATCAAACCCACTTTTCAAATGCATACGGGCTTGATTTTTCACTGACCAAGGCTGATTGGGAAGGAACCTCGCTAATTCTGTTTCTAATTGCTTTTCCGTTTCCAAAGAAGTGTCCGAGGTATCAAAGTATATAACATCAATATCATTGATAGGTGTTTTTGTATGATGTAAACAATCCCAGACTTTATTTCGAATAAGTCCCGCACAAACCCCAAGCATCGTTTACGTTTAATTTCTCGACCGCTTTAAGAATAGAGAATATATTAGTATCATGTTTCATCATTTCTTTTAATTGTTTTTCATAGTTAATCACATGTATCCCTCTCCATTAAAGCCATCTCCCCAGATTACTGGAATCGCTTCGCCTAATACAATCTCATCCTCCGTTACAACCGTATCATAAGCTAATATCTGTACACCTTGCTTATAGGCATGATGTAATGCACGTGCAAACTCCTGATCCATCTCCACATGTGGGGTGAAGCTATGACAACCCTTCATCTGAATAATAAACAGAATCATTGCTTTGTACCCCTCTTTTACCGCGGCAGCCAATTCTAATACGTGCTTCTTGCCTCTTTTGGTTGGTGCATCTGGGAACATCGCCAAACCGTCTTTCTCTAATGTTACCCCCTTCACTTCGATAAAACCTCTCTCTTCTTTCTTTTCATAATAGAGATCCATTCGAGAATTCCCATAGGTTACTTCTCTCTTAATTCGTTCCACTTGCCCTATCTCCTGCAGCTTTCCATCCTTCACCGCGTCAAATGCAACGGGATTTGGTACCTGGGAATCGATATTGACTAGCCTTCCATTTTTCCATACTGCAATAAGCGAGTATTTGGTTTTGCGTTTTGGATTATTGCTTTCTTCCAGCAGAACTTCTGCACCTGGCACGAGTAATTCTATCAAACGACCGGTGTTTTTAATATGCACTTCCTCCATGACACCTTCGATAAAGACTTCTGCTATAAAACGATTTACCTTTCGATTTAGTTTGCCAGATACGATATGTCCATATTTCATCTTTTTCACTTCCGTTCGAATGGAGATTTAGTTTAGTATACCAGAAAAGATTCTAATCCAACTAAATTAAACAACCCCGACCAGCATCTTCAAGTTGAGCTTGTCGGGGTTGTTTTTTGTCGTTGAATTAGCTCGGATTTAATAGTTTCGTACTGTTCGGGAGTAACCGTTGGAATTTTCCTGATAAAGTAGTAGTGTTTAATAACACATAACGCAATCATCAGCAATCTGACGAAAAGTATATCTACATATAGGACCGAAAATAGAATAAAGGCATCCGCAATCAAATTGATCCGAATTTTTTCTTTTCTTGTCATGCCCTTGTTTTCCTTCAGACGTACGACATATATCATATAAAAAGACGTACGCTTGAACCAGTTGTCCACTCGTTCGGAACTTCTGGCAAAGCAATAGGCAGCAAACAAGAAAAACGGTCCACCTGGCAGTACGGGGAGTACGACACCAGCTACACCAATCCCAAACGAAAGAAATCCTAAAACGACGAAAATAAATTTCTTTATATTTTTTATGGTAATTCACCTTACCTTATCAATAAAGTCATTGTCCAATATATGAAATCATGTGCCTCAAATATGACCAAGGCAATGTTTCTTACTTAATTGTAAGTAGTACTTCATTTTATATCAAAGAAAGAATCTTAAAGAGACAATGGTAATTTGTTACAAATTTTATTAACAGAATATGAATAATTTGTAAAATCTTGCACATAGCTCTGTTCATTATAAGAATTAGCGTTATACTGGAACTGAATTAAATAATAATTCTTCCAAGGAAGGTGCGAAGGAATGACAGGTACAGCATTATTAATCAATAAAGATCATACGGTTACCGTATTAGAAAACGTGGAGCATGAGGTGTATAATCAGTTAGTGGCCCAAGAAGATTCAGAGGAAATTGAGTGCACCATTAATAACAAAGAAGTTCATTTACATCCCATTGAGAAGGTCGTTTGGTATGAAGATACGATTGACTGGACGTACGGATATTGATATATAGATAGTTTTCCTTTACGAATAAAGCTTGCAGATTAAACCCATCTGCAAGCTTTTATTTTTTAATTTTAGAAGGCTCTTCTCTAAAAGATTACTTTAATCCATAGAAGATTAATCAAGTAGAAACCTTCCTGCGGGGTCTTCGGACACGTGCTTTTCCTGCAGGTCAAGAAAGGCTCACCAGTCGCCCGCATAAAGCGTAGTGTATTTCCGTAGCAGATATAAAGAACCATTCTTAATAAAAACTTTTTAAAATCAACAATTCCTATCAACTGTAAAACTTCAAAAAGCAACAAACGATACGAAAAGAGCCTTTTAGATAACCAGCGTCTCTTGCCTTTTCCTCTATCAATTTTTAGCCAATCTTTCATAGTGTTTGTACAAGGAATGAAACTTGCCAGAATAGTTTTTTAACCACGGTTTCTTCTTTCCGCAAAAATGAATAATAGCAGTTTGATTGATAACAAAATCCATATCGATTCGATTTTTATTGACTAACTTATAGTAATAATAAAATCTCGCATCGAAATTGTAAATGAGCTCATTTATATCTTTAATATCCTTAGAATACAACCCATTAATGACATCCTGATCTGGAAGAATGAGGCGTTTCTTATTTTTTTCGACGAAAGCATAAATTTCCTTCTCTTTTATTTTCTTACGCTGCTCCTCTAAATTCATCATTAATACACCTGAATTATAGTAAGCTTGTATTTCATAATCCTTCAACCGCAACTTATTCAGTTCCTTCACCGATGCCCTGTCATGATATGCTGCCGCATAAAGATACCCAGATAGCTCCATTTCATATAGGGTCTGAATTTTTATTAATAACTAGAATATCTGGATCCAAATACAAGATTCGATCCAAGTCTTCCGGCAAGAACCGAAATGCCAAAAGCCGATAATACATTTCTTTGGAATAGTGTTTCAAGACTGGTGCATCGGAAAAATAATCATTATCTACCGATATAACTTGCAAATCATGTCCATTTTTTTGAATATATTTCTGCAGCATGTCAAGTTCATTGTCTTTAATAGTGGAATGCATTAAATAAATACAGAAATTTTGTTTCGAATTATTCAGAAACAGTGATTTTAACATTACTTTGAGAGGATTGATATAATTGGAGTTTAGTGTTACAAGAATATTCATCATTCGCATTCTCCTCCATTTTTACAATATACTTAGCATAGCTTAATTGTATGTTAGAAAGCCCTCATCATGCAAAATGGAGGGTCTTTTCTGAAACATCACTCGGTCGTGTTGTTTATTCTGCATGTCATCCGGAAATAATAAAACTAACTAAACATAAAGGAGATATAGCAGGATGAAAAAAAGCCTAATCTGGATAGGAATTTTCATGATTTTACCTTTAATACTAATTGCTTGTGGTGACAATGATGATGTCGACAATCCACCACAAAACACGACAGAAGAAGAACAGCAACAAGCAGAAGAAACCAATACAAACACCGCGAACGAAAATACAGATAATGGCACAAATACCGGATATAGTTTTACGAATTTTGAACTGGAAGCAGATTATACAGATACAAATGATGCGCTTGATGTTGAGTATGAAAAGGAACAAAATGAGAAAATCGAAGCATCCTATCGCGATCAGTCACAAGAAATTGATTTACATGGTGATGCAGCGATGGAAGAATTAGACCAACTATTTTCTTCCTTTACCTTTGATGAAGATACACCAGACGATGAAGTATTAAATACGGTTATAGAGGCATTTAACATACCAGAAGATGCCAAAAATATCGAACTGGAGATACAATTTAATAGTGGCACGGAGAAAGAATACCATAAGTGAGTATAAGCAAAAAAGGTAAGTCCCACTTCATTGAAGCTGGAGACTTACCTTTATTATTTTAAGATGGTTCATTCTTCACTACTTTTGGTTTTAAAACTACTTCTATATTTCCTCTTGTCGCTTTGGAATACGGACAAAATTGGTGAGCTGCTTCTGCTAGTTCTTCTGCTTCTTCTGGGCTTACTCCTTCGATTTTAATGTTAAGCGTAACGCCAATTTTAAAACCACCATCTTCTTCGTCTTTCAGGAAATTTACTTCAGCCGTCGTTTCCGAAATAATCGGTGTCTTCTTCTCCTTAGCCACGTGGTTTAAGGCACCATCATAACAAGCTGCATATCCTGCAGCAAACAGTTGCTCAGGATTGGAACCTTTTCCAGATTTATCTCCAATTGGATTAACTAGATCCAAATCAATTAACCCATCCTCTGATTTCACATGACCATCTCGTCCATTTTTTGCTGTAGCAACAGAAGTAAAAAGTATGTTACTCATGTAAATCCTCCTCTTTTGGTTGGAATTCTATTCTACTTGCCTTACCAAATAGATGACAATCAACAATCTATTATTAGTTATCTATTCCCACTATAGAATAGAATAAACATAAGGAAAAATGCGGGACATGGGGACAGGTTCCATAGCCATCAAGCTAACAAAAAATAATGAATACAAATCATTAATTTTTGTTAGCTTTTTCTCTTTTTTGTTTTTCTAAATAATTTTC